>NZ_JANADK010000001.1:6189285-7427142 GCF_024199795.1 Bradyrhizobium sp. CCGB01
TGCACCTCGCTGACCGCGCCGAGATAGGTGATGATTGCGAGATAGAGCGCGGTCGCGGCTTCTACGAGCTGGCAGAGCTGGACCACGCGCTTGCGCTCAAAGCGGTCGGCGGCGTGGCCGGCGACGAACACGAGCAGCGCGGTGGGCAGGAATTGCACGAGGCCGACCATGCCGAGGTCGAAGGCCGAGCCGGTGAGATCATAGATCTGCCAGCCGATCGCGACCGCCGCGATCTGGCTGGAGAAGCGCGACAGGCTGCGCGAGAGCAGGAAGAACAGGAAGGCGCGGTGGGCGAGGAGCGCACGGGCACTGACCGGCGGACTGGTTGATGTTGGCTGCTCTGGCATCGCCTCTTGGGTCACCCCGGACCGTCCGCCCCCTGATATCGACGTGCCCTCGCGTGACTGAGGCGGACCTGCTTGTCAACAGCGGGACCTTTCCCGCATGTCCCGGCATTGCCTTTGCAACGCGGGCGCGGCCATAATCATTGGGGCTTTGGGGACATCATGCTGCGCTTGCAATCGGCACTCGGCATTTTCGCATTGCTGTTGATAGCCTTCGCGCTGGCGGAGAATCGGCGCGCCGTCTCGCTGCGGCAGGCGGCGATCGGCCTCGTCGCGACCTTCGTCACCGCGGCCGTCCTCCTGAAAGTGCCCGTCGTCGCACGAGCTTTTGGGGCGATCAACGACGCGGTCGGCGCGATCTCCGCGGCCTCGCGCGCCGGCTCCTCCTTCGTGTTCGGCTATATCGGGGGCGGTCCCCTGCCCTTCGACGCGAAGGTGCCTGGCGCCGATTTCATCCTGGCGTTCCAGGCGCTGCCGATCGTGCTGGTCATGAGCGTGCTGACGACGCTGCTGTTCTATTGGCGCGTGCTGCCGCCGGTCGTGCGCGGCATGGCGTGGCTGCTCGAACGGACGCTGGGGGTCGGCGGCGCGGTCGGGCTCTCGACCGCCGCCAACATCTTCCTCGGCATGGTCGAGGCGCCGCTGTTCGTGCGGCCGTATCTTAAGCAGATGACGCGCAGCGAATTATTCCTGGTGATGACCGGCGGCATGGCCGGCATCGCCGGCACGGTGCTGGTGCTCTATGCGACGCTCCTTGCTCCGCTCATTCCTGACGCCGCCGCGCATTTCGTCATCGCCTCCGTGCTGGGCGCGCCGGCCGCGATCCTCGTCAGCCTGATCATGGTGCCGGAGACATCCGACAAGCGCACCGGCGGCGCGCTGGAAGATCCCGAGATGGAGGTCGCCAGCACGATGGATGCGATCGTGAAGGGGACGAGTGCGGGGATCGAACTGCTGATCAACATCGTCGCTATGCTGCTGGTGCTGGTGGCGCTGGTCTATCTCGTCAACGCCATGCTGGGCCTGCTGCCCGATATCGGCGGCGCCGCGATCTCGTTGCAGCGCCTGCTCGGCCTCGTGATGGCGCCGGTGTGCTGGCTGATGGGGCTGCCCTGGGACCAGGCCGTGACGGCCGGCAGCCTGATGGGCACCAAGACCGTGCTCAACGAGCTGATCGCCTATGTCGACTTCTCGAAGCTGTCGTCCGACGCGCTCGATCCGCGCTCGCGCCTGATCATGCTCTACGCGATGTGCGGCTTCGCCAATTTCGCCAGCCTCGGCATCATGATCGGCGGCCTGGGTGTGATGGCGCCGGGGCGCCGCGAGGAGATCAACGCGCTCGGATTGAAGTCGATCGTGTCGGGGACGCTGACGACGTGCCTGATGGGGGCGGTGGTGGGGGTGTTGGCGTAGCGACGGTCCCGTAGCCCGGATGAGCGCAGCGATATTCGGGACCAGCTTCGCCGCGGAGAGACTTTCCCGGATATCGCTGCGCTCATCCGGGCTACGAAGCACCCCGTCATTGCGAGCGGAGCAACTACGCCTTCAGCTCCACCGTCTTGAACTCCGCCGGCAAAATCACCTCCAGCAGCTCGACGTCATCCGAGTAATCCAAAATCATGTGCTTGATTTTCGGCGGCTGGGTCCAGGCGCTACCTTCCTTCATCAGCGTTTCGCCCTGGCCATCCATGTAGGTCTTCACCCAGCCCTTGAGCACGTAGACCATCTGGAATTCGACGTCGTGGAAGTGCAGCTTCGACACTTCGGCGGGATCGCAGGGGCCTTGCAGGCGGATGACGTGCGCTTGCGCGAGGCCGTGACTGGCTTCGGCAATGCCGAGGTCGCGGTACTTGGCGTAGGCGCGCAGGCCGTCGGCCTTGAAATCTTCCTCGCGGTGATGGCTGATGGCGATGCGCTGTCTGGGACGTGCGGGCTTTTTCGCGGAGGACTTGGCAGGCGTCGTGTGCGCCTTCGCCTTGACGGCCTTGCGCGCGGATGATCTCGCGGGAGCCTTGGCTCCGCTCCGCTTCTTCACCGCGGCCTGGGCTGCGCTGCGCGATTTTGCTTTCTTGGCCATGGGCCGCCTCCCGTTGTTGTTATGGGCGGAGGCTAGCACAGAATGCGAAATTGTAGGGTGGATTAGCCGAAGGCGTAATCCACCACTTCTCTTTCGACGCGTGGAGAGCAAAGAGGTGGATTACGCCGGCGACCGCGCTTCGCGCAGCCGCCGGCTAATCCACCCTACGCATCCCCTCTCAATGCAGCCGGAACACGCCGTCCACCGCGCGCAGCTCGGCCGGCCTGATCAGCTTGGAATGCGCCACGGTCACCGAATGGAGCGGACCGTCGAGCCTCTCCTGCCAGAACGCCAGGAAATCCTTCAGCGCCGGAAATTTTGGAAACATGTCGTAGTTCTGCCAGACGTAAGTCTGGAGCAGCGAGGGATGATCCGGCATCCGATAGAGAATTTGCGCGGTCGTCAGCCCGTAACCCAAAAGCTGTTTCCGGAAGTCCTCGGAAACGCCCCCACTCCGCAAGCCCATGCCAACCTCCTTTGCAGGAGCGCATTCAAGGGGCGGCTAGTCGGTGTGCGCCTTTACGAGCCACCCGGTACTGATGCGCTCACATGAGAGAAATGTGACGCAAACTGACAACCCATCTCAAGCCCAAAAGTTTAACAAGCTGTTGAAATTCAATGCTTTAGCAGCAGACATGGCTCCGTGCTAATACGGTCCCGGCGCCGGTTAACGATGGTTAGGAGATTCTGGCAGGGAGGCCTTCTGAGCGCCAAATTTTCTGCTAGAAGCCCTTGCCCCCGCAAAATTCCTGTCCTATTTCAACCTCGCCTGTGCTAGCACTCGCGGGCATCGATTGCTAACAATCTGAAAATCATCAACTCGTGCAAATGCTTAGGAGAGCTGCATGAAATTCCGTCCGCTTCACGACCGCGTCGTGGTCAAGCGTATCGACGCAGAAGAGAAGACCGCCGGCGGCATCATCATCCCCGACACTGCCAAGGAAAAGCCCTCCCAGGGTGAAGTCGTCGCCGTCGGCCCGGGTGGCCGCGACGAAGCCGGCAAGCTGATCCCGATCGACCTGAAGGTCGGCGACCGTGTGCTGTTCGGCAAGTGGTCGGGCACCGAGGTCAAGATCGACAACGTCGATCTGCTGATCATGAAGGAAAGCGACATCATGGGCGTCCTCGACGTCCCCGCTTCCAAGAAGAAGGCGGCCTAAGAGCCCCTCTCTCCCTCCAGTCAAACACCTCAAGGAAAATTTCAGATGGCAGCCAAAGAAGTCAAATTCTCGGTTGAAGCGCGCGACAAGATGCTGCGCGGCGTCGACGTTCTCGCCAACGCGGTGAAGGTCACGCTCGGTCCGAAGGGCCGCAACGTCGTGCTCGACAAGTCGTTCGGCGCTCCCCGCATCACCAAGGACGGCGTCACCGTCGCCAAGGAGATCGAGCTCGACGACAAGTTCGAGAACATGGGCGCCCAGATGGTGCGCGAAGTCGCCTCCAAGTCCGCTGACGCGGCCGGCGACGGCACCACCACCGCCACCGTGCTCGCCCAGGCGATCGTGAAGGAAGGCGCCAAGTCGGTCGCCGCCGGCATGAACCCGATGGACCTCAAGCGCGGTATCGACCTCGCGGTCGAAGCCGTCGTTGCGGACCTCCAAAAGAACTCCAAGAAGGTCACCTCGAACGACGAGATCGCCCAGGTCGGCACCATCTCGGCCAACGGTGACGCGGAGATCGGCAAGTTCCTCGCCGACGCCATGAAGAAGGTCGGCAACGAGGGTGTCATCACCGTCGAGGAAGCCAAGTCGCTCGAGACCGAGCTCGACGTCGTCGAGGGCATGCAGTTCGACCGCGGCTACATCTCGCCCTACTTCGTCACCAACGCCGACAAGATGCGCGTTGAAATGGACGACGCCTACATCCTCATCAACGAGAAGAAGCTCTCCTCGCTGAACGAGCTGCTCCCGCTGCTCGAGGCCGTGGTGCAGACCGGCAAGCCGCTGGTCATCGTCGCCGAGGACGTCGAAGGCGAAGCCCTCGCCACCCTGGTCGTGAACCGCCTCCGTGGCGGCCTGAAGGTCGCGGCCGTCAAGGCTCCGGGCTTCGGCGATCGCCGCAAGGCCATGCTGCAGGACATCGCGATCCTGACCGGCGGCCAGGCGATCTCGGAAGATCTCGGCATCAAGCTCGAGAACGTCACGCTCAACATGCTCGGTCGCGCCAAGAAGGTGATGATCGACAAGGAGAACACCACGATCGTCAACGGCGCCGGCAAGAAGGCCGACATCGAGGCGCGCGTGGCCCAGATCAAGGCGCAGATCGAGGAGACCACCTCGGACTACGACCGTGAGAAGCTCCAGGAGCGTCTTGCCAAGCTCGCGGGCGGCGTCGCGGTGATCCGCGTCGGCGGCGCGACCGAGGTCGAGGTGAAGGAGCGCAAGGATCGCGTTGATGACGCGATGCATGCGACCCGCGCGGCTGTCGAGGAAGGCATCGTCCCGGGCGGCGGCGTCGCCCTGCTCCGTGCTTCCGAGCAGCTCAAGGGCCTGCGCACCAAGAACGACGACCAGAAGACCGGCGTCGAGATCGTGCGCAAGGCGCTGTCGGCTCCCGCTCGCCAGATCGCGATCAACGCCGGTGAAGACGGCTCGGTGATCGTCGGCAAGGTGCTGGAGAACAAGGCGTACGCCTACGGCTTCGACTCCCAGACCGGCGAATACGCCGACCTCGTCAAGAAGGGCATCATCGACCCGACCAAGGTGGTCCGTACCGCGATCCAGAACGCAGCCTCGGTTGCGGCCCTGCTGATCACCACGGAAGCCATGGTCGCCGAGCTGCCCAAGAAGGGCGGCGCCGGTCCGGCGATGCCCCCCGGCGGCGGCATGGGCGGCATGGACTTCTAAGGTCCAACCACCTCAAGACCTACGAAACCCCGGCAGCGATGCCGGGGTTTTTGTTTGGGCACGCTCTATCCCCAGTCCTTCCGGGGCGCGCCCTCTTGGGCGCGAGCCCGGAATGACGGGTGGAGAGACTAAAGCCTCACCGCACCTTCCCCATCCGCTCGAAGCGCGGCTCGCCGTCATCGTCGAGCGACCAGATGATCCGCGTCACTCGGCCTACGAGATTGTCCATGGGGATGAAGCCGATCGTCGCCATCACGCGGCTGTCGGTGGAGTTGTCGCGATTGTCGCCGAGCACGAAGAAGTGGCCCGGCGGGACCGTGTAGACGTTGGTGTTGTCGTAATAGCCGTTCTCGATGCAGTCGTAGGTGGTGTAGGACGGGCCGTGGGGCCTACTGTTCGGCAGCGTCTCAAGCCAGCTTTTGGCCTTCGCGTCGTCGGTGCCGCAGGCGGCTTCGCCGTCCACCTCTTTCAGCGGCACGCGATTCACCGGCTTGTCGTTGAGGACAAGTTGCCCCTGCCGCATCTGGATGCGGTCGCCGGGCAGTCCGACCACGCGCTTGACGTAATCGACCGATGTGTCCTTGGGCGTCCGGAATACCACGACGTCCCCACGCTCGGGCTCCGCGGCGAAGACGCGGTGCGTGATCAGCGAGGATGCGAACGGAAACGAATAGGGTCCGTATCCATAAGCGAACTTCGAGGCGAAGACATAGTCGCCGATCATCAGCGTCGGTGCCATCGAACCCGAAGGGATGTTGAACGGCTGGTACAGGAAGAAGCGAAACAGGAACGGCGGCGACCACAGCACCGGGATCAACAGGATCAGGACGACGATCGCCTTCCATTCCCGCGATTGCGCCTTCGACGGCCGGATGGTTTGCGAGAGAGCGGTCATGCGCCTGCCTTGATCGAGACTGTTCGCGAGATTACGCAACCGTCGCGCGCCTGCAATCCCGCTCAGTTATCTTGGTCGCACCGGCACGCTCACGCGTTCACGCCAAATGAACACGACAGACATGTGAAGGGCCGCCCGTGGGCGGCCCTTCCGCTTCATGCGCTCTCGGGCGCCTTCAGGCGCACGAGCCGGGTCAGGAGAGCATCGAGGCCCTCGCCGTTGCCGGCGTGAAGATCGATGCGGCCGACCTTCTCGACCAGCCGCTCCAGCGACTCCAGCTCCTTGAGCCGCAGCAGCAGAGGGTTCTCCTCCATCAGGCGTGCGGTGTTCAGGAGCGAACGCGTCGCCGCGGTCTCCTCCTGCCGGCGGATCAGGTTCGCCTTGGCGACCCGCTCCGCCTCGACCACCTTGTTCACCAGTTCCCGGATCTCGCCGGGCAGGATCACATCCTTGACGCCGAGCTCGGTCACCTCCACGCCGGACTCCGCGACGCGTGCCCGCACATAGTCGCGCAGCTCCGCGTCCAGCGCCGCCTTCGCGGACAGCACCTCGTCCAGCGTCCGACCGGCGACCGCTTCGCGGATCGCGAACTGCACCAGCCGGTACAGCCACGCATCCACGTCGGGCACGGTCGCCACCGTCCGCTCGGGATCGACCACCCGGCGGAACGCCGTCAGCGTCACCCGCAGCGCGATGCGATCCCTGGTCAGCATCTCCTGCGCAGTGATCTCGACCGCCTGGGGCCGCAGGTCGAGGCGCTTCACCTCGATCTTGCGGCCGACGGTCCAGAAAGCGTGCCGGCCGGGCGCGAGCCGCTGCACCAGCCGGCCCTCGACATAGAGCAGGCCGGCCTCGTGGTTCTCGACCACCGTCTCGCTCACGACGGTCGAGCGGCTCCGCTCGATCATGGTCAGGTGCCGCGCATCGACCCGGGGATCGCTGGACACATCGATGCGCTCGACATCGATGCGGGTCGCGACCTTCCAGTAGACGCGGATCTGCCAGGGCGTCATCAGATGCACGGGCCGGCCGTCGAGGCTGACGATGGCGACCTCGTCCGCCTTGGTCTCGACCGCCTCGAACAGCTCGGCGGCGAGATCAGGCCGCGCGGCCTTCAGCACCGCGTAGCGATCCGCGGGGAATTCGGTCCCCACGACGTTGTACACGGTGGCCGTCAACTCGTTGCGCAGATCGAACAGGCGATGCCGCCCAGGCGCGAGCACACGCTCAAGCTGGCCGTTTCGCGTGAGTAGCGCGCGCTCACCGTCCTTCACGGTGACCGTGGTCGTCAGCAAGTGCCAGGTCATGACACGCCTCCATCGTTTGCGCCCGGCCGGATGCCGGACAACAGGTTTCGTTTGCAAAGGACGTGAGGACGCGGACGACGCTTCCTGAAAAATCGGCGGGCCGTGGCTTGAGCTTGCACGATGACGGGCGCACGCGCGCGATCGCCCGACACGCGTCGGGCGTTCGCACGAAGCCACCCGGCATCAGCGCAAGCGGTATCCACCGCGGCACGGAGCCGGTTTCACAGTGTCGTTGTTCGGTCGGAAGCCTTTTTGGGCAAAACGGCCGGACGGCGACTGAAGCGCGCGTCCGGTCCTCGTCAGAGGTATCAGCTTTTCAGGCTGAAACGGAGCGCTGGAGCGGGATTCGAACCCGCGTCACGATGAGTAACAGTCATCTGCTCTACCAAACTGAGCTATCCTTTGTGCAAGAGACCGGAATCGAACCGATGCCTTCGGGTGTTCAAGCCCGACGCTCTCCATGAGCTACGTCCTGCGTTTCTGCTTCATTCGGCGGAACACGAAACCGCAGAGCGGCCCGCGCCAGTCGGGATCTCAGAGAGCCCGAACCCATGGCCTAGCGAAGGAGCGGGCTAATAGACGAAGCACGTTCGGGTTGCAAGAGGGGAGTGCAAGATTTTTTCGTCACGCGCCTTTCGCTGTGACGCGATCGTCACACCGCAGCAACGCCTCAACTGCGCGACATGTCCTGAAAACACGCCCTCACCCAGTCGATCGTCACGCGCGTTGCGGCGTCGCGCTTGAGGTGATTTTGCACGAGCAGCCAGACGTCGCGCCGTTTCGGCAGCAGCGTCGCGCGCAGGCGACGATCGCCGAGCAGATCCGCGCAAACATACTCCGGCAGCACGCCTGCGGCCTGATACGAGAGGATCAGGCTGCGGATGACGCGAACGTTGTCGGTGACGCAGCGCGAGCGGGCTTGCTTCGTGCGCAGGAATTGCATCTCGGGAATGGCACCGAGTTCGTCCGGATAGGCGCACAGCATCGGCTCGGCGTCCCTCGCAACAGGCTCGAAATAGTAGATGCGGGTCTCACCGAGCTTTGAGATCGCGAAGTCGCCCTTGTCGGGCTTGCGCAGCCGGATGGCGAGGTCGGCTTCCCAGCGCGAGAACTTGACGTTCTCGCTCGAGGTGAGGAATTGCAGCGTCAGGCCGGGATTGGCGCGCAGGAAATTGCTCGCGCGCGGCGACAGCACCTCCTCGGCGACCGTGTTGGTGGAGGCGATGCGCAGGCGTCCCACCGGACCTGCCAGACTCTCGCCGACGCGGCCGATCTCGGCGGCATGCGCCGCCATCGCCTCGACATGCGCCAGCACCGCTTCGCATTGCCGTGTCGGCTTGCGGACGCCGTCGGCGGCCTCGAACAGACGCAGGCCGAGCGCACGCTCGATGCGCGACAGCCTGCGCCCGACCGTCGTCTCGTCGATGCGCAGCCGCGCGCTGGCGCCGGCGTAAGTGCCCTCGTCCCTGACGGCAGCGATGATGCGCAGATCGTCCCAGTTCATCGCTCGAGGTTATATCGGCCGGGCGCAGCCTGCAATATCGCAGCCACCAGCTGCAATATCCCTGCATATCGGCAGGTGCTCATGGGGCTATGCTCGTCGTGCCTTTTGCCCCGGAGATTTCCAGACCATGACGACCGCAAAGACCCTGCTGCAGCTTGCCGGTGCCGACCTCAACCCGCCGCGACTTGGCAACGCCGCACTGGTGCTGATCGACATCCAGAACGAATATCTCACAGGCCCCCTCGCCTTGCCCGACGCCAGGCCCGCGATCGCGCGGGCAGCTGCGCTGCTGGCGCGGGCCCGAGAGAGCGGAGCCGCGATCATCCATATCGCCCACCGCGGCAAGGCGGGCAGTCTGTTCGATCGCGCCGCCGAGCGGGGCGCCATTGTCGCTGAGCTCACGCCCCGTGCCGGCGAGCTGGTGATCGAAAAAGAGCTGCCCAATGCGTTTGCCGGCACCGATCTCAAGGCGCGCCTTGACGCGACCGACCGCAAGAACATCGTGCTGGCCGGCTTCATGACACATATGTGCGTCAGCTCCACGGCGCGCGCCGCGCTCGACCTCGGCTTTCGCACGACGATCGACGCCGATTCCTGCGCCACGCGCGACCTGCCCGACGGACGCGGCGGCACGCTGGACGCCCGGGCCATCCACGAGGTTGCGCTCGCCGAGCTATCCGACCGCTTCGCGATCATCGCGCGCGGCGATGCGCTGACATAGCGGGGCAACGCGATGCTGCAGCTCTATTTCTCGCCGATGGCCTGCTCGCTTGCGAGCCGCATCGCGCTGATGGAAGCCGGCCTCGATGCGCGCTATCATCTGGTGCATCTCGCGACCAAGACAGTCGCGGACGACGACAGCGATTTTCGCGGCATTTCGTCGAAGAGCGCTGTGCCGGTCCTCGTGCTGGACAACGGCGAGCGGCTGACGGAAAGCGCAGCGGTGCTGCAATACATCGCCGACCTGAAGCCCGAGCGCGGCCTTGCGCCGCCGCCCGGCGATCCCGATCGCTACCGCCTGCAGGAATGGCTGAGCTTCATCGGCACCGAGATCCACAAGGCCTTCCTGTTTCCGACCTTCTGGTACAAGGACGATGCCTCGCTCGCCAAACCGCGCGCAAGGATCGCACAGACGTTGTCGGTGCCAGCAGCGCATCTGACGGACCGTGAATTCCTCGTGGGCCAACGCTTCACCGTTGCGGACGCACATCTCGCCTGGGCTTTGCTGCTGCTCCGTGCCGCAGGTGTCGACGTCGCGCAATGGCCGTCGCTCGCTTCCTATCTCGAACGCATGCAGGCGCGCCCCACAGTGAGAGAAGCGATCGCGACCGAGATGGCGCTGCGCAAGGCCATGGCCGCAAGCGCGGCATGAAGGGATCACTGGTACAGGTGATGCCGAATGGGTTAGATCTTGTGACCGACTGAACTTTCAAAAACGGGAACAAGATCATGACATCGCATGACACGGCGAAGCTTCTGGCAGGCAAGGTTGCGCTGGTGACGGGCGCGGGGCGCGGGCTCGGCCGCGCCTTTGCGGAGAAGCTCGCCGCGCTCGGTGCCGATGTCGCCATCCACGGCATGCGCGAGAACGGGCCGGCGGAATATGGCGAGGGCACCACCCTCACCGCGGTGGCCGCGGAGATCGGCCAGCAGTTCGGTGTGCGCAGCCAGCGCGTGCTCGGCGATCTCACCAGGGGTGAGGACATCGCGCGCGTGATTGCGGAGACGGAAGCCGCGCTCGGCCCGATCGACATTCTCGTGCACAATGCCGGCGGCGATATCGCAGCCGCCGGCGGCAAACCCGACCCGAACGACGCGGTGCACATCAAGGAGGCCGATGTGCGCGCGGTGCTGGAGCGCAATCTGCTCTCGACCATCCTGACCTGCCAGGCGGTCGCAAAAGGCATGATGGAACGCAAGCGCGGCCGCATCGTCACGCTCGGCTCGGTCGCCGCCTTCAAGGGGCGCACCCAGGGCTCGATCTATGCGGTGTCGAAGGCCGGCGTCACCCACTACACGCGATGCCTGGCCGACCAGCTCCGCCCCTACGACATCGCCGTCAACTGCATCGCGCCCGGCGATACCCGCACCGGCCGCTTCCTCGGCACCCGCGCGGTGGACCCGGACCGGATGGTCGAGACCGGCACGCTCGACCGCATCGCGACCGTCGACGAGGTCGCCCGCGTCGTCGAATTCTTCGCAGGTCCCATGGGCGCCTTCGTCTCCGGCCAGGTGCTGCGGATCGACGGCGGCGGCCAGTGCTGGCCGGGCTGAAAACGCGCGAGCGAGGCACAAAAAGAAAAGGGCCGCTGCAAGCGGCCCTTTTGCATTATCCAGGATGAGCTGAGATCACTCGACCCGCGCCAGCACGGCGAGCTTGCGGATGCCCTTGTTGCGGTAGGCGTCGAGGAACGCGTAGTAGTCCTTGAACGACACGCAGCCGTTGGAATCGCCGTTCGGGCCGAGCATGAAGGTGTGGGCGAGCAGGCCGTCGCGGCCGTAGATCGCGCTCTCGCCGCCGATCGGGGTCAAGCGTAGCGCCGGCACGCCGTGGAACAGCGCCTCGCGCGGCTTCAGCGTATAGATATGCGGCGGCGTCACCCCGCGCATGCGGACCCGCGAGGAACGCGGATCGTCGAGATTGGAGCCGAGGCCGGAATGCGCCTCGAGCTTGGTGCCGTCGGGCAGGTAAACCGTCTTGGCGGTGATGTCATAGACCGCGGTGTCGCGTTCATAGGGCGCCGAACCGCCGAGCATCGGGTTCTGCTCCTTCGGCGCGATCGACGCGGTCACGCTGGCATCGGCGGAGGCGTAAGCGAGCAGCCCGCCGGACGGCTCACGCTTGCCCCAGAGCTTTTCGACCATCGACTGGCGCGGTCCGGTGATCGACATCACCGCGGCCTTGGCGCGATCGGCAAACGATTTTGGCTTTGCTTCGGGCGCCGGCACGATCTCGGCCGGATCGGCCGAGGCCAGCTGCACCGGCGCGTCGGCGCCGCGCTTGCCCCTGGCAGCATCCGCAACCTTCTCAGTGACCTTCGCCGCGGCAGGCTTCAGCACTTCCGCGACCTTCGCGATCACGCCTTGCTTCGGCGCGTCCTTGGCCACAGCAACCTGGGCTGCGGGTGCAGCGCTCGCCGCATTGGACGCCACGCCCTGCGTCGCAGCCGCGGCAAAGCGCTCGTTGAACATCTCGCGGGAGATCGGAGCGGCGACCTGCAACCGGTCGGGCAACAACGCAAAGGTTTCGTTGATGGCCTCGCCGGCCTCGCGCAGCGCCACCCTGGGCGCTCGCTTGATCACGGGCTCGTCGTAGCCAATGCTGCCGACGGTCGGATAGACGCTGGCGCCGAACACGTTGCTGTAGATGGTCCAGCCGGCGCCGATCACGGCGCAGCCGATCGCCGCGGCGCCAAGCCAATTGGTCGCAGTCATTTTCCGGGAAGGCTTCCGATATGAATTCTTGGACTTCCGTGCCGCGTTACTCTGCGCAGCGATACTCGTACTCATTCGCCTTGCGTCCAGGACGGTGTCACTCAGTCCCCCTTCGAAGTGCCGCTGGTCACGATCCGGGACCAGCATCTCGCAGGAGGTCGGAGCGTCATTAAGGCGACTTTTAGTTAAATGCGGATTAAGTTCGGGCGGATATGGGGCGGCGCGTTCACGCTGTCCCATTTCGAGAAAAAAGTCCGCAGAACTACGGACTTAGGCGGGTCTGTTAACTATAATTCTCGGCCGGATCGGAGCGGTCAGCGGACCTCACCGGCCGCCTTCCTAAACGCATCCAACCAAGTCCTTTTCGTGGTCATCAAATCGGCCCGACCATAGCGCCGGAGCGTTGCGCGGGGCTGGTGCGCGCAGGCCCTCCTTCCTCTCCCGCCACGCGCGCGTGTCGGCAGAACGGCGGAAGCAACTCGCCCATCGCGCATGGAGCGCTGACACCGCACGGCGCCGTGACTGAAAGTTGATCGCGCCCGTCTGGAAATGGCCGTGCCGAGAAAATAGCTGCAACCTCGGCACTTTTCAGCAGCCTCTGCGCGTGATACGGTACCGTATCAACATCGCCTTGAACTGTGCCGAGCACGCAAACGGAGGCTGGCATGAGAGGGTTCGCGCGCACAGGGTTTTTCGCCCTGGCGGGGTCGCTTCTGTTGATTGGATCTGCGACTGCGCAGCCTGCCACCAATGCGGGCTGCACGGCATCGCCATCGGCGGCCGGCACGCAGACCTGGCGCTGCGACAACGGCATCACCATCGTTGCGGAAAACGGCGCCAGATTTGAACTTAAGGACGCCAACCGCGACGGACATATAGACTCCGTGGAGTTGAGCAGCAAAGCGCTGCTGGTCGAGGTCCCCAGAAAGCCCGGCGGCAATCCCTTCAAGGTGCTGACGCCGCAGGCGATCGCCGCCGTGCGCGGGACGAAATGGGCGGTCGACGTCGCCGATGCAAAGACTTCGGTGTTCGTCGCCGACGGCCGCGTCGGCGTGACCCGCAGGAGCCGCGGGCGCGGCGTCGTTTTAGGTCCCGGCGAAGGCGTCGACGTGGAAGCGACCGGCCCTCTGAGCGTCAAGCAGTGGGGCAAGCCGCGCATCGACGCGCTGATGGCACGCCTCGGACAATGAGGCCGGGTCGATAAGGCTCAGCCAATGAGATTTGGACACAGGAAGATTGCAGACCGACCGCATGAGTAGCCGACGCGTTCAGATCCTGGTGGCACTCGTCCTCACCGCGCTGTGGGGCGCGGGCATCTATGCCGGCCACGCCAACGGTCATCTGCGCTTTCTCGATCGGCTCGAGGCGACGCTGACGGATTGGCGGACGCAAGTCCGCGGCGTGAAGGCTGCGCCCGATCTCGTCACCATCGTCGCGATCGACGACACCGTGGTGAAGCGCGGCGGCACCTATCCGCTGCCGCGCGCCGATCTCGCCCGCGTGGTCGACACCATCGTGCAGTTCAAGCCGAAAGTCGTCGCGATCGACCTGCTTCTGGTCGACCGCAGCGCCGCGATCGGCGACGCCACGCTGGCCAACACGCTCGCCACCGGTCCCATGGTGCTCGCCGCCGCGGCGATCTTCCCGTCTGCAAGCGAGACCGTGGAGCCGAGCAGCCAGGGCCCCCTCGCCGTTCTCCCGCAGGCCGAGCGCTTCCTGCTGCCGCTGCCGGCGTTCGCCGATCACGCCGAGGTCGGCGTCGTCAACGTCGCGACGGGACAATCGGGCTCGCCGCTCGCGGTGCCGATGCTGTTCCGGACGCGCGACAAGGTCGAGCTGTCATTTCCCCTGCGCGTTGCGACGCGCGCGCTCGACAAGCCGCTGACGATCGCGCCGGATCATCTCATGCTCGGCGACCGCGCGGTGCCGACCGACACTGACTTCGCGCTGCCGATCACCTATTACGGCCCGCGCCGCACCATCCGCACTGTCAGCGCCCAGAGCATCTTCGACGGCACGCTCAATCGCGCGGCGATCGAGAACCGGATCGTGGTGATCGGCGCTTCGGTCGCCGGCGGCGGCGACTTCTATCCGACGCCGTTCGATTCCCTGATGCCGGGAGTCGAGGTGGTCTCGACCGCAATCACCCATCTGGTCGCCGGCGACGGCATCGTGCGCGACCGCAAGGTCCACATCGCCGACGCGCTCACCGCAATCCTGCTGCCGATGCTGCTGGTGGGCCTGCTCGCCTGGCGGCGCAGCGCGCTCGGCATCACAGCGGCAGCCGCGGCGATGATTGCCTGGGCCGGCCTCAACCTGTTCGCGTTCACGCACGGCGTCTGGCTGAACGCCGCGACCACGCTCGCCGCAGCCGTGCCGCCGGTGGTAGTCTTTGCCGGCGTGCAATTGTGGGCGGGAGGCCGCCGCACGCAATATTTTGCCGCCAAGAGCCGGTCGCTCGCGCAATTCCAGGCGCCGGCCGTGCAGGAGTGGCTGGCGCGTGATCCGAATTTCCTGTCGAAACCGGTCCGGCAAGACGCCGCCGTCGTCTTCATCGATCTCTCGGGCTTCACGGCGCTGAGCGAACGGATCGATCCGGACGAGCTGCAGGACATTCTGAAGGCGTTCCACGTGCTGATCGACAAGACCGCGGTCGATTGCGGCGGCATGATCACCAGTTTTCTCGGCGACGGCGCGATGATCCTGTTCGGCCTGCCAAGTGCGATGCCCGACGATGCGGCGCGCGCGCTGAAATGTTCGATCGACCTGCACCGCGGCGCCGAGCGTTGGATCGCGTCACTGCCATCAGCGATCGGCGGCTGTCTCGGTTTCAAGATCGGAGCGCATTTCGGCCCGATCGTCGCCTCCCGTCTCGGCGAGAGCCACCAGCACATCACGGCAAACGGCGACACCGTCAACGTCGCCAGCCGGCTGATGGAGGTCGCCGCCCAGAACGATGCGCGGCTCGCACTGACCGATACGCTGCTGGATGCGGCCGACTTCCACGGCGCGCCCGACGGCGTTCTGTCAGGCCCCCTGCTCACGCAGGTCCGCGGCCGCTCCGGCGTCGTGACCGTGTGGTTCTGGCGCGATCAGGATGGGCCGGGCCAGGCGGCGACCAGGGCCGAGGTGATCGGCTAATAACCACCGCTGTTGCCCAACACACTGCTGTCGTCCCCGCGCACGCGGGGACCCATACCGCGTGATCTATCGATGAGCGCGGTGCCTGTACCGCGCGAAGACCTGCTCACGACCAGTCCTCGTCAAACCACTCCCTGGCGGTATGGGTCCCTGCGTTCGCAGGGACGACAGTAGAGGAAGGGACGCCGGGCTACCGCGCTTCCGGCGGCGGCGAGCGATCGAGCACGTCGCCCTTGGGGCCTTCGAGCAGATCGATGCCGTAGGTCTCGACCACGAGCGGGCCGCGCTTGCGCTGCAATTGCGCGACCTGTGTCACGCTGCCGAAGAGATCCTCGAGAGCCGGACGGCCGTCCGAGCGCAGCTCGTCGACATAGATCAGCTTGCCGGCAAGCAGCTTTGGATCGGGCTCGGGCATGTTGACCCAGCGAATGCGCTGGTTCTGCTGCAGCACGCAGGTGCCGCGCGGCAGGTAAAACGAGAGCCAGCCGGTCGTGCCGTAATCCGGCGCGAGCACGCAGCTCGCGCCATTGCGCGCGCGCACGGCTTCGATTTCGGCGGCGAGCTCGCGCCAGCCGACGCCAACGCTGCGCACGGTCGCATCGCGGCGATGGCCCGACAGCCAGCCGGTGTTGGCCTGCACGATCAGCGCGGCAAACATCACGATGCCGGTGGGCGCCGCCCAGCGCAGACAAAAATCGACCAGGCGGCGTGCGCGCGGCTGCCACTGCACGAGATTGGCGGCGGCGGCCGCGGCAACGATGAAGGGCGGATAGACCGGCGCGAACCAGTTGGCCTCGACGCGGGCATGCAGCGAATGCCAGACGAAATAGGCGACGATGGTCCAGAACATCGCCTCGATCAGCACGCGCGAGGCCAGCGCGCCGGCCCTGCGCCAGGTCAGCGCATGCAGACCCATCGCACCGAGAATGAAGACCAGCGGGGTCGCGAACGCGATCTGGGTCGGGATCAGCTCGGCGATGAAGACCGGACGGAAGTCTTCGATCTTGGCGCGGCCGAGCTGCTTTGCGAACGAGACCCATTGATGATCTGCGTTCCAGAGGATCACCGGTGAGAACAGCGCGAGGGCAACGAGGCCGCCGAGATACGGCCAGGGCGACAGAAACCAGTGCCGCAGCTTCGGCACGGAGGCGAGCCAGATCAGGATCGCGGCGCCGAAGAACATCGCCGTGTATTTCGATAGCAGCGCCGCGCCGACCGCCGCGCCGACTGCGAGCCACCAGACGCCGCGGCCGGTCTCCAGGACTTTTGCGAGAAAGAACAGCACGAAGCTGGAGGCGACCAGCAGCGGCGCATCCGGCGTCACGATCAGCGTGCCGACCGAGGCCATCATCGTCACGTTGAGCAGGATTGCGCTGGTCGCGGCCACCCGCGCACCGCCGAACAGGATCGCGGCGGAGCGATAGATCGCATAGCTCATCGGCAGCGCGAGCAGGATCGAGACCAGGCGGACGCCGAGCTCGGTGTCGCCGGCGATCATGGTGCCGGCGCGGATCACATAGGCGACCATCGGCGGATGGTCGTAATAGCCCCCGGCGAGGTTCTTCGACCACATCCAGTAATAGGCTTCGTCGAAGGTGATCGGCGTGAACGCGGCGGCGACCAGCCGCAATCCGACCAGCGCAAGAATCACCAGTACGGTGTTGCGGACGATCCGCGCGTCAGCCCCACCCATCCTGCAGCTATTTCTTGCGCCAGACGAACAGTCCGGACATCGCGTAGTTCCACACCACGCCCATCAGCGCACCGGCCATGCCGGCCAGCCACCAGATCGGCTCCTGGTCGTAGACCGAGAAGGCGACGCCGACATTGGCGAGCAGGCCGACGCTGCACACGATGTAGAACGCGATCAGGCCGCGCAGCAGCGCGAAGCCCTTCAGCCGCTGGTCGCGGTAGGTGAGGAAGTTGTTGAGGACGAAATTGCTGGTCATGGCGACGATGGCGCCCGCGGCCTGCGCCTCCGCGAACGGCGCCTTGAACAGCTCAAGTCCGATGAACAGCGTGGTCAGATGCACGACGAGGCCGATGCCGCCGACCATCGCGAACAGGATGAAGCGTAGCGAGACGATGTCGTTGCTCAGCTTGGCCAGGACGAGGCCGAGGAAGTCTAGTGCGACCATGGAATCGAGCTTGCTCTCGCCGTGCTGGCGGGCACCAAAGGTGTAGGGAATCTCGACGGCGCGCAACGTGCCTTGCGCGGAGGCGACGAGATCGAGCAGGATCTTGAAGCCGTGCACCGACAGCTTCGGCGCGAGCTCCTCGAAACGGTCGCGGCGAACCATGAAGAAGCCACTCATGGGATCGGCGATCTCCACCCGCAGCATCTTCTTTGCGACCTCGGTCGCCAGCGCGCTGGCGCCGGCGCGCTGCTTGTTGAAGCCTTCGCTCTTGTAGCCCTCGATGTAGCGGCTGCCGACGACGAGATCGGCCTGCTCGCTCGCGAGCAGCAACAGCATCTTCGGCAACTGGGTCTCGTCGTGCTGAAGGTCGGCATCGATCACGGCGACGTAGGGCGCGCTGGAGGCCAGAATGCCCTCGATGCAGGCGCCCGACAGGCCGCGACGACCGATGCGGCGGACACAGCGCACGCGATTGTCGCGCTGCGCCAGTGCGCGCACGACATCCCAGGTGCCGTCGGGCGAATTGTCGTCGACGAACACGACTTCCCAGGCGACGTTGGCGAGTGTCGCCTCCAGCCGCCGGTACAGCACCGTGACGTTGTCGCGCTCGTTGAACGTCGGGACGATCACCGACAGTTCCGGCGCCTCTTGAGCCTGCGGGGACGTGTCGGGGCCCGGTCTGATCGCTTCATTCATGACGGGAGCGTATATCCGCCGCGTCCTGCGCTGCCAAGTTCTAGCGCTGCCAAGCGAGGGTTTCTCTGGGGAACGGCCCAAAAGGGCCCTAAAATGCCAACGACCCCGGAACGGCGGACCGCGCGTACATCCGGCGCAGGTCCAGGCTATTCCAAGGTCGTCCCAGCGCCGGAGTTTTCGCTCAACGTCGCCGTTAGAAGCTAGATAGGAACGGCAAAACCGCTTCGCAAGGGCCAAAAGGCTCCTTTTTCAGACCCTTGCTAGTTCGGGACTTCCTTGATCACCGGCCCACGTGGCACGGGTGCGGCCGGGACAGCGGGCGCCGCCGCAGCCGGTTCGACCTTTACCGGCCTGGGCGGCTTGCCGTACTGGCCGATCGGCCCGAACACGATGGCGACCGCAAGCACGACCGCCGCGACGATCGCGCCCAGAATGCCACCCACCGACTCAGACGACATGGAAGCCCACCCCTGTTCCAGATGCGCCCAGTGATACCATGGATGCGCGCGGCGCCGGAAGAGCTCCCGGACGGCCTCGGTGAATGGCCTACTTCTGCGGCAGCCGGTGCTTGACGAAGGCCGTCACAATGTCCTTCTGCGCCGACTCGACCGCCCTGTTCGCGGTGGCGAGATGGGCGCCGGAATCGATGTTGGGATATTGCGTGGTGAGATAGTCGAGCAGCGCCACCCGGTAATATTGCCGCTCCGACGGACAGGCTCCCGCGACCGAACGGCCGAAATCCTGTTCCGACAGTCCCTGATTGGAGTCGCGCGAATATTCCCGCGCCAGGCAATGCCAGTAATCGTCGCGGCCCTGCTGGGCGAGCTTCTGCGCCCCCTTGGCGTCATCGTCATCCGCCATGGCTGAAGATATCATGGCCGAAGATATCATGGCAGCAGATGTCATCATGACGAGCGCCGCTCCCAGCATCAGCATCCGCATTCTTGTTCTCCTTTTTCGCGGGTCCGTCGCAAAGCTTAGACCGGGCGCGGCAACTGGCCAATCACATCTGGTTTGATTAGGATGAGGTCCCTCCCCCGTCGATGCGAGATCCTCCCGTGGCCAAAGCAAAAACCGCGTCCAAAAAATCCGGCAACATCTTCATCGGCATCGGCGGCTGGACTTTCGAGCCCTGGCGCGGCGTGTTCTATCCGGAGAAGCTGACGCAGGCGAAGGAGCTGTCCTACGCGGCCTCGAAGCTGACCTCGATCGAGATCAACGGCACTTATTACGGCTCGCAGAAGCCGGAGAGCTTTCGCAAATGGGCGGGCGAAGTGCCCGATGGTTTCGTGTTCTCGCTGAAGGGACCGCGCTTCGCCACCAACCGCCGCGTGCTCGCCGAGGCCGGCGATTCCATCAAGCGGTTCTACGATTCCGGCGTGCTGGAACTCGGCGACCGTCTCGGCCCGGTGCTGTGGCAGTTCGCGCCGACGAAAAAGTTCGACGGGGCCGATTTCGGCAAGTTCCTGGAGCTGTTGCCGCGCAAGCTGGAGGGCCGTGCGCTGCGCCATGTCGTCGAGGTCCGCCACGACAGCTTTTGCACGCCGGACTTCGTCGCGCTGATCCGCGAGTTCGAGACGCCCGTCGTGTTCGCCGAGCACGGCAAATATCCGGCAATCGCCGATGTCGCGAGCGACTTCGTCTACGCGCGCCTGCAGAAGGGCAACGACGAGCTGAAGACATGCTATCCGCCAAAGCAGCTCGATGCCTGGGCCAAGCGCTTTCAGGACTGGGCCGAGGGAAGTGAACCCGACGACCTGCCGAAGGTCGACAAGGCCAAGCCGAAGAAAGAGCCGCGCGACGTGTTCGCCTACGTCATCCACGAGGGCAAGGTGCGCGCGCCGGCCGGCGCCATGGAACTGATCGCGCGGGTGAGCTGAGGATGGTTCATGGCAAAGACGAAGAAGCTCTTCACCATCGGTTATGAGCAGACGCCGCCCAAGGCGGTGCTGGACGAGCTGGAACAGGCCGGCGTGAAGCTCGTGGTCGACGTGCGCGCGGTGACCTCATCGCGGCGGCCCGGATTCTCCAAGAAGCAACTCTCTGCTGGCCTCGATGAGCGCGGCATCGCCTATGTCCATCTCGCCGCCCTCGGCACGCCCAAAGAGGGCCGCCTCGCCGCGCGCAGCGGGCAATACGATGTGCTGGAGAAGATCTACGCGAAGCACTTGAAGACGCCGCAAGCGAGAGAAGAGATGGACGAGCTCTCGGCGCTGGTGATGAAGGCCGGCCCCGTGTGCCTGCTCTGCTACGAGCGCGACCACACCCATTGCCATCGCCAGATGATCGCGGAGATCATCGAGGAGCGCGATGGCGTCGCGGTGAGGAATCTGGCGGGGCGGCAGGTGTAGCCGCAGCCGTCATTCCGGGGCGCGCTGCGTGAGCCCGGGCTACGAACTACCCCTCCCCCGCCAGCTCGAACGTCCCTTCCATCATCTGCACGCAATTGCCGCCGACATAGGCGTCGAGCAGGGCACCGCCTTGCTTTTCCACCGTCGTCCGCAGAATGCTCGGCCGGCCCATGTCAAAGCCCTGGCCGATGGTGAGCTTCACCTCGCCGTCGCGAAGCGGATCGAGCGTGGCGAGCAAGGCGGCGGCGGCGACTGTCGCGCTGCCGGTGGCGGGATCCTCGATCAGGCCGCTGGCGCCCGGAAAGTACATCCGCGCCTGGAGGTCACAGCCTGCTTCCGCCGCGGGAATGTCGCGCGTGTAGAAATAGATCGCGAACGCGCCGTCGCGCGGCAGCGTCCGGCCGAACGCCGCGGCATCGGGCTTCGCCCGGCGCACCGCGTCGCGCGAATGCAATTCCGCGACGACGAACGGCGTGCCGACGCCGACGACCTCAGGCGCATGGCGATCGGTCCTGACGTCGTCCGCGGTCAAAGACAGGCATGCGGCGACCTCGGCGGCGGTCAACTTTGCAAGACGCGCCAGCGGCTGCGGCGCGGTCAGCTCGGCGCCGACGACCTTGCCCTGCTCCCGCCAGATCTCGACCGGCACGATTCCCGCTTTCTCCTCGAACAGCAGGCGCGGCCAGGGCTCATTGCTGCGCCGGGCCAGTACGAAGGCCGTTCCGACATTGGGGTGGCCGGCAAACGGAAGCTCCCGCACCGGCGTGAAGATGCGAACCTCCGCATCGTGGCCGGGGTTTTTGGGCGGCAGTACGAAGGTCGTCTCGGAATAGTTGAACTCGGTCGCGATCGCCTGCATCTGCGCGGTCGAGAGCCCGCCGGCATCCAGCACCACGGCGAGCTGGTTGCCGCCGAAGGCGCGATCGGTGAACACGTCGACAGTGACGTAGCGGCGCTGCATCTTCACTTCCCCATGCCAATCGCGGCCGCGACCGGCCGCATCGCGCGGCAGTCTACAGGCCGGAAACATCGCTCGTCATGCCCCAAAATTCGGAGCACTCGGAGCAATCGCGCAAGGAGGAGTCAGAAGCGGAAGAGCTCATTCGGCGATGCAAGCGCCTGCGCGCGCTCGTTCTGGTCAACGATCAGCGCATCGAGAAATTGACGGTTCTTCGCATAGTCTTGCGACGCCTCGAACTGCGTGTGCGGCCAGTCGCTGCCCCACAGCAGGCGGTCGAGCCCATAAGCTTCGCGCAGCAGCGGATAGGCCGCCCTGGCGAAACTCTCGCCTGCCGCGCCGTTGCGATACGGTGCCGAGATCTTGACCCAGACGCTTCGCGTCGGCCCTAACTTCAGGACCGACTGGAAGCCGGGATCGCCGACGCCGAGCTTCGGATCCGGCAGCGCATAATGATCGAGCACGACGGTCACGCCATGATCGAGCAGCCGCGGTGCAAGCAGTGCGAGGTCGGACGCGTTGCGCTGGACCTCGACCTGCCAGCCCATCGATTTCACAGTTCCGAGCAACGCCTTCCATTCGCCGGCCGCGAGATCGGGCAAGGGTTGGCCGACGAGATTGAGCCGAATGCCCGTTACGCCGGCGCGATCGAGCGCGCCCAGTTCGTCCGCGGTAACAGCGGGTTCGACCACAGCGATGCCGCGCAGGCGTCCGCCGGCCGTCTTCAGGCACTCGACCAGATAGGAATTGTCGGTGCCGAGAAAGCTCGGCTGCACCAGCACGCCGTTGCTCATGCCATTGCGGTCGAGCTGTTCCAGATAGAGCGCCAGCGGCGCGTCGTAATCGGGCGCATAGCGCCGGCCGGGGGCAAGCTTGAGGCCGCGGTGGAAGACATGGGCATGGGTATCGATCGTCGGCAAGCTTGTCTCACTCTTCGCTCGGCTCGCGACGGCCGCGGCCGGCACGAGCGATACAAGACCTGCGCCGAATTGGCGGCGCGTCAGGCCGCGCTCTCGGGACATCATGGTGACTGCTCCCCATCCGGCGTCAGGCGCGGCTCGCTGCGGCTTGTTCAAAAACCTTGCCGCGGGTTTCGGGCAGCAGCACGACCGCGATCAGCACCAGCGAATAGGCAAAGGCCGCATCGATGCCGATCGCAGGTCCAAGCCCGATATGGTCGCTGAGATAGCCGACCAGGAAGGGGAACGCGGCGGAGACGATACGGCCGAAATTGTAGCAGAAGCCGACGCCGGTGCCGCGCACGCCGGCAGGATAGAGCTCGCTGAACAGCGCGGCCATGCTGGCGGGAATGCCGGCGGAGAAGAAGCCGAGCGGAAAGCCGAGCAGCAGCATCTCGCCATTGGTCAGCGGCGCGAAGATGTAGATCAGCACGGTGATGATGCAGGCGCTGGCGAAGAAGGCGACATTGGCCCGGCGGCCGATACGGTCGCTGATGATGCCGCTCGCGACGCAGCCGCAGAAGAAGGCGACGATGATCACGGCGAGGTAGCCGCTGGAGCCCAGCACCGACAAATGCCGCACTTCGCGCAGGAATGTCGGCAGGAACGTGGTCAGGGCGGCATAACCGCCGTGGGCGCCGATGCCAAACAGGCCTCCGATCAACGTCGAGCGCAGCACGTCGCGATGGAAGATGCCCGAGAGCGTGGCGAAGAACGGCGTCTTCTCGGCTGCGACCGCACGCGGCGGCTCCTTCAAGCCGCGGCGGATGAAGACGATGAGGAGCGCGGGCAACAGCCCCAGCGCAAACAGCAGCCGCCAGGCGATGTCGGCGGGTGCATAGGTGAACACGAAGGCCGAGAGCAGCACGGCCGCGCCCCACCCCACGGCCCAGGCGCTCTGCACCGAGCCGAGCGCCTTGCCGCGATGCTCGGGGCGGATGATCTCGGCCATCAGCACCGCGCCGCAGGCCCATTCGGCGCCGAAGCCGAGCCCCTGGATCGCCTTGAGGACCAGGAGCTGGGTGTAGGTCATCGCGAACGCGCAGGCGAAGGTCGCGAGCGCAAAGGTCGCAACCGTGATCTGAAGCGCTTTGACGCGGCCAAAACGGTCGCCGAGCGCGCCGCCGATCCAGCCGCCGAACGCGCCGAAGAACAGCGTGATCGAGCCGAGCAGGCCCGCATCGGCCTTGCTGATGCCGAAGGCCGCGATCAGCGCGGGGATTGCAAGGCCGAACATCTGGACGTCGAGCGCATCCAGCGCCCAGCCACCAAAGCTTGCCCAGAACGTGCGCCGCTCCAGCGGCGAGCTTTCGCTGTACCAGTTCGACATTGTTACTCCCTGAACTCTTGTTGCTTGATTTGTTGATGAAGACCGCTGCTTTCAGCGGATCTCGGCGTGATAGCGGAAGCGGTCGGCCGGCCCGCGCGAGCGGCGCCATTCGATCGGCCGCCGCTCGAGGTCGAGCGCGAGGCGCTCGATCACAATCAATGGTGCGTGAACCTCGAGCCGAAGCAGGCGGGCCTGCATCTCGTTGGCGGCTTCGACCGTCAGGATTTCCTCGGCCGACACCACCACCTCCCCGCAGCGCTCCTCGTAGAGCGGATAAAGCAGGTCGCCGAATTCGGCGGTGTCGATCTCGAGGATCGGGGCGAAGCGCGATTGCTGGAGCCAGATCTCTTCGGCGAGCAGCGGCACATCGTCGATCAGGCGCAAACGGGACAGGCTGATCACGGGCTCGCCGACCGGGATGCGCAGCGCCGACGCAACGGCCGAATTCGCCGGAACGCTCTTGCGCCGGATGATCCGGCTCTTCGGCACGCGCCGCTCGCCGCTCTCGGACTGGAAGCGGAAGAAGCGGAAGAGCGAGGAGTTGAAGCGCGCCCGGCGCACGAAGGTGCCGCGGCCCTGCTGGCGCTCCAGCACGGTATCCGCAACGAGTTGGTCGATCGCCTTGCGCACGGTGCCGATGGCGACGCCGTAATGCGCAGCCAGCTCAGCCTCCGACGGGATCGGCTCGCCCGGCCGCCATTCATTGCGGTTGATCCGCGCGGCAAGGTCGTCACGCAGGCGCTGGTAGCGCGGCAGGCGGTCGTCGTGCGGAGCTGAATTCATTTAGTCATATAGATGACTAGATGAAATGCGAGTCAAGCGCTACTAAAATACCACCATGACAATTACGATTGGCCCGCGACGCCAGGCTGGCACACTTTCGCCAGCCCGGCTTCGTCTGCCACGATCGTTAGTAGGCGTACGAATACGGATAAGAGGACCCCGTATTCGGCAGGCAGGGCGGCTGATTGTAGGGTGCAGAGGCATATGCGCCCTCTGCCGGCGCCCTGACGCAGGAGTCGGTCATCGCCTGAGTTGCAGCGGCGCGCGTCGGGGCAATGTGGCGCGCAGATGCAGCCTGCGTCTGGGTGACGGCGGCGGCGATCAGCGCGGCCGCAACGAAGGTCATTCGGGTCATTGGCTTTCTCCGGATTGCAAACGGAAGGCGAGATGTTTCGGCTTCCACCGTGCGAGATCCGAAAGCTACCAGAGATCGTTCATCACGCGCGTTCAACGGACCGCGACTCCGCTTCAACGAAACGCGACTCGCATTTGAAGGCGTGTCATCCCAGCTGGAACACCGCGACCTTCTGCTCGTAGCCGCGCACCTCGACCTCGCCGAGCGCGACGGCATCATCGCCGTCCTTGCCGAGCGCCTCGCGCACGGAAGCGGAGATCAGGAGCTGCGACCCGAGCTCCTTGTTGAGTGCCTCGAGCCGCGAGGCGAAGTTCACGGTGTCGCCGATCACCGTGTACTCCTTGCGCCTGGGCGAGCCGATATTGCCGGCGACGACCTCGCCGAAATGGATGCCGATGCCGATCCTGAGCCGCCAGCTCGTTTGCGCGTTGATGCGATCCATCGCGGTCAGCATCTCGCGACCTGCGGCAACCGCGCGGTGCGCGGCATCGGAGGCCTCCAGCGGCGCGCCGAACAGGGCAAGGAAGCCGTCGCCCAAGAACTTGTTCACGATGCCGCCCTGGCGATCGAGGATGTCGACCAGCACGGCGAAGGCGCCGTCGAGCCGGTCGACCACCTCCTGCGGGGTACGTAACTGCGCGCCGGCTGTGAAGCCGCGGAAATCGACGAACATCACCGCGACGCGGCGGAGATCGCCGCTTGCGCTTGTCCCCTCTGCCATCAGCCGCTCCACCACCTGCGGCGAAACGTGCTGGCCGAACAGGTTCGTCACCCGGTCGCGCGCAGTGGTGGCCGCAATGCTCGCCGCAAATTGCCGCCGCAACCGCGCGCCGACGGCGCCCGCGAGCACGCCGCAGATCAGAATGACGGTGCTGCGCACGACATGAAAATAGATCAGGGGTTCGCCGGCGTCGTTCGCCGAATTGTAATACAGCGCGACGGCCAAAAGTTCGGCTGCGGCCACAAATCCCGTGAAGGTGGACAGCCAGAAATCGAGCCGCAACGTCGAAAGAATGACGAAAATGAAATAGACCAGTGGCAGCACGAAACCGAGCGCTTCGCTCGCGCCCATGCTGCGAATCTGCAGGATCAGGATGATCGTCGGCAGCGACGTTTCGATGAGGGCGCCGATATAGCGCCTGATCACCGGCAGGTCGCGATCGAGCTTGAGGTTTCGCCTGATCTGGGTGTGGACCCAAATCTCGAAGAGGATGAAGCCCGCCAAGAGGATGTATTCGTGGACGAGGCCCTCCGTCCCGCGCCAGACCCGGTTCACGAGAGCAGGGTCGATCAGGTAGGTTGCGGTGAGGAACAAGATTATGACGCAGCCAGTGATGATCAGTGTCCGCACGCGCAACAGCTCGGTGCGCAGCACTTCCCGTGTCAACTCGCGCTCGAAATCCTCCGATAGCGCGGCGTGCTGCCGCATCCTCCTGCTCGCAAAGCTGACCATTCCATCCCCTCGATTCAGGGGCATCTTGCCTCAATCCAGCGTGCGGCGGAAGCGCGTCACGGCGATGGTCATGGCGAGCAGCATCAGGGCCGCCAATGCCAGCGCGTCGAAGCGCAAATTCTGCATGGTCGCACCCTTCAGCATGATGGCGCGGACGATGCGCAAATAGTGGGTCAGCGGCAGGCCTTCGCCGAGATATTGCGCCCAGACCGGCATGCCGGCGAACGGGAACATGAATCCCGACAAGAGAATGCTCGGCAGGAAGAACATCATCGACATCTGCATGGCCTGGAGCTGGTTCTGCACCAGCGTCGAGATGGTGTAGCCGATCGCCAGATTGGTGGTGATGAACAGCGTCGAGAGCAGCGCCAGCAGGAACAGGTTGCCGAGCACGGGCACGCCGAACAGCCCGACGCCGATGCCGATGATGAGGAACGCCTGTACGAAGCCGACCAGCACGTAAGGAATGATCTTGCCGAACATCACCTCGACCGGCTTGATCGGCATCGACAGCAGGCTCTCCATGGTGCCGCGCTCGACCTCGCGCGTGACCGACAGCGCGGTGAAGATCAGCATGGTCATGGTGAGGATGGTGCCAACGAGGCCCGGCACGATGTTGAGGCTGGAGGCCGCCGCCGGGTTGTAGCGCGCATGCGCGCGGATCTCGAACGGCATTTCCGGAGGATCGCCGATGTAGAGATCGTGCTTGAGCGCCGTCTGCACCACCATGCCGAGCGAGCCGATCGCCGAACTCGCCGCGACCGGATCGGTCGCGTCGGCCGCGACCAGCAGCGCCGGTCTGTCGCCGCGCCGCACCGCCCGCTCGAAGCCGCGCGGGATCTCGACGCCGAACAGCACCTTGCCCGATTTCAGGAGATTGTCGAAATCGTCGACGTCGTGCACTTCATAGAGGAAACGGAAATAGGCCGTATTCTCCAGCGCCTTGAGGATCGAGCGGGCGAGATCGGAGTCCTCCTGGAGCAGCACGGCGCTCGGCAGATGGTGCGGCGTGGTGTTGATGGCGTAGCCGAACAGCATGAGCTGCATCACCGGCAGCATCACGATCATGGCGAACGAGACGCGGTCGCGCTTGAGCTGGATGAACTCCTTGACCAGCATCGCGTAAGAGCGCCGCAGGAAACCGAAGCGTTCGCGGATTTCGCGCAGCGGCGCGGGATGCTCAGTGGTGCTCATTGGAAGTTATCCTTGGAGCGGCTCATCAGCTCGATGAACACGTCTTCGAGCGAGGGCGACGATTTGTGCCAGTGCAGGCCGGCCTTCTCGCGAAACGGCGCGATGCTGGCTTCGAGCGCCGCGACATCGCGCCCGGAAACGTGCAGCGAAGTTCCGAACGGCGCCACCATGTCCACGCCGGGCTTGCCAGTGAGCGCGGCCGGGAGCCCGTTAAGGTCCTCGCCCGTCACGGTGTAGGTCGTCAGGGCAGACTTCGCGATCACCTCCTCCACCGTGCCGTGCGCAAGCAAATGGCCGTAGGCGATGTAGGCGATCTCGTGGCAGCGCTCGGCCTCGTCCATGTAGTGGGTCGAGACCAGGACGGTGAGGCCGTCGGCCGCCAGCGCATGGATCTCGTTCCAGAAATCGCGCCGCGCCTTCGGATCGACGCCAGCGGTCGGCTCGTCCAGCAACAGCAGCTTCGGACTGGGCAGCGTGCAGGCCCCCAGCGCCAGGCGCTGCTTCCAGCCGCCGGAGAGCTCGCCCGCGAGCTGCTCTTCGCGCCCCGACAGCCCGAGCCGCTTGATCATGTCGCGCGCAGCCCCGCGTGCGTCGGCGAGGCCATAGAGCCGCGCGACGAATTCGAGGTTCTCGCGGACCGAGAGGTCCTGATACAGGCTGAAGCGCTGGGTCATGTAGCCGACCTGGCGCTTGATCTTTTCGGCATCGCGGCGGATGTCGTAGCCGAGGCAGGTGCCCTCGCCGCTGTCGGGCGTGAGCAGGCCGCAGAGGATACGGATGGTCGTGGTCTTGCCCGAGCCGTTCGGACCGAGGAAGCCATAGATCGAGCCGCGCTTCACCTGCATCGACAGATCGTGCACGACCTCGCGTCCGCCGAACGATTTGGTCAGCCCCTTGACGTCGATCGCGATGCCGTTGCCGCCGTTCATCGCTTGTCCGCCACCGGCGTTTTTGGATTGAGGTAGACGTTGATCGGCTGTCCGACCCGCAGGGCATCGGGCCGCGAGGGCCGCGCCTGGATCAGATAGACCAGCTTGTTGCGCTCATCGAGGCTGTAGATGACAGGCGGGGTATATTCTGCCGAGGTCGCGATGAAATAGATCTTTGCGGTGAGATCGGCCGCGCAATTGTCGCAGGCGATCCGCACTGTGTCGCCGATCGTGAGCTTCGGCAGCTCGGTCTCCGGCACGAAGAAGCGCAGCTTCATGTTGCCGGGCGGCATGATCGAGAGCACCGGCCGCTGCGCCGCCACCATCTCGCCCTCGCGGAAATAGATCTGCTGGATGGTGCCGGCAACGGGCGCAAAGCCCTTGCGCCGCGCCATCCGCGTCTCCGACGTCGCAACCCGCGCTTCGGCAACGCGCAAGGCCGACACGGCGGAGTCGAGATTGGCCTGCGTGCCGGAGCCGGTCTTGTTCAGCGAGGCCGCGCGGTCATAGGTCTGCTGCGCATTCGCCAGCGTCGCCTTGTTCTGGTTGAGATCGGCGAGCTGGAGGTCGTCGTCGACGGAATAGAGGGCATCGCCGACCTTCACCTCGTCGCCCTCGCGGACATTGAGCTTCGTCACCCGGCCCGCTTCGTCCGGGCTGACGAAGATCATGTCGGCCTCGACCCAGCCCTGAAATCCGGGATCGCGCTTGTCCTGGCAACCGGCAAGGCTGGTTGCGAGGACCAGAACCGCGATCGCACACAGGCGCGGCAGATGGGGCTGTCGCGCCCTCACCCTGAGGAGCCGCGAAGCGGCGTCTCGAAGGGCGAGGAGCCGCAGCCCGGCCTGCATCCTTCGAGACGCGCGTTCCGCGCTCCTCAGGATGAGGTGAGAGATGGTTCGTGACGACTTCATGTCGTCCTCCGTTCGCCAAAAATCAAATCGAGATGGACGCGCAGCATGTCCTGCGCGTCGAGCGGCGCATGCCGCGCAAACAGGCTCTGCCAGATCACCGCGATCATCGCGGGTGCGACCAGGATCTGCGGATAGCGCGCGAGGTTCTTTTCACGGATTTCGCCGCGGGCAATGCCGAGCTCGATCAACGCGCGCATGCCGGCAATCCCGCGCGAGACGACCTCGCGGTAGTAGAAATCGGCGACTGACGGAAAACGCGGCCCCTCCGCCACGATCAGGCGTACGAGATCGCCGCGCCGGGTGCCGATGACCTCCTTCAGGAAATTGCCGGCAAACGCCTCGATGAGATCGCGCACCGAGCCCGTGGGCGGCGGCAGCGCATTGAGCTTCGCCACGACAGGCACGATCACCGTGCGCACCAGCTCCTCGAACATCGATTCCTTGTCCTTGAAGTGCAGGTAGATCGTGCCCTTCGCCACGCCCGCACGTCTGGCGATGTCGTCGAGCCGTGTTGCGGCAAAGCCGCGCGCGATGAACTCCTCCATCGCGGCCTCAACGATCGCCGCACGCCGCTCCGCAGCGCGCGCGGCGCGGTTCGAAGCGGGTGCCCCTTCGCTGCTATCGGGCGCCTTGCCCTTCGCATCGGTGCGAGTTGCGGATGGCAAGGCGGCTTTGGTCGGCTTCGTTGTCATCCTTAATTTATGACTGACCAGTCAGTCATAGTCAAGTGAGCAGTGCAGACACAACCAGTTAGATAAATTAGCATTGACTAATGCATTAGCTTATACTAATTGAATGACCATGATCGAAGCCGCCCCAAATCCCGTCACCACCGTGATGCGCGCCCTCGCCGATCCGACCCGCCGCGCCGTGTTCGAGCGCGTGTTCGAGAGCAAGGAGATCAGCGTCGCCGAGCTGACCCGCGGCAGCGGCGTCACCCAGGGAGCGGTCTCGCAGCACCTCAAATCCCTCAAGCAGGCCGGCCTCGTCGCCGAGCGCGCCGAGGGCCGCAACGTCTACTACCGCGCCGCGCCGCAAGGACTCGAGCCGCTGGTCACCTGGATGGACCATTACGGCGTGTTCTGGCGCGAGCGCTTCCAGAACCTGCGTGACCTCTTGAAGGAGATCGATCCGTGAGTGCAGCCGCGTTGAAAGCCGAGACAAGAGACATCGTCATCGACGAGGTCTTCCCTCACGCGCCAGAGACCATCTGGAAAACCCTCACCAGCGCGCAGCTCATCGCGCGCTGGCTGATGCAACCGACCGGCTTTGAAGCCGTCGAAGGCAACGCCTTCACGTTCCAGACCACGCCGGGCGGCAACTGGGATGGCGTGATCCATTGCCGGGTTCTGGAGGTCGTGCCAAACCGTCGCCTCGTCTACGCCTGGAAGGGCGGCGATGATCGCAACACCGGCTACGGCGCGCCACTCGACACCGTCGTGACGTGGTCCCTCACCCCGGTCGAAGCCGGCACGCGGATCCGCCTGGTCCACGCGGGCTTCGTCATGCCCAGGAACGAGTCCGCCTACACGGTCATGAGTGGCGGCTGGAAGAAGGTCGTCCGTCAGCTCGACGAGATCAGCAGCGAGGAGTGAGGAAACATCGCGATGACCAAGCCCTTTACCGGCGGCTGCGCCTGCGGCGCGATCCGTTATTCGATCACCAGCGAGCCACTGTTCAGCAATCACTGCCAGTGCCGGGACTGCCAGCGGGAAAGCGGCAGCGGCCACGGCTCCTACATGACCTTCGCGCGTGCCGGCATCACGCTGACGGGCGAAGCAAAACATTGGGACATGACCGGCGACAGCGGCAACGTGAAGACGCGCGGCTTCTGCACGCAGTGCGGTCTGCCGGTCTACCTGACCTTCGCGGCCATGCCCGACATCTTCACCATCCGCGCCGCCAGCCTCGACGAGCCCGCCCGCTACAAGCCTGAGGTGGTGACTTATGCGGCGCGCGGACATGAGTGGGACCGGCTCGATCCGGACCTGCCGAAATTCGCGGGCATGCCGCCGGGGTAGCTACGCACTCCGTCATTGCGAGGAGCCCGCGACAAAATTGCGAAGCAATTTTGCGCTGGTGCGACGAAGCAATCCAGTCTGTCTCTGCGGCGACAGTCTGGATTGCTTCGCTGCGCTCGCAATGACGACGTGGAAGCGCTCGAGCGCGCCCACTAGCTGTGAAACTTCAGCCCGTCGACGATCTTGTCGATCACCTTGCGCTCGGCACGCATCGCGATGCCGACGAGGTTGAGGTCAGTGCGCGTCACCGCCCTCACCGCCTCGCGATTGGCGGCGTCATGCGTGGTCCTGAACATGTCCTCGGTATAGACCGCCGCCGCGACGTTGCGCGTGAGGGCACGATCGAGCGCGCGTGACAGCGCCGGAGTATCGGCGCCATAGATCAGGATCGGCTGGCCGATCAGCGCGTGATATTTCGTGCCCGAGGCATCCTCATAGGGCTCGCCGATGCAGTCCGGAAAGGCCGCGGCGATGCCGCTGGTGAGAAAGGACGCGACGTTGAGCTTCTGCCAGGCCTGAAGGTCGGTGCGGATCACGACGGCGATCTTGGTGTCGAACTGCATTGAATTCCCCAACTGTCATTCAAGGCTCGATGCTATGCATCGCCCCGGAATGACGGCAAGAGGAATCAACCCTTCGGGAATCAGCCTTTGGCGTCGCAGGCCCAGGCGCGGATCACGCATTCCTTGCCGCCGTATTTGTAGCACTCGCGCGTGGCGGCATTGAGGGAGGCGGAGATCTTCGGCTTGACGGCATAGCCATAGGCGCCGCAAGGGTTTGACAGATCGACCGACATCGCAGCGCAGGCGCGCTTCATCGTCACGGTCGTGCAATCGCCCTTGCACTGCTTCTGCGCCGCGACGCGGGCCTCGTGCTCAGCCCGATAGTCAAAGGCCTGGCCATAGGCGCCGCACTTGCCGACCGCGAAGGCGCCGGCGGCATGGGCTTCGGTGATGTAACGGGCGCCGGCAACACAAACCGACAGCGCAAAGAAAAACATCGCGCAACGGCGCGCGACGACGTTCGAAGCCATGGAAAAACCCCTCCCCCCAAGGCAGGTCGAGCCAACTGTAAGCGGCGGTCGTTTCCAGATGGTGAACGGAGGGTTGAAATCGGAGGGTTGGGAAGTGCCGAAGGGTGGATTAGCGGAGCATAATCCACCACCTTCTCTAGCCGCGGGCATGGTGGATTACGCCTTCGGCTAATCCACCCTACGGCACTGTCATCCGCGTCTTGCCGCTTCCAGCGCCTGCGGCGTGTCGATATCGAGGAAGGCGCTCTCGCCATCGACGGGCACCTCGGCGACCGCCTCGGCGTGCTTGGCGATCAGGTGCCGCGCGCCGACGTCGCCGTCGAGCGTCATCAATTCCTTGAAGAAGCGGCGCGACCACAGCACGGGATTGCCGCGGCGCCCCTCGCTGACGGGCACGACGATGAGGTTGCCGCGGTCCGGCGCAAAGCCGTCGATGAGACGATCGATCAGGCCGGCATCGATCAGCGGCATGTCGCCGAGGCAGACCACGGCGCCGTCGCTGGCTTCAGACACGGCCGCGATGCCGGCCTTGACGGAGCTTGCTATGCCGCCGGCGAAATCCGGGTTGCGCACGAACTTCACGTTGAGGCCCTGCAGCGCCTGCTCGACCAGTTCGGCCTGATGCCCGGTGACGACGATCACCTCGGATGCTTTCGAGGCCAGCGCCTGCTCGGTCGCAACGCGCACCAGCTTCTTGCCGTCGAGCTCGGCGAGCAGCTTGTTCGGCCCGCCCATGCGGGTCGAGCGTCCCGCCGCGAGCACGATGGCCGCGACCTGGCTGTTGCCCTCGGTTTCGGGCTGTGCGCGCGGCTGCGGCCGCGTGACGATCTCCATCAGGAGGCCGCCGACGCCCATGCCCATCAGCTCGGCGCGCGTCACCTTGATGCCGGCGAGAAGCCGCATCAGCACCCAGTCGAAACCGTTCTCCACCGGCGAGCGCGCGCAGCCCGGTGCGCCCAGCACCGGCACGCCGCCGGCGCGGGCGATCAGCAGCAGATTGCCGGGATCAACCGGCATGCCGAAATGTTCGATCTCGCCGCCGATCCCGGTGACCGCCGCCGGAATCACGTCACGGCGATCGGCGATCGCGGACGCCCCGAACACGATGACAAGTTCTGCGCCAAGAGAGAGCAATTCCTTGATCGCGGCGGACAGCGCGCGTTCATCGTGCTGGACCCTCCGCTCGGCGATGATGCCGGCGCCGGCCGGCGCGAGCCGTTCGGCGGTGACACGCAGCGTCTTGTCGATCACCTTGGAGGAGAGGCCCGGCAGCAGCGTCGAAACCACGCCGACGCGCTTGATGACGTAGGGCGCGATCTTCAGCACGTCGTGGCCTGCGGCCTTCACCGCGGCGTCGCGCAAATTGCCTTCGACACCGAACGGGATGATCTTGACGGTGCCGACCATCTCGCCCTCGACCACCGGCTTGTAGGCGGTGAGCGTCGCAAAGGTGATGGCCTCGTCGATATTGTTGATGCGGTCGACCGCGGCGCGGTCGATCACCAGCACGCCCGGGCGCGCGGCGAACAGATTGGCGCGGCCGGTGAAGGCGCGCTCGACATGAATGCCCTCGCCGCCGACGGCAAGGGCAATGCCGGCGGCCGCGACGTCCTCGGAGACGTCGCCTTGCTCCATGCGCACCACGACGATGTCCTTGATGCCGGCGCGGTCCAGAGCCTCGACTTCGGCGGGACCGATGGTCGTGCCTTTCTTCAGCACCAGCGGTCCCTGGCGCAGGGTGTGGACGGTCACCCCGCCGATCGCATCCTTGGGGCTCGCCGGTCCGAACTTCATGCCGCTTCTTCTTTTTCTTTGGGTGGCAGGCGCAGCACCGCCGTGATCTCGGCCATGATCGCCACCGCTATCTCGGACGGCGAGACCGCGCCGATCGCCAGCCCAATGGGCGCGTGGATGCGCGCAATGTCGCTCTCCTTCGCACCCTGCGCCCGCAACCGGTCGCCGCGCTTGGCATGCGTCTTTCGCGAGCCGAGCGCGCCGATATAGAAGCAGTTGCGCTCGAAGGCGTGCAGCAGCGCGGGATCGTCGATCTTCGGATCGTGCGTCACCGCGACGAAAGCCGTGTAGGCATCGACATTGAGCGGCGGCAACGCCGTGTCGGGCCATTCGGCGACGAGCGGAATGTCGGGAAAGCGCTCGGGGCTCGCAAACGCCGTGCGCGGATCGACGACGGTGACGTCATAACCGAGCGAGCGCGCCAGCGGCGCCAGCGCCTGGCTGATATGGACCGCGCCGACAATGACGAGCTTTGCGGTCGGCGCGTAGACATTGAGGAACAGTTTCTTGCCGCCGGCTTCGACACTGGCGCTCTTGCCCATGCGAAGCTGCTTTTCCAGTTCGGCCCGCAGCGGATCTTTGGCGAAGTCATTCGCCTTCACGAGGCGTTGCTCGCCGTTCTCGGTATCCGTCACCAGAATGGCGGCCCGGCGCGCGGCGCGCTCGGCGTTGAGTTCGTGCAGGATTGCGAGCTTCACGGCTAGCCGACCTTCTCGACGAAAACGCGGATGGTGCCGCCGCAGGACAGCCCGACATTCCAGGCGGTCTCGTCGGCCACGCCGAACTCCAGCATTTTGGGCTTCCCGCTCTCGATCACGTCCATGGCCTCGGTGACCACGGCGCCCTCGACGCAGCCGCCGGAGACCGACCCCAGGAAGGTGCCCTCGTCGTTGATGACGAGGCTCGAGCCCGCAGGGCGCGGCGCCGAGCCCCAGGTCTCCACCACGGTGGCAAGCGCGACGCCGCGGCCGGCCTTCTGCCAGTCCTCCGCCGCCTTCAGGATATCCTCGTCGCGATCGAGCATGTTTGGCCTCTCAGGCTACGGAGCGGATCAGGCTGCGGTGATGCGGCGGCAGCGGCCGGGAGAGCGTGGTGATCAGCTCCTGGATCGAACTCAAATTATGCACGGGCCGGAATTCGTCAACGTGCGGGAGCATCATTTTGATGCCCTGCGCCTTGGCCTCGAAGCCGCCGAACCGCAGCAGCGGGTTGAGCCAGATCAGCCGCCGGCAGGACCGGTGCAGCCGGTCCATCTCGAAGGCGAGCCTGGAATCGGCCTCCCGCTCCAGCCCGTCGGAGATCAGGAGCACGATGGCACCCTGGCTCAGCACGCGCCGCGCCCACAATTTGTTGAAGTTGTGCAGCGAGGCCGAGATCCGGGTGCCGCCGGCCCAGTCCTCGACCGAGGCCGAGCAGCTTGCCAGCGCCTCGTCAGGGTCGCGCTGGCGCAGCGCACGGGTGACGTTGGTCAGCCGCGTGCCGAACAGGAACACCGAGACGCGCTTGCGCGCGTCCCCGATGGCATGCAGGAAATGCAGGAACAGGCGGGTGTACTCGCTCATCGAGCCCGAGATATCGAGCAGCGCGACGATCGGCGCCGGCTTCTCGATACGCCCCAGGCGATGGATGTCGATGATGTCACCGCCGGTGCGGAGCGATGCGCGCAGCGTGCGGCGCAGGTCGAGACGCAGCCCGCGCGGATCGGGTCGGTGCCGGCGCGTCAGCAGCTCGGCCTGCGGCAGGTGCATGCGCTCGATGGCGCGGAGCGCTTCGGTGATCTCGGCCGCGCTCATCTGCGCAAAATCCTTCTTCTGAAGGATCTCCTTGTCGGAGACCGACAGGCGCAGATCCTGCTCCTGGTGCTGCGGCGTCTCGGTCATGCGCGGCTGCGACATCGCCTCCTGCACGCGGCGGGCGCCGGCCTGCGGCTTCTTCTTGGCCTGCTCCGGCAGCGGCACCGAGTCCAGCATGTGCTTCCACTCTTCCGAGGCGCGGAAGAACAGGTTGAAGGCCTGCTTGAAGATCAGCGCATGCTCGTGGCGCTTGACGAAGATCGCCTCCAGCGTGGTGAAGACGTCGGCGCGGTTGCCGATGTCGATCACCTGGAGCGCGCTCATGGCGTCGATCACCGCCCCCGGCCCGACCGGCATGCTCGCTGCTCGCAACGCACGGGCAAACCCGACGATGTTGTCGGCGAACTGCTCGGTTTGCTCGGGCGCCAGGTGGTTGATGGCCATGGTTCAGCACTCTCACTCGTCATCCCGTCGCGGCGCGCCGAATGACGAGCTCAGTCGTGACGCGGAGCGTCAATTCTCGCTCGTTGCTTCCTTCAGCACCTTCTGCAGGGTATCGCCCTGCATCCGGGTGATGTCGTCCTGGTACTTGAGCAGCGCGCCCAGCGTGTCGCCGACCACTTGCGGGGTCAGCGAGCGGGCATCGAGCTCCGACAGCGCGGTGGCCCAGTCGATGGTTTCGGCGACGCCCGGCGACTTGTAGAAGTCCTGGTTACGCAGCGCCTGGACGAAGCGCACGACCTGCTGCGACAGCTTTGCCGAGATGCCGGGCACGCGCGTCTTGACGATCGCGAGCTCACGCTCGGCGGCGGGATAGTCGACCCAGTGATAGAGACAGCGCCGCTTCAACGCGTCGTGGATCTCACGGGTGCGGTTGGAGGTGATGATCACGATCGGCGGGTGTGGGGCCTTCACGGTGCCGAATTCGGGGATGGTCACCTGGAAGTCGCTGAGGATTTCGAGCAAGTACGCCTCGAACGCCTCGTCGGCGCGGTCGAGCTCGTCGATCAGCAGCACCGGCGGGCCGGCAACGTCGGGCTCCAGCGCCTGGAGCAGCGGCCGCTTGATCATGTAGCGATCGGCGAAGATGTCGCTCGAAAGCTGCTCGCGGTCGGTGTCTCCGGCGGCTTCCGCCATCCGGATCGCGATCATCTGCGCGGCGCTGTTCCACTCGTAGACCGCGGAGGACACGTCGAGGCCTTCGTAGCACTGGAGCCGGATCAGCTTCCGCCCGAGAGCTGCCGACAGCACTTTTGCGATCTCGGTCTTGCCGACGCCGGCCTCGCCTTCCAGGAACAGCGGACGCCCCATGCGCAGCGACAGATAGGTCACCGTCGCCAACGACCGCTCGGCGAGGTAGCCGCGCGACGTCAGGAGTTCGAGCATCGCATCGACCGATGCCGGCAATACAACTGAAGTATTGGCACCGGACGTATTGGCCGCTGAGGTCATGAAAAAGCCAGTCTCGCTACGCCCTCACCGGGGACAAGTATGGCCGAGGCGTGAGGTTCACTCACTCCTTGGCATTGGCGGCATCGAGGGCGCGCCGCGTCAGCACCCCGATGAGATGCGCGCGGTATTCGGCGCTGCCGTGGATGTCGCTGTTGAGGCCGTCCGCCGGCACCTCGATGCCATCAAGCGCCTTCGCGGCGAAGCGCTTCTTCAGGGCTTCCTCGAACGCGGTGACGCGGAACACGCCTTCCGAGCCGGCGCCGGTGACGGCGACCCGCACGTCGGACGGACGCCGCGCCACGAACACGCCGACCAGCGCGTAGCGCGAGGCCTGGTTGCGGAACTTGATGTAGGCCGCCTTCTTCGGCAGCGGGAACATCACCTTGGTGATGATCTCGTCGGCTTCGAGCGCCGTCGTGAACAGGCCCTGGAAATACTCTTCCGCCTTGAGACGGCGCTTGTTGGTGACGATGGTGGCCCCCAGCGCGAGCACCGCGGCCGGATAGTCCGCGGTCGGATCGTTGTTGGCGAGCGAGCCGCCGATCGTGCCCTTGTGGCGCACGGCGGGATCGCCGATCTGGCCGGCAAGGCTCGCCAGCGCCGGGATGGCTTCACCGACGATCGCGGAGCTTGCGACCTCGGCGTGCCTGGCGGTGGCGCCGATCACGAGCGCGCGACCCTTCATCTCGATCGTGTCGAGCCCCTCGATATGGGAGAGGTCGACCAGATGCGGCGGGCTGGCGAGGCGCTGCTTCATGACGGGAATCAGCGTGTGGCCGCCGGCGATCACCTTGGCGTCTTCGTTCTTCACCAGGAGATTGGCGGCCTGGCGAACGGTCCCAGGGCGATGATATTTGAATTCGTACATCTGAATGTCCTGATCGCAGAATGCGCGCGCGGTTACGCGAGATCGGATTTCGCCATCGCCTTGGCGCCGGCGGAGATCGACGCGACGATGTTCTGGTAGCCGGTGCAACGGCAGAGATTGCCTTCCAGCTCCTCGCGGATGGTGTGATCGTCGAGCTCGTTGCCCTTGCGATGGACGATGTCGATCGCGGTCATGATCATGCCGGGCGTGCAGAAGCCGCACTGCAAGCCGTGGTGCTCGCGGAAGGCCTCCTGCATCGGGTGCAGCGGCGCGCCGTCGGCGGCCAGTCCCTCGATCGTCTTGACCTCGTGGCCGTCGGCCATCACGGCCAGCGTGGTGCAGGACTTCACGGCCTTGCCGTCGAGATGCACGACACAGGCGCCGCACTGCGAGGTGTCGCAGCCGACATGGGTGCCGGTCAGGCGCAGATTCTCGCGCAGGAACTGCACCAGCAGGGTGCGGGGATCGACATTGGCCGTAACAGGATTGCCGTTCACGATGAGGGAGATTTTTGCCATAAGCACTCTCTGTCAGCGCCCCGACGGGTCCCGTCGAAGCGGTTCTTATAATTATTCCAACCCATCATATGGGCCATTATGCCCCGGGGCAACATCGCCCGGGGCGCAAGCGGCCATGCCAAAAGGCGCAGTGCTGAAGCCGGGGTTCAGCCCTGTACCGCCTTGGCGAAGTTCGCGAAAAATTCGTCGGCCAGTTTCTTGGCGGTGCCGTTGATCAGGCGCTGGCCGAGCTGCGCCAACTTGCCGCCGATCTGCGCCTCGACGTCGTAGGAGAGCAGCGTGCCGCCGTCCTTCTCCGCCAGCTTGACCACGGCGCCGCCCTTGGCAAAGCCGGCCACCCCGCCCTCGCCTTCACCGGAGATCTTGTAGCCGTTCGGCGGGTCCAGATCGGAGAGCGTGACCTTGCCCTTGAAGCGCGCCGACACCGGCCCGACCTTCATTTTCGCCGTCGCGCGAAAGCCGCCGTCGTCGGTTTTCTCCAGCTCCTCGCAGCCGGGGATGCAAGCCTTCAGCACCTCGGGATTATTGAGCTTCTCCCACACGGCCTCGCGCGGCGCCGCAAGCTGGACTTCGCCGTTCATTGTCATGGCCATGGGGTGCCTCCCGGGATGCGTCACTATAATGCTGATCAAGTAACGCACGGAGGCCGCAAAGGAAAGGGCGGCCCAGGGTCACGTGCAATGCATATTCGCAACTGCAAAAAGCTTGCGCTGATGGTTTGGGATTGGCACAGGCGGGGCATGGTGGTTAGGTCCCGCACGATATGAGCACATCCCTCTCCCCCCTGCTCGCGCCGATGCTGTCGAGCGCAGCCATGCGCGCGGTCTGCGACGACCGGTCTACCCTCCAGAACATGCTCGATTTCGAGGCAGCTTTGGCACGGGCCGAGGTCGCCACCGGCGTGATTCCCGCATCCGCGGCGGGCCCTATCGAGGCCGCCTGCAAGGCGGATACCTTCGACATGGCCGCGCTGGCCGAGGCCGCGACGCGATCCGGCAATCTTGCGATTCCGCTGGTCAAGGCGCTGACCGCCAGTGTCGGCAAGGCTGACGCCGAGGCCGCGCGCTACGTGCATTGGGGCGCGACCAGCCAGGATGTCATCGACACCGCGACCATGCTCACATTGCGCGCCGGCATCGAGGTGCTGGACACCGACCTCAGCCGCGCCATCAGGGGCTTTGCGGCGCTGGCGCGCAACCATCGCAACACCGCGATGGTGGCACGGACCTGGCTCCAGCACGCGCTGCCGATGCCGTTCGGGTTGAAGGCCGCCGAATACGCATCAAGCCTCGCCCGCGCCCGCTGCCGCCTGCGGCGGCTCTCCCGCGAGGGTCTTGCGCTGCAATTCGGCGGCGCCGCCGGCACGCTCGCCGCGCTCGGCGACAAGGGCCTCGCGGTGGCAGAGCGGCTGGCGCAGGAGCTCAACCTGCCGCTGCCGGAAGCGCCCTGGCACACCCATCGCGACCGGATCGCGGAAGCCGCATCATGCTTTGCGATTCTCGCAGGAAGCTGCGGCAAGATCGCGCGCGACGTCTCGCTGATGATGCAGACCGATGTCGGCGAAGCCTTCGAGCCCGCCGGCGAAGGCCGCGGCGGCTCCTCGACCATGCCGCACAAGCGCAACCCGGTAGCAGCCGCAAGCGCGCTGGGCGCCGCGACCATGGCGCCGCAACTCGCTGCGACGCTGTTCGCGGCTCAGGTGCAAGACCATGAGCGCAGCGCCGGCCCCTGGCATGCGGAATGGCCGACGCTGCCGCAATTGATGCTGGTCGCCTCCGGCGCCCTCGCCGCCATCGTCGACATCGCGGAGGGCCTTGACGTCGATGCCGCGCGCATGCGCAGCAATCTCGATGCGACCCACGGCCTGATCATGGCGGAAGCGGTCACCTTTGCGCTGGCCGACAAGATCGGCAAGAGCGATGCGCATCATCTCGTCGAAGCCGCGAGCAAGCGCGCGGTCGCCGAGAAGAAGCATCTGCGCGAGGTGCTCTCGGCCGATTCGCAAGTCACCGCGCATCTGACGCCGGAAAAAATTGCGGCATTGTTCGAGCCGATGGCCTATCAAGGGGCATCGCAAGCTTTGATCGACCGGCTGCTCGACAGCCTCGATCGCGAATAGATACGGAGACGCCGCATGCCCATGATCGATGCCGACGGTTGCCTGATCAACGTCTCCGTCGAGGGCCGCGATGGCGGGCCGACGCTGATGCTGTCGAACTCGCTCGGCTGCACGCTGCAGATGTGGGAGCCACAGATGAAGGCGCTGACGCAGGTGTTCCGCGTCATCCGCTACGACCGCCGCGGCCACGGCAAGTCGAACGTGCCGCCCGCCCCCTATACGATGGAGCGCTTCGGCCGCGACGTGCTGGCGATCCTCGACGACCTCAACATCGAGAAGGTGCACTGGTGCGGCCTGTCGATGGGCGGCATGGTCGGGCAATGGCTGGGCGCCAATGCGCCTGAAAGATTCGGCAAGCTCATCCTCGCCAACACCTCCTGCTATTATGCCGAGCCGACCAAATGGCTGGAACGCATCGACGCCGTGAAGAAGGGCGGCATCGCGGCGGTTGCCGACGCCGTCGTCGCGGGCTGGCTGACGCAGGATTTCCGCGAGCGCGAGCCTGATATCACCGCCAGGATGAAGTCGATGCTGCTCGCCACCCCTGTCGAGGGGTATCTCGCCTGCTGCGAGGCGCTGTCGACGCTCGACCAGCGCGAGATGCTCGCCAAGATCAAGAGTCCGACGCTGGTGATCGCCGGCCGCCACGACATGGCGACGCCGATCTCGGCGGGTGAGCTGATCCGCTCGAACATTCCCGGCGCCAGCATGACCATCATCGACGCCGCCCATATTTCCAACGTGGAGCAGCCGCACGCGTTCACCGACGCGGTGGTGGGCTTTTTGACGCAACGCTGACCACACAACGTCGTCATTGCGAGCGCAGCGAAGCAATCCAGAAATCCCTCCGCGGTGACAGACTGGATTGCTTCGTCGCTACGCTCCTCGCAATGACGAAGGAGGAAACAACATGGACGACCAGAAGCGCCGCGATGCCGGCATGAACGTGCGCCGGAAAGTCCTGGGCAATGCCTGGGTCGACAAGTCGATCGCGGGTCGCAACGCGTTCAACACCGATTTCCAGGACATGATCACGCGCTATGCCTGGGGTGAGATCTGGACACGGCCGCATTTCGACGAGCGCACGCGGCGCGTGCTCGTGATCGGCACCATGGTCGCGCTGGGGCAGTGGGACGAATTCCGCCTGCACGTGCGCGCGGCGCTCGCCGAGGGTGGCTTCACGCCCGACGACATCAAGGAAATCCTGCTGCAGCAGGCGATCTACTGCGGCGTGCCGGCGGTGAATCACGCCGTCAAGGAAGCCTCAGCGATTGTGCAGGAGCTCGGCCTGCTCAAGACCTAGCGGCGCTGCGGTCTCGACGGTCTCCTGAACGATCTTGGGCGCCGGGTCCGGCCGTTCGATCACCACGACGATGGCGGCACCGAGCAAGAGCAACAGCTCGGTGGCGTGCAGGCGGAGTGCGGCCAGCTCGCCGACCTTCGAGGCCATCACCATGCTCGTGAACGAGATCAGGCTACCGATTGCCAGCGCAATGCCGAGCGCCTCGTCGCTGCCGCCGTTCTTGCGGACACGAGGGATGCACAGCAGCACCAGATAGATGGCGAAGAACGCAACGACCGTCAGCCGGCCCAGCGCCAGCAGCCAGGCGGCACGCACCGTGTCCATCCCCGCCATCTGGAGATGGTCGCTGAGGAACAGCGCCACCGCGACACTCGGCCGCTCATAGAGGCCGTGCACCGGCGCCACCATGATGTTGAAGGCCACAAGCGTCCAGGCCGGAATGAAATAGGCCGCCAGCAGGGCGCCGTTGACCGAACCGATCCGCCAATTCCTGAACATACCGCTTCCCGCTTCGCCAGCTTACGCGCCTTCAATGGGAAGGCTTTGCGGGGAGCTAACTCGCATCAGACTATGGCGGCAATTTAAACCCTTTGTTTACCTTAACCGGCCCGCCGGGCGGGCGTGTCCCAAGAAAAGGCCCCGCCTTTCGGCGGGGCCCCGTCCTCCTGTGCTCCCAAACTAATTGTCCTGACCGTGCTGGCCGCCCTGCTGCTGGCCGGGCTTTTCGCCCTGGCGCTGCGGATCCTGCTGCTGCTGTCCGGGTTTCTGGCCGCCGCCCTGCTGCTGCCCGGGGCGCTGCTGGCCGGGGTTCTGAGACTGCTGGCCCGGATTCTGGTTCTGCTGCTTCGTCATGGGGGAAACTCCCTTGTTAGACGCCAGAGGGGAAACAACGGCCGCCATCCATTTTGGTTCTGTGCGGAACCCGGTTCCTCGCAGCTGCGGAACCCCGGAGATGACATTCGTAATGAAATGACCTCTGTACAAGCCCTTATGTCGATGCCCGGCCAGTTGCAGCCGCCAGTTCCCTCCTGTTACAAAACGGGAAGAATGCTTAGGGGCTGCCGGGGCCCGAGAAGAAACTCAAGCACACTCTCTCGAATAGCTCCCTTTGAGCCGCGTCAGGTTTGGTAACGGCAGCCCATGGATTATTTCGCCCAGCAGCTCATCAACGGTCTCGTTCTGGGCTCGATCTACGGCCTGATCGCCATCGGTTATACGATGGTCTACGGCATCGTCGGCATGATCAATTTCGCCCATGGCGATGTCTTCATGATCGGCGGCTTCATCGCCCTGATCACCTTCCTGATCCTGGTCTCGCTCGGCCTGACTGCGATCCCGGTGATCCTGCTTGTGGTGCTGCTGGTCGCGATGGCGATCACTGCGCTCTATGGCTGGACCATCGAGCGCATCGCCTACCGGCCGCTGCGCCATTCCTTCCGTCTCGCCCCGATGCTGTCTGCGATCGGCATGTCATTCGTGCTGACGAATTACTCGCAGGTGGCGCAGGGCGCGCGCGTCAAGCCGATCCCGCCCTTCATCACCGGCGGCTACACCCTGCATGAGAGCACGGACGGCTTCGTCATCCAGCTCTCCAACATCCAGATCATGGTGGTCGTCACCACCATCGTGCTGCTGGCGCTCTTCACCTGGCTGGTGTCGCGCACCCGGCTCGGGCGCGACATGCGCGCCTGCGAGCAGGACCAGACCATGGCGGCGCTGCTCGGCGTCAACGTCGACCGCACCATCTCCATGACCTTCGTGATCGGCGCCGCGCTCGCCGCGGTCGCGGGCCTGATGTACCTGCTCTATTACGGCCTGGTGGATTTCTTCATGGGCTTCGTCGCCGGCATCAAGGCGTTCACGGCGGCCGTGCTCGGCGGCATCGGCTCGCTGCCCGGCGCCATGCTGGGCGGTCTCGCGATCGGCCTGATCGAGACGTTCTGGTCGGCCTATTTCTCGGTCGAGTACAAGGACGTCGCGGCGTTCTCGATCCTGATCGTCGTGCTGATCTTCATGCCGACCGGCCTGCTCGGCCGTCCCGAAGTCGAAAAAGTCTGACGGTCACGCGTGACAGCTCCCTCGACCAACACGGCCAAACCTGCAACGGGCATCCCCGCTCTCCTGAAGACGGCCTTCATCAACGCCCTGATCGCGCTGGTGCTGTTCTCGCTGATGGTCGGCATCCGCACCGAAGCGGGTTCCGACGGCCAGCTCACCTATTGGACGCGCTTCGGCGAGGTCGCCTCCCTCGTGGCCGCCGTGTTCGGCGGCTCGATCGTGATCGAGCTGCTCAGGCAATGGATCGGCCCGACCGGCGCAGAGAAGCTGGTGCCGCCGGCGGTGCAGAGCGGAATATCGTTCGTCGGCCGCTACCTCGCACCCGCGCTCCTGATCTTCACGCTGCTGGTGCCGGTCATCTTCTATGACCAGCGCTACATCCTGGATCTCGCGATCCTCGTGCTCACCTACGTGATGCTGGGCTGGGGCCTCAACGTCGTGGTCGGGCTCGCCGGCCTGCTCGACCTCGGCTACGTCGCCTTTTATGCGGTGGGTGCTTATTCCTACGCGCTGCTTGCGACCAATTTCGGCTGGTCGTTCTGGGTCTGCCTGCCGCTTGCCGGCATCCTCGCCGCGTTCTGGGGCGTGCTGCTCGGCTTCCCCGTGCTGCGCTTGCGCGGCGACTATCTCGCCATCGTGACGCTCGCCTTCGGCGAGATCATCCGCCTCGTCATCATCAACTGGCAGGAACTCACCGGCGGGCCCAACGGGGTTTCCAGCATTCCGCGCCCCTCCTTCTTCGGCATCCCGCTCGACAACAGCGACAACGGGCTCGCGGCAAAACTCGGCATCGAATATTCGCCGACCCACCGCATCGTCTTCCTGTTCTACCTGATCCTGGCGCTCGCGCTGCTCACCAACTGGGTGACGATCCGGCTGCGTCGCCTGCCGATCGGCCGCGCATGGGAAGCCCTGCGCGAGGACGAGGTCGCCTGCCGCGCGCTCGGCATCAACACCACGACCACCAAGCTCACGGCGTTCGCGACCGGCGCCATGTTCGGCGGCTTCGCCGGCGCGTTCTTCGCAACGCGCCAGGGCTTCATCAGCCCGGAATCCTTCACCTTCCAGGAATCGGCGCTGGTGCTAGCAATCGTCGTGCTCGGCGGCATGGGCTCGCAGCTCGGCGTCGCGCTCGCCGCGCTGGCCATGATCGGCGGCTTCGAGCTGTTCCGCAGCCTCGAGACCTACCGCATGCTGGTGTTCGGCATGGCCATGGTGCTGATCATGATCTGGCGGCCGCGCGGCCTGATCGGCCATCGCGCACCGACCGTGTATCTGACCAAGGCGCAGGCGATCTCCTCCGACCTCGTCAAGGAAGGGCACGGATGAGCGGCGACAAGACCAGCGACAAGATTCTTGGCGTCGACCGGCTGACCATGCGCTTCGGCGGCATCGTCGCCGTGCAGGACCTGTCGTTTGCGGCCGAGCGGAAGAAGATCACCGCGCTGATCGGACCGAACGGCGCCGGCAAGACCACCGTGTTCAATTGCATCACCGGCTTCTACAAGCCGAGCGGCGGCGCCATTCGCCTCACCCATGACGACGGCAAGGTGGTCGCGCTGGAGCGGCTCAACGATTTCCGCATCGCCAAGCAGGCCAGGGTGGCGCGCACCTTCCAGAACATCCGCCTGTTTCCCGGCATGACCGCGCTGGAAAACCTGATGGTGGCGCAGCACAACGCGTTGATGCGCGCCTCCGGCTTCACCTTCCTGGGCCTCGTCGGCGCCCCGGTTTACCGGGAGGCCGAAAAGCGCGCGATCGATCTCGCCACCGACTGGCTCAGGCGGGTCCATCTGCTCGATCGGGCCGACGACGCGGCCGGCAATCTCGCCTATGGCGACCAGCGCCGGCTCGAGATCGCGCGCGCGATGTGCACCGAGCCCGCGCTGCTGTGCCTGGACGAGCCCGCCGCAGGTCTCAACGCGCGCGAGAGCGCCGCCTTGAGCGAGCTCCTGCTCTCGATCCGCAACGAGCTCGGCACCTCGATCCTGCTGATCGAGCACGATATGTCGGTGGTGATGGAGATCTCCGACCAGATCGTGGTGATGGACCATGGCGTCAAGATCGCGGAAGGCTCGCCGCGCGAGATCCGCGACGATCCCAAGGTGATCGCGGCCTATCTCGGCACCGACGAGGAAGAGGCCGTGGCAGTGATGGAGAGCGGGTCGTGACGTCGCCAGCTCCCCTGCTCGCGATCCGCGGGCTGCGCGCCGCCTATGGCAAGATCGAGGCGCTGAAAGGCGTCGACGTCGAGATCAATGCCGGTGAGATCGTCGCCCTGATCGGCGCCAACGGCGCCGGCAAGTCGACGCTGATGATGACGATCTTCGGCAAGCCGCGCGCCCGCTCCGGCCAGATCCTGTACGAAGGCCGCGACATCACCGACGTTCCGACCCATGAGATCGCGCATCTGCGAATCGCGCAATCGCCGGAAGGCCGCCGCATCTTCCCGCGCATGAGCGTGGCGGAAAACCTCCAGATGGGGGCGGACGCCACCGAATGCACGGACGCGGAACGCGAGGCCACGCTGCAACGCGTGTTCACGCTGTTTCCGCGCCTGAAGGAGCGCTACGCCCAGCGCGGCGGAACGCTGTCCGGCGGCGAGCAGCAGATGCTGGCAATCGGCCGCGCCCTGATGAGCCGTCCCCGCCTGCTTCTGCTCGACGAGCCCTCTCTCGGCCTGGCGCCTTTGATCGCCCGCCAGATCTTCGATGCGATCCGCACCCTCAACCGGCAGGACGGCCTGACCGTGCTGATCGTCGAGCAGAACGCCAACCATGCGCTGAAGCTCGCCCATCGCGGCTACGTCATGGTCAACGGCCTGATCACGCTGGCCGGGACCGGCGCCGAGTTGTTGCAGCGCCCCGAGATTCGCGCCGCCTACCTGGAAGGCGGCCGGCACGGCTGAGGCTGCCCAGAGCGGCACCCGGTGCGGAGCACGTGCGGCCGAATGTGGCGAGATATCTCCGCCAGTGCCCGTATTTTGCCGGTGACTTCTCCCAGGATTCATTCAAGAATGGCGCCGGTTTGAACCGGGGCGAACCCGGCAACTTCCACAGGCGACCACCCGCGAGGTATCTCATGAAATCACTGAAGCTCATCGGTCTGGCATTCGGCGCGTCGCTCGCGCTGTCGAGCGCGGCGTTCGCGCAGGATGTCACCGTCGCAGTCGCAGGCCCGATGACCGGCGGCGAGTCCGCCTTCGGCCGCCAGATGAAGAACGGCGCCGAGATGGCCGTGGCTGACATCAACGCCGCCGGCGGCGTCAACGGCAAGAAGCTCGCGCTCACCGTCGAGGACGACGCCTGCGACCCGAAACAGGCACGCTCGATCGCCGAGAAGATCGCCGGCGCGAAAATCCCGTTCGTCGCCGGGCACTATTGCTCGTCGTCGTCGATCCCCGCCTCCGAAGCGTATGCCGACGGCAACGTACTCCAGATCACGCCGGCCTCCACCAACCCGAAGTTCACCGATAGCGGGCTGTGGAACGTGGCGCGCGTCTGCGGCCGCGACGACCAGCAGGGCCTGGTTGCCGCGCAGTACATCGCCAAGAACTACAAGGGCAAGAACATCGCCATCCTCAACGACAAGACCACCTACGGCAAGGGTCTCGCCGATGAGACCAAGAAGGCGCTCAACAAGGCCGGCATCACCGAGAAGATGTACGAGTCCTACAACAAGGGCGACAAGGACTTCAACGCGATCGTCTCGCGCCTGAAGCGCGACAACATCGACCTCGTCTATGTCGGCGGCTACCATCAGGAGAGCGGCCTGATCCTGCGCCAGATGCGTGACCAGGGCCTCAAGACGATCCTGATGGCCGGCGATGCGCTCGCCGACAAGGAGTACGCCTCCATCACCGGCCCGGCCGGCGAAGGCACGCTGTTCACCTTCGGCCCCGATCCGCGCAACAAGCCGACCGCGAAGAAGATCGTCGACGCCTTCAAGGCCAAGAACATCGACCCCGAGGGCTATACGCTCTACACCTACGCGGCGATGCAGGTCTGGTCGCAGGCGGCGAAGAAGGCCAACACCACTGACGCCAAGAAGGTCATGGCGGCGATCAAGGCCGGCAAGTGGGACACCGTGATCGGCCCGATCGAGTATGACGCCAAGGGCGACATCAAGCAGCTCGACTATGTCGTCTACAAGTGGGACGCCAAGGGCGGCTACGCCGAGATCAAGGGCAACGGCACCTGAGACAGGATGCCTGACCTTTTCGATCCCAACGCCCCGGTTCGCCGGGGCGTTTTCTTTTGCCGTACGGTCAGACCGCTGCAGAGAGCTCGCCGCCCGCCGCAGCCTGGGCCTTCCGGAGTGCTTGCAGGAGATCGTTCGGCCGAAACGGCTTTTGCAAACATACCACGTCGGCAAGACCAGGCGCCTCGCCCATGAAATCCAGCGCGGTCATTCCGGAGACCGCGACGATCGGAAACCCGGGAACTCGCTCACGGATGGCCACCATGACGTCGACGCCGCTGGTATCGGCCAGGAAAATGTCGACAATCGCAGCATCGAAGGCGTCCTCGCTGAAGGCCTTCAGGCCCGCTGCGCCGCTATCGGCCTCGACCACGTCGAACCGGTTGACCCGAAGCACGATCGCGACCATGGCGCGGACGTCCTTCTGGTCGTCGACAATGAGGACACGGGGCATAGGGAACAACTCCCGGATTCATATCATTATTTGGTTCAATTCACCGCAAAGGGACGGCAAGGCAGTATGAGTCGATCCTAGTAAAGCACCTCTTACCAGTTACCCGTTCCGAGTCCCCCTCCAAGTTAAGTAAGCTGTAACCCTCGGTTGAGTCGCACCCGCTTTCTGTCAGGATGCGCGCCCGGAGCGCGCTACCATGAAGGTAACGGCTTCCCGGCCGGAAGGGATTGACGTAGGAGGTCATCATGCCGGCTTACGAGAGATCGACGTGCTAGCGCCCAACGACCGAAGCACATTCCTGTCGACCTTGCCGGCTACGCGGAGCGATCGCACCGCGGCATTGGCAATCGTCGGCGTCAGCGCGATCCTGTTCGCGCTGGCGGTACCCTTTGCAGGAATGCCGCTCGTACAGGTGCCGGCCTTCGTGGCGAGCTACCAGTCGGCGCTCGCGGTCAGCGACATCATCACCGCCGTTCTGCTGCTGTCGCAGTTCGCCGTACTGCGCAGCCGCGGGCTGCTGCTGCTGGCGACCGGCTATCTGTTCACCGCGGCCGCCGCGGTGACCCATGCCCTCACCTTCCCCGGACTGTTCGCCCCGGCCGGATTGTTCGGTGCAGGCCCGCAGACCACCGTCTGGCTCTACATGATCTGGCACGGCGGTTTCCCGCTGTTCGTGCTGTCCTATGCCTGGCTGAAGGACGGCAATGGCGGCGGCAGAATTGAAGGCTCGACAGCTTCCGCGATAGCACTCTCCGTCGCCGGCGTGATCGTCGCGATGACCGTCTTCGCCTGGCTGGTGACTGCGCAGCACGGCCTGCTGCCGGTGCTGCTCAAGGACGGCCACTACACCACCACCATGATCGGCGTGGTGTCGTTCGTGTGGTCCCTGAGCTTCGCCGCGCTGGTCACGCTGTGGTTTCGCAAGCCGCACACGGTGATCGACGTCTGGCTGATGGTCACGATGTGCGCCTGGCTGTTCGACATTGCGCTGTCGGCGATCGTCAACGTCGCCCGTTTCGACCTCGGGTTCTATGCCGGCCGGCTCTACGGCCTCGGCGCGTCGAGCTTCGTGCTCGCGGTGCTGCTCATCGAGAACGTGCGCCTTCAGGCCAATACGGCAGGCATGGTCGGTGCGCTACAGCGGCAGTCGAGCTCGGAGCGGAACTATTATGCCGAGCGCGAGCGGCTGTTCAGCGCCGTCGTCGAATCCTCCAACGACGCCATCATCACCAAGTCGCTCGATGGCACCATCACGTCCTGGAACAACGCGGCCGAGCGCGTCTTCGGCTACTCCGCCAACGAGGCGATCGGCCGCCAGGTCGACATCATCATGCCCGAGGGGCAGCGCGAGGAAGTCGCCGAAATGCTGGCCCGCACCCGCAACGGCGAGGTCATCGACCAGCACGAGACCGTGCGGCTGCACAAGAGCGGCCAGCCGATCGACGTCTTGCTGAGCCAAGTCCCGCTGCGATCGACCGACGGCAAGATCATCGGCGCCTCCAAGGTCGCCCGCGACATCACCGAGCGGAAGCGGGCGGAATCCGCCCTCAACCGCGAGATCGAGGAGCGCCAGCGCATCTTCGAGACCTCGCAGGACCTGATCCTCGTCACGGACGGTTACGGCAATTTCATCCAGATCAGCCCCAGCGTGAAGGACATCCTCGGGTTCAAGCCGGAGGACATGATCGGGCACAGCGCCATCGAGTTCATTCACCCCGATGACCTCGACAAGACGCGGGGCGAGATGCGCGCGGCGCGGCGTGGCGCGGTCAAGCGCAGCTTCGAGGCGCGCTACTACCATTACGACGGTCACGAGGTGACGCTGAACTGGATGGGCACCTGGTCGGAGCCGGTGAAGCGCCATTTCTTCATCGGCCGCGACCTCACCGAGAAGCAAGCCGCAGAAGCCCAGCTCAGGCAGGTCCAGAAGATGGACTCCATCGGCCAGCTGACCGGCGGCGTCGCCCACGATTTCAACAACGTGCTGACCGTCATCACCGGCACGATCGGCATCCTCGCTGATGCGGTGGCCGACCGTCCCGAGCTCGCCGCCATCACCAAGCTGATCGACGACGCCGCCGAGCGCGGCGCGCAACTGACAAAGCACCTGCTCGCCTTTGCCCGCAAGCAGCCGCTCCAGCCGCGCGAGATCGACGTCAATGCGCTGGCGCTCGAGGCCGCCAAGCTGCTGCACCCGACCCTCGGCGAGCAGATCACCATCATGCCGCAGCTCACCGAGGATGCCTGGCCGGCGCTGGTCGACCCGGGCCAGCTCTCCACCGCGATCCTCAATCTCGCGCTCAACGCGCGCGACGCCATGCCGGACGGCGGCACCCTGGTGCTGGAGACCCGCAACATCTTCCTCGACGACGGCTATGCCAGCATGAATCCCGACGTCGTCGCCGGCAGCTATGTGATGATCGCGGTCAGCGACACTGGCACCGGCATTCCGCCGGACCTGGTCGAGCGGGTGTTTGACCCGTTCTTCACCACCAAGGAGGTCGGCAAGGGCACCGGCCTCGGGCTCAGCATGGTGTTCGGCTTCGTCAAGCAGTCCGGCGGCCACATCAAGATCTACAGCGAGGAAGGTCACGGCACGAGCGTGAAGATCTACCTGCCGCGCTCGAGCGGCGCGCAGGAGGCCGAGTTCGAGGCGCTCCAGAACGTGCCCATCACCGGCGGCGACGAGAAAATCCTGATCGTCGAGGACGACGCGCTGGTGCGGCAATACGTCGTGACCCAGATCAAGAGCCTCGGTTATGCCGCGCTCGAGGCCGCCAACGCGGCCGAAGCCCTCACCATCATCGATGCCGACAAGGGGATCGACCTGCTCTTCACCGACATCATCATGCCGGGCCACATGAACGGCCGCCAGCTCGCGGACGAGGCGGCGCGACGGCGTCCCGACCTGAAGACGCTGTTCACATCGGGCTACACCGAGAACGCCATCGTCCATCACGGCCGGCTCGATTCCGGCGTGCTGCTGCTGGCCAAGCCCTACCGCAAATCCGAGCTTGCCAAGATGCTCAGGACCGCGCTGGCGAGTTGAGCCTGCTGCAGCAGTGCGCTATCGCTGATGCCTGAAGCGCATGGAGTGCCGGCCTTGAAAAATCTGCTCACCGATATCGCCGGCGTCCGCGTCGGCCATGCCGAAGATGCCAAAGTTGCCTCCGGCGCGACTGCGATCATCTTCGATGCCCCCGCGGTCGCGGCGATCGACGTTCGCGGCGGCGGGCCCGGCACGCGCGAGGACGCGCTGCTCGATCTCGCCAACACCGTCGAGCGCGTCGACGCGATCGCGCTGTCGGGCGGCTCCGCCTTTGGCCTCGATACCGGCGGCGGCGTGCAGGCCTGGCTCGCCGAGCAGGGCCGCGGCCACCGGGTTCGCGAAGCGCTGATCCCGATCGTGCCGGGCGCAATCCTGTTCGATCTCCTCAACGGCGGTGACAAGGCCTGGGGACGCTTCTCGCCCTATCGTGACCTCGGCTACGCAGCGGCGGCCGCCGCCGGCGCCGACTTCGCGCTCGGCAGCGCCGGCGCCGGCCTCGGTGCCACCACTGCGACGTTCAAGGGCGGGCTCGGCTCGGCCTCGGCGGTGACACCTGATGGCGTCAAGGTCGCAGCGATCGTCGCCGTCAACGCGGTGGGCACCGTCACGGTCGGTAACGGGCCGTGGTTCTGGGCGGCGCCGTTCGAGGTAGCAGGCGAATTCGGCGGACGCGGCCTGCCCGACAAGTTCACCGACGACATGCTCCGCATGCGCATCAAGGGCGGTCCCGCTGCGAGCGCGCGCGAAAATACCACCATCGGCGCCGTCGTCACCGACGCGGTGCTGACCAAGCCCCAGGCCAAGCGGCTTGCGATGATCGCGCACACCGGCTTTGCCCGCGCCATCTACCCGGTGCATGCCCCGACCGACGGCGACGTGCTGTTCGCGGCCGCGACCGGCGAGAAGCCGATCGAGCCGTTGGTCGGCCTCACCGAGCTCGGCACGGTCGCCGCCAACGTGGTCGCGCGCGCGGTCGCACGCGGCATCTACAGCGCGACAGCCCTGCCGTTCCCCGGCGCGCTGCCGGCGTGGAAGGACCGGTTTGGCGGGTAAGGGGCATTCGCCTCCTGCCACGCAACGCGCGTCATGGCCCGGCGAAGACCGGGCGATCCAGTATTCCAGAGACGGGCGTGATGGAACCGAGAGGGCGCGGCGTACTGGATGCCCCGGTCAAGCCGGGGCATGACAGCTTGATGTGCGGAGAGAGGGCTTCTCGCTCAAACGCTCATCGACATGGACGAGCCGGCTGCCGTTGAGGCGCCCTGCCCCTGCCCGCCTTGCTGCTGCATGAACTGCGCGAACAGATCGTAGGCCGAATTACGGGAAGAAGCGCCGGGGACCGTCGTCGACATCTTGAAGCCGTCGGCATAGGTGACGGTGGTGGTGGTCGAGCCGTCGGCCGCGGTCGTCGTGGTCGAGGTCGATCCGCCGCCGGACTTCGACGAGGAATCCGATCCATCGCCGGAGTCGCCCGCGCCTTGCGCGTGGTGACCGTGATGGCCGCTCTTCAGCGCCTTCGACATCTCGTCCAGGCTCACGCTGCCGTCCGAATTCGAATCCATCTTCGAGAAGACGTCGTCGGCCTGCGCGAGGTTGGTGCCGCCGGCGCCGAGCGCGTTCTCGAATTCGGACTTGGTGATGCTGCCGTCGCCGTCCGCGTCGATCTGCGAGAACAGGTCCTTGAGCGCCGCGTCACGGCTCGTCGACGTCGATGAGGTCGAGCTCGTCGAGGTCGTTGCACTGCTCGTGCTGTCCGTCGACTGGCTTTGCGCCGCGAACAGCGCGTTCATCGTCTCCGGCGAGATCTGCGGATATTTGCCTGCATTGACCGACGAGGTCGCGCCGCTGGTCGTGCTGCTGCCGCTGTCGATCGCGAACGGATTGGTCGCGCCTTGCGAAGATCCCGTCTTCTGGGTCGACGAGGACGACTTCGAGTTCGTCAGCGACTGGATCGCGTCGAGCGCACTCGATACGGCGCCAAGGGCAAACAACATTGCACAACTCCAACCGATGCGGCACGCCGCGACCAATGTTCTGGAGGTGAAGTCAGCAAGCGTCGTGCCAGCGTAAAAAGCTCAATGAAATCCGACTTCGCCGCGCTTGCCGCGGCGAGGGAACACCGGCAATTCATGCCGGTCGCGGCAGAAATTTCCGCCCACAGGAAGCACGCCACCCCTGCATTGCCCGGCGTGGAGGCCCATGTTAGGCGAGGTCCATCCTTCACGGCCGCCACGGGAAACCGCGCCATGACCCAAGCCTTCGCCCCCCGCCCCCTGGCAATCGCGCCCTCGATCCTGGCCTCGGACTTCTCAAAGCTCGGCGAGGAGGTGCGCGCGGTGGACGCCGCCGGCGCCGACTGGATCCATCTCGACGTGATGGACGGGCACTTCGTGCCCAACATCTCCTACGGCCCCGACGTCATCAAGGCGATGCGCCCGCACACCAAGAAGATTTTCGACGCGCATCTGATGATCTCGCCCTGCGACCCCTATCTCGAGGCCTTCGCCAAGGCCGGCTGCGACCACATCACCGTGCATGCGGAGGCGGGTCCCCATCTGCACCGCTCGCTGCAGGCGATCCGCGCGCTCGGCAAGAAGGCCGGCGTCTCGCTCAACCCGGGCACGCCGATCAGCGTGCTCGAATACGTTATCGACCTCGTCGACCTCGTGCTGGTGATGTCGGTCAATCCCGGCTTCGGCGGCCAGGCCTTCATCCCCTCCGCGATCTCCAAGATCCGCGACATCCGCGCGATGACGGCGGGCAGGCCGATCGACATCGAGGTCGATGGCGGCGTCGGCCCCGACGTCGCAGGCCCCCTCGCCGCAGCCGGCGCCAACGCCTTCGTCGCCGGCACCTCCGTGTTCAAGGGCGGCACGCAGGACGCCTACAAGACCAACATCGCCGCGATCCGCAACGCGGCGCTAGGGGCGCGCGGCGAGGCCATCTGACGGCCATTCGCGGTCCGAACCGGCCTTGTGGCCGCTGCGACCAATGGCAATGGATGAAATCCGCGCCACTCCGTTTTCCGCAGGCTTGCGGCGCCTGCTCGCCGAGGCCTTGCAGGACGGCGAGCACGTGGTCTGGCAGGGCCGGCCCGACGGCGTCGCCCGGATGATGATGTGGCGATTTCTGTGGTGGATCGGATTCCCCTGGCTGTTGCTGACCGTCGTCGCCGTCAGGAACGATTGGATCGACCAGGCGGCCCATCCTCTCGCGATGCTCGGAGTTGCGATGGTTGCAGCTCCGCTGGTGCTGCTGCTGCAAGACCTGCAGACGCTCTATCTGATCACCGATCGCCGCGCGCTGATCCTGCGAACGGCCTGGGGCAGACGGACGGTGAGCCAGACGCCGTTCGAGGCCATGGACGCAGTCCTTGAAATCCTCGACATCGGCCGTGGCGCCGGCCACCTCAACTTCGCGTCGGGGCGATCGACCCGTTCGCCCGATACCGACTACACCGGCCGCTACGGGTTTCGCTGTGTTCGAGACACTCCGCGCGTCCGGGATATTCTCGAAGGCGCGCGCACGGGAAAGATGCAGCACACGCGAAAAACTGCGGCTCTTACGGTCGCAGCAGCGCGCAATTGCTAAGATTGCAACCTCAGTCCGTACTCCTCCGGACTTCCCTGATTCGCGCAAATCACTGCTAGTGATTCTTGCCTGTTTCGCGGGAGCACATCATGACGACGACCCTGGTTTGGACTGGCGTGGCGTTGTGGCTTGGTTTTTGTGCGTTTGTTGTGTTTGGCCCGTCGGCCGGACCGGTGCAGGTCCCGGCACGTTCGGCCCGCATCGTCCGTCGCAACCCGCACCGGGCGTGAGCCCGTGCGGATCGCGCTCGTGAAACGTCAGCCGAAGCGCAGGTGCCGCATCCCGCGGCGCCCGCATCCTGACCTCGACTATTTCTTCGGCCAGCTCGAACGCACCGAAGGCGAGATGCGCGACGACACCGGGCCCGAGACGGCGGACCCGGACTACCCGTTCCGGTCACCGCACCGGTATTGAAATTCTTGATCGGACTCTTGCCTGATGAAACCGCACTGCCCGAACTGCCTGAAGGAAATGACCAAGGCATCCGCGTCGCGTAACCTCTTCAACTGCGAGCCCTGCCGCGAGATCATCCAGTATTTCGGCGGCAGCGCGGATCACGGCGAGCCCGGCCCGCAATTCTGCTGGCCGATCCGCCGCAAGCGTTCGGTCCACGCCGCCCACGCGGCCTGATCTCTTCCAAGATCCAGGGGCGCGGCCCTATCCGGCCGCCTCATCCGCATCCCCAGCCATCCGCGGCGGCCGCACCACGGTGACGGTGCAGGCGGCTTCCGAGGCCACCTTCGCCGAGACGCTGCCCAGCAGCGTGCGGCGGAACGAGCTCTGCCGCGCGCCGATGATGACGTGGTCGACCTGGTTGACCTCGGCGAACTCCAGGAGCGCCGCGGCGGGGTCGACGGCTTCCAGCACGTGGACCGACAACCGGCTCTCATCCAGCTTGAGCGGCGTCGCCCAATGCCGGAGCGCGACCAGACGGTCGATATGCTTGTTGGAGCCCTGCTCGTCGAGCGTCCGGTCGATCGCGATGCGGTTGAGCTTGAGCACGTTGACGCAGGCGAGCCGCGCCGAGGGCAGCGTCGCGAGAATGCGCTCGGTCGTCACGCGCAGCGCCTCGTTCAGCTCGCCCGCGCCTTCCACCGTGTCGAGCGCCACCGCGAGGATCGGGCTGGAGGCGATTTGCGCGGCGACGTCCGATTTCGCGCGCGGCGCCATCACACCCTGGTTGAAGCGCCGCCGCCAAGCGACGCTGAGGGGATCGCGCTTCAACCGTTCCGAACGCGCGGTGAGCTTGACCTGATCCGGATGGGCCAGATCGAAGGCAAGCTGGGAGGCGGTCGGATAGCGCCACACCGGCTCGATCTCGAGACACCGCAGCACGATCTCCTGGAGCCAGGGCGGATAGTCCGCGCGCAGGCCGCGCGGCGGATGCGGATCGCGCCAGAGCCGGCGCCGCATCGCGCGCAGCGTCTCGCCCTCGCCGAACGGCCGCTCGCCGGTGGTGAAGAAATAGAGCAGCACGCCGAGCGAAAACAGATCGCTGCGCGGATCGTCGCGCACCCCCAGTAATCGCTCGGGAGCCATGTAGGGCGCAGTGCCGTAAGGCAGGCGGAATTCCTCCTGCAGCAGATCAGGCAGGTGGTCGTGATGCGACAGGCCGTAGTCGATCAGCACCGCCTCGCCGGAGTCGCGGAACATGATGCTGCTCGGCTTGATGTCATGATGAATCACGTTCTGCCGGTGCAGATCGGCGAGCGCGGTCGCGACCTTGGCGACGAGCTGCCGCGCCTCGTCATAAGGCAGCGGCAGGTCCGGCAGCCGCTTGTAGAGCGTGGTCCCGACGATGCGCTCGATCACGACATAGGCCTGGTGGGCGAAATCGCCGGTGCCGAAACAGGACGGAACGTGCGGTCCCGCGAGCCGCGGCAGGATCATCATCTCCATCTCGAAGGAGACGATCGCGGCGGGATCCTCGCCCTCCGACACCCGCGGAATCTTCATCAGCAGCGGCACGTCGATGCCGGGATGGGTGACGGTCCACAGCGTCGCCATGCCGCCGGCATGGACGCATTCGCCGATAGTGTAGCCGTCGATCTCGGCGCCCGATTTGACCAGGGATTGCGGCATCGGCCTCTAGCGCCCCTGCGACAGCCGGTCGGCCAGCCAATGCGGCAAGCCGTTCTCGCGGATGCGGCTCGCAGCGGTCTGGATGTCATAGGGCGCGCGGCAATAGGTGATCTGACACGACACGGTGTCGAACAGCACGAAGGCCGCGGATGGATCGCCATCGCGAGGCTGGCCGACCGAGCCCAGCACGGCCAGCCATTGCCGCCCGCGCAGCAGCGGCACGGAGACGTCGGTCTTGGGCACGAGGCCCGTCATCTTCGCCGTCACCGACATCGAATAAAGCGCCGGACGGTGGATGTGGCCGCAGAAGGTGACATGGGCGGGCGTCGATATCAGGCTCTTGGCGGCATCCGCCGTCGAACGGACATAGTGCCAGCGCTGCGGGCTGGAGGCTTCCGAATGCACGAACAGGAGATCGGCGTCCTCCACCAGCATCGGCAGTTCGGCGAGGAACCGCCGCTGCGCGACGTCGAGTCGCCCGCGCGTCCATTCGATCGCGATCTGCGCCTCCGCATTCATGGCCTCGGTCGTGGTGTTGACCGCCTCGTCATGATTGCCGCGGACGGCGACGGCGCCCTCCCCGACCAGCTCCATCGCGGTATCCACGACCCATTCCGGGTCGGCGCCATAGCCGACGAAGTCGCCGAGCAGGACGAACCGCTCCGCGCCCTTCGCGCGGGCCACCTTCAGACAGGCCTCGAACGCCTGCCGGTTGCCGTGGATATCCGAGAAGACAGCGAGAAGCACGCACCCTCCACCCTCAAACCTTATCGGGAGCCGATAAGGCCAAATTGAGGGACGTCAAGAAGATGCGCCAGCGCCGGTCCGTTTTCCAGCGCTAGCCTGACGCAATGGTGAAGGGCCTATTGCTCGTCCTTCGGCGGCATCCGGGGCGGCGGGATCGGCGTGAACACGGCGCCCTGCGCGCCGGCCGGCGGTGCCAGGAATTCGCCGGTCGAGGAATCGCCGCCGGTGGTCTCCAAAATGGTCTTCGGCGTCACATATTCCCGGACCATATCGATCAGGCTGCCGTCGCCGCCGCCGAAATCGGCGGCGCGGCCGCCTTGCGGATGTCCCAATGCGATCTCGTTCTCGGCGGCATGGGTCTTGTCGGCCAGCCTGTCATTGTAGGGCACACGAAAGGCACGCGGGACGCCGCTCGGGCGATTGTCCTCGTCCAGCTGCTCGACCCAGAGATAGATCGAGCCGGGATCGCCCTCCAGCGAATGCGGCTCGACGATGCGGGCCTTCAGCAGCTTGAAGGTGGTCGGCAGCCGGTCCGTGCTGGCCCAGCCGAGCAGCCCGCGCATCTCCGTGAAGCTGACGACATAGAACGCGCTGGTCACGATTACCGCGACGGCCTTGAACGACCAGTGCAGCCGCGCATAGACCAGCACGACCAGCAGCAGCGCGCCGATCACGGCGTAGGCGACCGACAGCGTGAGGATGACCGTTGGCAGATTAGTCACGGCGTATCCTCTTGGCGTTACTGCTCACACCGGTCCTCGGGTCGAGATCGGCGCCGTTGCGCCAGCTGCTACGGAACGTCTCGAGCAGCGATTTCGGCCGCTGATTCACATCGACGACCTTGCCCTCCGTGTCGAGCCGGAATCGCACCGCGGTCTTCTCATCGCCGGTGTGGTCGAGCGTGAACTTGTTGTCGAAGACCACCTGCGCCGTCGGATTGAGCTTCTGCACCTTCACATTGGCCGTCACGGGCTCGCCGGTCGTCGCGACGAAATGCGAGACGTTCACCGTGTATTCGCCGGCGAGGATGCCGCGCAGCGTGACGATCTCCTCGCGGATGGGCGAGGCAATCTTCTTGCCGGCGACCATGATGAAGTCGTTGGCCCCGCCGCGATCGTCGCGGTCGAGCGTGAGGAAGCCGGCCTCGCGGTGACGATACCAGGCAACGTTGCCGGCAGGGTCCTGCACGAACAGGTCGAGATCGTCGGGGTGGTTGTCCGGCCAGTCCAGCGTGATCATGAACTCGGCCTTGGAGTCGATCTTGCCGTCCTTTGCATCGGGCGAGACCGCAAGCAGGGCGAGAAAGAACAGGAAGGCGATCACCTGGAGCGCCTTGAACAGCATCACGCCCAGCGGATCGAACGGCTCCTCGCGCGGATAGAGACCGAAATCATCCATCATGACGGCGTCCCAGTGCCCTTGCGCTCCAGCACCGGCGTCACATAGGTCTCGGTCAGCACCACCGCGTCCGAGAACACCCGCTGGGTCGCGGCATCCAGCATGTAATACTGGATACGGACCAGGATCGAGCCGACGAGGCCCGCCAGCGTCGTGTACATCGCGACCGCCATGCCGTCGCTCATCAGCCCCATCGAGGAGCGCATCGCGACCTTGTCGGCGGCATCCAGCCCCGCGATCGGCGCCAGCATGATGATGAAGCCGATGATGGTGCCGAGCAGGCCGAGCTTCATCAGCGTGTCGGAGACGAAGGCGCCGAACCCGTTGGAGCCGCGCAGCCGGTCGGCGAGATTCCGCAGCAGCAGCGTCTGGTCGACCGGCCGGTAGTCCTGTGCGGCCGCTTTCGTCACGAGGCTCTCGATATGGTCCCGCACCAGCCCGCGCGGCAGCTTCGCCGTGCCGGCATCGAGCACCTTGCTGCCGCCGGGCGCCGCGAGCGCCTCGCGGCAACGCCGCGCCGCGGCGCCTTCACGGGCGATCGCCCGCGTCCGCAGGAAGCAGTGGCCGCAGGTCAGGACATAGAGCAGCGCGATGACGCTGGAAATGTAAGTCCGGTCCGATGTCAGCATCAGGCGGATCAGGCCGAACCGCCACAGCAGCACGACGGCGAAGATCGACAGCCCTGTGAAGATCATCCAGAACAGCAGCGCGCTACGCTCGGATGGGTCGGCAGCCTGGCCCGCGATCGGTCCAATCGTCATCGAACTCATGCTGCACTGCTCCTGACCTGCAGGGATTCGCCTGCAACGATTCCTCACCCATTAGATCAAAGCCGCCGCGCCCGGTCCAAAGAGCCATGCCCAATCCGGCTTGGGAAATTTGCCCGAGCAGCAAATCCTGCCGCTCCCGCAATTGGCAAGGCGCGGCGGCGTTGTTAGGCTGACCTTACCAAACGTCGGGGATGATCGCATGCGCCTCGTGCTTCAGCTTGTCGCCCGTCTGCTTCTCATCGTCGCGCTCTGCCTTGGCGCTGCGACTGTCTGGGCCACGTTCGACGCCTATCGCAGCGTCGACCGGGCGACTGCGGCCTCGGCGCAGCGGGTCGCGCAGGCGCTTCAGGCACTGTACTGGCACGAGTTCTTGTTGCGCAGCAGCAGAACCCGCGAGCAGCTCTTGCCGGTTCCGGAGTGGCGCACGCTGGAGACGATGAAGCTGATCTCGCCCGGCGTGTGCGTCGAGTTCCAGCCGGCCATCGCATTCGAAAGGCCGCTCTGCGGCCAGAGCGTGGGGCTGGGCAAGACGCCGCCGCACTGGTTCGCCGCAATTGTCCCCGTCTTCCTCGGCAGCCATGCCGAAGTGATAAGGCCCGTCAGCCCCCGCGCGGCAACTGCCGGAACGGTCGTCGCGACGCCGGATGCCGCAGCGGCCATCTCGCTTGCCTGGGAGTATCTCCTCAACGTGGTCGATGTCGCGCTGCTGATGGCGGCGGCGATCGCGCTCCTGGCGTCGCTTGCCATCGCGCACGCGCTGGCGCCGGCGCGCACCATCGTCACCGCGCTCCAGCGCATGGCGCGGGGCCAGTATCGCACCAAGCTCCCGCGCTTCCGCTCGATGGAGCTGGCGATGATCGGCAGCGCCGTCGGCGAGCTTGGCGGTCGATTGGAGGAAGCCACCGAACAACGCGCGGCGCTGACAAGGCGGCTGATCGAGATCCGCGACGACGAACGCCGTGCGCTCGCCCGCGAGCTGCACGACGAGTTCGGCCAAAATCTCTCCGCCATCCTCGCCTTCGCGAACACGATCGAAATGGCGAGCGCGAAGGAGAGCAAGGACAACGGTATCGCGCAGGACGCGCGCATGATCTCTCAGGCCACCCATCATCTGATGGCCTCGCTGCGCGATGCGCTCAAACGCCTGCGCAATCCCCTGCCCGAGGAGCTCGGGCTGGAAGCGAGCCTCGTGAATCTGGTGGACAGCTGGCGCTCGCAAAGCGCGGCGCAGCCGACCATCCGGCTCGACGTCAAGGGCGACCTCACCGACATCAGCGGCCCGGCCGCCACCACCGCCTATCGCGTGGCCCAGGAATGCCTGACCAACGCACTGCGCCACAGCTCGGCGCGCGAGATCTCCTTGCGCATCGAGCGGCGCGCCGGTGACGACGACGCGTTGCTGATCCGCGTCGAGGACGACGGCGGCGGCGATGCGGCACGCGTGGCGCAGTCGGCCGGCTTCGGCCTCACCGGCATCCGCGAGCGGGTCGCGGCGGCCGGCGGATCATTGTCGATCCTCCCCGCCAATCGCGGCCTCAGCGTCGCCGCCACCATTCCGCTTGCCGCGTGAGGAAGGCATGAGCGAGGTTGCGGCAACAGGCATCTCCGTGCTGCTGGTCGACGACCATCCGATCGTGCGGCAAGGCTACCGGCGCGTGCTGGAGAGTCAGGGCGATCTCCATGTCGTGGCGGAAGCCGACAATGCGGCGGACGCCTACGGCGCCTTCAAGACGCACGACCCCGATGTCGTCGTGCTTGATATCTCGATGCCCGGGGCGAGCGGGCTGGAGGCGATCCGCAACATCCGCGCGCGCAGCCCGCGGGCGCGCATCCTCGTCTTCACCATGCACAACGAAGCCGTGCTGGTGAAAGCCGCCTTCGGCGCGGGCGCCAGTGGCTTCGTCACCAAGAGCAGCGAGCCATCCGCGGTCGTCACCGCGATCCGCAGCGTCGCGCGCGGCGAGCGCGCCATGAGCGACGACATCGCCCATATTCTGGCCGAGGACAGCCTGTCGGCGGGCTCGGCGCTGGATCAGCTGGGTGAGCGCGAGATCGAGATCCTGCGGCAATTCGCCGGCGGCGCGACCACCGAGCAGATTGCTGCGCATCTCAATCTCAGCGTCAAGACGGTGCAGAACTATCACTACCTGATCAAGACCAAGACCGGCGCGCGCACCGACGCACAGCTCGTACGGCTGGCGGCGAGTTGCGGGCTGACGAGGATTTAAAGCTTAGCGACGGCCTGCTCGCATAAGTTCCCAAGGCCCCCTCATCAAAGCTCTGCTGCCCCAACGAAGATCTCCAGCCTCCCTCAGATTGTGCTAGGCTCGATCGCCGGCACGGCATCGAAGCCACCCTCGTTCCCGTTGTATGTTTCGCACAACAGCAGGAGACGCTTCCATGACCATCAGGGACAGTCTTCTTGCGGCACTGATCGCCTTCACCGTTTTCGCGACCGGAACCACCGAATGCGCAGCAACCGAGGCGAAAGACCAGATCACCATTCTTTACGACGCCTTCGGCACGAATGACGCGATGACAAAGGACTGGGGTTTTTCCGCCCTCGTCGAGATCGCGGGAAAACGCATCTTGTTCGATACGGGTAACGATCCCGACATCTTCGCGGCAAACGTGAAGGCCAAGGGCGTCAATCTCTCTGACCTCGACTTTGTCGTTCTTTCGCACCGCCACTCCGATCACATGGCGGGTCTGTCCTACGTCCTGAGCGTCAATCCGACCGTCAAGATCTACGCGCCGAAGGAAGGGTTTGGCATCTACGGCTCTTCGCTGCCTTCCGGCTTCTACCGGAAAGACGAGGCCTTGCCGCCGGAGATGCGGTACTATGGAGGCAAGCCCCCGGCAGTGATGAAGTTTGGCTCGGCATGGGCCAACGCGAACTTCGAGCTGATCGATCAGACGACCGAGATTGCTCCCGGTATCACGCTCATTTCGCTGATCTCCGACGCGCCCGGGACAAGAGAGCTCAAGGAGCTGTCCTTGGCTGTCAACACGGCAGACGGTGTAATCCTTCTGGTCGGTTGTTCGCACCCCGGGATCGAGCGCATCGTCGAGGCGGCAAGCATCATCAATCCCAGGATTCATCTCATCGCAGGCGGATTTCATCTGGTCGTCGCACCTGACGAGGCCATCGCAAAAGTTGTGACCGCTCTGAAGGACAGGTTCAAGGTCGACGCCGTAGCACCAGGACATTGCACCGGTGAGCCGACTTTTGCCGCGCTCAAGAAGGCGTTCGGCGACAACTATCTCTATGCCGGCCTCGGCACGTCGATTTCGGTTGGAACGAGTGGGAATGCCAGACGTGGGGAGGGTCCGACGCTTGACGACCTTGCAACGTATCGCAGACTGGCCGGGCGGGAAGACCCGTTCGGCATATTGCGGTCGCGCGGCTTGCGGTCGGGATCCGCGCTCTAGCGCGCAATTCGCATCTTTATCCAGCGCTTCGGGCGAGCGGAATGGAACCGACACCGTCGCGCTTTGGTTAGCAGCAGAGTGAAGGAGTTGCGCCATGAGTAAGGCTATGCACCGAACGGTCGTCGATCATCCGCTCCTCACGGTGGGTGAACTCATCGACGAACTCTGCCGCTTACCGGATACGGCCGTCGTCCACTTCCACTGCCCCGCACTCGATCAGGAGCTAACTTTCTACCGCCTTCGGAGGCGGTCAAAGGACGCCGTCGAAATCGCGGTGAATGCATATCCGCAGAGCCCGCCGGTTGTCCCAGCGTCCGGCGCCGGTTTTCACGCGCGGAGACAATCTGCCCCCTCGGCGCCCCTTCGCGAGGAGACCCTACTGCGCAAGGCAAAAGGCTGAATCGGCTCTTACGCGTTCTGGAGGGAGGGTATCGGTCTAGGCCGCCTTCAACCCGCGCAGCACCAGCGCGAGCGTCGCATCGACCCGCGCCGGCAGATCTGCGTCCTTCCACTCGTCGGCATGGGCCGGATGATGGAAGCGGCAGGTCGCGTCAAACAGCGCGCGCGCAGTCGCCTTGACGTCGCCCACCTCGAACACGCCCTGCTTGACGCCGTCGGACAGGATCGCCGAGATCTGGTCGATCATGGTGTCCTTGTGGCACCTGACGGCCGCGCAGGCCTCACGCGCCAGGGTCAGATAGGTCTCGAACATCTCGGGGTCGTCGAGCACGCGCGAACGCTTGGCGGCGAACAGCATGCGCAGCCAGCGATCGAGCCTGTCGGGCGCGGGGCCCCTCTCCTCGGCGATCTGGCGCAACGGCGCGTCGATGCGGTCCAGCCAGCGTTTGGCAACAGCTTCGCGCAGCGAGGCCTTGCTCGGGAAATGGCGATAGACGCTGCCGTGGCTCACATCGAGCGCACGGGCAACGTCAACCACGGTGGCTTTGGCAAGTCCGTAGCGCCGCAGAACGTCCTCGGTGACTTCGAGGATCCGCTCCGGCGTCAGGACAACGGCTTCATTCATGCCAGCACCTTGTTCCCGTTCAGGGTTCACCCGGCGATCGAGCTGCTTCCGAAGCGCCCCTGCCGGTCGTTTCGGAAAGCTCTCGCCCTAATGAGGCAGTTTTGCAGCCTGCGCCGCGATCTGGCGCGCCACCAGTAAATTGAGCCAATGCCCAATCGTCCCGGTGAAGTTGATGATTTCGGTCGTCATTGTCTTAAGTCTCCATTCGTCCGCGGTCCCCACCTCCGAATTACGTCCCGCGATCCGCAAATGTTTCGGACCTCGGGCTCCCCGGGCGGGATGACCACGGGACGCCCAATCGGAGCGTCCGTGAACGGATATACACGTCTCGCTGACAGATTTCAATATCTGTCAGTCAATGATCCGTGATTGACAGCTGATTTTTGCGGACGGATCGCTCCGGCCGCGCTCGTCCTGGTTGGCCGGCCCGGTGGATAGCTCGACGATCCCCCTCTTCCCAGGCCCAGATTGTTTGTTTCGCCCCGCCCGCTCTGTTAAATCACGGCGTAAAAAGCATTTTGGCAGGTCGCACCCCTTCGGGCCGCCCGCCCACCTCTCCTGGAGCCGTCCCATGATCCCCCGCTATACCCGTCCCGAAATGGCCTCGATCTGGGAGCCGCAGACCCGGTTCAAGATCTGGTTCGAGATCGAGGCGCATGCGGCGGACGCCCTCGCCGAGCTCGGGACGATCCCCAAGGAGGCCGCCAGGACGGTCTGGGCCAAGGCCAAGGATGCCACCTTCGACGTCGCCCGCATCGACGAGATCGAGCGCGAGACCAAGCACGACGTCATCGCCTTCCTCACCCACCTCGCCGAGATCGTCGGCCCCGAAGCGCGCTTCGTGCACCAGGGCATGACCTCCTCCGACGTGCTCGACACCTGCCTCAACGTCCAGCTCACCCGCGCCGCCGACCTCCTGCTCGCCGATCTCGACAAGGTGCTGGCCGCGCTGAAGAAGCGCGCCTTTGAGCACAAGATGACGCCGACCATCGGCCGCAGCCACGGCATCCATGCCGAGCCCGTCACCTTCGGCCTCAAGCTCGCTTATGCATACGCCGAATTCACCCGCGCCAAGGAGCGCCTGATCGCGGCTCGCAAGGAGGTTGCGACCTGCGCCATCTCCGGCGCCGTCGGCACCTTCGCGCAGATCGACCCGCGCGTCGAAGCACATGTCGCCAAGGCGATGGGCCTCGTGCCCGAGCCGATCTCGACGCAGGTGATCCCGCGCGACCGCCACGCGATGTATTTCTCGGTGCTTGGCGTCATCGCCTCCTCGATCGAGCGCATCGCAGTGGAAATCCGCCACATGCAGCGCACCGAGGTGCTGGAGGCCGAGGAGTTCTTCTCCGAAGGGCAGAAGGGCTCCTCCGCGATGCCGCACAAGCGCAACCCGGTGCTGTCGGAAAACCTCACCGGCCTGTCCCGCATGGTGCGCGCCTATGTGACGCCGGCGCTGGAGAACGTCGTGCTCTGGCACGAGCGCGACATCTCGCACTCCTCCGCCGAGCGCATGATGGGCCCGGACGCGACCGTGACGCTCGATTTCGCGCTGGTGCGCCTCGCCGGCCTGATCGACAAGCTGCTGGTGTACCCCGCCAACATGCAGAAGAACCTCGACCGCCTCGGCGGCCTGGTGCACTCGCAGCGCGTGCTGCTGGCGCTGACCCAGAAGGGCGCGAGCCGCGAGGACGCCTACAAGCTCGTGCAGCGCAACGCCATGCCGGTCTGGCGCGGCGAAGGCGACTTCCTCCAGCTCCTGAAGAAGGACGCTGAGGTGAAGAAATATCTCACCGACGCCAAGATCGAGGAGCAGTTCGACCTCGGCTACCACCTCAAGCACGTCGACACGATCTTCAAGCGCGTGTTCGGCGAGAGCTGAGCGGCGCTTGCGCAGCCCGGGTGAGCGCAGCGATACCCGGGACCTCACTCGCACAGACCCGGATGTCGCGTCGCTCATCCGGGCTACAGCACATCAGAAACGGATCCCCTCATGCCCATCGTCAACCGCGTTGCCGCCCTCTCCGACGAAATGGCCGCCTGGCGCCATGACTTCCATGAGAACCCGGAGCTGCTCTACGAGGTCCATCGCACCGCCGGCATCGTCGCCGATCGCTTGCGCGAATTCGGCTGCGACGAGGTGGTGACCGGCATCGGCCGCACCGGCGTCGTCGGCGTGATCCGCGGCCGCAAGTCCGCCTCGGGCAAGACCATTGGCCTGCGCGCCGACATGGATGCGCTGCCGATCATGGAGACGTCGGGCGTCGCCTACGCCTCCAAGGTCCCCGGCAAGATGCACGCCTGCGGCCATGACGGCCACACCGCCATGCTGCTGGGCGCCGCCAAATATCTCACCGAGACGCGCAATTTCGACGGCACCGCGATCATGATCTTCCAGCCCGCCGAAGAAGGCGGCGGCGGCGGCAAGGCCATGGTCGAGGACGGGCTGATGACGCGCTGGAACATCGAGGAGGTCTACGGCATGCACAACATGCCCGGCCTGCCCGAGGGCCATTTCGCGACCACGCCCGGCGCGATGCTCGCCTCCTCGGACAACATCCAGATCATCGTCCGCGGCAAGGGCGGCCACGCCGGCGCCGGTCCGCACAAATCCGTCGACAGCGTGCTGATCGGCTCGCAGATCGTCAACGCGCTGCAATCGATCGTCGCGCGCAACGTCGATCCGCTGAAATCGGCCGTCATCTCGATCACGCAATTCCACTCCGGCACGGCCTTCAACATCATCCCTGAAGTCGCCGAGCTCGGCGGCACCGTGCGCACGCTCGATCCCGAGGTGCGCGATCTCGTCGAGCGCCGCATCGGCGAGGTCGCCGAGAGCGTCGCCCGTGCCTATGGCGGCTCGGCCGAGACCAAGTACACGCGGATGTATCCGGTGACGATGAACCATGCGCGCGAGGCCGGCCTTGCCGCCGACGTCGCCCGCGACATCGTCGGCGCCGAGCGCGTCAACGACAGGTTCATTCCGATGATGGGCGCCGAGGACTTCTCGTTCATGCTGGAAGCGCGTCCCGGCGCGATGGTGCTGGTCGGCATGGGCGACGGCAACGAGTGCCACCATCCGGCGTACGTGTTCAACGACAACATCCTCGGCCATGGCGCGTCGTTCTGGGCGCGCCTGGTCGAGACGCGGATGCCGGCATAGGCATTCGCAGGGTGGGTTAGTATCGTAGGGTGGGCAAAGCGAAAGCGTGCCCACCATTGCGCATGGTGGGCACGGCGCTGCGCGCCTTTGCCCACCCTACGGCAGCGTCACCGGAGCAGCACCTTACCCTTCATACTGCAGCACGTGCATCCCGGCGTTCCAGTCGGAGACGAACATCAGCCCGTCCGGCCGGACATAGGCGTCACAGGTCTTGGCTGCGAGCGCGACGTTCGGGCGGGGATCGATCAGCTTTTTCGGCGTCGGCGGCACCCAATACGCGATCTCCTTCGGCGCAAAGGCGTCCTTGACGTCGAACACCCTGACGCCGGCATTGTTGTAGGTCGCAAAGATCGTCTCCTCGCTCTGGAATGCGCCCGGACGATTCTCGTGCAGATTATGCGGACCGAAGGTGCCGTTCGCGCAAAAGTCGCGATCGCGCGGGGTCGGGAGAGTTGCGATCGGCACCGGATTTTGCGGCGCGCGCACGTCGAGCACGAATGTGTGGAACAGGCCCTTAGCGCACTGGTCGGCATTGGCTTCATCCGCGACGATCGCGAGCTGACGCTTGGGCAGCGGCAGCGGCGTATGCGTGCCGCCGGCAAACGGCGGCGACCAGTTGATGTGGGACAGCAGCTTCGGATTGGTGGGATCGCTGATGTCATGGATGGTGAAACCGCCGTCACGCCAGGCGGCATAGCCGCGATCACCCGCCGTGATCATGTGATGCAGCGCAAAGCGCTTGCCCTTGGGTGTCGCCGGCTCGCCGGCCGCGCGGTTCATGCCCGGCAGCCACCATTTCGCGACGATCTCCGGCTTCGTGATGGTCTTGAGATCGACCACGCAGAGGATGTGGTCGGTGAAGCCGTCGAAATGCGCCGACACATAGGCATAGCGGCCGCCCGGCCACCAGAGACGATTGATGCCGAAGCCGGGCATTTCGAGGAACGCGATCTCGCGCATCTCGCCCGGCTTCGAGATGTCGTGGATCGAGAGGCCACAGCGGAATTTCTTGGCCTTGGTGATGCTGTCGGCCAGCGTGTTCTCGAAATAGCCGCGCATGTTGTCGTAGGACTGCATCGCGACGATGTTGGCGCCGTTCGCAAGCAGCAGCATGTCTTCCGCCACCTGGAGATGGTGGGTGCGGGTGTATTGTCCCGCGGTGAAGAAATTGACCGGCTTCAGCGCACGCGGATCGGACGCGTCCAGGATCGTCACGCCGTCGCTGAACATGTGCCCGACATAGACATGCTGCCGGTTGAACATCACCTGCACGCTGTCGGGCCGACCGCCGATGTCGCTGTAGGAGATGTGCTTGATGCCCTTGCCGATACCCTCGGGCGGAATGTCGGCTTCAGAAGCCCATGCGGACCTCGACCACCCGGACAGCGCAGCGGACCCGAACACGGCCGACAATTGCTGAAGGTGGCGGCGGCGCGAGAGTCGAGGCATCGGTTTCCCCCATTTTTTTAGGGATGATGCTCGCTTGCAGCGAGGCGTGCAAGCCTCGCGTCGTCCGCCCGAAGGTTACGCTTCGTCGCTAGTTGCAGATTTCGGCTGGTATTTTTGCGGCAGGATTGGACGGATGATTGGCCGTCCCGAGCCGGCATCCCTTGGCAATCGGCCTGCATCCGGCATTGTTGCAGATCATCTGTCCCGAGGCCTGCGGCGTCGATGGCGCGCCCTCGGTTTGTTTTCGGTCCGTATCGCGCCTCCTCGAATCCTCGCGCGTCGCGACCGGCTTCTTCTCCTGGATCTTCTCGCACTCGTTGTCGTCACCGACGCGATAGCCGGCGCGGCAGGTGATTTTCACGCATTGATCGCCGTCGGCCTTGAAACCGAAATTGCACACGAGCGGGCAGACCCGTCCAGGCTTCGCCTTCAGCGCATCGAGGGCGTCGACGCTGGCAAGCTTCACGTCGAACTGGGTGCCGGCATATTTGTTGAACAGTGTCAGCGAGCGCTGAGATGTGCCGTTCCAATCGCCATCAGCTGCGGCGGACAGACAGCCGACGCGGCGCAATTCGCTCTGCACGGATTTTGTCAGATCGGCCGCTGACAATGTCGATGCCGGCGCAGGCGAAAGGGCCGCAACCTTTTGCTCGACCTCGGGCATCTGACGATCGGCCGCCGGCTTTGCAGCCTGCTCCGCTTTCTCCGCGGCCAGCTTGGCGGCAAGCTCGGCCTTGGCTTTCTCCGCTGCCTGCTTCTCGGCCAGCGCCTTCGCAGCCGCCGCCTCGGCCACCTTGCGCTCGCGCTCGGCTGCTTCGGCTTTCGCCTGCTCGATCTGCTTTTGCTTCTCCGCCGCGATCCGCGCCTCCTCGGCGGCCTTGGCCGCCGCGGCCGCTTTCTCTTGCTCGGCTTTCTGGGCGCGCTCGGCAATCAGTCTCGTCTTTTCCTGCTCGGCCGCCCTGGCCTTTTGCTCGGCCGCCACGCGCGTTTCTTCAGCGCCTATCTTGTTCAACTGGCCCTTGGCGAGGTTGGCGTAGAACCCATCGGGATACGCCGCCAGAAACGCCTCCCAGGCATCTCGCGTGGCCAGCTGGAGCGCCAGCTCGTAATCCCTGCGAATAGCGTCTTGCGGGTTGGCCTGCGGACCGGTCGCGACCGGCTTGACTACAACCAGGGGCACGTCGTCGCCACCGAGCGAGCCGTAGACATAGGGCTCCTGCTTGTAGCCGGTAGCCTTGAGTACGTCGTCGCGCACGAAGCCGAAGGCCTTGCGCAGATCGAGGCCGGGCTTCGGCAGGTGCTCGACCAGCGCGACGGCGAACGGGCTGTTTCTGGAATCGCCGTCGGATGCGGTCGAACCGGCTTTCGCGGCGAAGGCAATCATGGTGTTGGGGCTGGTCGGCTCGACCTTGGCCAGGCCGCGTCCGATCGCGCGCGAGGCCAGCGTGCGCTTCATGGTCTTTGAGAAGGGATTGTCGCGGCAGGCGTCGAGGATGATCAGGCGCAGTTGCTTGGCCGGCTCGACCGCGAACAATGCGCGCTCGACCGGGATGGTCTCGTCGAGAACGTCGCCGTCCGTTTCCAGCGTTGCGTCGGTCGGGATGAGGTAGTTGTTGCCGTCGAGCTCGATACCGTGGCCGGCGTAATAGATCACCGCCATGTCCGCATCGCGCGTCCTGCCGGCAAACTCACGCAGCATGCGCCGCATCTCGCTGGCGCTGAGATCAAGCCTGACGTCCACGGAGTCGAAGCCGGCCTTCTTGAACATGCCGCCGACCAGCGTGGCATCGTTCACGGGATTGCCGAGCTTGGGCGCGCTCTTGTAGGCGGAATTGCCGATGACGAGCGCGACCCGCCGGTCGGCATGTGCCGGTCCGCAAGCGAAGCCCATCGCAAATATCAACAAAGCAAATAACCGAAGCGAAATCACGTGCGCCCCCCCCCGGATGCAATTCCATGAGACTATTCGGATCATTGCCGAATGCCAATTCTCCCCTATGTGACATTCATCACACAACGTGCTTCAAGGCTGCTCATAACCATGCGGCAAGGCGTCACCATGCTTCGCTCATCCGAACCAGACTCCGGAAAAAAGGGGTACGCAGGGCCCGTCATTGGGCTGCAGAGCGTAGATCCGCTGGCTCACCCGAGTGAAGCAGGCGAGATGCGGTCTCGTCTGGCGCGAAAGGCAGGGTGAACTGAAAGACGGCGCCCCGGGGCTCGTTTGCGCCGGCCCACAACTGTCCGCCATGCGCCTCGATGATCGAGCGGCAGATGGCGAGACCCATCCCCATTCCTGTGGGCTTGGTGGTGTAGAAGGCCTCGAACAGGCACTCTACATTCTTCGGATCCAGCCCCGGACCGGAATCCCGCAAGGTGACGTGCACGCCGTTCGATGCATCCCGACCGGTGCTGATCAGCAACTCGCGTCCTCCCTCGCCGACCGCGGCCATCGCCTCGATCGCGTTGACAATCAGGTTGAGCACCACTTGCTGGAGTTGAACGCGATCTGCCTGAATGGGCGGCAGGCCTTCGGCAAGTTGCGTTCGCACCGAGACGCCGTTCTTGAACGCTTCGCTGCGCGTCAGCGCGATGACCTCAAGCACCGCCTGATTGATCTCCATATCCTCCTTTTGCGGGGGCGCCTTCCTGATGAGCGCCCGGATCCTGCCGATGACGTCGCCGGCTCGCATGCCGTCACCGGTGATCCAGTCGAACGACTGTCGAACCCGCTCCAGATTTGGCGGTTGAGCCTCCAGCCAATTCAGCCCGGCCTCGGCGTTCGCAACGATCGCGGCGATCGGCTGGTTGACTTCATGGGCAATCGAAGCGGTGAGCTGCCCCATCGTGGTGACGCGATTTGCGTGCGCGAGCTCCATCAGGGCTTCACGGTAGCGTCGCTCGTGTTCGCGGGCTTCGGCTTCCGCCCGCTTGAGGGCCGTCAAATCGAGGACAAAGCCGACGCCTTGATCCGTACCTTCTCCAAACATGGTCCCGCCGATCAGCACGGGCACACGGTTGCCGTCCTTCCGCACATACTCCTTCTCAAATGGTTGGGCCGTCCCGAGCCGCTTTAGTTCCGCCACGGTATGCAAGTCGCGGTCGCGCCATTCCGGCGGCGTGAGGTCGGTCCGATGCAGGCGCCCTGAGCTGAGATCTTCCCGGTCGTATCCCACGATGCGCAGGAACGCATCATTGGCCTCGAGAATGCGCCCCTCGACCTCCCAGATGATGATGCCGATGATGTTGGCGTCGAACAGGCGCCTGATCTTGATATCCCGTGCAGCAAGATCACTCTGAAGCTGGATGTTCTCCTCGGTCGCCTTTCTCCGCTGTTTCGCCTCGAGCCGCGCGAGCGCCAGCGCCGCTCCGGCCAGCGCGACGACGAGAACAACGGCGCCGGCGATCAGCGAGGTCCAGCGATGCTCGAATGCCTCGGCGCGCGCCTCCCGGTCGGCGAGCCGAAAGCGCTCGTGATCCACCATCTGGTCGATTTGCGAGCGGATCTCGTCCATGCTGCGGATCATTGCCAGCGCGGCCAGTCCGGACTTGCCGGCCGTCTTCAGCAGCTCGTCGATCTCGCGCAGCGTTGCGGCAACGGTCAGTGCCAGATGTCCGGCCCGAAGGCCCTGCAACGGATCCTCTGCGACCAGCGTCTGCAGCGCCTGAGCTTCCCGTCGTACACTTTCGTCGGAAACGCCGTAGGCCTTGAGATAGGCGGGGTCGAGGGTCATGAGATACCCGCGCCTTTCGGCCTCCAGTTCCGCGATGATCGCCCTCAGCCGATCGAGCGTTTCGAGTACTTGGCGGCTATGCTCGGTGAAGTGGTGAGCTGCCTGCCGCTCCTGCCAATATTGCAGGCCGAGCAAGCTGGTCGCGACAAACAGGCCCACGAGCACTGCGACCGCAAGGATCAGCGGACGCGCAAACCATCGCGAAGACAGGGCCGGAGCAGGCGCTGACATCTGCCTAGGGTCATGCTGGCGTGACCGGCGCGTCTTCTGGTGCCAAGGCCAGAGCATTGCTAGGATGATAGCATGGATAGGCCCGCATGGGTGAGCCGGGAAACTGATCAGGTTACATCGGCTTCGGCCCCCGTAAGTCGTCTGGCGAGGGCCACGATGTCGCAGGGTGCGGCGGCCCGCTCACGTGTCATGAATGACTGCCTTGGTGAAGGAGCATTGGCATGGCGCAGGGTGAAAACACACTGAACCGTCAAATGCCGGCCAGCCGGCGCAGTTTCATCAGGGGATTGGGCGCAGCGGGGGCGGTGCTGCCGGCCCTTGGCGCGCTGCCGCGGTGGAGTTTTGCCCAAGGCGCCGCCGTGACCCACGCCAGCGCCGCGATCGACTGGAAGCAATTTGCGGGACAGTCGATCGCGCTTTCGGGTGCAATCCATCCGTGGTCGAATGCGATCACGCCGCTGCTGCCGGAGTTCACCATACTCACCGGCATCAACGTCACCATCGATTTCCAGCTGGAAACCACCTATCTCGGCGCGCTGCCGATCAGGCTCGCTCGCGGCAGTAGCACGCCCGATGTCTTCATGTTCACGACCTATGGCCAGGGCATCTCGAACGGATGGCTGGAGCCGCTGAACGGCTATTTTTCCAACAGGTCGCTGACCGACCCCGCCTGGTATGACGAGAACGACCTGCTCAAGACGGCCCGAGCCTTCCCGCTGTGGTCGGACGGCGAACGGTACGCCGTCCCGATTACCTCAGAGGCGATGACCCTGTTCATCAACAAGGATGCGCTGGCAGCCAAGGACCAGCCGATTCCCCAGACCTTCGAAGAGTTGCTTGTCACCGCCAAGGCGGTCAAGACCAGCGGCATGTCGGGAATCGCCATGCGGGCCCAGGCCGGTGGCAATTCCTCCCCACCGGCCATGGGCTTCGTGTTCTCCTACGGTGGGGCCATGGTCGAGCACAACAGGGTCGCTTTCGCGAGCCCGCAGGCGATAGCGGCCGTCGAGATGTACGGACAGCTGCTCAGTCAGGCCGGGCCTGCCGGCGTCGGCAGCTATGAATGGTACCACGTGCTGGACGACTTCCTGCAGGGTCGGACGGCCATGGCCATCGACAGCAGCAACTTCGCGACCGACATCTCCAATCCAGCGAAAAGCCGTGTCGCCAACCAGGCCGGGTTTGCAATCTTTCCGCATCTCGCCGGTCGCGGACCCGTCCCCTTCATGTCGCACTGGCAGGCGTGCATCAATTCCAAATCTCGAAACAAGCGGGCGGCTTTCCTGTTCCTGCTCTGGGCGACGAGCAAGGCGACCTCGCTGCAGACTGCTGCAGCGGGGCTGGCGACGACACGCGTGTCGGCCTGGTCGAGCGAGGGCTTCAAGAAGGCATTCGGCTCACAGGCCGCCGAGGCGGCGCTGACCAACTTGCAGAATGCGGATGTCGACCGCGCCAAGGCAATCCTCTTCCATCCGCAATCGAGACCGATCCTCGACGCCTTCATGATCGGCGTCAATGAAGTGGTCAATGGTGCGAAATCGGCGAAGGATGCGATGACGGGCGCGGCCGAAAGAGCCAATGCGGCGATCCGCGGGTAGCGGCGATGCTTGTCCCATCGGAGAGTTGGGGCCGCGCCGTACGCGGCCCCATTGGGCTTACCGGCTGGGCCATGCCGGTCAGGCGAAAACCACCTCGTGCCGCATCACGAAGGGCGCAAGCAGCGTGTCCACCTCACCGGTCACCACCTCGCGTTGGTCCGCCGGCAGACCCGCCAGCGTCACGGTGGCGATCGAGCCATGGCTGCCGTGGGCGCCGACCTTCACCTTGCAGTCGATGCCGCGCGCGGCGAGCGGCGACAGCACCTTGGTGAACACCCGCTGCGCCGCGTCCCAGCGCAGCTGCGGCTTGAACACCTTGCCGACACCGGTCACAGGCATCGGATCGATCGGAATGACCTGCACCGGAACAGCCGCGCGTTCCGGCGTGCGCTCGCGCACCCACGTCTCCAGCTCGCCCGGCTCGATCTTGGCGCCCGGCTTCAGCTGCACGTAACCGACCGGCAACTCGCCGGCATAGGCATCGGGCTGACCGACCACCGCGGCGAAGCCAACGGCGGGATGGCGAAACATGATCTCCTCGATCGGCGCCGGATCGATATTGTGGCCGCCGCGGATCACGAGATCCTTGGCGCGGCCGGTGATCCAGAGATAGCCGTCGGCGTCCAGCCGGCCGAGGTCGCCGGAATTGACCCAGACCTCGTCGACGAAGGCGCCCTTGTTGTGCTCGTCGTTGAGATAGCCGCCGAACACGCCGGGCCCCGCCATGATGACGACACCGATCTCGTCAGGCGCGCAGTCGCGGATCAGCCGGCCGTCGGCATCGAGCTGCACGATGCGCACCCGCGCATAGGGCATGGGAAGACCGACCGAGCCGAGCCGAATCGGCCGTGACGGATAAGCCAGCGTATGCACGCTCGACGTCTCGGTCATGCCGTAGACCTCAACCACCGGCAGCTTGAGCTTGTCCTGGATCGCGGAGCCGACGGCGACGGGGATCGCCGAACCGCCGCCGGCGGCATATTTCAGGCTGGAGATGTCAGCGTTACCCGGTGGCACCGCGAGCGTCGCCGCGAGCACCGTCGGCACGCTCGACAGCGCCTCGGGCTTGAAGCGCTCGACCAGCCCCCAGATGTTCTTCACCGAGTTTGGATTGCGCCATCCGCTCGGCGACAGCACGACCAGCGAGCCGCCGCTCGACAGCGTCAGCAGCACCTGCGTCAGCGATCCACCGACGTGGAATAGCGGCATGCCGAACAGCAGATTGGAGCCCGGCCTGGTCTTCAGCAGCAGATTGAGCGCCCAGGCCTGGTAGACCTGATTGGCATGGGTGTGCCGCACCAGTTTCGGTGTGCCGGTGGTACCGCCGGTGTGGAAATAGGCAGCGATATCGCTGCCGAGAATCTTGCGCCCGCTGATAAGCCGATCGGACGGCTGCTGCTTGATCAGGTCGCTGAAGGCAAAGATGCCCTTCTCCGGATCGCCGCCACCGAACACCTGCACGATCGCCTTGAGGTGTTTGAGTGAAGGGCGGATCTGCTCGACCTTCTGCCAGATGTCGGTGCCCGGCATCGGCCCCAGCGCCACCAGGATCTTGGTGTTCGCGGCTTCGAGAATCTCCGCGATCTGGTGCGGCTCGAGCAGCGGATTGACGGGATTGGCGATGCCCGCTGCCTCCGCACCGAGCAGCGTCACGAAGGCATCCGGCACCAGCGGCAACATGAAGCTGACGACATCGCCCTTCTCCACGCCGAGGGCGTGAAACATGTTGGCGGCCTGCGTGACGCGCGCGATCAGATCGCGGTACGTCACCACGACCGGCGTATCGGCCGGATCGGCATTTTGCAGGAACTGGATCGCGGCCCCGTCGGGATTGCGCGCCGCCCCTAACCTGACGGCGTCATAAGTGCTCTCGGCCGCGACGCGATCGGCGTAAGGGACCTGCTCGAAGGTACGAACCTCGGCGTCGGTCGCCAGGTCAGGATAGTCGTTGCCGATGAAGCGATCGAGCGCGTGGATGCCCGCCATGGAATTCTGTCCTCCCTCAGTGCTTGTCCCCGCCCGGTGTCTTTTTGACATTTTGGTTCGGCGAGGCCTCGACCGATGGTCGGTCGAGCGCGGACAGAATGATGGATGATTGAGCGTTCGTCCATGACTTAACGGCTACGGTCGTAGCACCCGGATGAGAGGCCTTTGAACCTCCGCGCCCGATCCCGGGACCAAGAACATGCATTGGACTCGCCTGCCAGCGTCCTGCCGCAAGACTTGAGGTGATCATGACCACGCCCCTGCGAGAGCGCATCACACGGCTGATCGTCGTGCTCGCCATGGCAGCGGCAATCGCCCTGCCCCGCGCGACGCTCGCCGCGGACAGCCAGTTCGACAAGATGCGCGCCAAGATCGTGGCCTTTGTCGGCGACAAGATGGAGAAGCTGGGCGGATCGCGCATCGTCTACAAGGTCGATACTGATGGCTTGCGCGAGAGCGTCGTCACGGATTTGCGCGACGACGTCGTCAAGACCCTGCGCGAGGGCAAGATCGCCTTCTCCGGTCTTGTGATCCGCGACGGCGGCGTCGAGTTGAAGATCGCCGACGCCAAGGGCCGCGAACAGCTCGAACGCAAGCTCGCCTCAGCCGCGGAGGGATTGCCATCGCATGCGCTCAACGTGACAGACAGCGGCGACGGACTGGTCAGGCTCGCACCGACCGATGCGGCATCCGCCGCACGGCTGAATGACCTCGTCGAAGATTCCATCGCCATGATCGAGCAGCGCCTCAAGGACGCCGGCGTCAAGCTTGTCAGCGTCGTCCCTGACGGGACCAACAGCATCCGCATCTTCCTGCCCGGCGTGACGGACCCCGAGCGCATCACCGCGATCTTCGCCCGGAAGGTCAAGGTCAGCTTCCGCCTGGTCGATCTCTCGATGCCGCCGGAGCAGGCGCAATCCGGTACGCCACCGACGGGTACGGAAATTCTGCTCGGCTTCAAGGACAAGCGACCTTATCTGGTGGCCACGGACAGCGCACTGGACGGCGACGACATCAGCTATGCCGGCCCGGGATTTGCCAGCGGCACGAAGGACCCGATCGCCTCGTTCCGCTTCAACGGCCGCGGCACGCGGCGCTTTGCCCACGTCACCGCGGAGAACATCGGAAAGCCCTTCGCCATCGTGCTCGACGGCAAGGTGATCTCCGCCCCCGTGATCCGCGAGCCCATCACCGGCGGCTCGGGCCAGATCTCCGGCAATTTTACCCTCGAGGAGGCCAACAGCGTCGCCATGCTGCTGCGTGCCGGAGCGCTGCCGGGGCACCTGACCCTCGTCGAACAGCAGGTCATCCAGCCCGCCGCCAAGCCGTAAGGCGGAGATTGCCCGCGCCTCACGTCGCCGGTGCGCCCGGGTCCGTCCACGACGCCAAAGCCCGCACCCCTCCGCCCCCGAATCACGGGGGCGCCGCGGCCATACGCACAACCAAGGGGCAATTGCCGAAACGCCCGATCAGGCTAAAATTTGCCTCTTGCGACAGGACGGCCTGAGGCTTCATTCAAGCGGTCGTCATTCGATTTCGGCTATACGGGTATCGACCGGGACTGAAGGCCTTACGCGGGAACATTACCATGCCGTCCGGCAGTGCAGACATTTCCTCGATCCTCGACCGCATTCTCGATGCGGCGACGGACAATCTCAGGATCGCGAAGATCCTGATCCAGATGGGCCTCGATCCCAACAACGTCACCTACGATGCGATCTTCAACCGGCTGCTGGAGATCTTTGTTCAGAACATCACGCTGGCCAATCTGTTCGCCGCGGTCGGCGCCGGCTTCTTCGTCGCCACGCTCTTGATGCGGACGATGGTGCCCCTGCGCGTCGCCAACATGATCGGCTGTGCGCTCTTCGCCGTTTTCGGCGCGCTCTCGGCCAACGTCTCGACGTTCCTCCTCTATCTTCTGCTGCTTCCGATCAACGCCTTGCGGCTGCGGCAGATGCTCAAGCTCGTCAAGAAGGCGCGCCATGCGGCCGAAGGCGACATGTCCATCGAGTGGCTCAAGCCGTTCATGACCGAGCGCAAATATCGCCGCGGCGACACGCTCTTCAAGCTGGGCGATCCAGCCAAGGAGATGCTGCTCACGGTCACCGGCAAATTCCTCGTCAAGGAGATCAATGTCGAGATCGGGCCCGGCGCCCTGATGGGCGAGCTCGGCTTCCTGACGCCGGACAACCGCCGCACCGGAACGATCGAATGCATCGAAGACGGCCAGGTGCTGACGATCACCTATGACCGGTTGCTCGAGATCTATTTCCAGGACCCGCAGTTCGGCTATTACTTCCTCGTGCTGACCAGCCAGCGCCTGTTGCAGAACATCGACCGCTTGCAGAAGCAGCTCGCGACCGAGCGGGCGGCCACCACCAACAGGATCGCGTGACCGGCGCCGCCGCTCAGTCCAGGAGCAGCGCCATACCGGGATCGCCCTTTTCCATCGCCCGCCGATAGGCCGGGCGGGCGCCGATACGACCGAGATATTCCACAACGTTCGGACAGCGCTCGAGATCATAGGGCTGGAAGTAGCGCATCGTGGTGAGCGAGAAGCCCATCATGATGTCGGCGGTGGTGAAGGTGTTGCCCGCCAGATATTCGGCATCCCGTACGCGCGCATCGACGAGGTCGAAAGCGCGGTCGACGCGCCCCCTGGTCGCGACCAGCATCGGATTGTCCCCGGCAAGCTTGAGCCGGTTCAGGATCATCAGCCGCCCCATGCCGGCCTGCAACGTGCCGTTGGCGAAGTGAAACCAGTACAGGAAACGCGCGAAATCAGGATCATCAGGGCGGAGCACAAGGCGTCCATTGCCGTATTTGGCCATGATGTAATCGACGATGGCGCCGGACTCGGCGAGCACGAGATCGCCGTCGGTGATGACGGGCGCCGCCCCGATGGGGTGCAGCGCCTTGTAGTCGGGAGGCGCCAGCATGGTGACGGGATCGCGGGCATAGCACTTCAGCTCGTAGGGAATTCCCAGCTCCTCGCAGAGCCAGACGATGCGCTCGGATTGCGACTTGCCGAGATGGTGGACGGTGAGCATGACGCCTCCTGCGACCGTGAGTTGGATAAGCCGTGACGGCTCATCCTACTCCGTCATTGCGCGCGCAGCGAAGCTTCACTGTCATCGCCCGCGAAGGCGGGGCATGACAGCGTCGGATAGAAACGCGCTGCCACAACACCGAGACCTCGTGCCCCTACCCCGCCTCGTCGGTCACCATCCGCGCCACGACGCGGTCGCGGCGGATAAAGTGATGCCAGAGCGCGGCGAGCAGGTGGATGCCGATCAGCGCGAGCAGCACATAGGCAAACAGGATGTGGCGGTCCTCATAGGCCCCCGCCGCCGCACGGTCCGGCGAGGTGAATTGCGGCACGTGAAACAGGCCGAAGAAGTCCGAATAGTCGGGCGTGTGCGCGCCGGAATGCGCCCAGCCGAGCATGATGACGACGATCACGGCGAGATAGAGCGCGCCATGGCTGACATGCGCCGCGATCTTCTGCCAGCGCGAGGTCTCGGTCGGCATCGCCGGCGTCGGGTTGACGGCGCGCCAGACCAGCCGCAGCACCGTGAGCAGCAGGATCACATAGCCGATATCGGCGTGGATCGAGCGGTAAAAGAAGCGGTCGGGACGGGCCGGGATGTGGTTCATCCACCAGCCGAAGCCGATCATCCCGATGATGGCCAGGGCCAGACCCCAGTGCAGCCACCGCGAGATGCTGCCCCAGCCGTTACTGGTGTTTCTGATCATGTCGGCTCTCCGGAGTTTTGCGGATATGTCCCCGTCCGCAGCGGAGCTGCTGATAGCGGGAACTTGCGGTAATCCTGAAATTGAATCGTTCCAAACTGGTCCCAAACGGCCCCGCCGCAAAACCGCCCCAAAAACCGAATGGTAACCATGGTGCCCTTAAGGTAGCGACGTGACCAATTCTCCGACGATCCTGGTGTTCGATTCCGGCCTTGGCGGACTCACGGTGCTCCGTGAGGTCGTGGCCGCACGCCCGGACGCGCATTACGTCTATGTCGCGGACGACGCCTTCTTCCCCTACGGCCACCACAGCGAGGACGAGATCATCGCCCGCGTCGTGCCGCTGATGGGGGAACTGATCGCCGCGCACGATCCCGAGCTCGTCGTCATCGCCTGCAACACGGCGTCCACCCTGGTCCTATCTCACTTGCGCGCCGCATATTCCCTGCCCTTCGTCGGCACCGTGCCAGCGATCAAGCCCGCCTGCGCGCAGTCGAAGACCCGGCGCGTTTCGGTCCTCGGCACCAAGGGCACGGTGAAGCGGGAATACACCAAGGCGCTGATCCGCGATTTCGCGCTGGGTTGCGAGGTGACACTGGTCGGCTCGCCCGAACTGGCCTCGCTGGCTGAAGCCGCGCTCAGCGGCTCTTCCGTCAGCGACGATGCCATCCTCGCCGAACTTACCCCCTGCTTCGTCGGCGATCCCCAGGATGCGGGCGCGCGCACCGACATCGTGGTGCTCGCCTGCACGCATTATCCGCTGCTGCTCGACCGGCTGAAGCGGCTCGCCCCCTGGCCGGTCGACTGGATCGATCCGGCGCCGGCCATCGCCCGCCGCGTCTCCGACCTGCTCGGGGCGCGCATCGGCGGCATCGCGCAATCCGGCGCCGAGATGATCTTCACCTCGAACCGCGCGCATGGCCTCAGCGCCACGCTGACGCCGTTCTTCGGCGGCCGCGTGCCGGCCTGACTTTTCGGGTTCACGACGCGCTGCTAGGCTCCGCCGTCGTCATCTCCGCGCAGGTCTTCTCCATGTCGGTCCCGACACTACCGCTCAACCGTCTCCGCCAGCTCTGGCGCGAGGGCCGCCCGGCCTTCGGCGCGATCGCGACGATCCCGAGCGTGCAGATGGTGCAGATCATGGCGCGCTCGCTCGACTGGATCATCGTCGATCTCGAGCATGGCCCGATTGGACTGACCGAAGCGCACGCGATGATCGCGGCCACCACCGGCACGCCATGCACGCCCCTGGTGCGGATCGCGGCGAACGAGCCGTGGCTTGCAAAGGCGCCGATGGACATCGGCGCCTTCGGCATCAATTTCCCGATGATCACCAATCGCGCCGAAGCCGAGAAGGCGGTGCGCAGCGTGCGCTATCCGCCACGCGGCGACCGTCTCTGGGGTCCCTTCCACGCGCCGTTCCGCTGGGGCCAGTCGATGCCGGACTACATGGCCGCGGCCGACGACGAGATGATCTGCATGATCACCATCGAGCATGTCGATGCCGTCAACCGCATCGACGAGATCATGGCGACGCCGGGCATCGACGTCGCGGTGATCGGCCCCGGCGATCTCGCGACATCCATCAACAAGCGCGGGCAGATGGACGATCCGGAATTGCTGGAGCTGGTCGCCCGCGCCGAGGCCGGCATCCTCAAAAGCGGCGTGCCGATCGGCGGCGTCGCCCGCACCGCCGACCAGGCCAACCAGCTGATCGACCGCGGCTACCGCGCGATCGCCCTCGGTTTCGACTGGTCGCTGTTCCAGCGCGGCATCATGGCCGCATTCGACGGCATCAGGCGCTGAACAGGCCGATTGCCACCTTGCCGGGAATGGCGGCGCTGCTAGGGTCGGCCGTTCCAGGGAGGAAACAATGCCTAAAAAGACTTTGCTCGCTCTGACCTTCGCCAGCCTTGCCTTCACCGGCCTCGCCTTCACGGCCCTTGCCCAGCAGCCCGGCATCAAGCGCACCCCGCTGCAGAAGATCGAATTTCCGGACGGTTACACGACCGTCACCGCCATCGCCGAGGTCCCGCCAGGCGGCGCCGCCGGCCGGCACACCCACCCCGGCGTCGAGACGGGCTACGTTCTGGAGGGCGAAGTCGAACTGCTTGTTGACGGACAGCCGGCAAAGCAGTTGAAGGCGGGCGATTCCTATGTGATCCCGGCGGGCGTCGTGCACGACGCCAAGACTCACGGCGATAAGCCTCTGAAAATAATAGGTATTTATATTTTCGACAAAACCAAGCCGCTGGCCACGCCGGCGCCTTGATGGTGCGGCGAACCGACCGGGCCCAACCGGGTTGGTTCGTGCTAGAGCGGGCGGCGAGCGGAACCCTGCTCGCTGCACATATTTTAATCCGCGGGAACCGGAGAGCGATGCGCGGGAAAGCCAGGACCATTTCACTGCCGCGCCGCCTGATTTGCGACCTCATGCGCGCGTCGATGGACGTGCCGTTCGTTTCGCTCTCCCGTTCGCTCGATATCCGCCCCCTGCTGGAGGCCCGCGCGGGCGCGATGGAGCCGGCCGGCTGGGCCGCGATATTCGTCAAGGCCTTCGCCATCGTGGCCAGGGACGAGCCGGTCTTGCGCACCGTCTACGCCAAATGGCCCTGGCCGATGCTCTACGAATTGCCGAACAGCGTGGCGTCGGTAGCGATCGCCCGGGTCGAGGACGGCGAGGAATGCGTGATGCCGCAGCGAATCGCGGCCCCCGAGGCCATGGCGCTGGCCGCGGTCGATGCCGAGATCCGGCGCGCCAAGACGGCCCCGATCGAGGACGTCCCGATGTTCCGCAAGATCATGCGGGCGACCCGCCTGCCGCTGCCGCTACGGCGCCTGTCCTGGGCGATCGGGCTCAATTTCGGCCGACAGCGGGGCAACTGGTTCGGCAGCTTCGCGGTGAGCTCGGTGGCCGCCTATGGCGGCGGCGAGCTCCATCCGGTCACGCCGGGCCCCTACATCGTCAGTTATGGGGTGGTCGAGCCCGACCAGACCATCCATGTCGTCATCCGCTGGGATCACAGGGTCACCGACGCCGCCCCGATCGCCCGGGTTCTGACCCGGCTGGAACAGGTCCTGAACACTGAAATCGCTGCCGAATTACGGACGGCAGGCCCGAAGCCGATCCGGGCCGTAGCGACCTGATTTTACGGCCATTCGCATTGACAGAACGGCCTACATTCCCCTAAAAGCCGCCTGCTCGCGGGCCGATTTCGGCCCGCGAAGCGTTTCGCGACCCGTGGTCCTGTCCCCTATGCTTTGGGGATCGGACCTGTCGGTGCCGGGCCCAGCCCGTCACACAGGAGGGCGCGTTTCCTCAAACCATGTACCTGAAGAGGACGCGATGACTAAGCGCAGTGAGGCGAAGTACAAGATCGATCGCCGTATGGGCCAGAACATCTGGGGCCGCCCGAAGAGCCCCGTGAACCGCCGCGAATACGGCCCCGGCCAGCACGGCCAGCGCCGCAAGGGCAAGCTCTCCGACTTCGGCGTGCAGCTGCGCGCCAAGCAGAAGCTGAAGGGCTACTACGCCAACATTTCCGAGCGCCAGTTCCACGGCATCTATGTCGAGGCGAGCCGCCTCAAGGGTGACACCGGCGAGAACCTGATCGGCCTCTTGGAGCGTCGTCTCGACGCGGTCGTGTACCGCGCCAAGTTCGTCTCCACGATCTTCGCCGCGCGCCAGTTCATCAACCACGGCCACATCAAGGTGAACGGCCGCAAGGTCAACATCTCGAGCTACCAGCTCAAGGTCGGCGACGTGATCGAGGTCAAGGAAGCCTCCAAGCAGCTCGCCCACGTGCTCGAAGCCAGCCAGCTCTCCGAGCGCGACATTCCCGATTATCTCGAAGTCGACCACGGCAAGATGACCGCGAAGTATGCGCGCATCCCCGGCCTCTCCGACGTGCCGTTCCCGGTGCAGATGGAGCCGCATCTGGTCGTCGAATTCTATTCGCGCTGATAGTTCGGCAGATCGACATTCAAAGGCCCCGGTTTTCCGGGGCCTTTTCGTTTGGTAACATGCCATCGATGTCTCGCATGGCCCACCAGTTCGCCAACTCTCTGCCTTCGGCAACGCCAACTGAAGCGGCGCTTCGAGCGTGGGAGCCCCTCTCCCGCGATGAGCAGATCTGCCGATATCAGGGGCTGTTCGCTCTGCCTGATTGCAATATCTTCACAGCCGGCACGCCAGACCAAATCCTCCTCGCCGCGCGACAGCGCGTCGCTCAACGTTCTCGTGGCTAGTACAGGTCATCAGGACACGCACGCAACACGTCGCAATTGTTCGACCAAATGACGAGACCAGCCATGCTCTACACCCCTCCCCCGATCGATCCCAAAGCGCCGCCGGTGCGCATCAATCTGCTCTCGGACACGCAGACCAGGCCGACGGCTGCGATGCGCGAGGCGATGGCGCGGGCCGAGGTCGGCGACGAGCAGGTCGGCGACGATCCGACCGTGAATGCGCTGTGCGAGCGCGTCGCCGCGCTGCTCGGCAAGGAGGCCGCGGTCTACATGCCCTCGGGCACGATGTGCAACGTCACGGCGACGCTGGTGCATTGCCGTCCCGGCGACGAGATCCTTGCCCACGAGACCGCCCATATCATCGCCCGCGAAGGCGGCGCGCATGCCGCGATCGGCGGCTTCCAGGTCACGCAATTGAAGGGACCCGACGGCCAGTTCACGCCGGAGACGTTCCGCAAGGCGCTGCACCCGCGCACGCGCTATCAGCCGCCGCAGACCGTGGTCAGCGTCGAGCAGACTGCCAATATCGGCGGCGGCACGATCTGGAAGAAGTCCGCGCTCGACGAGATCGTCGCGATCGCCAAGCAACATGGCCTCATCACCCACATGGACGGCGCGCGCCTGCTCAACGCCACCGTGGCGAGCGGCATCTCCCCGCGCGACATGACCGCGGGGTGGGACTCCGCCTGGATCGACTTCTCCAAGGGGCTGGGTGCGCCGATCGGCGGCGTGCTCGCAGGCTCGCGCGCTTTCATCGACGCGGTCTGGCAGTGGAAGCAGCGCCTCGGCGGCTCGATGCGGCAGGCCGGCGTCTGTGCGGCCGCCTGCATCTACGCGCTCGACCATCATGTCGACCGCCTCGCCGACGACCACGCCAATGCGCGCGCCCTGGCCCGCGGGCTGTCGCAGATCGCGGGCGTCGAGGTGCAGGAGCCCGAGACCAATCTCGTGTTCTTCAAGCCTGACGGCGCCGGCATTCCCGGCGACAAGATGGTTGCCGCACTTCGTCAGCGCGGCGTGACGCTCGCGATGATGGACGGCCGCATCCGCGCCTGCACCCATCTCGACGTCAATGCGAGCCAGATCGAGGAGACGATCGGGCACGTGCGCGAGATCGTGCGCGGGGCGTAAGGCTCCGTCTCGTAGCCCGGGTGAGCGCAGCGATACCCGGGACGTCACTCGCGGTGACCCCGGATGTCGCTTCGCTCATCCGGGCTACAAGCAAACCGCGATCACCGCCCCATCGCCTGATAGATCAGCGTCTTCAGCGACAATTGAATCCGGCCGCGCTGTGTCGGGGTCTGCACCATGAAGATCCCGAACAGATCGTCTTCGGGATCGATGAAGAAGAACGTGCCGCCGACGCCGTCCCAGCGATATTCGCCAAGCGGCCACGATGTACCCGATGGCACCGAAGTGCGCACGGCAAAGCCGAGGCCGAAGCCACTCGTCTCGCCTGGGTAATAGTTCTGGTCGCGTGCGATCTTCGTCCCGGGGCCGATGTGGTCCGACGCCATCAGGGCGATGGTCTCGGGCTTGAGATAGCGCCGGCCTTCATAGGTGCCGCCATTGAGCAGCATCTGCGCAAAGCGGGCGTAGTCGCCGATCGTGCCGACCATGCCGCCGCCGCCCGATTCCCATTTTACCGGCCGTCTGATGTCGCGAACCGGCGTTGTCGGGTTGATGTTGCGATCTTCCGGCATCGGCTCGGCGATGCGCGGGAATTTGGCGGGATCGGCGACGAAGAACGCCGTCTCGGTCATGCCGAGCGGATCGAGCAGCCGCTCCTTCTCGAACTGGAGCAGCGTCTTTCCCGAAACCACCTCGACGACGCGGCCAAGCACGTCGGTGGAAAAGCCGTAATCCCACACGGTGCCCGGCTGCTCGACCAGCGGCAACCTGGCGATCTTCGCGGCGAAGTCGGCGTTGCTGAGATCGCTGTTGAAGAGATTCGCGTCGGCATAGAGCTCGCGCACCATGCCCCCGCCATACCAGCCGTAAGACAGGCCGGAGGTGTGGCGCATCAGGTCCTTGATCGTGACCGGACGATTCACCGGCTCCAGCGCCATCGAAACCTTGCCGTTCTCGGCCTTCTTCTCGACGCCGACCTTCATGCCGGCAAAGGCCGGAATGTATTTCGAGACGGGATCGTCGAGCGAAAGCTTGCCCTCCTCGACCAGCATCATCGCCATGACCGAGGTGATCGGCTTCGACATCGAATAGAGCCGGAAGATCGTGTCCGCGCTCATCGACATCTCGGTCGCAACGTCGCGGACGCCGAAATTCTCGAAATAGACCGGTTTGCCGTGCTGCTGGAGCAGCAGGATGGCACCGGGGATCTTGCCGGTGACGATCTCGTTGCGGATGAAATCCGAGACCTTTGCCAGGCCTTCGGGCGAGAAGGCGCGCGCCGCGCGCCCCTCTGAGCCCGCTTTCGCACCGACGGCGCCGACCAGAAGAACGAGCGCCGCGATGATCGCGCGGCGCCCGGACCTGTCACTTCTCCATGGCTTCATAGACCAACTGCTTCAATGTCCGCTGCACGCGCTGGCGCTCGGTCGGGGTCTGCTCCAGCAGCACGAAGAACATGTCCTGCTTGGGGTCGATCACGAAATAGCAGCCGGAGGCGCCGTCCCACTTCAATTCACCGAGATCGCCGGGCGGCGGCGGCTTGGCGTTGCCGGGATCGGTGCGGACTGCAAGGCCAAGGCCGAAGCCAAAACCGTCGCCGGGGAAATAGAAATAATCGCGATCGACGCCGGAGTTCGGGCCGACCTGATCGGTCACCATCAGCTTGAACGTCTCGGGCTTGAGAATGGTCTTGCCGTCGAGACTGCCGCCGTTGAGCAGCATCTGCGCAAAGCGCGCATAGTCGGCCATGGTCGTGACCATGCCGCCGCTGGCGAATTGGATCTTCTTGACGACTGTCGGATCGTTGATCCGGCCGACCCGGAAATCGCTGTCGTTCGGCACCGGCTGCGCCAGCAGCTTCTGCTTCTCGGGGGCGGTGACGAAGAAGCCGGTATCGACCATGCCGAGCGGACCCAGCAGCTTCTCCTGCTCGATCTCGATCAATGGCTTGCCGGCCGCGATCTCCATCACGCGCGCCAGAATGTCGGTGGAATGGCCGTACTGCCAGAGCGCGCCCGGCTGGTTGTGCAGCGGCAGCTTTGCGATGCGCTCGGCGAACTCGGCGAGGTCGAAATCGCCGTCATAGATCTTGGCGTCCCGGTAGGCCTTGCGGACCAGGCTGTCGCCATAGAAGCCATAGGTGACGCCGGAGGTGTGGCGCATCAGGTCGAGCACGGTCATCGGCCGCGTGGGCGGCACCAGTTCGAGCGACTTGGAGCCGTCCTCGGCCTTCTTCTCGACGCCGACCTTCACGTTGGCGAACGAAGGAATGTACTTTGAGACGGGATCGTCGAGCTTGATCTTGCCGTCCTCGATCAACTGCACCGCGACGACGGAGGTGATCGCCTTGCTCATCGAGAACAGGCGGAAAATGGTCTTGTCCGTGATCGGCGCCTTGCTCACCACGTCCTGCACGCCGAAGGCTTCGCGGAAGACCGGCTTGCCATGCTGCTGGATCAAGACGGTTGCACCGGCGATCTTGCCGGTCGCGACCTCGTTCTTGAAGAACTCGCCGATCTTGGCGAGCTTGTCCTGATTGAAATGCGCACCGGCGGGAATCTCGTAGGTGCCTTCCGCCTGCGCGAACGACATCGCACCGAGCGACATCAACGCGCCATAGACCAACGAGCGCAGTCCAAAATGCAAAATCATATCCCCTCCCCGGAACATGGTCCGGCGGAGTGTACTGACCGTCCCATCAGGCACAAGGGCTGCTGTAGCGCGCCAAAACGTCCGTGTGGAGAGCGGCGCTTGTCTCCGAGAAACAACAAAATATGACGCGGGCGACCAGCGGCGCAGCCGGCAGCGCTTCAATGGTCGCATGAACGGCAATCTTCGCAGCCTGGTCGGCCGGGAAGCGATAGACCCCGGTCGAGATCGCAGGAAAGGCCAGCGAGTTCAGCTCGTTGGCCTGGGAGAGCTCAAGCGCGCGGCGATAACAGAAGCCCAGCGCCTCGGCTTCGCCGCGGCCACCACCGTGCCAGACGGGGCCGACCGCGTGGATCACATGGCGCGCGGGCAGAAGGTAGCCCTTGGTGATCCTGGCATCGCCGGTCGGGCATCCGCCGAGCGTCCGGCACTCGGCCAGAAGCTCGGGACCGGCAGCGTCGTGGATCGCACCATCCACGCCGCCTCCGCCAAGGAGAGACGAATTTGCGGCGTTGACGATGGCGTCAACGCCGAGTGTCGTGATGTCAGCGACGATGACCTCGAGCTCAGCGCCGCCGATCCGGCGCGTCAGCCGGGTCAAGCCTCAGGCCGCGACCGCGACGCCCTTCTCGGAGAAGAGCTGCTGCAGTTCGCCGGCCTGGAACATCTCGCGGACGATATCGCAGCCGCCGATGAACTCGCCCTTCACATAGAGCTGCGGGATGGTCGGCCAGTTCGAGTATTCCTTGATGCCATTACGCAGTTCAGCGGATTCGAGGACGTTGAGGCCCTTATAGCCAACGCCGATATGGTCGAGAATCTGGACGACCTGGCCGGAGAAACCGCACTGCGGAAATTGCGGCGTACCCTTCATGAACAGAACCACGTCGTTCGACTTCACTTCGTTGGCGATGAATTCCTCGATGCTCATATCCGTGTCCTTCCGGGGCGGAGCCCTCAACGATTCCTTCGGGTCGGCTCAGCCGATCTAACCCGATACCTGCCTATATATGTAGCCCAAACCGTTGTGCATCCAAAGTAAAATGGCGGCGAACAGCCGGCCAACGGCCCCTGGCCGGCCGGTCCAGGCCATGCCGGCCGCATTGCATGATGGAACGAATATCATCGCCGGGCAGGACTTTCATACCGTCACGGAGCCCCTATCTAGGACAAACCCAGGTTTTGGAACCGGGCAACGCCAACAACGTTCTCTTGTCCTGTCTGGAGAAAAACGTGACGAAACCAGCCTCCGCCACGGCCACCGCCCCGCTTTCGTCACTGTCGACCGATTTGGGCGGCCTCGCCCGGAGGCTGGAAGACGCGTTTCTTGCCGTCCGCAACGAGACGGAGCGCCGGGCGGCGCCGCTGTCGCCCGAAGACCAGCAGATCCAGTCCATGCCGGATGCGAGCCCGACGAAATGGCACCGGGCACACACCACCTGGTTCTGGGAGCAATTCCTGCTCGGCGAGCACACGACTGGCTACCGGCCCTTCCACCCCGACTTCGCGTTCCTGTTCAATTCCTATTACGTCAGTGCCGGCCCGCGCCATTCCCGCAATCACCGCGGCGACATCACCCGCCCCAGCGCTGAGCAGGTCGGCGCCTACCGAAAATACGTCGACGCGGCCGTCGTAAAATTCCTTCGGGAAGCCGGCGCGGACAAGCTTCGCGAGATCGCACCGCTGATCGAGGTCGGGCTCAATCACGAGCAACAGCATCAGGAATTGATGTTCACCGACATCCTGCACGCGTTCGCGCAGAACCCGATCCCGCCGGCCTATGATCCGGATTGGCGCTTCCCGGCTTCGACACGCGCGGGTGAGGACTGGCTGGCGCTGAACGAGGGCATCCACACCGTCGGCCATGTCGACGACAGCTTCCATTTCGACAATGAGAAGCCGGCGCACCGTGCCCTCGTCGGCCCTGTCAGGGTCGCACGCAATCTCGTCACCAATGGCGAATGGCTCGCCTTCATGCGCGACGGCGGCTACCGGACCGCAACGCTGTGGCTGATGGACGGCTCCGCCACCGTGAACAACGAGGGCTGGGACGCTCCCGGCCATTGGCGCGAGATCGACGGCCAGTGGCATGTGATGACGCTGGCCGGCCTCAGGCCGGTCGATCCCGACGCGCCGGTCTGCCATGTCAGCTATTACGAAGCGGATGCCTACGCGCGCTGGTCCGGAAAGCATCTGCCCACCGAGATGGAATGGGAGGTCGCGGCCCGCGCCGGCCAGCTCAACGACGCCTTCGGCATCGTCTGGCAGTGGACGCGATCGTCCTACTCGCCCTACCCCGGCTATCGCGCCGTCGAGGGCGCGCTCGGCGAATACAACGGCAAGTTCATGATCAACCAGCTGGTACTGCGCGGCTCCTCGCTTGCAACCCCGGAAGGGCACAGCCGTATCACCTATCGCAATTTCTTCTATCCGCACCATCGCTGGCAGTTCACCGGACTGCGGCTCGCCGACTACGACTAGTTCTCATCCGACGACAACCGCGCGCCGGACAGCGCGTTCAGGAGAGTATCATGAATGTGCACGCCAGCGCTTTGGCCGAAGCCCATCTCCCCGACGAGCAGACCACCGCATTCGCCCGGGAGGCCATCGGGGACCTCTCGCAGCAGCCGAAAAAACTGTCGCCGAAATATTTCTACGACGCGACCGGATCGGAGCTGTTCGAGGCGATCACGCGCCTGCCGGAGTATTACCCGACGCGCACCGAGCTTGCGATCCTGAAAGAGCGCGGCAGCGAGATCGCGAAGATCATTCCGGAGCATGCGGCGTTGGTCGAGTTCGGCGCCGGCGCGACCACAAAAGTCCGCCTGCTGCTCAACCACTGCAAGTTCGCGGCCTATGTGCCCGTCGACATATCCGGCGACTTCCTGACGGCACAGGCCGACGGCCTGAAGCGGGATTTTCCCTCGCTCGGCATCTATCCGGTAGCGGCTGACTTCACAACGCCGTTCGAGCTGCCCCGGGCAGTCGCGTCAATGCCCAAGGTCGGCTTCTTTCCCGGCTCGACCATCGGCAATTTCGAGCCGCACGAAGCCCAGGCCTTCCTGAAGAGCGCTCGCAAGATCCTGGGCAAGGGTGCGCAGATGATCATCGGCGCCGACCTCGAGAAGGAAGAGCGCGTGCTCTATGACGCCTACAACGATGCGGCCGGCGTCACCGCGCGCTTCAACCTCAATGTGCTCGTGCGGATCAACCGCGAGCTCGGCGGCAATTTCGACCTGTCCGCCTTCACCCATCGCGCGATCTACAATCGCGAGCGGCACCGCATCGAGATGCATCTGATCAGCAAGAAGAGCCAGACCGTGCGCCTGCTCGGCACCAGCTTCTCGTTCCGCCCCGGCGAGAGCATTCATACCGAGAACAGCTACAAATACAGTCTCGAGCGTTTTGCGACGCTGGCGCAGGGTGCGGGCTGGCGGGTGCGCGAAAGCTGGACCGATGCGGCGAAGATGTTCTCGGTACACGCGCTGGAGGTGGCGGAGTAGAAACTCCGGCGCGGCCAGAGCGGTTTGCTGCGGCCCATCCTTCGAGACGCCCGCTCTACGCGGGCTCCTCAGGATGAGGACGGAGTGCGCGGCAGCAGTCTCAACGGGCATCGATGCCGATTAGCCTCATCCTGAGGAGACCGCGGAGCGGTCGTCTCGAAGGACGAGGCGCGCGCTCGGGCGCTACCCCCGCGCGCGGTTCAATGCTCCTCGGCCTCTTCCGTCTTCGACCCCAACGACATCGACTCCCACACCGCGACCACGATCATGATCACGCTGGTCGCGACCGACAGCCAGAGCGGCGAGAGATCGGCGGCGAACCACCACAGCACCAGCAGCAGGATGATGCCGATGCCGTGCGAGAGCTGGAGGAAGCCGCGGATCGAATGCTTGAACAGGATGGTGCCGACCAGGAACACCAAGGGACCACCGATCGTGCTGACGATGGTGCGCACATCGGAGTGGCCGGTCGGGTGCTTCAGCACCAGCTCGTCCGACACCGCGGTCAGGATGATGCCGGCGATGATCGGCATGTGCAGATAGGTGTAGGCGAGCCGCGCCAGCCGGCCGGATTCGGTGGATTTCGAGATGCGCTCGGACCCGGCCTCCGCGCCCTTGTGGAAATAGACCCACCACATCGCGATCGCGCCGACCAGCGCGGAGACGAAGGCCAGCATGTTGCTGGCGGTCCATTCCAGCTCGGCGAAGGTCGCGCCGTTGACGACGACGGCCTCACCGAGCGCGATGATGACGAAGAGAGAGCAGCGCTCGGCCATGTGGCCGCCCTCGACGGCCCAGGCCTCGACCGACGAGAAGCCCAGCTTCGGGACCCAGAAGCGGACCGCCGGCGAGATGTATTCGATCGTCAGCGCCACGATCCAGAACCACAGCCGCGCCTCGTCATGCGCAAGGCCGCCGAGGATCCAGAAGATCGCGGAGCCGCAGAGCCAGACGAGGATGCGGATCGCATTGTGCCGGACGGCGGTCCGGTGGCGCGGGGTCGCGAACAGCCAGAAGGCGGTCCGTCCGACCTGCATGGTCGCGTAGGCGATCGCGAACCACAGGCCCCGTCCCTCGAAGGCTGTCGGGATCGTCGTCGACAGCACGAGGCCGCCCAGCATCATCAGGAAGAGCAGGATGCGGACCGGCGTCAGCTCGGGATTGAGCCAGTTGGTGACCCAGGCGGTGTAGACCCATACCCACCACACCGCGAGGAAGAGCACCGTGACATGCACCGCGCCGAGCGGCGTGAAATGGTGCAGCAGGGTGTGCGAGACCTGCGTGACGGCAAACACGAAGACGAGGTCGAAGAACAGTTCGGCGTTGGTGACGCGGCTGTGCTGGTTCGGCGCGATGACGCGAAACATCGCGCCGCGAGGATTGTCCGCAGCCATCGTCATCCCCCCGTCACGCGGATCAGATCAGGCCCCGGGGCTCCCGGGTACCCCGGTTTGCAGCGCCAGGGCATGCAGAACGCCGCCCATCTGGCCGCGCAGGGACTGATAGACGATCTGGTGCTGCTGGACGCGGGACTTGCCGCGGAAGGATTCCGAGATCACGGTCGCGGCATAATGATCGCCATCGCCGGCGAGGTCACGGATGGTCACGTCGGCATCGGGGATCGCTGCCTTGATCATCGCCTCGATATCGTGGGCGTCCATGGGCATTCGGGTCGTGCTCCTTGTCTCGGCTTTCAGTCTCGTCGTCGAATCGCTGCCGGGGTCCCCTCGCCGGCAGGGCAAACTTAGCGTGAACGGCCTTCTACGTCACGCTTTCCGGCACTATATCCCTGATCCCACCAGGATAAAGGCACGACAAAGTGCCGCGCGCGGCAGATTGATCGAAAAGGCGTGAAGTCATGAAGCTTCCAGGGCCCGACCACCCCATCACCATCACCCAAAACCCCCGCCGCGTCCGCGTCATGGCTGGCGACATCGTGATCGCCGAGACCAGCAAGGCGCTGACGCTGAAGGAGGCCAGATATCCGGCGGTGCAATATGTGCCGCGGGAGGACGCCAACATGGCTCTGCTCGAGCGTACCGACCGCGTCACCCATTGCCCCTACAAGGGTGACGCGAGCTATTACAGCGTCAAGGCCGACGGCAAGACGCTCGACAACGCGATCTGGACCTATGAGACGCCCTTCCCCGCCATGGCGGAGATTTCCGGCCATCTCGCCTTCTATCCGGACAAGGTGAAGATCGAGGAAGTGGGGTAGTCTCACGGCGCTGTGACGCCAGGGCAATCATGGATCGCCTCCTCTCAGTCGATGCAGGCCACTGATGCCGCACAAGGCCGGACGACTGATTGGGATCTCGTTGCTCGGAGCAACCGGCGTCGTCATCGCGGTGGTCGCCGCGGGCCTCGGGTTTCGTGCCTATCGCCAGCACCTTGCTGCGGAAACTCTCGCCATCCATTCCCCCATGGGGGTGCAGGAGGGCAGTTTCGTCGACGTCGGCGGCATCAGGCAATGGGTTCAAATCCGCGGCGAGGATCGGAACAATCCGGTTCTCCTGTTCGTCCACGGCGGGCCCGGAGGCACCACCTTGCCGATCACGTCGGGCTGGCGGCGCTGGGAAAAGCAGTTCACCGTTGTGCAGTGGGACCAGCGCGGCACCGGCCGCACTTACGGCGCCGCTGGAGATGCGCTCGCGCCGACCATGACATTGGAGCGAATGACTCGGGATGGTCTTGAGCTGACCGAATATCTGCGGGCGCATTTGCACAAGGACAGGATCATCCTGGTCGGCCATTCCTGGGGTTCATTCCTGGGAATTCACATGGCGAAGCAACGTCCGGAACTGTTCTATGCCTATGTCGGCACTGGCCAGGTGGTTGGCAGGACGACCTTCGAGAAGGCATTCGAGCTCACGATCGCGCGCCTGCAAACGCGGGCGGCGTCCACTGGAAACAGCGAGGCGCTGGCAGAGCTGGCGCCGGTCGCCGCACGGCCGACCATGACCCAGGAAAATCGCCTGATTGCGGAAAAGTGGAGCAGCGTGTTGGCCCTGCCGCCCGCCGATCGCCTCCAGCCGGCCGGCCTGATCCCGCCGCTCTTCATGCCGGATTTCTCGCTGCTCGACTGGTACTACTGGCGCAAAGGCGACGCCTTCTCCAAAAAGTATCTGACCGGGAGAGACGGTCCGATGTTTCAGCACGACATGGCTTCGATCGGATTCGAATTTTCGATACCCATGTTCTTTTTTGAGGGCGATGCGGATGGCGTGACGCCAGGCGGGCCTGCCGAGCAGTATTTCAACCAGATCAGAGCCCCGCATAAGGAATTTGTCTGGATTCGCGGCGGCGATCATTTCATTCCGTTCAACCGTCCCGATGAGTTTCTGGCGGAGTTGGCGGCCCGCGTAAGACCGTTCGCAGGCAATTGAGGGCGGTGCCTCCAGGTCGGCGCGCTGTCCCGATTTGATCGTCTGCCCGGCTAAGCCCTGAAGATCGTGAGCCCCAGTATCAGCAGCACCAGGAAGATCACGACGAAGATATAGAACAGGAAGCGGGCGACATCGGCCGAGGCGGCCGAGATGCCGGTGAAGCCGAGCACGCCGGCCACGATCGAGATCAAGAGAAAGATCAGCGCCCATTTCAGGATCGTCATAGCCAACTCCGAGACCTCGGTGCCACCTCAAGCGGCCCTCAACCATTTCGCGAACGCTAACTTCGCGACGCGGGACTGGTTCCAGAGGAGCCGGTCGGAAGCGACGAATGAGCGAAACTGCCCTTGCTGAATCGGGTTCCCGGCTGCACAGTCCGGTTGGGAGAACGACGCAACCGGGGCGACCATGACCACGATCTCACCTTCTGCGACGATCGGCACGGAAGCGCATGCTGCGCCAAAGAGCAAGACGCGCAACCAGGCGCTCGATCGTGCCCGTACCTTCCTGACGCTGGTGGTGCTGCTGCACCATGCCGTCATCCCCTATACTTACTTCGGTCATACCGACCCGAAATTCTTCTTCGGCTTCGATATGATCGTGCTGGCCACCGACAGCTTCTTCATGGCGATGTTCTTCTTCCTGTCGGGCTTGTTTGCGTGGTCGGGCATCGCCCGCAAGGGCGCGCTGAACTATCTGGCAGATCGCCTGCTTCGGCTTGGCCTGCCATTCGTGATCTGCGCATTCACGATCATTCCGCTCGCCTATTACGCCATCTCGCTCCGACATCATCCCGAGATCGGCTTTTCGGAATACTGGTGGAATATGGTCACGAAGGGACCGTGGCCGAGCGGGCCGATCTGGTTCCTTTGGGTCCTGCTCGGCTTCGACGTGGTGGCCTGCATACTGCATCGGCTGTCGCCAAACCTGCTCGATCCGATCAACCGCCTCTCGCTGGACGGTCGCCGTCGGCCCGAGTTGTTCTTCGCGGTCATGCTTGCCGTCACCGCAGCGTTCTATGTTCCCGGGCTGATGTACTATGGACCTAGCAGCTGGTTCGAGTTCGGGCCGTTCTCGTTGCAGCACGGGCGTGTGATGCTCTATGCGAGCTACTTCTTTTTCGGTGCCGGCATTGGAGTCGCGAATATGGATCGCGGCCTGCTCGCGGCGGACGGCCGGATGGCGAAGGTCAGCTGGGACTGGATGGTCTTGGCGATCGTTCCGTATTGCCTGCTCTGGGTGCTGATCTTCATCAAGCGCGAAATACTGGGAAATCCGTCGCCGCTGCCGAACTGGTATGAGGGGCTCTACGCCATCTGCTTCGCTGTCTTCAGCGTGGCCATCATGTTTCTGATCCTGGCCTTTTTCCAGAGGTTCAAGCAATCAGGCTCGGCCAGGCTACTCGATCCGATGCAGGCGGATGCCTACGGCATGTTTTTGGTGCACTACCCGATCGCGCTTTGGCTGCAATACTGGCTGTTCGACTATGACCTGCCAGCGATCGTCAAGGCGACGATCGGGTTCGTGCTGACGGTCGCGTTCAGTTGGGCGCTAACGCGCGCCTTGCGCCAGATCCCCGGGGCAACGAAGGTGCTGTGACACTGACGGTCTCCATCATTGCGAGCGCAATGGTCGTAGCCCGGATTTCGCGGAGCCTGTCATCAGGCGGCGCTTCGCGCCGACCCGTTGGCTCCATCCGGACTACGGGACTGAGACTGCGGCGGCGCCCTAAGCCGCCTTCCCGCCCATATACTCCGGCAGCCAGCGCTCGAATGACTTCCGCAAGCTGTCAATCGTCACAGGCGCTTCGCCCGCGATCGTGATCGCATCGCCGCCGGTGGTGCCGATGCGCACGCAGGGCACCTCGCAGCCGCGCATCTTCGCGAGCACGCGGCCGGCTTCGGTTTCCGGCACGGTGACGAGATAGCGCGCCTGGTCCTCGCCGAACCAGTAGGCCTGCGAGACAAGCGAGGTCGGCGCCGCCAGCAGTTTTGCGCCGATGCCGCTCGCCATCGCCATCTCGGCGAGTGCGATCAGGAGACCACCGTCGGAGAGGTCGTGCACGGCGGTGGCGGTGCCCGCATGGATCATGCCGCGCACGCAATCGCCATTGCGCTTCTCGGCGGCGAGATCGACCGGCGGCGGCGCGCCCTCCTCGCGACCGCAGATGTCGCGCAGATACACCGACTGGCCGAGCCAGCCGTGGGTTTCGCCGACCAGCAGGATGGCCTCGCCCTCGGCCTTGAAGGCCAGCGAAGCCGATTTGGTGAAATCGTCGAGCAGGCCGACGCCGCCGATCGAAGGCGTCGGCAGGATCGCGCGGCCGTTGGTCTCGTTGTAGAGCGAGACGTTGCCCGAGACGACCGGGAAGTCGAGCGTGCGGCAGGCTTCGGAGATGCCCTTCAGGCAGCCGACGAACTGGCCCATGATCTCGGGCCGCTCGGGATTGCCGAAATTGAGATTGTCGGTGATCGCGAGCGGCTTGCCGCCGACCGCGGTGATGTTGCGCCAGGCTTCCGCCACCGCCTGCTTGCCGCCCTCGAACGGGTCGGCCTCGCAATAGCGCGGCGTGACGTCGACGGTCAGCGCCAGGCCCTTCGGCCCGTCCTGCACGCGCACTACGGCGGCATCGCCGCCGGGGCGCTGCACGGTGTTGCCGAGAATGACGTGATCGTACTGCTCCCAGACCCAGCGCTTGCTGCACATGTCGGGCGTGCCGATCAGCTTCTCCAGCGCGGCACCGACGGCCATCGGCGCCGGTACCTCGCGCGCATGCACGACCGGCAGCGCGGCGGAAGGGACATGCGGGCGGTCATAGAGCGGCGCCTCGTCGCCAAGCTCCTTGATCGGCAAATCGGCCATCACGTCGCCGCCATGCTTGACCACGAAGCGCTTGCTCGGCGTGGTGTAGCCGACGATGGCAAAATCGAGCCCCCACTTCGTGAAGATCGCCTCGGCTTCCTTTTCCTTCTCGGGCTTGAGCACCATGAGCATGCGCTCCTGGCTTTCCGAGAGCATCATCTCGTAGGCGCTCATGCCGGTTTCGCGGGTCGGCACCGCGTCGAGATCGAGGTCGACGCCGAGGTCGCCCTTGGCGCCCATCTCGACCGCCGAGCAGGTCAGGCCCGCCGCGCCCATGTCCTGGATCGCGATGACGCAGCCCTTCTCCATGATTTCGAGGCAGGCCTCGAGCAGCAGCTTTTCGGCGAAGGGATCGCCGACCTGCACGGTCGGGCGCTTCTCCTCGGATTTGTCGTCGAACTCGGCCGAGGCCATCGAGGCGCCGTGGATGCCGTCGCGGCCGGTCTTGGAGCCGAGATAGACGATCGGCATGTTCACGCCGGAGGCGGCCGCATAGAAGATCTTGTCCGCGTCGGCGAGGCCGACGGCCATCGCGTTGACGAGGATGTTGCCGTCATAGCGGGTGTGGAAGCGCACCTGGCCGCCGACGGTCGGCACGCCGAAGGAATTGCCATAGCCGCCGACACCGGCGACGACGCCGGAGACGAGGTGCCGGGTCCTGGCATGCTCGGGCGCACCGAAGCTCAGTGCATTGAGGCAGGCGATCGGCCTCGCGCCCATGGTGAAGACGTCGCGCAAGATGCCGCCGACGCCGGTGGTCGCGCCCTGATAGGGCTCGATGTAGCTCGGGTGGTTGTGGCTCTCCATCTTGAAGACCACGGCCTGGCCGTCGCCGATGTCGATCACGCCGGCATTCTCGCCGGGGCCCTGGATCACCCAGGGTGCCTTGGTCGGCAGGCCGCGCAGATGGATGCGCGAGGACTTGTACGAGCAATGCTCGTTCCACATCGCCGAGAAGATGCCGAGCTCGGTGAAGGTCGGCTCCCGCCCGATCAGCTTCAGGATGCGCTCATACTCGTCGGGCTTGAGCCCGTGGGCGGCAACCAGTTCGGGGGTGATCTTGGGTTCGTTCTTCATGGATTCGAGGCTTTCGGCGGCGGTTGGCCGTTCTTAGGAACATCGGACGGCTTGGAAAAGCCCTTTATGGCGCATTTTCCCGCTGTCCCACGTTTTGCGGCGGGGGGCTGCGGGAACAGGAATTGCACCGCGCGTAAGGATCGGATTTAAGGGCAAAAGACCCGCAATTGAAGGCCCATTTCCTTGCACGAACTCACCAAAACGCCCCCGCCCCGCCGTCCCGACCTCCACATCGCCACCGAGGGGGAATTCCAGGGCTGGCGGACCTGGATTCGCGACAGTTTTGAGTCCCATGTCGGCCCCTTCTGGCACCGGATCGAGGAGGACGGCAGCGTCCGCAGCGCCTTCCGGGTCGAGAAAAAGCACCTCAACGGCTCGGGGAACGTCCATGGCGGCTGCTACATGGCCTTTGCCGACTACTCCCTGTTTGCGATCGCCACCCACGTCCTGGACGGACGGGCCGTGACGACCAATTTTACCTGCGAATTCCTCGACGCGGCACGGGAGGGCGAGCTGATCGAATGTACCGGAGAAGTGAGCCGGGCCGGCGGTTCGCTGATTTTCCTGCGCGGCAAGATGATGTCAGGCAACAGGCAGCTGTTCACCTTTTCCGGGACGATCAAGCGGGTGAAGCGGAAGGCGCAACCTCAGCCAAACGCATAGCTCGGCGCCTTCCCTTTTGGCGCCCCCTCGCCCAGACTTGTGCCGAGCGCTGTCGCGCCGGGGAGCAAGACCAAGGTGCCGCAGAGCACATCGAGGGCGGGGCGCACGGCAGCCTCCGTAGCATCGCCGTTGCCGTCCATACCCGCCACCGGCGCGCGCAACTGGCGCGATTACGCGCTGCTGTTCGCGCTGGCCTGCTGCTGGAGCTCGACCTATCCGCTGGCCAAGCTTGCGCTGGACACGATCCCGCCTGTGACCTTCATCTCGGCGCGTTCGCTGATCGCGGCCGCCTTCCTGTTCGCGATCCTGTGGATGCGCGGAGTCAGCCTGCCGACGGATGTGAAGGCCTGGAAGCTGTTCGCGGTCCAGCAGCTGATTAACTCGACCTTTCCGTTCCTTGTCATCACCTGGTCGCAGCTCTATGTGCCGGCATCGAACACGGTGGTGCTGGCCTCGACGACGCCGATCTTCGCCTTCCTGATCACCTCGCTGATCACGCGGCACGAGCCGGCGACGTTGCTGAAGCTCGCGGGCGCGATCCTCGGCCTTGCCGGCACCATCGTCATCGTCGGCCTCGATGCGCTGCGCGGCTTCGGCAGCGAGATCGTGGCGGAGATCGCGATCCTGCTCGCCACCATCTCCTTTGCCTGCGCGACCATCTTCGGCCTCCGCCTCTCCGAATACGATCCGATGGTGGTGGCCACCGGCTCGCTGCTGTTCGGCGGCCTCGTGCTGCTGCCGCCCTCGCTCATCATCGACCAGCCCTGGACGCTTCACCCGACACCAACGGCGATCGTCGCCACCATCGTCATGGGCATCGTCTCCAGCGCGCTGGGGCTGATGCTGTTCTACGTCTGCCTCGGCCGCCTCGGCACGCTGACCACGAACGCACAAGGCTATCTGCGCATCCCGATCGGCGTCGGCCTCTCCGTGCTGCTGCTCGGCGAGAGCGTGCCGTCGAACCTGGCACTGGGGCTATTGCTGGTCATGGCCGGCGTCGCCGCGATGACGGTGCCGGCCGAACGACTCAAGTGGCGGTAGCGGGCGCCAATCAAGCCGCCATGTTGGGTTGCCGGAAGGCCGCTTCCATCTCGCGGCGCACCCGCACGGCGAGACTGTTGGGATCGTACTCCACGTCCTCCCATCTCAGACGCTGGCCTTCCGCGATGTCGGTCTTGAGCTTGACCTGGTGGGCGAGGCCGAGCGGCAGATAGCCCTGCTTCAGAGAGGCGTCGGCCGGGGTCTGCTTACCCCACACGCAGAAGCCGCCCTCGCCGTCGAGCATCTCGCCGGCCTTCAGCTTGCGCTTGGCGGTCGCCACCACGTCCGAATTGAACACGATCGGCGCACCGGTCGGCTCCTTGCGCAGCGCCGCAGAAGCCACGGAGATACCGAGTTCGAGCCCGATCATATGGATCGGCCGGTACAACGAGGCGTATTTGCCGGTCTTGTCCGGCAGCATGCTGTATTCGCGGAAGCATTCCTCGGAATAGGCGCTGTCGGTCTCGAACACGACATAGGTGCCCATCACGAGGCTCTGCGGGACGTCGGTGCCGTCACGATAGACCGAGGACGTGACCTCGGTGACGCCCGACTTCTCCAGCATGCCACCGTCGGATTTCGGCTTGCAGATTTCGGCGTGCTCGAACCGCGTTGCCGGCGGGAACGACAGCCCCTCGCTCTGCGCATGCAGCCCGGTCGCATTGCACACCGCCGTCATTTCGATGCCCGACTTGGTGCCGTCGACGAAGGAGTTGAACATCTTCGGGTTGATCGAGTTGCGATCCTTGATCTTCATGTATTTGTCGAGGATGTCCCAGACCGTATCCGGCGTCGACTGGTGATAGGTCGGGTGATAGCGCGTCCCCTTGCCGGCGGCGACGACCTTGAATCCGGCGGCACGTGCCCAGTCGACGTGATCGGCGATCAGCGCCGGCTGGTCGCCCCAGGCGAGTGAATAGACGACGCCGGCCTGCTTGGCCTTGCGCGCCAGGATCGGACCTGCGACTGCGTCCGCCTCGACATTGACCATCACGATGTGCTTGCCGTTCTCGATCGCCTTCATCGCAAAGCGGATGCCGGCGCCGGGATCGCCGGTCGCCTCGATGATGACCTCGATCGCCGGATGGGTGATCAGCGCATCGGCGTTGTCGGTGACGACGGTGCGGCCATGCTTGAGCGCATCGTCGATCGTGGCAGCCGCGTATTGCTCTTCCGGCCAGCAACCGAGCTTGAGCTGCGCCCGGGCGCGCGAGGTGTTCAGGTCGGCAACGCCGACGAGATGCATGCCGTCGGTCTGGCGCACCTGCGACAGGAACATCAGGCCGAATTTTCCGGCCCCAATCAGGCCGATGGTAACAGGCTTGCCGGCCGCCTTGCGCTCCAGCAGCATGCGATGGAGATTCATCTGGATTTCCTTAAGCGTTCCTCGGGTGACGGCGTTGTTGCGGCCGTGACGTCCGGCCGCGCTCGCCTTGCACGGAAACGTTAGGCAGCGGCGAATCCGAGGGCAATTCAGATTATCTGCCGCAACGATGTAGGCGCGCTAAACAATCGGCATGCCCTCAGCGCGCATGATCTCCACGCGAACGCTTCGCGTCGGTCGCTGGGAAAACCGCTTCAGACCTTTCCGGATGATGCGCTAGCGCGCGCTCCAGGCGTCGCGCTCCGCGCGCAGCCAGTCGAGAAAGGTGCGGGTCTTGCGGTGGCGCAGATGGCCGTGCGGGCAGACGATCCATTGCGTGGTCAGCGCGACCTCCGGCGGGTTCTTCACGGGGCAAACCAGGCGGCCGTCGCGTAATTCGCGCCAGGCCAGCAGCTCGCTTTCCAGCCCGATGCCAAGGCCGTCGACGGCGGCGTCGATCGCCATGTGGCTGCGGTCGAACAGCACGCGTTTCCAGCGTTCCGCAGGCTCGATGCCGGCCTCCGTGAACCAGCGCGGCCATTGCATCTGCGATTTCACCGAATGGATCAGCCGGTGCTCGAGCAGGTCCTGGGCTACGAGGCTGCCCGCCGCAAAGAACGAAGGCGCACACAGCGGAAAGAAGCGCTCCTTGCCCAGGCTTTCGACGAACAGACCGGCCCAGCCGCCTTCGCCGTGGCGGATCTCCAGGTCGACATTTTCCTTGCGGAAATCGGTCGGCTCGTTGGTGCCGTCGAGCCGCAATTCGATGTCCGGATTGGCATCAACGAAGCTCGCGAGCCGCGGCAGCAGCCATTTGCTCGACACGCTCGGGGCTGCGCGTACCGTCAATGTGGTGGCGGAGCGGATGCCGCGGACATGCTGCGTCACGTCGGTGACGTGCTCGATCTCGCGGCTGATCATCTCGAAATAGCGCTCGCCGGCCTCGGTCAGCGTGATGTTACGCCCGACCCGCGAGGTCAGCGCCGTGCCGAGGTGCAGCTCGAGCGCCTGGATCTGCTGGCTGACGGCCGAAGGCGTCACCCGTAATTCGTCCGCCGCACGGGAAATGCTGCCCGCGCGCGCCACCGCGTGGAAGACAATGATGGCGCGGAACGGTATCTGCATCAGGAAACCTTTTAGGTCAGCTAAAGTGACGGCGAATATAATTCAATTGTCGTGCGTGACCAGCGATCTAGGCTTCAGGCTCAAGGCAACCCGCGGCAGACGGGTGCCGACAGAGGAAACAGGACGGGCGCAGAGCGCCGGTCCGCCCGGGGGGAAGGAACGCAGGGCGAGGCCCTTTCACCAGCCACAGCGATTTTGACGACACCGGCGCGGCGAAGACCGCGCGCGGCAACGAGCACGTGCGCCGACAAAGGCGCCGCACAAGATCATCAGGGAGGACCAACGATGTCGGGCAAGGGCCACAGGATTTCACGGCGCAACTTCATGGTCGCGGCTGCGGCCGTTCCACTGGTCGCGATCCGCACCCGGCCGGCGCAGGCCGCGGAGTTCGAATACAAGCTCGCCACCGGCCAGTCGCTGACGCAGCCGATCAACACCCGCCTCGATCAGGCCGTGAAGCGGATCAGGGAAGCGAGCGGCGGCCGGCTGGAGATCAAGTTCTTTCCCGCCTCGCAGCTCGGCTCGGACACCGATCTCTTGACCCAGATCCGCAGCGGCGGCGTCGATTTCCTTAACATCGCGGGCTCCGTGCTGTCGACGGTAGCGCCGATCGCCGGCATCGCCAATGTCGGCTTCGCGTTCTCGGACTACGGCCAGGTCTGGAATGCGATGGACGGAGACCTCGGCAAGCTGATCGCAAGCCAGATCGAGAAGACCGGCGCGCTGGTGATGGCCAAGCCCGCCGACAACACGTTCCGGCAGGTTTCGTCGTTCACCAAGCCGATCAAGACGCCGGCCGATCTCGCCGGTTACCGCATCCGCGTGCCGGTCTCGCCGATCTTCACCTCGCTGTTCAAGTCGCTGGGCGCCAACCCGACCTCGATCAACTTCAACGAATTGTACACGGCGCTCCAGACCCATCTCGTCGACGGCCAGGAGAACGGCCTCGTTACCATCGAGGCCGGCAAGATCTACGAGGTGCAGAAATACATCTCCGAGACCAACCACATCTGGGATCCATTCTTCATTCTCGGCAACCGCCGCTCGGTCAAGGCACTGCCCGACGAGTTGCAGGCGATCGTACGGCGTGAATTCGACCAGGCCGCGATGGAGCAGCGCGCGGATACCGCCAAGCTCAATCTGACACTGAAGGACCAGCTGACCGCCAAGGGCATCACCTTCGAGGTCTCCGACAAGGAGGCGTTCCGCAAGGGGCTGTCGGCCGCCGGCTTCTACAAGGAATGGCGCGGCAAGTTCGGCGAGGACAACTGGAAGATTCTGGAGGCCGCGGCCGGAGCGCTGGCATGAGCGCGGTGATCGGCATGCCGGAGACGGTGACGCTCGGCGAGGCGCGACCGTTGCGCGGACGCTGGCTGGAGCAGTCGCTGCGCTGGCTGGTGGAGATTCCGGCGGCGATCGCCGTGGTCGCCGAGGTCGTCATCCTGTTCGCCGGCATCGTCGCACGCGGAATCTTCCACCGGCCGATCATCTGGTCCGACGAGCTCGCCTCCATCCTGTTCCTGTGGCTGGCGATGCTCGGCAGCGCGATCGCCGTGCAGCGCTCGGCGCATATGCGCCTGACCTTCTTCACGTCGTACCTGTCGCCGCGTGCGGAGGCCTGGGCCTCGACGCTCGCGGCCGGCGGGGTTGCGCTGTTCCTCGCGATCATCCTGCATCCGGCGCTGGACTATGTGGAGGATCAGGCCTTTGTGGAGACGCCGGCGCTCGGCTGGTCCGGCATGGTTCGTGCGGCCGCCATCCCGGTCGGGTGCATCATCGCGCTCGCCAGCATCTGCCTCACCCTCGTCAAGCGATCCGCGAAGGACCTGCTTGCCGTCGCAATCCTGTTTGCGGCGATTGCCGGCGTGCTCTATTTCGCAGGCCCCTCGCTGAAGTCGCTCGGCAACTGGAACCTGCTGATCTTCTTCGTCGGTCTGCTCGGCTGCGCTGTGATGGCGGGCGTGCCGATCGCGTTTTCCTTTTGTCTTGCGACCGTCGCTTTCCTGCTGACCACGACGCGGACGCCGTTGCTGGTCGTGGTCGGGCGGATCGACGAGGGCATGAGCTCGCTGATCCTGCTCGCGGTGCCGCTGTTCGTGCTGCTGGGACAACTGGTCGAGCAGACCGGCATGGCGCGCGTCATGGTCGCATTCCTCGCCTCTATGCTCGGCCATGTCCGGGGTGGGCTCTCCTATGTGATGTTGGGCGCCATGCTGCTGGTTTCGGGCATCTCCGGCTCGAAGACCGCCGATATGGCGGCGATCGCGCCGGTGCTGTTTCCCGAAATGCGCAAGCGCGGCATGAAGGATGGCGAACTGGTCTCGCTGCTCGCGGCGTCAGGCGCGATGAGCGAGACCATTCCGCCGTCGATCGTGCTGATCGCGATCGCCTCCGTCACCGGTGTCTCGATCGCCGCGCTGTTCACCGCCGGCATCCTGCCGGGGATCGTGCTGGCGATCGTGCTCGCCTTCGTCGCGCGCTACCGGGCGGGCGCGGAGGAGAACGCCGCGCTCAAGGTCGCGCGGGCACCGATGTCTGTCGTGGCGAAGACGTTCTGGGCGGCGCTGCCGGCCCTGGCCTTGCCGTTCCTGATCCGCAGCGCGGTGGTCGAGGGCTTTGCGACCGCCACTGAAGTCTCGACGATCGGCATCGCCTATTGCCTCGTGCTCGGCCTGGTCATCTATCGTGGCAGCCTGGCCTGGAAGAATGTGCTGCCGATGCTGGTGCAGACTGCCTCGCTGTCCGGGTCGATCCTGTTCATCGTGGGAGCTGCCAGCGCGATGGCATGGGCATTGGCGCAATCCGGCTTCTCACATGATCTGGCGGCGCGTATGGCCGGCGTGCCCGGCGGCGCCTGGGGCTTCCTGTTGATCTCGGTCGTCGCCTTCATCGTGCTCGGCAGCGTGCTGGAGGGCATCCCGGCCATCGTGCTGTTCGGTCCGCTGCTATTCCCGGTGGCGGCAACGTTCGGGATCAACGAGGTGCACTATGCGATGGTGGTGATCCTCGCCATGGGCCTCGGCCTGTTCGCGCCGCCGTTCGGGCTCTGCTACTACGCGGCCTGCAGCATCGGCGGCGTGTCGCCGGACGCCGGCATGCGCCGAATCTGGATCTATCTCGCCTGGCTGTTCCTGGGCCTGCTGCTGATCACCTTCGTGCCCTGGATATCGCTGGTGTCTGTGAGATTCTCAGGCTGAAGCCATTCGGCTGGTGCACCTCCTCAGGTCGAGAGCTGCTTCTCGGCGATCGACAGCCACTCGGCCTGCGCCTCGCGCAGATACTTTGGCGCGCGCCGCATCTGGATCAGGAGCTCGTTGAAGACCATTCGCGCCTCGGCGCTGCGGCCGACCATCTGGAGCAGCATGCCGTAGCGCACCCGCGCTTCGGCGCCGGGGAAATAGCCGGAGACGGCGTGGTACTCCTCCAGCGCCTCGTCGAGCCGGCCGACCTCGGCGAGCGCGCGGGCGTAGAGCAGATGCGCGTCGGCGGAGTCGAAGTCCGGCCACTGCTTCTGGAGGTCGTCCAGCGTCGCGAGCGCGTCGGCCGGACGCTTGGCTGAAAACTCGGCTTGCGCCTTGCCGAGCGCATAAGCGGGATCGTGGCCCATCGGCAGCTTCAGGACGTGGTCGTAATGCGCTTCCGCTTCACTGAATCTGCCGATCTTCGCGCACTCTTCCGCCAGCGCGGCGCGGTTGGCGATGGTGTCGGTGGCCGCCAGCCGGTCGGACAGCTCGCGATAGCGCTTCTCGGGATCGAGCCGGTTGGCGACGCGCTGCCGCGCCTGCCGTGCGCCGGGGCTGGAAAACCATTCCGGGATGAGCTCGACCGCGATATAGGCGAGCGCGCCCATCATCGGCACCAGCAGGATGATGAAGGCCCAGGGCCGTAGCCGCCCGGTTCGCGATGCGTGATAGATCAGCGTGATATCCAGCAGCAGAACGACCAAAGCGACGGGCATGTGACATCCGGGAGCACAACGACAGCGCACGCTTCCTGATATCGCAACTGACGCGATGAAACAACTTTGAGTTGTCTACACCGGCAGAAATCAGCGACCCCGGACCCGCGCGCCTTGATGACGGCGAGGAGTCAGTCGCTTCAAATACGATCGAGGTTCATGAGATCGCAGCCAAAGCTGCTACTGCTTGGCGTCGTCCGCCAGCATCTTCCGGTATTTTTCGACGTCGCGTGTCACGAGCTTCTGGAGCACGTCGGGCGTATGCTCGTCGGGATCGGGCGCAACTGTCGACAGATCGGCGAAGCGCTTCTTCACCGCGTCGGTTTCCACCGCCGTCCGCGCGGCGGCGTTCAGCTTGGCGATGACGGCCGGTGGCGTGCCCTTGGGCGCGAACAGGCCGTTCCAGCCCTGCGCCTCGAAATCCGGCAGGCCCGCCTCGGCAGACGTCGGCAGATCCGGCAGCGTCGCCAGCCGCACGGTCGAGCCGACCACGAGGCCCTTCACCAGCTTCTCGTTGATCGACTGCGAGACCGAGGCGGCCGCGTCGCAGACGCCGTCGATCTGGCTGCCGACCGCGTCGGTCAGCGCGGGCGCGGCGCCACGATAGCCGACCAGCGTCGCATCGATGCCGGCGGCGGTCACAAAGCTCTTGCAAATGAGGTAATTCGACGAGCCGACGCCGGCATGGCCGAGATTGATCTTGCCCGGATTGGCCTTGGCGTAGGCGATGAACTCCTTCAGGTCCTTCGCCGGGAAATCCTTGCGCAGCGCGATGATGCCGAATGTCTTCGCAACCATCCCGATCGGCACGAAGGAGTCCGGCGTGAACGGCAGCTTTGGATAGATCGTGTAGGTCGCGGCATTGGTGCCGGCATTGCCGATCGCGATGGTGTAGCCATCGGGCTCGGCGCGGGAGGCGCGCGCCAGCGCGGTCGAGCCGCCGGCGCCGGCAACGTTCTCGATCACGATGGTCTGGCCGAGCGCAATGCCCATCTGCTCGGCAACCGTGCGCGCGATCACGTCCGAGGTGCCGCCGGCCGCGAACGGCACGATCATCGTGATCGGGCGCTTGGGAAAATCCTGCGCGAACGCGGCAGTCGCGAACGCAATGACCGCGACCGCGGCGAGCGCGCGCTTCAGCAGGAACGGGATCACGCGGCCTTTTCCAGATGCGCGGTGAGGCCGGCGAACAGGCCACGGCCGTCGGTGCAGCCCATGATGTCTTCGACGTGGTTTTCCGGATGGGGCATCATGCCGAGCACGTTGCCCTTGTCGTTGACGATGCCGGCGATGGAATTCGCCGCGCCGTTGATGTTGTGCGCCTCATCGACCACGCCGTCGGCGGAGCAGTAGCGATAGAGCACCCGCCCCTCGCCTTCGAGCCGCTTGATGGTCTCCTCGTCCGCCTCGTAATTGCCCTCGCCATGTGCGACGGGAACGCGGATCACCTGCCCGGCATTGTAGCCGCGGGTGAACGGCGTGTCGGAGCGCTCGACGCGCAGATGCACGTCGTGGCAGATGAATTTCAGCCGCTCATTGCGCATCAAGACGCCGGGCAGCAGGCCGGATTCGCAGAGGATCTGGAAACCGTTGCAGACGCCGAGGACGAGACCGCCCTTGGCCGCATAGTCGCGCACCGCGTCCATCACCGGCGACCGCGCCGCAATCGCCCCACAGCGAAGATAGTCGCCGTAGGAGAAGCCGCCCGGCACCACCACGAGATCGGTGCCCGCAGGCAGCGAGGTCTCGGCGTGCCAGACCATCGCGGGCTCATGGCCCGAGATGAGCTTCAGCGCGCGCGCCATGTCGCGCTCGCGGTTGATGCCGGGGAAGACGAGGATGGCGGCCTTCATCAGAGCAGCTCGACCCGATAGTTCTCGATCACGGTGTTGGCGAGCAGCTTGTCGGCGGCATCCTTGAGCGCCGCTTCGGCCTTGGCCTTGTCGGCGCCGGCGAGCTCGATGTCGAACACCTTGCCCTGGCGGACGCTGGCGACGCCGTCGACGCCGAGCGACTTCAGCGCGCCTTCGATGGCCTTGCCTTGCGGATCGAGGATGCCCGTCTTCAGGGTAACGGTGACACGTGCCTTCACGTCAAAATCCTCTTCAGCTCTTCACCAGCACCGGGCCAGTGCCCTGCGGACGCTCGTTCTCCATGAGGATGCCGAGGCGCTTGGCGACTTCGGTATAGGCCTCGAGCAGGCCACCGAGGTCGCGGCGGAAACGGTCCTTGTCGAGCTTCTCGTTCGACTTGATGTCCCACAGACGGCAGCTGTCCGGCGAGATCTCGTCGGCGACGATGATCCGCATCATCTCGTTCTCGAACAGGCGGCCGCACTCCATCTTGAAGTCGACGAGGCGGATGCCGATGCCGAGGAAGAGGCCGGTGAGGAAATCGTTGACGCGGATGGCAAGCGCCATGATGTCGTCGATCTCCTGGGGCGTGGCCCAGCCGAAGGCGGTGATGTGCTCTTCCGACACCATGGGGTCGTTGAGCTGGTCGTTCTTGTAATAGAATTCGATGATCGAACGGGGCAGCTGCGTGCCCTCCTCGATGCCGAGGCGCTGCGACAGCGAGCCGGCGGCAACGTTCCGCACCACCACCTCGAGCGGCACGATCTCGACCTCGCGAATCAACTGTTCGCGCATGTTGAGGCGGCGGATGAAATGGGTCGGCACCCCGATGTCGTTGAGGTGCTGAAACAGGTACTCCGAGATCCGGTTGTTGAGGACACCCTTGCCCTCGATCACCTGATGCTTTTTCGCATTGAACGCGGTGGCGTCATCCTTGAAGTGCTGGATCAGGGTGCCGGGCTCCGGGCCTTCGTAAAGAACCTTTGCCTTGCCTTCATAAATACGACGCCGACGGCTCATGGGGATGTACCGTGTTTTGTTGAAATCCATGTATTTGGTGTGCTCCGGTTACCAGGTTACGACCCACAGCGGAGCTGCCGTGAACGGCCGGGAACCCCATCTGGAACCATTGGAAACAGAACGGGAACCTAGCCTTCAGGCAACCTATCCGATTGGCTGTCCCAGCACAATCGATCCGGCCGTCCGGCATCAACTTATACCGTCTTGCCTGCGGCTTAACGGCTCGTTGTTTTGCCGATTCGTGCCCCCTATCTAGGCATGCGCCGGGGCCCTCGCAACGAGGGCCACCGGGTCCAGTCAGAGGGAATTGGAAAAGGCATGAGCACGTTGGACAAACGCGAGGAAGGCTTCGAGAAGAAATTTGCCCTCGACGAGGAGCAGAAATTCAAGGCGGAAGCCCGCCGCAACCGGCTGCTCGGGCTTTGGGCAGCCGAGAAGCTCGGCATCACCGGCGATGCCGCCACCGCCTACGCCAAGGAGGTGGTCGCCGCCGATTTCGAGGAAGCCGGCGACGCCGACGTGCTGCGCAAGGTCATGGCCGATTTCGCCGCCAAGAACGTGGCCGTCACCGAGCAGGCGATTCGCGCCAAGATGAGCGAATTGATCGCTGTGGCGGCGGCCGAGGTGAAGGCGGGGAAATAGGCGGACAAGGAAGTGGCGAGTAGCGAACCGAACCCTGTTCGCTACTCGCAATCCGCCATTCGCCCAGATCACTCCTCCTTGAAGCCGTACTCCGGCACGTTGCCGCTGGCGCCGTAATATTTGTACGGCAGGAATTTGCCCGACATCGTGATCTTGACGCGATCGCCCTTCGGGTTGGCGACGCGCTCGATCCCCATGTCGAAATCGATCGCCGACATGATGCCGTCGCCGAATTCCTCCTCGATCAGCGCCTTCCACGCCGGGCCGTTCACCATCACCATCTCGTAGAAGCGATAGATCAGCGGATCGGTCGGCGGCATCGGCGTGCCGGTGCCGCGCATCGGCACCTCGTTGAGCATCGCGGTCTCGGCCTTCGACAGGCCGAACAGCTCGCCGGCATTGGCGGCCTGCGGCTTCGTCAGCTTCATCTGGCCCATGATCGCGCCGACGATCAGCACTTCGGAATAGCCGCCGATCTTCTCGCAGATGTGTTTCCAGCTCCAGCCCTTCTCGCGCTTGATGTCGAGCAGCTTTTCGGTGAGGTCTTCGCGTTTCATGTCAGGGTCTCCCTTGGCTAGACATTGTGGCGCATCGTTCGTGCCGCTTTGGGAGGCACGAAACGTGCCAATAAATGAGGCTGGGGTTTCACGCCCGCGCCCTCGCTCCACGTGGCAAAGCCTCCGTAAATCGCTTGATCGCATCGAGCACCGGCTGCTGATCGCCGGCAAAGAACCAGTGATCATTGCCGTCGAGCTCGACGAATTCTGCACCGGTGATGCGGCTCGCGACATCGCGGCCCGCGGCAATGCGCACGGCCTTGTCGTCCCGCCGGTGCAGCACCAATGTCGGCACGGCAATGCGCGGCAGAAGGTGCCGCACATCGGCGTCGCGAAACGCCTCCAGCACGGCCGAGATGCCGCCGGGACTGGAGGCTGCGCGCAATAGTCCCGCCCACCAGGCGCGCGCCTGCGGATCGTTGGCAAGGCTCGGCGCGAAGGCCTCGATCCCGACCGGGCCGCCCCATTGCGCGATGAGATGCTTCCTCCAGGCGTCATACTGGCTGGCGCGCAACGCGTGCGGATAGTCCTCTGACCAGCAGCCTTTTGCCAGTGCGCCGAACAGGATGAGCCCGGCGACGCGGCTGGATTCATCGACCGCAAATTTAATGCAGGCCGGCCCGCATTCGGATGCGCCAAACAACACGACGCGGCGCGAGTCCGCCGCGCGCAGCACGGTGCCGATATCCTCCGCGGTGACGTCGATATCAGGAGCCGACCCGACCCGGTCGGACAGGCCGATGCCGCGGCGATCGAAAACGATCAGGCGTCCAAGCCTCGTCAATGAGGCCAGAAACGTCCGGCTCGCCGGATGCTCCCAGGCGCGTTCCACATGCGAGACGAAGCCGGGCATGACCAGGATATCGAGCGCGCCGCTTCCATAGGTCTGATACGCCAGATGCACGCCGGCGCCCTTCACGTAGCGTGTTGCCGGCACTGCATCGCGCAGCGGCGCGGCCGCAGGAGCCATGAGCGCTTCCGTCTCGGCTTCCGGCGCAACGCCAAGCTCGTCGCGCAGCCGCTGTGTGAGCGCTGCGTGTTGCCGCTCCGCCGCGCTTCGATCGCCGGCCAGCAGCAGGCTGCGGATCAGATGCCGGCCATAGACTTCGCTGAGCGGATCGAGCTCGACCAGACGTCCCGCATACAGGATGGCGGCAAAATGATCGCCGGCGGCATTCCTGTCCTGCACGAGACGCTCCAAGGCATGCATGAGCCGCCCCCGCAGCGCCTCCCGGCGAAAGAACGCCCAATCGTCGAATTCAGGACAGTCCTCCGGAGCGAAGCCTGCGAGGAAGTCACTCCGGTAAATCCGGCAGGCCTGTTCAAACGCGCCGCGGTTGCAGGCGCTCTCGAACAGTTGCGAGTCGAGCTTCAACGCGACCTCGGGAGACCATCGCACGCTGGTGCGGTCGGTCTCGAAAACCGGCTGGCCGAGCGTGAGCTCGACACGGTGAAGCAGCCGTCGCAATCGAGCGAGACCGGTCTCGCGGGACGTTTCGGGCCACAGCAGCGTGGCGATGACGTCGCGCGCAACCGCGCCCTTCGCCTCTGCGAGATAGACCAGCAGCGCAAGGCCCTTGCGCAGGTTCAGCTTGATCGTGCGGCCGTCAGCGTGGACCTCGGGGAACCCGAACGTGCCGAGCGAGAAAGCCGTCATGAGATCCTCCCTCCCCGGCCGGCGTCCCCGGGGGGACGCACGGGGGACGGTCCGGCGGTAACGGTCTGGCGAGATCGAGCCTGACAGCCATCGAGCGATTCAGGCTCCCGCATGCGGCACCGCCGTATCAGGCACAATAGGAAAAACCATGTTCGCGCGCCTCGCAATCCTGCTCTACGCCATCGTGAGCTATGCCGTATTCACGGTTTCATTTCTCTATGCGCTCGGTTTCGTCGGCAATTATGTCGTGCCGAAGTCGATCGACGTCGGCAGCCAAACCGGTTTGAGCGAGGCCATCGTCGTCAACCTGCTGCTGCTGGGCCTGTTCGCCATCCAGCACAGCGTCATGGCCCGCCCGGCCTTCAAGCGATGGTCGGCCGGATTTATTCCCGCAGCCTGTCAACGCAGCACCTATGTGCTGCTCTCCAGCCTGATCCTGCTGTTGCTGTTCTGGCAATGGCGTCCGATCCCAACACCGATCTGGCAGGCCAGTGGAATAGCGGCCTGGTTGCTGACCGGCGTGCATTGGCTCGGCTGGCTGATCGCGTTTGCCGCGACCACCATGATCGATCATTTCGATTTGTTCGGCCTGCGCCAGGCTTTTGTCGCGCTGCGCGGAGCCGAGATATCAGGCCAGTCCTTCAGGACGCCACTGCTCTACAAGATCGTGCGGCACCCGCTCATGCTGGGCTTTCTGCTCGCGTTCTGGGCCACACCCGAGATGACATCAGGCCATCTGCTGTTCGCGATCGCGAACACGGCGTACATCCTGGTCGCATTGCAGTTCGAGGAGCGTGATCTGATCGCCGAGTTCGGCGCGACCTATCAGGACTATCGCCGGCGCGTTCCCATGCTGGTGCCGCGTCTTTTCGGTCGTCGCGAGACGGAAGGTCGCCGGCCTGCTGGAGCACCACGATGAGAGCGATCCTCTGCAGCGCGTTCACCGGGCCGAAAGACCTGTGCCTCGGCGAGATCGACGAGCCCAAACCGGCCGGCGACGAGATTCTCGTCGACGTCCATGCGGCCTCGGTCAGCTTCATGGACCAGTTGCTGGTCTCCGGCCTCTATCAGATGCGGCCGCCGACGCCGTTCGTGCCCGGCACCGAAGCGTCCGGTGTCGTCGTCGCAGTCGGCGACAAGGTCACGACATTCGCACCCGGCGATCGCGTTGCCTGCAGCGCATGGACCGGCGGCTACGCCGAACGGATGATTGCCAAGGAATCGAAGAGCGTGCGGCTGCCCGACGGCGTCGCGTTCGAAGCCGCGGCGACGGTGCTGCACAATTACGGCACGGCCTGTTATGCGCTGGTGGAGCGGGCACGGGCGCAACGCGGCGAAACGCTGTTCGTCACCGGCGCTGCCGGCGGCGTTGGCCTTGCCGCCGTCGATCTCGGCCGCCATCTCGGCCTGCGCGTCGTCGCCGGCGTCGGCTCCGACGACAAGGCTGCCCTGGTGAGGAGTTACGGGGCCGGCGATGTCGTAAACTATCGCAGCGAAGATCTGCGCGACCGGATCAAGTCGATCACCGGTGGCGACGGCGTCGATATCGGCTTCGACAATGTTGGCGGCGCGATTTTCGAGCAGATGGCCCGGCTGATGACATGGGGCGGACGGCTGATGCCGATCGGCTTCACCAGCGGCGAAATTCCACAGATCCCGATGAATCTGCCGCTTCTGAAGAACTATTCCATTCTGGGTGTGTTCGCCGGCGCCTGGGCGGAGAAATTCTCCGCGGAGGCCGCGCGCATGAATGACAAGCTGGTGCAATGGCTGGCCGACGGAAAAATCCGTCCGCATATCGATCGCGTCCTCCCTTTGGAGGAGGCCGGCGACGCCATGCACGCGGTAGCCAATCGGACGGTTCAGGGAAGAATTGTCCTCAAAATCAGGTAAGATGAGCTGCCGACGGCAGGAGAAAAGAGACCGATGACAGAGATCATCATCGACAAGCGCTTTTGCGGTCCTCCGAACTCCGGCAACGGCGGTTACGTCTGCGGCCGGCTGGCCCGGCATATTCCTGGGGCTGCGGAAGTGACGCTGCGCGCACCGCCTCCCCTGGGCACGCCGCTCGATGCGGTGGCGACGAACGACGCGACATGGGAGCTTCGCGACGGCACAAAAGTCGTCGCGACCGGACGTGCGACGAGCGTCGAGCTTGCACGCGTGGAGACAGCCAGCTTCGAGAAGGCCCGCGCGGCCGAATTGCTGGCGCTGTTCGAGCCGGACGAGCATCCGCTGCCGAACTGTTTCGTATGTGGCCCCGCAAGGGCACAAGGCGACGGCCTGCGTATCTTCGCCGGGCCGCTCAGCCGTCATGCACAGACTCCCGTTCTCGCAGCGAGCTGGATACCGGATGCGAACCTGGCCGCCGAGGACGGCCTGGTCGCTCCCGAATTCCTCTGGTCGGCACTCGATTGTCCCACCGGCTTTGCCTGCAATTGCAATCCGCAGGCCGGCACCTACGACAAGACGCCCCTCCTGCTCGGCCGGATGTCGGCACGGATCGAGGCCCGCCCGCGCCCCGGCGACCGCTGCATCATCACGGCCTGGCCCACCGGCCGCGACGGCCGCAAGCGCACCGCGGACGCTGCGGCCCATGATGAAGCCGGGAAGTTGCTGGCGGTGGCGAGGACAACATGGATTGCCGTCGAACGCGACGTGCAGCTCGGGCGATAGGTGCTTAGGGTTGATTAGCCCGCGGCTGCGCGAAGCGTAGTCCGCCGGCGTAATCTACATGCTTCAGCAAACGCAGGACGAAGTTGGTGGGTTGCGCCTTCGGCCAACCCAACTTACGGAGCGTTCGATCAGTGATCCTCGCCAGCCTGCATCGATCCGCATTCGCCTGCACCAGCACGGCCGCGCTGGCGGCGGTTTACCTTGCGTCAAGCACGGCAAGCATTCGACAACCGCCTTAAAAGGCTGTTAGGAGCGGTCATCGTTGTTGGCGCCCGGAATACGGGGACGCTCTGCCATGCAATCGGACAAGGGACTCTACAGTGCGCCGCGCTGGCGCCTGACGCGCTGGCTGGCCGAGCCGGGGCCCAGCGTGCCCGACGACATCCGCGCAGCACTCATTGCCCAGCTCTATGGATCGCTGCCGGTTTTTGCCGCGGGCGCCGTCAACACCATTGCCGTCGCCGCCGTGATCGCGGGCCGGAAGCAGACTGCACCGTTCATTGCCTGGCTGGTCATGGAGATCGTGATCTGCCTGGCCCGCCTGGTCGTGCTGGTTCTCGCGCAGCGCAGGGCACGCGCCCATCGCCCGACGCCGACCGACCTTCATCTCCTGCTCGCGGTCGCCTGGAGCGCCAGCGTCGGATTTGGCATCATTGTCAGCCTCGCCAGCGGCGACTGGGTCGTCGCCATGCTGGCGTCCCTGTCTGCTGCAGCAATGGTCGGCGGCATCTGCTTCCGCAATTTCAGCGCGCCGCGGCTGGCCGGGACCATGATCCTGCTGAGCCTCGGTCCGATCGTCCCGGGCGCTGCGCTCTCGGCCGAACCGCTGTTCTACATCGTCTACCTGCAGGTGCCGATGTATCTGGCCGCAATGACGGCCGCTGCCTTCCGCCTCAACCGGATGCTGGTCACCACCATGCGTGCCGAGCGCGAGAACAGCCATCGCGCCCATCATGACGCCCTCACGGGCCTGCTCAATCGCGCGGGCTTCGTCGAGGCGCTCGGTGCGCGACTCCTGGTTCATGCCGAACGGCGGTTCGCGGTGATGTTCTTCGATCTCGACAATTTCAAGCCGATCAACGACACGTTCGGACATGCGGCAGGTGACGAGGTGCTGAAAGCGGTGGCCGGGCGCGTCCGCCGGGCGCTGCCGGACGGCGCGGTGGTCGCCCGGATGGGCGGCGACGAATTCGTCGTACTCGTCGATGGCGTCACCGCCGAACTGGCGCAGGAGATGGGATACCGCCTCATCCGCGAGGTTGCCGTCTCCTATGAGCTGCGCGGCGAGGTGCGCGCCAGTGTCGGCGCCAGCGTCGGCATTGCGATGTCGCCGGATCATGGCGCCGAGGTCGACGAATTGCTCGCAGTCGCCGATGCCGCACTCTACGAAGCGAAGTCGAGCGGCAAGTCGCGCTGCTGCCTCGCCTCGGTCGAGACCAACCTCGCCGCGCTGCGTCGCCTCCAGCAGAGCAGTCAGAAAGGCCCGGTCGCAGGCGCTGCCTGAGGCAAGGTTCGTAGGGTGGGTTAGCGTCAGCATAACCCACCACTTCTCTGTCCACGCGGATAGTAAAGAGGTGGGTTACGCCCGGCGGACTGCGCTTCGCGCAGCCGCAGGACTAACCCACCCTACGAGACCTACGTCGCCTGCTCGACCATCCCGGCAAGCCGCACCAGCTCCGCCTCGAGATCGCGCTCCACATCCGACGCGCGAATGTCGATCACCCGATAGTCGCGCGCCTCCAGCCACGCCCGCCGCGACGCGCGGTCGGCGGCGATGGTCTCGCCCTCACCCGGATTGACCAGCTCGATCGCGATCCGGTGCGGGAAAGAAACGAAGTCCGGGATGTGGCGACCCACAGGGGTCTGGCGCTTGAACTGGCCGGCAAAGCGGCGGTCGCGCGTGAGCGCCTGCCAGAGCAGGCGCTCGGCGTCGGTCGGGTTGCGGCGGAGCAGGCGCGCGAGGCCGCGCACCGTGGAGCCGCTGTCGGGCACGCCGCCCTGTCCGTGCTCGGCCAGGAGCGCGCGAAGGCGCGTGGCCTGCTCGCCGTCGAGCACACCGCCCTTGGCCGGGCCCTTGCGCCCCTCCGCGATCGCCATGACCACCCCGTGCAGGGTGTGCATGTCCTGCTTGGTCGGCTCCATCCGGCTGAAGATGTTGCGCAGATTCACCAGCATGGTGTCGCGCTTCTCGGCCGGGCGCAGGAATTCGACCCGGTCGAGCTCGCGGATGAGGTTGTCGAAGAAGGCCTGCATCTGGTGCTGCGAGGCGCGCTCGGAGCGCTCCGGCATGGCGTGCGGCAGCTCGCCCGAGGTCGCGCGCTTGAACCATTCGTAGCCGACCAGCAGCACGGCCTGGGCGAGGTTCAGCGAGGCAAAGCCCGGATTGACCGGGAAGGTGATGATGCGGTTGGAGAGCCCGACCTCCTCGTTGGTCAGACCCCAGCGCTCCCGGCCGAACAGGATGCCGGCCTTGCCGCCGGTCGCGACGTGCCCGGCGATCTCGCCGGCGGCGGCCTCCGGCCCGACCACGGGCTTGGCCTGGTCGTGGGGGCGAGCCGTGGTGGCGAACAGCAGGTCGAGGTCAGCGACCGCCTGCTCGACCGTGTCGAACAATTCGACCTTTTCCAGAATATGGTCGGCACCGGCCGCGGCGCGCTGGGCGGCGATATTCGGCCAGCCGTCGCGGGGGTTGACGATGCGCAAGGCACCAAGCGCGAAATTGCCCATGGCGCGCGCGGCCATGCCGATATTCTCGCCAAGCTGCGGCTCGACCAGGATCACGATGGGACCGTCGAGGGAAAGGCCCGCCTTGCTCTTGTCAGTCCCCGACATCTCGCTTCGCTTTCACACTGGTTCTCAAGGCCTTGGCAGGGCCTTCTTAGGAAATGATTCAAAGTGGCCATGGGGCCGACTTTGCCGGTTCGCCTGTCGTTTGCCTGTCCTGACAGAATTCTCAAGGAAAATAACGGGGTTAGATTCGGTTTTTGAATCTCGTCTGAAACTTGACGTCCGCCCCTCCGGCCGGGCCCCATCCCGCCCCCCATCTGTGGAAGCTGGATGAGCTAAAAGTGCATAATCACTTGGCTTTCACCCGCTGCTATCAGGTGCTAAGAGGCGGCGGATATTCAATTTGGCGCCGGCGGCGCCGTTCCCAAGAAGGCTTTCCCGATCATGGCAAAAATCAAGGTGTCCCAACCCGTCGTCGAACTCGATGGCGACGAGATGACCCGGATCATCTGGCAGTACATCAAGGACAAGCTGATCAACCCGTACCTCGATGTCGAGCTGCTCTATTTCGACCTGGGCATGGAGTACCGCGACCACACCAACGATCAGGTCACCATCGACGCCGCCGAAGCCATCAAGAAGGTCGGCGTCGGCGTCAAGTGCGCCACCATCACCCCGGACGAGGCCCGGGTGAAGGAGTTCAACCTCAAGCAGATGTGGAAGTCGCCGAACGGCACCATCCGCAACATTCTCGGCGGCGTGATCTTCCGCGAGCCGATCATCTGCAAGAACGTGCCGCGCCTGGTTCCCGGCTGGACCAAGCCGATCATCATCGGCCGCCACGCCTATGGCGACCAGTACCGCGCCACCGACATCAAGTTCCCCGGCAAGGGCACGCTGACGATGAAGTTCGTCGGCGAGGACGGCACCGTCATCGAGAAGGAAGTGTTCAAGACCCCGGGCTCCGGCGTCGCGATGCAGATGTACAATCTCGACGACTCCATCATCGACTTCGCCCGCGCTTCGTTGAACTATGGCCTGCTGCGCAACTACCCGGTCTATCTCTCGACCAAGAATACGATCATGAAGGTCTATGACGGTCGCTTCAAGGACATCTTCCAGGACGTCTTCGACCGCGAATTCAAGAAGGAATTCGACGCCAAGGGCCTGACCTACGAGCACCGCCTGATCGACGACATGGTGGCCTCCGCCCTGAAATGGTCCGGCGGCTATGTCTGGGCCTGTAAGAACTACGACGGCGACGTGCAGTCCGACACGGTCGCGCAGGGCTACGGCTCGCTCGGCCTGATGACCTCGGTGCTGCTCACCCCCGACGGCAAGACCGTCGAGGCCGAAGCCGCCCACGGCACGGTGACCCGCCACTACCGCGAGCACCAGAAGGGCAAGGAGACCTCGACCAACTCGATCGCGTCGATCTTCGCCTGGACCCGTGGCCTGTCGCACCGCGCCAAGCTCGACAACAATGCCGAGCTCGCCAAGTTCGCGGCAACCCTGGAGAAGGTCTGCGTCGACACCGTCGAGGCCGGCTACATGACCAAGGACCTCGCGCTGCTGGTCGGCGCCGACCAGCGCTGGCTCTCGACCACCGGCTTCCTCGACAAGGTCTCGGAGAACCTGACGAAGGCGCTGGCGGCCTAAGCTGCCATCCGCAATTTCGCCCGACTGGGCCAGACATCATCAGGGGCCGCGCCAAAAGCGCGGCCCTTTTTTTGAGACCCCTCGCGCGGAGATGCGACCATGTCGATCAAGCCAGCCGTCCCCTGCCTGATGTTGCTTGCCGCGATGGCCGGCCCGGCCGCCGCCGAGCCACTTCCCGATACCATCGCCGCGCCCGGCGAAACCGTCGTGCTCAGCGTCCACGCCGAGGGCGCGCAGGTCTATGAGTGCAAGGCCGGCACCGACGGCAAGCTCGCCTGGGCTTTTCGCGAGCCGATCGCAACGCTGCTCGCCGAAGGCAAGACCATCGGCCGCCACTATGCCGGCCCGAATTGGGAGCTCGCCGACGGCAGCGCCGTGGTCGGCAAGGCCATTGGCAACGCGCCGGGCGCAACGCCCGCCGACATCCCCTGGCTGAAGCTGGAGGTCGCTTCCCGCCGCGGCAGCGGCGTGCTCACACCCGTCACCACGGTCCAGCGCATCAACACCCATGGCGGCAAGCTCGACGGCGCCTGCGACAAGGCCGGCGAGTTCAAAAGCGCGCCGTATTCGGCGGAGTATGTCTTCCTGAAGAAGGGCTGACCGCTCAGCGGTCGGTGACCTCGCGCTCGGCCTGCGCGAGCTCTGCCGCCGCGAGATCGCCGCTCTCCTCCAGCCGCGCTTTCGCGGTCATCTGGACGTGGTCAGCGAGCGTCGGCATGCGCGCGATCAGGGCGTGAAAATCCTGGGCGTCGAGCACGAGCAGCCGCGTCTTGCGCGTCGCCGTCACCGTGCCGCTGCGTTTGGTTTTGTGCAGCAGCGCGATCTCGCCGAAGAAGGTCCCGTCGGTGAGCCGCACCTGCTGGCTCGGCAGCGCGATCTCGACCTCGCCGGCGGTGATGAAATACATCGACGAGGCGGCATCACCTCGCCGCACCAGAATTTCGCCCTGCTCCACGGTGCGCGCCCGCAACAGCCGCATGATGTCGGCGATTTCAGCTGCCGACAGATGCGAGAACAGCGGCACCCGCGCCAGCATGCCCCAGGTCACGACGAAGTCGCGGCGCCTCACCTCTTCGGCGAAGGCAGAGGAGATGATCGCGACCGGCAGCGCGATCATGGCGAAGCCTGAGATGATCGCGAACACCGAGATGAATTTTCCGAGCGGCGTCACCGGCACGACGTCGCCATAGCCGACGGTGCCGAGGGTCACGATCGCCCACCACATCGCCTGCGGGATGGTGCCGAGCTTGTCCGGCTGCACGTCGCGCTCGATGGCGTAGAGCAGCGAGGCAAACGTGAGGACCGCGCCGATCAGGATGACGATGCAGCCGATCAGCGCGCGCCGCTCGGCATGCACGGCGGCGAGCAGCGAGCGCATCGCCGGCGAATAACGTATCAGCTTGAAGAACGGCAGCACGCCGAGCGCGGCCAGCGTCGCGTGCCGCCCCGTGGTCAGCACGATTGCGGCGGGCAGGAACGCCATGAGATCGATGATGCCGAGCGCCGAGAAGGCATAGCCGAGCCGGTCGGCGAGCGCGGAGCCCGTGCGCGGCGTATGGCCCGCCACCGTCCACATTCGCGCGGCATATTCCAGCGCGAACACGATCACGGACAGGATGGTGATCGCCGAAAACAGCGTGCCGAACCGATCATCGAGCTCCGGCACCGAGGCGAGAACCATCGCCGCGACATTGAGCACGATGACGCCGATGATCAGCTGGATGAAGCGCGATCCGGCGGAGTAGGCCAGCGGATCGTGCTCCAGCAATTCGTAGAGGCGATCCCTCAAGTTCGGATCGCGAAGCCCATGTCCTCGCGGAACGAGGCGCATCGCAATTTAAGCGCCTGCCATCGCTTTTTCGATCGCCGCGAGCGCCTCGGGCGCCTTGGCCCCGTCGGGGCCGCCGGCCTGCGCCATGTCGGGCCGGCCGCCGCCGCCCTTGCCGCCGAGCGCCTCGGAAGCGATTTTCACCAGATTGACTGCATTGAAGCGCGAGGTCAGGTCGGCAGTGACGCCGACCACGACACCGGCCTTGCCGTCCTCGGTGACGCCGACGATGGCGACCACGCCAGAGCCGATCTGCTTCTTGCCGTCGTCCGCAAGGCTCTTGAGATCCTTCATCTCGATGCCCTCGACCGCGCGCGCCATCAGCTTGACGTCGCCGACATCGCGCACGCCCGCGGCTGCGCCGTTCCCGGTGAAAGAACCGCCCCCGCCCATCGCGAGCTTCTTGCGGGCGTCGGAGAGTTCGCGCTCGAGCTTCTTGCGCTCGTCCATCAGCGCGGCGATGCGCGCCGGGACGTCGTCGATCGAGGTGCGCAGTTCGCTAGCCGCGGTCTTCGCCAGCGCCATGGTCTCGTTGGCATGCCTGCGCGCGTAATTGCCGGTCAGCGCCTCGATGCGGCGCACGCCGGAGGCGACCGCGCTCTCGCCGGTCAGCGTGATCAGGCCGATATCGCCGGTGCGCCGAACATGGGTGCCGCCGCAGAGCTCGACCGACCAGCCGAGCGCATTGGCGCCGCGCTCGCGCGCGGTCCTGCCCATCGAGACCACGCGGACCTCGTCGCCGTACTTCTCGCCGAACAGGGCGCGCGCCCCGGCCTCACGTGCTTCATCGACGCCCATGACGCGGGTCGTGACCTCGTCGTTCTCCAGCACCACGTCGTTGGCGATGTCCTCGACACGCGCGAGCTCTTCCGCCGTGATAGGCTTCGGATGCACGAAGTCGAAGCGCAGCCGGTCGGGCGCGACCATCGAGCCGCGCTGGGCGATGTGATCGCCAAGCACCTGGCGCAGCGCCTCGTGGATCAGATGCGTCGCCGAATGGTGCGCGCGGATCGAGGATCGCCGCGAATGATCGACCTCGAGCTGGAGCGCGGTGCCGAGCTTCAGCTCGCCGCTCTCCAATGTGCCGACGTGAACGAAGAAATCGCCGAGCTTCTTCTGCGTGTCGGTGACGCGGAACTTGATCCCGCCGTCCCCGAGCAGCACGCCGGTGTCGCCGACCTGGCCGCCGGACTCCGCATAGAACGGCGTCTGGTTCAGCACGATCGCGCCGGTCTCGCCGGCCTTCAGGCTCGTGGCTTCCTGCCCATCCTTCACCAGCGCCGCGACAACGCCTTCAGCGCTCTCGGTCTCGTAGCCCAAAAATTCGGTGGCCCCGAGCTTTTCCCGCAGCGGGAACCAGATCGCTTCGGACGCCGCTTCACCCGAACCCTTCCAGGACTCGCGCGCCTTGGCCTTCTGGCGCTCCATCGCGTCGGTGAACGAGGCCTGGTCGACGCCGATGCCGCGCGACTTCAGCGCGTCCTGCGTGAGGTCGAGCGGGAAACCGTAGGTGTCGTACAGCGTGAAGGCGACGTCGCCGTCGAACATGTCGCCCTTCTTCAGACCAGCGCTCTTCTCGTCGAGGATGGCGAGGCCGCGCGACAGGGTCTTGCGGAAGCGGGTCTCTTCCAGCCGCAGCGTTTCCTCGATCAGATTCTCCGCGCGCATCAGGTCGGGATAGGCCTGGCCCATCTCGCGCACCAGCGCCCAGACCAGGCGATGCATCAGCGGCTCTTTCGCACCGAGCAGCTGCGCATGGCGCATCGCGCGGCGCATGATCCGGCGCAGCACATAACCGCGTCCCTCGTTCGAGGGCAGCACGCCGTCCGTGACCAGGAAGGCCGAGGAGCGCAGATGGTCGGCGATGACGCGGAACGAGGCCACGGTCTGCTCGTTCGGCCCGCTGCCGAGAGCGGACGAGGTCGCGTCGATCAGGTGCCGGAACAGGTCGGTCTCGAACACGCTCTCGACGCCCTGCATGATGCAGGCCATGCGCTCGAGGCCCATGCCGGTGTCGATCGAGGGACGCGGCAGGTCAACGCGCTGCTCCTTCGTCACCTGCTCGTATTGCATGAACACGAGGTTCCAGAATTCGAGGAAGCGGTCGCCGTCCTCTTCCGGCGAGCCGGGAGGCCCGCCCCAGATGTGATCGCCGCGGTCGATGAAGATCTCCGAGCACGGGCCGCACGGGCCGGTGTCGCCCATCGCCCAGAAATTGTCCGAGGTCGGGATGCGGATGATGCGGTCGTCGGAGAAGCCGGCGATCTTCTTCCACAGGCCGGCCGCCTCGTCGTCGGTGTGGTAGACGGTGACGAGCAGCTTGTCCTTCTTGAGCCCGAACTCGCGGGTGATCAGCGTCCAGGCAAGCTCGATCGCGCGCTCCTTGAAGTAGTCGCCGAACGAGAAATTGCCGAGCATCTCGAAGAAGGTGAGATGGCGCGCGGTGTAGCCGACATTGTCGAGGTCGTTGTGCTTGCCGCCGGCGCGCACGCATTTCTGCGACGTGGTGGCGCGCTGGTAGGGGCGCTTCTCGACGCCGGTGAAGACGTTCTTGAACTGCACCATGCCGGCATTGGTGAACATCAACGTCGGATCGTTGCGCGGCACCAATGGCGAGGACGACACGATCTCGTGGCCGTTCTCGGCAAAGAAGTTCAGAAAGGTCGACCTGATCTCGTTGACGCCGCTCATGTTCATCCAATCGGGTGTGCTTGGACCCGCTTCCCAGCCATCCAAACCGCTGAGTTTGGGCTGATATCTGCGGGCCAAAGCGCTTTTAGACAAGGCCAGCTTCGCTGTCCAGAAACTGTGCAGACGGATCAGTGGGTTGCCGCAGGCGCTCAATCCCGTTGAAAGGCGCCGTTGCCGCGTTGACAGGCTTGGCTGCCCTGTGGTCTGTACCCATCTGTATCGTACGGCCACGTCGGGAGAGACCGGCTTTAGGCAGCCGGCGCCGAAGGAGCAACCGCCCCGGAAACTCTCAGGCAAAAGGACCGCGTGGCTTTGACGACATCTGGAAAGAGGCGCCGACGGGCTTAGTCCCGGACGACGTCCGCCGACGGGATAATACTCTCAGGCACAGCGACAGATGGGGCTTCGACTGGTGTCCACGGGAAATCGTTCCCGGGGAACCGCCGAGGGCCCCTGTGATGTCAGTGCGTGACGACAAAGATTCCCTGAAACGTACCCCCCTTTACGACCTTCACGTGTCGCTCGGCGGCAAGATGGTGCCGTTCGCGGGCTATGACATGCCCGTGCAGTACCCCGCGGGCGTCCTGAAGGAGCACCTCCAGACCCGCAACGCCGCCGGCCTGTTCGATGTCTCCCATATGGGCCAGATCGCGCTCCGGCCGAAGTCGGGCAAGGTCGAGGACGCCGCCCGCGCGCTGGAGCGGCTGGTACCGCAGGATATCGTGGCGATTGCGCCGGGACGGCAGCGCTACGCCCAGTTCACCAATGCCGATGGCGGGCTCCTCGACGATCTCATGGTCGCCAATTTCGGCGATCACCTCTTCCTGGTCGTCAATGCCGCCTGCAAGGCCGAGGACGAGGCGCATCTGCGTGCGAACCTCTCCGGCGACTGCGTCATCGATTCGCTTGCCGACCGCGCCCTGATCGCTTTGCAGGGCCCGAAAGCGGAATCCGTGCTGGCGAAATTGTGTGCAGAGGCGCCCTCCATGAAATTCATGGATGCCGGTCCGCACCGGGTTGCCGGGATCGACTGTTTCGTCTCGCGTTCCGGCTACACCGGCGAGGACGGCTTCGAGATTTCGGTCCCCGCTGCCGATGCCGAGCACCTGGCGAAGACGCTGCTCGACAATCCCGATGTGATGCCGATCGGCTTGGGGGCCCGCGACAGCCTGCGGCTGGAGGCTGGTCTCTGCCTCTACGGGCACGACATCGACACCGGGACCACGCCGGTCGAGGCCGGACTGGAATGGTCGGTGCAGAAAAGCCGCCGCACCGGCGGCGCCCGCGCCGGCGGCTTTCCCGGTGCCGAAAAGATCCTCGCCCACTTCGACAACGGCGCGTCCCGCCGCCGCGTCGGCCTGCTCGCCCAGGGCCGCGCCCCGGTGCGCGAGGGCGCGCTGCTGTTTGCTGATAGCGCCGGCGGCGAGCCGATCGGAACGGTCACCTCGGGCGGCTTCGGCCCGAGCCTGAATGCGCCGGTCGCGATGGGCTATCTGCCCACCAGCCAGAGCGCGCTCGGCACGCAAGTCTTCGCCGAAGTGCGCGGCCAGCGGCTGCCGCTCACGGTCGCCGCCATGCCTTTCGTGAAAAACACCTACAAACGCTGAGGACAAGAAAATGACCACGACGCTGTACACCTCCGACCATGAATGGCTGGCCATCGACGGCGACGTCGCCACCGTCGGCATCACCGACTACGCCCAGTCGCAGCTCGGCGACGTCGTGTTCGTCGAGCTGCCCAAGGCCGGCCGCACGCTGAAGAAGGCGGAAGCCGCAGCCGTCGTGGAATCGGTGAAGGCCGCCTCCGATGTCTACGCGCCAATCTCCGGCGAAGTGCTCGAGACCAACGACGCGCTGGCCGCCGAGCCGGCGTTGGTGAACTCGGACGCGCAAGGCAAGGCGTGGTTCTTCAAGATCAGGATTGCCGACAAGAGCGAGCTCGGCGGCCTCATGGATGAAGCCGCCTACAAGGCACATACGGCGTGAGATGAAGCGAACTGTGACCTCATATTCGGTGTCATCGCCCGCGCAGGCGGGCGATCCAGTACGCCGCAGCTTCTCGGCTCAAGCCGTGACGCCTGCGTGTACTGGATGCCCCGCCTTCGCGGGGCATGACAGCGACAGCGAAATTTAGCGAGGACCCATGATGACCGCGCACCGCAAATCGAACGGCGACACCGCCACCTCCTTCGTTCGCCGCCACATCGGCCCCTCGGCGCACGATGTCACCGCCATGCTCGAGACCGTCAACGCCAAGAGCGTCGACGCACTGATGGCGGAGACGCTGCCGGCCTCGATCCGGCAGACCTCCCCGCTCGATCTCGGCAAGCCCTTGAGCGAGACCGAGGCGATCGCGCATATGGGCGAACTCGCCGCGCAGAACCAGGTCTTCACCTCGCTGATCGGCCAAGGCTATTCCGGCACGATTTTGCCCGCGGTGATCCAGCGCAACATCCTTGAGAATCCGGCCTGGTACACGGCGTATACGCCCTATCAGCCCGAGATCAGCCAGGGCCGGCTGGAGGCGCTGCTCAACTTCCAGACCATGATCTGCGACCTCACCGGGCTCGACGTCGCCAACGCCTCGCTGCTCGACGAGGCGACCGCGGCGGCCGAAGCGATGGCGCTCGCGGAGCGGCACTCACGGGTCGAAGCGAAAGCCTTCTTCGTCGACAAGGACGTGCATCCGCAGACGCTGGCGGTGATGCGCACCCGCGCCGAGCCGCTGGGCTGGACCTTGGTCGTCGGCGATCCCCTCACCGATCTCGACAAGACCGACGTGCTCGGCGCGCTGCTGCAATATCCGGGCTCTTCGGGCGCGGTACGCGACCTCAGGCCCGCGATCGCTACTCTGAAGGCCAAGGGCGCACTCGCGATCGTTGCCGCCGATCTGCTGGCGCTCACTTTGCTCGCCTCGCCCGGCGAGCTCGGCGCCGATATCGCTGTCGGCTCGGCGCAGCGCTTTGGCGTGCCGATGGGCTATGGCGGACCGCACGCGGCCTATATGGCGGTGCGCGATGCGCTGAAGCGCTCGCTGCCCGGCCGTCTCGTCGGCCTCTCCGTGGACTCGCGTGGGCAGCCTGCCTATCGCCTCGCGCTGCAGACCCGCGAGCAGCACATCCGCCGCGAGAAGGCGACCTCCAACATCTGCACCGCGCAGGTGCTGCTCGCCGTGATCGCCTCGATGTACGCCGTCTATCACGGCCCCGAGGGCCTGACGCAGATCGCGCGCAATGTGCACCGCCGCGCCGCCGTGCTGGCCGCCGGCCTGCGCAAGCTCGGCTTTGCGCCGCAGTCGGAGGCCTTCTTCGACACGCTGAGCGTGGATGCCGGGGCCAAGCGCGCCGAGATCGTCGCGCGCGCGGCCGCCGAGAAGATCAATCTGGGTGTCGGTGACACCGCACTGCGCATCGCGCTCGACGAGACCACCACGCCGGCAACGGTGGAAGCGGTCTGGCGCGCGTTTGGCGGCACGCTCGCTTACGCCGAAATCGACGCGACCACGCGCGAGGCGCTGCCGGAGGCGCTGAAGCGCGGGACCGCCTTCCTGACGCATCCGGTCTTCCACGCACATCGCTCGGAGACCGAGATGCTGCGCTACATGCGCAAGCTCAGCGACCGCGACCTCGCGCTCGACCGCGCGATGATCCCGCTCGGCTCCTGCACGATGAAGCTGAACGCGACCACCGAGATGATGCCGCTGACCCGGCCGGAGTTTGGCTCCTTGCACCCGTTCGTCCCGCGCGAACAGGCCAAGGGCTATCACGCGCTATTCGCGCGGCTGGAAAAATGGCTGTGCGACATCACCGGCTATGACGCGATCTCGCTGCAGCCGAACTCGGGCGCGCAGGGCGAATATGCCGGGCTTTTGGCGATCCGCGGCTATCACGCCGCGCGCGGAGAGACACACCGAAAAATCTGCCTGATCCCCTCCTCCGCCCACGGTACCAACCCGGCCTCGGCCGCGATGGTCGGCATGGACGTGGTGGTGGTCGCCTGCGAGAAGAACGGCGACGTCGACGTCAATGATCTCCGCGCCAAGGCCGAGAAGCACTCGAACGATCTCGCCGCGGTGATGATCACCTATCCCTCGACGCATGGCGTGTTCGAGGAGCATATCCGCGAGATCTGCGACATCGTCCATGGCCATGGCGGCCAGGTCTATCTGGACGGCGCCAATCTCAACGCGCAGGTCGGCCTTAGCCGGCCCGGCGATTACGGCGCCGACGTCAGCCATCTCAATCTGCACAAGACCTTCTGCATCCCGCATGGCGGCGGCGGCCCCGGCATGGGCCCGATCGGCGTCAAGGCGCATCTTGCGCCATTCCTCCCCGGCCACCCCGTGACGAACGGTGAAGCTCCGGTCGGCCCGGTCTCGGCCGCGCCGTTCGGCTCGGCGTCGATCCTGACCATCTCCTACATCTACATCCTGATGATGGGCGGCGACGGCCTGAAGCGCGCCACCGAGATCGCGATCCTCAATGCCAACTACATCGCGGCAAGGTTAGAGCCGCACTTCCCGGTGCTCTACAAGAACGCCCGGGGCCGCGTCGCGCATGAGTGCATCGTCGATCCCAGGCCGCTGAAGACGACGTCCGGCGTCACCGTCGACGACATCGCCAAGCGCCTGATCGACTACGGCTTCCACGCGCCCACCATGAGCTTCCCGGTGCCGGGCACGCTGATGATCGAGCCGACCGAATCGGAATCCAAGGCGGAGCTGGATCGCTTCTGCGACGCCATGATCGCGATCCGCAAGGAGATCGCCGAGGTCGAGGCCGGCCGCTTCAAGATCGAGGCGTCGCCGCTGCGGAACGCCCCGCACACCGTGCACGACATCGCGGATGATGCATGGAATCGCGCCTACACCCGCAGCGAAGGCTGCTTCCCTGCCGGCACCTCGCGCACCGACAAATACTGGTGCCCCGTGGGCCGCGTCGACAACGTCTATGGCGACCGCAACCTCGTGTGCTCCTGCCCGCCGGTCAGCGATTACGCGGAAGCCGCGGAGTAACTTCGTAGGGTGGGTTAGCTGGCGGCTGCGCAAAGCGCAGTCGCCGGCGTAACCCACCGCTTCTGCTGCCGCAGAGACGAATAGTGGTGGATTACGCCTTCGGCTAATCCACCCTACGACCCTCGCCGCCGGGCCAACACATCAGACTTTGCGATCGCGCCACAAGGCTCTGGCAATGAGTGCTCGCAACTGTGAGCGCCCAGGCTTGGGATTCATTGATCTTGCCCTGGAGATCAGCGAGCGCTTGCGCCTGCCAGTGCGCCCTATCGCGTCCAAGTGGCAAGGATTCGGTCTCCGAAGCAATTCCGACAAAGGGCAGGAGATCGGGATCTTCTTCGAGGCGTGCCCTAAAGCTGTGCCTTGCAATTGTCCTGGCACCTTCCACCGGGGACACGCTTCCGGAAAGTATGCCCTTCGCCGTCTCAATAATGATCTGGCGAGCAGCTATGACCTCGGATTGATTCTAACTCACGGCGATCCCGGTCTCATCAACTGATCCGGTATCTCCTATATCACAAAACGAAGCGGGCACTGACGACGTCGGCAACTCAACGTCCTCAACGCCCGCTTCTCGCGAAAATTTTTCGCGTTACGGCTTACTCCTCCGCCGGCTCCTCGCCGTCGGCGTCGCGCTCGGGCGTGCCTGCGAGAATCTGCTCCGCGATCAAGCCGGAGTTCTGGCGGATCGAGGTCTCGATCTTGGCGGTGATGTCGGGGTTGGCCTTCAAGAATGCTTTCGAGTTCTCGCGGCCCTGGCCGAGGCGCTGGCTGTCATAGGAGAACCAGGCGCCGGATTTTTCGACGATGCCGGCCTTGACGCCGAGATCGAGGATCTCGCCCATCTTGGAAACGCCCTCGCCGTACATGATGTCGAACTCGACCTGCTTGAAGGGCGGCGCCAGCTTGTTCTTCACCACCTTGACGCGCGTGGTGTTGCCGACCACTTCGTCACGCTCCTTGATCGCGCCGATGCGGCGGATGTCGAGGCGGACGGAGGCGTAGAACTTCAGCGCGTTGCCGCCGGTCGTGGTTTCCGGCGAGCCGTACATCACACCGATCTTCATGCGGATCTGGTTGATGAAGATCACCATGGTGTTGGACTTGTTGATGGAGGCCGTCAGCTTGCGCAGCGCCTGGCTCATCAGACGGGCCTGAAGACCCGGCAGCGCATCGCCCATCTCGCCTTCGAGCTCGGCCTTCGGCACCAGCGCCGCGACCGAGTCGATCACCATCACGTCGACCGCGCCCGAGCGAACCAGCGTGTCGCAGATCTCCAGCGCCTGCTCGCCGGTGTCCGGCTGCGAGATCAGGAGCTCGTCGATGTTGACGCCGAGCTTGCGGGCATAGACCGGGTCGAGCGCGTGCTCGGCGTCGATGAACGCGCAGATGCCGCCCTTCTTCTGAGCTTCCGCCACCGTATGCAGCGCCAGGGTGGTCTTGCCCGAAGATTCCGGCCCGTAGATCTCGACGATACGCCCCTTGGGCAGGCCACCGATGCCGAGCGCGATATCGAGCCCGAGCGAGCCGGAGGAGACCGCCTCGATGTCCATGGAGCGGTCGCTCTTGCCGAGCTTCATCACCGATCCCTTGCCGAATTGGCGCTCGATCTGGGAGAGCGCGGCGGCCAGGGCTTTACTCTTGTCCATGGAAGATCCTTCGACGATACGCAGGGCAGTGGCGGACATTGGGTCGTGCTCCTTATGGCGAGGATTCGCGTGAGGGACAAACGATTGGCGAGGCGGCTCGTCGATAAAAGCAATGTACCCCATCTGTTCTCTGTTCGCAATGTGTTCTTTTGCGGATTTTGGTGCTGTCCGTATGCGACCCCAGTGCCCTAAGTTCAGTTTCAAGCTGCCCTGATTTGCTTTAGCGCTAAGATGGTTCCCAAAGGGGAGCACCCGCCTCATGAAAGAAATGCTTGCGCATCTGGCGATGCTTCGCGAGCAGATCGCCGAATGCGAGCGGCTTCATGATTCCGCGACAAGTGAAATCAGGCGCGATCTGTTCGCGAGGCTGCTCGCGCGCTACCGGGCCATCGCGACCGAGCTGGAGCGGGCGATTGCAAAACTGCCACCGCCCAGCACCTTCCTGGGCCGCAAAACCCGAGAGCCCTTTCCCAAACAAGAGCCCTTTCCCAAAGAAGGACAGGAGTAAGGCCGCCCCAGTTGGCTGCCTCGGCAAAACGATTTGAAACCACAGGCTGTCGGTATTTGGGTGCCCAGTTCCCGTCCGCGGGTGTCCCTTAACGCGACATAAAACCTTGGCACAACTTGTGCAGACTAATCAGTACCGGGTTTTGCTAACCCACCCGGGGCTGGAAAGCCGCGATTATTTAAGCGGGCGGCGTTTTTGCTTTCTGCCCGGCACTCCGGGGCTGGCAAGAGTGCCAAGAAATCCCATGCAAGCATAGATTGAGGCCCTGCGCGTTATCCTATGTGAAAACGCAGTGTCCTAAATCGATTGTCGGGGCGCCCCAATCAGGACACCACCGGCCCCGGGTTGTCCGAATTTGGATTTGGACGACCACCAGCCTCAGTCGGCGGCCTCTATCCCCGGCGGGAATGGCCGCCCTGGCGACGGCCAGCCCTGAGCGCCCTCTTTCCCCTCTGCGGGTCCCAAGCAAAGGGCCGCTGCTTTGCGACAGCGGCGCCTCCCAGGTTTCAAAATCTTCGAAATGAAATCTTCCAGCCTCCACCGAGAGGGCGCCGGGTCTTCTTCCGCTTCCGAAGGAGACCTTGAATTTTAACGCTACAATATGTAACGCTAATTTTTGTAGCGCTACATAACGTACTGTTCGAACAACCTCAGGAGGCATCATGAAGTCAATTATCAGGATCGCTCTCGCGCTGTCCGTCTTCGCCGGATCGATGTCAGCGCACGCCCAGATCTCGAATGCCGCGACGTCATCGGGCACACTGAAAGCCGGCGCAAAGATTACGAAGAGGTCTCAATTGCACGACGGCTGCCACAGCAGGTACGCCCAGATGCGGGGCAAGCCCTGCCACTAGCAGTGAAGCGATTCAAAGAAAGGCCGCCTTAGCTGGCGGCCTTTTTGATTTTGCCCGATCCACCGCATTTCGTGCAGGGACGAAACTCGATCTTTTCACCAAGGCGAATGGGTTTCATGCCGGTGTCCTGACCCGTCCCGTCACATTCGGGGCAGCTGTGTTCGACTTCCTTCTGCTCGGTCATGTGCGCCTCTCACCGTTCAAGCTTACTTAAACGTGTATTTTGGGGCAATGCTTCTCATCCAGGCGAGCCGGCCAAAATGGTTTCGCAAGCATTCAATCGCCGCCACGGGTCAGCCTTCGACTGAAGATGACGCGCATCAAAGACGCATTGGCTGAGCGCCGTCATAATTCCGCAATCCTGCGGCACCGAACCTTTCTGCGGTGTCCGGCTTTCTCCCGGATGGGATCGCAACGACGGGGATCTGGATCATGACGGAAGACACGCACAACGAAGCCGTCAGGCGCAATCACCTCCTCGAGGCGGCGCAGGAGGAGATGGTGAAGTTCGAGCGGAAGGAGAACGAGTTTCGCAAGAAGGACCGCGAAGAGCGCGCCGCCGAACTCCGCCTTCCCCTCGGCGAGATCAAGGTCCACTAAGCCTGACCGGCTTTGGATCTGACCAGACGCTGCGCCGGCGATGGGCAGAAGCCGCCCGCACCGGCCGGTCGGGACTGCGCGTCGCAAAGGGTGGCCGCCAGGAGCGGCCTTCTGTTCATGTCGAGGACCCGGGGAAGCCAGTCGGGTCGCCTCGGAGACAGTTTCGGGCGATTGAGGCATCTAAACACCTCAAATAAGCCATTGATTGCGCAATGAAATTTCCCAGCACCCTACTGTGCATGGGGTTGTTTTCCATTTTTTAGATGAGCGCGTCGGCGTCCTGGGCGGCCACCCAGGATCGGAGCGCCTCTCGGCACGCTCGCCGGACCGCCCTACAGCACCGCGAGCAGCACGAGGCCGATCACCAGCACGACGAAGCCAGCCGCCGTCGCGGCGGCGAATGACCGCTCTACGTTATCCATGATGCCACCCCGCTGCCGGCGCGCCACGTTTCCCCCATGGCGTCACCAGACGACGAAATCTCGCCGAGGGGTGTGGCTCCAGTGGTGCGATCAGATGGCCGAATTGGGACCGGTGCGGGGCCAGTGTGCGGCCTTGGCGGATTCCGGTGCCGCCGTCAGGCACCCGTAAGCCTGGTCTCCTAGTCTGGCTGTGTCCGGTGGACCAACACCGGGCCTCCATACAGTCGAGGACCCCGCTCCACCCAGAGCGGGGTTTTCTGTTTGCAGGCACGGACGCGCGCGGCCCCTGGAAGCCGCCGGGCCCTGTCAGGCTGTCGTAAGCTCAACCGGCTAGGGTCGTCTCGCTATGGTGTTGCAGCCCAGCACCTCAGCCTCCAATAACCTTTCACCCGCTTGGCTCTCCCCAAGCGGGTTTTTTCATGCTTGCCCGCCGCTTCACGGAGCCCTCTCCTCCCGCGTCAGCCGCAGCGAGAAGGCGCGGATCGCGGGCGCGGCCAACAGCACGATCGGCAGCATCGCGGCCCATGCGATCAGCCACGACGCCATCCAGTGCGCGAGGAAGACCGTCGCGGTCCGTGCGGGAAAGCTGGCGATTCCCGCCGCGATCAGCGAGGTCAGGCCGGACTGGATGACACCGAAGACGAAATGAGAGTAGCGGCGGGGAATGCCGAGCATGACGCGCCCATGTTGTTTGCCGTCATGGGGCCAAGCAAGGCACATGCCGCAGCGCGCATGGCGCGGGCTTCGAGACACAGCGCCGGATCGCAGCGCCCGCGTAGAAAGAATCAGTGCCGCGAATCGGAGAGCGGCGCGCGCCGCATCGCTTCAGTGCAATCGGACCCGCACGATAGTCCTTCGAAACGCCAGAACGTGACGACGCTGGTCTCGCCGCACTCTTCGCAACAAAGCGTATCGTCACCGAGCATGAAGCGCGCGCGCTTGAACGTCGGTGAGGACGCGGGATGCCGGCAATGGGGGCAGGTCAGCGAGAAATTCCGTGCACCCCAGCGCAGCACAAGATGTCTGAGCCAGCTCACGCCTTCCTCTTCCGCGACATTACGCTCGAACCAACCATCGACGGCAGCAGAGCATAGATGCATGACACGCAAAAGTGGAAAAGAGTCAAACACTCCTGTTCGCTTCGAATGGCCGCGGCGTGCAGCCCGGGTTCCATCAGCCACAGGTGGAACCCGGACCGCGCTCGCCTGCGGCCGTCCGTGGTTCTCCCACCATGAACAGAGTTCCTCGGCGCGGACGGTGGCGCGGCGGACTGGGGATGAATCGCCATGCAGGCAAATTTCGCTTGTCGCGGGAATATCGTGACGCCCAGCATGTTCAGGGGACATGGGGGTGAATCGTGGAGGTGACCATGAATCACAGGGGCGTTGAGTTCACCATTGCCAAGACGGCGCTTCCCGGCATCTGGCAGTGGCAGTTCCGCATCGGTGACGAGACCAGGACCGGCAAGACCGAGACGAAGATCGATCTGCTGGCGATCCGGCGCGTGCAGCTGCGCATCGATCGGGAGCTGAAGGCGATGGAGCAAGACCGCATGAAGAAACCGCCTGAAGCGGGTTCCGCGGCCACGCGCCCCGCGAGGTCTCGTCCGTAGCGGCCCGGAATTGATCTGCCCCTGGTTTGGGACTGGACTGCGCGCGCCATGGCCCGGGAGGCGGGACCATGATGTGACCGGTGCGAGCCATGCCGCTCTACTTCTTTCAAATTCGGAACGGCCGCTATTCCGGCTGCGCGGACCAGGCGACGGAATTCACCGATCGCGATGCGGCCTGGAAGCAGATGACCAGCGTCTGCGCCGACATGGCCGCCGGCATCGCCCGCAAGCTCAACGAAAATTCCGAATGGCATCTCGAGCTGCTGGACGAGGCCAAGGAGCCTGTGTTCCGGATCCGCATCGTCGCGGAAACCTTCGAATAGGCTTGAGGTCTAGTCGGCGCTGGGCAGCCGCCGCATGGTGAACTCGATGTCGCCGCCCGGCAGCTCGCGCCAGGTCTCGACCGCGCTCATATAGCCGGCCTTCGGGTAGCGGGCGAAGAAGGCCTCCGCCCTCGCCCGCGCCGCCGCGCGCGGCAGCGTGAACGTCTCGCGCAGATAGCCGTCGCCGCTGCCCTCGCCCGGCTTGCCGCCCATCTTGCGCCGGCGTGCCATCCGCTCGGCGAGATCCCGCGGACGATCGGCCATGCCGTTCCTCCTCAACGCAATACGCTTCCGAAGATGTAGGAAGCAGGCCGGCCGAAGAGGAGTCCCGGCCGGGGGCGTCAGCCGCCTCCGATCCGGCGGAAGGGTCAATTGGCGGTCGTGCCGGACTTCTTCTTGGGCGCGCTGGTTGCGGCCGAGGCCTTCGGCGCGGCCGCCTGCTTCGGCGGATCGGAACGCATGCCGCCCCAGGGATCGTTGGAGCCCTTGGAGTCCGGAATCTTCTTCAGCGTTTCCTTGTAGGCCTTGTCACGCTCGGCTTCCGCGGCCTTCTCCTCGGGGGTCTTGCTCGGGCCGTCCTGCAGCAGATTGAGATTGGGCATTTGCGCGTAGGCCGGTCCCGCCAGCACGGCCAGCAGCACCGCCGCCATACGGAAAAGCTTCATCATCGACTCCTTGATTTCCATACAGGTGCGGATCAACCGCGCCTTGTCATCCCTGTCAACGGCCCCTCAGGGCCGAATGGCGCGCTAGAGCCGGTCCGATCGGCACGATTTCGGCGCATGCAGCCAGTCGTCCCAGATCGGGCCGCATCTGGTGCACCCGTTCAGCGCGAGACCGAGCGCTACCAGCCAAAACACGAGGACATACTGACGCAACATCGTCCACCCGCTCCCAAGCCCGGTATCATATCGGGCCAAGTCAGGCATTTTCAAGCCGACGGAGCCGGCGGAAGACCGGGTGACTTTGCCGCGCCGATGCGCGCAGAATGGCCGAAACATCCGGCAACATTGGAGGACACGACAGCAATGCCATCGCAGCCAGAAGCCGAGTTCGGCATCACTGACGCCAGACGCATACTCGGCGAGGTCTTCGCGCCCTGGATCCAGGATCTCAACCTCTCGGTCGAGCGCATCGAGCACCTGCCGCCGCCGGACGCGCCGGACTGGCAGCCGGCGGCGCTCTTGCGCATGCCGTTCTCGGAGCGGTTGTGCCGCAACGGCGGCGTGGTGTGCGGCCAGGCGCTGATGGCACTCGCCGACACCGCGATGGTGATCGCGAACCTCGCCGCCAACCGCGGCTATCGTCCGATGACGACGGTCGACCAGACCACGCACTTCATGCGCGCGGTCTCCTCGTCGGACGTGCTCGCCGACGCCCGCGTGGTGCGGCTCGGACGCACCATGAGCTTCGGCCGTGTCACGCTGCTCTCGGCCACCGACAACAAGCCGGTGGCGATGGTGTCGAGTGCGTTCGCAATGTTGCCGGGGTGATCTAAAAAACACGGGAGCCGCGTCAGCGCAATGCGCAACGCGGCTCCCGTTGACGATCGTATCGCAGCGAGCGACCGAGGCGCGATTGCGATCGCGCCTCAGTCGGCACACTTCAAGAATTACTTGCCGAGGATCTCGTCAGCCGCGGTGACGACGCTGACGGTCGGATTCTTTCCGCAATAGGCACCGAACTTCTTCGCATTCTCGATGAAAACGTCGGTGTCGATGATCGCGTTGTCTTCGTCGCCCTTGTACCAGCCGTCCATCCAGGTCAGCACGACCGCGATGTTGTCTTCGCCGCTCTCGAGGAACTGCTTGCAGCTCATGGTCGAGAGGTCCCACTTGACGGCGTGGGCGGACATCGATGACAGCGAGAGCGCTGCGGCGAACAGAAGCGAAAGCGTGGTCTTCATCGGAATCTCCATCGGCGCGAAACGCCATAAAAGAAAGGATTGTGGGACAAGTCGGCGGAGTGACTCACCGCTTCAACGTCGTAAACGAAGTCTGAAGCGCTGTGCAAGTAGCGCCAGTATTGAGTTTAGTTCAACGTAATTTCTATGCACTACTTTACAATCGTCGTTATGGATTAATGCGGATGATCGAGAAACGTACAGCCCAGCGTTACCGCGTTTTCAAGGGTGGAACGATCACCTTTGAAAACAGTGGAATCGCGTGCACGGTGCGAAACATGTCGGAAGGCGGCGCGGCGATCGACCTCGATTCCCCCGTCACATTGCCGCAATCATTCACACTCTCGATCGCGCGCGACAATTTCGTACGGAATTGCCGCACCGTTTGGCGCAATGACAGGCGCATCGGCCTCGCTTTCGAACGATAGCGCGCGCGATGTGAACTACTGTTCGCATCGCATACACAACGCATCATCATGCTTGCTCTATACGACGTCGACGATGCCAGCGCAGGCTCGTGATCATCAGCGCGATGATCGCGAACGCCATTGCTGACGACGGACACGCAAAATCGTCCGCCCGGGCGATCGATGGCGCGCGACCACAGCGACGGCCCTTCACCCGTGCCGGGCGAAACGCAACGACGCTGTCGATGATCGAGGTGCCCGCCTCTGAGTGGCCGCCGGTAAACGGAAACTCCGGCGTGCCTTGCGTCGAGGGCGGCGCGAACGCCCCCTTGCTACGGGCCTCCGCGAACTGCCTCTCGCAAGCAGAGCGGCGCAGGCCGCAGCGAAAACAACAGGAGCAGGATGACGGCGGCCGAATGGAACAGGCGGGCCGCCAACGCCCGCCTCACCTATTTCGGCTTCTTGGCAGGCTCGGCCGGACGGGCCCCGCTCCACGGGTCGTACTTCTCCTTCGGCTCGGGAATGCGCTCGAGCGCGGCCTTATAGGCCTTCTCGTCGACCTTGGGCTTGTTGTCCGACTTCTGGCCGGCCTCATTCGGCTGGCCCCTGCCGCGGCCCTGCGCCTGCACCGACGCAGCCGTCAGTGCGAGCACTGCGGCCGCTATGACCAATATCCTCATTGGCGCAATCCCCCTCATCCGGGGCACAAACTAGCCTGCAATCCCGCAATAGCCAATGCCGCGAGTTTCGGGCCCTCAGTTAAACCCGGCTTCAGCAAATCTTGATCGGCCGGGACTTTGCCCGGTCGCATTCCTGCCTATCTGTTGGCCCGCAGGGGACTTCCACGGATGTTGCGGATTATTGCTCATGCGGCGCTGATAGCCGGCGCCCTCGCGCTCGGTTCTTGCGGCTTTGCCGATAGCCGCGCGCCGGTGCCCGAATTCATGCGCCTGAAGGAGGCCGAGCAGCCGCCACCCGAAGCGCCCCCTGACGTCAAGCGCGTGGTACGCGAGCAGATCAACGTGGTCTTCCTCAACACGTCCTATCCGCGCGAGGTGAACGTCGCCCCACCCCATCGCGAGGTGCGGGGACCGGGCTGGACGGCCTGCGTCCGCGCGCAGCTCACCTCCGCGACCGGCTCCGCGCTCGGCACCCAGATCTACATCGTGACGATATCAGGTGGAAAGGTGGTCGATCGCCGCCGCGCGGAAGCGGACGACATCTGCGGATCGGAAAGCTACGAGCCGATCTAGGAACAATTACATCGAGACGCGCAAAGGTTCCGGGAAAAACCTGTAATTCGACCGGAACGATCGCTGCCTCCCCTTCTTGTTACCGCCAAGGGCAGTTTTGGAGGAGGACACGATGAGGACATTCACGATCGCACTGCTGGCTGGCGTCGGCGCCCTCGCTGCGGCGAGTGGCGCGAAAGCCGCGGACATCTACACGACCAGCGAATACACCAGCCCCGATCTCATTCAGGAAGTGCGGCTCGTTTGCGACGATGCCGGCAATTGCTATCGCACCCGTGGCGGCTCGCGCGTGATCGTGCGCGACTCCTATGCGACCATGCCGCGCGACCGCTACTACGAGCGCCGCACCTATCGCGACTGGGACGATGGTCCGCGCGGCGGCGTCGGCATTCGCGCGCCCGGCGTCAGCGTTGGCGTCGGTGTGGACCGCTGGTAGTCAATGAAATTGTAATAGGACAGGACCGGACGAGATAACTCGCCCGGTCCTGTCCATGTCATGTTTCGAGCGGATCGGCCGGCGTGGCGACACGCGCAGAAGACGGCAGGTTCGCGATGAAGCGCGCGAGCACCATGCCGGCACACATCGCGGCGACGAAGATGAAAGCGGATGCCGAGCCGGATCCAAGCGCGGTGAGCGCAGGGCCTGGACAAAAGCCTGCGAGCCCCCATCCGATGCCGAAGATGGCAGGACCGGCGATAATTCTCGGATCGATGTCCGTTCGCGTCGGAACATAGAAGCGGTCGGCGAAAAACGGTCGCGCCTGTTTCAATACGCGGCTGAAGCCGATGAAGGTTACCGCGACCGCACCTGCCATCACGAAAGCAAGGCTCGCATCCCACGTTCCGGCGGGAATGCCGCCGATGTCCAGGAAGTTCAGCACCTTTGCAGGATTGGACATGCCGGAGACGATGAGCCCGATACCGAAGACGAGGCCGATCGCGAATTGAATGATGATTGCCATTGGCGTCAGCTCCAGTGCCGCATCACAAAGACAGTGGCGATGCCCGCCGCCATGAAGGTGATGGTCGCGACCAGCGATCGCAGCGACAGCCGCGACAGGCCGCAGACGCCATGGCCGGATGTGCAGCCGCTGCCCCACACCGCACCGAAGCCCGTGAGCAACCCGGCGACGATCAGCACCGGCGTTCCTGCCGCGATGGTCTGCGCCGGCAAGCTTCCGCCGGCGATGCGCACCAGGATGGGCGCGGCGACGAGGCCGGCGACGAAAGCAAGCCGGCCGGCGAACTCGCGATCCTCGTAAGGCGGAAACAGCCGCGCCGCGATGCCGCTGACACCGGCGATCCGTCCCGTCGCCCACATCAGGAGCACGGCGGCCAGACCGATCAGCGCGCCACCAAGGAGCGACGCCATCGGCGTGAAAGGTGTGGCGATCATTGTGATCCTCCAGGTCGAGAGCTTCCGTCAGGCATCCTGCGGCTTGCCGCCCGAATGCTCAACGAGACGTTAATATTACCATTCGAATTGAAGCGGCGTCCCAACGGTATTTTCCAATCTTTGCGCTAAGCATGACCACGTAACACGGGCGTAGCCCGCGCGAACGGGGACGACGGGACGTGGTCGATATCGCGCATCAGGCAGCGATCAATCCGGCATCGGCAAGGGGTGCCGCGGCAGCGCGCGCGCTCGTCCCGCTCACGGCGATCGAAGCCGGCCAATGGCGCGCGCTCGCGCAGCAGGCGATCGAGCCGAATGGCTATTACCTGCCGGGCTGGGAACTCGCCGTGAGCGCCACCGCGCGGGGCCGCACCGATGCCTCGGCCCTTGCCGCATTCGACGGTTCGTCGTCGCGACTGATCGGACTGATGCCGGTGATCTCGCTCTGGCGCGCCTGGAAGATCCCCCTGCCCGCACTGGTGAGCGCGCATCCCTATGGCACGCTGTGCAGCCCCCTAATTGACCGCGCCACGCCGGTCGAGGCAGCCACGCGTCTGTTGCAGCAGGCGCGGCAGGCCGGCGCGCATGCGCTCGTGCTGAACGACGTCGCGCTCGACGGTGCGGCAATGAATTCGCTCGGCGAGGTTCTCAGTCGCGACGGCCTGAAGCCGCGTGTCCTCTCCTCCTACATCCGCGCCAGCCTCGACGCGACGCAGGATGGTGAAACGCTGTTGCACGAGGCGCTCGGCGCCAAAAAGCTCAAGGAGCTTCGCCGCCAGCGCCATCGCCTCGAAGAGCATGGGCCCATCGCCTTCGAAATCGCGCGCAGGCCTGACGAGATTGGGCCAGCCCTCGAAACATTCCTGCAACTCGAAGCCAGCGGCTGGAAAGGCAAGCGCGGCACCGCGCTGATCCAGCATGCGGGCGATGCGGCCTTCATTCGCCGCGCGGTCCCCGCGCTGGCAGAGACCGCGCAGTGCGAGGTCATCACACTGCGCGCCGGCACGACGCCGGTGGCAGCCGGCATCGTGCTACGCCACCAGGATCGCGCCTTCTTCTTCAAGCTCGGTATCGACGAACGCTTTGCAAGATATTCGCCGGGCGTGCAGCTCACGCTCGACCTCACCCGCCATCACTGCGCCGATCCCGCCATCGCCAGCGCGGATTCCACGGCGAGCGCCGACCATCCCATGATCAACCCGATCTGGCGTGGACGCTTCGCCATCGGCGACGTGCTGATCCCGCTGCGGCGGAACGATCCGGTCGTGGCGCTCATTCACGGCGCGCTCGCGGCGCACGGCATCACCTACGCGGCGGCACGCCGCGCAGTTCGCCTGCTTCGTAAATAGGACAGCTAGCTACTCCGCCGCCTGCGCGTTGATCTCTGCCGAGACCTGGCGGATGGCACGCGCAAGCATCTCCGGATCCTGCGCGCCGGAGACGGCGTATTTCTGCGCAAACACGTAGGTCGGCACGCCGGAGATACCCTTCTCGGCGGCTTCCTGCGCGTCGGCCGAAACGCGCGCGACGTCCTCGTCGGTGGCAAGGCGCTTGCGCACGTCGCCGGCATCGAGGCCGACATCGGCGGCCGCCTGCACCAGCACATTCACGTCGGTGAGGTCGCCGCCGTCGCGGAAGTACAACTCCATCAGGCGCTGCTTCATCTCGGGCGCCTTGCCGATCGTCTCGGCCCAGAGGATCAGACGATGACAGTCGGTCGTGTTGGGCTGACGCGCGACCAGCTCGGGCTTGTAGACGAGGCCCTCCTCGCTCGCAGCCGCGACGACGCGGCCGGCAATGCCCTTATAGGCCTCGACCGAGCCGAATTTGGTGGTGAGATAGTCCTCGCGGCTGATGCCCTCGCGCGGCACCCACGGATTGAGGAAGAAGGGACGGAAATTGAGCTTGACGGGAACGTCGGGCACGAGCGCCAGCGCGCTCTCGATCCGGTGCTTGCCGATATAGCACCAGGGACACACCACGTCGGAGACGACATCGATCTGGAGCGGTTTCAGCGTGCTCATATCAGGCGCCTCCTTCGGGCGGTGCGGGTCCGTGCCAAGATAAGCCGAACCAGAGGCGGCGCAAGGCGTCGGCCCTGCATGGCTCAGGACTTCACCTCTGCGGTTATTGTGACTGCTCCCACCCGCTCCGATACTCGCGGCGAGGATCAAGCCCGAGGGAGACCGCGATGACCGCCATTTTCAAGCCGGAAGGCCATCAGTTCCGGGCCACGGAGCATGCCGGCGGCCCGTGGTCGCCGGACATGTTACAGGGAAGTGCCACCACCGCCCTGATGACCCGTGACATCGAGCGCCTCGCCGTCGAATCCGGCTTTGCGGTGCGGCGTCTGACCTTCGACCTCTGGCGGCCGGCGGGACTGCGCGCGTTCAGGACCATCGCCGAATTGTTGCGCGACGGCCGCAAGGCCAAGACTGCGCAGGTGCGGTTGATGGACGGCGAAACCGAGATCGGCCGTTGCACGGCGCTCCTGACGGCACAGGGTGGAGAGTCCCCCGTCGATCCCTTCGCGAGGCCTGCGGCGATCGACAAGGCACCCGAGGCCGGCACCGCGCCGCCGGCCTTCGCACAGAAATGGAGCCGCTATTTCCAGAACGTCTCGGTACGGCTGATCGAGGGCGCGCTGGAGAAGCCCGGTCCGGCCGCCGCCTGGATGCGGCTCGATGCGCCGCTGGTCGAGGGCGAGCCGAACACGCCGCTGCTCCAGGCCGTGCAGGCCGCCGACTTCGCCAGCGGCGTCGCACAGATCGTCGACATGCGCAGCTGGACTTTCATCAATCCGGAGATCAGCCTCTATTTCTTCCGTCCGCCGGAGGGCGAATGGATATTGATCCGCGCCGCCACGCGCGTCGGGGCCAATGGCGCGGGCCTCACGACGGCGACGCTGAGCGATCGCAACGGTCCGTTTGCGGAAGTGATGCAGGCGATGAGCTTCGAGCGGCGCGACGCCGTGCAGGCTCAGGCGTCCTGAGCCGCAAGCGCGATCAGGGTCGCCTCGGATGCGGCATCGGCCGGCATGAACATCTCGACGCGAAGCTCCTGAAGCGTGACGTCCTGCGGCGTGCCGAGCGTCAGAACCGCACCGATCAGGCCGATGCCGACATCGCCCTTGCGCAGCCGCACCTCGCAGAGCGGCCCCGGCACGGCGCTGTCCTCGATCTCGGGCGCCGGAAGCTCCGGCAGCCGCATCAATTCGCGCCAAGTTGACTGCAGCGCCTCATCGAGCGGCGCCGCCATCGCCTCATGCCGCGCTCGCGCCAGGAGCGCAGCCGCAACGGCCGGCCAGTTCTCGACGAACGGCTTGAGCTCGTTCGGCGCGAGAAACATGCGCATGTGATTGAGCGGCCGCTGCATGCGTTCGGAGCCGAGCAGCATGGTCATCAGGCGCGAGGCGGCACCGTTGGCCTGCATCACATTCCAGCGCCGATCAGTGACGATCGCGGGGAACGGCTCGTGCCTCCGGAGCAGAAGGTCGATGGCGCGGCGCGCATCGGCAAGCTCCGGCGCGGCCAGGTCGCGCTCGCCATATTGCCGTGCGAATCCGCCGGCCTCGAGCAGCGCGTTGCGGTCACGCAGCGACAAATCGAGGGCGGATGCGAGTTGCAGCAGGATGTCGCGGCTTGCTGCCGCCTTGCCGGTCTCGACATAGCTCAGATGCTTGATCGAGATGCCGGCCTCGAACGCCAGCTCCGCCTGGCTCAACGCACGGCGCATGCGCCAGGCGCGCAGGAGATCGCCGACGGGATTGGCCGGCCGCAATGTCCGGGACGAGCGTGTGTCCATCGGCAGATTATGCGGGCCCCGCTTCTGCCTGTAAACGCCCGCTATGGCAATCCGGCCGCCATCTGTTTCAGCCGCTCCGCGGTGCGCTCGTCCGCCGGAAAGAACGTCTCCAGCGCCAGCTCCGACAACGTGATATCCACGGGCGTGCCGAACACCATGGTGGTGGAGAAGAAACTCAGTATCTCCCCGCCGAGCCGCAGCTTGAAGGGGATCGCGACATTGTCGCTCGACAGCGGCGCCGCGCGCGCCGGAATTGGATAGCTCTTGAGGTCGTTATAGAGCTTGATCAACTCGGGATCGGCCGTCACCTCGCATTGCCGGTGCAGCCGCTCCAGAAGATGCCCGCACCATTCCGCCAGATTGACCGTGCGCGGCGCCAGCGCTTCGGGGTGAAAGGCGAGCCGCAGCACGTTGAAGGGCTGGCCGAGCAGCCGCTGCGGGATGCCGTCGAGCAGCGGCGCCACCATGCGGTTGGCGGAGACCAGATTCCAGTGCCGGTCATAGGCCAGCGCAGGATTGGGCTCATGTGCTTTGAGGACGAGGTCGATCGCCTGGCGGGCTGATTTCAAGGCGGGATCCTCCAGCGGGCGCTGTGGAAAGGCCGGCGCGTAGCCGGCAGCGACCAGCAGCACGTTGCGTTCGCGCAGGGGTACGTCGAGACGTTCGGCGAGCCTGAGCACCATGTCGCGCGACGGCGCGGCGCGGCCGGTCTCGACGAAGCTTAAGTGCCGCGCCGAGATCTCGGCTTCGCCCGCCAGATCAAGCTGGCTCATGCGACGGCGCTGCCGCCATTCGCGCAAATGGTCGCCGATATGGACCGGCTGGCTTCGCTCAGTGTGGGCCGTGGATGCATGTGCGTTCATGGTCGAAAACCTAGCATGCAGATTTCAGACCTTCCATTACCCGCGAGGTAATCGAATTGGTCCCCGCCACGGCGCATCTTCGGTCGCAACAGGAGATGACCATGATCGCGCTGCTGCTCTACCAGACCATCGCCGACCGCCTTGTTCCCTGGGCCGCGACGCTCGCGACCCGGATGCTGGCGCGCAGCCTCAACATGCCCGAGCCGCTGGTGCATTCGACCGGCGACTATGTCGTCGCGCAGGTCACGGCCTTCGAGCACAGCGTCGGCAAGAGCCTCTGCCCGTTCCGCATCGCCCGCCTGCTCCGCGCCTGGTGGCGCGGACGGCACTGAATTCACCCCAAGCCCAACCCAGCCATGGAGACCACGATGATCGACGCATCCACCTTCCTCCGCCGCGCGCTTCTCGCCGACGCCATCTTCAGCGGCATCGCCGCGACAGGCTTCACCTTCGGCGCAAGCGCGTTCGCGTCGCTGTTCAACCTGCCGGAAGCGCTGCTGCGTGAGACCGGCCTGTTCCTGATCGCCTACACCGCGCTGGTCGGCTGGCTTGCCTCGCGCGCCTCCGTAGCGAGGCCGCTGGTGCTGCTGGTCGTGGTCGGCAACGCGGCCTGGACGGTCGGCAGCATTGCGCTGCTGTTCTCCGGCGCGGTGTCGCCGAACCTTGCCGGCGAGCTCATGGTCGTCGCGCAGGCGATCGCGACCGGCGTGTTCGCGGAGCTGCAATATGTGGGATTGCGGAAGAGCGGGTGTGTGGTGACGGCCTGAGGCATCAGGTCGACCGCATCACCGCTGCCAGTCGTCGCCCGGCTTGACCGGGCGACCGCGTATTCCGGAGACGGTCGTCATATGCGGATAAGCCGCGACGCACTGGAGGCCCCGGTCGAGCCGGGGCACGACAGTTGAGCCAAAGGCTCCAGTTTCGGGCTACGCCCGCGCGCGGCCGTTCTTCTTGCCAACGGCATGACCGTTGAGCTTCTTCTTTTTGGCGGCCTTGTTCGGGCTCTTGGCGCCCGCCTTCTCCGCCTTGCCCTCCGTGCGCGCCTTCACCTTGGTGCGTTCGGCGCGGGCCTCGGCGCGCAGCTTCTTGCGCTTGGTCTCGCAGGAGGCGCATTTGCAGCCGATCGGCTTCAGATAGGCTTTGAAGTAGTCGGTGCCGTAATCGTAGTTGATCTCGTCGCCCGGCTCGATGTTCTTGATGGCGCGGATGAAGACCTTGCGCTCGCGCGGCCGGACGTCGGACTCGGCGTTCGGGCGGCAGGAATGGTTGATGTAGCGCGCGAGGTTCTTGCGGACCGAGCCGTCGATGGTCCAGCGGCCGTTGAGCTCGAACAGGTACTTGTTCTCGATGTCATCCTGCTCGGGAATCCGCGAGTCCAGGATCGGCCCGTAATAACGGATGATCCGGGTCCCCTTCTTGATCGGCTTGGTGGCGAAGAGGCCAAGTCCGGTCTTGGAACGGCCGACACGGTAAGATTTGCTGGAAGCGATGGCTGGCATGATCGAATGAGATGTCGCGAACGGAGCGCGGTAAGCGCCGACGGAAGGCGCCCTTCTAGAACGATTCCGCGCCGCTGTCAGGTATATCCCGCCTCTGTTTGAACCTTGCCCACAATGAAGACGTCTGACGGAGAGAGTTCCCGCACCAAAGGCCTCATGATGAACCGGATGACCAGTATCGGCCTGGCTGTCTTGATGGCTTGCATCGGCCTGAACAGCGCCGCCGCCCAATCCATGGGCAGCACCTACTCCTCCACAGCGCCAAGGGATTGCCGCCAGATCGGCAAGCCCAGCGAGCTCGACGGCAGCACCACGCGGGTCTGCCCGGGCAAGGACGGTCTCGTGGTGCTGATCGCCGAGGACGATCTGCGCGAGGTCGTCTCGGTCGGCCGCAATCGCAAGGTTGCAGCGGAGGAACCGGCGGCAAAAGTCTGGTTCGCCCCGTTCAACTCGTCCGAAACCACCGTCGAGTGGCGGACGGCGGGTACGAAACCGTTCGCGATCATCCAGCGCTGGCACATCGCCGATGGCAGCGATCCCGACAAGCAGGGACGGCCGAACACCAAGGCCATGCTGGTCGTCACCCGGCTGCCGCCGGGCCCGGTCTGCCACGTCGCCTATGTCGATGCCATCGCCAACCCCGCCGCCAATGAGCTGGCCCGCAAGGCCGCGGACGAGTTCGCCCGCGGCTTCACTTGCGGCAAGGACGAGGTGAAGGTCATCGGCACGCGCGGCCGCGCCGTCGAGCTGGCGACGATGCGTTAGGCTTGGGCTCAACTAGCCTCTCTTTTGGGTGGCTTGCTTGAGCTCGCCCAAGAGGCTCTCGATGTCCTCAAGCGTACCCGTCCGACTTGTGTCGCTGCCAAAGCTAGCTTTGAACCGGCCCAATTCACTGACCGCAGCTTCCAGACTCGGAACATAAGCTTTCGCATTTTTCCCCTGTATGCCGAGAAGAATGGCGACCAGGGCTTGGTACTGCAGAAACGGCTTTTCCGAACCAACGCGTTGCACCAGCCAGTCAAGCATCTCGAAATCAAAAAAGACCTGGAGCGTTGTAATGACCATGAGTCGCCTTCCCGGAGATGCGGACCCGGCGAACTCGTGACGAAATGGAAAAAAGGCCTGCCCAATCGTGCGCATCTTTGAAACGACGACCTCCATGGCACGTGTCCGGTCACCTCCGGACGGCATCGACGCACGCACGCGCTCATACTCTGCGGATAGAGATTCAGCTTGCGATATGACTACGGCGCTGGTTGCGTTTGCCGCCAATTCCTTGACCGTCTTGGCGCGCTCGAGGTCAGCCTTGGACGGTCCGGAACGCAGCTCCGTCTCCGATTTGGCCTGGGCTTCTTTCGCTGATTGCTCGATCTGCTTGTCTATTTTTCGCGAAACTTCAGCTCCAAATACTTTGACAGTCTCCACGTCACCAAGAAATTTGGTCACCTGCTGACGGAAAAGAAACACGCAGAGGACGACCGCAGCCGGCCAAGCGATCGCATTCAGAAACTCGGTGAAGCCTTTCAGGAGCTCCAGCCATGTAGGACCATCGACACGAGGCGTTGCGACGCCTCCGGCGGCCTTAATCAGTTCAGTGAGCTTGCTTAAGACTTCAGGAGAAATGTCTGACATGGGAAAAGGCCAACCAAAATCACAGTCGAAATACACTGTGGATGGCCATACTCCTCCAAACACATCACAACTTCAAGATGCAACGCATGCATCGATCGCCGCAGGCAGCCCGCCAAATGAGCCCGTGTGCGCTAGGCCTTCACCTTGGCGCGGCGATAGCGCGCCAGCAGTCGCTCACCTTTCGCGGCAATACGCCGTGCCGCCGCGGCCGTCTTCGGCACGGGCTCGCCCCAGGCATGCGCCGACAGCGCGTGCCGGGTCGGCCGCCCCTTGGCGTCGACCAGCGGCGGCAATTTCGCGCGGCCGTAGAAGCGGACGGCCCAGCTTCCCTTTCGCCGCATCTCCTGCGGCGTCATCTCGGACTCTTTCTTGGTGACGCCGGGCCGCAAATGAGCGCCCTGCTTGCGCGCAAAAGCCTTGCGGCCCGCTGCGGTCAGGCCGCCGCGCGGATCCTTTTCCTTCACCGATGCGCTGCGCTTGCGCGAGGTCTTTGCAGTCTTCTTCGCCGTCTTGCGCTTGCGGGTCGTCTTCGCTGATTTCTTCGTCGCGGATTTTTTCGCCTTCGACGTTTTCTTCGCTGCCATGCGCATGTTGTCCACGAGGTTGGGATAGCGGCGGCCGGCGCGGCGCGCGCGTGCTTTCGCCGCCGATTTCTGTGCCGGACTGAGATGTTTGGACGCCTTGCCCGCGCGCTTGCGCGGGTTCTGACGTTTCCAGGGCGCGCGGGGTGATCTTGCCATGCGGCGTCAACGCCTGACGATGGCAAGGGTTGCGTGCGGCCGGATCGATCAGGGGCCCGGAAGCTTCCCCGTGATGGGCGCCGTCAGCATCGTCTCGAGCAGCCGTTCGGCCGTCGTGCCCTCGGGCAGCCGTCCCAAAATATCCTCGAGCCGGCCATCGAGCAGCAGCATGGTGAAACCGTGCACCATCGACCAGGCGCGCGCGATCGCGGCGCCCTGGTTCAGCGTCAGCGCATCTTCGCTGATCTGCTCCTGCCGCATCATGCCGATGGCATTGGCTAGGCCCGCGAAGGAGGCCTCGGCCGCCTCGTGCAGCGAGGGCCGCGAATAGTCGAGCCGTTCGGTGCGGAACATGATGCCGTACATGCCGGGATGGGCCTGCGCATAGGCGACATAGGCCTTCGGCCGCGCCAGCGCGCGCGCGAGCGGCGTGGTGGCGGCATCGCAGGACGACGCCATCGCCGCGTTGAACTGGCGGAAGCCGACGGCCGCGAGCTCGCTGAGTAGGCCGGTGAGATCGCCGAAATGATGGGTCGGCGCGGCATGCGAGACGCCCGCCTCGCGCGCCACCGCGCGCAGCGTCAGGCCGGACAACCCGTCGCGCTCCAGCACCCGCTCGGCGGCCTGAAGCAGCGCCTCCCGCAGCGCGCCGTGATGATAGGGCGTCTCTGCCTTCGCGGCCGCCGGGCGTCGCGCGGGACGCGACGGCGCGCTCGCTGCCGACGCTGTCTTTCTCGGAGTGCGCGGGCTACGCGCCGGTTCGCTCTTGGTGTCGCTCTTGGCCATGGGACAAGCTATATGACGCAATATTGACAGTGTAAAGATTTCACTTGACGCGCACGACGATCGGCTCTATTTGATCTTTACGATGTAAAGATAGGGAAGGATACGCCGTGCAGCACGACGCCGTTGCCGAACGCCGCCATAATCTCGGTCCGATTCCGTTCGAGGCCGATGCGCCATTCCTCAAGATCGTCGGCGAATTGCCGCGCGATCTGAATGGCGTGCTCTACCGCAACGGTCCCAATCCTCAGTTCGAGGCGCCCGGCGCGCACTGGTTCGTCGGCGACGGCATGCTGCATGCCTTCCACCTGGAAAACGGCCGCGCCAGCTATCGCAACCGCTGGGTCCGCACGCCGAAATGGCAGGCCGAGCACGATGCAGGCCGCGCCCTGTTCGGCGGCTTCGGCCGCAAGCTGCCGGATGCGCCACAAGACCTCACCGACGGCGGTGTCGCCAACACCAACATCATCTTCCACGCCGGCAAGCTGCTGGCGCTGGAAGAAGCGCATCTGCCGACCGAGATCGAGCCGGGCACGCTGGCAACGCGCGGCTATCACAATTACCAGGGCCGCGTCGCCGGCAGTTTTACCGCGCATCCCAAGATCGATCCGATCACGGGTGAACTGGTGTTCTTCGGCTACAACGCCGCGGGTCCGCTGACGCCTGCCCTCTCCTACGGATCGATCGACGCGTCCGGCAAGGCGACGCGCTTCGAACGTTTCGAGGCGCCCTATGCCAGCATGGTGCACGACTTCATCGTCACCAAGAACCATGTGCTGTTTCCGATCCTGCCGATCACGGGCAGCATGGAGCGCGCGATGAGCGGACGTCCGCCCTATGCCTGGGAGCCGGACAAGGGCGCCTATGTCGGCGTGATGAAGCGGAGCGGCACGGCGAAGGACATCGTCTGGTTTCGTGCCGAGGCCTGCTACGTCTTCCATGTCATGAACGCCTGGGAGGACGGCGAGCGCATCATCGCCGACGTCATGCAGTTCGAGGAAGCGCCGCTGTTTCCGCATCCGGACGGCCGGCCAACCGATCCGGAAAAATCGCGCGCCCGGCACTGCCGCTGGACGTTCGATCTCTCGGGGAATAGCGACCGCTTCCAGCAGACTTATCTGGACGACCTCACCGGCGAATTCCCCCGCATCGACGACCGCCGCGCCGGATTGAAAAGCCATCACGGCTGGTACGCCTGCGCCAATCCGCGGCTGCCGATGTTCGGCGCGCTGTCGGGCATCGTCCATGTCGACGGCAACGGCAGACGGCTCGGCCATTATCTGCTGCCGGCCGGCGATACCATCTCCGAGCCAGTGTTCGTCGAGCGCTCGAAGGATGCAGCGGAAGGCGACGGCTGGCTGCTGGCGGTGGTCTGGCGCGCGCGGGAAAACCGCAGCGACCTCGCCGTGTTCAACGCGACCGACGTCGAAGCCGGCCCCGTCGCGCTGGTGCAGCTCGGCCACCGCGTGCCCGACGGCTTCCACGGCAACTGGGTGGGAGCGGCGTAGCGCCGTCAGGCGGCATTACGCGAGGCGAAATGGATTCCGGGCCCGCGCCAGGTGGCGCGCCCCGGAACGACAGCGCCGAAAGAGGAGTTTCGCATGCACGTCCCCACAATCACCGCGAGCTATCTCGCCGTCCTCGTCCTGATCTGCACTGCGCTTGCATTTGGAATGATCCGGCTGCGGCGAAGCAGCCACGCCATCTTCAACGGCGGCATCCTGCTCGCCCTCGGCCTTGCGATCGTTTGCGCGTTACCCCTCCTGTCACGCCTGCCCTGGGCGGAATTCGCAGACGAAGCGGTCGACCAAGCCATTGCGGCACTTCAGTTTTTGGAAGCAACCTACGTGATTTTGACACTGTAAAGATTTCGCTTGACCCGGGCGCGCCGCCGAACTACTTATCTTGACATTGTAAAGATTTGGCCTGAGCGAGGCGGCACATGGCAATTTTCCTGATCCTCGCGCCCTACGGCGCCTACACCTTCCTGATGCTGGTGACGTCGGCCACTTCAAGCGTGTTCGCGGCCTGCGCGATCTGCCTCGCCACCATCGCGATCGATGTCGCGCGCGGCCGCTCGGTGAAGATCCTGGCCGCGGGTTCGGCGATCGTGTTCGCCGCAATCGGCCTCTACCTCACGCTGGTCGACCCGACGCTGGGTACGCTCGGCGTCAAGCTGTCGGTCGATATCGGCATCTTCGTCATCTCGCTCGGCTCGTTGCTGGTGCGCCGTCCGTTCACGCTGCAATATGCCATTGAAACGGTCCCGGCCGAGACGGCCGCGATCCCCGGCTTCCTCACCGCGAACTACATCATCACCGGCGCCTGGACCGCAGCTGCGCTGCTGATGGCGGCCGCCAACATCGCCCTGCTCTACTTCCCCGGCCTGCCGCTCTGGTCGAGCCTTGCGGTCGCCTTCGCCGCCCGCAACAGCGCGATCTACTTCACAAAGTGGTATCCCGAGTATCGCCAGATCAAGTACGGTACGCCCGCCCGCGCACTGCCCCACTCCCACTGAAGACAGGACAGACGATGAAAGACGTATTCCGCCGGCTCGTCTCCGACTTCCTCTCCACCATCGTCTTCCTGGTGATCTACCTCGCGACCGACAACGTCATCCTTGCAACCGCAGTCGCCATCCTCGGCGCCATCGGCCAGGTGGCCTGGTCGCGGATCAAGGGCCAGACTTTGGGCTACATGACCTGGGCAAGCCTCGGCCTCGTCATCGTGCTCGGCGGCGCAACGCTGCTCACCCACGATCCGCGCTTCGTGCTGGCCAAGCCGGCGATCGGACACGTCGCGATCGGCCTCATCATGCTCAAGCGCGGCTGGATGCTGCGCTATCTGCCGCCGATCGTGACCGAGACCATTCCGGAATACGTCACCGTCGCAGGCTATGCATGGGCCGCGCTGATGTTCGTGCTCGCCGCCGGGACCGTTGCCGTCGCCATGACGGGGGACATGAAGCTGTGGGCCTTCTATATTTCCGTAGTCCTGATCGGCGCGAAAATCGCCGCGTTTGCCATCCAGTACGTTGCCTTCCGCCTGCTCGTCGGCAGCCGCATGCGCGCTGCCGCGCGCGCTTGAGGCCGCGTCAAAGAGAGCGTTAGGAAGGTCACGCGAGTTAGGCTATAGGCGTCTCTGGCAGGCGTTGCGTGTCGCAAGCCGCCGGAAAAATTGGGAGACGGGAATGGCCGTGGACGGCAACTGGAATCTGACCATGACGACCCCGATGGGCGAGCGCCAGGCGACTCTGACCCTGCTGAGCTCCGGCGGCACGCTGACGGGCACGCAGGGCGCCGATGGCAATTCCGCCGAGATCTTCGACGGCACCATCAGCGGCGATGCCGTCAACTGGAAGGTCTCCATCACCAATCCGATGCCGTTGACGCTCGAGTTCATCGGCACCGTCTCCGGCAACAGCATGAGCGGCGAGATGGGGATCGGCCCGATGGGCAGCTTCCCGTTCACGGGCACGAAGGCGTAAGCTCGCGTTGCGAACCGTGCGCGTGCTCCGTCTCATCGCGGCAGCGATCCTGTGTGTCGCGACACAAGCGGCGCGCGCGGATGACACCGAGCCGGCGTGGCGCGCAAGCGCGCTCGCCATGGTGCCAGCGGGCTATGTAGCTGGCACCGCCTATCGAACCGATGGTGCGACCGGATATCTCGCGGTCTATCCCGCGGCATCGAACGATCCGAAGACGCCGGCAAGCGTGTTCGCTGCGCGCCAGACGCTCGTGGTCACGCTGACGGCGGATGCGACGCGCGCCGTCTCAGCCGCGTTGCAGCCGCGCACCGGGCCCGATCCTAACAACGACGATACCGACTTCGCAAAGCTGCACGCCGATCTCGCCGCCAGGCGCGCAAATTTGCCTGAAGGCACCGAGCCCTGCGACTTCGGCGCCTGGTCCGTCGACAAGGATCCAAACGGCCTCAACGTGCGCGCCGATCCATCAGTGAAGGCGCGTGTGCTCGGCACCCTGCCGCCGCCCTACCGGCTCAAGCTCGGCGGCGCCGAGAACACGCCCGACGGCGGCTGGCTCACCGAATTCCGCATCATCGGCTTCAAGGACGGCTGGTTTCTGATCGAGGGCGCCAAGCCGCCCGGCAAGGACTACGAGGACGAGAAAAGATATCCGCGCAGCGCGCCAAAACCCTATGCGGGGCGCGGCTGGGTCGCGTCCAACAAGGTTGGCGCAAATTACGCCAATGGCTACACACGCGCGGGCGGGCTATTCCAGGCTCCATCCGTCGATGCCAAATGGATGCCGGCCCGGAGCGAGCTCGGCGGCCCGATCGACGGCGACGGCGGGCCGAAGCGCCTACTTGCCTGCAGCGGATATTGGGGCCTCGTCGAGAGCCATGACGGAGTCCGCGGCTGGTGGCGCTCGCTGTGCTCCAACCAGGTCACGAACTGCAGTTAGCGATGTGCGCGCCGTCTCGCTCGCTCAACCAGCCGGTGAGCAGCCGCGGATGGAGCGGCCGTCTCACCAGGTGATCACATAGGTCCCGAAATACGGACTGTCGCCGGGCAGGACGTTCTTGGTGCCGTAGGCGCTCTGCAATGCCGGGATGTCGGCGTGCACCGTCACGCCTCTGCCACTCCAGCCGAATTCGCCGCCGCTGGCGCTGAACTCCTCGGTTGCCGTTACCAGGCTGGAATCCGAGGCCGCATGGATCTGCATGCGACCTTGTTGGGCCGCCTCGAGCGCCCCCTGGTATCCGGCAATGTTTTGCTTGATGAGGTCTGCCTCCGCCGGACTGACCGAAGAAAGCTGGTCCTGCATGCGCGCGATCGCGTCCGGGTAGGAGTCGAGCACGATCTTGACGTGATCCGAAAGCGCCTGCTCGATCGACTTCGGCATTGCGTCGTACAGGCCCTGCAGGGTGCGAACCACGCCGTAGATGTTCTGCTCGCTCTTGCTGAGGCTCGCCCATTGCGCCTCGTCGAGTGCGGGAAGCTCGGCGAGCTTGCCATCACGAACGAGGGCGCGGACCTCATCATCCGCATTGCCCTGGGCCGCATTCCGGAAGACGCTCGATTTCGCCATTGCCTTGATGGCAGCGATCGCGTTGCCGCCGTCGGCCAGAGCACCGGATGCCGAATAGGTCTGTAGAACGCCCGCACCGCCGCTCAGGCTCGATCCGGCAAAGCCATCATCGGGGGAAGCCGAGAACTGCGAGCGGGCCGCTGAACCCGACTGAGCGCCACCCGATGCGCGCGACAATATCTGGAGCGCAATGAGCTCGGACTGGATCTGGGCCGCTCCACCTACACGCATCGGTTGCTCCACTTTTGCTTGCATGCAAAAAAGAGCACCCGGGCTGGTTAACGTTCGGTGAATCCGGCACAACCCCAAGCAGCAATCGGCTCGATCCGTCGCGCGTCACAACGTCCCAGCCGGCGCCAGGATGCGCCGGCCAGACCACGGTTGCCGCATCGAGGGACAGACGAAGGCTAGCCCAGGTTCAGTTCCTTGAAGAAGTCGTTCCCCTTGTCATCGATGATGATGAACGCCGGGAAGTCGACGACTTCGATGCGCCAGATCGCTTCCATGCCAAGCTCGGGATATTCGAGCACCTCGACCTTCTTGATGCAGTGCTCGGCAAGGTTCGCCGCCGCACCGCCGATCGAGCCGAGATAGAAGCCGCCATACTTCTTGCAGGCCTCGCGCACGGCAGGCGCCCGGTTGCCTTTCGCGACCATCACCATCGAACCGCCGGCGGCCTGGAACTGGTCGACGAAGGAATCCATGCGGCCCGCGGTGGTCGGACCGAATGCGCCGGAAGCGTAGCCCTCGGGCGTCTTGGCCGGGCCGGCGTAGTAGACCGGATGGTTCTTGAAGTAGTCCGGCAACGGCTCGCCCTTGTCGAGCCGCTCGCGCAGCTTGGCATGCGCGGAATCGCGCGCGACGATCATGGTGCCGGTCATCGAGACCCGCGTCTTGGTCGGGTACTTCGAGAACGTCGCCAAAATATCCTTCATCGGCTGGTTGAGGTCGATCTTGACGACCTCGCCGCCAAGCGACTCCTCGACCTGCGGCAGGTACTGCGCCGGATTGTGCTCGAGCTCCTCGAGATAGACGCCGTCCTTCGTGATCTTCCCGAGCACCTGGCGGTCGGCCGAGCACGACACGCCGAGCCCGATCGGCAGCGAGGCGCCGTGGCGCGGCATGCGGATCACGCGCACGTCGTGGCAGAAATACTTGCCGCCGAACTGCGCGCCGACGCCGAGCGACTGCGTCATCTTGTGGATTTCCTGCTCCATCTCGACGTCGCGGAAGGCGTTGCCGTCAGGCGAGCCGTGCGTCGGCAGCGCGTCGAGATAGCGGGCGGAGGCAAGCTTCACCGTCTTCATGCAGAGCTCGGCCGAGGTGCCGCCGATCACGATGGCGAGGTGGTAAGGGGGACAGGCGGCGGTGCCCAGCGTGAGGATCTTCTCCTTCAGGAAGGCGAGCAGCCGGTCCTTGGTCAGCACCGAAGGCGTGGCCTGGAACAGAAAGCTCTTGTTGGCGGAGCCGCCGCCCTTGGCCATGAACATGAACTTGTAGGCATCATCGCCCTCGGCGTAGATCTCGCACTGCGCCGGCATGTTGTTGGCGGTGTTCTTCTCCTCGTACATCGACAAGGGCGCGACCTGCGAGTAGCGCAGATTGCGGCGCAGGTAAGCATCGCGCGCGCCCTCCGACAGCGCCGCCTCGTCGTCACCGTCGGTGATGACGTTGCAGCCCTTCTTGCCCATGATGATCGCGGTGCCAGTGTCCTGGCACATCGGCAGCACGCCCCCGGCGGCGATGTTGGCGTTCTTCAAAAAGTCCAGCGCGACGAACTTGTCGTTCGGGCTGGCCTCGCCGTCCTCCAGGATCGCGCGGAGCTGCTTCAGGTGGCCGGGCCGCAGGTAATGGTTGATGTCGCCGAAAGCCGCCTCCGACAGCGCCCGCAGCGCCTCGCGCGACACCACCAGCATGTCCTTCCCCAGGACCTTCTCGACCCGGACGCCCTCGGCCGTGATCTTCTTGTAAGGCGTCTCGTCCTTGCCCAGCGGGAACAGCGGGGTGTGCTTGTAGGGCGGAACGGGCTTTGACGGATCGGGGAAGGCGGTGGGAGCGTTCATGGGGCAAATCTCGGGGTTTTGGAGCCCTGCGCGGGCCTAGCATAGAAGCGTTCTAAGCGCATTTTGGGCGGAAAAGAAAGGGAGCGGCGCGCATGGGAGAGATCGGCGCGGGCTCGGCAGGGCATTGGCACGGCACGTGGAAAGGCCCGTTCCCGCCCTTGCGCTTCGCGTTCACCGACGCTTGAATGCGCCTCCCAAGGGGCTTTTTATCATGACATTGAACTTGAACGTCCGCGGCGCGATCCTGGTCGCCGCCGCCATCACCGGTCTTGTGACCCTGGCTTCGCCCGCGCGGGCCGACCGCTGCGACGACAGCGCCAAGGAGCTGGCGAACCAGGTCGATCGCCTCAAGGTGAACTTTCGCGCCGCCAATATCGTGTACCTGACGCACCCGGCGGCCAAGGAGCTGTCCGTGGGGTGCCGCGGCGACAAATATTCGATCGAGCTCTATGCCAAGGGCGACCGCAAGCCGACGCCGGAGTTCTTTGCGCTGGTGGGGTCGATGGCGGCGATCGTCTTCACCGTGACGAAGGACGACACCACGACGGGCGCGACACGCTGCCTGAAGCGGATGGGACTGCTCCGCGGCGACAAGGTCGTCATGCGCTACCGCCGGCTCAACATGGAATGCACGCGCACCAAGACGGACGCATCCATCGCGATCACGCGCGGCAAGGACGAATAGACGGCCTCGCTCTTTCCATACATTCCGTCATTGCGAGCGCAGCGAAGCAATCCAGACTGTTTCCGCGAAGGCAGACTGGATTGCTTCGTCGCAAGAGCTCCTCGCAATGACGAGGAGAGGTTCGCTCCCCCCTCGATACAGCGCGAGGTCGCCTGCAAACAGCGCATCCCACCACACCAATTCCCTCACATTTTAACGATTGGCTTGAAGGAAACTTCGCTCCTGGCAGGGCACGCTCAATTGTTTCCATGTGTGAGGATTTGTGGATGAGCGTTTCTACCGTTGCGCCGCCGCCGATCGCGATCGTGGTGCCGAGCTACGATACGACCAAGCAGCAGGACGACCAGACCAAGACCAAGGACAACGACCCGACCTACAAGCCGCCGCCGCCCGCGCCGCTGCCGCCGGGTCAGGGCACGCGGATCGATCAGCTCGCCTGATCAGCCTTGCCGAAGATGAAATGCCCGATCCGGTCGATCGGGCTTTTCGCGTGTCCGGCCGCATCTTCGCCGGATAGCAGGCCCAACATCGTGCGCGATTACTGCGGAACCTGCGCATGATCGCAAAACTGCTGTTGCAGAACACGATCACCACCGTCGCGATGGGCGCGCTGCTGTTCGCTTGCGCCGGGACTTTGCACTGGCCTTCGGCCTGGGTCTTCCTCGCCACCTGCGCCCTGCTCGGCCCGCTCTGCGGCTGGTGGCTTTATCGGGTCGATCCGGCGCTGCTCGCCGAACGTCTGCGACCGGTCCTGCAAAAGGACCAGCCCGCCGCCGACAAGGTGTTCATGGCCGTCTTCGTCGTCGCGATGCTGGCGTGGCTGGTCGCGATGGGGCTCGACCGGCGCGCGCAATCCTCCGACATGCCGCTTGCGTTCCAGGTGCTCGGCCTTGCTCTGTTCGTACTCTCGACCCTGTTCATCCTCTGGGTGTTCCGCGCGAACTCGTTCGCCGCGCCCGTGGTGAAGCTGCAGGCCGAACGCGCACAGCGCGTGATCTCGACCGGGCCCTACGCACATGTGCGCCATCCCATGTACAGCGGCATGATCCTGTTCTTCGCCGGCGTGCCGCTGCTGCTGGGCTCGTGGTGGGGCCTTGTGATGGTGCCGCTCATCCTCGTTTTGTTTGCGATCCGCATCGGCATCGAGGAGCGCACACTGCGCGAGGGCCTGCCGGGCTATACCGACTATGTCGCGCGCGTGCGCTATCGCCTGCTGCCCGGCGTGTGGTGAGAGCGCATCACTCTCGCGTGCACGGCGCGGAAAAGCACATGCTCTCCTCCGATCGACTGACGTCGCCGCAAGCGAACCTCGTTAGAGGGAACCCGCACCCACACCGGAGACGCGACGATGTTCTGCAAGCCGCCCTGCCCCGACGAGCATGATCAGTCTCCCGTTCCCGATGCTTCAAACGAGCGACTTGCCCCAAAGCCTTCACAAGCGTTCGCAAGCCATGACGACTTCGGGCGATTGATCGCGCCCGAAACGGCCGGTCCGGAACGGGGGCTGCCGCCAGTCTCCCTCCGGACCGGCTAGAGTCCTTCTTGACGCGTTTTCTTCACGCGAACCGGTATCCATCTCGCGCGAAAGCGCTTTAGCAATCGAGTTCCTTGTAGCAACGAAAGATGCCTTGCTCGTTGAAGGCAATCCGGCGTTCGCTCGCCAGATAAGCCTTGATATTCGGCCTCGCGGCGACGCGATCGTGCAGGCCGACGAGGCCCGGGATATCTCCCTCGAATGCCTTCATGCGCTTGGGAAAGGAGTAGCGCAGCCCATCGACGATCTGGAACAGCGAGAGATCGACGTAAGTCAGGCGGCGACCGGTGACATAGGCGCCGCCATTGCCCGCGAGAAGCCCTTCGAAATAGCCGAGATATTTCGGCAAGCGCTCGCTCCAGAAATCGGCGGTGCGCTTCTTCGCCGCCGACTTCTGGTCTTCATAGTACATCGAAGGCCCGAGCGGATGATGGGTGTCGTGGATCTCGACCACGAGGTCGGTGATGGTGAGCTGGAGCTCGTGCACCCAGAGCTTGCCGGCTTCCGTCTTCGGTGCGAGGCCGTGACGGGCGCCGAGATAGAGCAGGATGTTGGCAGTCTGGCCGATGACGAGCTTGCCAGCTTTCAGGAACGGCGGCGCAAAGGGCGGCGTGCCCTTGTGCGAATCCATGATCGTCATCATCGCACTGGTGCCGCGCGGGCCGCGCGCGACGTCGACATAAGCGGCCCCCGCCTCCTCCAGCGCCAGCCGCACATATTCGCCGCGGCCCTGGATCTCGGGCCAGTAGTAGAGCTCGTACTTCATGGGCAGGGTCCGTGAGCGTGGCAGCAACGGAGCCAATGTAACATGCAGCCTAAGGTTCCGTCAGTGCGAGACGGGCCGGCGGTTCTGCATACTCCGTCATTGCGAGCGCAGCGAAGCAATCCAGACTGCCGCCGCGGAGCGACTCTGGATTGCTTCGCTTCGCTCGCAATGCCGGAGGCGAGAGCTCAGAGCCTCAATTCGACGCGAAGCAATACATCAGGCCGTCGCCGCCGGTGCTCTTCAGATCGGCCTGCGAGCAGCCGCCGTCAGGACCGCGCGAGGGGTGAGAGCTGTTCCAGGACTTTGACGGCTCGTCGTCGCGCAGGCCCCGGCGATCGAGATGGCCGACCATCGCGGCGCCCTGCGTGCTCGACGTCCAGTTCTTGCAGGTGCGATCGTCCGGACCGGCAAACGCGGTGCCGTCCGGTTGCGATCCCGTGAGGATGTCATGCCGGTTCGGCTGGTCGCCAACGCCGTTGATCCCCTCGCCCTTCTCGCTGAGCGCGGTCTGCTTGGTGAGGTTGTTGGCCGCGCCGTGCAGGTCGGCCACGTCCTTGGCAATCACCGCCCCCTTGGCGTTCTGCCACGGTCCCTTGCCGATGCGGTCGCGGGCGTTGACGGCCGGCTTGCCGTCGGCGGCCTGCGTCGAGAGGTACGCGCGCCAAGTCTTGGCGCCGGCACCGCCGGCCTGTGCAAGCTTCTGGCATTGCGCATCAGCCCCCTCCAGGCCGCCGAGATCGGCGCCCTTGCCAGGGCCATTCGAGGTCACGAAAAACGTCATGTCGGCCGACTGCGCTTGCGCCGACGGCGCCGCAAACAACGCCATCACAAGTACAGACTTGGCAAGCGCGAGGCTTGAAATCGTCACGGATCTCTCGATACGGATCATCTTGTCCTCCCAATTGTGTTTGTCGTTGGCCGTCTGAATTCAACCCGACGCGCGCCCGCTTATTCCGACGCCGCGATGCGAAACGTCCAAAAGAAAAAGGCGCCGTGCTGGAAGCACGACGCCTTGGGTTCTCATGTCGGACGCGATCAGTTGGTCTGCTGGATCGCCGACAGTTCCCAGCCGCTGCCGGGACGGCGGGCAAAGGTCCAGACCTCGGTGGCCTCGCCGGGCTGCTCGCTGCCGGCGACAACCGCGCCGGTGTTGCGGTCGAGCGTCTTGTCGGTAAGCGCGAAGCGCAGCGCCACCGTGGCGTATTCGGTCTCGCCTTCGCGCCAGGCTTCCGCGAGGTCGCCCTGCAGCAGCTTCACGTTGCTGGTCTTGTTGACGACGTTGCGCGCGCGGTTCTGGTTAAGGTCCTGCTCGAGATAGGAGACCATCTCCGGCGTCGCGAGCGTATGCAGCTTGGCCACGTCCTCGTTCGACCAAGCGGTCTGGACGTCGCCGAGCAGGCGTTCGAACGCCTCGTAGTCATCAGGCTTGATCTCGAGCGGCGCGTTGTTGGCGCCGAAGCCGAAGCCGCCGAGGCCGCCGCCAAGTCCGCCACCGAGGCCGCTGCGATAGTTCGAGTTCGGCTGCGGTCCCGGACCGGCGCCGGCGTCAGCATTGGCATAGGCCGTCTGCGGCGTGTGGCGGCGCTGCCACCACGACATCGCAAGGCGGACCACCAGCACCACGAGCGCGATCTGGATGATCAGGCCAATGATCGACGACAGGCCGCCGAGGCCACCGAACAGGCCGCCGCCGAACAGCATGCCGAGCAGGCCTGCGCCGAGGAAGCCGGCCGCAAGGCCGCCCATGAAGCCACCGGCGCGGCCGAACAGGCCGCCGCGCGCGGGCGCAGCTGCGGCTGAATTCATGCCTGCACCCGGCTGGGTGTAGGTGCGGTTGAACTGCGACGTCGAGCCCGGCGCGGTCGTGGTCGACGGCGGCGCCGAATAGGTGCGCGAGCCGCGCGAACCTGACGACATGCCGCCACCGACGCGCGCGTCAGCGGACGAGATCGCCAGCGCAGTCGGCAGCGCAAGCGCCAGCACGACGGCGATGGTCTTGAAGAGAGTGCGGGAGCGTTGCGAGAAAGTCATGTGCGTTTCCCAAATCCCCGGCATGGGGACGTGCCCCTAACATGGGCAGACTTCCCGAAAAGTGAAGCCGGTTTCGGAACCTATGGCTGCGGCCCTCAGTCGCGGGGATGTGGCAAAAGCCCATATTTGGCGGGGGTTTGGCCGGATGCGCGGGGGGAACTGCGGTCGCGGGGTACCGGCGGATTCGGGGCGGAAATTCCGCTTTTTCCTCGTCATTGTCGTTGAGGGTGCGGCTCTCTCCCCGTCATCGCGAGGAGCTCTTGCGCCTCACCCCGCCTTTGCCATCGTCTCCTTCACGGCCGCCACGAGCTGGCTCAGCGTGAACGGCTTTGGCAGGAAGTCGAACTGCTGCCCCTCGGGCAGGCTCTTCTCGAAGGCGTCCTCGGCGTAGCCGGAGACGAAGATGAACTTGATGTCGGGGTTCTTCTCGCGCATCGCCTTGAGCAAGGTCGGGCCGTCCATCTCCGGCATCACGACGTCGGAGACGACGAGATCGATGGCGCCGCTCTGCTCCTCCAGCACGTCCATGGCCTCGACGCCGTTCTCGGCCTCGACCACCGTGTAGCCGCGCGAGCGCAGGCCGCGTGCGTTCAGCGCGCGCAGGCCCTCTTCGTCCTCGACGAGAAGGATGGTGCCCTGCCCGGTGAGATCGGTGCGCGGCTTGGCCTCCGCCGCCGCAGGTGCGGTCTCCTTCGCGGCGCCATTGGTCGCGCTGACCACTGCTGCGGGCTGCTCCTGCACCTCCGGCTCGGCGTGATGGCGCGGCAGGAAGATATGGAACGAGGTGCCCTGCCCCGGCTCGGAGTCGACGTAAATGAAACCGCCGGTCTGCTTGACGATGCCATAGACCGTCGAAAGACCAAGGCCAGTGCCCTTGCCGACTTCCTTGGTCGAGAAGAACGGCTCAAAGATCTTGTCGCGGATGTCGGCGGGGATGCCGGTGCCGGTGTCGGCGACCTCGATCCGCACATACTCCGCCGCCGGCATCCCCTTGTAGGCGAGCTTGGCGGCTTCTTCCGCGGTGACGTTGGCGGTGCGGATGATAAGCTTGCCGCCGTCGGGCATGGCGTCGCGCGCGTTGACCGCGAGGTTGACGATCACCTGCTCGAACTGCGAGACGTCGACCTTCACCGGCCAGAGATCGCGGCCGTGGATGGTCTCGTGCTTGACCTTCTCGCCGATCAGCCGGCGCAGCAGCATGGCGAGATCGGACAGCGCGTCGCCGAGGTCGAGCACCTGCGGCCGCAGCGTCTGCCGCCGCGAGAACGCCAGCAACTGCCGCACCAGCGTCGCGGCGCGCGTCGCGTTCTGCTTGATCTGCATGATGTCCTGGAACGACGGATCGGTCGGCTTGTGCGCGTTCAGCAGGAAATCGTTCGCCATCATGATGGCGGAGAGCACGTTGTTGAAGTCGTGGGCGATGCCGCCGGCGAGCTGGCCGACCGTCTCCATCTTCTGCGACTGGTTGATCTGGTTCTCCAGCGCGCGCCGCTCGGTGGTCTCGAGCATGTGCACGATGGCGGCTTCCGCGTCGTTCTCGGCCGCGTCGACCGGCGTGACGAAGAACTGGCCCCAGCGGTCCTTGGTCCCCTCCAGCGCCACCTCGACCGGCGCGATGTCGGCCTGGCCTTCGGCGGCCTGGTTGATCGCCGCGATCAGCAGGTTCCGGTCGCGCGCATTGACCGCGCGGAAGATCGACTTGCTGGCGCTGTCGAGCCCGAGGCCCTGCACGAGCTTGGCGTAGCGCGCATTCGCCCGCACGACGTTGCCGCCGCGGTCGACGGTCGCGATCGTCATCGGCGTATGATCGAAGAAGCGCATGAAGCGCACTTCGGCGGCGCGGTCGGGATCGCTGCGCTCGTCACGGGCGCGGCTGATGACGAGCGTGCGCGACGGCCCCGGCGCGCCATCGGCGCCGAAGGCGAGCTTGTGATAGAGCCGCACCGGCATGGTCTTGCCGGTGCGCATACGCAGGTCGATGTCGAAGACCTCGGTCTTCACCTCGCCCGGCACGGCCACGATCGAGCTCAGCAGCGAAGCGCCGTCGCCGGACACGATGTCGGCCAGCTTCAGGCCGCCGGAGCCGATCTCGGCGAGGTCGTAGTCGAGCCAGTTCGCCAGCGTCGCGTTGACATAGGCGAGTTCGCCCGCCGGATTGACCGAGAAGAACCCGCAGGGCGCGTGGTCAAGATATTCGATCGCGTGCTGGAGCTCCTGGAACACGTCCTCCTGGCGCTCGCGGTCGCGGGTGATGTCGGCAATCGACCACACCGCATATTTCGCCTCGCGCTTTCCGCTGCCGAGAGGACGCACGCGCATGCGCAGCCAGCGGCCCTGGCTGCCGTCCTGACCGGAAATGCGCACCTCTTCCTGCTGCCGCTTGCCTTCGCGCGCCGCTTTCAGCAGGCGGAACACGGCTTCGGAGACATCGGGGTTGCCGATGAAGACGCGCTCGACGGGGCGCACCTCCTGCGGGCCGGTAGCGCCGGTCAGCGTCAGGTAGGCCGCATTGGAATAGACCACATGGCCGCGCGGATCGGTCACCGCCAGGCCATCGAAGGAGTGATCGGAGATGCGGCCGATGATGGGATCATCGAGATTGCGGTCGGCGAAGCGGATGATGCCGGCGGCGAAGGCAAACAGGTTGAACAGGCCGACCATCGCCAGCACGGCGAGGATGCCGAGGATATAGGGCTGCGCCTGCGCACGCCCGAGCGTCATCAGCCCGATGGCGACGGCGACGAGGCCGGCGGCCACCAGCAGCACCAGCGCAATGCTGCCCGAGCGCGGCGACGGCTCGTGCGCCGCAACGGGCTCGCGTGTGAGGTCGTGGTCGGTCTCAGCAGTCATCTCAAGCTGGCGCAGCCTGTTGGCACAGAATCAACGCGCTGCGGCGCGCGCGGGGCCTTCCCTGCCTCATCAGGACCCGCAGGCGCAAGGGCAGCACGGTTGAAAGGTACTCTGATTCCCAGATTACGGCCATTTCCGGTGATTTTCGGGTGTTTTATCACCGCCCGGCGCCGAATCCGCGCTTCAGCCGCATGACGTAGCCGATGACTTCGGCGACCGCATGGTAATGCTCGGTCGGGATTTCCTGGTCGATTTCGACGGTGGCGTAGAGCGCCCGGGCCAGCGGCACGTTCTCGACGATCGGGATATCGTGCTCGCGCGCGATCTCCCTGATCTTGAAGGCGAGATTGTCGACGCCCTTGGCGACGCAGATCGGCGCCGACATGCCGCGCTCGTAGGACAGCGCCACCGAATAGTGGGTCGGGTTGGTGATGATCACGGAGGCCTTGGGAACCGCCGCCATCATGCGCTTCTTGGAGCGCTGCTGGCGCAATTGCCTGAGTTTGCCCTTGATGTGCGGGTCGCCTTCGGACTGCTTGAACTCTTCCTTGATCTCCTGGAGCGACATCTTCTGCCGCTGGAACCAGCTGCGATATTGGAAGAAATAGTCGCCAATGGCGATGATCGCGAGCGCCGCGACCACCGCGCCGAGCAGATGGATGGTCATGCTGGTGGTGGCGCCCAGCATGGCGATCGGATCGAGCTTGACCATCGCCTCCATGCGATGCCGCTCCGGCCACAGGACCATGGTCATGACCGCGCCGAGCACGACCAGCTTGCCCAGCCCCTTGAGGAAGTTCGCGGCCGCCTGCTTGCCGAAGATGCGCTTGAGGCCCTCGGCCGGCGACAGCTTGCTGAATTTGGGTTTCAGGGATTCGGCCGACCAGACCAGGCGATGCTGGAGCATGTTGCCGGCGATCGCCGCCAGCACCAGCATCAGCAGGGGCACGCCGACCGCCGCGAGCACGGCGACTTCGATCTGCTGCATCAGCGCGAGCAGAGCCCTGCCGTCGGTCTTGATCATCCAGGAATTGGCAAGCAGGTTGCGCATCGGCGCCATCAGCCCGGTGCCGACCGAGCCCGAGAAGGTCGAGACCACGAGCGTTCCGCCCGCGATCATGAACCAGGTGTTGATCTCCTGGCTCTTGGCGACGTCGCCGCGTTCGAGCGCCTCTTCGAGACGTTTTTGCGTCGGGTCTTCTGTTTGACTCTCGGGATCGTTGTCTTCCGCCATCGATCACCTATTTCAACGGCATCATCTGGTGCATGACACCGATGAAGTAATCGAGATACGTGCCCATCATCGCCGTGAGCACCACGGCGAGCACCAGGAAGCCCGCGAAGATCGACAGCGGCACGCCGACGAAATAGACCTGCATCTGCGGCATCAGCCGCGCCAGCACGCCGAGGCCGATGTTGAAGACGAGGCCAAACACCAGGAACGGCCCGGAAAGCTGCAGGCCGAGCAGGAATGCAGCCGAAAAGGCGCGCGTGGCAAGCGAGGCGACATCGCCGCTCGATACGGTCTCGCCGGGCGCGAAGATCGTGTAGCTGTCGTTCAGCGCCGCGATGACCAGATGATGGCTGTCGGTGGCAAACAGCAGCGTCACTCCGAGCATGGTCAGGAAATTGCCGACCAGCACGCCCTGCTGTCCCTGTGTCGGATCGACCGAAGTGACGAAGCCGAGCCCCATCTGCTGCGCAATCACGGAGCCCGCGACCTGAAGCGCCGACAACGTCACGCGCGCGGTCGCCCCCAGCACGATGCCGATCACGATCTCATGCAGCATCAGGACCAGGAGCGGCGCGATCGAGCCCATGTCGACATGGTAGGCGTTGCGATGCAGCGGCAGGATGATCATCGTGAGCATCAGCGCGATCGCCAGCTTCACCCGCGTCGGGATATTCGTCTCGCCCAGCCCCGGCAGCAGCATCACCATCGCGCCGACCCGGGCGAAGGCGAGCATGAAGGAAGCGGCAAGCGCCGGCAGCAGCGAGACGTCGATGCGCATGACGGGCGCATTGTGCCTCAGCCGCCGATGATTCGCGACGAGATCCGCAGCATGTGGGCATGGAGTGCGTCGGCCATGAACGGCAGCGCCAGCAGCATGGTGGCGAAGATGGCCAAAATCTTCGGCACGTAGATCAGCGTCTGCTCCTGGATCTGCGTCAGGGCCTGGAACAGCGACACGACGACGCCGACCACGAGGCCGACCACCATCAACGGCGACGACACGATCACGATGGTCCAGATCGCGTCACGCGCGACGTCGAGGGTTTCAGGGCCGGTCATTGTCGATTTCTCACTTTCAGTAACTTTCGTCATTCCGGGGTTCGCGAAGCGAGAACCCGGAATCTCGAGATTCCGGGTTCGGTGCTTCGCACCGCCCCGGAATGACGTGCCTAAAATCAGATCGGCATCTTCATGATGTCTTCGTAGGCCGCGATCACGCGGTCGCGGACCGAGACCAGCGTGGACACCGCAACGTCGGTGTCGGCGACCGCCGTCACCACGTCCATCACGTTGGCCTTGCCGGCGGCCATCGCCACCGTCTGCGCGTCGGACTTGCGGCCGGACTCCATGACGCTGCCGACAGCGTCTTTCAGCAGCGAAGCGAAGGATTGGCCGCTCGCCTCGCTGCCCTTGCCGGCACCGCTGTTCTCCAGCACGCGGGCGAGGCTGGCATAAGCGTTGGCGGCGATTGTCGGTGATGCCATGGCTTAATTGTCCTGTTCAGCTCTTGAGGATGTCGAGCGTGCGCTGGATCATCCGGCGCGTCGCACTGATGATGTTGAGATTGGCCTCGTAGGACCGCTGCGCATCGCGCATGTCGGTCATCTCGACCACCGAGTTCACGTTGGGATATTTCACGTTGCCGGTCGCATCCGCCGCCGGATTGTTCGGCTCGTATTTGGTGCGGAAGTTGGACTGGTCGGGCTTGATCCGGCCGAGGGTGACGACCTGTGCGTCCAGTGTGCGATCGAGCGCGGAGGAGAAAGTCGGCACCTTGCGCCGGTAAGGATCGCCGCCTGCGGTCTGCGAGGTCGAATCCGCGTTTGCGATGTTCTCCGAGATCACCCGCATGCGCCCGGCCTGCGCGCGCAGGCCGGAGGTCGCGATCGCCATAGAGCGGGCAAAGTCGCTGCTGTCATTCGCCATGATGCGCTTCCTTCAGCTCTAGCCCTTGCCGATCGCGGTCTTGAGCAGATGCAGGCTCTTCGAATAGAGCGAGGTGGCCGCCGCGTAGTCCATCTGGTTGCTGGCGGCCTTCATCATCTCCTCTTCGAGATTGACGGCGTTGCCCGCGGGGCGGGTCTCGAAACCTGCATTCCTGTTCTGGTCGAAGCTCGAGGCAGCGCCCGACGGTGTCATGTGGGAGCCGCTGGTGCGGGTGAGCGCCAGGGGGCCCATCGAGCCCGTGACGGCGCCTGATTTGTCGAGCTTAGGCTCGACCAGGTCGCGCGGCCGGAATTTGGGTGTGTCGGAATTGGAGACGTTCTCGGACAGGACGCGCTGGCGTTCCTGGTGCCACTGCATCTTGGTGCGCAGCGCCGACAGCACCGGGAGGTCGTTGATGGACATCGTTGCGGCTCCTTCCGCCTCTCGGACCAAAGGCCCGAAGCTAGGCAGAATTTGCCGCGTGTATGGTTAACAGGTGGTTAAAGATGGCATCGGTGGATGTCCCTGGGCGGGACACGACTTTGCCACCCCGTGATTCTACGCATCCAAAAGCGGCATTAACCCAACCGTTTGGCGGGCCATCTACAGGCCAAGAAGTCGTTTTGGATCGGGCGATTCATGGGTTATTAAGAGTTGGGGACGGCAAAACTTGCCGTGGGACGTTAAGAAATCGCAGTTTTGGGGCATCCCACGCCGATGGTTGGCGCGTCCGACCATGGGCTCGAGAAAAGCGCCATTTGTCGGGGACAAGTATGCAAGGCAGCCCTATCACCTTCATCGTCGCGTTCATCGTCGTTCTGGCGTTGATCGGCGTCGCTGCATGGCTGGTTCGCCGATTCGCCACCAGCCGGCTCGGTGCCAACACCCAGCGCGGCAGGATGCCCCGGCTCGCCGTGATCGATGCCGCTGCGGTCGATGGTCGGCGTCGCCTGGTGCTGGTCCGGCGTGACAATGTCGAGCATCTCCTGATGATCGGCGGCCCCACCGACATCGTCGTCGAGCCGAACATCGTGCGCGCCGCGTCCGGCCGCGACCAGCTTCCGCAGCGTCCCAATGCCGCCGAGCCGCCGCGCCTTGCGCCGATGCCGGATACCAGCGGCTGGGCCGACGAAGCGCCGCCGCGGCCCGAATTGCTCGATCATCCCGAGCCGCAAATGCCCGAGCCGCCGCCGCGGCCCGCACGTCCCTCTTTCGCCGACGAAGTGCGCCGGCCCGCTCCCGCGCTGGCCGAGCGCCGCAACGAGCCGCCACTGGCCGGCTTCAACCCGGAGCCGCTGGTGCCGCCGCGCCCCGAGCGCGAGCCACGCCCCGAACCGATGCCGCCGCGCGTTGCCCGCAACGAGCCGCCGCTGATGCCGCGTCCGCCGCGCCAGAGCGAGCCGGTGAAGGTTCCGCCGGTGCGCGCCGAGCGTGCGGCCGCGCCTCCGCCGCCGGTACCGCAGGCTCCGCCTGTTCCGCCGCCGGCCCCCGCTCCAGCCGCGCCCTCGAACGCCGAGCAGAATCTCGCCGAGATGGCGCAGCGGCTCGAAGCCGCGCTTCGCCGCCCGGCCGGCGACACCGTCGCACCTCCGGTTGCGCCGGAGCCGCCCGCTCCGCCACCGCCGCGCGCCGCACGGAGCGAACCGCCGGCACCACCGGCGCCGCCGGCAAAGCCGGCCGCGGAGAAGACCAGCTTTGAAAATCTCGAAGACGAGATGGCCTCATTGCTCGGCCGTCCGAAGCCGTCTTCGTGAGGCTGCCGGCCCTCCCGCGTAGAGTTGTTTTTCTTTCTGTCCTGATCGCCGCGGCTTCGCTCGCGATGCCTGCGCATGCGCAGGACATCAGCATCAATCTCGGCGGCGGCGGTGCTGGCGGTGGCGGCGTCACCGAGCGCGCGATCCAGCTCATCGCGCTGCTCACGGTGCTGTCGATCGCGCCGTCGATCCTGATCATGATGACGTCGTTCACGCGCATCGTGGTCGTGTTGTCGCTGCTGCGCACCGCGATGGGCACGGCGACTGCGCCGCCGAATTCGGTGATCATCGCGCTCGCAATGTTCCTCACCTTCTTCGTGATGGGCCCCGTCCTGCAAAAATCCTACGACGAGGGCATCCGCCCGCTCGTCGCCAACCAGCTTGGCGTCGAGGACGGACTCCAGCGGGCTTCCGTCCCTTTGCGCGGCTTCATGCAGAAGAACGTGCGCGAGAAGGACCTCAAGCTGTTCCTGGATCTCTCCGGCGAGCCGCCGCCGGCAACGCCCGACGACCTCGCGCTGCGCATTCTCGTCCCTGCCTTCATGATCTCCGAACTGAAGCGCGCCTTCGAGATCGGCTTCCTGCTGTTCCTGCCCTTCCTGATCATCGACCTCGTCGTCGCCTCCGTGCTGATGTCGATGGGCATGATGATGCTGCCGCCCGCAACGATCTCGCTGCCGTTCAAGCTGATCTTCTTCGTGCTGGTCGACGGCTGGTCGCTGGTGGCCGGGAGCTTGGTGCAGAGTTACGGGGGATAGCTGCGGCTTTGCGGGAGCCGTCAACGACGCATCCTCTCCGCCCCGGCGATGGCCCCCGGCCCCTCCCCGTCATTGCGAGGAGCTCTTGCGACGAAGCAATCCAGACCGCCTCCACGGAGAGATTCTGGATTGCTTCGCTGCGCTCGCAATGACGGAGGTTGGGGCGATCTGTCGGGCCGCGCTGCGCGCGGTTATGCCCGCCCCTACCCTGTCACGTCATACTGCTTGCTGAGGTGATCGCCGATCTGCACCAGCATGGCGACGCTCTCCGGGAAGCCTGCCCGGTCCCGCGTGGCCTGGTCGGCATCGGCGCGGAACTCCCAGCTGTCGCCGTCGCGGACGATCGAGATGGCGAGGTCGTCCGGGCCATCGACATGGGCCTTCAATTCGGCTCGCGCCATGGCGATGAGTTCGGCTTCGGTCTCGGCAGGCTTGCTCATTTCAACGCTCTCCCGGCATGAAGATGCTAGGTTGCCGCCTCGCGCGGCACCTGTCGAGAGGCCCAGAGGTAGCAGGGTTCCTACCGCGTCATCTTGATCTGCCGCACGACGGGGATCGTGGGCAGCGAGCCGGTGTGATCGGCCTCGTCCTTGGCCTGCGGCGAGGACGGTGCGCGGGCGGTGGCGTCGGGGAAGCGCTGCTTCATCTCGCGCAGGAAGCCGTCGAGCGTGTCGACGCTGGCAGCGAGCTTGGCGATCTCGGCGAACTCGGCGCTGGAGGACGCGGCCGGCTTGCTCGCGATGTCGAAGGCGACGCGGTCCGCGCTCTCGCTCATCAGCGGCGCATATTTCTCGCGGAAGCGCGACAGGCCGATCGAGTCGTCGGCGAGCGCATAACCGACGGCGGCGCGGATGATGTCGCTCTTCTCCACCGCGTTGAGCGGCTTGAAGTCGCGGAAACGGTCGCCGTAATAGAGCTCGATCTGCTCGGCGGATTCACGCCAGCGTCGCGCCGCCCAGAAGATGTCGGAGCGCAGGCGGAGCACCTCGCGCCCGGAGACGTTGGAGACGATGTCGAGCGCGAGATCGTGGCGGCCGACGTCGCTTTGCGCACGCGCCTCCAGCAGCAGCCGCTGCTGCCGCAGCTCGCCGGAGAGATCGCTGATGCGGCTCGCGCGCAGCGCCGAGATCGCCATGTCGGGCTTGCGATTGGCGAGGTAGATCATGGACAGGCGCGCGGCGACCTGGGCGCGGGCAGCGCCTTCGAGGCGGTGATCCACCTGGTATTGCAGCAGCTCGGCGGCCTGGTCGAGCAGGTCGATCGAGGCGAGACGGTCGGCCAGGCGGCGGATCAGCTCGTCGCCGCGGCGGCCGATCGGCGTCAGCTCGCGGAACTCGTAGAACATCCCGAGCGCCTCGACCGGCGGCAGCTCGTCGCCCTTGGGCCCCAGGAAGATCTGCGTGAACAGGTCGGAGGCAAGGTCCTGCGCCTGACGCGAGGCCTCGGCGTTCGGCTGGAGCTTTGTCGCGGTGCGCGCCGCCCTGAGCGCGTCCCGGTAGCGCCCGTTCTCGGCATAGATCTGCGACAGCATCTGCAGCGTCTTGACCTCGATCGAGTCGCCCCGCCAGGTCATCGACAGCGTCTCGAGCTCGCGCAGCGCGTCTTCCTTGGTGATCTCGTCGCGTTTCTGCCGCAGCGCCACTTCGAGCTGCTTGGCCTCGGCCGCCGCCTGACGATCGTTCGAGGCGACCGCGAACCTGTAGTCGTCGAGCGCGTCCTTGTCGTGCCCGAGCGCCTCGGCAAGCCGGCCGCGCAGCACGGCGAAACCGGGCGCCGCCTCAGGCGATATGCCGACCACCTCGATCTCGCTGCGGCGCTTGGAGGCGCCGGCGTAGTCCTTCACCTCGAGCGAGGCGCGCATCGCCTCCATCGTCACGATGCGCTGGATGTCGATCGGCAGCGAGGCGATGGCGAATTCGACGTTCTTGAACTTTTCGCGGGCATCCGCCCATTTGCCCTGGCGCGCATAGGCGAGCGCCTTCCAGAGCTGGGAATCGTGGCTGTTGCCGATCACGGGATTGGCGAGATCCTTCAGCCCCTGCGCGGGACGGCCGATCAGGATGCTCGCGATCGCATGCATGATCAGCGCGCCGCTTTCCTCCTTGTTGAGGGGATCGCTCAGCATCAGGTCGGTCACCGACTTGGCTTCGTGGTACATGGCGCGCGACATGTAGAACTGCGCGAGATCGAGCCGGGGCAGCGAGCGCTGCGCCGGCTCGACGGCCGAGATCGCCGTGATCAGGCTGCCCTGGCGCGTCCAGAAATCCTCCGACTGGCCCTTGCGCCAGCCTTCCGGACTGAAGACCGGCCGCACCGCGGTCGGCGCCCGTTCGGCGGAGATATCGACCGGCGACAGCGTCAGTCCGCCCTTCTTGCCGAGAATGATCTTGTCGGATCCGACCTCGATGCCGACCTCGTCGGAGTTCGGCCGGATCGCGATGCCGTGCGCGGATTCGAGCAGCGAGAGATCGACGAGGTCCTGCCGCTTGATGAAGCCGCGCACCGGCCGCTGCCCGGTGACGACATAGAGCGTGTCGCCGGCGTCGGGGTCGGTCAGCTTGTGCAACTGGCCCGGATTGGCGAAGGGGATCGCGATATTGGCGAGCGCGGGGTCGGTGATGTTGCGCGACATCATCAGCGGCAGCGGCGTCGCCTGGATCTTGTCGGCGAGGGTCAGCAGCCAGTTGGTCTCCTTGCCGACCTCCTCGCTCGTCAGCGAGTAGACCAGCGGCCGGGTGAGACGGATGCGCACCGCCTGCCCCTTGTCGAGCGGCATGCGGCTGACCTCGCCGATCATCGCGCCGCCCCTGCTGCGGATCGCCTCGACGTCAATCGGCTTCGGCGTATCGAATACCAGCCACACCGTATCGCCGCGGCGGAACGCCGCCGCAGGCGTTGCGACCTGAAGCGGGAAGATCACGCGCAAGCCGTCGCTGTCGCGGCGCACATCGACGCTGGCGACAGCGGGCTGCGGCGCGGCCGGAGCCTCCGCAGGCGCAGCCTTGACGCTTTCCTTGACCGGCTCCTTTACGACCTCCTTGGGCGCTTCGGCCGCCGCGGGCTTGACGGGCGCGACCGCAGCTTCCGTTGCTGAAGGTGCAGGCTTCGACGCTTCCTTGGGCGCCTCCGCAGCGTCGGCCGCAGGAGCCGGCGCCGGCTTCGGCGCTTCAACGGTCGGCATCGCCGCCAGAGCTTCCGGCTTCACCTCGGGTTTGACATCGATTTTGGCTTCGCGCGCGATCGTCTCCGACGTCGGCGGCGTAACCTCGCGATGAGCGTCCTTCGGCTTCTCGGCCGCCGGCTTTTCAGGCGCGGGTCCATGACCGGCGGCAGGCTTGGCCTGCGCGATGATGGACTCGGCCGTTGCGGCGGTCTTGCCCTTGTCAGGCTGGAACGAGATATCGACGACGTAGTTCTTGTCGTCGCGGAAGGAATGCACGTCGGAATCGCCGATCAGGGCGATCTCGACACTGGTCTGGTCGATGTCGGCCTTCTGCTTGATCGAGGCGACGTTCGGCGGCGCGGCGACGACGGCGTCCGCCAGATCGAAATTGAGATTGGCGTTGAACGCGAGCGTCAGCTTCTGCTCATTGAGCACGGAGGACACGCCGACGCCGTCGGGCATCTCGAACACGAAGCGGACGAAGGTCGGCTGCACCGAGGCACGGACGCGGATCTGCGGACGCTTCTTGGTCTCGGCCGCGGCGCGCTGGGCGCGCAAGGCACGTTCGGCGACACGCGCACGCTCGGCCAGTTCCTTGACCACATCCATGGGCAGGCTTGGCGGCGGCCCCTTCCAGCCTTCCGGCAAGAGGTCGATGAAGGTGCGCTCGCCGGCATTCATGGTGTTGACGGTGACGCGCCGCGCCAGCGACAGGCGGATGGCGCCGCCGTCGGGATCGCGGCGGGCAGAATTGACGTAGTCGGGCGCACCTTCCGGAACGCGGTCGACGGGAACGTCGACCGCCCGGTCGAAGCGAATGATGAGGATGGAGCCGGCCGTCGTCACCTCGGAGGGAACGTCCTCGCCGAGCTTGATCACGAGGCGGGCAAAACCACCGCCGGCCGAGAAAGTCGCCTCGCCCCGGATCGCATCGGCGGAACGGGCGGGGGCACTGAAGCCGATCAGAAGGCAGGCCGCCAGCACCGGCGCCTTGCGGACATGACGCGACAGCCCCCGCGCCAAAGCGCGGGCTCGCGACCACAATCCATCGGCAGCCTTCTGCGCCATTGGCGGCATGTCTTCCGGTTCGACGGCTCGCACCGGCACTGGTGCCGGCCCCTGCCCTCGAATGTAGGTTTTGCCAATTAAGGACTTCTTAAGTATGAGCCCTCAATTCGGCTTTTGCGTCGGCTTGCCGTCGATCTTGGGGAGGTCGCCGGCCGAGGCCGATTGATCGCCGCCGCCATTGGCCCGGCGGGCCATCTCGACCGTCAGCCGCTCGGCGGCCTCCGGCGACATCACTCCCATGATGTCCGACATCTTTCGCGGCGCGATCTGGGAGGCGATCTCGATCAGCACGCTCATCTCGAGCCGGTCGAACACCCGCGCAGCGTCCTTGGGCTTCATGCCCTCATACATGGTCACGAGGCCCTTCATGCGCTGGGCTTCGGCGGCCTTCTGCTCGGCCTGGGTCGCGGAGATGCGGGATTCCACCGCCTTCATCTCCTCGACCTTGTTCTCGATGCGCTTCTCGGCCGACTTGAGCAGGCTCTCGCGGATGTCGATCTCGCGCTGGCGGGCCTCGATCTCCTGGCGGCGCGACTGCAAGCGTTCCAGGATCGCGCGCTCGGAGGCCGAGACCTGCGGCTGGGCCTCGTCCATCTTGACCACGGTGCCCTCGGGCTTGGTCTCGGGTGCGGCGGGCTTCGGCGCCTCCTTCGGCGCGCCATGGGTCGATCCCGTGATGTCGGGGTCCTCGCGGCCGGTTGGGAAGTTCAGATTCTCCTGCGCCCAGGACTTTTTCACCTGGCTCGGCTGGTAGTCGAACACATAGCCGCCATTGATCACGAGGCCCACGACCTTGAGCGTGGCAAGCCCTGCGACGGCGACCAGAACGACCGGAATGACGCGGATGTTACGGAAGGACTTCATACCCTGACTTTATGCGGCAAGACCGTTGGATCGTCGGCGCTCGGAGAAGGCTTCGGCCGCAGCCGCCACCGCCTTCGCCGACGAGGGCTTGGCGGTCGGCGTCGCAACCGTTTCCGGGCTCGTCACGGGGCGCGCGGCGATTGCGATCTTGGACAGGCGCCGCACCACGTTGTCGGCTTCGCCGAGCTGCTTGTAGAGCTGGTCCGACATCTGCGTCGCCGCCGCAAGCTGGCTGCCGAGGTTCTCGTTGACGTCGCGGACGGCGAGTTTCAGCCCGCCGATCGCGCGTTCGGCGATCTCGGTGGCGGTGATCAGCTCGCCGATGACCGCCTTCAGCGAATGCTCGTCCGCCTTCAGCCGCGTCAGCCGCTTGTTGAGCATGACGCAGTAGACGATCGTCAGCATCAGCAGGATAGCCACCAACGTCTCGATCGCCATTCCCAGGGAGTGGTTCATGGGGCCTCCATCATCTTGTTCTGCTCGTCGACCTTCTCGAACATCGCAAGTGTCGTACTTGGCTTGCGCAAGGGTTTCGTCACGCGGATGGCGACGCGGTCGCCGACCCGGCCCATCCGCCCCTCGGTCAGGGTGACGTCGCCGCAGCGCACGGTCACGGCGGCATCCGCGCGCATCTCGAGCGGCAGCGTGTCGCCGACCTTGAGCCGCATCAGCTGCTTGAGCGGGATGTCGGCCTCGTAGAGCACGGCATCGACGGCGATCTCGGCCTGCACGATCTCGGTGGCGAAATGGCCCTCCCAGATCTGGTCGCGGCCGAACTTCTCGCCCATGAACATCTGGAGCAGCACGCCCCGGATCGGTTCGATGGTCGCATAGGGCAGCAACAGCTCGATGTTGCCGCCGCGGTCTTCCATGTCGATGCGCAGGCGCACCAGGATCGCCGCATTGGCGGGCCGGCTGATCGCGGCGAAACGCGGGTTGGTCTCGAGCCGGTCGATCGTGAAGGTCACCGGCGACAGCGGCCGGAACGCCTGCTCGGCATCGGCCAGCACCACCTCGACCAGCCGTTTGACCAGCTCGGTCTCGATCGTGGTGTAGGGCCGGCCCTCGATGCGGAGCTGGCTCGAGCCGCGGCGGCCGCCGAGCAGCACGTCGATCATCGAGTAGATCAGGCTGGAATCGACCGTCGCCATGCCGAAGTTTTCCCACTCCTCGGCCTTGAACACCGAGAGCACGGCCGGCAGCGGGATCGAGTTCATGTAGTCGCCGAAGCGCACCGAGGTGATGCGGTCGAGCGAGACTTCGACGTTGTCGGAGGTAAAATTGCGCAAGGAGGTCGTCAGCAACCGCACCAGGCGGTCGAAGACGATTTCGAGCATCGGCAGACGCTCGTAGGAGACCATCGCCGAATCGATGATGGCGCGAATGCCGGAATGGTCGTCGAGGGTGACGTCGCCGACGGTGAAGCCGAGGAGGTTGTCGATCTCCTCCTGCGACAGCACCCGCTCGCCGGAGTTCTTGCCGGTGCCGAGATCGCGGCTGCCGTCCTCGACCATGGCCGCCCATTGCAGGGCCATGGTCTCGGATAGCTCGTTTTCGGCAGCAGCCTTCGCGGCCTCCGCGGGATCCTCGGAATCAAGCGAGGCCTCCCATTGGGCGGCAATTGCATCCTGGTCGACTTGTTCGTTGCCCGCCATGATCCCTAGACCATCATGCTCACTGGATCACGACTTCCTTGAACAGCACCGCGCTGACCTGGATCGGGGAAACCGCCGCGTTGACGCGCTTGGTCAGCTCTTCCCTGAGGCGGAAGACGCCGGCGGATCCGTTGAGGTCGGAGGAGCGCAGCTCGCGCACATAGGTCTGGAAGATGTCGGTGATGCGCGGCATGGTCGGCTTGATCGCCTCGATCTGCTTCTCTTCCTTCAGCTCCAGCACGATCTTGAGCTTCAGATATTGCACGCGCTCGCCGGGCGCGCCGGCGAGGTTGACCATGATGTCGGGCACGTCGACGAAGGCCGGCGGCTTCGGCGGCGGCGCCGCCTCGGCATGATGCTCGTCGTCGCCATGACGGAAGAAGAAGAACCAGGTTGCGGCACCGCCGCCGAGGACGGCGAGCAGGCCGACAGCCATGATGATGAGCTTGAGCTTGTTCTTCGGCGGAGCGGCTTCCGCGCCTTCGGCGGCTGCGCCGCCTTCCGCTTCATTGTCTGCCATGGTCGATCGGCTCGCTCATCTCATAAGGAATCGAAAGAGCGAAGCCTCCTGGCAGACAGTGACGCGATACAAATGCCCCAGCGCAGTGCGCTCCTCTTACATGCAAACGCTACGGTAATAATGGTTAACGGAATCTTTCGATTGGGCCTCCACTAGGAAAAATCTGCCGGGCAAACATGGCTAACAGAACCTTTCTGCCGCCTCCCCGGGCCCCTCGAAAATCGACAAAGCATTGAGATTACATAACTTTCTGAGTTGGCACGGCTTTCGCTGAGAGAGGACCGAGACCGGACGGTTTGGGAGAACCTGACGGCCTCGTTCACGGGTCTGCCACGGCGCTTGGGAGAGCGAGGTGGCAGGCTCACTCAGGGGAGATTTCCGATGCAGAACGCGCTTCTGATCGGCTTGTCACGGCAGATGACGTTGGAACGGCAGATGGATGTCATCGCCAACAACGTCGCCAATGCCAACACCAACGGCTTCAAGGCCGACCATTCGCTGTTCGAGGAGTACCTCAACTCGAACGCGCGTGAGGACAATTTCATCGCGTCCGACCGCCGGGTCTCCTATGTGCAGGACCGCGGCACCTTCCGCGACGTCGGCCAGGGGCCGATGGAGATGACCAAGAACCCGCTCGACATGGCGATCACCGGCGACGCCTATTTCGCGGTGCAGGCCAATGGCGGCGAGCGCTACACCCGCGACGGCAAATTCTCGCTCAACAGCACCGGCCAGCTCGTCACCTCCGACGGCAACCTCGTGCTCGGCACCGGCGGCCCGATCACCTTCCAGCCGACCGACCACGACATCAACGTCGCCCCGGACGGCACCATCACGGTGCTCGAGGGCACGGCCAGGACCGATTCGATCCGCGGCAAGATCCGCATTGTGTCGTTCGACGATCCGACCAGGCTGACCAAGCTCGGCGCCAATCTCTATGACACCGGCTCCGCCAACCAGCAGGCCGCCACCAAGTCGACCGTGCAGCAGGGCTATATCGAGAAGTCGAACGTGAACTCGGTCGGCGAGATGAGCCGCATGGTCGAGGTCATGCGCAGCTACACCGCCATCGCCAATCTGCTCCAGCAGCAGAGCGACCTCCACAAATCGGCGATCGAGAAGCTCGCCGACGTTCCGGCCTGATTAGGGGATCACTGACATGCAAGCGCTCCACACCGCTGCGACCGGAATGGCGGCCCAGGAACTCAACGTCCAGGTCATCTCCAACAACATCGCCAACCTGCGCACCACTGGTTTCAAGAAGCAGACCGCGGCGTTCCAGGACCTGATCTACGAGCACGTCCGCCGCGTCGGCGCGCAGGCCTCGGACCAGGGCACCATCCTGCCTGTCGGCGTCGACATCGGCGGCGGCGTCAAGACCGTCGGCACGCCGCGCAGCATGACGCAGGGCACGCTGTCGCAGACCGGCAACGATCTCGACCTCGCGATGTCGGGCGAAGGCTTCTTCAAGATCCTGATGCCCGACGGGACCTATCAATACACCCGCGACGGCACCTTCCAGATGGACAATCAGGGCCGCGTCGTCACGGCGCAGGGCAACCCGGTGCAGCCGACCATCACCATCCCGAACAACGCGTCCGGCATCTCCGTGAGCGAGCAGGGCCAGGTCTCGGTGACGCTGCCGGGCTCGTCGACCTCCTCGATCATCGGCCAGATCGGCGTGACCCGGTTCATCAACAAGGCGGGTTTGCAGCCCGTCGGCAGCAACCAGTTCACCGAAACACCCTCCTCCGGCCCGCCGCAGGACGGCACCGCGAACGCCGAAGGCTACGGCAAGATCACGCAGGGCAGCCTGGAGCAGGCCAATGTCGACGTCGTCTCGGAGATGAGCGACCTGATCGCCGCCCAGCGCGCCTACGAGATGAACGCCAAGGTGATCAGCGCCGCCGACCAGATGATGCAATCGACCACGGCGCTGTTCCGCTGAGGTGATGACGATGATCCGCACCACCCTTGCCACCATCTCCACCCTGCTCGCGCTGGCTCTGCCGGCCGAGGCCGGCGACGATGTCATCGCAACGCCGACGCTGCGCGCCAGCATCACCGTCACCTCGGACGTGGTGCGGGTCGGCGATCTCATCGACAACGCCGGATCGGCCGCGCTGGTCCCGGTCTACCGCTCGCCCGATCTCGGCACCACCGGCGCGCTGCCGGTCGCGCAAGTGCTGTCGGTGCTGCGCGCCAAACAGGTGATCGGCGTGATGACCGGCGACATCAAGGAAGTCCAGGTCACCCGCCTCGCGCGCACGCTCGCCAACAAGGACCTCGAAACCGCGGTGGCCTCGGCGCTCGAGCGGCGCTTCGGCCTTGGGGACGCCGCCAACATCGCCGTCACGTTCGACCGCGGCGTCGCCGACATGCGGCTCGATGCCTCCAACACCGGTGCGCTCCAGCCGATCGCGACCCGCTATGACGCCCGCAGCGGCCGTTTCGACATCGCCTTCGAGATCAGCAACGACACCAATCCGACGCCGACCAAGCTGCGCTTCACCGGCACCGCGATCGAGACGGTGGAAGTGGCCGTGCTGACGCGCGACATCGACCGCGCCGATCTCCTGAAGTCCTCCGACATCACGCTGGAGCGCCGGCCGAAGGCCGAGGTCACCGGCGAGCCCGCCTCGCGCGACCGCAGCATCGGCATGCAGCTCCGCCGGCCGATGCGCTCGGGCACGCCGATCCGCGTCGCCGACATCGTCAAGCCCGACTTCGTATCGCGCGACCAGAGCGTCACCGTCATCTACCAGGTTCCCGGGATCTACCTCACCACCCGCGGCAAGGCGATCGAGAGCGGCGCGGAGGGCGACACGGTGAGTGTCCTCAACCTCCAGACCAAGCGCACGCTGACCGGTGTCGTCACCGGCCGCGGCCAGGTGACGGTCCAGGGCGCCAGCCAGTCCGCGCCGATGGCGGCTGCGGTCGAGCAGACCTCCTCGCTCAAGCGCGACGAAGCGCCTGCTCCCACCGCCGCCGCGGCCCTCGCCCGGAGCCTGATCCAGGCCCCAGCGTCTCAGGCCCAGGCCGCTCAGGCGCAAGCCGCTCAAGCTCAAATCGCCCAAGCCCAGATCCCGCAAGTTCGCGTCTCGCAAGCTCCAGCCAAGTCAGAGTAAGTCATGTCCTCGTTCAGTTCGGCTTCCCGTCTTCGTCGCATTGCGATCTCTGCCCTGCTGCTGGCCTCTTGCGCGCTGGGCGGCTGCTCCTCGATCGACCGCCTGTCGCAGATCGGCGAGCAACCGAAATTGTCGGCGATCGACAATCCGACGACGCAGCCCGGCTACAAGCCGGTACAGATGCCGATGCCGAAGCCGGAAGTCGCCTCCTACAACCCGAACTCATTGTGGCGCAACGGCAGCCGCGCCTTCTTCAAGGACCAGCGCGCCCGCCAGATCGGCGACCTCCTGACCGTGACCGTGAACATCACCGACAAGGCCAACATCGCCAACGAGACCCAGCGCAGCCGCACCAATTCGGAAAATTCGGGTATCACCGACTTCATCGGCGCCCAGACGATCACTCAGGCCAACAAGATCCTGCCCGGCCGCATCCTCACCGCCGATTCCACCGCCTCCAGCGACGGCAAGGGCTCTGTCAACCGCACGGAAGCCTTGCAGACCAACGTCGCCGCGGTCGTCACCCAGGTGCTGCCGAACGGCAACCTCGTGGTCGAGGGCAAGCAGGAGATCCGCGTCAACTACGAGATCCGCGAGCTCATCGTCGCCGGCATCGTCCGCCCCGAAGACATCCAGAGCGACAACACCATCGATTCCACCAAGATCGCGCAGGCCCGCATCGCCTACGGCGGCCGCGGCCAGATCATGGACGTGCAGCAGCCGCGTTACGGCCAGCAAGTCATGGACGTGCTGCTGCCCTTCTAAGCTTCTCCCGAGCTCCCACATCGTGTTCGCGAACCTAGGCGCGAACGACGATGTACTACGCGGCCCTCGCTAGCTCCCCTGGCGAGGGCCGCATGTATTTTGTGGCGGCGACGCTCCAGATTCCGTCATTGCGAGCTCCTCGCAGTGACGGCGTGGAGAGATCAGGTGAACTCCGCCTCCACCGTCCCCAGCCCGTCCAGTTCCATCCGCACCTTGTCGCCGGCCTTCAGCCACAGCGTCTTGACCAGGCTGCCGGTGAGAACGAGCTGCCCGGCGTGCAAGCCCTTGCCCTCGGCGGCGAGATGGTTGGCGAGCCAGGCGAGTGCGTTGTGGGGATGGCCGAGCACGTCGGCGCCGGTGCCGTGGCTGACCTCTTCGCCATTGACGATGGCGCGGCCCTTGACCGCTTTCAGATCCGGCACGGACGAGCGCGGCACCGCCTCACCCAGCACGCAGCCGGCGGCGAAGAAATCGTCGGCGATCAACGTCGGCGCGCCCATCTCTTCCCACTTCACATAGCGGTCGTCGACGATCTCGATCGCGGGATGATAGGCCTCGACGGCCTCGCCGACCCATTCGGCCGTGAACGGCGCCTCGCCGGCGGCGAGGTCACGCTGCAATCGCACCGCGATCTCGCACTCGACGCCGACACGGACATAATCGGCGGCCGCGAGCTTGGCCCCGCTCTCGTACACGCCCTTCTGGAACACGCCGCCGCCGCAGGGATGCGGGATGCCGATATAGTCCTGCATCACCTGACTGGTGCAGCCGATCTTGTAACCAACAAGCGGCCCGACATTCGGCAGCAGGAGATCGTGCAGCGCACGCTGGACCTTATAGCCCTCGGCTTCGTCGGCGGGCGGGCGGTCCAGCGCCGCGAGCGGCGCATGGTTGCGGCGCGCCAGCGCGATCGCCTTTGCGGCTTTGAGCATATTGTCCATCGGCGCCGCCTCCCACGCTACGCAATCGAGGTCGGCACTTCAGCATCCCCGCGGGGGCGTGACAAGCGCGGGCCGAAGGAGGCCCCAGGGCGGCCTCAGCCCTTGACGAGGCCGAGCCGGATCAGGCTCTCGGCCGTCGAGAGGATCGCCTCATCGTTGGAACGGGCCTGCCAGCCGAGCAGCGACCTCGCCTTGGCGCTGGTGGAATGCCGCACCCTTCCAAGCATCGGCACGACCGCACGCAGCAGCGGGATCCGGTTCGCAGCCAGCCGTACCAGCCAGTCCGGGGCCCGGAGCCGCGGAACCCGTCGCGCCCTGGGCCCCAGTTCCCGCCGCAGCACCTTGCCGATATCGAGGATCGACATCGTCTCGCCGGAGACCGCGATGAAGCGCTCGCCTTTCGCCTCGGGCGCCGTCATCGCCCGCAGATGCAGATCAGCCACGTCGCGCACGTCGACCACGCCGAAATAAACCCGCGGCACCGCCGGCATCGCGCCGTCGAGCAGCGATTTGACGATCTCGATCGAGCCCGAGAAGTCCGGCCCCAGCACGGGACCAAAGATGCCGGCGGGATTGACGACCGACAGCTCAAGCCCGCCGCCCTCGCGTGCGACGAAATCCCAGGCCGCGCGCTCGGCGAGCGTCTTGGATTTGATGTAGGGCTGCACGTCGGCGCCGTCGAGATTGGTCCAGTCGGTCTCGTCGAACGGCTTTTCGCGCGATGGATGGCCATAGCCGATCGCGCCCAGCGACGAGGTGACGACGACCCGCTTGACGCCGGCCTCGCGCGCAGCACGCAGCACCCGCAGCGTGCCGTCGCGGGCCGGGATGATCATGTCGTTCTCGTCCCTGGGAACACTGGTCGACAATGGCGAGGCGACATGGAGCACGTAGTCGCAGCCCTCAACCGCCTCGCGCCAGCCGTCGTCCGCGGTGAGATCGGCGGTGAAGAAGGACAGGCTCTCGGGCGAAGCCGCCCCGCCCTCGCGCAGCATCGCCAGCACTTCGTCCCGCCGGTCCGGCCGGCGCACCGTCGTTCGCACCTCGTAGCCGGCCGCCATCAGATGCAGGACCACATGGATGCCGACGAAGCCGGACCCGCCGGTGACCAGAACAGTGCTCATTGCCGAATTCCCTCATTGCGCGAGCCGGCGAATTGGTTCCGCCACCCTGCCCAGGGCCGCATCTGGTCACTATCTGCCAGGGGAACAAGTAGAATGGATTTCGAGACCGGTATGGAAAACCTGACCAGCGTTTGCGATGGCGACTGCGATTGCAGCCCCGACCCTGCCCTGCTCGCCGACTTCAAGCGGGCGATCCATGCGCTCGGCGGCAAGTGGAAACTCGAGATCCTGTTCGCGCTGATGAACGGCGCAGTCCGGTTCGGCGCATTGCGGCGATCGATCGGCGGCATCACCCAGCACATGCTGACCACGCAACTGCGCGAGCTCGAACAGGACGGATTGGTGTCGCGAACCGCCTTCGCGGAGAAGCCATTGCGGGTGGAGTACGAGCTGACGGATGCGGCTTACGGGCTGTTGCCGGCGTTTAAGGAAATATTGAGCTGGTCCAGGCTCTATGGCGATGCACGCCTTGCGGCGTCGCATGAGGCCTGATTGCAGCGATGCTTGATGCCGCCGGATCCGCGTCTCAACGTTCGGGTCGATCTCGTTGATGCGACTCGCAAAATCCCCCGCACCTGAAGTGAAGGCTGTTTCTCATCCGAACTTGCGTGAGCTCGGAGGAATGGAGTCTAGCCCATTGATCGCGATTCACTTTTCGCGATTGCGCTCACGCGCTGGGCGCGCGGCGGTAGCAGACAGGCAAAATGCCGATCACGGCGCGAAACGGCGCCCTGCGTCCACAAACAAAGAGCCGCATCTCTCCGGCTCGGACTCTATTCGTCGCGGTAGACCTTCTCGCGTTTCTCGTGGCGCTCCTGCGCTTCCACCGAGAGCGTCGCGATGGGCCGGGCTTCGAGCCGCTTCAATGAGATCGGCTCGCCGGTGTCCTCGCAATAGCCGTAGGTGTTGTCCTCGATCCGCTGGAGCGCGGCGTCGATCTTGGCGATCAACTTGCGCTGGCGGTCGCGGGCGCGGAGTTCGATAGCGCGGTCGGTTTCGGACGATGCCCGATCGGCGAGATCGGGGTGGTTCACGTTCTCCTCCTGCAGGGCTTGCAGGGTGAGCTTGGACTCTTTGAGGATCTCATCCTTCCAGGCGAGGAGCTTCAAACGGAAGTACTCCTTCTGCCGGTCGTTCATGAAAGGCTCTTTTTCGGTCGGTCGGTAGTTTTTCAACTTTTCCAAGGGCGGCCTATCTGTCTAATCAACGACTCGCTAACGGAACGAGGTCCGTTGAGCGGGGCCTTATATAGCGGCCTCCTGTGACAGACAATATTTCCTTAATCCCTCGGTTACCGCCCCCAAACCCTTGCACAGGAAGGTTTATCCGGAAAAGCCCGGGGGCGGCCGAGAACTCAGTAGCCGACCGTGAAACGCTGCCTCAAATGGGCGGGCCGCTCGATCTCGTCGGCGAGCGCAATGGCGTAGTCGGCGAAGGTGATCCAGCTTTTCCCGTTCGCATCTGCGAGAAGCTGATCGGTGCCGAGCCGGAACTTGGCCGTCCGTTCCCCCTCGATGAACAGCGCCGATGGCGAGATGAAGGTCCAGTTCAGGTCCTTTTCCTGCCGCAGCAGGTCGAGGAAGTCCCCGCCTTTTTCGGCCTCGGCCTTGTATTGAGCCGGAAAACCAGGGGTTGTGACCAGTTTGACGCCGGGAGCGACCTCCAGGCTGCCGGCTCCGCCGACAACGAGGTAGCGACCCACCTTGGAGTCCTTTGCCGCGCCGATCAGCTTGAGCGGGTCGCTGGCCAGGAAGTGCACGGAACTCACGGCGACATCGTGCCCGGCCCACAGCTTGGCGAGGCCGGCCTGGTCGCGCACGTCGCCCTTGGTGGGCGTGACGTTCGGCAGGATCGCGATCTTCTCCGGGTTCCGGGCGATGGCCGTGACCGCGTGGCCTCGGCGCGACAGTTCCTTGGTGATCTCCGACCCGGCCCGGCCCGAGGCGCCGGCGACTGCGATTTTCATGGAAGGCTCCTTTGCTTCTCTAGTAACTAATGGTGACTAGATATCGCAAAGACTGCTGGTGTTAAGAGAGCACTTTGTGCTTACCTGATTACGCTCGAGTAACCGGTACGCGTCACCACCGCGCGAGCCGGCAAGCAACTCAACGGATCCAGAGGACCCGACGATGAAGCCAGACGTCTATGCAGCGAACTGCCCCACGCGCCAGATCCTCGATCGCGTCGGCGACAAATGGGCGGTGCTGATCCTGCTGCTGTTGCGCGAGGAGCCGATGCGCTTCAATCAGTTGCGCCGCACGATTGAAGGCATTTCTCAGAAGATGTTGAGCCAGGTTCTCAAGTCGCTCGAACGCGACGGCCTGATCAAGCGTCACGCCATCGCAACCGTGCCGGTGACGGTGGAATATTCGATCACGCAGCTCGGCGTAACGCTCGCCGGCGCCGTCGATCCCCTGCGCGATTGGGCGGAACAGAATCTGAAAGACGTGCTCGCCGCACAGCGCCGCTACGACGCGCAGCAGAAGGATGAAGCGGCGTAAGCGCTAAGCCTGCCCGGCCTTGGCGAGCTCGACCTCGACGCGCAGCTCGATCTCGGACAGCACGGAATCAAGACCGGGATCGCCCGAGGACGATTTCAGGTTCGCCGCGGCATCGCGCAGCCGCATCACGGTCGACGCGTCGAGATTGCCGGACAGAAGTCCCATCTTGAGATCGTCGAGCACGTCGAGCGCGGTCTTGCCACGGGCGACCGAGCGCTTGCGGCGTTCGACCGGATCTTCCTCGATGCCTTGCAGTGCGAGCAGCCCGTCGATGTTCGCGGCGGCCTTCGGTGCGGCAGCACCCCGCGTCTCCTGAGCCGACGAGGTATCGGGCAGTACGAAGGTGCCGGAGCTCGTCCGCCTGGCCTGGCTGGCCGGCGCTCCAAGCGTGGTGCCGTTCGGTCCGTAGATGCGCATCGCAGCAATCCGGGTGATCGATGCCGTCACCTTCGCCGTCTTATGGTTAACGGCACGTAAACAGCCCGGCAAAATCTGCCGACAGGCGGCAGTTTCGCTCCTCACGGAGAACGCTCGCTGACACCGGTCGAAACAGATTTATTCAACCTATTCAACCGCGTACCCCCTCTGCCCCGCGTTGGCACAGCGCTCGCAAGGAAAGCGTCGGACCAGCTCGTCATGGGAGTGTCGGGGTTGGTCCGGGATTTGAGGAGCCTCGGGGAGCAGAGGATGTCAGGCGTTCGTTGGGAGAGGATTGTTGGGGTGGCCTGCGCCGCGCTGTCAGCGCTGGCGCTCTCGGTCACGTCTGCAAGCGCGACTTCGCGCATCAAGGACCTCGCCAACATCGAGGGCGTGCGGCAGAACCAGCTCATCGGCTACGGCCTCGTCGTCGGCCTCAACGGCACCGGCGACACGCTCAACAACATTCCCTTCACCAAGCAGTCGCTGCAGGCGATGCTCGAGCGCATGGGCGTCAACATCCGCGGCGCCACCATCCGCACCGGCAACGTCGCCGCCGTGATGGTCACGGGCAATCTGCCGGCCTTCGCCACCCAGGGCACGCGCATGGACGTCACCGTCTCCGCGCTGGGCGACGCCAAGGATCTGCGCGGCGGCACCCTGCTGGTCACGCCGCTGCTCGGCGCCGACGGCAACGTCTACGCGGTCGGACAGGGCTCGCTTGCCATCTCCGGATTCCAGGCCGAGGGCGAAGCGGCGAAGATCGTGCGCGGCGTTCCGACCGTCGGTCGCATCGCCAATGGCGCCATCATCGAGCGCGAGATCGAGTTCGCGCTCAATCGGCTGCCGAACGTGCGGCTTGCGCTGCGCAACGCCGACTTCACCACGGCCAAGCGGATCGCGGCCGCGATCAACGACTATCTCGGCGTCAAGACCGCCGAACCGATCGATCCCTCGACAGTGCAGCTCTCGATCCCGCCGGAGTTCAAGGGCAACGTCGTCGCCTTCCTCACCGAGATCGAGCAGCTCCAGGTCGATCCCGATCTTGCCGCCAAGATCGTCATCGACGAACGAAGCGGCATCATCGTGATGGGCCGCGACGTCCGTGTCGCCACCGTCGCGGTGGCGCAAGGCAACCTCACCGTCACCATCTCCGAGAGCCCGCAGGTCAGCCAGCCCAACCCGCTGTCGCGGGGGCGCACCGTGGTCACGCCGCGCACCGGCGTCAGCGTCACCGAGGACGGCAAGAAGTTCGCCGTCGTCAAGGACGGCGTCTCGCTTCAGCAGCTCGTCGACGGCCTCAACGGCCTCGGCATCGGCCCGCGCGACCTCATCAGCATCCTCCAGGCGATCAAGGCCGCCGGCGCGATCGAAGCCGACATCGAGGTGATGTGATGCAGACCAGCATGATCAACACCCCGCGCGCCGCCGCCTCCTCGGCCTTCTCCGTGGAGAGCCGCAACGGCCGCCCCGACTTCGAGCTCGCGAGCGCCCTGCAAAAGGTCTCGCCGCAGCAGCAGGCCAAGGCGCTGAAGACCGCCACCGATTTCGAGGCGATGTTCCTCAACAGCATGTTCTCGCAGATGACTTCGGGCCTGAAGGGCGAAGGTCCGTTCGGCGACACGCCCGGCACCGGCGTGTGGCGCTCGATGCTGACCGAGCAATATTCCAAGAACTTCGCCAAGGCCGGCGGCGTCGGCGTCGCCACCGAAGTCTACCGCACCCTCATCATGCAGCAGGCGAAAACGATCCGCACGGCATAAGGTCAACCGACATGAACCACTTCAACGCCTCACGTCAGCCGATGCAAGCGCAGCGCCCGAACACCGCCCCCGGCAACGCCGAGGCGCGCAAGGTCGCCGAGCAGCTGATGGATGCGATGAGCGCCCTGCTCGGGCTGATCGAGCGCGAGACCGAGCTGGTTCGTGCCGGCAAGGTCCGCGAGGCGATGACTCTCGAGAGCAAGAAGCAGGAGCTGTCGCGAAACTACGTCGGCGCCGTCAGCGAGCTGAAGGCGAACCAGGCCCAGCTCGCGAAATCCGCGCCCGAGCTGCTCTCGACGCTGCATCGGCACCACGATGCGTTCCGCGCGATGCTCCAGGTCAATCTCACCGTGCTCGCGACCGCACACGCGGTCTCCGAAAGCGTGGTGCGCGGCGTCAACGCCGAGATCCAGAAGCGCAACGTGCCGAACACCTATACGGCGGCGGGCCGCCGCGCCACTCCGGGCCCGCGCCACATCACCCCGCTCGCGGTCAGCCGCTCGCTCTGAGCGCACGCCATAACAAGCGATAATTTTACGAAAAACCGCGCGACGATATCGTCGCGCGGTTAGGCACGTTTGCTTACCGGGTGTTCAATCCTGGTGTTCCATGGTTGCGCATTGAGAGGGGTTGGGATTTGACTCACGTGAGGCAACCAGGAGGCTGCCATGAGTACAGATTTCAGCATCAGGCCGGTGGGGATACCGGCCCCCGCGCAGATCATAACGACGTCGAATTCGGCGGCGAACGAAGCCGTGCAAACCGATTTGCCGGTAAGCCAGGCGGTCGCTGCAAGCGATAGCAGTGCGCCCGTACGCGCGGATCCCCACACCAACGAGAATATCTCGCGCCAGGTCGTATTCGACCAGGCGGCTGCATCCTTCGTGTTTCAGGTGGTCAACGACAAGACCGACGCGGTGGTCAACCAGTTCCCCGATGAAGCGATGCTGCGCCGGCGGGCCTATTTCCATGCAGAGGATCTGAAGTCGCAGCCCTCGCGTCCGCTCAATACGGACCTCAGCGCCTGACATTCAGGTGTCGCGCGTGGTAACGGCGGTGTCGAGATAGGTCGAACCGGTCGCGGGATCGGTGACGACGTTTTTGGCCTTGCCGATATCGGTCAGCTTGAACTTCGTACACGGTCGACGGGATGTGGCCCGTGGCGGACAGCGATCACGGACGGCCGGACAGACCGGCGGCGATATTCCGGTTGATCTCGATCAGCGGGCGGAAGTGATCGAACTGCGGGCTCATCTGGAGCGCCGCGGTCTGGCTCAGCACGAACACGCTGATGTTGGCGATCTGCTGCCGCACGTCGAGCGGTTGCGGATTGTTGTCGCGCATCGCCTCGCTCAGGAAGATCGTCCAGAGCTTGCGGTTGAACATCAGCGCCTGCGTGGTCTGCTCGCTGAACGGGTCGGCGTTGTTGATCGCGTCCTGGAGCTTGTTTGCGGCCTTGAGCAGGGTTTGCGCCTCAACGTCGCGAGGAGATGCGGTGGTCGTTGCAACGCGCGCGTAGGCCGAGGCAGCAGAATTCGACATCAATCACACCCTGGAGGTTACCTAGCCCGTTGAACGCGCTTAAGGATTTCTTTCCCAACCCTAGGCAGCACCGCTTAAGATTTGCTTACGTGTGTGCTTGGAAGCACTCCGGATTATTACGGGTCGCAGAGTACTTCCTCGCAAAGCTAGATGCGCACATGCACGCTGTAAACCGCCTCGCATGATGCGCATCAATCTCAGCTAATCCGGCCTTAGCGATCTCCGTAAAAAGAGCGGCGGAGCATTAGCCCCGCCGCGATATCTCGTATTGCGATCCTGCGCTGCGAGCTTAGCGGAGCAGCTGCAGCACGCTCTGCTGCGACTGGTTGGCGAGCGACAGCGCGGACACCGCGATCGACTGGCGGGTCGACAGCGCCTGGCTGTTGGCCGCTTCCTCGTTGGTGTCGGCGAGCGTCAGGTTGGACGAGCCGGTCTGCAGCACGTTGATCAGGTTCTTCGAGAAGTCCTGACGCACCTGCACGATCGAGAGGTTCGAACCGAGCGCGGAGCCTTCCGAGCGCAGCGTGCTCGAGGCCGCATTCAGGCTCGCCAGCACCTTGTTGGTGGCGCCGTTGTCGATGAAGTCGACACCGTTGACGAGGTTGGACAGACCGAGGCCGGCTGCGTTGAACACCACGCCGTTGATGCTGAGCGTCGAGCTGCCGGTTTCGTTGAAGACGAGCTTCAGCGTATCGCCGTTGAGCAGGTTGACGCCATTGAACGAGGAGTCCTGCGAGGTCGTGTCGATCTGCGCGAGGATGTTGTTGAACTGGTTGACCAGGTTCGAGCGCGCGGTCTGCGCGACGGGATCCTGCACCGGCGGCTGGGCCGTGGTGAACGCCAGGATGCCAGTGAGCGTGCCGCCGACCGCGCCGCCAGCGACCGTCGAGCCGAGCGTCGAGGACGCGTACTCGTTGACGGTGGTCACCGTGAGCACGCCGTTGGCGTCGATGGTCGCCGTCAGATGGTTGGCCTGGAGCTGCGCATTGAGCTGGTCCAGCGTCTTGACCGTGCCGTTGGTGCCGTCACCGAAGGTGACGTTGACGGGCGTACCGCCATTGAAGGAGGTGAAGGTCAGCGTCTTGCCGCTGACGCCGCCGACGCCGGAGGTGCGCGCCGCGCTGAACGCGGTCGCCGTTCCCGTATTGCCGCTGAGACCGAACGCGTTGAGCGCGTTGCCGGTGCCGGTGATCGAAAGATCGGCGTTGATGCCGGTCGAGAGCGCCAGCTGACCGCTGGAATTCACCGACGACGGGATCTGGCCGGCGGTCGTCGAGAGCGTCGCTGCCCCATTGAAGATGCTCGCGGTCTTCACGCCGGTGGCGAGGTCGATCGAGTTGAGCAGGTCGGTCAGCGTCGCGCTCTGGAGATAGACGGTCGAGTTGCCGTTGCCGTCGGTGACGACGTTGCCGTTGACACCGCCCGAGGTCACGCTTGCTGCCGACTGGGGCGTCTGCGCGTTCTTGAACGTGATCGTGTGGCCGTCGATGTTGAGCGTCGAGCCGTCCTGGACCAGCGACCCCAGCGAGCCCGTGGTCGTCGAACGGTTCGCGCTGACGCTGGCATTGCCCGCACCGGTGGCCGCGGTCAGCCCAAGCGCCTTGAGGAAGTCGGCTTTGCCCGTCACGTTCAGATCCGCGCCGGTCGAGCTCTTCAGCGTGACGACACCCGCCGCGATGGACGATGGCGTCTGAACCGTACCAACGGTCGCACCGCTCGTCGCAATCGTCGCAGCGCCGGCGCTGATGGTTGCGCTCTTGACGCCGCTCGCCAGATCGATCGCGGTCAGGAGGTCGCTGACCGTACCGGTCGGTGTGCCGGTCGTGCCCATATAGACGATCGAGTTGCCATTGCCGTCGGTGGCGATATGGCCGCTGGCATCGAGACCCCAGCCGGTGGGCTGCGCGGAAGGCGCAGCGCCGGTGCGGAACGTCACGGTCTTGCCGTTGACGGCAATCGAGTCGCCGTCTGCCGGAGACGCACCGAAGGTGGTCGCAGCCGTCGCACCGATCAGCGTGTTGGTGCCGGCCAGCGCCGTCGTACCGTCGGCGGCCGTGGCGGCGGAGCCAGCCAGCGTGCCGGCGTTGGCGCCGAGCGCAGCGCCGAGTGCGGCGCTGGCCGTCACCGGGGTCACGCCACCGGGCGCACCGGTATAGAGCACGTTGCTGTTGGCGGTCGCGCTCGCATAGGAGGTCGTGCCGCGCAAATCGGCCGGCGTCGCGCCGGGAATCGTGGTCGAGACGTTGGACTTGGTGGAGTAGCCGACCGTGGTCTGCAGCGCCTGGTTGGCGATCGATTTCGCGCTGTCGATCAGCTTCTGCAGCGAGGTGATGCCGGTGTTGGCCGCCTGCAGCACCTGGACACCGTTGTTGATGCCGTCGAGCAGGTTGCTGATGTCGCTCGCCCGGTTATCCAACCCCTGCGCCGTGAAGAAGTTGGTGGGATTGTCGAGGGCCGTGTTGACCTTCTTGCCGGTCGACAGCCGCTCCTGCGTCGTGGCCAGGAGATCGGCCGTCGACTGCAGCGACAACAGGTTCTGGCGAACTGACGCCGAGAGAACGATGTTGGACATTGGCAGGTCTTCCTCTTGAACCGGATACGAATCGGCCGCGCGGGTCTGGAAGCGGGCGTTTGTCCAGTTTTAGGACCTGTCCTTTAAAGTATGGTTAACGGCCACTTAAGGGATACGGTTAATGGGCGGTTAGCGCCCCCTCCTCCGGTTTCGCACGGGCTCTTCGGCAACAAAAAAGCGGCGGGGCCGAAGCCCCGCCGCCGGATTTTATCTCGTAATTTCAGCTGGTTATTAGCGGAGCAGCTGAAGCACGCTCTGCTGCGACGTATTGGCCAGCGACAGTGCCGAGACCGCGATCGACTGGCGGGTCGACAGCGCCTGGCTGTTCGCCGCCTCGACGTTGGTGTCGGCCAGGGTCAGGTTGGACGAGCCGGTCTGCAGCACGTTGATCAGGTTCTTGTTGAAGTCCTGACGGATCTGCACGACCGAGAGATTCGAACCGAGCGCCGAGGCTTCCGACCGCAGCGTGCTCGAGGCGGCGTTCAGGTTGGTGAGCACCCGGTTGGCCGCGGCGTTGTCGATGAAGTCGACACCGACGGTCAGCGCCGCAAGGCCCAGACCCTTGGAGTTGTAGGTCACGCCGGTGATGCTGAGGCTCGACTTGGCAGTCTCGTCGAACACCAGCTTGAGCTGGTCGCCGTTCAAGAGGTTCACACCGTTGAACGAGGAGTCCTGCGCAGTCGTGTCGATCTGGTTCAGGATGTTGTTGTACTGAGACACCAGATTGGCGCGCGCCGTCTGCGCAACTGCATCCTGGACCGGCGTCGATGCCGTCGAGAACGTCAGCGCCGTGGTCAGCGTACCGCCGATCGAGCCACCCGCCGTGGTCGAACCCAGCGTCGAGGAGGCATAGTCGTTGGACGCAGTGATCGTCAGCGTGCCGTTCGCATCGATCGTGGCGGACAGATTGTTCGCCTGGAGCTTCGAGTTGAGCTGATCGAGCGTCTTGACCGTACCGTTGGTGCCGTCGCCGAAGGTGACGTCGACCGCCGTTCCACCGTTGAAGGAGGAGAAGGTCAAGGTCTTGCCGGCGATGCCGCCCAGGCCCGAAGTCCGGGCCGCGGCGAAGGCGTTCGCATTGCCGGTGTTGCCGGCGAGTCCGAACACGTTCAGCGCGTTGCCGGTGCCGGTGATCGACAGGTCGGCGTTGATGCCGGTCGCGATCTTGAGCTGGCCGGAGGTGTTGATCGACGATTTCGACTGGCCGGTGGCGGGCGCAAACGTCGCGGTGCCGTTGGCTGCGATCGTCGCGGTCTGGACGCCGGTGGCAAGGTCGATCGCGTTCAGCACGTCGGCAACAGTGCCGGCCTGCAGATACACGGTCGAGTTGCCATCGCCGTCAGTGACGACCGCACCGCTCGCACCGTAGCCGCTGGCAACGGCCGGAGCACCGGTCGAGCCCGGTGTCGGCGCGTTCTTGAAGGTGATGACCTTGCCGTTGACGTTCAGCGTCGAACCGTCGGTGAGCGTCGCGCCGAGCGAAGTTGCGCTGGTCGCGCGGTTTACGTTGACGGTGGCATTGCCGCCGCCGACCGCCGAGGACAGACCGAGAGCCTTGAGCAGGTCGGCCCGGCCGGTGACGGCGAGGTCAGCACCCGTCGAGCTCTTCAGCGTGACGGCGCCCGCAGCAACGCTCGAGGCGGTCTGGCTGACGCTGGTGGCAATCGTCGCAGCGCCCGCCGAGATCGCGACGGTCTTCACACCGCTGGCGAGGTCGACCGCGGTCAAGAGATCGTTGACCGTCGCAGCCGGCGTCGTCGTGGTGCCGAGATAGACGGTGGTGTTGCCGTTACCGTCGGTGACGAGGTTGCCGCTGACGCCCGAGCCGGACGGAACAGCAGTGCTCGCCGGGGCAGAACCCGCGCGGAAGGTAATGGTCTTGCCGTTGACGGTCAGCGTGTCGCCATCAGCGGGCTGGGCATTGCCGACCAGGCCGGTCGCCGTTGCCGCACCGTTCGCGATCAGGGTGATCGCACCGGTCAGCGCGGTGGTGCCGTCGCCGGCCGTTGCCGCCGCACCGGTCACGGTGCCGATGGTCGCGCCGAGCGTGGTGGTGCCGCTTGCCGCATGCGTCCCGCCGGCGGTGCCGTCATAGAGCACGTTGCTGCTCGCGGTCGCGCTGGCGAAGCTCGTGGTGCCGCGCAGGTCGGCCGCGGTCGCACCGGAGATCGTGGTGGAGACGTTCGACTTGGTGGAGTAGCCGACGGTGGTCTGCAGCGCCTGGTTGGCGATCGACTTCGCGCTGTCGATCAGCTTCTGCAGCGAGGTCAGGCCGGTGTTGGCAGCCTGCAGCACCTGGACGCCGTTGGCGATACCATCGAGCAGATTGTTGATGTCGCTGGCGCGGTTGTCGAGCGACTGGGCGGTGAAGAAGTTGGTCGGATTGTCCAGGGCCGAGTTGACGCTCCTGCCCGTCGACAGACGGTTCTGGGTGGTGGCGAGGAGGTCGGCGGTGGACTGGAGAGAGAGGAGGTTCTGGCGAACCGACGCAGAGAGAACAATACCGGACATAACTCTTACCCTTCTGGTTTACGCGTCTTCGTTCGATCGCTTCGGATCGAGTGACGGGGACAGCGTGCCGCGACATGGCTAACAAAGGGTGAAACGAACCTCGCCTGCATAAGCACCGGTTCACCATAACGCGGCGAACGACGTTGGCATGGCGGGCAATCAAGCTGAAATTGCTGGCGTTTCTCCGCGCTTACGCTCCATTAACCATAACCGCTGGTTACTTTTCCGAACGACGGGTAAGCCTCCCGCTCCTCTCTCCGGACAAACAAAAACGGCGGGGCCGAAGCCCCGCCGCTCTATCTTGTTGCGATGTCGTCCGCTGATTAGCGGAGCAGCTGCAGCACGCTCTGCTGCGACTGGTTGGCCAGCGAGAGCGCGGAGACCGCGATCGACTGACGGGTCGACAGCGCCTGGCTGTTGGCCGCTTCGACGTTGGTGTCGGCCAGGGTCAGGTTCGACGAGCCGGTCTGCAGCACGTTGATCAGGTTCTTGTTGAAGTCCTGACGCACCTGCACGATCGTGAGGTTCGAACCCAGAGCCGACGCTTCCGAACGCAGCGTGCTCGACGCAGTGTTCAGGTTGGTCAGCACCTTGTTGGTGGCAGCGTTGTCGATGAAGTCGACACCGCTGGTCAGCGCGGCGAGGCCCAGACCCTTCGAGTTGTAGGTCACGCCGGTGATGCTGAGGCTCGACTTGGCAGTTTCGTCGAACACCAGCTTGAGCTGGTCGCCGTTCAGCAGGTTGACGCCGTTGAACGAAGAGTCCTGCGCAGTCGAGTCGATCTGCTGCAGGATGTTGTTGTACTGGTTGACCAGGTTGGCACGGGACGTCTGCGCAACAGTATCCTGGACGGGGCTGGAAGCCGTCGAGAACGTCAGCGCCGTGGTCAGCGTTCCGCCGATCGAGCCACCCGCGGTGCTCGAACCGATGGTCGAGGACGCGTAGTCGTTGGTGGTCGAGATCGTCAGCAGGCCATTGGCGTCGATCGTGGCGGACAGGTTGTTCGCCTGCAGCTTCGAGTTGAGCTGATCGAGCGTCTTGACCGTGCCGTTGGTGCCGTCGCCGAAGGTGACGTCGACCGCCGTTCCAGCGTTGAACGCGGAGAAGGTCAAGGTCTTGCCGGCGATGCCGCCCAGGCCCGAAGTCCGGGCCGCGTTGAACGCGGTCGAGGTGCCGGTGTTGCCGGCGAAGCCGAGTGCGTTCAGCGCATTGCCGGTGCCAGTGATCGACAGGTCGGCGTTGATGCCGGTCGAGACCTTGAGCTGACCCGAGGCGTTGACCGACGATTTGGTCTGGCCGGTGGCGGCCGCAAGCGTCGCGGTGCCGTTGGCGGCGACAGTCGCGGTCTGGACGCCGGTGGCGAGGTCGATCGCGTTCAGCACGTCGGCAACCGTGCCGGCCTGCAGATACACGGTCGAGTTGCCGCTGCCGTCGGTCACGAGCGCACCGCTCGCGCCGGAGCCGCTGGCAACGGCCGGAGCACCGGTCGAGCCCGGGGTCGGCGCGTTCTTGAAGGTGATGACCTTACCGTTGACGTTCAGCGTCGAGCCGTCGGCGATCGTCGCACCGAGCGAAGTCGCGCTGGTGGTGCGGTTGACGTTGACGGTGGCATTGCCGCCGCCGACCGCCGAGGACAGACCGAGAGCCTTGAGCAGGTCGGCCTTGCCGGTGACGGCGAGATCAGCGCCCGTCGAGCTCTTCAGCGTGACGGCGCCCGCAGCAACGCTCGAGGCGGTCTGGCTGACGCTGGTCGCGATCGTCGCAGCACCCGAGGTGATCGAGGCCGTCTTGACGCCGCTGGCCAGATCGACCGCGGTCAAGAGATCGTTGACCGTCGCGGTCGGCGTGGTCGTGGTGCCGAGATAGACGGTGGTGTTGCCGCTGCCGTCGGTGACGAGGTTACCGCTGACGCCCGAACCGGACGGAACACCCGTGCTCGCCGGGGCGGAGCCCGCGCGGAAGGTGATGGTCTTGCCGTTGACGGTGAGCGTGTCGCCGTCGGCGGGCTGGGCGTTGCCGACCAGGCCGGTCGCCGTTGCCGCACCGTTCGCGATCAGGGTGATCGCACCGGTCAGCGCGGTGGTGCCGTCGCCGGCCGTTGCCGCCGCACCGGTCACGGTGCCGATGGTGGCGCCGAGCGTCGTGGTGCCGCTTGCCGCATGCGTGCCGCCGGCGGTGCCGTCATAGAGCACGTTGCTGCTCGCGGTCGCGCTCGCATAGGACGTGGTGCCACGCAGGTCAGACGCGGTCGCACCGGAGATCGTGGTGGAGACGTTGGACTTGGTGGAGTAGCCGACGGTGGTCTGCAGCGCCTGGTTGGCGATCGACTTGGCGCTGTCGATCAGCTTCTGCAGCGAGGTGATGCCGGTGTTGGCAGCCTGCAGCACCTGGACGCCGTTGGCGATACCATCGAGCAGGTTGTTGATGTCGCTGGCGCGGTTGTCGAGCGACTGTGCGGTGAAGAAGTTGGTCGGATTGTCCAGGGCCGAGTTGACGCTCTTACCGGTCGAAAGGCGGCTCTGGGTGGTGGCGAGAAGATCAGCAGTGGACTGGAGGGAGAGGAGGTTCTGACGAACCGACGAGGAGAGAACGATACCGGACATAAGCTGTTACCCTTCTGGTACGCAACGCAACAAACTTCGATTAGGATTAATCGATGTGCGGGACGGTGAACGTTTGGGGCTAACAAAGCATGAAGCGTGTCGCGTCAGTCCTTGCCAGGATTCACCATAGCGGCGATCGGCGCCGGATCACGCCCTCGTGTATCGCCATGATAGGATGATGTTTTTTCGGGCAGCCGAGACGCGTTTGCCACTTGTCAACCATAACTCAGAGTGAGCAATTGGCTGCATTCGAATGCATCGTCTTCGTCTCGAAGGCACGACGTCTTCACACACCGCACAAATGAAAAGCGGCGGGGCCGAAGCCCCGCCGCTCTATCTTGTTGCGATGTCGTCCGCTGATTAGCGGAGCAGCTGCAGCACGCTCTGCTGCGACTGGTTGGCCAGCGAGAGCGCGGAGACCGCGATCGACTGACGGGTCGACAGTGCCTGGCTGTTGGCCGCTTCGGTATTGGTGTCGGCCAGGGTCAGGTTGGACGAACCGGTCTGCAGCACGTTGATCAGGCTCTTGTTGAAGTCCTGACGAACCTGCACCACCGAGAGGTTCGAACCGAGGCTCGACGCTTCCGAACGCAGCGTGCTCGAGGCGGCGTTCAGGTTCGACAACACCTTGTTGGTCGCGGAGTTGTCGATGAAGTCGACACCGTTCGTCAGCGCGGCGAGGCCCAGACCCTTGGAGTTGTAGGTCACGCCGGTGATGCTCAGGTTCGACTTGCCGGTTTCGTCGAACACGAGCTTGAGCTGGTCGCCGTTCAGGAGGTTCACACCGTTGAACGAGGAGTCCTGCGCAGTCGTGTCGATCTGGTTCAGGATGTTGTTGTACTGAGAGACCAGATTGGCACGCGCCGTCTGAGCGACGGTGTCGGCGACCGGAGCGGAGGCCGTCGAGAACGTCAGCGACGTCGTCAGCGTGCCGCCGATCGAGCCACCCGCGGCGCTCGAACCGATGGTCGAGGACGCGTAGTCGTTGGTGGTCGAGATCGTCAGCAAGCCGTTGGCGTCGATCGTGGCGGACAGGTTGTTCGCCTGCAGCTTGGTATTGAGCTGATCGAGCGTCTTGACCGTGCCGTTGGTGCCGTCGCCGAAGGTGACGTCGACCGCCGTTCCACCGTTGAAGGAGGAGAAGGTCAAGGTCTTGCCGCTGATGCCGCCGATGCCGGAGGTGCGAGCTGCGGTGAAGGCGGACGACGTACCGGTGTTGCCGGCGAAGCCGAGCGCGTTCAGCGCGTTGCCGGTGCCGGTGATCGACAGATCGGCGTTAACGCCGGTCGAGATCTTGAGCTGGCCGGAGGTGTTGATCGACGACTTCGACTGGCCGGAGGCAGCCGCAAACGTCGCGGTGCCGTTGGCTGCGATGGTTGCGGTCTGGACGCCGGTGGCGAGGTCGATCGCGTTCAGCACGTCGGCAACAGTGCCGGCCTGCAGATACACGGTCGAGTTGCCACTGCCGTCGGTGACGACCGCACCGCTCGCGCCGGAGCCGCTGGCAACGGCCGGAGCACCGGTCGAGCCCGGGGTCGGCGCGTTCTTGAAGGTAATGACCTTGCCGTTGACGTTCAGCGTCGAACCGTCGGTGATCGTCGCGCCGAGCGAAGTTGCGCTGGTGGTGCGGTTGACGTTGACGGTGGCATTGCCGCCGCCGACCGCCGAGGACAGACCGAGAGCCTTGAGCAGGTCGGCCCGGCCGGTGACGGCGAGGTCAGCACCCGTCGAGCTCTTCAGCGTGACGGCGCCCGCAGCAACGCTCGAGGCGGTCTGGCTGACGCTGGTCGCGATCGTCGCAGCACCCGAGGTGATCGAGGCCGTCTTGACGCCGCTGGCCAGATCGACCGCGGTCAAGAGATCGTTGACCGTCGCGGTCGGCGTGGTCGTGGTGCCGAGATAGACGGTGGTGTTGCCGCTGCCGTCGGTGACGAGGTTACCGCTGACGCCCGAACCGGACGGAACACCCGTGCTCGCCGGGGCGGAGCCCGCGCGGAAGGTGATGGTCTTGCCGTTGACGGTGAGCGTGTCGCCGTCGGCGGGCTGGGCGTTGCCGACCAGGCCGGTCGCCGTTGCCGCACCGTTCGCGATCAGGGTGATCGCACCGGTCAGCGCGGTGGTGCCGTCGCCGGCCGTTGCCGCCGCACCGGTCACGGTGCCGATGGTGGCGCCGAGCGTCGTGGTGCCGCTTGCCGCATGCGTGCCGCCGGCGGTGCCGTCATAGAGCACGTTGCTGCTCGCGGTCGCGCTCGCATAGGACGTGGTGCCACGCAGGTCAGACGCGGTCGCACCGGAGATCGTGGTGGAGACGTTGGACTTGGTGGAGTAGCCGACGGTGGTCTGCAGCGCCTGGTTGGCGATCGACTTGGCGCTGTCGATCAGCTTCTGCAGCGAGGTGATGCCGGTGTTGGCGGCCTGCAGCACCTGCACGCCGTTGGCGATGCCATCGAGCAGGTTGTTGATGTCGCTGGCGCGGTTGTCGAGCGACTGGGCGGTGAAGAAGTTGGTGGGATTGTCCAGGGCCGAGTTGACGCTCTTGCCGGTCGACAGACGGTTCTGCGTGGTGGCGAGAAGATCAGCAGTGGACTGGAGGGAGAGGAGGTTCTGACGAACCGATGCGGAGAGAACGATACCGGACATACGCTGTTACCTTTCTGGTAAACGCTACTGTGACGCGTCTGCTCGGGTCCTGATTGACCCGGCGACCAGCGGACCGTGGCTCCGAGAATCTAACGAAGCATGAAATGAAAACGGCGCTTTGTCTGAGTCGCGGCGCGATTCGGGGCACTGCGGCGCGATCGTCGCTGCACCGCCGTGGAATTTTATCGTTGAAAAGATTGAGATTTTCCGCGTGACCGCCCGAGATTCACAACTCGTTAACTAGTCTTGATGGAGTATTGCGCCCTGATCCGCCGCAACACACGCTCGGTTACGAAAGCGTTGATGGAGAACAGGCATGGCCCTCAAGGTCGAGCTCAGACCGCACGAACGCATCATCGTCGGTAACTGCGTGATAACCAACACCGACCAGCGCGCCCGCCTTCTGATCGACGGCGACAACGTGCCGATCCTGCGCGAGCGCGACATCCTCACGCCGGAGACCGCCGATACGCCGGCCAAGCTCGTCTATCTGGCGGTCCAGCTGATGTATATCTCGCCGGATCCGCAGAGCCAGCACGGCACCTACTTCAACCTGGTGCGCGACATCGTCACCGCGGTGCCGAGTGCCTGGCCGATCATCGAGAGCATCAACAACCACATCATGAGCGGCGACCTCTACCGGGCGCTGAAGGATGCCCGCAAGCTGATCGCCTATGAAGACAAGCTGCGTGAGCAGTTCGAGGCCACCCATCCCAAGGCGGACGTCAAGGAAGACGTCAGCTCGGCCGCCTGAGCGCTTCGCACATCTCAAACGAAAACGCCCCGGACCTGGTCCGGGGCGTTTTGTTTTGAGGTCTTGGATATCACTGCGTCGCGAGCGGCGGTGCCTCGACTTCGATTACGCCGTTGCCGCTCCGCCGCGCGCCGAACTCGAGCACCGCAGCCACGAGCGCGTCGATATCAGTCTCATCGGTACGGTGATTGACGATGGCTGCGCGGATCGCGAACTTGCCGTCCAGCGTCGTGCTCGACGGCGCCGCGATGCCGGACTCCTGGACATCGGCCACGATTTCGCGATTGACCGCATCATCAGCACGGTGGCGGAAGCAGACGATATTGAGATTGACCGGCGCCAGTAATTCCAGCCGCGGCTCGGCCAGCACGCGCGCCTCCAGATATTTGGCGAGCGCGCAGCTTCGCGCGATCACCGCGCCCAGCCGGTCGGTGCCAAACGTCTTCAGCGTAAACCAGGTCTTCAGCGCGCGGAAGCCGCGCGACAGATCGGGACCGAGATCGCACGGCCAGACCGCGCCGGCCGCAAGTCCCCTCGCCTCGCGGCTCAGATAAGCTGCCGGCTGCGCAAAGGCCTGCCGGTGCTGCTCGCCGTCACGCACCAGCAGGAAGCCGGCGTCGTAGGGCACCTGTCCCCATTTGTGGAAGTCGAGCGCGATGGAATCGGCAAGCTCGATGCCGCCGAGCATTGGCGCGAGCTCGGGCGAGAGGATCGCGAGCGCACCGAAGGCGCCGTCGACGTGAAACCAGATTCCCTCCTCGCGGCACAGCTGCGCGATCGCCTTGAGATCGTCGATCGCGCCGATATCGACCGTGCCGGCAGATGCCACCACCAGGAACGGCTTGAAGCCGACCTCGCGATCGATCGCGATTTGCGCGCGCAGCGCCGCAACGTCGATGCGATGATCGGCATCGACACCGATCTTGCGCAGCGCATCGGTGCCGAGCCCGGCAATGTCCATCGCCCGCGAGACGCAGCCATGCGCGGCCTTCGACGTGTAGGCCGTCAGCAGCGCGCCGTCATTGCCGATGCCGTGCTGCCGCGCCAGCGTGCCGAGCGCAGCGGTGCGCGCCACCAGCACGGCCATCAGGTTGGCCATCGACGTTCCCGTGACGAAGATCCCGCTTGCACTCGCAGGGAAAGCGAACAGGTCGCGCATCCATGCAACGATCTGGCGCTCGACCTCGATCGGCATGTGATCGCGTCCGCCGAGATTGGCATTGAGACCCGCCGCGAGCATTTCCGCGAGCATGCCAACCGCGGTGCCGCCGCCATGCACCCAGCCCATGAAGCCGGGATGAACATTGCCGGTCGCATAGGGCGCGACATGTTCTGCGAACTCGCGATAGACATCGGCAAGATCGCTCGCCTCGCGCGGCACGTCGGCTTTCATTGTCGAACGGGCACTGTCGGGGATCGGCTGCCACACCGGACGCGCACGAACGTTGGCGATGCTGTCGATCGACTCGTCCAGCATGCGATGGGCAAGCGCGCGAAACTCGCTCCAGTCCTGCGGATCGAGCGAGGTCTGCGTGACGGAGCTTTGCGTGTTGCGGATGATCTCGTTCATGCTGCACTCCCCTCGCCCGCTCTTGCGTGCCGCGACAGCATCGCGGTGAACGCGGCAAAGATCTTGCGCATCTGCGGCGGCTTGTAGGGAAACACGGCAGGCGGATCCATGTTGTGGACGACGGCGGTGTTGTCGGCCTCGAACACCAGCAGTTCGCCGTCCCGGTTCTCGGCGCAGTCGACGATGAAATAGTCGAGGCCGACGCGCTTGCTCATCTCGTCGAGCGCGTTGCGATGACGCGCGGCGAAAGCGTTGTCGAAGTCGACCATGAAGGTGGCTTCTTCAGCCCGCTTCTCTTCGCTGAACGCCATATAGGCGTTGAGGTACCAGATGTCCCAGCGATCGGCGATCGCCATATGGCAGGCGTAAGGCTTGCCGTCGACCATGGTGAGACGATATTTGCGGTAAAGTCCGTCGGGGTTCGCATAGTCGACGAAGCGCGCGACGAAGAAGTCCTGCTCTTGCCGCTCGGCGAGATAGGCTTCGAGCGCAGGCGCATCGTCGATCTTCGCAAGCCCGACGCCGGCATGCGTGCCGCGCGGCCGCACGATCATCGGAAAACGCAATTCGCCCGTGATGTCGGCGCAGGCCATCCGCCCCTGCACGAGATCCGACAATTGCGTCCGCGTCGCGTGGGCAGTCACGGGAATGTCGAGACCGGGAATGTCTGCCAGCAACCGATACAGCTTGTCGCGATCGAGATTGCCGATCAACTCGGGGCGATTGAGCAGCGGCCGCGGCCAGTTCGGCGCGGCCCGCTCGATCAGCGCAAGCGCTTCGCGGCACTCCTCGGAATCGGAGGCGACCACGATGGCAACGTCGTGATCGGGCAGCGTTTCCGGCAGGCCCGTCCGCTTGGTCACATAGAGTGTCAGGAGCTCGATGTCGGAGCCTTCGAGCAGGAACTCGATCGGGGTATTGCCGCCCATGTCGATATCGGCCGCGAGCGCGAGTACGCGCAGGCGGGGTTTCGGGAGCGCGCAAGGCGTACGAAACAATTGGTGAAAGGACAGCACCTCGGTCTGGATCACGAGCCCAGCCTCCTTCTCGCCGAGGAGCTGGGCAATCAGCGACAGATCGAGACCCTCGCCGGCCTCCGCCGTCCCCTCCGCGATCCGCGCCAGGAGGCGCTCGCGCAACGGATGGAGATCGCCGCCCTCGAAGGCCCGGCGCGTTAATTGGGCAAAGCCGATGCGGTCGGAATAGTTCGGCGTGGAAACAGGATGCAGCATCTTAGACCTCGAGCACAAACTTCCCCGGCGCAGCCGCGCCGCGGTCAAGCAGCAGCTCGATTTTCACCACGACATGGGCGATGCGATCGAGGATGTGCTGCACATTGCGTTGGGCCTGCGCCATATCCGGCGACCAGGCCTCGGTCACGAGCCGGGCGCCGACGCAGAGCCGCAGCACGGCCTGCGGCGCCTCGTTCGGCCGCTCCAGCCGGACCGGCTGGCCGATCAGGCAGCGCTGCGCGGCGACCTGCCGGTCCGCCGCGCTGCCGCCGATCTCCTCGTTCATGTCACGTGCCAACGCCCTATGAACGGCGCCGGTCTCTGCGATCGAGACCGGCTTGCCATGGCGCAGCAGCGTGAACGGAAAGATGGTTCGTTGCGCGAACTCCTCGTCGTCGGCCGCGCTCTCCTCGATTGCCCCCGGAACGGCGCGAAGCGACGGCGACAGCGCGATCATGCTGGCGATACCGGCGGAAAGCTCGGCAAGCACCTTGCTGCGGAAAGCCCCGGGCACGGCATAGTAGGTGCCGATCTCCGCGAGCGCCGCCTCCCAGCGCAGCCATTGTCCGAAATTCGGCCGGCGCTCGAAGCGCGAGCGCAGCGCGGTCCAGGCCATCGGCCAATCGCAGCGGCCGGCATAGTCGAACAAGCCCGGCGCGATCCCCTCGATCCGGTCGAGCGACCGCGACAGCCCTTTCGGCACCAGCAGCGCGCCGCTGAAGGCGGGGCCGCCGAAGAATTTCGAGCCGGTCATCAGCACCATGTAGCCGCGGTCGAGATAGGAACGCAGCCGGCGACGGCCGAGCCGCGCCTGACAGGCATCGACGACGACCTGAACCTTGCGCGGCCAGCGCCGCGCGATCTCATCGAGGCAGGCAGCACTCGGCGCGCGCCAGCCGAGTTTTGACGAATCCATGATGTGCAACAGAACGCGTCGGCCTTGCGCGAGGCTGTCCTCGACTGCGCGCATGACCGCGGCATCCGCATCGGCGCGCAGCGCGATGCCGGACGCGGCATCGAGCAGCGGCACCGCGATGCTGTCGCCGGCAAGGCCCGTGACCGCGCCGTCCTTACGGACCGTAAAGCCGCTCGCCGTCATCGAGCTGAAATGGTGTCCGCGCGCGGTATGGACTGTCCCGCTTCCGGTCTGGTCGGCGCCGACCACGATCGTCACCGGCGAGGCGCCGAGCACCGCGCGCGCCAGGAACAGGGCGTGGAGCTGGGAGTCCGTGCCCGAAGGCGAGAACACGACGTCGACGCGCGGCGAGAGCTGGAGATGGCTGCGCAACTCCTCGCGCATGGCCTCGCAGCGCGCATCGAAGGCGATCTCGACCTCGTCGAACAGGCATTTGTGCACCAGTTCCTCGCGCGCCAGCGCGGCGCGGTCATAGGCCAATTGCGAGATCGTGGACGCGGTCGAGGAGCCGAAGTTCCAGATTTCCGGCTCCGGCGAAGCCGCACAGCCATAGGCGTTGACGCGATCCCTGGCGTCGAGCGCCAGCCGCGGATCTCCGCCGGAGACGAGCAGCGTGTCCAGTGGCGTGAAGAGATCGCGCAGGCGGTAGCGCGAGCCGCCTTCAGACATGCGCTCGGGGTCTGACAGTCGGGATGCGCCGGCGCTCATCCCGGCAAGCTCACGCCGCATCGGCCGCCGCCGGGGGCGCGGCGGCGAATTGCGAGGCGATGTCGCCGTGGAACACCGACGGCCCGACGTGATCCAGCGAACTCTGGATATCGGCCCAGATCTCGCCGCCGATATCGGTCCAGCGCTTGCAGAAGGCGAAATCCTCGGAGAGATAGGTGCCGGTCGCGGGATCGATCATGCATTCGAACAGCGCGAAGCGGTTCTGGCTGGCCGCCAGCGTGTCGTGCGAATGCTCGCGGAAGAACTGCAGATTGGCATAGTCCGGGTGACGGCACATCGCCTCCAGCACGTGGCGACGGATCATCAGGAAACCGGTGCCGGCGTAGCGCACGCGGGTAAAGCCGTTGACCACCACGATGCGGTCGGGGTCCTCGATCTCGAGCACGTAGTCGAGCGAGGCCGCCGGGACGTCGGCACGGCCGGTCTCAATGGCCCGCTTCGCCTTGTCCCAATTGACCCGCTTGATCGGATAGCAGCCCGCAACGACGTCCGCGCCGCACTCGATCAGGCGGAACACCTGCTCGGGCTTGAAGCCGATGTCGGCATCGATGAACAGGAAGTGGGTCGCCTTTGGGTCGTCCAGGAACATCGCGGCCAGATTGGCCCGCGCGCGCGTGATCAGCGCGTCCCCGTCGCGAAGGAGCACCTTGAGCTCGAGATTGGACATGCCGTGCACGGCGCGCTGGAGCGCGAAGATCGAGCTCGCATAGATGCTCGAGACCTGCCCGCCGAAGCACGGCGTGGCCACCACCAGCTGCATCTTGTCCGACATTGACGGCCCCCGCCCCCGCTTAAATCCTCACCAAGAGGTAAAGAGGCATGGTTAACGGCGCCTTAATGCTCCCCCTTACAGGAACTTGACGAGCGAGAGCTGCGCGAGGTTCGAGGTAGTCTGGTAGGACGCCTGAAGCGCGTTCTGGAGTGCGAGGATCTCGCTGGCGACCTGGTCCGGCGAGGCCGACTCGGCCTGGTCGATGATGGACTGGAGCTGCGCCTTGGCCTGGGTCTGGCGCGTGCTTGCGCCCTTCATCGTGTTCTGAGCCATCGCGAGGTCGGTCTGGATATCCTCGATGCGCTGCTCGCCCGGCTGCTTGGTCAGCGCCTGGGTCGTGCGCAGGCTCAGCGCGGCGACCTGCCCGCCCGCATACTGTCCGGTCGGCGAGGTCGAGAACGTCCCGAACACCGCGATCGCCTGCAACTGCTGGCGGATCGCGTCCTCGTCGGCCTGCGCGCCATATTGCACCGTGACCGAATCGTCGACCCGCGCCACTGCAGTCGAGCGCGCCGAGCCGGGCCCGTCATTGCCGGTGTACCATTTCACGGTAGTGGCCGAGCCGTTGACCAGGGTCGTCGCCGAACTCGCCGGCGAAGAGCCGACGCGCAGCGGCGGCTGCGTGGCGGTGACCGGCGTCGAGCCGAAACCGAGCGCGCCGAGTGCGCCCGTGTTCGAGGTCGTGATGTTGAGGCTCGCCGCATCGTCCGTGTTGATCGTGATCGAACCGCCATGCACGGTCGAAGGCTTCGACGTTCCCGTGATCTGGTCGATCTTGCTCATCAGCGTCTGGATGCTGTCGCCGACGTTGAGCTGGTTGCCGGTCGCGCCCGAACTGACGAAGGTCAGCGTGGTGCCGTTGACGGTGATGGTGTCACCGGCGGCGAAGCCCGGCGAGATCGAATCCGAGGGGTTCGTGCCGGACAGCGCCGTCGCGCCGGTCACGGGCACAGGCGGCGCCGCCTGGTTGCTGACGGGGGTGCCGATCGCAGAGCTTGCGGTGTTGAAGAAATTGTCGCCGGCCGTGACCGCGGAAGCCGCCACCAGCGAGGTGTTGGCGAGCTTCGTGATCGCGGTGTTCAGCGCGGTGTTGAGATTGGTCTGGGTGTTGGCCGGGTTGACCGGGACGCTCGCATCGATCGCAAAGCTCCCGACCGGCGTCGGCGTCGCCGTCGACGCGGTCAGGTCGATCTGCTCGGTCGAACCGTCCGGCAGCGTGAACTGGACGCTGAGCTTGTCGCCATTGTTCGGATTGGTGCCGTTGAGATTCACCGAGAATGACACCGGCGAGCCGCTCGGGCCGGTGACCGTCGCGCCGGTCAGCGTCGAGGAGACCGCCGCGATCTTGAGCCCGAATGGCGATCCGGCAACGTCCTCGGACACCTGCACCGCGCCCGACGGCAATGACGTCTGCACCAGACGCCCCATGCCGTTGGCGCCGAGATCGGCGGCCTGGCGCTCCGCCATGACGGTCTTGAAGCCCGCCTGCGTGGTCGTCCCGTTGATGATGTCGCCGGCATTGGCGACCGACTGCGTGTTGAACGCCGTCCCCGAGAACAGATAGCGGTTGCCCGACTGCGTGTTGAGGACACCGACCATCGAGCCGAACTGTGCGGCGGCGGTGTTCTGCGCGACGGTCTGGCCGTTGACGTTGAGATCCTGCGCAGTGCTTGCGGAGCCGGTCTGCACCGTGTTGCGGATCGTCGTGAGCGACTGGAGCGCGGTGTTGGCGAGGTTGATGCTGACGTTCACGTTCGTGATCGTGTCGGTATAGGCGGCGATGTTGGAGAGTTGCGCGCGCCCGGCGATCGCGAAGCCCTCGTTGGCGCCCATCCCGGAATAGTTCTGCGACAGCTTCCCGGTCGAGAGCTGCGTCGACAGGTCGGTGAGCTGCTGGTTGATGTTGCGGATCTGCGCGCCGAGAATCGACGAAGAATAGTTGATGCTGCTGATCGACATGTTTCAGAGCCCTGTACTGGTTACACTTGAGCCTGGATCAACGTGTTCATCATGCTCTGCACCACCGACATGACGTGGGCGTTGGCGGCGTAGGCATTCTGAAGCTGGATCAGGTTCGACATCTCCGAGTCCAGATTGACGCTGGAGGTCGAGTTGAACTTGGCCTGAAGCGTCGAGACCACCACACTCTGGCCCTGCTGAAGCTGGGTCGCCTGCGTCGCGGCATTGCTCTGGACGCTCAGGAACTGCTGGAGGTAGTTCGAGACGCTCCCGGTGAAGGGCTGGCTGGCGGAGCCGAGGCCGCTCTGCGGCGTATAGGAGAACACCGCCGTGGTGAGCTGCGAGTAGAGAAAGTCCGAACGCGTGGTGTCGCCCGCGGGCGTCACCGGCGAGGTGTTGTAGACCGACATCCTGGTCGGATCGCTGGCCAGCTGCGTATTCACCGCGATGCGCCCGGCAAGGCCCGTCATCTGCGAGCCCGATGCCGTGATCGCGCCGGTGTAGAGCGCCTGCCCGCCGTCGGTGAACAGCGGCAGCTGCGGATTGCCCGAGGTCAGCGACGAGATCGTCTTGGTGCTCGATGACGAATTGACCTTGGCAAGGCCGGAGTTGTCGTCGGTGACGCGCAGCGTCGTCGCCGTCGCCGGCGACGGGGCGGCGGAGAACGACAGGTGCGCGCCTGACAGCGCGGTGTTGAGCGCCGACGCGATCGCGCCCATGCCCCCGGAGAAGTTCACGCCGATCTTCATCGGGTTGGCGTTGGTGGCGTTCTGCAGCGGCAGCGCGGCCGGATCCGTCACGTTGACGAGCGTGATCTGGCGCTGGGTGTTGGTGGCCGTGTCGGTGTAGGTGATGTTGACCGTGTTGCCCGGTTGCGCACCGGCAAGGTCGATGTCGAAACCGGCCGGCGGGCCGGAGACCGTGCTGCCGGCCGTGGTCTTGTCCGAGAGCGCGCTCGACATCGCGGCGGCGAGCTGGTCGATCTGGGTCTGCGCCTGCACCAGCGTCTGGTCGCGCAGCTTCAAATCGGCCGCGATCTGGCCGGAAGAAACGACGTTGTTGGCGACGACATCGACCTTCGAGCCGTTCGGCAGAATGATGTTGAACGCGCCGACACCGGACTTGGCCGGATCGACATTGTACTGCGAGGTCGCCGACAGCGCGCCGGCCGACGAGAAGGAGAACTGCGAGGCAAGGCCGGCGCCGACCAGCTGGATGCCGGTGGTGGTGTAGATGTTGGCCTGGTTCGAACCGTCGGTGGTGACACGGACGTCGACATATTTCGACAGCGTGTTGATGGCCTGGTCGCGCTGGTCCATCAGCGTCGCGGCCGAGGGGTCGTTGGCCGACAGTCCCTGAAGTTTGGTGTTGATGTCGGCGACCTGCTTCATCGCCGCGTTGGCCGCTTGCGCCGAGGTGCCGAGATCCTGCTCGACGTTGGAGCGCAACGACTGGATGCCCTTGGTGGTGACGTTGAGCTGCTGCGCCAGCGCCTGCGCCGCACCGAGGGCGACCGTCTGCGCCGACGACGAGCCTGCGCTGGTCGACAGTGCCTGGAGCGCGGAGGTGAAATTGTTCAGCGCGGTTTCGAGCGTGCCGTCGTTGCCGGGCGTGCCATAGACATTCTGAAGCTGCTTCAGGATGTTGGCCATCTGGTCGGCGTAGCCGCTGCCGCCGGTCTCGGTGCGCAGCTGGTTCAGCACATAGGTGTCGAGCTCCCGGCTGACGCCGGTCGTCATCGCGGTCGAGCCGAAGTCGCCGGTGGTAACCTCGATCTGGTTCGCCGTCTGGACGACGTAACCCGGCGTCTGCGAATTCGCGACGTTCGAGGAGACGATCGAGAGCGCGGCCTGGTTGGCACGCAGACCGCTCATCGCACTGGCAAGGGCTGAACTCAAACCCATGTGTACTTACCCGCCTTTGGTTACGTCACGCGCCGATCAGCGCAACACGTTCAGGAGGTCCTGCACCATCGAATTCGCCGTCGTGATCACCTTGGTGTTGGCCGAATAGGCCTGCTGGGTCACGATCAGCTTGGTGAACTCGTCGGCGATGTCGGTGTTCGAGCCTTCCAGCGACGAGCCACTGATGCTGCCGGAAGCGCCGTCGATCGCAGTGCCCGACTGTTCGGTCGCGGCGTAGGCACCGCCGTCCATCGCCTTCAAATAGTTGGTCCCGTTGAAGTGCGACAGCGTCACCTGGGCGAGGTTGAGATTCTGGCCATTGGAGAAGGTGCCGACCACGAGGCCGCTGTTGTTGACGGACACCGAGCGGAGCTGACCGGCAGCGTAGCCATTCTGCGTGATGGTGTTGATGGTCACCGCGCCGCTGGTGCTGGCATATTGCGTCAGCCCGCCCGAGGAGATGTTGAAGGCGACCGAGCCGAGCGACTGGCCGCTGACGCTGACATTGTTGATCGTGATGCCCGAGCCGCTCGGCGAGGTCAGCGAGCCGTCGGCCGCGAAAGTGAAGGCCTGGCCGGTATTGACCCAGCCGACCGTCGTGCCCGTCGCATTCGGATCGGTCTGGTAGAACAGGTTCCAGGTGTCGGAATGGCCGGTACCCAGCGAGGCGCTGTCGGTCTTGGCCCAACGCAGCTGCAGGTTCACCGGCGTGCCCGCGGCGTTGTAGGCGGTGACCGCGCCGCCGCTGATCGATTCCTTGGTGAACGTGGCGATGTCGTTGCCGATCACGCCGCCGGTGCCGGCAGTGCCGCCACCGCCGCGGTCCTTGGAGATGGACGACGTGAAGCCGAGCGCCGCGAAGGCGCTGCTGTTGTTGCTGGTCACCGTCAAGGTGGGATTGGCGATGCCGGTATTCAGGCTGATCACGCCGTTGCTGATCGAAGAACCGCTCGCGCCGCTGAGTTGGTCGATCTGGTTGAGCAGAGTCGCGATGGAGTCGGTGATGTTGATCTGGTTCGGAGGGGTCGCACCGGAGGCCACGAAGGTTATCGTATTTGCGGGCCCCGTGCCGTTGACCTGGATCGTGTTGCCGACCACGAAGGGCGTCGAGAGGACTTCCGGCCCGCCAGGCGTCGCGGTGCCGCCGAGCTGCGTACCACTCGTAATCGCGGGGGTGGACAGCACGTTACCGCCGCGCGTCACGCTGCTGATGCCGAGGAAGCTTGCCGCAGTGCCGCCGATCGTCACGTCGGCTGTGGTGCTGGTTGTGATCTGGATGTTACCGCTGGCGGTCAGAGTCACGCTGGAGGCGGGAACGCCGGCTCCAGACGCGATCGCGTTGAGGACGTCCGACATCTTTGCGCTGGTAGGCGACTGCAGACCAATCGTGGTGACCACCGGAGGGCCCGCAGCCGTCGAAACGCCCGAGACGGTATTGTCGAAGTTGATTGTTTGGCCGTTGACCGTCAACGACTTGCCGGCGAGGTTGGTGAGCAGGCTGGTATTGAGATGCGGGGACACGGCGGCATCGAGAGACGTGCTGCCAGTCGCCACCGCCGAAGCGCTGTCCATCAGCGCCACCGAACCAGTCGCGGTCGTTGCCGTATAGGCCGAGCGCAGATTGCCGGTGGCCGCTGCGCCGGAGATCGTCGCATTCGTATAGGGCGGCGGCGGCGTGCCGACGATCAGCGGGTTGGCGGCGAAATCGGACGGGTTCAGGCCGCCGGCCGCCAGCAGCGAGCCGCTCACCGCAGTCGAGCTCGCCGCCGTGTTCGGCTGGGACGGCAGGTTCGCGGCGTACTGGATCGAGGTGGTCGCCTGTGCCGGGATGAAGTTGTTCTGGAATTTCAGGACGGTGGAGACGTTGCCGGTCGGGTTGCCGGTCTTGGGGTCGACCGTGGTGCCCATCAGATAATAGCCGGCGCCGTTGACCAGATTGCCGTTGGCATTGAGCTGGAAGTCGCCGCGGCGGGTGTAGTAGGTGACGCCGCTGAACACCGGAACGTTGTCGACGACGCCCGTCGCCTTCTGGATCGAGAAGAAGCCGTCGCCGGTGATCGCCATGTTGGTGGCGACGGTGGAGCCCGAGATCGTGCCCTGCGTCGTGATCGTGGCCTTGGCGTTGGCCGTCACGCCGCCGGCGACCTGCTTGCTCGGCACCGAGGAGTCGGGAATGAGATCGACGAAGCTGGTGCCGATGCCCTTGTAACCGGTGGTGGATGAGTTCGCGATGTTGCCGGAAATGTTCTGCAGCGCGTAGGACTGCGCCTGCAGGCCACCCACCGAGGTGTTCATTGCATCGAAGATACCCATAACTTTGTCTCCAGATCCGATCTCGGCGGCGCCAACGCATGGCCGCAGTCGGGGAGACAGTCGCAAGGGCTATGCCAATGCCGGTATTCTCACGAAATCAATGACTTAATGAAAAAGCCCCGGTCCGATGACCGGGGCACAATTGCCGGGACCGGCAACAATTGCCGGGACCAAACCTCAAGTTGCCGATGCAGCTGCGGGGTGGAAGACCAGCCCGAAACCGTCGATGCAGTAGCGCAATCCGGTCGGCTTCGGGCCGTCGTCGAAGACATGGCCGAGATGGCCGCCGCAACGCCGACAATGCACTTCGGTGCGCAGCATGCCGTAGGTGCGATCCTCGGTCTTGCCGACATTGCCCTCGATCGGCTGGTAGAAGCTCGGCCAACCCGTGCCGCTCTCGAACTTGGTGTCGGACGCAAACAGCGGCAGGTCGCAGCCGGCGCAGGCGAAGGTGCCCTTGCGATGCTCCTTGAGCAGCGGGCTGGAGCCGGGCCGCTCGGTACCGTGGTTGCGCAGGATCTCATACTGCTGCGGCGTGAGCTGGGCGCGCCACTCGGCCTCCGTCTTCTGGATCTCGAACTTTTCCGCGGCCTTCTCTCCAGCCTCGGCCGGCGTTCCTCTCAGCCAGCGGAAGGCCGAAAGGCCGAACAGGCCGGCGACAGTCGTCAACAGGATGCGGCGGTCAAACATCTCATTCTCCGTGCGCGGGGAGTCCACGCCCTGAGATACGGGCTCTAACGGCCGACGTTACACTTCCGGGCGGAATTTTTCTCGGGCTTATTGCGAGACAGGGTCGCCCTGCGAGGCCGGTTCCAGCTCCTCAGCCGCAGGTTTCGGCGGAGGGGCCGGCCGCGGCCGGACACTGGGCGGCGGACGGCGCGGACCGGTGCCGGCCGCCCGGTTGGCTTCGGCCAGCCGCGCCTCGCGTTCCCGGTCCTTGATCCGGGCACGCTCGCGATAGCGGGCGAGCGAGCCTGCGGCGGCGGAACTTGCCCTGCCCCAGACTCCCACCAATTGACCCGCGACACGTCCCGTGGCGCCCCCGGCCCAGACCAGCTCGAACGGCGAGAACAGTTTCCAGCGCTCGTCGCCCCACAGGATGCTGCGCGCGATCAACTGTCCGGCCATGGCCGAGGTGTTCATGCCCTGGCGGCCGAACCCGCTCGCCACCCACAGGCCTTTGCGCAACTGGCCGATCTGCGGCATGCCGTGCACGGTCTGGCCGGTGGCGCCGCCGAACATGTCGGTGATCTCGACATTGCCGAGCTCAGGGAAGATCGATCTGATCCGCCGCCTGACCGCACCCGCAAAGCGCTGCGGACGCGCGGCCCAGGTGGTCTCGGGGCTTTCCCACATCAGGCGGTCGCCATCGACGACACGGAAATGGTCGACCCCGTCGGAATCCATCACCGATCCCTTGAAGGCGATGATCTCATGCACGCGCTCGCCGAGCGGCACGGTGATGCCTGCATAGCGCCAGACCGGCAGCAGCGTCTCCGACAAGCGCCTCAAGGGCGCGCCGAGATGGATGTTGCCGGCGAGCACGATGTGGGTGGCGCGCAGCCGCGCCGAGGGCGTGACGATGCGCTTGCGGATGCCGGAATGATCGATGCTGACGACCGGCGTATCCTCGAAGATGCGCGCTCCCGCCCGCCGCGCCAGCGCCGCAAGGCCGTGCACATATTTGCGGCCGTCGACCTGGAACGCCCGGGGATAGTAGACGCCGTGGAAGTAACGGTCGGTCTTGAGCACCTCGCGGACGCGATCGGCCTGCCAGCCCTCGACCTCCGTGTCGAAATCCTCGTTCAGCATCTGCAGGCGGCTGATCAGCCGGTCGCCGCCATCGACGTTGGAGACCTCCAGCACGCCATCGCTCGGAGCAATCCCCGGCATGTTCGCCTCGGTGGCGTTGGTCCGGACGAACTCGGCGCCCTCCTTCGACAGCGTCCACAATTCGCGCGCGTCCTCGAAGCCGATGCGCTCGATCAGCGCGGTGAGCGGCAGCGCAAAGCCCGGCATCACGGTGCCGAGCTGGTTGCCGGAGGCGTTCCAGCCGACATGGCGGCCCTCGAGCACTGCGACGCTGGCCCCTAACCGGGCTGCCTCCAGCGCGATGGAGAGCCCGGCCAGCCCGGCCCCGATGACGCAGATGTCGGCGTCGAGGTCGAACGACAGCCGCGTGCGGTCGCGAAAGCCGGCTTCTTCCTGGGACACGCTTGTGAAAGTCTCGCTCATGTCGTTTTCTTAGAGCATGATCCGGAAACGTGTGCAGCGGTTTTCCGAACAGATCGTGCTCAAACTCACAACCTAAAGCGCGATGACGATTCGCTCTGATTTCATCGCGCTTTAAAGGACCGATCGGGCGCTTGTCACCTTGTCCTCAGCCGCCGCCTGTAGATTATTCTGGACATGTAACGATTCGGGAATGCCATGCGCCGTTTGATGCTGCTGCGTCACGCCAAGACCGAGACGGACGCGCCGAGCGGCCGTGACCAGGATCGCCGCCTCGACGACCGCGGCCACAAGGATGCCGCGCAGATCGGGGACTGGATCGCCGCCCATCCCCCCTTCCCCGAAACCGTGCTGGTGTCGCATGCCGTCCGGACCCGGCAGACTTGGGACATCGCCTGGGCGACGATGAAGGACCGCGTCCCGGCGCCGCAGGTCGAGGTCCTGCCGGAACTCTACGGCGCCGATCCCGCGCAGATCCTGGAATCCATTCGCACCGCAACCGCCCCGTCCGACCCGAAGCAGTTGCTGCTGGTTGCCCATAATCCCGGCATGCACGAGGCCGCCCTGATGCTGATGGGCGGCGGCGATCCGGCCGGCGCCAAGGCGCTCGCCCACAACCTGCCCACGTCGGGGCTTGCGATCTTCGACTTTGACGTCAAGGATTGGGATGACGTGGCCTACCGCCGCGGCAAACTGGTGCTGTTCGTCAGCCCCAAGCTGCTTCGATCGGGTTGAGACGCGCGGGCGCCGTCTCGAACGGTTGATCCAGCCTGGTCACAAGACTTCCTGACTGGAAGACTGGAGGCGCAGATGTTCAAGTCCATCCTCGTGCCCATCGACCTCGCCGACACCGATCTGGCAAAGCCGGCGATCGCGACCGCGGCAACGCTGTCGCAGACCTGGAGCGGCACCGTGCGCCTGCTCAACGTGCTGCCGATGACGCCGGTGATGCTGGCCGAATACGTCCCGGCCGATTTCGACGAACAGCAGCGCCAGACCTCGGAAGAAGCGCTCGCCATCGTCGCGCGCGAATCGGGCATCGAGGCTCCTCGCATCTCCAGCGTGGTGCGCCAGGGCGGCATCTATCACGAGATCCTGGAGGAGGCCGTGCACATGAAGGCCGATCTGATCGTGATGACCTCGCACCGGCCGGCGATGCGCACCTATTTCCTCGGCTCCAACGCCGGACACGTCGTGCGCTACGCCAAGTGCTCGGTGCTGGTGGTCAGGCACTGAGTGCTGCCGTCATTGCGGGCGCAGCGAAGCAATCCAGACTGCCGACGCGGAAAGATTCTGGATTGCTTCGCTGCGCTCGCAATGACGATGCGGAAGCAGCCGCAGCCCAATCTCATCGCACTTTAAGCTCGGAGCAATGTCATGAAGCAATGGTGGCGGCGATGGACCTACGAGGTCCCGCTCGCGATCGGTGATGCGTTGTGGGAATTGCTGGTCGTCCAACTGGCGGCGTTGCTGGACAGGCTGACGGTGCGGAAGATCGTCGCCACCATCCCTGTCGCCATCATCGTACTCGCTTACTACCACAGGATCCCGATTCCGCCGGAGCTGATGCTGGTCGGCGACTTCCTCGCCTATATCGACATCTTCTCGGCGCTGTTCCTGCTCGGCGTGCTGAGCCGCGTCACGACGATCCTGTTCGTCGTCAGGCAGACCGCGGCACGCATCGCCCTGCTCGTCGGCAGCACCGTCGCGCATGTGCGACGCCTGGACGTTCGGCATCGGCGCCAGCGCGGCGCGCCAGCAAGGCCCCGCCGCAAGCCCGTCCGGTCCGAGGACGATCGCGCTTATGGCAGCGTCTGGGACCAGGTCGCACTGGCCTGATCATCACGGCAACGTAGCCCGGGTGAGCGAAGCGATACCCGGGACCACACTCGCACCAATCCCGGATGTCGCTTCGCTCATCCGGGCTACGAGATGTTGCATTGCCCGGCGGGCAAAACACCGTGGGTGTGTGTCTGCAATGATTATGCGGAGGCGCGGTACGTCACCACGCCCGGATCTGCCGGGCGTGGCAACAGAGCAAACTCACAGATATCGCGTCAGCTCGGCCTTGAACTGGCCGTAGACGGCGTCCTCGATCTGACTGCGCGTGATCCCGATGTCGCGCAAGGCGCGGTCGTCGAGCTCGTTCAGCGTCTTGACGGCGGAGCGGCGCTCCAGGCGGTCGAACAGCGCATGGGCGGCGGTGGCGAGCGTGCTGAAAAATCCGCCCGATGAGGATGGGCGTAAACTCCGCCCGGCAGTTTGCGAGATCGTGGTCATTCTTCTTCTCCGGCGTGCTGTTCCGCGCGGCGAAGCAGGTGCCGTTGGCGCAGACGCTGTCAGCGCCTGTACCTCATTTGCCATCGGATTGCTCTCGCTCACCTCGGCTCAATCGCGGAACTTGATGGAACTTAAATGCTCCAGTACACTACTCGGAGCAAGTAAAACATTGCTCTCGGTGCAATAATGTCCAAGTTCGAGTACGTGAAGCTTGCCGATGCCATTGCGGCCGATATCACTAAAGGCACGTTAAGGCCCGGCGACCGACTGCCGCCACAGCGCAATTTTGCCTACGACCGTGGCATTGCGGTCTCGACCGCGAGCCGGGTTTATACGGAGCTGCTCCGCCGCGGCCTCGTGGTCGGCGAGGTCGGCCGCGGCACCTTCATCTCCGGCGACATCAAACGCGAAGTCGAGGCGTTGAGCGAGCCGCGCGACGCGCGCATCGATTTCGAGGTCAATTATCCCCTCCTGCCGCAGCAATGGGCGATGATCGCCAAGAGTCTTGCGGGACTGGAGCGCGTCGACGCGCTCGAATCCGCGCTGCGCGTCTCGGCCAGCACCGGCACCAAGAGCGCCCGCAATGCTGCCGCCGCCTATCTCGCGCGCAAGGATTTTACGCCGCAGGCCGAGCAGATCGTCTTCACCGCCAACGGCAAGCAGTCGCTCGCAGCCGCGCTCGCCGCTCTCGTTCCCACCGGCGGGCGCTGCGGCGTCGAGGCGCTGACCTACCCTTACGTCAAGAGCATCGCGGCGCGGCTCGGCGTGACGCTGGTGCCAATTCCGATGGATGAATTCGGCGCGCGGCCCGACGCGATCCAGAAGGCGCATCGCGAGGCGCATCTGTCGGCGCTGTACCTCCAGCCCATCATCCAGAACCCGCTCGGCGTCACCATGAACGCGACGCGGCGCGCCGACATCATGCGCGTTGCCGAAAAGCTCGATCTCACCATCATCGAGGACGCCGTCTACGGCTTCCTCGCCGACGACACGCCGCTGGCGGCGCTCGGCCCCGACCGCTGCATCGTGATCGACAGCCTGTCCAAGAAGGTGGCGCCGGGCCTCGCACTCGGCATCCTCGTCACGCCGCCGCATCTGCGCGAGAGCGTGATGAGCGCGGTCCGCACTGGCGGCTGGATTGCCTCGGGCCACGCGCTGGCGTCCGGTCAGCGGCTGATGGCCGACGGCACCGTCGCCGAGCTGACGCGGCTGAAGCGGACCGACGCCGGACGCCGGCAGCAGACCGCGGCAAGGCTGCTCTCGGGCTACCAGCTCTCGGCCGACCCGCGCTCCTATCATCTCTGGCTGACGCTGCCGCCGCACTGGCGCTCGCAAACCTTCGTCGCCGCAGCAGCACGGCGCGGCATCGCGCTGACGCCGTCCTCGACGTTTGCGATTGCGCATGGACATGCACCGAACGCGGTTCGGCTCGCACTCGCCCCGCCCTCGCCCGAGCAGCTCGATTCCGGCCTGCGCACGCTCGTGTCGCTGCTCGGCACCAAGGAAGAGGATTTCGACTCGACCGAGTAACGTGCGGAACCTCTCAGGCCTCCGGCCATTCCGCGATGAAGCCCCTCGCCTTGTACGGCTCGATCTTGTCCCATTCGTGCAGGACCCGGCGGCGAAACTCGACATCCGTGTGCCAGAGCGCGCGCGGTATCGCAAAGCTGTCGACGGTGAGCAGCATCTTCTCGACTTGAGGCCAGTGCCGGTGCAGCGTCATCGGGTAGCGGCGCGCCGTCCAGGTGTTGCCAAGGCAGATCACGCTCCGGATGTTTTGCAGTCCAAGCGCCGCATCAATGATCGGCAGCGAGAAGATCACGTTCTCGCCGGTGTTCATCGCGTGATGTTCCTCGAGGACAAGATCCTGCGGAATGCCCGCGGCAACCATCGCTGCCTTAATGATGGTGCACTCGGATTGCTCCGAGCCCGGCGTCACGCCGCCACTGACAATCGACCAGCGGAAGAAGCCCTCGCGCCACAGCTTCGCGGCGACGTCGACGCGCAGTGCGACGTCCTCGCGGGTACCGAACATGAACAACAGATCGGCCGGCCGCAGTGGCGTATCGACCAGATGCGTGCGGTTGATCTCGGCGATCTCATCCGCCGCAAGCCGGCGGGTGCTGCAATCCATGCTTGGCATGGCAGCACGATGCGGCACCGGCGCAAGGCTGCGAAGTCACGTTTGATTGCGGCCGATTGCACCTACGGCAGCAAGGCCTTGGGCACGCGGTCAAAACCGTAGCTCTGCGGCTGGTTGCGCCGCACGAAGCCGCCGACCTGCCAGGCGAACAGCGCGGCAAAGCCGATGATGAACAGCGCACCTGCGAATTCGCCGATCAGGAGCGCGCGGATCAACAGCCCGGCCATGGCCACCGTCAGCACCGCCAAAAACGCCAGCACCCCCGCATAGGTCTTGCGGCCGAGGCCGGCGGTCAATTCGGCGCGGCTGCCGGCTTGCGCCATCCGTGCATGCAGTTCGAGAATGAACGCGCGAAAACCGTTATCCTGCGGCGCCATCAGCGCCGCGGTCTGCCAGCTCGTCGACAGGATCGCGATACGGCCGCCCTTGGTGTGGCTGAGATCGGCGCGAAAGCGGTGCTGCTGCATCGATACCGGGCGAAACGACAGCCGGATCGCCGAGATCTCGTCATAGCGCCACAGGCCGGAGCGGCCGGCGATGTGCCAGGACAGGCCCTCGTCCGTCAGCTCGAAACGATGCGCCGAGCCGATCAGCGACGCCTTGTAGGCGTAGCTCGTGACCGACGGGCCTTGCGCTTCCGAAACCTGCATCTCGACAATCAATTCCCGTCCGCGCAATCCCGCCTGCGATCGGCTTGCGCGATCGCCCTCGCCCATCCTACAAGTTGGGCATGGCTGAGACGACCTTTTTTCCACGCCGCCTGATTCTCGGCGCCGCCGTGATCTCCGGCGTGCTGCTTGCGCTCGCGGTGCACATGCTGGGCGCGCGCTACGGGCTCGACCTCGGCGGGCTCTGGCACTCCGACACGCATGAATTCATACCGGCGGGCGCGGCGATCGCGTGGTGGCTGATTGCCACGGTCGGCTTCTCGGGCGGCTATTTCACGGCAACGCTGATGCAGAGCGCCGTCTCCGGGCAGATCCCGCAGCGGATGCGGCAGTTCCTGATAGCGGTCGGCGTGCTGTTGCTGGCGGGCGCGGGCCAGGCGGCCTCGGCGCCGAGCCCGATCCCGACCGTTTCGGGCGTGCTCGCCGGGCTCGCCGCGCTATGCCTTGGCGCCGTGATGGCGTTCTGCGGCGCGCATTTCGCGCTGCGCCGCGGCTAGACATCAAGCCGAGGCGCGCAGCCGCGGCCGGTCCAGCATCAACGCGACATCGGATGCGGGCCGCGGCTTGCTGAAAAAATAGCCCTGCGCCTGGGTGCAGCCCTCGCGCCGCAGCAGCTCGAGCTGCGCGTCGTTCTCGACGCCTTCCGCCGTGGTGACGATGCCGAGGCTGCGCCCGAGGCCGGTCACCGCGCGGATGATCGCCATGGAATCCTCGCGCGTCGCAAGCTCCGACACGAAGGAGCGGTCGATCTTGATCTTGTCGAACGGGAAGCTGCGCAGATAGCTCAGCGACGAATAGCCGGTGCCGAAATCGTCGAGCGAGATCCGCACGCCCATGGCGCGCAGCTCGTGCAGGGTGGTCAGCGTGGCCTCGCTGTTCTGGAGCAGCACCGATTCGGTGATCTCGAGCTCGAGGCGTCGTGCCGCGAGCCCGGAGGCTGTCAGCGCATCGGTCACGGATGCGATCAGGTTCGGGCTCTTGAACTGCATCGGCGACAGGTTGACGGCGACATCGACATCGTCCGGCCAGGTGGCGGCGTCACTGCAGGCGCTGCGCAGCACGAACTCGCCGAGCTGGACGATGAGGCCGGTCTCCTCGGCCAGCGGAATGAAGTTGATGGGGGCGATCAGGCCGCGCTGCGGATGGTTCCAGCGCAGCAGCGCCTCGAAGGCGACGACGCGACCGCTGGCGACGTCGCGGATCGGCTGATAGTACGCCTCGAACTCGTCGCGCTGCACCGCCGCCCGCAGGTCCATCTCCAGCAGCCGCCGCGCCTGCGCGCGCGCATCCATGCCGGTCTCGAAGAATCGGTAGGTGCCGCGGCCGTCCGCCTTGGCGCGGTACAGCGCGAGGTCGGCGTTTTTCAACAGCTCGTCGGGATTGCTGCCGTCCTGCGGCGACAGCGAGATGCCGATCGAGACGCCAATGACGATCTGGTGGTCCTCGATCTCGTAAGGCGCAGAGATGACCTCGACCAGGCGGCCGGCAAGGGACCTTGCCGCGGTTTCCTCCGACCGTCCGATCTGGACCACGGCGAACTCGTCGCCTCCGAGCCGCGCCACGGTGTCGCTCTCGCCGACGGTGGCCTTCAGCCTGCGGCCGACCTCTTTGAGCAGCGCATCGCCGATGGGGTGGCCGAGCGAGTCGTTGATGTCCTTGAAGTGATCGAGATCGAGACAGAGCACCGCGATCTGATCGCCCGACTTCACCCGGCGCAGGCCCTGCTGGAGCTGCTCGTGGAACAGCACGCGGTTCGGCAGACTGGTCAGCGCGTCATGGCGCGCCATGTGCGAGATCTTGGCCTGCGCCTCCAGCCATTCGGTGATGTCCTCGAAGGTCGCGACCCAGCCGCCGCCCTGCATCGGCTGGTTGACGACGCGGATGGAGCGGCCGAACCGGGTCACAACCTGGCTGGTCGTGCGGCCCTCGCGCGCGTCGGCGACGAGGCGCGCGAAGAATTCGCCCGCATCCCCCTGCCACTGGCCCTTGGCCTGCTCCTCCCGTAGCACGTCGACGAGCAGGCGGCCGGTGAGCAGAATGTCGGTACGGCCGAGCATCGCGGCGTAGCGCTCGTTGAAGAGCTGGATCTTGCCCTCGGCATCGAACATGCACAGCCCCTGCGACATGTTCTCGAGTGCAGTGTCCAGCACGACCTGCTGGCGTCCCAGTTCGCCCTTGGCGCGGCGGTCGAGCACAGCCGCCGCGAGCGCGATCGCGATGATCGCGGCGGCGGCGCTGGCGGTGAGGATGGACAATGAAGCCGGCGGGATCGACAGGCCGCTGATGACGACCGCAGGATCCGGCGTCAGCTCCACGGCGCCCATGGCAGTGAAATGATGTGAGACGATGGCCAGCGTCAGCAGCACCGTCGCGCCGAGCGCGCTAGCAAGGCTGTCGCGTCGCCCTGCAACGACCATGGCAAGCGATCCAAGGACGATGCCGAGGACGATCGAGACCGTCACTGTGCCGGTCGTCCAGCCGATGCGCGCGGGAATCTCGAGCGCCATCATGCCGGTGTAATGCATGGCGGCAACGCCGGCACCGACGACGGCGCCACCAAGCGCAACCAGGATCCCCCGCGTCACCGACACCGAGATGCTCAGCCCGATGAAGGTGACCGCGATCGCGAAGATCAGCGACAGGATCGTCAACGGAATATTGTATGCGCCACCCGCTCCAGGCCCGTAAGCCTGCATCGCGATGAAATGGGTTGCCCAGATGCCGCCGCCGGCGACAACGGCATCGAGCGCGACCCACGATACGCGGGCTCCCCCGTTCGCCGCACGCGCGCGGTGGAACAGGCTGATCGCCGCTGCGCTGGCGAGCAGACACACCGCTCCGCCGAGTGCGACCAGACGCCAATCATGCTGATCCGTCAGGCAGTAAAGAACTTGATGCATTGCCGGCCCCTATTCCAACCGCACTAGAACCGGCAGAGATGGACAGTCGGTAACCGGCTATGTACCGGTTCCAGTAATGGTGAACAGGGAATGTGTGGGATCGCTCACATTGAGTCCCCTCACGCCTTCGCGTCATCAGCTGCATATGAGCCGAGGCCGATCACGGCGGCGGCGAGCAGCAGGACGGCCGCCGATATGATTAGCGACTGGTGAAGGCCCATCATGAAGGCACTGTCCGAGGCCACCAGCGAGCCGAACAGCGCGACGCCGAGCACGCTGCCGGTCTGCCGCGTCGCGTTCAGGACGCCGGCGGCGATGCCGGAGCGCGCCTTGTCGACGCTGCCGAGCAAGGTGGAGGTCAGCGGCGGCACCAGCAGGCCAAGTCCACCGCTGATCGCGATCATCTGCGCAAAGATCGCGAAGTAGCTGGTCCCGGCTTCGATCCAGAGCAGGCCGAGACAACCGAGCGCCGAGATGCAGGCGCCGACCACGATGGTCGGGCACGAGCCGATGCGTTCGGCCAGACGCGGCGCCAGCAAATTGACCGGCAGCACCGCACCCATCATTGGCACGAAGGCGAGCCCGGTCCACCATGCCGACAGCCCGTTGATCCTCTGGAAATACAGGCTCAGCACGAAGATCAGGCCGTAGATCGCGACGTTGACGAGGAGACCGACGATCGTGGTCAGGGTAAACAGGCGGTGACTGAACAGCGACAGCGGCAGCATCGGCTGCGCGGTGCGGCTCTCGCGCCAGACGAAGAGCACCGCCAACGCGGCTGAGGCAACGAAGGCCGCGATCACGGCTGGATGACTCCAGCCGAGCGAGCCACCCTCGATGATCGCGCCGGCGAGCGCGCCCAGCGCACCGATCGCAGCGATCTGGCCGGGCAGATCGATCTCGCGCGAGCGTGCCCGCGTGGTCTCGCTGGCGTAGCGCCAGCTCAGCCACAGGCCGGCAAGACCGATCGGCAGATTGACCAGGAAGATCGCGCGCCAGCTAACCAGCGTGATCAGCGCGCCGCCGACGAAGGGACCGGCCGTAAGTGCCAGGCTCGCGCCGGCGGCCCAGACCGCCACGGCGCGGCCGCGCTCGCGGTCGTCGGCATAGGCATGATTGAGCAGCGCCAGCGAATTCGGCACCAGGATTGCCGCCGCCAGCCCCTGGACCAGCCGCGCTGCGATCAGCACGGCCGCATCGGGGGACAATGCGCAGGCGAGCGAGGCCGCGGTGAAGATGGCGAACCCCGCCATGAAGATGCGCTTGGCGCCGATGCGGTCGCCGAGCGCACCGGCGGTCAGAATGAAAGCGGCAAAGGCGATGGTGTAGGCGCTGACCACCCATTGCAGCTCGGCGACGCCGCCGCCGAGCGTTTTGCCCATCGCATCCAGCGCGGTGTTGACGATGGTGACGTCGAGTTGCACCACGCCATAGCCGAGGCTCATCGCGGCAAGCGTGAGGGAGGTCGCAAGGCGCGAGCCGGCACGCGGCGCGCCGGCTAGCGTTTCATATTTGATGGTACTCGCTCGCATGCTGCCACCTCGGTTTGCAGCCCCATGCGAAACATACGCCTTCAGCCCGCCATCATGCTTCGACAATGACCGAATGATGGATGTGCGTTTGCCGGTCTCACCACATCCGCGGTGTCATCGCCCGCGCAGGTGGGCGATGCTGCAGGAACAGAAGTCCTGCGCGTACCTTCCCGGCTGCGCCCGCTAGCTTGCCGCGCGCAGGTTCACCTTGCTCTCGGCGAGCGTGGTCAGCTTCTTGTCGGTCGCCTTCTCTTCTTCCAGCGTCTTGGCGAGCACGGTGGCGCAGTCGTTGCGGCCGAGTTGCTTGGCCCAGGCGATCAGGCTGCCGTAGCGCACGATCTCGTAATGCTCCGCGGCCTGCGCCGCGTTGATCAGCGCGGCGTCCAGCACCGCCTTGTCGGCGACTTCGCCGGCGGTCTCGTCGGCTTCCTCGATGATGCCGTCGATGGCCGGGCAGTCGACCGCCTTCACCTGCGCGCCGTGCATCCTGAACACTTCCTCGAGGCGCGCGACGTGCTGCTTGGTTTCCTCGAGGTGCGTCAAAAAGCCCTGCTTCAACTGCGGATCGGTGGCCTTATCTGCCATTTTCGGCAGCGCCTTGGTGAGCTGCTGCTCGGCATAATAGATGTCCTGAAGCTGATGCACGAACAGGTCGTTCATGGTCTTGATGTCTTTTGTGAACAGTCCCATCGTTCCGATCCTCTCGGTTTCGGGAACACGGAGGCGTCGGCTTGCACGAAAAGCCGATTATTCCGCCATGTTCGATTGCTGATGGAGCGCTAACCAGCGCATTGCACCGACGTTCCAAAAAACCCGTATTGCTTGCGTTGGAACAATGCCGATCGCGATCGGATACGAAACCATGTCAACACACGGACGCGCGATCCGGGCAGGTGCCTCGACTCATATGCTTAACGCGCGGCCGATATGAACCAGATATGACAAAAGCGGCCGGTCCGACGCAGAACCTATCCTTGTCAAGGGCTGCACAAGTCGCTGTTTTTGCCTTAAATGAGCTACATCATGCCTAGCGATCGAAGCCCATTTCGGGCAGTGATCGCGCCCGACCGGCCAATGTCTGGCCTGGTCGGTCTTGCCCCCCGCCGGGAGGATGAATGCACGGACTGCTGCCCGCGCTGAAACGCGGCTTCAAGAGATGGATCGGCTGGCGACGGCTCGGCGTTGCTGCGAGCGTCTTCATCATCGCCTTCGCGATCACGACGCTTGTGCGCACTCTCAAGGACATCGATACCGGCGTCATCCTGACCGCGTTGACCGAGATTCCCCGCGGCAATATCGGGCTGGCGGCGATCTGCGTCGTCTTCGCGTTCTGTACGCTGACCTTTTACGATTATTTTGCACTGCGAACGATCGGCAAGAAGCATGTGCCCTATCGCATCGCAGCACTCTCCAGCTTCACGTCCTATTCGATCGGCCACAACATCGGCGCCACCGTCTTTACCGGCGGCGCGATCCGTTTCCGGATCTATTCGGACTACGGGCTGAACGCGATCGACGTCGCGAAAATCTGCTTCCTGTCCGGCCTGACCTTCTGGCTCGGTAACATCTTCGTGCTCTCGATCGGCATGGTCATCCATCCGGATGCCGCCTCGTCGATGGATCAACTGCCGTCGTCGATCAACCGGCTGATCGGGCTCGGCGGCCTCGCCTCGATCGGCGCCTATCTGGTCTGGCTCTGCATGGGCGAGAAGCGCCGCGAACTCGGCCAGAAGGGCTGGAAGGTCGTGCTGCCCTCGGCGCCGCTGACGCTGGTCCAGATCCTGATCGGCGTGGTCGATCTCGGCTTCTGCGCAACGGCGATGTACCTGCTGATGCCAGCCAATCCGCCGATCGATTTCATGTCGCTGGCGGTGGTGTTCATCCTGGCGACGCTGATCGGTTTTGCCAGCCACGCGCCCGGCTCGATCGGCGTGTTCGATGTCGCCATGCTGGTCGCGCTGCCCGAATTCGGCCGCGAGCAGCTTCTGGCGACCCTGCTGGTCTTCCGCATCCTCTATTTCGTGATCCCGTTCGGCCTCGCCATCTCCATCATGGGCGCGCGCGAGCTGTGGATGAACGTGGTCCAGCCCTGGCAGGAACGGCGGCGGCTGGCCGAGGCCTGCGCCCAGGCCAACCTGCCCAAGCAGGTGGCAGCGATGGAGCGCGAGCGATCATTGCGGCAGGCCAGCAAGCGTTAAAGCGGGTCAGACTAAGGTTGCGGACGGGGCAGCGATCCTCTCTTATTTCCGCCTCAACTTTGCCGTTGAACACGCGGGCCATGATCCCTTTTTCCTTTCGTACCTTCGCCGCAGGCCTCGTGCTGCTTGCCGGCATTCTGACGTCTTTGCCGCCCGAGCGCGCCGCCGCGCAGGACGCCGGCGCGATGCAAATATCCTGGGAGGTGCGCAACCGCTTCCGCCTGTTCCGCGAGGAGCGCGACTTCCTGCTCCACGTCGAGAACGCACGTAACCGCAGCATCCTCGCCGCCGAGCAGTCGCTGGAGCTCCAGAGCGAGGGCCGCGGCTGGGCCCGCAACATGGTCAACCGGCTCTGCATTGACCTCCAGGGCCGCGTCAACCAGCCCTGCACCCGCGACAACGTCAAAGAGAACTACCTCACCCCGACCGATCACCCGGTGACCGTGCGCCTGGCCGGCGCGGTGCCGGTCGGCGCCACCTGCGCCTGGTCGTTCGACGACGGCGACGGGCCGCAGACCTCGACTTTCGATTGCGCCGAGCCGATCAATCTGCGGGTTCGCTACGGCAAGCAGACGGTCGCGAGCGTCGACGTCTCCTCCGGTTCCGACCCGACCCAGCGCGTCCAGACCGAGATCCAGGTCCGCGACATCTTCGTTGCGGGCCTCGGGGACAGCATCGCCTCCGGCGAAGGCAATCCGGACCGGCCGCTGCCGTTGTCGGACGAAGGATTCTGCTTCCGCTCCTATCTCGGTACTGCCGCCGGCGGCCAATATTACCGGCCGAGCCGGGCCGGCTATAAAGGCGGCCGCGCCTGCGAGGCGCCGGATACGCTCGCCAACTGGCAGCGCTACAGCGCGCTCTGGTTCAATTCGCCCTGCCATCGTTCGCTCTACAGCTACCAGGCCCGCACCGCGCTGGCGCTCGCGGTGCGCTACACCCACATCGCGGTGACCTTTCTGCCGCTCGCCTGCACCGGCGCCAGCATCGGCGACGGCCTCCTGGGCTCGCAGCGCGCCCGCGAATGCCCGCCCGGCAAGACCGGCGTCTGCAACACCAGCGTGAACGCCCAGGTCGCCGAGCTGCGCGAGGCGCTCACCGCCGCCAGGAAGCGGCAGCCCGACCGCACGCTCGACCTCGTGCTGCTCTCGGTCGGCGCCAACGACGTCTACTTCTCCGGCCTCGTCGCCGACGTCATCGTCGACACCGCGACCGAGCGCGCGCTGTTCCGCCGCTCCGGCGTGATGGCGAGCGTCGACGATTCCCGCGATGCGCTGGCACGCGAGCTGCCGCAGAATTTCGTCAAGTTGCGCGAGGCGCTGAAGCCGCTGGTCGGAGGCGACCTCTCGCACGTGGTCTACGTGTCCTACGCCAATCCCGCGCTCGCCGATGGCGGCGTGCCCTGCCGCGGCGGCCGCGCCGGGTTCGACATCCATCCGTCCTTCAACGCCGATCCGCAGCGCCTCGCCCGCGTCTCGACCTTCGTCGACACCGAATTCCTGCCGCAACTGAAGGGGCTCGCCACCTGCACGCGGGGCGCGCTGTGCCGCGATCCCGAAGCCGACCGCATGACCTTCGTGGACTCGCACCAGGCAGCGTTCGCCGACCACGGTTTTTGCGCGCATTCGGGGAACGATCCCGAATTCGATCGCACCTGCTTCGCCGAGAACGGCCAGAGCTTCAATCCCGATATCGTGAGCGCGGCGAGCCAGCCGATGCTGTGCGGCCGCGGTGCATCGGAGTATCGCGCCTACCTGCCGCGCGCACGCTGGATCCGCGATGCGAATGACAGCTATTTCGCCGCGATGACCTATCCGCAAGGCCTGCCGGCGGCGAGCCAGCCAACCGACATCCACGATGCCACCTGGGGCGTGCTCTCCGCCGTCTATGGCGGCGCCGTGCATCCGAGCGCGGAGGGTCACGCCGCGATGGCGGATGCCACTCTGCCGGCTGCGAGCAGCGTGCTCGGATTGGACGCGGTGCCGCCGGGCGTCACGCGCAGTCTTCTCGCGCCGCTGTTGCCGGGCGCGCAGCAGTAGCACGACGCTGCTCCCACACATTCGGTGTCATCGCCCGACTTGATCGGGCGATCCAGTACGCCGTGACGGCGATGATTGAATCGAGAGGCCGCGGCGTACTGGATTCCCCGCTTTCGCGGGGAATGACAGTGGAGCGCTTGGCACAATCTCGCGCATCACCATCGCACATTCGCGTCACCGCACTATCGTTCCCTCCACCTGCCGTTCCATCAATCCAAAAACGGCATCGATCGATACTGCCTTGAACTTGGACACTTTGCCGCGCGCGCCTCTAGGAGTCGCCGTGAGGAAACATTTCGAGTTCTAAGGAGGCGCGTGATGAGCGCAGTGGTGTCCGCAGCGGACGTGAGAAGGTCTCGCGTCAGGCTGTTCATCGTGACCATGTTGTTCCTGGTCACCACCGTCAATTATGCCGACCGCGCCACGCTGTCGATCGCGGGCCCCGCGCTCTCCAAGGAGCTGCATCTCGATCCCGTCGCCATGGGTTGGATCTTCTCGGCTTTCGGCTGGTCCTATGTCGTGGCGCAGGTGCCGGGCGGCTGGCTGCTCGACCGTTACGGCTCGCGCCTCGTCTATGCCTTCAGCATTATCATCTGGTCGCTGTTCACGCTGATGCAGGGCTGGGTCGGCTTCCTCAGCGCCGGCGCTGCCATCACCGTGCTGTTCGCGCTTCGCCTCCTTGTCGGCGTCGCTGAAGCACCTTCCTTTCCCGCCAACGCCCGCATCGTCGCGGCCTGGTTTCCCGGCAATGAGCGCGGCACGGCCTCGGCGTTCTTCAATTCGGGGCAGTATTTCGCGACCGTGATCTTCGCGCCGCTGATGGGCTGGATCGCGCACGATTACGGCTGGCGCTACGTGTTCTTCGTGATGGGCGCGCTCGGCGTCGTCATGGGCCTCGTCTGGATCAAGACCGTCTATGGTCCGAAGGAGCACCCCGGCATCAACGAGGCCGAGTTCGACTACATCAAGGAAGGCGGCGCGCTGGTCGACCTCGACGCGCCCAAGGACGAGCGCGCGCCGGACTCCGGCCCGAGATGGGACCACATCCGCCAGCTGCTCTCCAATCGCATGATGCTCGGCGTCTATCTCGGCCAGTACTGCATCAACACGCTGACCTATTTCTTCCTGACCTGGTTTCCGGTCTACCTCGTCAAGGAGCGCGGCCTGTCGATCCTGCAAGCCGGCTTCGTCGCGACGCTGCCGGCGCTGTGCGGCTTCATCGGCGGCGTGCTCGGCGGCGTCATCTCCGACGCCATCCTGCGCAAGACCGGCTCGCTGACCATGGCGCGCAAGATCCCGATCGTCGGCGGTATGCTGCTGTCGATGTCGATCATCGCCTGCAACTATGTCGACGGACAGGCGCTGGTGGTCGGCTTCATGGCGCTCGCCTTCTTCGGCAAGGGCATCGGCGCACTCGGCTGGGCGGTCGTCTCCGACACCTCGCCCAAGGAAGCCGGCGGCGTCTCCGGCGGCCTTTTCAACACCTTCGGCAACCTCTCCTCGATCTCTACCCCGATCGTGATCGGCTACATCCTGGCGGCCACCGGCTCCTTCAACGGCGCGCTGGTGTTCGTCGGTGCCAACGCGCTGGTAGCCGCATTCGCCTATCTCGTGATCGTCGGCAAGATCGAGCGGGTGGTGCTCAAACGTTCCTCCTGAGCGCTCCGAGTGATCGGAGTGGGACAGGCAACTCAACGGCGGCTTCTTCAGCCGCCGTCTTTGTTTTGGGGGTGATCGATGCTAGAAGTGCCGGGGAAACGCCTTATCCATCTAAGGCATGTATCGATGTTCGACCTCAACCAGCTCCGCTGCTTCGTGACAGTTGCGGAGGAATTGCATTTCGGCCGCGCCGCCGCGCGGCTGAACATGACCCAGCCGCCGCTGTCGCGGCAGATCCAGGTGCTCGAGCACATCATCGATGCGCCGCTGCTCGAGCGCACCAGCCGCTCGGTGCGCCTGACGCCTGCGGGCCGCAGCTTCCTGCCCGAGGCACGGCGGATCCTGAAGCTTGCGGAGAGCGCCTCGCAGGTCGCCCGCCGCATCGCGCTCGGCAAGACCGGCTCGCTGAAGATCGGCTTCACCGCGGCCGCCGCCTACGGCTTCCTTCCCGAGCTCGTCGCGGCCTGCCGCGCCAAGCTGCCCGAGGTCGACTTCTCGCTGAAGGAGATGGTCTCCGGCGATCAGTTCGAGGCGCTGACCTCGGGCCAGATCGACGCCGGCCTGCTGCGGCCGCCGATCGCACGCCCCGAGCTCACCAGCCGCCGCGTCGTCGCCGAGCCCCTGCTCGCCGCGATCCCGAAGAAGCATCCGCTGGCGAATGCCGAGAGCATCACCATCAAGGACTTCGACGACCAGCCCTTCGTGATGTATTCGCCCTATGAGAGCCGCTATTTCCACGATCTCCTGGTGGCGCAATTCACGCGTTCCGACGTGCTGCCCCGCTATGTCCAGCACCTCAGCCAGATCCATTCGATCCTCGCAATGGTGCGCGCCGGCCTCGGTCTTGCCATCGTGCCGGCCGCCGCCGCCGGCCTGAAGATCTCCGATGTCCGCCTACGGCCGCTGAAGCTGCGCAACCGCGTGCCAGTCGAACTGTTCATGGTCTGGCGCCGCGACGACGAGAATCCGCTGCTGTCGGCGCTGGTCAAAATCGCCGGCGAATTGTCCTCCGCGGAGGTGGCGGAGGATTGATGCTCAATCCGCATCGGTCGATATAGGCTTTGGCTTGGACGCGCATCGAACCGTCTCCTAAATAACGGCGCATGGACGCGCAGGCTTTCGGCCCGCGTCCTCCACAACACGCAATCAGGGAGCAGCGCCCATGAGCAAGATGACCCCGCAGGAAATGGCCCAGAAGATCGGATCGGGCCTCCTGTCCTTCCCCGTCACGCCCTTCAAGGCGGACTATTCCTTCGACGAGGCGACCTACCGCGCCAACATGGACTGGCTGTGCGGCTATGACGTCGCCGGCCTGTTCGCCGCCGGCGGCACCGGCGAGTTCTTCTCGCTGACGCCGAGCGAGGTTCCGCAGGTCGTCAAGATCGCCGTTGACGAGACCAAGGGCCGCGTGCCCGTGCTCGCCGGCACCGGCTACGGCACCGCCACCGCGCGCGAGATCGCTGTTGGTGCCGAGAAGGCCGGCGCCGATGGCCTCTTGCTGCTGCCGCCCTATCTCACCCATTCCGAGCAGGACGGCCTCGCCGCCCATGTCGAGGCGGTCTGCAAATCCGTCAAGATCGGCGTGATCGTCTACAACCGCGACAACGCCATCCTCCAGCCCGACACGCTGGCCCGCCTCGCCGAGCGCTGCCCGAACCTCGTCGGCTACAAGGACGGCATCGGCGACATCGAGCTGATGACCCGCGTCTACACCAAGCTCGGCGATCGCCTCACCTATGTCGGCGGCCTGCCGACGGCCGAGACCTTCGCGCTGCCCTATCTCGACATGGGCGTGACGACCTATTCCTCGGCCGTGTTCAACTTCGTGCCGGAATTCGCCACCAAGTTCTACGCCGCGGTGCGCAAGCGCGACCACGAGACGATCAATGCCGGCTTGAAGAACTTCATCCTGCCGCTGATCGCAATCCGCAACCGCAAGAAGGGTTATGCGGTCTCGATCATCAAGGCCGGCATGAAGGTGATCGGCCGCGATTCCGGTCCGGTCCGCCCGCCGCTCACCGATCTGACCGAGCAGGAGATGGCGGAACTGACCGCGCTCGTGCAAAATCTGTCCGCCGCACGATCGACACAACAGGCGGCAGAATAACAGGCAACACGGGAGGAGCAGCTGATGGTCGTAGTTTCAGGCGCGCCAGTCGCCGGCGCGCCGGTCGTCACATCGATGCAGGTGATCCCGGTCGCGGGTCGCGACAGCATGCTCCTCAATTTGAGCGGCGCGCATGCGCCGTTCTTCACCCGCAACATCGTCATTCTCACCGACAATGCCGGTCACACCGGCGTTGGTGAGGTGCCGGGCGGGCAAAAGATCTGGCAGACGCTGCAGGATGCCCGTGATCTCGTGATCGGCAAGACCGTCGGCGCGATGAACAACATCCTCGCCGATATCAGCACCGCCTTCGCCGACCGCGATGCCGGCGGCCGCGGCAAGCAGACGTTCGACCTGCGCGTCATGATCCATGCGGTCACGGCGATCGAATCCGCGCTGCTCGATCTGCTCGGCCAGCATCTCGATCTTCCGGTTGCAGCGCTGCTCGGCGAAGGCCAGCAGCGCAAGAGCGTCGAGACGCTGGGCTACCTCTTCTTCGTCGGCGACCGCCGCAAATCGAAGCTCGCTTACGTCAGCGGCGAGACCGGCAAGCCGGATTGGTTCAACCTCCGCCATCAGGAGGCGATGACGCCCGAGACGGTGGTGCGGCTCGCCGAAGCCACCCACGATCATTACGGCTTCGCCGACTTCAAGCTCAAGGGCGGCGTGCTCCGCGGCGAGCAGGAGATCGAGGCCGTCACGGCCATCGCCAAACGCTTCCCCAACGCACGCGTCACGCTCGACCCCAACGGCGCCTGGTCGCTCGACGAAGCTGTCAGCCTCTGCAAGGATATGCACGGCATCCTCGCCTATGCCGAGGACCCCTGCGGCGCGGAAGGCGGCTTTTCCGGCCGCGAGATCATGGCCGAGTTCCGCCGCGCCACGGGGCTGCCGACCGCGACCAACATGATCGCCACCGACTGGCGCCAGCTCTCCCATGCGCTGCGCCTCGGGGCGGTGGACATTCCGCTGGCCGATCCCCACTTCTGGACCATGCAAGGCTCGGTGCGCGTTGCCCAGACCTGCCGCGACAACGGCCTGACCTGGGGCTCGCACTCCAACAACCACTTCGACATCTCGCTCGCGATGTTCACCCATGTCGGCGCCGCGGCCCCCGGCAAGGTCACCGCGATCGACACCCACTGGATCTGGCAGGACGGCCAGGCGCTCACCAGGGAGCCGCTCCAGATCAGGGGCGGCAAGATCGCCGTGCCGGAGCGTCCGGGCCTCGGCATCGAGATCGACCGCGCCGCCGTCGAAGCGGCGCATGAGCTCTACAAGCAGCATGGACTTGGCGCCCGTGATGACGCTATGGCCATGCAGGACCTGATCCCCGGCTGGACCTTCGACGACAAGCGTCCGTGCCTCGTGCGTTAAGAAACCTTCCTTGGAGGAAAAAACGATGACTGCGATCCTGAAAAACTTCATCGGCGGCGAATGGGTCGACGGCTCCGGCGTCACCAAGAACATCAACCCCTCCAACACCAACGACCTCGTCGGCGAATACGCCAAGGCCGACAAGGCGCAGACCGAGAAGGCGATCGCGGCAGCCAAGGCCGCTTTCCCCGCCTGGGCGCAGTCGACCCCGCAGGCGCGCTATGACGCGCTGAACAAGATTTCCCTCGAAATCCTCGCCCGCAAGGAAGAGCTCGGCCGCCTGCTGGCGCGCGAGGAAGGTAAGACCCTGCCGGAAGGCATCGGCGAGGTCGCCCGCGCCGGCCAGATCTTTGCATTCTTCGCCGGCGAGGCGCTGCGGCTGATCGGCGAGAAGGGTGCCTCGGTGCGCCCCGGCCTCGACGTCGAGCTCACCCGCGAGCCGGTCGGTGTCATCGGCATGATCACGCCCTGGAATTTCCCGATCGCGATCCCCGCCTGGAAGATCGCGCCGGCGCTCTGCTACGGCAACACCGTGGTGTTCAAGCCGGCTGAGCTGGTGCCGGGCTCGGCGCATGCGCTGTCCGAGATCATCACCCGCTCCGGCATTCCCGCCGGCGTGTTCAACCTCGTGGTCGGCTCCGGCTCCGTGGTCGGCCAGACCCTGCTCGATCACCCCGATGTTGCCGCGATCTCCTTCACCGGCTCGGTGCAGACCGGCCGCAAGATCGCGCAGGCCTGCGTGCTGTCGAACCCGATGAAGAAGTTCCAGCTCGAGATGGGCGGTAAGAATCCGCTGGTCGTACTCGACGACGCCGACCTCAAGACCGCTGTCGAGGTCGCCGTCAACGGCGCCTATTTCTCGACCGGCCAGCGCTGCACCGCCTCCTCCCGCCTGATCGTGACCGAAGGCATCCACGATCGCTTCGTCGCCGCGATGGCCGAGCGCCTGAACGGCCTCTCGGTCGACGACGCGCTCAAGGCCGGCGTGCATATCGGTCCCGTGGTCGACCAGAGCCAGCTCGACCAGGACCTGCGCTACATCAAGATCGGCCAGGACGAGGGCGCCAAGCTCGCCTTCGGCGGCGAGCTGCTCAAGCGCGAGACGCCCGGCCACTACCTCCAGCCGGCGCTGTTCACCGAAGCCAACAACAACATGCGCATCGCGCGTGAGGAGATTTTTGGCCCCGTCGCCGCCGTCATCCGCGCCAAGAACTACGAGGAAGCGCTGGCGATCTCCAATGACACCGAGTTCGGCCTCGCCTCCGGCATCTGCACCTCCAGCCTGAAATACGCCTCGCACTACAAGCGCAACAGCGAGTCCGGCATGGTGATGGTCAATCTGCCGACAGCCGGCGTCGACTATCACGTGCCGTTCGGCGGTCGGAAGGGCTCGAGCTACGGCGCCCGCGAGCAGGGCTCCTATGCGCGCGAGTTCTACACGACCGTGAAGACCGCCTATACCTTCCCCGGCTAACCACGGGGAAGGTATCGTAGGGTGGGCAAAGCGAAGCGTGCCCACCGCTTACGTTCGGTATGAAGCATGGTGGGCACGGCGCGTTGCGCCTTTGCCCACCCTACGACTTCAGCTTCTGAGGTAAAGCAGATGGACCAGGACGTCGCAGCGAAAGAGCAGCCCCGCTACATCAAGCTCAACGAGCGCGACAATGTCGCGATCGTGGTCAATGATTTCGGGCTTCCCGCCGGTTCGCGCTTTTCCTGCGGGCTGACGCTCCGCGCCTTCGTGCCGCAAGGGCACAAGACGGCACTGGTCGACATCGCGGAAGGCGCGCCGATCGTCCGCTATGGCGAGGTGATCGGCACCGCGCTTTCGCCGATCCTGGCCGGCGAATGGGTGGACGAAGCGCGCATCCGCATGCCGGAGGCCCCGGCCCTCGACAAGCTCGAGATCTCGACCGCCGTCCCCGCGCCGCTGCCGCCGCTCGAAGGCTTCACCTTCGAGGGCTTCCGCAATCCCGACGGCTCGGTCGGCACGAAAAACATTCTGGGCATCTCCTCCTCCGTGCAATGCGTCAAGGGCACGATGGAATACGCCGTGAAGCGCATCCGCGCCGAACTGCTGCCGAAATACCCGAATGTCGACGACGTCGTGCCGCTGACGCATGCCTATGGCTGCGGCGTCGCCATCACCGCGCCGGATGCTGTCGTGCCGATCCGCACGCTGCAAAACATCGCGCAGAACCCGAATTTCGGTGGCGAGATCCTCGTCGTCGGCCTCGGCTGCGAAAAACTCGCGCCCGAACGGCTGGTGCCGGAGGGCGTCAGCGATGCCATCGTGCGGATGCAGGACGAAGCCTTTGACGGTTTTGGCGCCATCGTCGATGCGATCATGACCCAGGCGGAAGCCCGCCTGAAAATCCTCAACAAACGCACCCGCGAGACCTGCCCGGCCTCCGACCTCGTGATCGGCCTGCAATGCGGCGGCAGCGATGCCTTCTCCGGCGTCACCGCAAATCCCGCGGTCGGCTTCGCCGCGGACCTGCTGGTGCGCGCCGGCGCCACCGTGATGTTCTCCGAAGTCACCGAGGTGCGCGACGCGATCCAGCTCCTCACCCGCCGCGCCATCAACGAGGACGTCGGCCGCGCCCTGGTGCGCGAGATGGCCTGGTACGATTCTTATCTCGCCCGCGGCGGCGCGGACCGCAGCGCCAACACCACGCCCGGCAACAAGAAGGGCGGCCTCGCCAACATCGTCGAGAAGTCATTGGGCTCGATCGTCAAGTCCGGATCAAGCGCCATCACCGGCGTGCTCTCGCCCGGCGAGAAGGCGACGCAGAAGGGCATGCTGTTCGCGGCGACCCCTGCGTCCGACTTCATCTGCGGCACGCTCCAGCTCGCCTCCGGCATGACGCTGCAGGTATTCACCACCGGCCGCGGCACGCCTTACGGCCTTGCCGCTGCACCCGTGATCAAGGTCGCGACCCGCACCGAGCTTGCCCGTCGCTGGAAGGACCTGATCGACTTCGACGCCGGCAGCATCGCCACCGGCGAGAAGACCATCGAGGAAACCGGCTGGGATTTGTTCCGCCTGATCCTCGACGTCGCCAGCGGCCGTACCAAGCCCTGGTCGGATCGCTGGGGCATCCACAACGACCTCACGCTGTTCAATCCGGCGCCCGTCACCTGACGGCGGCAAGCCAGCCGGTCACTGACCGTCGATCAGATGCATGTCGCCCAGCGTGACCGGCAGGCTGCGCGTGATGAGATCGGCAATCGCCGCGCGCAGCCGTTCGCTCGAAGCCGGACCGTCAAACGTCGCGTCGGCCGTCCCGCTCGGGCCGGCCAGCCGCATGGTCCCGGTGTTGTCGAGCGGTGCGGCCGCCCGCTTCTCGATCACATCGAACGACTTGCCCTCGATCACGCGGACCTCATAGAGCGCGTGGATCAGGCCGTAGTCTGCAAGCAGCGTCCGATATTGGGCGAGCCCGACGCCCTCGACGATACGGCCGTTACCTAGCTTCGATCTCGCGCGGGTGATGACGATGTAGGCGTCCAACCCCTGCGGGGTGACGTCGCTGCGGACCAGCTCCTTGAAGGGATCACTGCGCAGGAGATTGACGGGCGCAACCGCAGAATCCCTGATCGCCGCGAACGCGGCGCGCCTGTAGCTCACCGCCTGCACGCGAAAGCGCCCGCCGAGCAGCTTCGTCGCCTGCTGGACGATCAGCTCGTCCAGCCCCCATGCGCTGATCGAGACACTTTGCCCGGCATTGCCGAGCGCGACCAGGCCGGCTTGCGTCAGGCTCATCTCCTCGCCGATGGCCGAGACGATACCGACGGTCTTGATCGCCTGGAGCCGCGTCGTGCGCGTCTCGAACGCCGCGGCAGCACCGAGGACGACACAAGCGATCGCGCAGACGACACATAGAATAACCCTGCGACGCATGGCCCTATCGAATCCTGAAGTCGAACGAATAGGACGCACCGAGGCCGACAGTCGTCTGGTTCGACGATCCCCGCAGCTTCACCAGCGGGCTGTCGGCAGCATTGCCGAGCAGCTTCTCGTACTCGACATAGGCATGGACCTCCCACTGCGGATTGATGCGGTAGGAGATCTGGCTGCCGAAGCCGACCGAGTGCGCGCCGCCCTTGGCATCGTACACCGACAGCCCGGACGCCAGGGACTGCGCGGCATCGACGCCGAAATACGGTGCGGTCGCCTTGGTGCTTTTCCAGGTGAAACGCGGGCCGGCCGAGATCGTGAGCCTTTGGATCAGCGGCACGATGACGTCGGCGGAGACGTCGGCCACCGTACCGGTATGCCCGCCCAAGCCCTGGCGCAATTCACTGCGCAGGCGAAGCCAGTCGACCGGAAAGTATTCGACGAACCCGCCAAGCTCGTAGGCGGCCTTGACGTCGCCGAGGCCGGTCAGCTCGGCATATTTGTCGCTCTTGCGCGACGCGACGTATTTGAACGCAGGCCCGGCGCGAAAATAGCCGACGTCGAACAGCGCAATGCTGGCGCTGTCGCGGGGCCCGCGAAACTGGTCGACCGACCCGGCGCGGCGGATGGTGAAGATCGGGATCGGGAGAAACTTGCCGTTCTTCGATCCGACGAAATCCGGCGTGTACTCGCCGCCGATGCCGACCATGACGGTCCAGTTGCCGGAGGGCGAAGGCAGCATCGGCACGTCGAATGGCGGGGCCGGCAGCGTGAACGCGGTCTGCGCCGATGCCGAGTGAGGGATCGCCAGGATCGCGCCGAACGCGGCGAGGAAGGTCATCAACAAGGTCTGCTGCGCTCTCGCCGCAGGATCGAGAGCAGCTTCGTCAAAATGCTTCATTTACGGGGCCCCGGACCGGCCTTGCTGGCCTGGTCGACTCGTGTGGTTGGTGCCCCAGCATGTGATCCGGCAAAATTGCCCCAAGATTGCAAGGCGCGAGCGCCACCCCAATCCATTCCCGGCACGCGCCACCCGACCAACATTGCCCGAACATTGCCGGGCCGCGCTCTCGCTCCGAAATTTCGATCGCCGGCGCCTTTCAGCGCCGCCGTTCCTGCCTTTTATTCGCCAAGCTCGGTGACTTAATGGGAACCCTGCGCGAGCCGAAATACCAGACTTCGGCCAGGGAGCGTCACGCTCAGGGTTTTGTTGCCCCGGCAGAGTCAAGGACGACCCGCGTGCGCTCCCTCGTGATCGAAGACGAACCGCAGATCGGCGCCTATGTCAGCCGGCTGCTCGGGCAATTGCACGGTGTCGTCGATGTCGTCGGCTCGATCGCCGATGCCCGCCAGGCGCTGGACAATTTCAAATACGATCTCGCGATCGTCGACCGCATGCTGCCCGACGGAGATGCGCTCCAGGTGGTGACGGCGCTGAGCCAATCGCCGGAACGCCCCGCCATCATCATGCTGACATCCAAGGACGCCAAGGAGGATGTGGTCGATGGCCTCAACGCCGGCGCCGACGACTATCTCGGAAAGCCGTTCGAGCCGCAGGAGTTGATCGCGCGGGTGCGCGCGGTGTTGCGGCGGCCCAGGCTGCTCGCGCCCTCGGTGCTGTCGCTCGGCAATGTCGAGCTGCATCTCGGCAGCAACGAGGCCGTGGTCGCCGACACCAGGATCCTGCTGCGGCGGCGCGAGGCGCTGATCCTCGCGGCGCTGTTGATGCGGCGCGACCGCGTCATCACCCGCGCTGCGCTGATCGAGGAGATCTACGGCTTCGACGACGAGATCGAATCCAACACGCTCGAAGCGCAGGTCTCGCGTTTGAGGAAGAAGCTGGCCGAGCTCGGTGGCGATGTCGAGATCCGCAGCATGCGAGGCATCGGTTACATCCTGCGGCTGGCCACACCGAGATGACGTCGATCGCCCGAACGTTCGCGCTGTCGCTTGGCATCGCCGCAACGACCATTTTCCTGATCATGCTCGGCATCTTCATCTGGCGGTATCCGATGGAAGAACGCGAGTTCAGGGCTTGCCGCGTTGTGGTCGCCGTTCTCGATCGCGCCACCGTTATCGAAGGGCAGAATCTGACGGTACGCCCGACTCCCGCCCTCCAGGAGCTCAAAGCGGACAGCCCGAACCTCTGGTACGTCGTGTCAGCGGGCGATCTGATCAGCGAATACGGTAGCGAACGCCGTCCCCCCCTCCCCTTCGCGTTTCCTTATAACGGGCCGATCGGCTCGTCCGTCTTCAGCACACTCGACCAGAAGAGCACCTTCTGTCTCGCCGTCATGCAACGGGGCTCGTTGCAGCTTACGATGATGGTCGGTGAACCCAAGGTCCGCTTCGGCCGGATTGCAAGGAACTTCCTCGTCCGCAGCATTTTCGCGATCATCACGCTGGCGCTGGCCTTTGCGGCAACGGTCGCCATCGGCTCAATGCTGGCCGCACGTTTTGTCTCGCGCGGCATCGAAAGGGTCGCGCGTCGCGCGCTCGCGATCGACCCATCGGCCCCGCAGGGCCTGATATCCCTGTCCGAAGTTCCCACCGAGCTGAAGCCGCTGGTCGCGGCGCTGAACCGCGCCTTCGGCGAGATCGACGCCTACATCAGGATGCAACGCCGCTTTCTCGGCAATGCCGCACACCAGCTTCGCACACCGTTGACGCTTCTGCGCGCAAAGATCGAGGACGTGCCCGAACGGGCCCTGAGGGCCGAATTGGTGCGCGACGTCCGCCGCCTGACGTCGCTGGTCTCCGCCATGCTCGACCTGGCGCGATTGCAAAATCATGCGATCGAGAAGCGGCCGATCGATCTTGCCCAGGTCACGCTGGACGTGCTCGCCGATTTCAGTCCCTCGGCGCTCGACGCTGGTATCGAGCTTGCGCTCGAACGCGCCGAGGAAGGTCCGCTCCTGGTGCAGGGCGTCGACGCCGCCGTCCGCAGTGCGCTCGCCAATCTCGTCGGGAACGCCATCATCCACGCCCGTGGCGCACGACGCATCGTCGCCACGCTCAGGCACAGCAGCATCTCGATTGACGATGACGGCGCGGGCCTGCCGGGCGGCGCCGAGCACAGGCTGCTCGAACCTTTCCAGACCGGCAACAGCGCGGGCGACGGCGCCGGTCTTGGCCTCTCGATCGTCCGCGAGATCATGGCCGCCCATGGCGGCGAGCTCATCATCTCCTCCGTACCCGGCCGCGGCACGACGATGAGCTTGCGCTTTCCGGAGGCCACCGCGACAACCAAAGCTCCGCAGCCCGATCTGCAGGCGCATTAACGCGGCGTTTCGAGCCCTCCCGCGAAACCGTCCCGAAACATTGGCGCGAAAAACTTCGTCCTCGTTTCGTCCTTTCGCATCAAGCAACCAATTTATTCGCCGACGGCCAATCGAATGTTCGCACACGAGCGAACCTGTCTCGGCATCGCCGCGACCAAACCTCCGATTGATATCTTCAACGGAGATTTTCCAATGCGCGTTCTTTCCATGATGGCCGTTGCCGGCGCCATGATTGCGAGCTCGGCCGGTGCATTCGCCGGCGAGCTTCCTTCCTACGAAGTGAAGTCGTTGCCGATCTCGGCGACGCAGGTTCAGGTGCTCGGCGGTGCCGGCGTCGAGGAGCAGTCGACTGCGCCCACGATGATCGTCGCCGGCATGCCCGCTTCCCCCGCACAGATTTCGGTGCTGTCGCCGCGCGTCAAGCGGCTCGCGAGCGCCAACGCCGCGAGCGAGCAGCGTTGATCGGCGCTGCGCAAGGCGCACCACGTCATTCTCTCCTTCACGCATCCGCGCGCCGATCTCAATCGGCGCGCGCTCGATTTATATGAATACTAAATTCCAAATCTGATGATTGAGGGACCATTACGTCCCTCCCGCATTTCAAGCCCCGGATCGCGCTTGTTCGATGCGATGGTTCGCTACGATAACGGCCCCTGGCGGCTTCAGGTCAATGCCAGCAATCTCTTCGACAAGCGCCACCTGACCACGTGCCTGGCGCGCGGCGACTGCTTCCTCGGTATCGGCCGCACGGTGCTCGGCAGTGTGACGTACAGATTTTAGGAACGCCCCTACGTCATGCTGCCCGGCATGAAGCAGCGCACGCGCGGATGGCCGTCGACATAGTGCTTCCACACCATGGTGCGGCCGATCTTGTTCGGCTCGGTGATGACGGCACCGTCAGGCACGACGACCCACTCGTCGTCGAGATGCACACGGTATCGGCCATTGTCGGATTCCCAATCCACATCGGCGACCACGTAGCCGTCGGCATCCGAGCAGCATTGCCCGTATTCGCTGTGCAGGCTCTCGAACCAGGGCTTTAGCGGCGAGTTGGCGTAACGCCCGTCGTCCCGCGCCAGCGCCGATGTCGTTAGAAGCGCCGCCAGGCCGAGCAACGCTGCCGCACTTGATCCTACAAATCTCATGTCGTCTCCGCAGAGTCATCGTCGCTGGGGACGAACAATGCCGCCCTCGCTCCGCGCAATGAGACAGGCGCGGCGTCGGCGACTCGTTTCCCCAGCTGCTTTGCGACAGCTATGCAAATCCGGCGCCAGCACGCATTCCGGAGAACTACTGCCGCAAGCGCTGCCCTCGACCGGCGCGCAAGCCCCGCCTGTCTGACGCACCGGCGATTTGCCGCGGCTCTTCTGGAGGCTTTCCTTGTTCCGCGAGGACGTGTACGAAACGGCCGCGGACGCGAGCCGCATCGTTTATTCAACTGTTTCAATTAGAGAAATCGGGTGTTGGCGTGACTGGCATTGGACCGTCAGCGCTATGAGTTCGAGAGAATTGCTCCCTGGTCAGCAGGACCCGGCCGATTTGCCCGCAAACCAGGTGCAATTCGCGCTCGTGATTTCGCGCATGCTCGAGACGGTGAAGGACGACGCGGAAGCCAGGCGGCAGATGGTCTACGACCTTGCCCGCTACAAGCTCCAGGAGCAGTTCACCTACGCCGACGCCAGGAACATCGACCAGATGAAGCGGGCGCTCGAGATCGCCATCGAGGAGGTCGAAAAATTCTCGCGTGACGAGGCGCCGCTGGAGCGTTTGCCGTCGCAGCAAGTCACATCGCCAATGGAGACAGGCGGCCTTCTGGTGTCCGGCGACACCACCGTTCTGCAATCGGCGATCGGGAGACCCCGCAGCAAGCTGCCCGCGATCTCGGGCCCGCTTCTACCGGTGATCAAGCGGACAGCGGCCATCCTGCTCGCCGTTGGCGCAGTCGTTCTGATCGTCTCGCAGCGAGACAACATCGCCGCGCTGCGCCGGCAGATCTCGTCCCAGACGCCGGAGATCGCGCAGGTCGTGCCCAAGCCGGAGACGACGATCACGGTCGCCAAGCCGGAAATGGTGACGCCCGCCGCGCCTGCCCCAACGCGCGTGCTCCCAACCGACTACGGCATCTACGCCTTGATCGACGACAAGTCGCTGGCGGAGTTGAACGCGACCGGCGTCATGGCGCCGGACATGCGGATCGCGATTTCACCGGAGTTCAAGAAGCCCGACCGGCCGCATCTGCCGAACGGCCGCGTCAAGTTCATCGTATTCCGTCGCGACGCCGCGAATTCGATTCCGGAGCGCGTCGAGGTTCGGGTCGTGGCGAAAATCGCCAGAGAGTTCTCGACCGATGCCGCGGGCAAGGCGCTGGCCGGCGGCGACGACGTCGGTGTCATCCGCAACTTCGCCTATCCGTTCCGGGTGTCGCCGATTCCGGGCAAGAACGAAATGTACGAGCTTCACACCGGCGATTCAGGGCTTGAGCTTGCACCGGGACATTACGTCCTGAGCCTGGGATCGCAGGCCTATTATTTCCAGGTCGACGGCGAGATCACCGATCCCCGGCAATGCCTCGAGCGGGTCGTCGCCGGCAACGGCACGTTCTACGCGCCCTGCAAGAAAGCGCGGACGTATTGACGGTTCCGTAGCCCGGGTGAGCGCAGCAACACCCGGGAAAGGCCCCGCATATCGCTTCGCTTATGCGGGCTACAAGAGCACGCGGGAACGGCCTATTGCTTCGGGGCCGGCGCCATCATCGCGCCGCCCCTTTTCGCCGGCGCGGGCGCGGGCTTCGTCGCCGCGGTCGCCTGCGCGGGCAGATACTTCGCGACGATCGCGGGATCGACCTGGGCGATGTTCGCGTCGGGCAGACGCGTCCAGGTCTCGTCCTTGCCGAACAGGGAAATGCCGAGGAAGCCGCGCATGGTCAGGGTCTGGCCATCGGGGCTCACCGACATCTTGGCCTTCCAGATGTTGCCGTCGCGCGGATTGACCACGTTGCCGCCGTCATACTTCAAGCCCTCGCGCTTCATGTCGCGGATGAAGGAGAGCCCGAGCACCGGCTGGTTCTTGCGATCGTCCGTGCATTTCGCGCAGACCTCGTTCGGATCGTCGCCGGGGCGCGGGAAGGTCTTTGCGATCACGCCTTCGAAGATGCCGTTGTGGTCGACGAAGAGAAACCACCCCACGGTCTTGCCGTCTTCGACCTTCTGCCAGAGACCCGCGGCGGTTGGCTGTTGCGCCTGCGCGGCAGCCGGCCTCGCCGCGCCAAGCGTCAGTGCGAGACCGAGCGCGAGGAGCGAGAACAGCCGAAAGCTGGAAAAAAGATTCCGCATTATGATCACCTTGCTAAGCCGCCACTGCAATGGCCGCAGACTACGGCGATTTCGCGAACGGTTCCAGCACCAGGAACATGGGGCTTCGCCTGCCCGCACCCGGTGCCGTCAGTTGACACCGAGCTTCTTTTGCAGGCTGGAGGACGAGGTCGTGTACTGGAACACGAGCCGCTTCTCCGGATAGACGTAACGATGGGCTTTTTGCGACATCAGCGCGCCCTCGTGGAAGCCGCACAGGATCAGCTTGATCTTGCCGGGATAGGTGTTGATGTCGCCGATCGCGAAGATACCGGGGACGTTGGTCTCGAACGCGGACGTCTCGACCGGCACCAGATTGTTCTCCAGCGCAATGCCCCAGTTCGCGACGGGACCGAGCTTCATCGTCAACCCGAAGAACGGCAGCATCGTGTCGCAGGAAATGTCGCTCACGCTGTTGTCGTTGCCCTTGACGGTGGCGCCGGTCAGCTGGCCCTCGGCGCCGGAGAGCGCAGTGACCTGCCCGAGCCGCAGATCCATCTTGCCGTCGGCCACCAGCGCGCGCATCTGCTCGACGCTGTGGGGCGCGGCGCGAAAATCGTCGCGCCGGTGCAGCAGCGTGATGCGCTTGGCGAGCGGATGCAGGTTGAGCGTCCAGTCGAGCGCGGAATCGCCGCCGCCGACGATCAGCACGCTCTTGTCGCGGAACGTCTCCATCTTGCGCACGGCGTAGTGCACCGAGGTGCCTTCATAGGCTTCGATGCCCGGCACCGGCGGACGCTTGGGCTGGAACGAGCCGCCGCCGGCCGCGATCACCACCACCTTGCACTCGAACACCTTGCCGGCGTCGGTGGTGCAGCGAAACAAGGGATCGCCGATCTTCTCCACCGTCTCCACCATCTCGCCGAGATGGAAGGTCGGATGGAACGGCTTGATCTGTTCCATCAGCGCGTCGGTGAGGCCCTGGCCCGACACCTGCGGAATGCCGGGAATATCGTAGATCGGCTTTTCCGGATAGAGCTCGGCGCACTGGCCGCCGACCTTGTCGAGGATGTCGATGAAATGCGCCTTCATGTCGAGAAGGCCAAGCTCGAAGGCGGCGAACAGACCGCAGGGGCCGGCGCCAATAATCAGCACATCGGTTTTGATCACGTCGCTCATGTCGTCTCTTTATCGATCGTTATCGGTTGGACGGCGCCCGGGGGCAGAGGTGACCCTGCCTGTCTAGCCAACGGGGATGGATCAGGGAAGGCATAAAAGCGGTAGCGCCCCGCAGCCGCGCCCACTTGCCGGGCCAGGATAACTGGGCTGTAACGGGATGCGATATGACGGAGATCAATCGGTGAACGCACCAAGCCGCCTCGATACGACGCCGCGCCTGGAGGACTATCCCTATCGCCTCGGCGACAACGTCCGCTTCGGCGACCTCGATCCGAACCAGCACGTCAACAACGCGGTCTACGCCACCTATTTCGAGACCGGCCGTGTCACGCTGATGAAGAGCCCGGAATACGGCCTGACCCCGCCGGGACTCGCCTGGATCATGGTGCGGCTCGACATCCATTTCCGCGCCGAGCTGCACTGGCCGAACACGATCGAGCTCGGCCTCGGCGTCGTGAAACTGGGACGGACGTCAGTGACCTTCGAGCAGGTCGTGTTTTCGCAGGGAAAGTGCATCGCCTCGGCGATGTCGGTCGGCGTTATGCTCGACGAGGCGACGCGGCGGCCGGCACCGCTCACCGCTGAGATCATCGGGAAGCTCAGACCCTGGCACAAGCGCGGCATCGAGGTCGCGCCGCCGCGCATCTAGTCCATCGAGGGACGATCAGGCCTGCCGTTCCGGCGTCCCCACGATGAGCCCGTCGAGCTCGTCGGAGACCTTGATCTGGCAGGACAGCCGCGAGTTCGGGCGCACGTCGAAACCGAAGTCGAGCATGTCCTCTTCCATCGGCGTCGGGCTGCCGACCTTCTCGCGCCAGACTTCGTCGACATAGACATGGCAGGTTGCGCAAGCACAGGCGCCGCCGCATTCGGCTTCGATGCCGGGAATGCTGTTGCGGATGGCGGCTTCCATCACGGTCGCGCCGTTCTCGACTTCCACCGTACGGGTTTCGCCCTTGTGGTCGACAAAGTTAATCTTGGCCATGTGTGCTCGTGCTGCCGCGATGTTGCGAATGAAGGAGGGTCCGGGCTGTCCTATAACGGGTCGATCCGCCCGGCGCCATAGCGTTTTGATGCGACGTGAATCCCGCTTTGCGGGAAGAAAACGCGTCAAAACAAAAGACTAGAGCACGGTTCTGACCCTGTCGCCCTAGGGCTTCAGAATCGCCGCGATGGCGGCACGGGCCTCGGTCACCGCCTCTTTCAGCGCGGCGAAGGCGTGGGGCCTGCCATGGCCGGTCTGGATCGCGGTCTCCAGGCTGGCTGCGGCATCCGCCACCGCGAAGGCGCCGATTCCGCGCGCCGAGCCCTTGAGCTTGTGGGCGAGCGCGCCGGCATCCGTCGGCAGGGCTGCCATCGCCGCGACCAGGCGGACCGCCTGCTCGGCGAACATCGCGAGCACTTCCTGTTCCAGTTCAGGGTCGCCGAGCGTCATGCGCGAGAGGTGATCGAGGTCGAGCGGGCTGTCGATGGGTGCAAGCGGGGGCGAAGGCATCCAGTCCATCCGTTGCAGTTCAGGCGTCATGGCGCAGGCCCCGGCATCGCGCGGTGTCCGCCGGTCCGGCGGTCAGGTTCCCTCCACGGAAGCATGGAAATGGTTAACGAAGTGTTTGGGCTGTTTTACACAAATCCGCCCGTTTATTGACGAAAAGTTGCCGCAATCCGGCGAGTCCGGTGGAGAATTGCATTTATTGCTAAGGCGTTACGCCGCGATCCTGTTAACGATGATTAAGATTGTCTTAATCGCGGGCATTTCATTCGCGACGCTCTGCCAATAGGATGTTGCGGAAATTGGCGGACAAGCCGTCCGGGTGGGGACGGCTCGGAAATCCGCGCAAGCGGCATGATCCGGTCTGTGGGCTTGCGCAAGCGCGCAGAGCTCGCGGGGGGACGCGTACAAGTAACAAGGGCTCGGACTGAACATGGCGAACACTCCGAAGAAGGTCAAAGACCCCACAGAAGTTGCGCTTTCTGCGATCCAGGAAGCCCTGAACATCAGCGACACGGCCGCGGACACCAGCCGCAACGCCTCGATGCGCAACGAAACGTCGCCGCCGGTGCCCCCGCCGCCCCCGATCTTCGACGAGCCGAGCTTCGAGCCACGTCCTGCCGCCAACGAACGGGCGGTGTTCGATCCGATCGAGGAGCCGCGCACCTCGCGCCGCGCCGCCAATGACGACCGCGAGACCATCGGCCAGTTGCTCCAGGCGCTTCAGAAGGGCCGCCCTGCCCGTAGCGTCTACACCTTCGCCACCATCTTCGCCGGCGTCTGGCTCGCGGCGTGCGCCGCGCTCACCGTCGGCTTCCTGCCCTCGATCCAGGCCGCCATGGGCCAGAGCGGCGGCGTGCTCGTCATTGCCGGCCTGATCGCGATGTTCTTCGCGCCGATCATGCTGTTCTACTTCCTGGCGAGCCTGGTCTGGCGCGGCCAGGAAATGCGCATGATCGCGCAGGCGATGGCACAGGTCGCGATCCGCTTCTCCGAGCCGGAAGGCTCGGCGTCCGATTCCATGGTCACCGTCGGCCAGGCCATCCGCCGCGAGGTCGCGGCGATGGGCGACGGCATCGAGCGCGCCATCGCGCGCGCCGGCGAGCTCGAGACGCTGGTCGCCAACGAGGTTGCGGCGCTCGAACGCGCCTATTCCGACAACGAAGTGCGCATCCGCGCCCTGCTCCAGGACATCGCGCATCAGCGTGACAATCTGGTCGGCCAGGCCGAGCAGGTCCGCAGCGCCATCTCCGGCGTGCAGATCGATTTGCGCCACGACATCGCGCTAATCTCGGACGCGATCGCCTCGCGCGTCGACGAGGTCGCCAAGTCCATCACCGGCGCGCTGGAAGAGCGCGGCGCCCACATCACGGGTGCACTGAGCAACGCCGGCGACAATATGATCCTCGCGCTCGGCGAGCGCGGCGGCGACCTGCTCGACCGCCTCGAGGAGGCCAGCAACGAGACCACGCGCGCCGTGCTCGACGCCAGCGAGCGGCTGACCACCAGCCTCAACTTCAAGACCGGCCACGTCCACGACGAGTTCGTCGACCTCGCCGACCGCGTCCACGAGATGCTGAACGAGCGTATCGACCGCATCACCGGCGAGTTCGAGCAGCGCTCCGCCGCGATCGTCGACGGCATCTCCGAGCGCACCGAGCTGGTGCACGACTCGCTGAAGAATTCGTCGGACTCGCTGCTGCTCGAGCTCGAGCTGCGCTCCAACGACCTCTCCGCCAAGATCGACGACGCCGGCAACCGCCTCGCCGGCCACATCATGACCTCCGGCGACAAGGCGAGCGAGGCGCTCGACGCCACCGTCAACACGCTCGTCGCCAAGGTCGTCAGCCAGACCGAGACCGCGCACGACTCGCTGTCGCTCCAGATGAGCGCGTTCGACGAGCTGGTGAAGAACCAGGGCACCGAGCTGGTCGAGAAGTTCGCCCGCGACTCCGGCACGCTCGGCGCGCTGATCACCCGCCACATCTCCGAGTTCGACCGCACCGTGAAGACGTTCGGCGGCGAGATCGTCGATCGCATGGGCCAGCGTACCCAGGACATCCACGAGTCGCTGAAGACCTATGTCGACAATTTCGACACCCGCTTCACCTCGAACGGCGGGGCGATCACGGCCGTGCTCGACCAGCGCCTGGTGCAGTTCGAGACCACGGTCGGCGAACGCGTCAACAACCTCGACTCCTCGCTGAGCGGCAAGATCGCCAGCCTCGACGGCACGATCGAAGGCCACATCAGGACCTTCGACGACCAGCTTGTCGGCCGCGTCGCGGCGCTCGAACAGTCGTTCGACACCCGCGCCAAGTCCGTGACGGAAACCATCGACGGGCGCCTCAACGTGCTCGCCTCGTCGCTGACCGACGGTGCCGCGCAGGCGATCCAGTCGATCGACTCCCGCCTCACCCACCTCACGACGTCGCTCACCGACGGTGCATCGCAGGCCATCGAGACGATCGATACGCGCCTCAACCATCTCACGAGCTCGCTCACCGATGGCGCATCGCAGACCATCCAGTCGATCGATACGCGGCTGACGCACCTCACGACGACGCTCACGGGCGGCGCCTCGCAGGCGCTCGAATCCATCGACTCTCGCCTCACCTACCTGACGAGCGCGGTGACGAACGGCGCCTCGCAGGCCGTGCAGTCGATCGACACCCGCCTCACCCTCCTGACCTCGACGCTCACGGACGGCACCGCGCAGGCGATCGAGGCGGTAGATCGCCGCATCACCGGCGTCGCCGATCTCATCGACGGCCGCAGCACGCATCTGACCGACACGGTCACGGCGCGCTTCCAGGACATCCACCAGGCCATCGAGACCAAGGTCGGCTCGGTCGCCAACGACATCGACGTGCGCGTGGCGCAGTTCGAGGACCTGCTCGGCTCGCGTGTCGAAGCCGTCGCCGGCCGCATCGAAAGCAGCGGCCGTCAGGCCAGCGAAGACATGATGTCCCGCGCCGAGATGATCTCGACCGCGATCCGCTCGCATGTCGAGGACGCCGAGCGCTCGCTCACCAACCTCGTGGTCAACACCAGCGAGACGATCCAGACCGGTGCGCGTACCGCCCAGCAGTCGCTGATGACGGTCTCCTCCGACGTCAACGCCCAGCTCAAGATGACCTCCTCCGAGGTCGAGCGCGCGCTGACCGCGGTCGGCACCGGTGCTGCGAACTCGATCCTGACCAGCGCCCGCGAGGCGCAGTCGACCCTGGTCGCGGCCTCCGGCGATGCCTCCAACCAGATCAAGTCGCTGTCGGTCGACGTCGAACGCACGCTGTCGGCGGCCGGCTCCGCCACCGCAGCCTCGATCCTGGCCGGCGCCCGCGAGGTGCAGACCACGCTCGTCACGGCGTCCTCGGACGCGGCCACCCACGTCAAGACGCTCACCGCCGACGTGCAGCGTTCGCTGTCGCTGGCCGGCTCCACCACGGCGGAATCGATCACCGCCGGCGCCCGCGATGCGCAGAGCGCGCTGATCGCGGCCTCGACCGAGACCGCCAACCAGATCAAGGCGCTGTCCTCGGACGTGCAGCGCTCGCTCTCGATGGCCGGCACCTCGACCGCCGAGACCATCATGACCGGCGCCCGCGAAGCCCAGAGCACGCTCCTCAACGCGTCCTCGGATGCGGCGAGCCAGGTCAAGTCGCTCGCGGCCGAAGTGCATCGGTCGCTCTCGCAGGTCGGCCAGTCGACCGCCGAGACGATCACGACCAGCGCCCGCGACGCCCAGAGCACCCTGCTCTCCGTCTCGGCCGAACAGACCGGCCAGGTCCGCTCGCTCGCGGCCGAGATGCAGCGCGCGCTGGCGACCGCCGGCGGCGCCACCATCGAGGCGCTGACCAGCGGCGTGCGCGAGGCCCAGGGCACGCTGATCTCCGCCTCGACGGATGCGGCAAGCCAGATCAAGTCGCTGACCACGGACATCGAGCGCACGCTGACCTCGGTCGGCGCCGACACCGCCTCGACCATCCTCAACAGCGCGCGTGAGGCGCAGACCTCGCTGACCTCGACGTCGGCGGATGCCGCCAGCCAGATCCGCACGATCTCGACCGAGATCGAGCGCGCATTGAGCACGGCCACGACCAACGCCACCAACGACATCCAGACCAGCGCGCTCAACGCCCAGAACGCGCTGATCAACGCCTCCAACGAGGCAAGCTCGCGCGTCAAGTCGAGCTCGGCCGACGTCGAGCGTTCGGTGCTCGCCGCCAGCAGCAGCTTCGGCCAAGCCATGACCGGCAAGACCGACGAGATCGTCACCTATGTGCAGCAGCAGGCCGACCGTCTGTCGAACATGATCGACGCCAAGCGCGGCGCGCTCGTCGACGCGATCGGCTCGAAGACCAGCCAGCTCACGCTCGACATCGACCGCGTCACCTCGGACGCGCTGAAGTCGATCGAGACGCGCGGCCACGCGTTCTCGCAGACGATGATGGGCAACGGCTCCGAAGTCGCCCGCACCATCAACGCGGCGAGCGAGATTGCCACCGGCGCGGTCGGCAAGTCGCTCAAGGACCTCGAACAGGCCTCGCGCACGGCGATCGACCAGTCGCGCCAGGTCTCGATCGCGGCCGTCACCGAGATGCAGGAGACCAGCAAGATCCTGCGCACCGACACGGTGGCCCTGTTCGAGCGTCTGCGCGAAGGCAACATCCTCCTCCAGGAGGTGCTGACCGGTGCGCACGACAACCTCAACTCGCTCGAGCGGGCGCTGGTGACGCGCGTCGCCGACTTCGTCTCGGCAATGAACGACGTCACCTCGCGCAACGGCGCGGCGACGCAGAACCTGGAAGACCAGCTCAACGTCTTCAATACGAAGACCACGCGGGCGCTGCAGGATCTCGGCGAGCTGTCGACCCAGTTCGACGCGCACGGCAAGGCCCTCGTCGAGGCCGCGCAGGTTGTCGAGCTGAGCAACAAGAACACCACCGCTTCCCTCGCCGAACGCAAGCAGGCGCTGGAATCGCTCGTCACCACCATCGACCTGCGTACGACCGACCTCGACCAGCGCCTGTCGCGCTTCACCGGCCTGCTCGATGAATCGCTGGCGGCCGCCGAGGAGCGCGCCCGCGACATCGCCCGCGTCGTCGCGGAGACCGCCGGCGCAGGTTCGGCCGCGATCACCCGCCAGTTCGAGGCGGTGCGCGCGGCGTCCGAGGAGGAGCACCGCCAGACCATCGAGGCCATGCACGACATCTACCGCCAGACCACGGACGAGGCGGATACGATGTTCAAGCAGTCGACCGAGAAGTTCACCAACCTCGTCTCCAGCATGAAGCAGATGGCGTTCGAGATGCACAACGAGCTCGAAGCCACCCGCAACGAGCTGCGCCGCGGCGTGCTCGAGATGCCCCAGGAGGCCGCCGAGAGCACTGCGCAGATGCGCAAGGTGATCGTCGACCAGATCGAGGCCCTCGCCGAGCTCAACCGCATCGTGGCCCAGCACGGCCGCGGCCTCGACGTCTCCACGGCGGGCCGCGCCGGCGCACAGCGCCAGGAAGAGCCGATGCTGGCGGCCGTCGGCACGCGCAACGCCGAGACGCGCGTGCGCGACAACGGCAGCGCCTCGACGCTGCCGCCGCCGGACCTCGGCCTGCCGGCCGCCTCGCGCCGCACCGAAGCGCCGCCGGTCGCGCCGGCGGGCAACGACCAGGGCCGCGACGGCTGGCTGTCGGACCTCCTCAACCGCACGGACGCCAACCAGGGTGCGCCGACCGGTCGTGAGGCTCCCCGTGGCCGCGCCACACCCGCGCAGCAGCCGCAGCCGCAGGCCCCACAGGCCAGCAGCAATCCGCTGGAATCGCTGTCGCTCGACATCGGCCGGCTGATGGACCGCAACCTCGCGGCCGAGATGTGGGACCGCTACCAGCGCGGCGAGAACAAGGCGTTCACCAAGCGCCTGTACACGCCCGCCGGCCAGAAGGCCTTTGACGAGGTCGCCCGCAAGTACCGCGCCGACCGCAACTTCAAAGGCACCGTCGACCGCTACGTCGCCGAGTTCGAACGCCTGCTCGACGAAGTCGCCCGCGACGGCCGCGGTCCGCAGGAGCTGCGCAACCACCTGACCTCGGAGACGGGTCTGGTCTACACGCTGCTCGCGCATGCGGCCGGACGGCTCGGCTAAGCGGCAAGGCTCGCAAACAGCACAGTGAAAACGGAGGCCTCGCGGCCTCCGTTTTGTTTTCGCGGCAGGAGCTCACGCCCCGCCGGGTTGGCCGAATGCCAGCCGCTCGGCCAGGACCGCGGCCTGGGTGCGCGAACCGACGCCAAGCTTGCGCAGAATCGTCGAGACATGGCCCTTCACGGTCTGCTCGGCGATGTCGAGCTCGCCCGCGATCTGCTTGTTGAGCTTGCCGTCGACGATCATTGCGAGAATGCGCAGCTGCTGCGCGGACAGCGAGGCCATTCGCCCCGCGAGCTCGACATCGGCGCTCTGAATCGAGCCGCGGCCGCCGACATTGGGCGGCATCCAGATCTCGCCGGCGAGGATTTTCATGATCGCATCCGCCATCTCGGACAGGCCGAGCGATTTCGGGATGTAGCCGGATGCGCCGTAGGCGACGGCGCGGCGGATCGTGGCGGCGTCCTGCCGCGCGGAGATGATCGCCACCGGCACCGTCGGGAATTGCGCCGACAGGATGAACAGCGCGGCGAACCCCTGGATGCCCGGCATGGTCAGATCCCAGAGGATCAGGTCGATCTCGTCGGACTGGGCCGTCAGGACGGCGATGGCCTCGTCCAGCGACTGGCAGGCGACGATGTCGAGATCTGGCAGCACGCTCGACAACGCGCTCCGCAACGCGGCCTGTACCAGCGGATGATCGTCGCCGATCAGGATGCGCATCGTCAGGGAGCCTCCAGTTTAGTCCCGAACTGCCGGCTCAGGGCTTCGCCGCCGAGGAAGCGCCGCAGAGCTGCCGGCTTGACCGGCTTCGACAGGATCTCGCAGCCGCGCGCCCTCGCCTCCTTGCGCACCGTCTCGCTGCGATCGCCGGTGACGACCAGCGCGCGGACGGCGCGACCTGACTTCTGCCTGAGATCGTCGAGAAAGTCCAAGCCGCTGCGGCCGCCATCGAGATGGTAGTCGAGCAACACGACGTCGGGCGGACTGGCCGTGGCTGCAGCCATCGCCTCGGCGGTATTTGCCGCGACCAGCACGCGATGCCCCCAGCCGCCGAGCAGCGCCGTCAGGCCCTTGAGGATCGTTGCATCATTGTCGAGACACAGGATCGTCAACGGCCGTTCCGCCGCCGCGGGCGCTGCAGTCGCGCGATTGCGCTGAAGCGGCCTGCCCGGCCCGCGCGCAAGCGGCACCGTGACGGCAAAGCACGACCCGTGCCCAGGGCGCGAACGGACGTCGACGGGATGGTCCAGCAGCCGCGACACACGATCGACGATGGCGAGCCCCAGGCCCAATCCCTTCTCCGACCCGGGCGTGAGACGCTGGAACTCTTCGAATATGCGTGACTGGTCCCCCGCCGCGATCCCGACGCCGGTATCCCAGACCTCGATGCGCAGCTCGTCGCCGCGCCGCCGGCAGCCGAGCAGGATGCGTCCCTCGGGCGTGTAGCGGAGCGCGTTGGACAGCAGGTTCTGCAAGATGCGGCGCAGCAAATGCGGATCGCTGCGCACGGCGAGGCGGCAATCGACGACGCGGAGGACGAGCCCGCGCTCGTGCGCCATCGCCGAGAACTCGACGTTCAGCTGCACGAGCAGATCGGCGATCGGAAAGTCGAAGGCCTCGGCGCGAACGGCGCCGGCATCGTAGGAGGAGATGTCGAGCAGCCTGTCCAGCACGTGCTCGGTCGAGCGTAGCGCCGCAATCGCGCTGCTCGCCAAGGTGCGCTCCTTGTCGGCATCGCCGGCTCGCGACGAGGCCTGCAGCAGGCTCTCGTCGAGCGCGGACAGAAACAGACGGGCCGCGTTCAGCGGTTGCAGCAGATCGTGGCTGGCCGCCGCCAGGAAGCGGGTCTTGCCGAGATTGGCCTGCTCGGCCTCCGCCTTCGCCTGCTCGAGCGCCTCGGTCCGCTCGCGGACACGCAGCTCGAGCCCCTCATTGGCGCGCCGCAGGGCTTCCGCGGCACGGTGACGCTCGGTGACGTCGGTGTAGGTCGAGACGTAGCCGCCCTCGGCAACGCGGTCGTAGACGATCTCGAGCACCGTGCCGTCCGGCCGCTTGCGCTCGTACAGATAGGGCCAGCGCTGCGTGGCGACGTCACGATTGACCAGGAGCGCGGCGAATTCGGACGCGGCATATTCACCGCGCTCGACGTTGAAGGCGATGAGCTCCGCCAGTGGAAGCCCCACGCGAACGAAATCCGGCGGCAGGTCCAGGAGCGCGATGAACCGGCCGTTCCATGCCGTGATGTTGAAATCCGCATCGAATGCGCAAATGCCCTGCGGCACGCTCTCCAGCGTGCTCTGCAGGAGGCTGCGGTTGAAGCGCAACGCCTCCGAGGCTTCATCGAGCATCGCCATCGCCGCCCGCCGCGACAGCGAGTGCCCTTCCAGCGACGCCGCGATCACCACGCGCGCCGATGCCGCACCGATCGCGCCGGCAAGCAGGTTCTCGGTGAACCGGATCGAGTCGAGATCGACGAGCCCCGACGGATCGAGTCGCGGCCCGGTGCCGGCGATGCGAGCCGCGAGATAGCCGTCGAAGGCCGCCACGCCGCGCTCCGCGCCGACAAACCGCAGCGCCAGCGCGCGGAGATCGTCGAGCCGGACCACCACGCGGGAGGACAGTTTCGGAATGGACTCGCGGACCACACCATCGGCAAAAGCCGCGGCCTGGTTGCGCTCGACGGTGGATTGCCGCCCCAGCGCCGAGAACATGAGGAAACAGACGAGGTTGGCGCCGAGGCTCCAGAGCGTGGCGTGCGAGATCGGATCGATCCCTCCGAGGCCGAGCAGCGCGTTCGGCCTGAGCCAGGCGAGCTGCCACGGGCCTTGGCGAACGATCTCCTCGATCGCGGGCCAGAGTGGCGCCGCCGAGGGCAGCAGCAGCGTATAAGCCCAGACGAAAAACCCGACTGCGATCCCGATCGAGGCGCCGGTCTTGTTGGCGCGCGGCCAGAACAGCCCTCCGACGAACGCCGGACCGAATTGCGCGACCGCGACGAACGATAGAAGTCCGATCACGGTGAGCGGATAGGACTGGTTGACCAGGCGGTGCATCAGATAGGCGAGCAGCAGGATGCCGAGTATCGAGAGCCGCCGCACGGCCACCAACACCGACGTCATCGGCCGGCTCTGCGCACGCAGGCCGAAGAAGCGCGACCGCAGCAGCAGCGGCATGATGACGTCGTTGCAGAGCATGGTGCTGAGCGCGACGGAGGTCATGATCACCATGCCGGTAGCGGCCGACAGCCCGCCCAGGAAGGCGATCAGGCTGACGGTGCTCGCGTCCGCCGCGATCGGCAGCGAGATGACGTAGGTGTCGGGGTCCATCATCGCGCCGAACCGGTCGAGACCGGCCGCGGCGATCGGCAGGATCAGCAGGCTGAACAGCGCAAGATACGCAGGATAGAGCCACGCTGCGGTGCGCGTGTGGCTCGGGCTCTCGTTCTCGACGACGGCGACGTGAAATGCCTGCGGCAGGCAGAGGAAGGCGATCGCCGAGATGATGATCGTCGAGGGCCAAACCGGCTGCGTCGGATCGAAGGCGAGAATGCCGGCCAATTGCGGATCCGATTGGAACTGCGACAGCAGGGCGGCCGGCCCGCGCGAGAGGCCGAACAGCACGAACAGCGCAACGATCAGGAATGCGACCAGCTTGACGACGCTCTCGAAGGCGATCGCGAGCATCAGGCCGCGATGATGCTCGCTGGCATGGACATGCCGGACGCCGAACACGATCGCGAACAGCGCCATCGATGCCGCGACGCCGAACGCCGAATCCTGCCAGAACCGCAATGCCTCGCCTCCGGCACGCTCGGGCTGGAGGATCAGATAGTCGAAGCTCTTGCCGACCGCCTTGAGCTGAAGCGCGATGTAGGGCAGCACGCCAAGCAGCGATGCGAGCGTCACGAAGGCGGCGAGCACCTGACTCTTGCCGTAGCGCGCGGCGATGAAGTCCGAAATCGAGGTGACGTTCTGCGCCTTCGCGATCGCGATCACCTTGGAGAGGAGCGGCTGGCCGAACAGCAGGACCAGGGTCGGGCCGATATAGATCGTGGCGAAGTCCAGTCCGCTGGTGGCGGCCCGCCCGACCGATCCGTAGAAGCTCCACGAGGTGTTGTAGACCGCAAGCGTCAGGCAATAGCTGATCGCGGCCGCCCAGGAATTTGGCGAGACCAGCGGGCCACCGGCGCTCCGTCGATCGCCCCACCAGGCGACCAGGAACAGCGTGGTCACATAGCCGGCTGCGACCGCGAGAACGAACCACGCCTGCAAGACATCCTCACCCGAAACCGTCCGATCCGCCCGCGACGAGCGGCTCCGGAGCGCGGGCGGATACTAGAACGTTTTCAATCGCATGGAAGGCTATTCATTGCGGAGAAGACCGGCGGCCGGATCTCCGGCCGCCGGTGGCGCATCATCTCAGGCCGCCTCGCGGGACAGCCGTTCCTGGGGCATGCGCTTGAGCACCAGGTTGACCGCGACGGCAACCACGATGTTGAGCGCGAGCGCCAGCAGGCCGGTGTAGATGGCAACCGGGCCCATGCCGTAGTCGACGCTGTGCAGCGGCTTCAGCCCGTCCGACCAGGCGAGCCACGATCCGCCTGCAAGGCCGACGGCCCAGCCGGCCAGCAGCGCTGTGCTCGAGAACCAGTTCAGATAGAGGCCGAACACCAGCGCCGGCAGGGTCTGGAGGATCCAGAGTCCTCCGAGCAGCTGCAGGTCGAGCGCGAACTGCGTCGGCATCAGCAGGATGGCGAGCAGTGCGCCGACCTTCACCAGCATGGAGGTGATCTTGGCGACCTTCGCCTCACCCGCCGGCGTCACCTTCGGGTCGACCCACACCTTCCAGAAGTTGCGGGTGAACAAGTTGGCCGCGCCGATGCTCATGACGGCGGCGGGCACCAGCGCGCCGATCGCGATCGCGGCGAAGGCGAAGCCCGCGAACCAGCTCGGGAACAGCATCTTGAACAGCTCGGGCACGACGTCGTTGTTGCTCGCGAGCTTCAACCCCGCCGCATGGCCCATGTAGCCAAGCAGCGCGAGCAGACCGAGCAGCAGCGTGTAGGCCGGCAGCAGCATCGCATTCTTGCGAATGGTGTTGCCACCCGAGGACGCGAAGATGCCGGTCAGCGTGTGCGGGTACATGAAGGCGGCGAGCGCCGAGCCCAACGCCAGCGAGGCATAGGGCACGATCTGCGCCGGCGACAGCAGGATCCCGCCAGAACCCTTTGCGGCGAATGCCGCATCCGCCGCGGTGAAGATCGCGCCGTAGCCGCCAAGCCTGGACGGCACGATCGCGATCGCGGCGATCACCACGATGTAGATCATGATGTCCTTGACGAAGGCGATCAGCGCCGGTGCGCGCAGGCCCGACGAATAGGTGTAGAGCGCGAGCACCAGGAAGGCGAGAACGAGCGGCACTTCGCCGTGAAGGCCGAGCGCCTTGATCGCGACCTCCATGCCGATCAGCTGGAGCGCGATGTAGGGCATCGTCGCCAGCACGCCGGTGGCCGCGACCGCGAGCTCGAGACCGCGCGATCCGTAGGCGCCGCGTACCACGTCACCCGCGGTGACATAGCCGCGTTCCTTGGCGACCTTCCACAGCACCGGCATCACCGCGAACACGAAGGGGTAGACGATGATGGTGTAGGGAAGCGCGAAGAATCCGTAGGCGCCGACCGCATAGACCAGCGCAGGAACGGCGATCACCGTATAGGCAGTGTAGAAATCGCCGCCGACCAGGAACCAGGTGATCCAGGTCCCGAACTTGCGGCCGCCGAGGCCCCACTCGTCGAGATGGGCGAGCGTCTCCGGCTTGCGCCACCGCGAGGCGACGAAGCCCATGCCGGTGACGAGGATGAACAAGGCGAGGAATACGGCGAACGCCGCGCTATCGACGTTAGTCAACATGGCGCACGCTCCTGTAGACGATGTAGGTGAGGAGCGAGGTCAGCGGCACCCAGGCGAGCTGATACCAGTAGAAGAACGGGAAGCCGAACAGATAGGGCTCCCGGACATTGTAGAACGGCACGATCATCAGGCCGATGAACGGCAACAGCAGCAACAGACGTATCACGCTCTCCTCCCCTGTGAGTGAAGTCGACGCGCTTTTTCGTGAGCGCGACTTGAGCGCGATATAGCTGACAAGCAGGGCCAGCCCCTCCCCCTACCTTGGCTCGGCCAGACCCCCATACTTTCGTATCGCCGCAGCGCGCGGCGCACGCTGTCATTTGCGAGGAGCAAAGCGACGAAGCAATCCGGACTGCCTCGACGGAGACAATCTGGATTGCTTCGCTACGCGCGCAATGACAGGGGTGAGACCGGTGGCGGCGCCTACTGCCGGCGGCGCTCGTTCGAAGGCGCAGGCTTCGGCGGCTCGGGCGCCGGAGCCGGTTGCGCACTGCTGTTGCTGGCGCCGAACAGCACGCGGGTCGGGTTGCGGTCGAAATTGTTCACGGCGCGGCTGATGTCGCCCAGCGTACGGCGGCCATCGGTCATCAATGCGCCGGAGCGCTTGTCGAAATCGTCGGCCAGTTCTCGGATCGACTTCACCGCCTGGAACAGCTCGCCGCCGTCCTTGCCGCCGGCGAGCGTGTTGAGGCCGAGCATGAGGCTGTCGGCCTTGAGCATCACGCCGTCGACCTTGGCCATCACGCCGTCGATCTTCTCGGAATTGCGCGCGAGCGAGTTGGTGAAGGTCTCGAGATTCTTCAGCGAGTTCTTCACCGACTCCTGATTGTCGGCCACGATCTTGTTGATGTTCTGGAGCGTGCCGCGGATCGCCTCGGTGACGTCCTGCAGCTTGTTTGGATCGGCGGTCAGCGTCGGGATGCCGTCCTCGTCGAGCGCCGGCGGGGGCGCGGCCTCCTCGCCGCCCTTGAGCGAAATCGCGGCAACGCCGGTCAGGCCCTGGAATTCGAGGCCAACCAGGGTGTCCTTGCGGATCGGAGCGTTGTTCTCGACCATGGCGAGTGCGACAACCCGCCGCGGGTTGTCCAGCTTCACCGAGACCACCTCACCTACCCTGATACCGTTGAAGTTGACGCTGCCGCCGTTGCGCAGGCCCGCCGCCGGGCCTTCGAACACGACGCGCAGGGGGCTGCGCTGCTTGGTGGTGTGCAGTGACTGGAACCACAGCACGAAGCCGATCGCCGCGGCGATCACCGCCAGCGTGAACGATCCAATCAATACGTAATTCGCCCGCGTTTCCATCAGCTACTCCGGCACCTCAGCCCATGACCGCGCGGGCGCGCTTGCCATGGAAATACTGCCTCAGCCAGGGATGCTGCGAGGCCTGCATGTCGGCAATCGACCCTGCCGCAATGATCTTACCGTTCCCTAAAACGGCGATGCGGTCACAAGCCGTGTAAAGGCTGTCGAGGTCGTGGGTTACCATGAAAACGGTCAGGCCCAAAGTACGCTGGAGCGTCCTGACCAGTTCGTCGAAATCGCCGGCGCCGATCGGGTCCAGGCCCGAGGTCGGCTCGTCGAGGAACACGAGATCGGGATCGAGCGAGAGCGCGCGCGCCAGCGCCACGCGCTTGATCATGCCGCCCGACAGTTCGGAAGGGAAGCGATCGGCGACTTCCGGCTTGAGCCCGACCATGGTGAGCTTGGCCAGGGTGATCTCGTCCATCAGCCGCTGCGACACGCGCAGATATTCGCGCATCGGAAACTGGATGTTCTGCCGCACGGTCAGTGAGGAGAACAACGCGCCCTGCTGAAACAGCACGCCCCAGCGGCGCTCGACGTTGCGGCGCTGCGAGGTGCTGGAGGAATCGAGGTCGACGCCGAACACCTCGATGGAGCCCGCGACCTTCGGCACGAGGCCGATGATGGTGCGCGTCAACACCGACTTGCCCGCGCCCGATGGGCCGACAAATCCCAAAATCTCGCCGCGCTTGACGTCGAGGTTGAGGCCGTCGAGCACGCGCGTCGCGCCGAACTGCACCGTGATGTCGCGGACGCGGATGATCGGATCTTGAATCTCGCCAGCCATCGTCACATCCCGATCGAGGCGAAGAAGATGGCGAACACGCCGTCCATGACGATGACGAAGAAGATGCCCTTCACCACGGATGCCGTGGTGTGCTGCCCGAGCGATTCCGCGCTGCCCTGCACGGCGAGCCCCTCGACGCAGGCGACGATGCCGATCACCGCGGCCATGACGGGTGCCTTTACGATGCCGACGATGAAATGGTCGATCGAGATGGCGTCGCGCAGGCGCAACAGGAAGGCTTCGGGATCGACGCCGCCATAGAGCCAGGCGACGAGACCGCCGCCGTAGAGCGCGGCCATGGCGCCGAGGAAGGCCAGGATCGGCAGCGCCAGCACCAGCGCCAGCATGCGCGGCAGCACCAGGACCTCGATCGGGTCGAAACCCATGGTGCGCAGCGCGTCGATCTCCTCGCGCATCTTCATCGAGCCGAGCTCGGCGGTATAGGCGCTGCCCGAGCGGCCCGCGACCATGATGGCGACCAGCAACACGCCGATCTCGCGCAGCACCAGCACGCCGAGCATGTCGACGACGAAGATGTCGGCGCCGAACCTGCGGAAATGAAAAATGCCCTGCTGCGCGATGATGCAGCCGATCAGGAACGTGATCAGCACGATGATCGGCACCGCGCGCCAGCAGACCTGCTCCATGTGATGCACGGTCGAGGTCAAGCGGAACGAGCGCGGGTGGATCAAGACGCGAAAACCCGCCGCGAGCACCGCGCCGAGCATGTCGACGAGGCCCGCAACCGTGCCGGCGACGCCTGCCACGGTCCGGCCGATCTGCTCCAGCATGCCGGTGATGGTGACCGTGCTGCTGTCGACGACCGGCGTCGCCCTGACCCGCCGAACCTCGTCGACGAGGCTGGAATAATTGGCGGACAGCCCTGCGATCTGCGCTTCGACAGGCCCTTGCGTCAGGCTGCGGCGCAGCCGCTCGATCAGCCAGGCGCCGAAGGTGTCGAGCTTGGCGACTTCGGAGACGTCGATGAAGATGCTTTGCGAACCGCCGGCGAGCTTCTCGGCGTCAGCCACCATCCGCTCCAGGACCGGCGCGAAGCTCGCGGTCCAGGTTCCGGTGGCGCAGAGTGCCAGCGCGTTGCCCTTGGCAATCCGTTCCAGCTTCGGATCGCCGTTCAAGATGTCCGCTCCCGTATCAGGGCGGAGAAAATCACATGGTTGCGCACGCGCCCTTACCCGAAGAAGGTATCCCCAACTGGTTAATGTTAGTTGCTAGAGGTAACTAGCAGGTTCAGATTTCGCCAGAGTTCAAAATGACTTCCAGCAAAGTTCCGGCCCTCGTCGCACGAATCGAGCGCTTCCCCATCGCCGGCAGTTTTACCATCAGCCGGGGCGCCAAGACCGAGGCCGTGACGGTCGTGGCCGAAGTGAGCCAAAACGGCCTGACCGGCCGCGGCGAGTGCGTGCCCTATCCCCGCTATGGCGAGACGCCCGAGGCGACTTTGGCCGCCATCCAGGCCATGCAGGCGGCCATTGCGGGTGGCCTCTCGCGAGAGGCCCTGCAAGCCGCCATGCCGCCCGGTGCGGCCCGCAACGCGCTGGACTGCGCCCTGATCGACCTCGAGGCCAAGGCGGCCGGCCTGCGGGCCTGGAGCCTCCTCGACCGCCCGGTCCCGGGCGAGCGCACCACCGCCTACACGATTTCGTTAGGGACCCCCGCGGCGATGGCGGCAGCGACCGCCAAGGCCGCGCACCGGCCCCTGCTCAAGATCAAGCTCGGCGGCGACGGCGATCCGGAGCGGATCACGGCGGTGCGCAAGGCCGCCCCCGAATCCGAGCTGATCGTGGATGCCAACGAGGCCTGGACCGAGGCCAATCTGGAGCACAATCTCGCCGCCTGCGACGCCGCCGGCGTCACCCTGGTCGAGCAACCGCTGCCATCAGGCAAGGACGACGCGCTGGCGCGGATCAAGCGGCCGCTCGTGGTCTGCGCCGACGAGAGCGTGCATGACCGCTCATCGCTCGCGCCGCTGCGCGAGCGCTACGACGCCGTCAACATCAAGCTCGACAAGACCGGCGGCCTCACCGAGGCCCTCGCCATGGCCGATGCGGCGCAGGCGCTCGGTTTCGAGATCATGATCGGCTGCATGGTCGCGACCTCGCTGTCGATGGCGCCGGCGATGCTGGTGACGCCGCAGGCGCGCTTTGTCGATCTCGACGGCCCGCTGCTGCTCGCGCGCGACCGCGATCACGCCCTGCGTTATGACGACAGCCTGGTCTATCCGCCGGACTCCTCGCTCTGGGGCTGAGCGATCAGCCGGTGCCGCGCCGACCAGATCACGAGCGCGCCGGCCGCGGCCATCGCCGCCATGACGTAATAGAGGCCATCGCCGATGCGGGCGTAGATCGCGCCTGACGCGATCGAGGTCGCCGCCCCCAGCAGCCCGTTGCACGCGGCATAATAGCCCTGCCCCCGCGCGATCTGATGCGATGGCGCGCTGCACCAGAAGATTCATGGTGCCGACGATCGTCATGCCGAAGGTGAGGCCGTGGCCGAGCTGCACGATCGCGAGCAGCGCCAGCGGCGGCTGGTGCGCGGTGACGATCCAGCGCACCACGGCGCTTAATCCGCCGATTGCGATCAGCGTGGACGGATGCAGCGAGAAGCGCGGCGAGAGCGCGAACACCACGATCTCTGCGATCACGCCCAGCGTCCACAGCCCTGCGATCGTCAGCCCGCCGAAGCCGTGGAGCTGCCAGTTGATGGCCGAGAACGTGTAGTAGGCGACGTGGCTGCCCTGGATCAGCGCCGCCGCCGCGATCACGGCCCAGAACCCGCCATCGCGCAGCAGGGCCTTGCCCGCATGCGTCTCCGTCGTCCTTCGCCTGACATCGTCGAGCGGCTGAAGCAGCAGGCTGGCGGCGACCGCAACGACGGCCCATGCGACGATGATCCAGATCAGGTCGCGCGCCGCGATGCTGTCGACGAGATAGCCGCAGGCGAGCGAGCCGGCAGCGAAAGCCGCCGAGCCCCACAGCCGTAACGGTCCGTAATCAAGCCCGTAGCGGGCGACGCCGCGCAGCGCATAGGCATCGGTCAGCGGGGTCGTCGGCGTCCACATCATGCAGGTCAGCGCATAGATCAGGAACAGTGCCAGCGGCTGCTGCTGCAGGCCGACCGCCGTGAACCCGATCGCCGTCGCCAGCACCGACACCATCATGGCCGCGCGAATGGCGTGTCGCTTCTCGGCAAGGGCGGTGATTTGCGGCAGCGTGGTGAAGCGCGTGATCGCCGGCAGCGCGTTGATGATGCCGATCCACGCCGCGTCGATGCCGATCGCCTTCAGCCAGAGCGGAAAGAACGGCAGATGCGTGCCCGCGACCGCGAAGATCGCCGAATAGAACAGCGCCAGCCTCACGGCGAATCGCCGCTTCACGGTGGCTGGCGTGGGGATTTGTGATTCGGGTGGCATCAAACCAATTGCGATTCGGTCGATATCGTGGTGATCGTTACAGTAACGCGCGGTGATTTGCGCGACGAGATTGATATGGCCAACGAAGCATTCGCCCTCTCGCCCATGTCTGCCCGCGCGGCCGAGCCGAACGAGCAGGATTACGACGCGATCCGCGAAGCCTTCATGGAGACCGCGCGAGGCCGCTGGTTCCTCGGCGAATATGCGAAACGCAACCGCAATGCGGATACCCGCATGGTGCTCGATGCGGTCGCGAAAATCGAAGAAACCCTTGCGGCACAGCGACAACCGCTCGTCGAGGATCGCCTGCCCGAGGCGCTGGTCGAGATTCGCCGCGCCATCCGCGAGGCCGAGACGATCGCGATCGCGGCCTTCGATCCCGCGGCGATCGAGGCGAGCCTCGCGCCGATTCCGCGCGGCGTGCGCATCATCAAGGAGATCTCCTGGCGCTGGCGCGAGATCGGCGCCGACGGGCGAATCTGCGATCTCATTGATTCGCAGCTCGCCTCGATCGAGGCCGCTTGCGGACAATTATCGACCATCGACCCCCGCGTTGAGCTCAAGGCCGCATTCGATTTGCTCAGGGATCGCGTCGAGCAGCTCGATGGTGACGGCGACACAGCGCCGCACGCGGAGACCCGTCTGGCGCCGGCGCCGGTGCAGGAAGCATCGCCGTCCGTCGCCGAAGTTGCGCCTGCCGAGACCGCGCCTGCCGCGATGGCGAGCGAAGCCCCCGTGGCGTTTACGGAGGCGCCGCAGGACATCGCAGCAGCTCCCGAAGCCGCCGTTGAGACCGCGAGCGGCACCGAAGCACTGGCCGTTGCCGAACCGGCAATGGACGTCGCCGTCGCGCCGGAGGTTGTCGCCGACAATCGCGTCGCGCCCGAAGAGGAGATCGCCGAGACAGCCGCGTTCGCGGAGGTGACGGACGAGGTCTCCCGCGATGCCGCCGCCGCGGAAGCCGAGGACGAGGCCATACTCGAGGCCATCGCGCTGGAGATGGCCGCACCCGATCCGGAGTTCGACGAGATCGTCGAGCCGGTCGCGATGGCAGCGGCCATTCCCGAGCCGATGGCCGCGGAGGTCGCAGCCCCGATTGCCGCCGAAATTCCGGAGCCGGTCGCAGCCGCGCCGGCCACTGCACCGATCGTGGAGGAGCCCGCAGAGGAAGCCCCGATCGCGATGGAGTCGCTGGCGCGCCTCACCAACGCGATTGCGGAAGCCGCCGCCGAAGTGATGGAGCAACCGGCCCCGGCGATGGCGGCCGCGGCACCATTCGGCGCAGCACCGACCGCGACACTCCCCATGCCCTCGCCGCTGCCCGCCTCCGTGCCCGAGCCCTCGCTCGGCGCTACCATCCTCGCCAGCGGCATCTTGCAAAAGCCACGCGCGGCCGCGAACGACCCACTCGCACCGATCCGCCGCATGACCCAGGCCGAGAAGATCGCGTTCTTCTCGTAAGGTGCAGTCTCACGCCGCTCACTCTCGTGTCCGGGACAAGCGAGAGCGAGATGTCGAGCACGCTCTCTCCACATCGTCATTGCGAGCGCAGCGAAGCAATCCAGAATCTTTCCGCGGAGAAAGTCTGGATTGCTTCGCTGCGCTCGCAATGACGGATTAGTCGCGGCGCGCTCGCCCGATCACCCGCAATTCCAGACCGCGCCGATCGGCGTGCGCGTCCAGCACGGACCAAAACTGCCGCCATTGTAGCGGCCGCCGCCGAAGCCGGGCCTGCCGAAATAGCGCCATTCGCCGTCCCAGCCGTAATATTGCGGAACGGGGTCGATGTACCAATGGCGCCGGTCGGCGCGCGACAGGCGGCGCATCGCCTCTTTCTGCTTGTAGAGCGGAATGCTGTTGCTGAGCGGCTGGCGATAGCCCGGCAGGAAGCCGTAACCGCGCCAGACGGACGCTGGCCGTTTCTTGATGGACTCCGCCGGCGCGGTGGCCGGCAGCAGCGACAGGATGATAGCAACAGATAGACACAGGACTCGCGACATGCACCAACCATAGACAGTCGGTTGCAAGATGACCATTCAAATTCGAGTGCAGAGTTCATCGCAACCGATGCCAGCGGCTTCTTGCAGATCTGCAAGGTGATCCGAGAGCTCGGTCCCTTCGATCACGCCTGACGCCGTCCCGGTCCCCTGCGTCGTCGCCCACAGGCATCATTGCGAGGACCGGGCCGGGAAACCCGGCGCAGCCAGTCATCGACCGCCGGACTAATCGTCGTGTTTTTCAGAGATCACTACGCCCGTTTTCGGGTCTGCGTGAAACTCCATCTTCTGGCCGTTTTTGATCCCCTCTCCTTCCCAATGACCGTCGTCAGCCTCAAGCTTGGTGACTTGAGTGTAGCCCGATTGCAGGAGTTTCGACTTGACCTGCTCCATCGGCATCCAGTCTGGCCCAGGCTGATCGGCCCTGGCCATGCTCACCGGTGTCGTCATCAACGATCCGAGAAGTACAAGTACCGCCGCGTTCTTCATGGGCAAGCTCCCTTCCATGAGGGCTAAACCGTAGGTGCGCGAGAACGTTCCGTGGAGGACAATTTCTGCCGCAAGCCGGATGGGCGGGCAAGTGGGAGCCGATTGACCGAACCTCGGCTAACTCATTCCAGCTTCCGATGGCTCAAATAGGGGCAATCGCGTTAGGCTGTACGATGCCAGGCCCGTAACCGCGAAATGCTGCGCGGACAACCGCTTATTCCGGAGCGAGCGAATGCCCCAAACTCCGCCGGTCGGCGCCTTCGCCATCATTCCGAGCAACGACCTTGCCGCTGCCATACCGTTCTGGGAGCGTCTTGGCTTCACGCGCGCAGGCGGTGACGCCAACTACGTCATCATGAGGGGTTGGGGATGCGAGGTGCATCTCACGCAAGCCGGCGACGGCCCGTGGCAAGTGCCCGAGCACAATCCCTTCGGCGTCTTCATTCGCACGCCCGACGTCGAGGCCATCGCCGCGCGCGTCGACGATCTGATCATCCGGCCGGGCGGCGTGCTGCGCCACCGCGAATGGGGTCTCTACGAGGTCGGGATCAATGGACCGGACGGTCTTCTCGTCCGGATCGGCTGGCCTTCCGATCTGATGACCTCGCGCGGCTGACGATGCCCCTCCCGAGTGGGGTGATGTCAGACGATCGCGTAACAATTGATCCGACCCATCGGGGCTTTGTTGCTGTACTGTCTGCTTCGCTATTCGTGGTGCATTGTCGCGAGGAGCATGCATGTCCACGGCGATCTCGACGCTCGGCGGGGTAGGTCTCTTCCTGCTCGGCATGACCGTGATGACGGAGGGCCTGAAGACGCTGGCCGGTTCCGCGCTGCGCGGGGTGCTCGGCAAGGCGGCGTCGACGCCGCTGCTTGGCTCAATTTGGGGAGCCATCGTCACGCTGCTGGTGCAGTCCTCCAGCGCAACGACGATGACGACGATCGGTCTTGTCAGCGCCGGCCTGCTGACGTTCCAGCAAGGGTTGAGCCTGGTCTTCGGCGCGAATATCGGCACCACGGGGACCGGCTGGTTGGTCGCGCTGATCGGCGTCCGTGTCTCGCTCACGGCCGCGGCGTTGCCGATGATCTTCGTCGGCGCGTTGACCAAGCTTCTCGGCCGAGGGCGAGTTTCCGGCGCCGGTGCCGCGCTCGCAGGATTTGGACTCGTGCTGTTCGGGCTGACGACCCTGCAGCAGGGCATGGGCGGGCTGGCGGAACGTTTGCACCCGGCGGACCTGCCCGCGGTCCTCGGCAGTCCCGGGACGTCATGGTGGTCGGGCCTGCTCGGCGTACTGGCGCTGGTGGTGATCGGATTGGTCATGACAGCGCTGATGCAATCGTCGACGGCCGCCATCGCAGTCACCTTGTCCGGCTATTTCGCGGGCGCAGTCGGGTTGGACCAGGCCTGCGCGTTGATCATCGGCCAGAACATCGGAACGGCGACGAGTTCCGCGCTCGCCGCGATCGGCGCGAGCGCCACCGCGAAGCGGTTGGCCATCGCCTACGTCCTTTTCAAGCTGATCGCCGCACTCATCGCGCTGATAGCTTTTCCCATCGTCACGCCCTTGCTGCAGCGCGCCTCGGACACGATCGACGGCGTCACGCTGCTCGCCGGATACCACACGGCCTTCAACGTCGTCGGCGTCGCGGTCCTGCTCCCGCTGATCAACCCGTTCACGCGGCTGGTCGAACGAATTTTGCCCGAGCGCGGCTCGCCGCTGACGCGATGTCTCGATCCTTCGGCGCTCGAGACCCCGATTGTGGCGGTGGAGGCGGTACGGCGCACGATCGCGCGCGTGGTCCTGACGGTGTGCGGCTCGGTCGAGGGGAAACTGGCGGCCCGCGCCGGACCGATACGCCTGGGAAAGGACGCCGTCTCCGTGCCGGAAGCGGCCGATGCCGTGCGCAAGGCGCAAATATTCCTGTCGGATGTGGCCGGACCACCCGATACCGACGACGAGCAACGCCGTCTCACGAGCACGCTGCACGCACTGGACCACGCTGCTCGACTGACGGACCTCGCAAATGGAGCAAACAATTTCGGCTCGGTGGCAGGCGGACCGGAGGACATCCGCGCCGGAGAGCTATGTGCCGAGGTCATGCGGTGCGCCGCCGCAATTGCGCGCGGCGTCGCGGCGCCGCCCCGCGTCGATGGATCGACGCACTTCGCGTCCGCCTCGCATGCCGGCGACATCTTGGCTGGTCCGCGCGCGGACCCGCCCGACGAGGCCATCGCCGAGTTCGAGCGTTGTACGACACAACTCCGTGAAATGCTGCGCGCCCACCGCAGCGCGACGCTCGGTGCGGTGGCCAATGGAACACTGACCGCCGAGACTGCCCTCCTTCGCGTCGAGGCGGTTCGAAACTTCGAGGCGTTGTCGCAGCACGCATGGCGTTCGGCGATCCATCTCATCGGTCGCGGCTAGAGCATGATCATGCTCAAGCAACAAAAGCGCGATGACGATGCATCCAGATCTCATCGCGCTCTAGATCACGCCCTTCCTGATCAGGAAGCATCCATAGCCCCTGCTGCCCCGACCTGCACGACACCAAAGCCCGCCGCGGCCGCGCGATAGAAATCCGGCCGCGCGAGCTTGCCGGGCGCGACGGTGTGGCCAACGGCGCGCTCGATCTCCGACAGCACGGCGCGCTGCACGTCGGGCACGCGGTCGGGATCGTCGACCGGCGCCATCACGCGCACCGGATCAGGATCGAAATCGTCGAGCGGGTAGACCGACATGATGGCGCGGACGGCCACCTCCATGCTCATGCCCGGCAGCTGGATCAGGCGCTGCGACGTGGTGCTCTGCGCAATGCGGGCCGCGGGATGATTGGCGTCGACGAAAACGAGGTCATCGCCATGGCCCATCGAGGCCAGGAGCCAGAGCAGGTCGGGCGTGAGGATCGGATCGATCGATTTCAGCATGTGACGGAACTTCCCCAATAAGCATGTCCTGCGCCGGAAAACCGGTCCGGCCGGCAAGCGGCCATTCACCATAGCAGGTTCCGAGCGTGATTCAGATCACGCAGCCTACCATGGTGATCGCGATCACGGACCCAAGGGCTCGAACGCGGCCAGGCTTGCTCGCAACCAATCTCGTATCGAGATCAGTGCCAGAGGAGCACACCATGTTCCGCCTAAAGCCTTTCCTGATGACCGCCAGCCTCGTGGGAAGCCTGTTCGGCTTCGCCTGCGGCCCTGTTTCGGCGCAAGTCGCCCCGGTCCAGCCGGCTCCTACGGCGCTGCAGGGGCCTGAGCAGCGGGTCGCGCTGGTGATCGGCAATTCGAACTACCAGAACGCGCCGCAGCTCGCGAACCCCGACAACGACGCGCAGTCGATGTCGCAGTTCCTGAACTCCGCCGGCTTCGAGGTGGTTGCCGCGACCGACCTGACCCAGAACGACATGCTCCGCGTCGTCCAGGACTTTTCGGCCAAGGTCGCTTCGCGCGGCCCCAACACCGTGGCGATGGTCTATTACGCCGGTCACGGCGTGCAGCTCGCCGGCGAGAACTATCTCGTTCCGGTCGACGCGAAGGTTTCGAACCCCACCGAGCTCGTGAGCAATTCGGTGCGCCTCGTCGACGTGATGTCGACGCTGGAGACGATCCCGAGCCGCATGCGCATCGTGATCCTCGATGCCTGCCGCAACAATCCATTCCCCACCGTCAACGACGCCGGCCGCGGCCTCGCCATCGTCGACGCCCCGAACGGCTCGATCGTCGGCTACTCGACCGCCCCGGGCGCGGAAGCGCAGGATGGCGCCGGCGGCCACAGCCCCTATACGCAAGCCTTCCTGAACGTCGCGCGCGAGCCCAACGTGCCGATCGAGCAGCTGTTCAAGCGTGTGCGTCTCGAGGTGAACCAGACCACCAGCGGCGCGCAGATCCCGTGGGAGAGCTCGTCGCTGACCTCTGACTTCACCTTCTTCGGCGACACCGCCGTTGCCGCCAACCGCGCGCCGGTCAACACGCCGGTGGTGCAGATGGCCTCCAACCTGCCGAGCCGCTCGACGCGCCAGGCCTACGACTACGTCGTGTCCGAGGGACGGCCGGAGTACTATCAGGAGTTCATCACGATGTACCCGCACGACCCGCTGTGCGACCACATCCGCTGGCTGCTCTCCAATCTCCTGATCTCGCAGGCCTGGCACAAGGCTGTGCTCGCGAACTCGCCGCTCGGTTACAAGACCTTCTACGACAGCTACGGCAACAGCCCCTATGCGCAGTCAGCGCTGAAGTTGCAGGTCCAGCCGAAGCTGATCCCCCTGATGCAGGCAACCAAGTTCCTGGCTCCGCAGAACATCAACCCGACCTTCAAGATCGGCAATCTCGGCCAGCCCAAATACATGCCGCTGCAGCAGGGCAATGGCGGGTCGCAGATCAATGGTAACTTGCCGATCGGGCAGAAGCCGGTGGACGGTAACGTGATCGGCAAGCTCGGCAATGGCGGCCAGATCGTCAACCTGCCGGCGGGCAACAACCAGCCGACCCAGCCAAACGGAACGCCGTCGCAGACCCCGGGCAAGATCGTCACCCTGCCCGCGCCGACCAACACGACCAGCAACAATGGCGGCATCGGCAAGATCGTGACGCTGCCCGCGACCAACACCAACCAGAATGGCGGCAGCAACAATGCCGGCACGAACAATGGCAAGCCGGGCAAGATCGTGAGCGTGCCGGTGAATGTCGGCAAGGGCGGCTCGAACGTCGATGCGAAGCCGGTCGTTCAGACCCAGAACCACCCGATCCGTGTCAACAACGGCGTGAAGATCGTCAACACCCCGGTGAACAAGGTGCAGGTGCAGAACAACCAGCAGAACACGCGCCCGCAGTTCAACACGGCCAACCGGATCGTCAACAATGGCGGCAACAACAATTTCCGCCAGTCGATGAACCAGGCGCAAGGCAATAACGGCGGCAACAATCATCGCGGCTTCATGCGCTGATCGCGGCAAGCGAAACGAAGAAGGGGCAGAGCGAAAACGCTCTGCCCCTTCTTCATGTCAGAACATCAGGAACTCAGGCCACCAGCTCGGCGAACAGATCCGCATCGACATTGCCGCCGGAGAGCACGATGACGACGTTCTTGCCGGCAACGTCGAGACGCCCCGCGAGCAGCGCGGCAAGGCCCACTGCGCCGCCGGGCTCGACCACGAGCTTCAGCTCGCGATAGGCAAACGCCACGGCCGCGCCGACTTCCTTGTCCGACGCAGTGACGCCCCGCGCCAGCAGCTTGCTGTTGATCGCAAACGTCATCTCGCCGGGGATCAGGGCCATCAGCGCGTCGCAGATGGTGCGGCCCGCCGGCCCATGCGGCTCGCGATGCCCCGCGGTCAGCGAAATGCCGTGGTCGTCGAACGCTTCGGGCTCGGCCACCACGATCTCGGCCTGCGGGTAGCGCGCCTTCACGGCGGTCGCGACGCCGGCGATCAGGCCGCCGCCGGAGGCCGGCGCCACCACGATGTCGGGGGCGAGCCCGAGCGTCGCCATGTCCTCGGCGATCTCGCGGCCGGCCGTGCCCTGCCCCGCGATCACGAAGGGATCGTCATAGGGCCTGACCAGCGTCGCGCCGCGCTTCTCGGCGATGCCGCGCGAGATCGCCTCGCGGTCGTCGCGGTCGCGGTCGTACAGCACGACCTCGGCGCCGTAGGATTTGGTGCGCTCGCGCTTCGACAGCGGCGCATCCGCGGGCATCACGATGGTCGCCTGCATGTCGAGGATCTTTGCCGCCGCCGCCACGCCCTGGGCGTGGTTGCCGGAGGAGAATGCGACGACGCCGCCGGCGCGCTTGTCCTGCGGGATCGAGAACACCTTGTTGAAGGCGCCGCGGAACTTGAAGGAGCCGGTGCGCTGGAGCATCTCCGGCTTCAGGAACACTTTGGCACCGACGCGCTCGTTGAGCACGGGAAAGGACAACAGCGGGGTGCGGATGGCGAAGGGCGCGATCACGCGCGCTGCGGCATCGATGTCGGCAGGGCCGATCGGGAGGAGCTGTTCGGTCATATCAGAACTTTATCGCGGCAGCCTCGGCGCGGGCAAGACACCTCCGCGAGAGGATTTCCCCTTTACGCGACGAAGCGTGGCTGTTCCGCCCCATTCCGGCCCGGCAGCACCGCGCCGACCGCCTCAATGCTGTCCACAAATACCCGGGCCGAGGCCTCCCAGGTGTAGCTGGCGGCGAATTCGACGCAGTCCTGCCGGGAGACGCCGAGCGCCGCAAAGCAGGCATTGCGCAGATCGTGATCGAGCGCGCCGACCGGCGCATCGCCGATCACGTCACGGGGTCCCTTCACCGGGAAGGCCGCGACCGGCAGGCCGCTGGCGAGCGCCTCCAGCAGAACCAGGCCGAACGTGTCGGTCTTGCTGGGGAATACGAACACGTCGGCAGCTGCATAGATCTCCGCCAGCGCCTCGCCGTGCTTCTCGCCGAGGAAGATCGCGTCGGGATAGGCCTGTTCGAGCCCGGCGCGCGCCGGGCCGTCGCCGACGATCACCTTGGTGCCGGGCAGATCGAGGTCGAGGAACGCCTCGAGATTCTTCTCCACCGCGACGCGGCCGACCGAAAGGAATACCGGCGCCGGCAGGCAGAGGTCGATGGCGCGGGGATGGAACAGCTCGGTGTCGACGCCGCGCGGCCACAGCACGACATTGTCAAAGCCGCGCTCGCCAAGCTCGCGGGCCAGCGCAGGCGTCGCCGCCATCACGGCGCGGCTGGGGCTGTGGAAACGGCGCAGCGCCCGCCAGATCAGCGAGCCCGGAACCGGCACACGGGCGCGGACATATTCGGGAAAGCGGGTGTGGAAGCTGGTCGTGAACGGCAGCTTGCGCTGGCGGCAGTAGCGGCGGACCATCAGGCCGATCGGCCCTTCCGTCGCGATATGAATGCTGTCGGGGCGCGCCTCCTCGATCAGCCTCGCGATTCGCGCCGGACGCGGCATGGCGAGCCGCACGTCGCGGTAGCTCGGCATCGCAAAGGTGCGGAACGATTGCGGCGTCAGGAACGTGAACTCGACACCGAGCCCCTTGGCCGCGTCAGCGAGCTTGGTCAGCGTCCGAACCACACCGTTGACTTGCGGGTGCCAGGCGTCGGTCGCGACCAGGATGCGCATCAAGCTGCCCTTGTTATGCAGCCTTGGCTGCGACCTGCGGGACCTGCGCCGGCTTCTGCGCGTGATCCGCCCAGGTGATGATCTCGAAATGGCCGTCGTCGTGCTCGACCAGCGCCGTGCAGCTCTCGACCCAGTCGCCGCAATTCATGTAGCGGATGCCGCCCTCGTCGCGGATCACGGCGTAGTGGATGTGGCCGCAGATCACGCCGTCGGCGTCGTGGCGCCGCGCCTCGGCGGCGAGCGCCTGCTCGAACGCGCCGATATAGTTGACCGCATTCTTGACCTTCTGCTTGGCCCATTGCGACAGCGACCAATAGGGTACGCCGAACATGCGCCGGAAGAAGTTGACGAAGCGATTCATCTGGATCGCGAAGTCGTAGGCCTTGTCGCCGAGATGGGCGAGCCAGCGCGCGTTCTGCACCACGAGGTCGAAGATGTCGCCGTGGATGACGAGATAGCGCTTGCCGTCCACGCCGGTGTGGACGGTGTTCTCGACGACGTCGATGCCGCCGAAATGCGTGCCGTAATAGTTGCGCAGGAACTCGTCGTGATTGCCGGGGATGTAGATGACCTTGGCGCCCTTGCGCGCCTTGCGCAGCAGCTTCTGGACGAGGTCGTTATGCGATTGCGGCCAGTGCCAGCTCGATTTCAGCGCCCAGCCATCCACGATGTCGCCGACGAGATAGATCGTGTCGGCGTCGTGGTAGCGCAGGAAGTCCAGCAATAGGTCGGCTTGAGAACCGCGGGCTCCGAGATGAACGTCGGAGATGAACAACGTGCGAAAGCGCCGTTCCGGGCTCTCGTCACTCGCATCGTAACTTCCCATGCGCCAGCCTGTAACAAATGTCCCGTGACAGGGGGATGACAGATTGAACCTTTGAGGCACCCTCAGATACGAATCAGACCTTGCCTCGCCCTCCCCGCGAATATCAGTCGCATGCGACAATCAGGCGACATGGCGCCGCAGCGGCCTCCGCAAGAAGGACGGAACTGTCGGCTGAATGGGTTAACGGCGGCGCTCCCGCGCACCGCTGACGGAGCGTTCGTGGCCGGCGTCAGTAAAACTTGTGGAAATGGTGGACTGGCCCGTGGCCATGACCGACGCTGAAACGGTCGGCGGCCGCGATGGCCGCGCTGATCCAGGCCTTGGCGTTGCGCACGGCGCGCTCGAGATCCTTGCCCCTGGCAAGCCCGGCGGCGACGGCCGAGGACAGCGAGCACCCCGTGCCATGGGTGTTGCGGGTAGCGATGCGCGGCGCCGCTAGTGCGATCGCTTTTCCCGAATCCACGAGATAGTCGGTGCTCTCGGCGCCCTCGCCGTGCCCGCCCTTGATGAGCACCGCGCCGCAGCCGAGCGCCAGCAGGCGTCGTCCCTGAGCTTCGATCTCGGCCTCGCTCGCCGCGACGGGCTCGTCGAGAAGAGCGGCGGCCTCGGGCAGATTGGGCGTGATCACCGACGCCAGCGGCATCAGTCTTGTGCGCAGCGCCTCGACGGCCTCGGCCGCGAGTAGGCGATCGCCGGAGGTTGCGACCATCACGGGATCGAGCACGATATGCCGCGGCTTCCAGCGCGACAGAGCGGCGGCGATCGCATCGATGCTGGCGACTTGGGCCACCATGCCGATCTTCACCGCGCCGACCTCGAGATCGGAGAACACCGCGTCGATCTGCGCGGTGACGAACTCGGCCGGCACCGCGTGGATGCCGGTGACGCCGCGCGTGTTCTGCGCGGTCAGCGCCGTGATGGCGGACGCGCCATAGACGCCGAGCGCGGCAAAGGTCTTGAGGTCGGCCTGGATGCCGGCGCCGCCGCTCGAATCGGAGCCGGCGATGGTGAGCGCCACGGGCGTCGTCATGGGGTGATTTTCCGCTTCCTGGGGACCATGGCCCGTCCTAGCGCGCACCCCGCCGGCTCGCAAGTTCGCTTGCTAATTCCGGCCGGTTTTGGCCTATTAGCCGCCAGATACGCCTTCGGAGTGACTGCAATGGTTCCTTTTTTCGTCCAGATCAAATGCAAGCTCGGCCAGTCCTATACGGTCGCCAATGCGCTTGCCGAAGCCGAGATCGCCTCCGAAATCTACTCCACGGCCGGCCATTACGACTTGCTGGTGAAGTTCTACGTCGACAAGGACACCGACATCGGCCACTTCATCAACGAGAAGGTGCAGGTGCTGCCGGGCATCCAGGACACCCTCACCATCATCACCTTCAAGGCCTTTGGCGCGAGCTGACTGCCCGCAATTGACGTGCCTCGCAGGTTTGCGAGGCGGATCGCCAATCACGTGCCGCTTTCCTTGCGCTTCGGCCGTGCCGGCCCGTCCACCGGCGGCAGCGACTTGATGTAGTCCGCCATCGCCGCGAGATCCTCGTCCGGCAAATGCGAGATGTTCTTGATCACGCGCGTCATCGCGCCGCCGACGCTGTCGCCATCGGGCAATTCGCCGGTCTTCAGGAAATAGGCGATGTCCTTCGCGCTCCACTCGCCGAGACGCTTCTGCGTGATGTTGGGCACCCAGCCCTCGCCTTCCGGATTGGGCCCGCCGGCAAAGCGTTCGCCGGAGATGATGCCGCCAAGCGCATTGCGCGGGCTGTGGCATTCGGCGCAATGGCCAAAGCTGTTGACGAGATAGGCGCCGCGATTCCATTGCGGCGACTTCGTCCCGTCGGCAACGAACGGCTTTCCGTCAAGAAACAGGAATTTCCAGATGCCGATGTTGCGCCGGATGTCGAACGGAAAGCGCACGTCGTGGTCACGCACCTTGCCTGCGATGGGCGGCAGCGTTTTCAGATAGGCAAAGAGATCGAGCACGTCCTCTCTCTTGGCGTGCTGATAGGACGTGTAGGGAAAGGCCGGAAAGTAATGCTCTCCGTCCGGCGAGACCCCATGCATGACCGCGTTGACGAAATCGGCGTCGGTCCATTTGCCGATGCCGTAGGTCGGATCGGAGGAGATGTTCGGCGCATAGAACGTTCCGAACGGGGACTTGATCGCGACGCCGCCGCCGAGCCTGGTACGGTCGGGTTGGTCGGGAGTGGCATGGCACGAGGCGCAGCCGCCGGCATTGAAGATCACTTCGCCATTGGCGAGGTTCGGGACGTGAGCAGGCGCGGTGCCGGCGGCCGCCACCACCGGTGCACTGAGCCACCAATAGGCGCCGGCAGCGATGACCGCGGCAAGCAGCGCGACGAGAATTGTTCGTTGCAACATGCAGATCCATTCATTGCTTGCCGCGAACTTATGACCGATGTCCACGCAGCTCCAGCCACGAAGAATTTAGCCTGCGCGGGGCGGAAACGGGAATAAACTGAAACGGCCACTGTTGGAAGTTTGGCAGGCCAGCGAGGCCTCAGGGAGAATGTCATGAAGAAGACCGTCATCGCCATGGTCGCGCTCGGCGCCGCAGCTTTTGCAGCCCCCGCCGGCGCCGAAAAGCTGAAAGCAACGCTCGACGGCAAGTCCGAGGTGCCCGCAACCACCACCAGTGGCACCGGAACCGCCGATCTGGACTATGATGCCGCCAGCAAGAAGCTGTCCTGGAAGCTCAGCTATTCCGGTCTGTCCGGCCCGGCAACGGCCGCCCATTTCCACGGGCCCGCCGAGGCCGGCAAGAACGCCGGCGTCGCGGTCGCGATCCCGAATGCGACGTCCAGCCCGGTCGAGGGCTCGGCGACGCTGACCGACGCACAGGCCGCCGATCTGCTCGCGGGCAAGCTCTACGTCAACATCCACACCGCGGCCCATCCGGGCGGCGAGATCCGCGGCCAGGTGACGAAGTAGGCTCCAAGGCTGAGGCGGACGCGAAGGCTGGGCGCTGGAGGGAGCGTCCGGCCTTTTCGATTCCGCACGCCGCCAGGTGGCCCGCACACGCTCATTCCGGCATGCCGGCAACCCGGAGCGCTTGCGTCAGCTTTTCGGCATCTTCCCGTCGGGTGTATCGCCACGTGTACGCATTGATACGCTTGTTGGGACATAGCTTCATCGTGTCGGCGCAAGTCCGCCGCGCTTCCTCGACGTGGCCTGATGCGGCGTGACATGCCGCCAGAATGAATTGCGCAGGCGGAAAGATCGGTATCAGCCTGATGGCGGCTTCCGCGCAAGCCAAGGCGTCTTCGTTGCGGTCAGCAAGAAAATGACCAAAAGCCAAGCCCGTCTGGGCGTTGGCGCTCCCGTGGGGATGAAGCGGGTTCAAACGCAATGCAATGCTGAATTGCTCGATTGCGGCGTCACCACGACCAAGCCAAAGTTGGCTCCAACCGTTCCAATGTCTTGCGATAACGAGATTGGGATCCAGCTTTATCGCGCGCACGAGAAGGGCATCGCCTTCCTCGACCTCGCCTGCCATCTGGGAGAGCGCGTGTCCGGCCATCGCAAGCACCGACGGATCATTCGGGTCTAGCTCGACCGCTCGCCTCGCCAGCCGCTGGGCTTCACTGCATTCGCGGGCCGCATCAGTGACCCAGTCGAAAACGTTCCTCAGGATGTAGCAACGGGCGCCGAGCGCGTATGCGCGCGCGAATTCGGGATCGATCTCGCGTGCAGTCTTTGCGAGCTCGATAGCCTCGATGCTTGCCTCCTCGGTAAATTTGAAGAAGGCGGCGAACGCCCTGAGATAATAATCGTAGGCCTGCAGGTTGTCGGTGGGTTTGCGCTGGGCGCGCTCGATTTCGGCGCGCTCCAGTCGCGGGGAGATTGCGCCGATGACGCTGCTCGTCAGCCGATCCTGCAGGTCGAAAATATCTTCGATCTCACTGTCAAACCGGTCCGTCCAGAGATGCAGGCCGGTCGCCGCGTCGATCAACTGACCGGCTATTCGGACTCGATTGCCGGCCTTGCGCACACTGCCTTCGAGCACGTAGCGAACGCCCAGCTCCTGACCGATCTGTTTGACGTCGATCGCCCTGCCCTTGTAGGCCAGAGTCGAATGTCTCGCGATGACGAAAAGAGACTTCGAACGCGATAGGCCCAAAATGATGTCCTCAACCATGCCATCGGCAAAATAGTCCTGCTCCGGATCGGAGCACAGGTTGGCGAATGGAAGGACCGCGATCGAGGGTTTGTCGGGAAGCGAGAGCGCAGGTTTCGGCGTCTCGGCCCCGCCGTCGGCGACTGCTCCGCCGTCGGCGGTAAGCGTTTCACGGACCTGACCGACGAAGCGGAAGCCTCTGCGGGGCAGAGTTCTTATCAGCCGCTGCTCTTCGCCGGAATCCCCGATCGCGCAGCGCGCACTGTTGAGGCGGGTCGTCAGCGCGGCGTCGGACACGCAGCGCCCCTGCCAAATGGCATCGATAAGTTCGTCCTTGCCTACGACGCGCTCCCGGTTGCGGATCAGGTAATCGAGGAGATCGAACGCCTGTGGCGCAACGGAGATCCGATCCGCTCCGCGATGCAGCTCTCGCCGACCGGCGTCGAATGCATACTCCTCAAAGAGATAGCGCAAGGTGCGAATCCCTTGGGTAGGTCCCCCCGGCGACCGGGTGGACGTTCGGCCTGTTGGACATGCAAGAATAAGCCGCCGGTAGGGAAAATGTAAGCTGCCGGTCAAGCGCGCCCGTCGGTCTTGGGGCACCTTTGTAAGGTGGAAAGCACCTTCCGGAGGCACCGAAATGACCATGATCCACGGTACAATGTGGCTGGAACGGAGGTCGACATCAACACGACACGTCCCCAGCCTGATCCGTCAATACTGGGATGCCTTTCAGGCACGTCGCGAGCGCCGGCGATTGCGCGCCACGTTGTCAGATTTGAATGACCGGGAGCTGATGGACATCGGCACCACCCGCGGCGAGATCGACTACGTTGCCTCGAACCCCGATGTCGATCCGCGAGACATCGTGAACTATTCGCGAGGGGCGCAAGTGCGGAGCCAAACGAGATCCATCACCGATCAATCGGTCCCCGCCGGACCAACCGTTTAGCGCTGTGGCTCGTCGCGCCAAAGACGGCACGTCAGAGCCAGGTACAGGGCATTGATGGGCGCGCTTCGGCAGTTTCCGGCCTGCCCCCTCAAGCCGCGTTCAGCGCCTGCGCGAGGTCCGCGATCAGGTCCGACGGGTTTTCGATGCCGATCGACAACCGGATCGTGGAATCGAGGACGCCGATTTTCCGGCGGATGTCGGCGGGAACGCCGGAATGGGTCATCGTTGCAGGCAGGCTCGCGAGCGATTCCGTTCCACCGAGGCTCACCGCCAGCTTGAGGATTTGCAGCGCGTTGAGGAATTTCACGGCCGCTTCCTTGCCACCGGCGATGTCGAACGAGAACGTGGATCCCGCCCCGAGGCATTGCCGCGCGAACACAAGTCCGGCCGGCGAAGCCTCCTCGTGATGACCGAGATAGTGAACCTTGGCCACCTTGGGGTGATCGCGCAAATAATCCGCCACGAGGCGCGCGTTCGCATCGGCCTTTTCCATGCGCAGGCTCAGCGTCTCGAGCGACCGGTTGATCATCCAGCAGGAATGCGGATCGAGCTGGGTGCCGATGGCGCCCCTCAGCGCCTTGATGCCTTTCATCAGCGCCTTCGAGCCGAGCGCGGCGCCCGCGATCAGGTCGGAATGACCGCCGACATATTTGGTGAGCGAGTACAGGGAAATATCCGCGCCATGCTCGATCGGCCGCTGAAACACCGGTCCGAGCAGCGTATTGTCGCAGGCGATGATCGGAACGTGTCCCTGGGTCTTCCCGATGGCCTCGGCGACACGGCGGATCATCGCGATATCGACGAGGCCGTTGGTCGGGTTGGCCGGGGTTTCGATCAGAATCATCGAAACCCGCCCCTTGCCCACGGCCTCCTCCGAGGCCTGCCTGACCAGGGCTTCATCGACGCCGTCGGCAAAGCCGACCGCGCCGATCGACAGACGCGCAAGGGTGTTCGTCAGCAGGGTTTCCGTCCCGCCATAGAGCGGCTGGGAGTGCAGAATGACATCGCCAGGGCGGACGAAGGCCAGGATCGTGGTTGCGATGGCCGCCATGCCGGACGAGAACAGCGCACAGCTCTCGGTGCGCTCGTAGATCGCGAGCCTGTCCTCGACGATTTCGCTGTTGGGATGATTGAAGCGCGAATAGACCAGGCCCGCGCCCATCCCTTCCGGCGGCTCGCGCCGGCCGGCGACGAAATCGAAAAAGTCCTGCCCGTCGTCCGCGGTCTTGAACACGAAGGTCGAGGTCAGGAACACCGGAGGCTTGATGGCGCCTTCCGACAGTTGCGGATCATAGCCATAGGTCAGCATCAGCGTCTCGGGATGCAGCATGTGGTTGCCGATGTGCGTCTTCGACGGGAACGGTTTTGCCATGGCCTGTCTCGCTGTTTTGATTCAGTGCTCGCGGCGCTGGAGCTTTCGCGATGATGGAGCAATCAGAATCGGATGCGTTCCGACAGCTCACATCAACGTCGCCGCAGTTGGCGTAAAGATAGCTGCTCCAGCAGCGATCCGTCAGGGCTTGCGAACAGAATTTCCTGCGCACCGACTCATTGCTGGTCACGAGGTCCGTAGCCCGGATGAACGAAGCGACATCCGGGATAGGTTTCGCAACGCGTACAGCTGTCCCGGATTTCGCTTCGCTCATCCGGGCTACGAGACTGGACGCCGAGGCAACAAAAAAGGCGGCCGCTTTCGCAGGCCGCCTTTTCGTTTCTATCGGTCCTGTAGCCCGGATGGCGCGCAAGCGTAATCCGGGTTACGAACCCCTCAGCTGTTCTTCACACGGAAGGTCTCGTGGCAGCCGCCGCATTCCTTGCCGACCGCCGGAAAATTCGCCTTGAGCGAATCGATGTCCTTGATCTTGCCCTTGGCCTCGCCGACGACCTTGGCGAAGCTTGCGATCTTGGCATCGAAGCCGGCCTTGTCTTCCCAGACCTTCGGCGAGGCGCTGTAGTCGCCCTCGGGCTTCATGCCCTTGGCGCTGGCCGGAAACAGGTTCGGCAGCTTCTTGGCGGTATCCTCGAACTGGGCCAGCGCGCTGTCCACCGTGGCCTGGTCGTAGGGCTTCTCGCCCTTGACAATCGCCGCCACCGCGCCGGCGTTCTTGCCGTTGCCCTTCATGAGGGTCTGAACTTCCTTGACGGAGGCCTGCTCCGCCCAGACGGCGCCCATGCCGAGCAGCAGCACGCTCCCGACAACCAAAACTCGCTTCATTCGCAAAATCCCTTTCCCATGATGCAGGATCGTGCTGACCCCTCAATGGGGCCAACACCGCTTGGCAGGTTTCATTCCATCCAGGGCGCGACGCTAAATTGTCGCGCTTTGGACGATTTGGTTGGCCGCGCAAACGCGTTCCGCGTTTGCCCCCGCAAAACGCGTTCCGCGTTTGCTTGGGATCACAGGCTGTGACGGCGATGGTGCTCGTTGATGGCGATCCACACCCGCTCCGGTGTGGCCGGCATGTCGATGTGGTCGATCTTGTATTCGCGCCAGAGCCCGTCGACGATGGCGTTGACGACGGCCGGACAGGAGCCGATCGCGCCGGCCTCGCCCGCCCCCTTCACGCCCAGCGGATTGGTCTTGCAGGGAACATTGGCGGTCTCGAACACGAAGGCCGGACCATCAGCCGCGCGCGGCAGCGCATAGTCCATGAAGGTCGCCGTGATGAGCTGGCCGTCGCCTGCGCCATAGACCACCTGCTCCATCAGCGCCTGGCCGATGCCCTGCATGGCGCCGCCATGCACCTGGCCCGCCAGAAGCAGCGGATTGAGCGTCTTGCCGAAATCGTCGACGATCACGTAGTTGACGATCTTGATGATGCCGGTCGCCGGGTCGATCTCGACTTCCGCCAGATGCGTGCCGTTGGGATAGGTGCCGTCGGCGCTGGCGAAGGTCGCGCTGCCGTTCAGCTTCGACGGATCGGCGCCGGGCCGCTTGGCGAGGTCTGCGAATGAGATCGAGCGGTCGGTGCCGGCGATCCGGATCACACCGTCGGTGATCTCGAGGTCGCCCGCGCTCGCTTCCAGCGCCTGGGCTGCGAACTCCCTCAGCTTCTTGCCCAGCTCGCCCGTAGCCCGCTCGACGCAGACGCCGCCCGTGGGAATCGAGGCCGAGCCACCGGTGCCGAGGCCCGTCGCGATCTCGCCGGTGTCGCCCTGGCGGATATGCACACGCTCCGGCGGCAGGCCGAACTGTTCGGCGACGATCTGCGCATACGCGGTCTGATGACCCTGCCCGCTCGATTGCGTGCCGATCAGGACGGTGACGTCGCCACTGGGATCGAGGCGGACGTTGGCCGTCTCCTCACCCATCACGCCGCAAATCTCGACATAGCTCGCAAGGCCGATGCCGCGGATCAGGCCGTTCTTCTTGGCCGCCTTGGCGCGCTTCCCAAATTCCTTCCACTCGCCGATCTCCATCGCGCGCTTCAGATGCGCGGCGAAGTCGCCGGAATCGTAGACCTTGCCCGTGGCCGTCTTGTACGGCAGCGCCTTCGGCTGGATGAAATTCTTGCGGCGGATGGCATCCGGCGTCATGTCGAGCTTTCGCGCGCAGGCGTCGACGAGGCGTTCGATCACATACGCCGCTTCGGGCCGTCCCGCACCACGATAGGCATCAACCGGCACGCTGTGGGTGAAGATGGTGCGCACCCGGCAGTGGAAGGCCTGGATGTCGTAGAGACCCGGCAGCATGCCGGCGCCGCCATGCGGAATGTAGGGCCCGAAGGTCGACAGATAGGCGCCCATGTCGCCCATCAGGTCGCAATCCATGGCGAGGAATTTGCCGTCCTCGGCCATCGCCATCTTGGCGGTGGTGACGTTGTCGCGGCCCTGCGCATCGCCCATGAAATGCTCGGTGCGATCGGCCGCCCATTTCACCGCCTTCTTCAGTTTTCGCGCGGCGACTGCCATCAAGGCGTATTCGCGGTACGGAAACAGCTTCGTGCCAAAGCCGCCGCCGACGTCGGGGCAGATCACCCGCATCTTGTCGGTCGGGATGTTCAGCACGTTCTGGCAGAGGATGTCGCGCAGCCGGTGGCTGCCCTGGCTGCCGATCGTCAGAGTCAAATGATCGTTCTTGGCATCGTATTCGCAGACCGCGGCGCGCGTCTCCATGAAGCTCGCGACCACGCGCGGATTGACGATGGAGATTTCGGCCACCGCATGCGCCTTCGCAAAGGCGGCTTCGGTCGCAGCCTTGTCGCCGATCGAGACGTCGAACAGCACGTTGCCGGCCTTGTCGGGCCAGACCTGCGGCGCGCCCTTCTTGATGGCGTTGACGACGCCGGTCACAGCCGGCAGCGGACTCCACTTGACGTCGATCGCCTCGATCGCGTCGCGGGCCTGGTCGATGGTCTCGGCGACCACGAAGGCGATGGAATCACCGACATGGCGCACCTCGTCCTTGGCGAGGATCGGGTAAGGCGGGCCGGTGAACGGATCGGTCTCGAGATTGAACAGGCAGGGCAGATTGCCGAGATCGCCAACATCGTCGGCGGTCAGGATCAGCGTAACGCCGGGCAGCGTACGGGCGCGGCTGGCATCGATGGTGTATTTGGCATGCGCATGCGGCGAACGCAGCATCAGGCAGCGCAAAGCGGCCTGCGGCGCGTAATCGTCGGTATAGCGGCCCTTGCCGCGGATGAGCGCGTCATCCTCCTTGCGCAGCACGCTTTGGCCAACGCCGAACTTGATGGGAGCCGCCATGTTCTTATCCCGTCCTATGGTTGTTTTGCCGGCATATTGCCGTGGAAAAAGTGGCAAGGCAAACGGGTTTAGCAAGGCGCATTGGTCGCAGGACGGGGAAGGCACGGCTTGCCCGTCATGGCGGGATCGAGCGAAAGGCCGGAGTTCGCTCGTTTCCCTGAGACGGCCGATATTCCACGGACCTTCTCAACGCGCCCGGTCCCTGCCAACTTGCCCCAATGGGCCGCGCCAGGCCGACGTTAACGGCTGAATCTCTTTATCATAAGGTAATTGTCATACATGGCCTCACCTATGCGAACGACACAAGGATCGGTGCCGTAGATCTCGAACCCGTTGCGCTTGTAGGTCTTGATTGCAGCGGTCGCTGTCGACACCACGGCAAGATGCACCTGTTCGACACGTGCCTCGGCACGGGCAAGAAGCTCTTTGATGAGCCGATCCCCGACACCGTTACCTCGACCTTTTTCCTTTACGTAGACCGTGAAGATGTGGCCTCGGTGCTGTGATCGCTTGTCTGCTGAGACATAAAAGCCCGCGATGCCGATCAAGTTCCCGCATCCAAATGCACCAAGGATAGTGCCGCTGAGCCAATGGCGATAAGCCGCTACCATGGCGTCGCCGCCTTCCTCCTCTTCGGGCGATCCAAACGTTTGCGGGTGCGTCTGAAGTGCCTCCGCGCGAATCTCGCGAAAGATATCCAGATCGTCGACAATCAATCGTCGGATTTCCACCTCCGACGGTGCGATGGCCGAATGTGACGTCATGATCGGCGTCCTTCCATTGTCATAGCGCAGGACGGTATCGGCAGGAATGGATGATCGCTCACATCACACCTCGGCCCCATATCTGCATCGCGCTATCCCTAAGCCTGTCGATAGCTCGTTCAGGCGTGATGTAGTCGATCTCGCCGCGCGTCAGGCCGACATCCAACAGCTCCCTGTCACTGAGGTCCTGCAAGGTGACCCGCGAGCGCGGGCGCCGCGCCTGAAACGCACGCCAGGATCGCTTGAGCGAACTCAAGACGATGGAGAGGTCGAAGCGAAGCCCTGCGGCATCGCGCTCCGTCTCGGATGTGATGTTCGTTTGTTGTGGTGGCATCGCATGCTCCTGCTGTTGTGCCGGCAGGGAGCGTGGCCAAATGAAAAGGCCCCGTCCGATGCCGGCGGGGCCTGGTGGAAAAGATGTCGTCGTCGAAATCCTAGCGCACGACTCCTTCCACGGCCCAGCCGAAGCGGGTCATGTTCGAGAAGTTGACGTTGCGCGAGCATTTGATCATGGGCGGCTCATAGCACGGCAATCGTGCAAAATCAAGAGATGCGCCGCGATCCGTTGCATCCTGGAGGCGAGCACGTCGCTCCGACGCATTAGCCGCGCACCAGCGAAACCAGCCAGCGGCGGCCGAACAGCACGAGGATCGCGAGCGCGTAGACGATCGTGCCCCCGACGGCCAGCAGGAGCAGCGTCAATTCGTCGTGGAAGCGCGTCGAGGCCAGATAGGCGCCGCCGAAGCGCGCGATCAGCCAGAGGGCGGCAGCGACGATGATGCCGCTCAGCAGGAATTTGGCGAGCGACACCAGCCAGGCGCGGTCCAGCACGAAAAACCCCCGCCGCACGGCGAAGAACAGCACCAGCAGCAGATTGGTCCAGATGCCGACGGCGGTCGCAAGCGCAAGGCCGATCTGCGCAAGCGTTCCCATCAATGCGAACTTCAGCGCGACGTTGACGGCAATGCCCGTCAGCGAAGCGCGGACCGGCGTCGCTGTATCCTTGCGCGCATAGAAGGTGGCGACCGCACTGCGGATCAGCACGGCCGGAATCAGGGCAATCGCATAGGCCGCCAGTGTTGCCCCAGCGGCAGCCGCATCCGCCTTGGAGAAAGCACCGTGAGCAAACAGAGCCCGCATGATCGCATCGGGCACGGTGATGAAGGCGGCCACGAACGGTATCGAAAACAGCAGCGTGTAATCGAAGGCGCGGCGCTGCGCCTTCATCGCACCGTCATGATCGTTGGCCGTCAACCGGCGCGACATCTCCGGCAGCAGCACGGTGCCGATCGCAATGCCGATCACGCCGATCGGCAGCTGATACAACCGGTCCGCGTAATAGAGCGCCGACAACGCGCCGGCGGGCAGGAACGTCGCGATGATGGTATCGGCGAACATCGCCACCTGCGTGCCCATCGAGCCCAGCGTCGCGGGGCCCAACGCCTTGAAGAAGCCGCGGACGTCTTCGTCGAGCTTCAGCGGCGCAAAGCGCGGCAGGCCGCCATGGCGCGCGAGGTCGCCCGCGAGCAGGAAATATTGCAGGAAGCCCGAGATCAGCACGCCCCATGCCGCGGCATGGCCCGCGGTCGGAAACCAGGCGGCGAGCGCCAGCGTCATCATCATCGCGACGTTGAGGAAGATCGACGCGGCGGCTGCGCTCGCAAAGCGCTGCATCACGTTGAGCATGCCGCCGTAGAGCGTCACCAGCGTGATCAGCAACAGATAGGGAAACGTGATCCGGGTCAGTTCGATCGCGAGCTTGCGCTGCTCGGCATCCTCGGAAAAGCCCGGCGCAAGAATGCTCATGGCTTGCGGCATGAACAGCCAGGCGACGATCAGCAGCACGATTTGCGAGGCCAGCAGCAGCGTGAAGATACGGTCGGCGAACAGTTTTGCCGCCCCCTCCCCGCGCTCGCCATGGACATGCGCATAGGCCGGCACCCAGGCGGCGTTGAAGGCGCCTTCCGCGAAGATCGCGCGGAAATGGTTGGGCAGCCGCAGCGCCACAAAAAAGGCGTCGGCCACGGGGCCGGCGCCGAGGATCGCCGCGAGCATGATGTCGCGGGCAAATCCCGTCAGCCGCGAGAGCAGCGTGTAACCACCGACCGTGAAGATGCGTCCGAGCATGCGTCTGTTTTAGAGACGAATCGGTCGATCGATAAGACTTCGACGTCTGATGTGATCAAAAAAGACGGTTGAAGTCGGATGACGCCCTGCGATGCGCGTTGTTGCGCCCTCTCCCCTCGTGGGAGAGGGCAAGAACAGCAAAAACGGCGAAATCAGGCCGCAAGCGCGCCGCGCACGGCGGCGATGATTCGCTCCTGATCGGCTTCGGTCAGGTAGGCGTGCATCGGCAGGCTGATGACGTCCTGCGACAGGCTCTCGCAGGCCGGCAACCCGCCCTCGGCGACCGGATACTGCTTGTAGGCGGTCTGCTGGTGCATCGACTTGCCGTAATAGATCGCGGTCGGCACGCCCTGGGCTTTTAGCGCGGCAGCGAAACCGTCGCGGTCGGTACCTTGAGGCAGGCGAATCGTGTACTGCGCCCAGACCGAGGTATTGCCCGGCGCCAGACGCGGCACGGCGACCACGTTGCTCAGGCCGCGCGCGTAGCGTTCGGCAACCTTGTTCCGGGCGGCGATCTCGTCGTCAAAGATCTTCAGCTTCTCGATCAGGATCGCGGCCTGCATGGTGTCGATCCGGCCGGTCAGGCCGAGGCGGACGTTGTCGTATTTGTCGACACCCTGCCCGTGCACGCGGATGCTGCGCAGCGTTGCCGCGAGTTCGTCGTCATCGGTGAAGATCGCACCACCGTCACCAAAACAGCCGAGCGGCTTTGCGGGGAAGAAGCTGGTCGCAGTGGCGAGCCCGAAGGTGCCGAGCTTACGGCCCTTGTAGCTCGCGCCAAAGCCCTGGGCTGCGTCATCGAGCACGAACAGGCCTTCGGCCTTCGCGATCTCGGCGATGGCATCGTGATCGGCGGGCTGGCCGAACAAATCAACCGGAATCACTGCAACGGGCTTCAGGCCGGCCTTGCGAGCGGTCGCGATGCCGCGCTTCAGCGACTCAGGGCTCATGTTGAAGGTGGTCTCATCCACATCCACATAGACCGGCGTCGCGCCGGTCCGCGCCACCGGCGAAGCGGTCGCGATGAAGGTGAAGGACGGACAGAACACGGCATCGCCGGGCCCGACATTCTTCGCCATCATCACCATCAGGATCGCGTCGGTGCCGCTGGCGCAACCGATCACATGCTTGGCGCCGCTATAGGCCGCAAGCTGCTTCTCGAGCTCGGCGACTTCAGGGCCGTTGACGAACTGGCAATGGTCGAGCACGCGCTTGACGGCGGCATCGAGCGCGTCGCCGAGCCGGCGGCGCTGTGAGGCGACGTCGATGAAGGGGATGGGTTCGGAACGCAGATGCTGGTTCATGGCGCCTTGCTGATTTTCTTGCGAAGTTTGAGAAGTCGACATGGAAAGGGTTCAGCCGGCGACGCGGCGCGGGCCTGTGCGGGCGGGTGCCTTGGCCGCGGGCCGCGACGGCGTTTCCAGGCACTGCGTCGCGATCTCGAGGCTCGCGACGCCTTCGTCGCCCGTGACCGCCGGCGTCTCGCCGTCGCGCACGGCCTTGAGGAACGCGATCAGCTCGGCGCGGAGCGGCTCGTCGTGGCCGACCGGCAGATGCCGCATCGAATAGCTGCCGTCCGGCTGGAAGCCGAAGCATTCGGTGACCTGGCGCGTCAACAGATCGCCCATCACGTATTTGCCGCGGGTCGCGACCGTGACGCTGCGCGCCTTGAACGGCGTCAGCCAGTTGGTGTTGATGTGCGCGAGCACGCCATTGGCGGTGCGGAACTGCAGCAGCGCGATGTCCTCGCGCTCGGCGACCGCGCTCGACAGCTGCGGTTGCACCTCGACGATGTCGGATTCGGTGAACCAGCGGATCAAATCGATGTCGTGCACGGCGAGGTCGATGACGACGCCGACATTGGACATGCGCGGCGGGAACGGACCGACGCGGGTGATCGCGATGGAGAGGATATCCTCGCCCGCGATCGCCTGCTTGACGGCGGCGACGGCGGGATTGAAGCGCTCGACGTGGCCGATCATCAGCGTCACGCCGGCCTTCTGCGCGGCCGCGACGATCTCGCGGCCCTCTTCGACCGTGGAGGCGATCGGCTTCTCGACCAGCACGTGGATGTTCTTGGCGATGCAGGCGAGCGCGACCTCGTGATGCAGATGGGTCGGCGCCGCGATGGTGACGGCATCGACGCCTTCGGCGAAGAGCTGGTCGAGGGTCTCGAAGCCCCGGCAGCTGGCAAGCTCGGTGGTGCGCGTGCGGTGCGTCGGCGAAGGATCGACGATGCCGACCAGGCTGACGCCGGGAAGCCCGCTGAGCACGCGCGCATGGTTGCTGCCCATCACGCCCGCGCCAATGACGCCGACGCGCAAGCCGGCCTTTGCCGGTGCAGAGCCTTTGGAACTCATCTGAGTAAACCCCGATTCAACACAAATCCCCGGGCCGCTTCTAGCACGGGCGCCACATTTGTGGCGAATGCCGGCCTAGCGATCCGGACACGATTTGATTCAAAAAATTACACGTTACCCGGGCCTTAGGCCGAAAAGAGACCGCCTTTTCGGCCCGGGTCGCGTGATTCGGAGTTTGCTGGTTACGACCTTTGATAGTCGTCTTCAATCCGGATGATGTCGTCTTCCCCGAGATAGCTTCCGGTCTGGACCTCGATGAGTTCCAGCATGATTTTACCGGGGTTCTCCATCCGGTGCACCGCGCCCATCGGGATGTAGATCGACTCGTTCTCATGCACCGTCTTCACGGTCTCGTTGACGGTGACCCGGGCGGCGCCGCGCACGACGATCCAGTGCTCGGCGCGATGATGATGCTTCTGCAGCGACAGCCGCCCGCCCGGCTTCACCACGATGCGCTTGACCTGGTGACGCTCGCCGTTGTCGACGGACTGATAGCTGCCCCAGGGCCGGTGCACTTTGAGATGCTCCTCGGTGACCTTCGGCGCGACCGTCTTGAGCTTGGTGACGAGCCGCTTCAGGCCGTTGGCGTCCTTCTGGCGCGAGACCAGCACCGCATCCGCGGTGGCGACCACGACGAGATCGTCGACGCCTTCGAGCGCGACCAGCGCCTGGTCGGTGGTGACGTTGCAGTTGCGCGAGTCCTCGAACACGGCAGTGCCGTGCGACGCGTTGCCTTGCGCGTCCTTGTCCGACAATTCCCACACCGCGTGCCAGGAGCCGACGTCGGACCAGCCGCAGGACACGGGCACGACCGCAGCGCGCGAGGTCTTCTCCATCACCGCATAGTCGATCGAGATCGCCTTCGCCGCGCCGAACGCCTCGGGCTCCAGCGTCACGAAGCCGAGATCGCGGCCCGCATTGGCGACGGCATTGGAGATCGCCTCGACGCTTGCCGCGTCGACCCTGCGATATTCGTCGAGCAGGACGGTGGCCGGGAACATGAAGTTGCCGCTGTTCCAGAGATAGCCCGAGCTGACGTAGTCGGCCGCCTTCACGGCATCAGGCTTTTCGACGAAGCGCGCGACGGCGTGCACCTCGCCGGAGATCACCTCGCCCGGGCTGATATAGCCGTATTCGGTCGCCGGCCGCTCCGGCTTGACGCCGAAGGTGACGATGCGCCCGGCGCTCGCGGCGGTGAGGCCTTCGCGGCACGCCGCGACGAAAGCCGCATTGTCCTGCACCACGTGGTCGGCGGCGAGCGCGAGCACGATCGCTTCACCGGAGCGGTTCTGCGCGAACACCGCGCCCGCGGCGATCGCGGGGCCGGAATCGCGCCGCATCGGCTCGAGGATCACGTCGGCCTCGATGCCGATCTCGGCGAGTTGCTCCAGCACCATGAAGCGATAGGACGCATTGGTGATGACGATCGGACGATCGAACAGCGAGGCATCGGACACGCGCAGCAGCGTGTCCTGGAAGGTCGAGCGCGTGCCGAACAACGGCAGGAACTGCTTGGGGCGCACCTCGCGCGAGGCCGGCCACAGCCGCGTGCCGGCACCGCCGCACATGATCAGGGGGATAATGCGTTTGTCCATCGTCATTTCAAACCTTGAAGTAGTCCCGATACCAGGTGACAAAATTACGAACCCCGTGCGCGATCGGCGTTGACGGTGCAAAGCCGGTATCGCGCATCAGGTCCTCGACATCCGCGAACGTTTCCAAAACGTCTCCCGGCTGCATCGGCAGCAATTCTTTGATCGCCGTCCGACCCAGCTCCTGCTCCAGAAGTCCGACGACATGCATCAGCTCTTCCGGATGGTGGTTGCCGACATTGTAGACCTTAGACGGCGCATTTGCGGCAGCCGGGTCATCCGCGGGCACCCGATCGATGAGCTTGGACACTACGCGGGTGACGTCGTCAATATAGGTGAAGTCGCGGCGCATTTTGCCATGGTTAAAGAGCCGGATCGGCTTGTCCGCCATGATGGCGTTCACGAACAGAAACATAGCCATGTCCGGCCGTCCCCACGGACCGTAGATGGTGAAGAAGCGCAGGCCCGTGACCGGCAGCCGGTAGAGATGGCTGTAGGACTGCGCCATCATCTCGTTCGCCTTCTTGGTCGCGGCATAGAAGCTCACGGGATGGTCGGTGCGGTCCTGCACGGCAAATGGCAGTTTAGTGTTGGCGCCATAAACGGAGGATGACGAGGCGTAGACGAGATGACGACAAGAGTTGTTGCGGCAGCCCTCGAGCACGTTGAGGAAGCCCGACAGATTGGAATCGGCGTAAGTTTGCGGTCGCTCGATCGAGTAGCGCACGCCGGCCTGGGCCGCGAGATGCACGACTTTGGCAAATCGGTGTCGCGCAAACAGTGCCGCGATGGTGTCGCGGTCGGCAAGATCGGCCTCGACGAAGGAAAAGCGGGAATCGCTCCGCAACAGCGCCAGGCGCGCCTGTTTCAGCGCCGGATCGTAATAGCTGTTGAGATTGTCGAGCCCGACCACGGGCCGGCCTTCAGCCAGAAGCTGCCGGGCGACGTGAAAGCCGATGAACCCGGCGGCACCGGTGACCAAAATCGCCTGATCCGTCATCCTGTTCCCAAGGGATCTCTCGCCCGCAGCCCCTCTTTAGCCGCGCCAGCGAGGGGGTCGCAATAGCCCGAGAGACAGCTATTGCAAGATCGGCGCCAAGACCATACCAAAGCGGCCGAATTCGGCGCCCTGCGTCGGGTTGCCTCAAATCTTCGCAAACCCTGTTCATGCGGGCGAGATGCGCCGAATCCTGCTTTCGACGGCCAAAATCCTGATTTCCGGAGCGCTGCTCTATCTGGCGCTGCGCAAGGTCGATCTGACCGAGCTGTTTTCGCGCTTCACCGCGACCAGCCTGTTCTGGATCGGCGCGGCGATCGCGGTGACGTTCCTGCAAATCTTCGTCGGCGTGCTGCGCTGGCGCGAGGTCAGCGCCGCATGCGGCGCGCCGCTCGAGCTCGCCCGCGCCATGCGCTACAACGTGATCGGCGCGTTCTTCAACCAGACGCTGCCGTCGGCGATCGGCGGCGATGCGGTCCGGCTTTGGCTGGTGGCGCGCGCCGGCGCCGGATGGCGCGCGGCCACCTATTCCATCTTCGTCGATCGCGCGATCGGCCTCGTCGCGCTCGCGATCGTCGTCGTCGCAAGCCTGCCCTGGAGCTACGATCTGATCACCGATCCGCACGGGCGCTCTGCGCTGCTGCTCGTCGACCTCGCCGCACTCGCGGGGGGCATCGGCTTCCTGATCTTCGGCGCGCTGAAGTGGCCCTGGCTCAAGACCTGGTGGGCTACGCACCACATCCACGCCTGCGCCGTGATCGCCAACCGCGTGATCTTCAGCCCGACGCGCGGGCCGATCATCGCGGTCCTGTCGTTGCTCGTTCACGTGCTCGCCGTCGTCATTGCCTGGTGCGTGGTGCAGTCGATCGCCGCACCGGTCAGCTTCGGCCAGACCTTCCTGCTCATCCCGCCGATCATGCTGATCACCCTGATGCCGATCTCGATCGCCGGCTGGGGCGTGCGCGAGGCGACCATGGGGCTGGCCTTCGGCTTCGCCGGGCTGTCGTCCAACGAAGGCGTCAACATTTCGCTGTTGTTCGGCGCGGTGTTGTTCATCGTCGGCGCGATCGGCGGCTTGGTCTGGATCCTGAGCGCGGAAAAGGCGGCGCAGGGGTCGGCGCAGCTCGGGGTACCGGAGTGAGCCCGGTCACTGATGCCGTTGCCGCCGCGCCTTCGCTGCTTGCCCTCGCGATTGCCGCACTGATATCGGCCTTCATCACCTGGGCCAGCCGTCCCCTGCTCCAGCGCTACGCGCTGGCGCGGCCGAATGCGCGCTCCTCGCACCGCATTCCGACGCCGCAAGGCGCGGGCATCGCGGTGATCGCCGCGACGCTCGTCGTCACGTCGGCGTGGGCGGTCTGGGCGAACGTTCCGATCCCCCCCGCGCTCGTCATTGCGACGATCGTGATCGCGCTGGTCGGGTTCGCCGACGATATCGTGTCGCTTCCGGTGCTGGTGCGGCTGGTGCTGCAAGCAGCCTGCGTCGGCGCGGTCGTGTTCACCGCGCCCGAGACCGCGCGGATCGTCCCGGCGCTGCCGCTCGCGCTGGAGCGCGGCCTGATCCTGCTCGCCGGTGTCTGGTTCGTGAACCTCGTCAACTTCATGGACGGGCTCGACCTGATGACGGTGGCGGAAGTGGTGCCGGTGACCGCGGCGCTGCTGCTGCTCGGATGGCTCGGTGACCTCTCATGGCCCAGCGTGCTGATCGCCACGGCGCTGTGCGGTGCCATGCTCGGCTTTGCGCCGTTCAACAAGCCTGTCGCAAGAGTATTTTTGGGCGACGTCGGCAGCCTGCCGATCGGCCTTCTGCTCGGATGGTGCCTGCTGGAGCTCGCCTGGCACGGGCAACCCGCCGCGGCGCTGCTGCTGCCAGCCTATTATCTCGCGGATTCCACCATCACGCTGATTCGGCGCATCGCGCGCCGCGAGCAGTTCTGGTCGGCGCATCGCTCGCACTTCTATCAGCGAGCGACCGACAATGGTTTTGCGGTCCCGCGGGTGGTCGGCGAGGTCTTCGCGCTCAACCTCGCGCTGGCCGTGCTTGCCATCGCCACCGTTCGCGCCGGCTCGATGGCGGTCACATTGCCCGCGCTTGTCGCAGGCGCCGTCGCGATCGCTTTCGTACTTCGGCGGTTCTCCCGCCCTCAATTCTCCTGAGCGGACAGCGCGAGCCGCAGGCCCTCGTCGAGGGTGACTTGCGGCTGCCAGCCGGTTGCGATCGCCTTGGAGAGGTTGAGCTCGAGCGAGCCGATCAGGCTGTCATGCGTGTCCTGCCGGCCCATCACGCTGAGCAGCGTTGAAAGCAGGTCCGGCGGCATGCCGAACATCCGCGTGTTCTTGCCGGCGGCCTTCGCCAGCCGCTCGATGAATTCGGGCGTCGAGACCTGCTCCCTGTCGGCGACCAGGAAGATCTCGAAATTGCTCGCAGGATCCGGGTGCGCGAGCCGGCGCAGGATGAACGACGACAGGTTCTGCACGGCCAGGAACGCGCGATGATTGCGGATCGCCGCAAAGGGCAGCGGCAGTCCCAGATTCACCGCGCGTGTCAGCAGCGCGAAATTGCCCTTGGCACCCGCGCCATAGACCAGCGGCGGCCGGATCACCGAAATCTTCATGGCGCTGTCGCGCGCCAGCGTCTTCAGGCCGGCCTCGGCCGCGGCCTTGGACATGCCGTAGAGGCCGCGCGGCGTGAGGATGTCGTCCTCGCTGAACGGCGCACGGCCTTCATTGCTGCGGCCGTGCACGAGAACGGTGCTGACGAAGATGAACTGGCGCACGCCCGCGCTCGCCGCGGAGCGCGCCAGGTGCAGCGTGCCGGCGATGTTGACGTTGCGGTAGAGCTGGACCGCGTGCTCTCGTGCTTGTGATGCACGCGCGCGGCGAGGTGAACCACCGCGTCGACGCCGTCGAGCGTGGCCTGCCAATCGGTTTCGGGACCGATCGATTCGATCACGACCTCGTCGTCGATCCCTTCCGGGCTGCGCACCGCACGCCGGACCGACCATCCCTCGCGCGCCAGCGCGGGCGCGACGTGACGGCCGACGAAGCCGCTGGCTCCCGTGATCAGCACGACTGGTTTCCGCTCGCTCATCGTTGCTCCGCCAGAACAGGATTGCGCAACAATTCGTCGATCAGGCCGGCATAGGCGTTCATCGCAATCGTCCGGTCGAATCTCGCTGCCGCCTTGACCGCGCGCTCGGCCATGGCGGCATCCTCGGAACGGGACGCCGCGCGGATCGCGTCGGCGAGCTGATCGGCGCGGCCCGGCGACACCACCCAGCCGAGCCCATTCTCCACCACGGTCAAAGCGGCCTCGGCCTCCGGCTCGGAGATCAGCGCGACCGGACGGCCGACTGCCAGCAGGTTGTAGAACCGGCTCGGCACCGACACCCCTGCAACGTCTTTCCGGTACGGAATGATCCAGAGATTGGCGGCCGCCAGGAACGCCTCGAGCTCGGCATCCTCGACGCGCGGCACGAAGCTGACATTGGCAAGGTTCGCCTCAGTCTGCAACTGCTTCAGCCGCTCGAAGCCGATGCCCCAGCCCGAGAACAGGAAGTGAATGCCCGGCTCGTCCTTCAGGAGGCGCGCCGCCTCGAAAACGATCTCCGGATCATGGGTGAAGCCGAGATTGCCCGAGAGGCCGACGATGAAACGCGCCGAGATTGCCTTGCGGAACGGATTATCCAACGTGATCGGACGCGCCCCGGGCACGAGCGTCGCCCAGTTCGGAATGAAGCGGATCTTGTTCCGCGTCATCCCGGAATAGCTCAGCAGCGGCCGCTCGGCATCGCGGCCGATGGTGATGACGGCATTGAGCGCGCGGAACATCAGGCTGTTGGCGGCGCGCATCGCCCGCGTCACGATCGAACCGGGCTTCAGGAGGCCGGCCATCACCAGCACGTCGGGGAAGAGGTCGTGCATGATCAGCGCCGAGCGCGCGCCCTTGACCTTCGCTGCTGCGGCAACGGCATAAGGCAGCATGAACGGCGCGGTGACGGTGAGCACGACGTCCCCTCGCCGCAGCGCCCGGGTCAACACGAAGAACGTCCGCGCCGCGAACAGCAGCTCGGACAAGCCGCGCCGGACCAATGCGGCCTTTCCCGCCATCTTGTTCTTGACGACAACGACGTGCGGCTTGCCCGGGCCGACCTGCGAATCAGGCAATGCGCCCGATGAGCCCGACAGCACCACGACGTCGTGATCCCCAGCGATGCGGCAGGCGATTTCGGCCATGATCGCCGCCGTCGTGCTCGGATCAGGCGGATAATGCTGGCTCGCGACGACGATCTTGCCTTGAGACTGCATGGTCAGGCCGCGGTCGATCCGAATTCCGGAACCGCATCCTTCAGGATGGTCTTGATCGTGGCCCTATCGTCCCGCGCGATCGCCTGCTCCAGCGCAGCGATCCATTTGCGCAGCGTCTGCATCGGCGGCTCGTTCGGCTGCGCGGCCATGATTCCGGCGACGCCGATCTCGCGGGTCGGCTCCTCGGAGGCGAACAGGATCTCGTGCAGGCGCTCACCCGGCCGCATGCCGGTGAACACGATCTCGATATCGTAGCCGGGCTGGAGGCCCGAGAGGCGGATCATGCGCTCGGCGAGATCGACGATCTTCACGGGCTGGCCCATGTTGAGCACGTAGACCGAGACATCGGGACGCTGCGTTCCGAGCGCATGCGTTGCCGCCGTGATGACGAGATCGCAGGCCTCGCGGATGGTCATGAAGTAGCGGACCATGTCGGGATGGGTCACCGTCACGGGGCCGCCAGCCTCGATCTGGGCCTTGAACTTCGGCACCACCGAGCCGTTCGACGCCAGCACGTTGCCGAACCGTACGGAGATCAGCCGCATCGGCGGCCTCGCACCGCCGCTCCCCGCGACAAGATCGTGGTCGAGCGCCTGGCAGTACATCTCGGCGAAGCGCTTGGTGAGACCGAGCATCGACACCGGCTCGATCGCCTTGTCGGTCGAGATCATCACCATGGCTTCGGCGCCGGCGCTGTGCGCCGCATCGGCAACGTTGATCGAGCCGAAGATGTTGGTCTTGACGCCCTCGCTCCAGTCGCGCTCCAGGATCGGCACGTGCTTGAGCGCGGCGGCGTGGAACACGATGTGCGGCTTGAACTCCGCCATCAGGCGCATGATCCGCTCGCGGTCGCGGATGTCGGCGATCCGTCCTTCGATCTCGGCAGCCGTGCCGTTCGCAGCGAGCGCCTCCGTAACCGCGTAGAGCGCCGGCTCGGAATTTTCCACGATCAAGAGGCGCGCGGCGCCGAAGGCGACGACGCGCTCGCAGATCTCGGAGCCGATCGAGCCGCCGCCGCCGGTGACGATCACCGCCTTGCCCTTGATGAGGGCTTCGAGGCGCGCATAGTCGATTGTCTCGCTCGGCCGCAGCAGGAGGTCCTCGACCGCGACTGCCGTGAGTCGCGGCGTATCGCCGCTCTCCAGCGAGGGCATGCGGTTGACGATCACACCCAGCTTGCGCGCCCGCATCAGGATCGATTCCGGATGCGCTTCGGGCTCGAACGCCGACGGCGTCATCACGATGCGCGCGATGGCCTTGTTGCGATTGGCGAAGTCGGCGATCACGTCCTCGATGTCGTCAACGCCGCCCAGCACCGGCACGTTGCGGATGAGCTGGCCGCGATCCGAGCTCGACGGCGACAGCACGCCGACCGGCCAGATGCGCTTGATCGCCCCGCTCTCAATACCGCGCAGCAGCACCTCGGCATCCGCGGCGCGGCCGATCAGCAGCATCGGCGCAGCATTCTCGGTACGGGCATGACGCCGCACCCGCGTATAGCGGAAGTAACGATAGGCCATGCGCAGCGCGCTGAGGGAGGCGATCTCGAGGAACCAATAGAGGACGATCGTCACCTTGCCGAGGAAGAAGGCGCCGCGGACATTGGGAGCGACGAAGATGTAGTCGAGCGCGAGCAGGGCAACCGTCAGCACGGTTGCGACACGGATGATGTTCAACGCGTCCGGCAGCGAGATGAAGCGCCATTTCGTCGTGGTCAGGTTGAACAGGAAGAACACGACCACGCTGAAGGCGAGGAAGTAAGGCAGGATCTGGAACAGCAGCGGCAGGCGGTCGTAGAAGCCGTCGCCGCCCTCGAAACGCAGATAGAAAGCTGCGAACAGCGCCGCCGTCGTCGCCAGCACGTCGTGGAGCGCGATCATGAAATTGCGCAAAGTGAGATGCGAGAGACGCGTCATCCGCCGACCGATGAAAATCCCGTTGGGTGCAACCTGACCGCGCTGATAGCCCATCTCGACAAGAGTTGCCAGCCGCGCGGCCGTTCAGGAACCCGCTTCCCCCACCTTCACCTCGCCCTGTTGTGCCCGGATCACCATGCCGCCGGCAACGCCGACGCCGATGACGTACATCCACCCCTCGTGGAAGTCGAACAGATGGGAGTTGAGCAGCGAGGTGAAGACGTTCTGGACAACGACCAGCAGCCCGATCCATCTGGCGAACCCGTCGCCGCGAAACAGCAGGAAGTGAGAGATCCAGATCGCGTAGAGAACGACGATGCCGATGGCGCCCCATTGCACGGCGACATGCAGCGTCTGGTTATGCGGATTCGGAAAGACCCTCACGCCCGGAACCCAGGAGGGCTGCTTGGAAGCTCGCTCGAACAATCCCTGCGAGGAGCCGGTACCATGCCCCGCAAGCGGAGCCTGCACGAAGAACCGCGCCGAATGCCGCCAATATTCGAGGCGTTCGCCCATGGACGTTGGGACGTTCTCCTCCATGTAGAGCCGGTAGTCGCTCGAAAACGTGTCTGCGGTCTTGCGGAGTTGCGGTGAGGCCTGCCAGGCGACGGCGGTCCCGGCGATCAGCGCAACGCAGAGGATGGCGATGCTGCGCCACCTCAAATGAAGCACCGCGAACACGGCGGCCATGATCGGAACAGTGACGAGCGCGGTGCGCGATACCACCACGAAGGCCATGTTGACGAAGAAGCTCAGCGCCAGCGCCGTCAGGAGTCCGGCAAGCCAGTATCGCTTCTCACGCAGCAGCATCACGATCGGATAAGCGAGCGCGACCGCGCACAGCGTGAATTCCTGGCTTTGGTTGATGTAGTTCTTGACGAAGATCCCGCGCTCGAGGTGGTCGGACTTCAGCGTCAGGCCAGGATAGAAAGCGACCAGCCACGACATCACCGACAGCAGCGCGCAGGACACCAGGAAGGCGATGAAGATCCATTGGCCGCGCGGCGAGCGCTCGAAATGATAGAGGAAGACCGGTAGCACGAGCAGCTTGACGGTCGGGCTGAGCGCATAGATGCGCGCGCCCCAGGCCGCATCCGACCACAACGTGCCCACCAGCGCGAGCAGGACCAGCGCGATCGGCGCCGCTGCGATCGGGCGCTTCAGCGATTGTAGGAATGCGCGGATGTCGAGAAACGGCACCATGCAGACCAGGAACGCGGCGTTGAAGATCGCAGCGAGCGAGGTCGACCAGGGCAGCGACGCCACGGTCAGGATCGCGAACAGGTCGGCCGTCTCGCACCACGCCGCCGGGCTGCGCAGGCGCCGCGCCAGCATCTGGAAGGTCGTCTCCCGGACAAGCGTCGTCACTTGCCCCCTCCCCGCGCGCGATGAACCAGTGCGGTCGTGCTGAAACCGTGGAGGATGTCGACCAGCACGACCGTTCCGCCGGCGGCTTCGACGACTTCATGGCCGACCACCTGCTCGCGGGTGTAATCGCCGCCCTTGACCAGCGCGCTCGGCTTGATCCGGGTGATCAGGTCGATCGGCGTGTCCTCCTCGAATATGACGACGAGATCGACGGCTTCGAGCGCCGCGAGCACCTCCGCACGCGCCCGCTCGTCCTGAACGGGGCGATCGGCGCCCTTCAGCCGCCGCACCGAGGCATCGCTGTTGAGGCCCACGATCAGGCGGTCGCAGGCGGCGCGCGCCGCGGTCAGCACCTTGACGTGGCCGGGATGCAGGATGTCGAAGCAACCGTTGGTGAAGCCGACGCGCAGGCCCTGCCTCTTCCACTCGGCGAGATGCGCCTCAAGCGCATCAGGCTCGAGCAAGATCTTCTCCTCCGCAGCGAGATAGGCATGCGGCAGGATCTTTCGGCGCAACTCGGCCGCGCTCACGCTGGCCGTGCCCTGCTTGCCGACGGCGACGGCAGCGGCGGCATTGGCCATGCGCAGGGCCGTGTCCCAGTCCGCGCCTGCGGCGAGCGAGACCGCGAGGGCCGCTGCGACCGTGTCACCCGCGCCGGAGACGTCGCGCACCTTCACGGGGACGGCGGGAACATGAACGGCCTCGCCGTTGCGCGGCACCAGCGTCATGCCGTGCTCGCCTTGCGTGACCAGGATCGCCTCGCAATCGGCGAGCCGCATCACGTCCTCACTGGCGTCGACGATGCTCTGCGGCGTATCGGCGCGGCTCCGTGTCGCCTCTGAAAACTCCTTGCGATTGGGCGTGAGCAGCGTGGCGCCGCGATAGATCGCCCAGTTCAGGCTCTTGGGATCGACGATCACGGGCTTGCCGAGCTTTCGCGCGGCGTCGATCGCGTGGCGGATCACGCGCGCGGTCAGCACGCCCTTGGCATAGTCGGACAGCAGCACGATGTCGGCGCGCGCGATCTGCGGCAGGATTGCTTCGATCAGCCCGGTCTCGATGTCGTCGGAGGCAGGCGCCGCATGCTCCCAATCGGCGCGCAGCATATGCGTGGAAAAATGCTCGGAGACGAAGCGGACCTTGCGCGTGGTCGGCCGCGACGGATCGCACACCAGCACGCTTTCGATGCCGTCGTGCTCAGCGAGCGCGGCCTTGAGCCGTGCACCGGCATCGTCCTCGCCGACGAGGCCGACGAAGATGCAGCGCGCGCCGAGCGAAGCGATGTTGCGCGCGACGTTGCCGGCGCCGCCGATATGGATCTCGCTGCGCTGCGCGGCAATCACCGGCGCCGGCGCTTCCGGCGAGATTCGCGACACCTCGCCATAGACGAATTCGTCCAGCATGATGTCGCCGACGCACAGGACCGTGCGGCCTGAGATGGCTTGCGCGAGGGCGTCGAAATCGAGAATGGGCGTCGGCATGGTCCTGGAGCCTCAGCGGAAACGGTCGGGCCGGTCGAGATAATCCCCGACATAGGCCTTCACCGCATCCTCGAGCGTCGTGAAGCCGCCGTTATAGCCGGCGCGCTGCAGGCGATCGACCTCGCTCTGGGTGAAGTATTGATAGCTGCCACGGATCTGCTCGGGCATGTCGACATATTCGATGTTCGGCTTGCTGCCGAGCGCGGCATAGGCAGCTAGCATCAGGTCCTTGAAGCTGCGCGCCTTGCCGGTTCCGACGTTGAAGAGACCGGACACCGATGGCGTCGCCAGTAGCCACATGACGACGCGCACGACGTCGTCGACATAGATGAAATCGCGGCGCTGATCGCCGTCGGCGATGCCCTCGCGATGCGATTTGAAGAGCTGCACAACACGGCCCGCTTTGACGTCGTCGAACCGGCGCGCCAGCACGCTCATCATCGAGCCCTTGTGGTACTCGTTCGGGCCGAACACGTTGAAGAATTTCAGCCCGGCCCATTGCGGCGGCAGCCGATCGCCCTTCGCTGCGCGTTCGGCAACGGCGAGATCGAACAGGTGCTTGCTCCAGCCGTAGAGATTCATCGGCCGCAATTTCTTCAGCGCGGGGACCGAGGCGTCGTCGTCAAAGCCTGCCTCGCCGTCGCCATAGGTCGCCGCGGACGAGGCGTAGATGAACGGCACGACGCCGGCCGTGCACCAGTCCAGAAGACGCATCGACATGCGGAAGTTGGTCTCGAATACGAGGTCGCCGTCGGTCGCGGTGGTCGCGGAAATCGCCCCGAGATGGATCACCGCGTCGAGCTTGCGGCCTTTCAGCCAATCGAGCAGCTCGGCCGGCGGAACGATATCCACAAGCTGGCGCTTGGCGAGGTTGCGCCATTTGCCGTCATTGCCGAGCAGGTCGCAGACGACGACGTCGCTGCGGCCCGCGTCATTCAACGCGGCGACGACATTCGATCCGATAAAACCGGCCCCGCCGGTCACCAGCAACATTCCACCTACCCTGCCCGATGTTTTATGGCCCGGTCCTGCCCTAGCGCATGATCCACCAAAGTGTAAGCGGTTTTGGGTCAGCTCCGTCCCGGCTTTACCTGCCGGCCCGGAGCGGGTAACCGAACCGCCACATCACGCGCCTTCCGGTCCTATTAACGAATGAATCAAGATTCGCAATTTAGCCGAGATGCAGATCGGAGCGACACCCGCCCGATCCTGATCATCCCCTACATGTGGATTGGCGATTTCGTCCGGAATCATACCGTTGTCCGGATCCTGAACGAGCGCTGGCCGAATCGGCCGGTCGATCTCCTCACCACCTCCCTATGCGCCCCGCTGGTCGAGTACATGCCCGGCGTGCGTCAGGGGATCGTCTGGGACCTGCCGCGCAGCCGGCTGGCCGTGGGGCGCCAGTTCGGCCTGGCGAAGCTGCTGCGTGAGCGGAACTATGGCACCGCCCTGGTGCTGCCCCGGACCTGGAAGGCCGCCATCGCGCCCGCGCTGGCCGGCATCCCTGAAAGGGTCGGCTTCGTCGGCGAGTTCCGGTTCGGCCTGCTCAACCGCTGGCGCTGGGGCGAGAAGAAGCTGCCCCGCTTCATCGACAAGAACGCCGCCCTCGCCCAGCCCGACGGCGCGCCTTTGCCGCCAGAATGGCCGGTCCCGCAATTGCGGGTCCCGGCTGACGACATCGCCCGCTGGCGGCAGGCCAACGGGCTGAGCGCCCGTGCCGCCGTGGCGCTGGCCCCCGGCTCGGTCGGCGTCTCAAAGCGCTGGACCTACTATCCGGAGGCTGCCCGCTTGCTGGCCGAACGTGGGCTGGAGGTCTGGGTGGTCGGCGGCCCCGCGGAAAAAGGCCTCGCCCAGGAGATCGTCGCGGCCGGCGGCCCGGGCGTGCGGGACCTCACCGGCAACGATTTGCGCAACGGCGTGCTGGCAATGGCCGCGGCAGGCGTCGCCATCTCCAACGATTCCGGCCTGATGCACATCGCAGCCGCCCTGGGCACGCCCACCATGGGCATCTTCGGCCCGACCAGCCCCTACCTCTGGGCGCCGTTGAACGGCCTTGCTGCAACCGTGGTCCAGGACAAGAGCGTGCTGTCCTGTCAGCCCTGCCAGAGCACGATCTGCAAGATGAACGACCACCGCTGCATGCGGGATATCGCGGCGAGCGAGGTGGTGGGAATTGCGCAGCGGGTGCTCGGGGATCACGCTCAAGCGACAACCTAAAGCGCGATGACGATCCATCCTGATCTCATCGCGCTTTAGTCGGGACCGCTCGACACCCGAAAGGCGACCATTGAGCCTGCCGGTCCGACGCCCGGTCAACAGTCGTGAACACACCCAAGCGTAAAGACATTCAAGCGCACGGCGCAGAAAAAGGGCAGCGCGGGTGCCACTTGCCAAGGGTGAACCAGGATCACGTCGGCCGAGACGAATCCTCATCGAGACGCGAACAGAGGTTTAGCTCCTCAACGTCGCTCGATACATGCCTCTTGAACAGTTTACACAACGATGGAGGTAACCCATGCCGATCGTTCAATTCACCCGATTCAAGACCGACAAACCCGAGGAAATGGTCAAGATCGTCAGACAGGCAAAGAAGATCTTTGAGAAGCATGGCGCCGAATTTCTCCGGCTCTCCCGCTTCCATACTGGCGCGTGGGCAGGAGAGTTGCTGGTTGCGACGCGCTACGCCAATTGGGAAGTTTACGGCAAAGTGCAGGAAGCCGTGGCACATGACCCGGAGTTCGCGCAAGTGCAGGCTGATGGAATGAAGATTGCCGAGCTTCAGGGCCGCAACATCGCCGTCAGCATCGATCTCTGAAGCATGATCCGGAAAGCGCGAAGCGGTTTTCCGGGAAGATCATGCTCCAACGATAACCTGAGGCGCGACGACGGTTCATCCTGATCTCATCGCGCCTCAGTCGGGCGCCGCTCCCCCAACCGCGGCAAGCGCGGAGGCCGCGGGACATGTTCGGTGGCCTGTCTGAATTCTGACAAGCCGGGCGACCCATCGCGTTACGCTGCGCCCTGCCGCAAGCAGACGGGCGTTCTGCAGGTCCTTTGACCTAGATCAACAACAGTTTCGCCAGTTCGTCGCACCCAAATGCGACGCAAGACCGATACGAAGGACCACATCTTAGTGCTTACTGCGCCTTCTCGGCATCGAAGAGGCTGATTCAGCGACATTGCCCCTTTAGTCGGAGAGTTTCATGAGGACCTTCAATCCCTTGGTGACGGCATTGCTTCTCGTGACGCAATCGGCCTCGATACAGGCTGCGGATTTGAACGGAGCCTGGTCAATCGACGCCTCGGCCTGTGGCCAAATGTTCACCAAAGAGAACAACAGGCTTGCCTTCAAGAAAGATGCTGATCTCCACGCGGGCGGCCTGATCGTCCAGGGAAAGCAAATCACCGGCACATTTGAAAAATGCACCGTCAAATCATTGCGCGACGACGGGCCGAACATGCGACTGATCGCGTCGTGCTCGGACGGCGTCGCGATTTCAGACGTGACATTCGATCTGACATTCTCCGGCGAGAATAACATCACGCTCAGCTCCAAGGAGCCGGTGCCGGTGCAAATGCCGTATGTGCGCTGCCCAATGTGAAGTCGACCACGACGGCGTCGAGGCTGTGCCGATGATGACATCATGCCGGTGCTTTGCCCGACGAGTCAAATCTATTTCGTAAAATCAGAATCAATCGTCACCGGCCGCAAGTCATTGATTCTGCTGGCCCCGGCTACTGTGCATGGGGTTGTTTTCGCGGTTTTTTGCCTTGCTGCCCTGGAAACGACGCCTCAGAGCAGCGGACGATATACCTCGCCGATCCGCGCCGCTTCGGCATCGAGGCTGAACTTCTCGAGCACGCGCGCCCGGCCGCGCTCACCCATCACCGTTGCGGTAGCCACGTCGCGCATCAGCGGCTCGAGCGCCACCGTGAGCGCGCCGGCATCACCTGTCGGGATCAGCACGCCGGTGACGCCATCCTCGACGACGAGCTCGGCAGCCCCGGCACGCGCAGCGACCAGCGCGCTGCCGGCCGCCATCGCCTCGATCAGCGTCAGGCCAAAGCCCTCGTTGCGCGAGGTGAAGGCGTAGATCGTCAACCGCTGGTACCAGCGCTGCACCGCTTCGATCGGCAGCTCGCCGGTGATGACGATGCGCGTTTGCAGGCCGGCGGCCTCGATGCGCTTCTTCAGGTCGTTCGCAAAAACAGTTTGCTCGGGCGTCACCTGACCGACGATGACGGCGGTGAAATCCGGATAGTGCGGCAGCAGACGGCACATCGCATCGACGAACACATCCGTGCCCTTCTGCGCGCGCACGCGACCAAAGCAGCCGATCGCGTAGCGGCCCGGCAGCGCGGCTTCCGCGAACGCAGCGGCGCGATCGAGCGGCGGCGCATAGACATCGGTGTCGACGCCGTGCGGGATCACCGTCGATTTCACCTTGAGGAACGAGGCCGAGATATCTGATGTCGCGATGATCGCGTCCATGCGCCGGATCAGCCAGCGCGTGATCCAGCTGTGATGCCGCTGCGCTGCCGACGTGAACACGAGTTTCAATGGCCAGCCGAGCGCACGCAACGCGACGCCCGCGATCATCTCGTTGTTGCGCCGGGCGTGCCAGATCAGCGGCGCCTTGCGGCCCCATAATTTCAGGAAATCCGCAGTGCTCAGCCGCACAATTCCCTCCGGTGCATCGGAGCCGAGCCAGCCGGCGCGAAACAGCCTTGCCAGCCGCGGCGCCACCATCCGGTTGGTCGCGGTGACCCCGGAATAGCGCCTGTGCAGATTTGGCACGATCACATCGAGATCGCCGGGGGATTTCGTCACGTCACACTCCGTTGAGCAGGCCCCCTATACGCAACATTAAGCATAGTGACCAGTTCAGCCGCACCGAAACCCCCTCTTCACCGCGCAAACGTTAACTTGGCGCGTTGATCGGAGACGGGTGAGATCATGACTGTGCTAGTCACCGGCGGTGCCGGCTATATCGGAAGTCACACGGTCCTGGCGCTGGCGGAAGCCGGCGAGGACGTCGTCGTGATCGACGATCTCTCGACCGGTTTCTCCGCCTATCTGCCCGAAGGCGTGCCGCTGTTCATTGGCGATGCCGGCGACGAGAATTTGCTCGAAGGCGTGATCGCCCAGCACAACATCGAGAGCATCATCCATTTCGCCGGCTCGGTCGTCGTGCCGGATTCGATGCGCGACCCGCTCGGCTACTACCGCAACAACTTCATGACCGCGCGCAATCTGCTCAACGTCGCAGTCAAGCGCGGCATCGGCCGCTTCATCTTCTCCTCGACCGCCGCCGTCTACGGCAATCCGGACCAGGTGCCGGTGCCCGAGCACGCGCCGACGCGGCCGCTGTCGCCCTACGGCTCGTCGAAGCTGATGAGCGAGATCATGCTGCACGACGTCGCCGCCGCCTACGGCATGCAATACGTGACCTTGCGCTATTTCAACGTTGCGGGTGCCGACCCGCAGGCCCGCATTGGGCTAGCCACCGTCGGCGCCACGCACCTGCTCAAGATCGCGGTGGAAGCCGCGACCGGCCAGCGCGCCAAGATCGACGTGTTCGGCACCGACTATCCGACCCAGGACGGCAGCTGCATCCGCGACTTCATCCACGTCACGGACCTCTCGCAGGCGCATCGCTCGGCACTGGCTTACCTCCGCAATGGCGGCGCCTCGACGACGCTGAATTGCGGCTATGGCCGCGGCTATTCGGTGCTGGAAACCATCGACGCGGTGCGCCGGGTTTCGGGACGCAGCTTTGCCGTGCAATACGCCCCGCGCCGGCCCGGCGACATCATGACCATGGTCGCCGACACCAGCCGCATCCGCGGCCTGCTCGACTGGAAGCCGCAATACGACGACCTCGAGACCATCGCGGCCCACGCGTTGGCCTGGGAGGACAAGTTGTTCCGCGAGCGCCATGGCGAGCTCCGCCACGCCGCCTCGGCCTAGATTCCATCCCGGCGCAAGCCCTTAATTGGGCTTGAAAAGCCCGGCTTTAGCGGGCACAGAGGCCCTTCGATCCCTGACGCGCGAGCAGGCTTTTCCTTGCTCCGTCAATGGACACCGGATGGCCCAGTTTCCAAAGAAAATCACCGACGATCCCTATGCGGCAGCGGTCCTGATTCGCCGCCTGGTCACGGAACAGGGGATGATCTACTGGCGGCGCTACCTCGTCGCCTTCGCGCTGATGGCGCTTGCCGCCGGATCGACCGCGGGCGCGACCTACGTGCTCGGCCAGGTCATCAACCAGGCCTATGTCGACAAGAACATCCCGGGCATCGCGATGTTCTCGGGCATCACGGTGATCCTGCTCTTCATCAAGGGCGTGGCGACCTACGGCCACATGGTGATCCTGACCAAGATCTCCAACGCCATCCTCGCCACCAACCAGCGCCAGCTCTTTGCCAAGCTGATGCGCGAAAGCGTCGGCTTCTTCTCCGAGCGGCATTCGTCTGAATTCCTGGCGCGGCTGACGGCCGGCGCCAAATCCATCACCGACGTCCTCAACATGCTGGTCAACGCCGTCGGGCGCGACCTCATGATGCTGCTCGCCATGATCGGCGTGATGGTGTGGCAGGATCCGGTGATGTCGTTCATCGGCCTCGTCGTGGTGCCGCCGGCGATGCTGGTGCTGCGCAAGCTGGTCAAGCGCATCAAGGGCCTCGCCTACAACCAGTTCACCGGCACCGCCGACATCATGGAGACGATGCAGGAATCGCTGCAAGGCATCCGCACCGTCAAGGCGTTCACGCTCGAAGAGACCATGCAGAAGCGTATCGACGAGAACATCGCGATCGTCGAGCGCAACGCCAACAAGATGGCCCGCGTGGCCAACCGCTCCAATCCGCTGATGGAGATGCTCGGCGGCTTCGCGGTCGCCGGCTGCCTGCTCTACGGCGGCTACAGCGTGGTCGCGCTCAACGCCACGCCCGGCGCGTTCTTCTCCTTCATGACCGCCTTCCTGATGGCCACCGAGCCGGCCAAGCGGCTGGCGCGGCTCAACATCGACCTCAACAGCCAGCTCGTCGGCGCCCGCATGCTGCTCGAAGTCGTCGACAGCCCGGCGAGCGAGCATTCCGACGACGACAAGCCGTCGCTCAAGCTCTCTGACGCGCGGATCGAGCTGCGCGACGTCAGCTTCTCCTATCGCGCCAGCGAGACCGTGCTCAACCGCATGAGCTTCGTCGCCGAGCCCGGCAAGGTCACCGCGCTGGTCGGTCCCTCCGGCGGCGGCAAGTCGACCGTGCTGGGGCTGCTGCTGCGCTTCTACGAGGTGACGCAAGGCGACATCGTGATCGATGGCCAGTCGATCGGCGCGGTGTCGCGCAAATCGCTCCGCGCCCAGACCGCCTATGTCGGCCAGGACGTCTATCTGTTCCGCGACACCATCCGCAGCAACATCGCCTTCGGCAAGCCCGGCGCGAGCGAAGAGCAGATCATCGATGCTGCGAAAGCGGCCTGCGCGCATGATTTCATCATGAGCTTCCCGCTCGGCTACGACACGCCGGTCGGCGAGCACGGCACACAGCTCTCGGGCGGCCAGCGGCAGCGCATCGCCGTTGCACGCGCGCTGATCAAGAACGCGCCGATCATCCTCTTGGACGAGGCCACTGCCGCGCTCGATTCGGAGTCCGAGCGCCAGGTGCAGGAGGCGATCGAGCATCTCTGCCAGAACCGCACCACCATCGTGATCGCGCACCGCCTGCACACCATCATGCACGCGGATGCGATCCTGGTGGTCGAGGGCGGCGAGATCGTCGAGCAGGGCCGGCACGACGAGCTGCTCCGCCGCGGCGGCCGCTACGCCTCGTTCTTCCGTCTGCAACATCACGACGCCGGCGCTCTGGCGCCGATCAGCGCAACCGCATAGAGTTCGTTTCACCTCAAGAGCAGCGAGACCGCTTCATGAACGCCGCCTCCTACGTCATCCCGCTTCCGCCCCAGGCTTCGCTTCCCGTCGTCGGGGAAAGCGGCCGCTACCCCGTGCGCCGCATCTGGTGCGTCGGCCGCAACTATCTCGAGCACATCCGCGAAATGGGCAACGACGAGCGTGCGCCGCCGTTCTTCTTCGCCAAGCATGCCGACATGCTGGTGCCCGACGGCGCCACCATTCCCTATCCGCCGCTGACCAAGGATTTGCACCACGAGGTCGAGCTGATCGTCGCGATGAAGAGCGGTGGGCTGAACATCCCCGCCGAGAAGGCGCTCGACCACGTCTACGGCTATGCCGTCGGCATCGACCTCACCCGCCGCGACCTCCAGATCGCCTCGCGCAAGAAGGAGCGTCCGTGGGAGATCGGCAAGTCGTTCGACGGCTCCGCACCCGCTTCCGCGCTGCAGCCGGCCTCGAAGATCGGCCATCCCTCCAAGGGCAAGATCTGGCTCACGGTCAACGGCAAGGAAGCCCAGACCGGCGACCTCGAGCAGATGATCTGGAACGTGCCGGAGACGATCTGGCAGCTCTCGCAGCAGGTGAAGCTCGCCGCAGGCGACATCATCATGACGGGCACGCCGGCCGGCGTGTCGCAGCTCCAGCCCGGCGACAAGCTCGAATGCGGCGTCGACGGCGTCGGCTCGCTGAAGGTCTCGATCGGCCAGCCCGAGTAAGCCGCGCAACATCTCGATATCGAAAGGCCCCGGACCTGTCCGGGGCCTTTTGCATGTCGAGCGCGCGATCGCGGACGTCTTCGATCTACCAGGCCTTCACCGGCCGACTGGCGTGGCTTGCCTGCGGCACACCGCGATTGAGCGACATGTGGGAATGCACACACAGCCAGCCATCGCCGACTCTCGAAAACACCATCGTCGCCCGGCCGGGACGCGGAAACGCGCTGCCATCGGGATGATAGCCCGTGCTCGTCCACGGCGCGATCACGGTCGCCATCGTGCCGTCGGGAGACGCCAGAATGGATGTCTGCTCGATGACAAATCGAAAGTCGGTCGTCTTCGGCCAAACGTTGTCCCATTGCGATGAGACCCATTGATCGAGGCCGGGGATGACATCGTTATGCGTGCCGAAGGCGAGCACATCCGGATGGAAGAGCGGCCGCGCCGAAGCATAGTCGACCTCGCGGACATACCCTGAGAAGGTCGCCAGCCACGTACGGAAGAATTGCACTATCTCGGTATTCGCAACTGGCAACGGGGCCATTGCCTGCTCCATGTTTGGCGTCTCGATCAAGGCAATCTTGTTGCCATGGGGCGAACCGTCCAGCAAGATATCTGGAGAGCACCGGTGGAGATCGATCAACGAGCCGGGCTGATCTCATGGAGGCAGACTTATGAGACGCATTCTGCTGCTTGCGGCCGCGCTTGTCGTAACCTGCAACACTGCGAACGCGCAGTCCAGCCAGCCGTATGCTGGCCTTGAGCAGCGCCCCATCAAGGCACTCTCGCGCCAGCAGATCAACGATCTCCAGACCGGTCGCGGCATGGGCCTGGCGCTTGCCGCTGAACTCAATGGATATCCCGGCCCGAGCCATGTGCTTGAGCTCGGTGATCGCCTTGACTTGACAGTGGATCAACGCGTCCAGGTTCAGCGTCTCTTTGACGACATGAAGCAAGAGGCGGTCCCGCTGGGCAACAAGCTTGTCGAGCAAGAGAGGGAGTTGGACCACCTTTTCTCTGCCCGCGTCGTGACGTCGGAATCGCTCAAGACGGCCATCGTTGCCATTTCCGAAACCCAGGCAAAGCTGCGTGAAAGCCACCTCAAATATCATCTGTCGACCGCCGCCTTGCTCGACCAGCGTCAAATGCAGCGATACGCGGAGTTACGAGGTTACCAGCGCGCCGACGATCCAGAAGGACACAAGCACCATCACTAGAAAATGCTGACCGCAGGCTTCGCTATTGTCTCGCTTCTCTACGCAACAGTAGGTCAGGCTGGAGGAACGGCATTTCTTGCCTTGATGGCCTTTGCCTCGTTTCCGCCAAACGAGATGCGGCCAACGGCTCTGTTACTGAATATCGTCGCGGCGACCTATTCCACGTGGCTCTTCGATCGCGGCAGCCATATCGACTGGGCAAAACTCAAGCCGCTGCTGATTGCGTCCCTGCCAACCACCCTGTTCGGCGCATCCATTGTGCTGGCCGAAGACATCTACCACGCGGTGACGGGGCTCGTGCTCCTCGTCGCCGCTGTCGTCCTGATAGTTGGGCGGAGCAGTCGCGATGCGCCGGATCGCGTTACTCCGCCCTGGGCCGCGATATCTATGGGCGCCGGTGTCGGCTTCATCTCCGGTCTCACTGGCGTTGGTGGCGGTGTTTTCCTCGCGCCCATTCTGGTCGGGATGCGCTGGGCATCACCCAGGCAGACCGCGGCGCTTTCCGCGCCATTCATCTTGGGTAACTCTGCAGTTGGATTGATTGGCACGCTCTACGTGGGACAAGTACCGTCGAGCCAGACTTGGCTATATGCCCTGGGTGCACTCGCCGGCGCGATGGTCGGCACCACGATTGGTTTGCGATGGTTCTCACAAGCGGCAACGCGTTACATTCTTGCCGCCGTCCTCGGCTCTGCCGGCGTTCAACTCGTAGCGTTCGCGGCCAGATGAAATCTTGGGATCGCAGGGCGGATTAACGACTTGTCCGCCCTACACATTCACTTCAACGCCGAAAACACGATGAGGCCGAGCACCAGCGCCGTCAGCGAGTATTTCAGCGTGTAGTACACGTTGCGGTTCCACTCCTTGACCTTGCGGCTGCCGAGATGGATCTCATAGAGCTTGCCGAACACCTTGTTGAGCACGCCGACATTCTCGCCTTCGACGTTCTGGGTCGCCGAGGCCTTGACGATGTGATGGCTGACCCAGCGGTTGATCGCGGTCATGAAGCCATATTTCATCGGGCGCTCGACGTCGCAAAACAGGATGATGCGGTTGACGTCGGTGGCATTCTCCGCGCTGTGGATGAAGGTCTCGTCGAACATGAAGGCCTCGCCGTCGCGCCAGACGCATTCGACGCCGTCGACGAGGATCCGGCACTTGTTCGAATTCGGCGTGACCAGGCCGAGGTGATAACGCAGCGAGCCCGCGAAGGGATCGCGGTGCGCGCCGAGCTTGCCGCCGGGCGGCAGCATCGCGAACATCGCGCCATGCACGCTCGGGATCGACTTGAGCAGCTCCACCGTCTTCGGGCACAGCGTGTTCGCCGAAGGCAGGAAGTCGTCGTACCATTTCAGGTAAAAGCGCTTCCAGCCGCTCTTGAAGAACGAGTAGAAGCCCCAGTCGTTGTTCTTGGCAGCGGCGCGGATGAAGCCCTCGTCGAACAGGCGCACCGCCTCATCGCGGATGGTCTCCCAGTTCTCACTCAGCGGTTTCAGCTCGGGAAACTGCTCGACCGGGATCACCGGCCTGTTCGGCACGGCCGAGCCCGCATACATCAGCACGTTGTAGGGCGCGAGATAGGTCGAGTGATCGCCGAGCTGGCGCGCGAAGCGCAACCGCTGCTTGCCGCGGAAGTGAACATAAATCGTCGAGGCCGCAAGCACATACAAAATGACGAGTTGCGGCGCAAAAAGCTGTTTCAACATTTCCCCGTTCCCCCGGTGACCCAGCCGGGGCGTCATTTATCCCGCCCCGGCCGAAGCGGCAAGATATTCACGGGTGGGTTGCAATCACACTGGGGAGAGCGCGGGGGGCGGAACCGGCGCGGGAAGCCGGCCAAGCCGGTTCACCCCCGCGACAGCGCCTGGAGGCCCTTGAAAGTGAGGCGCTTGGGGTCGGTGACGCCGGCGAGATAGAGCCGGCGGATGAAGGCGATGACGGCGTCGCGGTCGCAATCGGTCAGCGCGACGACGGCGTCGACCGCAATTCTCTGGGCTTCCATTGGGCTCACCTCGGCCTTGCGAGTAACCCCGGCCGAGACAGGCTAGGACTCCGCGGTTAATCCGGCGTTAACCGTTTGGGCAGCATGGCCGATTCACCCCGGTGCTCGAATACGCAAAACAACGCATTGGCAGTCGCGACGCAGCAGCGATGCTCAGCGCGCACCGATGCTCTTCTTCAGCAGTGCAAAGTGCTTCTTCAGCCGCGGCACGGCAAAGTCGGTGAACGCCCGCACCTTGGGCACCGAGAGCCGGCCCTGCGGGCAAATCAAATGCGCGGGCATCTCCGGATCCTCGTCGCCGGCCAGCACGATCTCGAGCTCGCCGCGCGCGACCTGTTCGGCCACCTGGTACGAATACATCCGCACCACCCCGCGCCCGGCAACCGCCGATGCCACCGCCGCATAGGTGCTGTTGACAACGAGGCGCGGCGTGAACTGCACCGTCCGCGCTGCCGATGCGCCGGCCTGCGGCGCAAAGGTCCAGGAATTGGGAAGGTGCGCCATCGCCACGATCTGGTGCTTGGCGAGATCGCCGGGCTCGGCGATGCGCGGGTGCTGCTTCAGATAGCGCGGCGCAGCCACCACGACGCGGCTGATCTCGCCGACCCGCATCGCGACCATCGCCGAATCCGCGAGAGGGCCGATGCGAAGCGCGATGTCGACGCCCTCCTCGATCAGATTCACCGAGCGGTCGAACAGCAGGAGCTTTGCCGACACGGTCGGATAGGCATCGAGAAACGCATCGAGGATCGGCCGCAGCACCATCTCGCCCGACACCACGGGGGCGGTCACCGTCAGCAGGCCGCGGGGTGCCGTGCGCGGTCCGGCCACGATGTCGTCGGCCTCCTCCAACTCGGTGAGCACGCGGCGGCAGATCGCGACATAGCGCTCGCCTTCTTCGCTCAGCTTGATCGATCGCGTCGTCCGGTGCAGCAGCTCGGCGCCGATCCGCTCCTCGAGGAAGGCGATGGCGCGGCTGACCGCCGCCGGCGAACGGCCGAGCCTGCGTCCTGCGGCAGCCAAGCTGCCCTCGTCCACCGCAAGGACGAACACCTTCATCGCATCCAGACGATCCATGCGCGTCCCGTCGCCCCATGAAATTGTGGTGGCAAGCTAGGCGTTTGCCACCGCCGCGACAACCGCCGCCAGAGGCCGATCCGGCATTCGTTCGCGCCGCGAAAGAGTGTCTGCCGGACGGCGCGTATTCGCGGCCAGGGGCCCGCGGCGTATCTGATCACGCAAGCCAGCCATCGGCCGGCACAAGCCAACAACAGGAGCCCATCATGGGTATCGAGCAGAAGGTCGCCATCGTCACCGGTGCTTCGCAGGGCATCGGCGCCGCCCTGGTCCGGGGTTTTCGCGATCGCAACTACCGCGTCGTCGCAACGGCGCGCTCCATCAAGCCCTCGGGCGACGACGATGTCCTCGCCATTCCCGGCGACATCGCCGACCGCAGCACGGCGGAGCGCGTGGTCTCGCAAGCCGTCGCCCGCTTCGGCCGCGTCGACACGCTGGTCAACAATGCCGGCATCTTCGTCGCCAAGCCGTTCACCCAGTACACCGCCGAGGACTATGCCGCGGTGATGGGCACCAACGTCGCGGGCTTCTTCCACATCACGCAGCTCGCCATCGCCGAGATGGAGAAGCAGGGTTCGGGTCACGTCGTCCAGATCACGACCACCCTGGCCGATCAGGCCAATTCGAACGTGCCGTCGGTGCTGGCCTCGCTGAGCAAGGGCGGGCTGAACGCCGCGACCAAGTCGCTTGCGATCGAATATGCGAGGCGCGGCATCCGCGTGAACGCGGTCTCGCCGGGCATCATCAAGTCGCCGATGCACGCGGTCGCGACGCACGCCCAGTACGGTGCGCTGCACCCGGTCGGCCACATGGGCGAGATGTCCGACATCGTCGATGCCGTGCTCTATCTCGAGGGCGCCTCCTTCGTCACCGGCGAGATCCTGCATGTCGACGGCGGCCAGAGCGCCGGTCACTGAGCGCGGAGACGCACGATGCCCATCGTGACCATTCAAGTGACCCGCGAGGGAACGGCGCCGGGAGCGGCGTCGCTCACCGCGGACGAGAAGGCCGCGCTGATCAGGGGATCGAGCCAGCTGCTGTTCGACGTTCTCGGCAAGCCGCTCGATTCCACTTTCGTCGTGATCGAGGAAGTCGACACCGACAATTGGGGCTGGGGCGGCCTGCCCGTGCAGGAGTTCCGGCACCGCCGCGCCGCAAAGACAGGATGATCCGCGCGCGCAGGAGGATGAGATGACCAACGCAAATACGAAGCAACATATGGAGACCCGGCTGCACCCGCAGCCGGAATCGACGTCGCGAACCACCTGGCGATACGCCGTGGCGGGATTGTCCGCATCACTGGTCGGACTTGGCCTCGCCCGCTTTTCCTACACGCCGCTGATCCCGGCGCTGATCGCCGCAAAATGGTTCAGCGCATCCGACGCCGTTTATCTCGGCGCGGCCAACCTCGCGGGTTACCTCGCCGGCGCGCTCGCGGCACGCGCCTTGGCCACCCGTATCGGCGCGGTTCACGCGTTGCGCGCGATGATGCTGCTCGCCACCCTCTCGTTCTTCGCGAGTTCCACCCCGGTGTCATTCACCTGGTTTTTCGCCTGGCGCTTTCTGTCGGGCCTCACCGGCGGAATCATCATGGTGCTGGCGGCCTCCGTCATCCTGCCGCACGTCTCAGCCGCGAGGCGCGGCATCGTCGGCGGCGTAATCTTTGCCGGCGTCGGCCTCGGCGTCGCCGCATCGGGCACGCTGGTGCCGCTGCTCCTTCAACAGGGCTTGCAGCAGAGCTGGTATGGCCTCGGCGTGCTCTCCGCGGTGCTCACGCTCGCGAACTGGTGGAACTGGCCCGCGGACACCAAGGATGGTGCCGCGCATGCGGATCACGCGAAGCACCGCCGTGCTTCGCCCGCCGTTCGCGCCCTGCTGGTCCAGTACGGCCTCAACGCGGTGGCCCTGGTGCCGCACATGGTCTTCATCGTCGATTTCGTCGCGCGCGGTCTCGGCCAGGGCATTGCCGCGGGATCGCGCTACTGGGTGCTGTACGGCCTCGGCGCGATCGTCGGGCCGCTCGTGACCGGTCATCTCGGCGATCGTTCGGGTTTCGGCCCTGCGCTGCGCGCGGCGTTCCTGATCGAGGCGGCCGCGGTGCTGTTGCCCACTGTCAGCACGGCACCGCTCTCGCTGATCGTATCGAGTGTCGTGGTCGGCGGCTTCACGCCCGGCATCGTGCCGCTGGTGCTCGGACGCATTCACGAGCTCGTGCCGCATTCGACCGAGCAGCAACGCGCCACATGGAGCCACGCCACGACCAGCTTCGCGCTATTCCAGGCGGCCGCGGCTTACGGCTTCTCCTGGATCTACGCGCAGACCGGCGGCGATTATCTGGTCCTGTTCGGACTTGGCGGCGGCGCCGTGGTGCTCGCGCTTGCAATCGATCTTGGCCTCGCGCTCACCACGCGCAAGGCATAGAAGCGGGCGGCGGCGGCGCGGTCAGGAATACCGCATCACGCCGTCGTCGATCCGGCCGAAGCGCAAGGAGACAATGTCGAGCGCGTAGTTCTGGTACAGCCGCCACGGCTGCTTCGAGCCCTGCTTCGGCATCTTGGCGACCGAGCGCTGGACATAGCCCGAGGTGAAATCGAGCGACGGCTGCGCGGTGATTTCAGGGTCGTCATTGTGCGGCATGCACTGACGGAAATTGTGCCGGTCCATGTAGTTGATGAGCCGGCAGACATATTCGCAGGTGAGATCGCATTTCAGCGTCCACGACGCGTTGGTGTAGCCGAAGGCCGACGCCATGTTCGGCACGTCCGCATACATCATGCCCTTGTAGGTCAGCGTGTTGGCAAAGTCGACGGCGCGGCCGTCGACGCTGACGTCGAGACCGCCGACGACCTGGAGCACAAGGCCCGTCGCCGTCACGATGATGTCGGCCGCAAGCTCGCTACCGTCCTTCAGGCGGATGCCGTCGCGGGTAAAGGTGTCGATCTCGCTGGTGACGACGGACGCACGCTGCTCGCGGATCGCCTTGAACAGATCGCCGTCAGGCACGAGGCACAGCCGCTGGTCCCAGGGATTGTAGCGCGGCGTGAAATGGGTCGCGACGTCGTAGTCGGGGCCGAGCGCCATCTGCACGCCCTTGAGCACCAGCTCCTTCACCTTCGCAGGACGGCGGCGGCTGAGCTGGAAGAAGAACATCCCCCACATCACATTGCGCCAGCGGATGACATGATAGGCAAGCCGCGTCGGCAGATTGCGGCGCAGCTTGTTGGCGACGGGATCCTGCGCCGGACGCGACACCACGTAGGTCGGCGAACGCTGGAGCATGGTGACCTGCGCCGCCTTCTTGGCAAGCTCCGGTACCAGCGTCACCGCGGTTGCGCCCGAGCCGATCACGACGACGCGTTTTCCCACATAGTCGATGTCCTCGGTCCATTTCTGCGGATGCACGATGCGGCCGGCGAAATCCGCAACGCCCGAAAATTCCGGCGTGTAGCCCGCCTCGTATTTGTAATAGCCCGAGCACATGAACAGGAAATTGCAGGTGAAGCGCACGACCTCAGTCGCGCGCTCACCCGAGATGCGTTCGACCTCGACGGTCCAGCGTGCATCCGGCGTCGACCACGCCGCGCGCTTGACGCGATGGCGGAAGCGGATGTGCTTCTCGATGCCGTTCTCGGTGGCGGTCTCGCGCACATAATTCAGGATCTGCGGCCCGTCCGCGATCGCCTTCGGGTCGGTCCACGGCTTGAACGAATAGCCGAGCGTGAACATGTCGCTGTCGGAGCGGATGCCGGGATAGCGAAACAGGTCCCAGGTGCCGCCGATGCAGTCGCGTCCCTCCAGGATGACGTAGCTCTTGCCCGGGCACTTGCTCTGCAGATGATAGCCCGCGCCGATGCCGGACAGGCCGGCACCGACGATCAGCACGTCGAAATGTTCTTTGGCTTCGGCCATAGCGTTTCTCCCCGCCACAGGATGGGCGACGCCGTGCCGAATTGCAACCGTCAGGCGGTGGCAGCGCCGTAGACAAGGGCGGTGTCGAAATACTCGTAGAATTCGACTGCCTTGCCGTCCTTGAAGCGCCAGAAATCGACCTTCGGGGTCTCAGCGACCTTCCCGGTCCTCTTATTGGTCCAGGCAGTTGAGCCGCGCGCGAAAACAGCGTCGCCCTGCGCGACGTATTCATTGATGGTGTAGTGCAGCATGCTCCAGTCAGCCAGCAGACCCTCGAAATAGCCACGCAGCTGGACGCGGTCGTCATAACACTTGGCAAAGGGCACCGCCGGAGCCCCCTGCGGAAGCGAGTCAAATTTGATCTGCGGGCCGATGACGCTGTCGAACCAATAGTCGACGCTGCCGCCCTTGCTGTCGTTCCACCGACGATAGGCTTCCTTGAGCAACTGAACGTTGGCTTCGCTGGACATCGCATTCCCTCCATATGCATTTGACAATGAACGTGGGAAACGCGGCCACCCGCTTCAGAAGTGGCGGGCTTGTTCTGGCTCTACCTCCGAGCGTACCACGGAGGGAACCAACAAAAAAAGCCCCGGATCGCTCCGGGGCCTTTGTGTCGCAACTGTAAGCGATCTCAGTACCGGTAATGGTCCGACTTGTACGGGCCTTCCTGCTTCACGCCGATATAGTCGGCCTGGTCCTTGCGCAGTTCGGTCAGCTTGACGCCGATCTTGGCGAGGTGCAGGCGCGCGACCTTCTCGTCGAGCGACTTCGGCAGCACGTAGACTTCCTTCTTGTACTTGCCGTCCTTGTTGTTGGCGAAAAGCTCGATCTGCGCCAGCGTCTGGTTGGTGAAGGAGGCCGACATCACGAAGGACGGATGGCCCATCGCGTTGCCGAGGTTCACGAGGCGGCCCTCCGACAGCATGATGATGCGGTGCTTGTCGGGGAATTCGATCTCGTCGACCTGCGGCTTGATGTTGGTCCACTTCAGGTTACGCAGACCCGCGATCTGGATCTCGTTGTCGAAGTGGCCGATGTTGCAGACGATGGCGCGATCCTTCATCGCGCGCATGTGCTCGATCGTGATGATGTCCTTGTTGCCGGTCGCGGTGACGAAGATGTCGGCGCGCGGGGCGGCGTCTTCCATGGTCACGACCTCGTAGCCTTCCATCGCGGCCTGGAGCGCGCAGATCGGATCGACTTCCGACACCATCACGCGGCAGCCGGCTTGGCGCAGCGAGGCGGCCGAGCCCTTGCCGACATCGCCGAAGCCCGCGACCATCGCGACCTTGCCCGACATCATCACGTCGGTGCCGCGGCGGATGCCGTCGACCAGCGATTCTCGGCAGCCATAGAGGTTGTCGAACTTCGACTTGGTGACGCTGTCGTTGACGTTGATCGCCGGCCACAGCAGCGTGCCGGCCTTCTGCATGTCATAGAGACGATGCACGCCCGTGGTGGTCTCTTCGGAGACGCCCTTGATGCTCTTGGCGATCTCGGCGAAGTAGCCCTTCGGCTTCTCCTTGAGCTGCTTCTTCAGGAGCGCGAAGAAGACTTCCTCTTCCTCGGAGCCGGGCTTGTCGAGGAAAGCGGCGTCGCCGTTCTCGGCGCGCAGACCGAGATGGACGTACATGGTGGCGTCGCCGCCGTCATCGAGGATCATGTTCGGGTGACCGCCACCGTGCCAGTCGAACAGCTTGGCGGTGTAGTCCCAGTATTCGGTCAGGCTCTCGCCCTTGACCGCGAACACCGGAATGCCGGCGGCGGCGATCGCCGCCGCAGCGTGATCCTGCGTCGAATAGATGTTGCAGGAGACCCAGCGAATGTCGGCGCCGAGAGCTGCCAGCGTCTCGATCAGCACGCCGGTCTGAATCGTCATGTGCAGCGAGCCTGCGATGCGCGCGCCCTTCAGCGGCTGCTTCGGGCCAAACTCTTCGCGGGTGGCCATCAGGCCGGGCATCTCGGTCTCGGCGAGCGAGAGCTCCTTGCGGCCGAAATCGGCGAGCGAAATGTCCTTGACGATGTAGTCGGTGAAGCCGGGCTTCGCATTCATAGCGGAGGTCCTGTTGTTGAATTGGTCATTCCGGGCGCCTCGACGAGGCGAACCCGGAATCTCGACATGATGGATCAGGGATCCCGGGGTCGCCGCTCTCGCGGCGCCCCGAAATGATTTTGGCAGTTAGACCGCGCGCTTGAGCGCTTCGACGAGATCGGTCTTCTCCCAGGAGAAGCCGCCCTCGTTGTCGGGGGTGCGGCCGAAATGGCCGTAGGCCGAGGTCCGCGCGTAGATCGGGCGGTTGAGGTCGAGATGGCTGCGGATGCCGCGCGGGGTGAGATCCATCGCCTTGGCGGCGGCCTTCTCGAGCTGGTCCTCCGACACCTTACCGGTGCCGTGGGTGTCGATGTAGATCGACAGCGGACGCGCCACGCCGATGGCGTAGGCGAGTTGGAGGGTGCAGCGATCGGCGAGACCGGCCGCGACGATGTTCTTGGCGACATAGCGCGCCGCGTAAGCCGCGGAGCGATCGACCTTGGTCGGATCCTTGCCGGAGAACGCGCCGCCGCCGTGTGGGGCCGCGCCGCCGTAGGTGTCGACGATGATCTTGCGGCCGGTCAGGCCGGAATCGCCGTCGGGACCGCCGATGTAGAACTTGCCGGTCGGGTTGATGTGCCAGATGGTCTTCGGCGTGATCCAGTCCTTCGGCAGCGCCTCGCGCACATAGGGCTCGACGATGTCGCGGATCTGCTTGGAGGAGATGTCCTCGACCAGATGTTGGTGCGACACCACGATCTCGCGCACGCCGACCGGCTTGCCGTTCTCGTACTGCACGGTGACCTGGCTCTTGGAGTCCGGACCCAGCACCTTCTCGCGGCCCGAGTGGCGCGCTTCGGAGATGAGGCGCAGGATCTTGTGGGCGTAGAAGATCGGCGCCGGCATCAGGTCGGGCGTCTCGTTGGTGGCGTAACCGAACATGATGCCCTGGTCGCCCGCGCCCTCTTCCTTGACCTCGCCCGGCTGCAGCGCGTCGACGCCCTGCGCGATGTCGGCCGACTGCGGGTGCAGCAGGATCTCGATGTCGGCCTTCTCCCAGTGGAAGCCGTCCTGCTCGTAACCGATGTCCTTGATCGCGGCGCGCACGACGCTCTCGATCTGCTCGTTGGTCACAGACTTCGGCCCGCGGGTCTCGCCGGCGATCACGACCTTGTTGGTGGTCGCGAGCGTCTCGCAGGCGGCGCGGATCTGCCACGGATCGATGCCGGCCTTGGGCCCTTCGCGGTAGAACAGATCGACGATTTCATCGGAAATCCGGTCGCAGACCTTGTCGGGATGGCCCTCGGACACGGATTCGCTGGTGAAGAGATAGGACGCGCGCATCAGTAACCCCTTGTTCCGCCGCTAAGCTGGCGGGCGTTTGCGATGTTTACCTTCGGATGATGTCAATCACGCCGTCGCGAGATGACGTAGGATTCGTCGAGAAACCAGAGCCCGTTGTACTTTCGCAGCACATCCCTGGCGGCATCCAGAGTGCGGCCGTTTTGAGTCATTTCCGTCAAACGATCGTCCTCGATCTGAGCGACATACACCGCCGCATTCCACGCTGCAAAGGCCGTCGAGGTTCCGATGGTACCTGTGACCTCGTTGGGCAGCGCTTCCATATCATACCTGAAGATCGAACGGTTATCCGCGTAAGCATTAAAATTTAGGTCCCGGCCCAACGACCCAAGTTCATACTTCACCGCGCGCAATAGCTCATGCCGGCTGACCGAGAAAGGATTTTCTCCCGGCCAGATCGCCTGGATCATTTCCATGCCCGGATCCTGGCCGTGGGAGTGGATTCCGATCAGCCGCCCGCCCGGCCGAAGCGCCCGCGCCAGGGGCGCGATGATCCGCTTGGCCCGGAAATTGACCGAGGACAGGGCGCGATAGGGCTGGGATGCAATGACCAGGTCGAAATTGGCCTCGGTCTGGCCCGGCCGCGGGATGGTCGAATCCAGCAGGAACCGGTGGTCCTCGCGATAGAGCACGAGGACGACGGGCCGCTCGTACAGCGGCATAGCCGTGCGTGGGCTGATCGCGGCGCGCCAGTTCTGCTCCAGGAACGGCCGCAACTCGGCGATCTGCTGCTCGAATTCTCCCGACGAGGCGCCCCGTAGCGGAACCTCGTGCCAGACGGTCGCAGCCGCCGCCGCAGGCGACGCCGGCGTAAGCCAGGGCGCCTCTGAATAGAACATGTTGGTGAAGACGAACACCGACGCCGGATGCTCGAAAATGCGGTCCGGCACCTTCTCCAGCGTCAGGCGCAGATCCTCGAGACTGAGCTCCTTGCCGGCCACATAGAACGGCATGTGCGGGTAGCGCTGGTGGGTCGCGCGCAGCACCCGCGCCAGCACCGTGCCGTCGCCGACGCCGGCGTCGAATATGCGCAGCGCCGGCGGGCGCGGATGGATGCTGGAGAGCTCGAGCGCGACGCGCTCGGCGACCACCCGCTTCTCGCTGCAGGTATGGACGAACAGCAGGTATTTCTGCCGGTTCTCAAAGAAGCGGAAATTGCCGCGCGGATCGCGCTTCTCGGGGGGCACCTGAAGGCCCCGCGGCGGCGGCAGGCCGCCGGTCGTCGACGCGGCGATATAGGCCTGGATCCGCTCCAGCGTATCGATGGTGATGCGCTTTCCCTCGCGCAGCCGATGCACCAGCTTCCCATCGTTCACCGCGCGCCGGCCGAACGTCGATTCCGCCATGTCCGCCTTGCGGCAGAACTCGGTGATTTGGCTCAGGATTTCGTCGTTTTTCATCGGTGGGAATGCGGTGGGCAGAAACGTTGGGCTAGGTTTCCCTAGCAAAATCTGCCCACTGAGGGAATACCCTGCTTTACGCCTCGCCGATGACGCGAGCGTGAACCCCGGCGCACTGCCGGGCAACAAACAAGCGCTTCTCCTCAAGGGACCACCGTCATGCGCCGCCCGCTCGTCGCGTTCTGCCTGCTCGCCGCAACCCTGTGGGCCACGCCCGCCTTCGCGCAGGCGCGCAGCCAGCTCGGGCCGCTCTGCACCACCGACACCACGCCGGCGGACCAGATGATCGACGCCTGCAACAAGATCGTCGCGCTGAAGGTGTTTAGAGGTGAGCAGCTCGCGACCATCTATTTCTGGCGCGCGGTCGGCTGGAACAAGAAGGGCGACTATTCGAAGGTCATCACCGATGCCACCGAGGCGATCCGGCTCCAGCCGAGCCAGGCGGTCTACAATCTCAGGGGATCGGCCTATTACGACAAGGGCGACTACGACATCGCGATCGCCGATTTCGACGATGCGCTGAAGCTCGGCCCGCCCAGCGGCACCATCTTCCACAATCGCGGCAATGCCTGGCGCGGCAAGGGCGACTACGCCAAGGCGATCGCCGACTACGATGTTACGATCAAGCTCGAGCCGAAATCGACGTTCTCCTTCCAGAACCGCGGCATCGCGAAGGAAGCGCTCGGCGACCTCGACGGCGCGCTGTCGGACATCAACCAGGCGATCCGGCTCGACCCGGCGTTGCCGCAGCCGCTGATCAACCGCACCGCGATCTGGCGCGTCAGGGGCGATCTTGATCGCGCCATTGCCGACGGCAGCGAGGCGATCCGGCTCGCGAAAGAGAAGCGGCCCGTCAACATCATGACGCCGCCGAACAGCGTGCTGATCTCCGGTTATATCCATCGCGCGCTGGCCTACGAGGCCAAGGGCGACTACGCCAATGCGCGCGACGACTACAAGGCGACGCTGGCGATCGTGGCTTCCGATGCCGGCAGCAAGGCCAATCAGGCGACCGCAAAAGTGCGGTTGTCGCTGGTGACGGATGCGCTCGCACCCATCCCGCGCGATGCGCCGTCACCGGCGCCGCAACCGGCCCCGCAGCAGACGGGCGCGGCGCCGGCGCCCTCGCCTGCCCCGGTCGTGCTCGGCAAGCGCCTGGCACTGGTGATCGGCAACGGCGCCTATGCGCACGTCAAGGCACTGCCCAATCCCGCCAACGACGCGCGCGCCGTCGCGAAGAGTTTGCGCGACATCGGCTTCACGGTGTCTGAAGGCGTCGATCTCGACCGCGCCGCGATGCAGAAGGTGACGCGCGATTTCCTGCGCGAGGCGGCGCGGGCGCAAGTCGCCGTGGTCTACTATGCCGGCCACGGCGTGCAGGTCGACGGCCGCAATTATCTCATTCCCATCGACGTCGAGCTGAAGGCTGGCAGCAGCATGACGGAGGCGATGATCGACATGGACACGATCATGGCCGGCCTCGACGACCAGGTCCGCACCAACATTCTGATCTTCGATGCCTGCCGCAACAACCCGATGGCACAACAGGTGGCGTCCACCGGCAGCAGTCGTGCCATCGAAGGCGCCTCGGGCCTCGCAGCTCCAACGAGCCTCGGCGCCGGTGCAACGTTAGGCGCGGGCACGCTGATCGCGTTCGCCACCGCGCCGGGCCAGGTCGCGCTCGACGGCGAACGCGTCAACTCGCCGTTCTCCGCCGCCCTCTCCCGCCATCTCGGAACGCCGGGGCTGGAGGTGCAGCAGATGCTGACGCGGGTGCGGGCCGAGGTGGTCTCGAGCACGAAAAACAAGCAGGTGCCGTGGTCGAACTCGTCGCTGCTCGGCGAGGTGTATCTGGCGGCGAAGTGAGGGCGTCCCATCCAGGACGCCGTAGCCCGGATGAGCGAAGCGATATCCGGGGTTCGACCGATCCCGCATGCCGCTTCGCTCACGCGGGCTACGACCTCGCCCAACACTCAACTGTCATCGCCCGGCTCGACCGGGCGATCCAGTATTCCAGAGACAGCGAGAGGTGCGGAGAAGCCGCGGCGTACTGGATTCCCCGCTTTCGCGGGGAATGACAGTGAGAGTGTGGAGAGACCTCGCCGCCACTCACGTGACGGACAATGCGAGGCTCAGTTACCCCACACTTCCTTCGCGATCTCCACCGCGAGGCTCAGCTTGGCCCACTGCTCTTCCTCGGAGAGGATGTTGCCTTCTTCGGTCGAGGCAAAGCCGCACTGCGGGGACAGCGCAAGTTGCTCCAGCGGCGCGAATTTGGCGGCCTCTTCGAGACGACGCTTGATGTCGTCCTTCTTCTCGAGCTCGCCGAACTTCGAGGTGATGACGCCGACCACGACGACCTTGTTGCCCTTGGGCAGGAAGCGCAGCGGCTCGAAGCCGCCGGCGCGGTCGCTGTCGTATTCGAGGAAGTAGCCGTCGTAATTGGTGCCGGCGAGCATGGTCTCGGCCACCGGCTCGTAGCCGCCCGAAGAAATCCAGGTCGAGCGGAAATTGCCGCGGCAGACATGCGTCGTCACCACCATGTCGGCGGGCTTCTCCGCCAGCGCGTAGTTGATGACGCGGGCGTAGATCTGCTGGAGACCGTCGGGATTGTCGCCGCGCTCGCGCGCCTTCTGGAGCTCTTCCTGCGAGCAAAGATAGGCCCAGACGGTGTCGTCGAACTGGAGATAGCGGCAGCCGGCGTCATAGAACGCCTTCACCGCCTTGCGGTAGGTCTTGCCGAGATCCTCGTAGAACGCGTCCAGATCGGGATAGACGTCCTTGGAGATCGCCTTGCGGCCGCCGCGGAAGTGCAGCACCGCGGGCGACGGGATCGTCATCTTGGCGGTGACGTGGGCCTGGTCCGCACACTTCTTCAGGAAGCGGAAGTGATCCAGCATCGGATGGTCGTCGGGGAAATCGAGCTTGCCGATCACGCGGACCGCGTCATGCCGCGTCTCGACGCCTGCGAACTGGATGCCCGTGTCCGGGTGAAACATTTCGCAGCCGGTGAGCTTGGCCAGGAAGTCGAAATGCCACCAGGAGCGGCGGAATTCGCCGTCGGTCGCGAGCTTCAAGCCGACCGAGGCCTGCTTGTGCACGACCTTCTCGATCTCCATGTCCTCGATCTTGCGCAGATCGTCGGCCGAGATCTCACCCTTCTCGAGCTTTGCGCGGGCTTCCTTGATCTTGGCGGGGCGCAGAAGGCTGCCGACCTCGTCGGCGCGGAAGGGGGCTTTGGTTCGCTGCATTTTCGACTCCCAAGATATTTTAGTGGGCCGCCGCCCCTGCGACACCGAGGTGGCGCTCCAGGACCGAGGGGTCGGCCTTCAGCGCGGCGCTCGGGGCGTCGTGGACGATCGTTCCGCGCTCCAATATCACAACGCGGTCGGCGAGCCCCAGAATCTTTTGGGCATTCTGCTCGACGATGATCGAGCAGATGCCGCCGGCCCGGGTGATGGCCCCGATCGCCTTCAGAAGCTCCTCGACGATGATGGGGGCAAGGCCCTCGGTCGGCTCGTCCAGCAGCAGGACTTTCGGATTGAGGGTCAGCGCGCGGCCGATCGCCAGCATCTGCTGCTCGCCCCCGGAGAGCTGGTTGCCGAAATTGGTCCGCCGTTCTTTCAGCCGCGGGAACATCTCGTAGACCTTCTCGACAGTCCAAGCGCCGGGCTGCGCCACCGCGGTCATGTTTTCTTCGACTGTGAGCGAGCGGAAGATGTTGCGCTCCTGCGGCACCCAGCCAATGCCGGCGCGTGCCCGCTGGTCGGGCCGAAGCGAAGTGACATCCGTGCCGGCGAGCGCGACCGAGCCGGAGAAGCGGCGGGTGACGCCGACGATGGAGTTGATCAGCGTGGTCTTGCCGGTGCCGTTGCGACCCAACAGCGCCAGCACCTGCCCCTCGGCGAGGCGCAGCGACATGTTGGGCAGCACCACCGCCTCGCCATAGCCGGCGCGAAGGGCGTCGATTGCGAGCAGGTCAGACATTGACCGCCTCCTCGCCGAGATAGACGGCCTTGACCTGCGGGTCGCGTGCCACCTGGTCGGGCGGGCCTTCGGTAAGCAGCGCACCCGAGACCAGCACGGAGATGCGGTCGGCGAAGGAAAAGACGAGATCCATGTCGTGCTCGATCAGGAGCACCGTGACGTCGCGCGGCAGGCTACCTACGACGGCGAGAATGTCGTGGCGTTCGCTCTCGGGCACGCCGGCGGCGGGCTCATCGAGCAGCAGCACGCGCGGCTTGGCGGCGATCGCGACCGCGATCTCGAGCAGGCGTTGCTTGCCGTAGGGCAGCGTCACGGTCTGTTCGTTCATGACGTCGAGCAGATGGAAGCGGGTCAGCAGGTCCGCAATCTCGCCGTTGACGTCGCTGCGCGTCCCCATTCGCCGCCACCAGTCGCCGCCGTGGCCAAGGCGCTCGGAGACCGCAAGACCGATGGTCTCGAGCGGGGTCAGGTCGGGATAGAGCTGATTGATCTGGAAGGTGCGCGACAGGCCGCGCAGCACACGCTTGTGCACGGGCAGATCCGTGATGTCCTGGCCTTCGAGCAGGATGCGGCCGGAATTCGGCTTCAGCACGCCGGTGAGTTGGTTGATCACCGTGGTCTTGCCGGCGCCGTTGGGGCCGATCAGCGCATGGCGAGCGCCCTGCTCGATCTTGAGCGACAGGTCGCGCGTGACGCGCAGGCCGCCGAAGGTTTTTTCGAGATTCTGGGTTTCGAGCGCGATGGTCATGCGTCGCTCTCCGGCACGGCGACGACGGCCTTGCGTCCGGCAACCTGTTTGATCACGAGGTTCGGCACGTACAACACCCAGCGATGCAGGCGCTGGCGGCCGACCAGCACGATCACGACCAGCACGAGGCCGATCCAGAACTGCCAGTATTGCGGAGTGATCGTCGAAAAGACTTCCTGGAGCATGCGGAAGATCACTGCGCCGACCAGCCCGCCATAGAGATAGCCGGTGCCGCCGATGACGAGCACCAGCATCAGATCGGCCGAACGCTCGAAGGCGAACACGTCGAGGGAAGCGATCGCCGTGGTCTGGGTGAACAGCGCGCCCGCGATGCCGGCATAGAACGCCGCGAGCGTGTAGATCGCGATCAGGCGGCGGTTGACGGGGATGCCGATCGCGGCCGCGCGCAACGGATTGTTCTTGATCGCGCGCAGCGACAGACCAAACGGCGAGTGCACGACGCGGCGGGCAAACAGGAACAACAGGAACAGCACGGCCAGCGAGTAGAAGAAGCCGGTCTTGCCGAACATGTCGAACGGGATCTCGCCGAAGATCGGCTGCATCTCGATGCCCTGAAGGCCGTCGGTGCCGCCGGTGATGTTAGAAAAACGTTCGGCAAGCGCCTCGAGCAGCAGCGCGATGCCAAGCGTGACCATCAGCCGGGTCAGGTCGACGCCGCGGATCACCAGGAAGCTGGTGGCAAAACCCAGCACCATCGCGGCAAGCCCTGCGACGATCAGCGCGAGCACGGGCTCGTTGATAATCCCATGCAGTGCAAGAAGCCCCGCGGCATAGGCGCCGACGCCGAAGAAGGCGGCATGCCCGAGTGAGACGATGCCGGCATAGCCGAGGATGAGATCGAGCGACATCGCGAACAGCGCCAGCCGCAGGATGTCGGTCATGATCAGATAGCGCGTGGGAAATACAAAGCCGCAGGCCAGCACGATGAGCCAGAAGGCGACTTCGCCGTAATGCCAGCGCGCCTGGCGCTGGGCGTGATAACCGACGTCGGAGGAAGCGTTCATCGGCAAACTCAACGCGCGGCCGTGCGGCCGAACAGGCCGTTCGGGCGCCAGATCAGGATCACGATCATCATGGTGTAGATCACGAAGGGTCCCATCTTCGGCACGTAATATTTGCCGGCGACGTCGCCGATGCCGAGCAGGAGCGAGGCCAGGAACGGCCCGGTAATGGAGGAAGAGCCGCCGACGGTGACCACGATCAGGAAGTAGATCATGAACTTCAGCGGGAAATACGGATCGAGGCCGAGGATCTCGGCGCTCAGCGCGCCGCCGAGACCGGCAAGCCCGCAACCGAAGGCAAAGGTGAAGGCGAACACCTGTGGGACATTGATGCCGAGGCCGCTGGCGGCGCGGGGATCATCGACCGCGGCGCGCAGCCGGCTGCCGAAACGGGTCTTGGCCAGCACCATCTGGAGAGCGATGGTGAGCAGGCCGCAGATCACGATGATCATCAGCCGGTAGCGGCCGATGCCGACGCCGAACACGTCGAACTGGCCCTGGAGCGCCGCCGGGAGGTTGATGAAGACTCGCGACGAGCCCTGGATGTAGTCGACGGCGGCGACCGACATGAACGTGAGGCCGATCGTGAACAGCACCTGGTCGAGATGGCTGCGCGTATAGAGATGGCGATAGAGCGTGCGCTCGAGCGCGATGCCGATCGCGGCGGAGGAAACGAAAGCGAGCGGCAGCGCGGCGAAAAACGGCCAGCCCATCCGGTTGACCAGCACCATGCAGACATAGCCGCCGGCCATGGCGAAGGCGCCGTGGGCGAGGTTGACGAAGTTCATCAGGCCGAGCGTGACCGCGAGCCCGCAGGCAAGCACGAACAGCAGCATGCCGTAGGCAACGCCATCGAACAGGTTGGTGAGGATTGCGGTCATCGGTAGCGGCTGAACCCTGGTAATCGCCGGTCATTCCGGGGCAGCGCACGCGCTGAACCCGGAATCTCGTTTCAACAATTTCGAGATCCCGGGTTCGCGCTAATGCGCGCCCCGGGATGACGCGCTTTTGCGCGTCACTTCTTCGTCTTGCCGAGATCCTTGACGGCTTCGAAGGTCGCGAACTCGACATTGTAGAGCTCGCCGTCGACCTTCTCGACCTTGCGGATGTAGATGTTCTGCACGATGTCGCGCGTCTCGGGGTCGATCGAGATCGGACCACGCGGGCTTTCCCACTTCTGGCCCTTCATGGCTTCGATCAGCTTGGTGCCGTCGGTGTCGCCATTGGTCTTCTTCAGCGCCTCGTAGATGAGGTGGATGCCGTCATAGCCGCTCACGGCCATGAAGCCCGGACGGTTGCCGAAGGCCTTCTTGTAGGCCGCGACGAAATCCTTGTTCATCTGCGAAGGATGCGCCGCGGAATACAGATGCGCGGTGACCGTGCCGAGCACGGCGTCGCCCATGTTGTTGAGAAGGTCGTCGTCGGTGACGTCGCCGGGTCCGATCACCTTGATGCCGGCCTTGTCGAGGCCACGCTCGGCATATTGCTTCATGAAGTTGCCGCCCTGGCCGGCCGGCACGAACACGAAGATCGCGTCGGGCTTCGCGTCCTTCATGCGCTGGAGGAACGGCGCGAAATCCGGATTTGCGAGCGGCGTCTTGACCTCTTCCACCACCTCACCGCCGCCGGCGGTGAAATTCTGCTTGAAGAAGTTCAGCGCGTCATTGCCGGGCGCGTAGTCGGAGGTGAGCGTCGCCACCTTCTTGATGCCGTTCTTCACCGCCCAGTCGGCGATGATAGTGGAGGACTGCGCCAGCGTGAAGCTGGTGCGCACGATATAGGGCGAGCGCTCGGTGATGATGGAGGTGCCGGCCGCCATCACGACTTCCGGGATCTTGGCCTGCGTCGCGAGCGGCGCCGCGGCCAGCGCGGCCGGCGTGACACCGAAGCCGGCGATGAAATTGACCTTGTCGTTGACGATCAGCTCCTGCGCGGCCGTCTTGGTTTTGTCCGGCACCGCGCCGTCGTCCTTGAGGATGATCTCGACCTTCTTGCCGGCGACGGTGTCGCCCTTCTGCTGCATGTAGAGCTTGATCGCGTTCTCGATCTGCTTGCCGGTCGAGGCCTGGCCGCCGGTCATCGGCAGGATCAGGCCGACCTTGACCGTGTCCTCGGCCTTGACCGGCGCGACGGCCGCGAGGCCGGCGATGGCGGCCGCTGCTGCGGTCCAAGAGACCTTACGAGAAAAAATCTTGCGTTCGAACATCAGATGTCCCTCCCCTTCATTCCTGACCTCTTGTGCGCCGGACCGAGTGCCCGGTCCTTGGCTCAACCTTAGCTCACGCGTGCGCGATGTCGCGTCACATGGCGTCTTTCGCGCCCTCATTGTCAATCGGACGTTTGGCGACCATTCGGCGCAAGCCGCGCGTTCCGATTGCCGACGGCGGGAAGCGGTGCCGTGGTTACGTCGGGGTAACCCGAGGCCCCCGATCTTGGCCGCTCCTATTTGTACGATTGTACAAATAAAATGGACCTGTCAACGAAAAACCCCCTCCGCCGACCAAGGCAGTTTGTCGCGAGCCCGTTGCCGCAGTCTAGAAGCGCGACCGGCCGCGTGGATGGAGGATTTCGTCTTTCTTTGCAGAATTCAGACACCGCACAGTTTGCGGCCCAGCAGGGATAGGTATCTAGTTACCTATCTCGAATAAGTCTATTTTACCTTGTTGAAGGCTACTCTTCCGATGCCGGGCTGACCTGGCGTCCAACCCGACTGAATTCGCGCGCGCACAATGCTCAAGTCCTTCCGCTCCGTCCTCACCCTCGTTGCGCTCGCCGCGGGGCTGTGCGGCTGCGGCACCGTCAACGAAAAGCTCTCCGCCGGCATGGGCGACTATGTCCCGCAATGGGCCGGCGGCCTGCCTGCCGACGCACCGCCGCGGCCCGGCACGCCGCAATACGACGCATGGATGAAGGAACGGGAGCAGAAGCGGCTGCAGCCGGCGGCGGATCGCGAGAAGGAACAGCAGGCGCAGAAGGGCGCGACGTCGGGCGGCGCGGTGCGGTAAGAGAGCGATCGTCATTCCGGGATGGTCCGAAGGACCAGACCCGGAATCTCGAGATTCCGGGTTCGCCTCTTCGAGGCGCCCCGGAATGACGGCGCCCTAATCCACGAACACCACGGTCTTGCGGCCGTTGAGGATGACGCGGTCGTTGAGATGGTAGCGGATCGCGCGCGCCAGCACGCGGCGCTCGATGTCGCGGCCCTTGCGGACGAGATCTTCCGGCGTGTCGCGGTGGCTAATGCGCTCGACGTCCTGGTCGATGATCGGGCCTTCGTCGAGGTCGCGCGTGACGTAATGGGCGGTCGCGCCGATCAGCTTGACGCCGCGCTCATGAGCCTGGTGATAGGGCTTTGCGCCCTTGAAGCCCGGCAGGAACGAGTGGTGGATGTTGATGCAGCGGCCGGAGAGCTTGGCCGAGAGGTCATCCGACAGGATCTGCATATAGCGGGCGAGCACCACGAGATCGGTCCCGGTCTTGGCGACGAGATCGAGGATTTGCGCCTCCTGCTCGCTCTTGGTCTCCTTGGTGACCGGCAGATAGTGGAACGGGATGCCGCCGAAATCGAGCCCGGCATAGACCTCGCGCGGATGGTTGGAGACGATCGCGGCCAAATTCATCGGCAATTCGCCGGTGCGCCAGCGGTAGAGGATGTCGACCAGGCAGTGGTCGGACTTCGACACCAGCAGCATCACCTTGCGATGCGCGGCGCGGTCGCGCATCTGCCACTCCATGCCGAAACGCTCGGCGATCGCGGCAAAGCCGGTCTGGAGCGCCGACAGTTCCACGGCCAGATCGGCGGCGGTGAACACCACGCGCATGAAGAACTTCTTGGTCTCGACGTCGTCGAACTGCTGGGCGTCGAGAATGTTCTGTCCGTTGTGGGCCAGGAAGGTCGACACCGCCGAAACGATGCCGGGGCGATCCGGGCAGGACAGGGTCAGCACATATTGATGATCGGGCATGGCTCTTGATGAAGGTTTGTGCAGCGACTGCGGAACGACCCGCGATTTGCGCCCTGCTCTATCACCGACCCCGCCCTTGCGCCAATCCCGACAGCGGAGTCAGGATGAACGGAGCATTGCGTTTTACCACCGGAGCATACCCATGGCCGACCGCTTGAACGGCACCCGCATCCTGATCCTGGAAACGCGCGAGGAGGCGCAGTTCTCGAAGCTTTTGGCCGAGCAAGGTGCCGAGGTCGTGCAATGCCCGATGTTCACCATCGAGGATGCGCCGGACCCAGCCCCGGTCGAGGCCTGGATCCGCCGCGCCATCGACGAGCCCCTCGACGATCTGGTGCTGATGACCGGTGAAGGCCTGCGGCGGATCATGAAGCTCGCGCGCGCCCGCGGGCTCGACGCGGCTCTCGTGGCAGCTCTCGCCCAGGCGCGAAAATTCACCCGTGGTCCGAAGCCCGGAAAGGCGTTGCGCGAGGTCGGCCTCGAGGCACAGCAGACCACGGAGAAGCCGACCACCGAGGGCGTGGTCGAGATGCTGGGCAAGCTCGACCTGAAGGGGCGACGCCTCGGCCTTCAGCTATATCCGGACAAGGATCACAGCGCGCTGACCGGCGCGCTTGCCGCGCAAGGCGCCGATGTCGATACCGTGCTGCCTTATGCCTACGATTCCAAGGCTGCGGATGCCAACATCGTCGCCGCCATCGACGACATGGCCGAGGGACGGATCGATTCCATCGCGCTGACCAATCTTGGCCAGGTCCGCCGGCTGATCGAGGCTGCGAAGGCGCATGGCAGCGAGACGAAGTTGCGCGCAGGGCTGGAGCGGACGCTGATCGCGTCGGTGGGCCCTGCAGTCTCGGGAGAGCTCGCCGCGCACGGCCTGCGCACGGACGTCTCGCCGGCGGAAGATCACTATTTCATGCGCCCGCTGATCTCGGCGATGGCCCTGGCGCTGGAGGAGAAGAAGCCGAAAGTGCCGGTGAAGTGAAGGTCTCCGGCAGGGGCATGCCGGAGCAGGATTCTATCTACGCACGACACGATACACGCATGCATTTCCTTCGACGCCGCGGAGAGGTGCATCAAACTCAACGATGGCGTGACCGGCGAGGAGACCGCTGACGCCCGGCGCGGAATAAAGCGCTTCCGAGAGACAGATTTCGCCGGCATCGGCCAACGATTGCACGCGCGCCGCAACATTCACGGTCTGCCCGAAGTAGTCCAGATTCTCGTTGAGGGTCACGGCAATCGACGGACCACAATGCGCTCCAATCTTCAGGATGATGCTCGGCTCACCATGCTCGCCATTGTAGCGTTCTGTTTCCCGGAGCATATGCAACGCCGCCGAGACCGCGTCGGTCGGACGGGAGAAGACCGCCATCACGGCGTCCCCGATCGTCTTGACGATGGCGCCGGAATGCTCCTGGACGGTCGCGCCCAGCAAGGCAAAATGCTCGCGGACCAGGGCATAGGCGTTCAGATCGCCGAGACGCTCGTACATCGCGGTCGACCCCTTGAGATCCGTGAACAACAAGGTCACCTGCCGGATGCCGAGCCCTTCCCGCTCATCGACGCGTTCCGAGCGGAACAGGCGGCGGAAGGTTTGCCGCGCGAGTAACATGCCGCCGGACATATACGGTTCGAACTCGAGCGCGGGCTTGGTCGTCTGAGCCAGAACTTCGGGCGGCCAATTGATCAGGAGTAATGACCCACGCACTGCGCCGGAGTTCTCCACGTCGATCACAATCGGGCCAGGCGGAACGACGGACAGCGACGGCGAAAAGCGCCGTCCATCATATCCAACTCGCAAGACGGTCGGCGCGGTTGCGGGTTCGCCTGCGACCGAGACCGCGAACGCAGCCTGCGTTTGAATGTTGACGCCGGCCAGAGCACCGGGACCGAGATCGGCGCGAAGAGTGGTGGTCGAGCCCGGTGGCAAGAACGCAAGTCCGCGAACCAATCCATGCAGGAAATCGAGAAATCGAATGGGCTGGCCGGGCATGCGCGCGTCGCCCGAGAAACGAAGTTTCCAGTGGAAATCCTCGACCGAGAGGGAATGAGGATCGTGAAATGGAAGCCGCCGGAGCTGCGGCGAGACCGTAAACGTAACCTCAATGAAATCGTCGAGGTCGGTGTCACCGCTGACGTCGCACAGGCCGCACACGTAATGGGTCTTCAGGGTGCGCAGAGCGCCAAAGCTGTCGAGCACCATGCCGGATTGGGGACAAACAACGTCCCAGCTCATCTCGAACAACCCGTTTCTTGTGGCATGCAAAAACAGATCGATGCTATCCGCCTCGGCAATGCCGCGATCACGCGCGAACGTCAGGGGATTGATCCGGTAGAGGGACAGATCGTCACCGCTCCTGATGAGCGTCTCAAATTTCGAGATCACGCGTGGGCTCCAGGATCGGGCCTGCTCAATCTCGGTCATCTTGCTTTCCAGGAGCCGCTCCTGGATGTTGGTCATTGTGCGCCTCCGTCAGTGCAACGTCGTGAACAGGAATGGCTGCGCCTCAGACTGACGCGCAGTTCACGCGGCCACCGATATCCGCAACAGCGACAACGCCGGCGGAGAGGAAGCCGCAGATTGCGGCACGTTGGGCGCAGCATTTGCACGCCAGCCAGGCGGCGATGCCTAGCTTGCCATCTGCGAGGCGGCCGACATCACCTCCTGAGGACTCGGCGCCCCGAACATGCGCTGGCCGCCTTCCGGAACCTCGGTAAAGGTCCAGCGTACGACCCCTTCCCGATCGAGCAGGAACTGGCCGAACAGCTGGCCCTGGCCGGTTGCCGCCATGCGCTGATCGGCCTCCATCATCTCGTAGCCATCCTTGTTGTTGAGCTGCTCGGCAGCCGCCAAACGATTCATCGGCCCGGACAATTCTCCGGGAATGTCCACTTGCATGCTCATGACCACATCCATGCCCACCTTGCGCGGCCAGTCGGTTTCCTTCTCCGTGAACTCGAGATTGGGCAAGCCGAACGCACGGTGCGAGACCCGCTCGGGATCTGACGCGGCGAGCAGATTGGGCAAAGGGTGATAACGGAAGTAGAGCCGCGCGCGCTCGATCGGCGTATTCACCACCGTGAGACTTTCGACGCCCTTGTCGCGCAGAGCCGCGTCGAGTTGCGCCTGCGCCGCGATATGGCGGCGGCAGAACGGGCAGTGCAGGCCGCGATACAAGCCGATCAATATCGGACTATGCCCGCGAAAATCCTGAAGCGCGATCTTTCCATCGCGTGTGATCGCATCCAGCACGACGTTCGGTGCACGATCGCCCGGTTGAAGCGGTCCATCGACATGACGCTCTGACATGGTTGAACTCCCTCACATTGGCTAGTCAAGAAACGGCAGTACGATCAGCCCTGCGGGATCGAGCCCGTGCCGGTCACAGACTTCATGGGCCAGCGCGAAATACCGCTCGGCCTCCGGCATGTCGCCTCGATCAAGGTTCAAGGTCGCAAGACCATCATAGCACGGAAAGAGCTGCTGCGGTTCCCCGGTCTCGCTCGCCACCTCGATCGCCTCGTTGTAGCAGCGCGCGGCCAGGTCGGGCCGGAAATGGCATTGATGGATCTGCCCGAGCACGATCAAGGGTACCGGGAGATGCTCGCGCTGGTCGAGCGCGCGGTCGATCTCGATCGCCTTTTCGGCAGCCGGCACGCCCTCGTCGGTACATCGGTCCGTGAATGTGCAACAGGCGACGGCGAAATTGGCAAGGAGGCGCGCCATGAAGCCGAGATCGCCGATACGATGCGCGACATCGAGCCCGCGCCGGCAAACCTCGATGGCGCGCGCCGGATCGACGATCGTGTAGAGCACGCCGAGGTTGGTGTAGCCGCGACACACGACGTTGAGGAGGCCGGCGGCTTCGGCCGCCGCGACACTCTGCTCCACCTCGCACACCGCCTCCTGGTGTCGCCCCAGCCGCGCCAACGCAACCCCCTTGGTGTTGAGGGCCTCCGCAATGGCACGGGCCGCCTCGATCCTGGCCCGCTCGTCCGCGTCCGGCGGTACGGACCGTGCAAAGCCGAGCGCCTCGTCTGCCCATCTTGCGGCGGCGACGTGATCACCCACGCGAAAGGCGAGACGACCGCGCTCTTGCAAGAGGTGCGCCCATTCGATCGGCGCGTCGGTCCCGCCAAGCAGCTCAGCCGCGTCGGCATAGTGCGTCTCTGCCCTGATGCGTTTGCCGGCGTCCCAAAACAATTGACCGAGCTTGCGAAGAATTCGCGCTTCGCCGATGCGATCCGCCGCCGTGCGGTATCCCTCCAGCGCGCATTGATAGTGCTCCTCGGCCGTGCTTCGGCGGCCAGCTACGCGACAGAGGTCGGCAATGCGCTCGTACAGGACGAGGCGCTCCGGCTCCTGCCCGCTGCCGGTCGACAGCACCGCGAGAGACTGCTGGTAGAAGCGAAGGGCATCGTCATTGGCGTAGCTGGCCCGTGCGCGATCGCCGGCAGCGCGCAGACAGCGCGCGCCTTTCGGCTTGCTCGCGCTCAGACTGAAGTGATGTCCGAGCAGTATGAGATCTTCGAGGCGCTCGGGCTCATTGCCATAGAGCCGCTCCAGCGCGGCACCAATCCGTCCATGAAGCTCGATCCGGCGCTGCAGAAGCAGATTTTGGTAGATCACGTCCTGAAGCATGGTTTGCGTGAAGCGGTAGGTCCGCAGCGAAATCGAGTTCGAGCCCGCGATCTCCTCGACGATCTCCGCGTCGCACAGAAGTTCGAGCCCGGCATCGACCCTTGCCGGCTCGGTCGCCGCCGCACCGAGCACGGCCGCATCAAAACGCGGGCCGATCACCGCGGCCTCCTGTGCCAGGCGGCGCACCTGATGCGGCAACCGGTCGAGGCGCGCCAGCAACAACGCCTGAATGCTTGCCGGGATATCGGCGGCGGCTTCCTCCGACTTCATCCGCCACTGCGCGCCGTCGCGCTCCAGGGCGCCGGCTTCGATGAGGCCACGTATGATCTCCTCGAGGAAAAGCGGATTGCCGCCGGCGCGATCGAGGATCCGGCTGAACAGACGTCCCGGCGGTTCACGCCAACCGTGACCGAAATAGGCCGCAAGCAGCCCTTGTCCGTCAGCCTCGCCAAGCGGGGGCAGCCGAAGGGTCGTGTGACTGATCCTGGCCGAACCGAACTGGTCCAGCTCCAGCATCGGCCGATGCGTAAACAGCAGCATCAGCCGCGTCCGCTCCAGTCGGTCCATCAGGAACCGCAACGCTTCAAGAGAGACCGCATCGGCCCAATGCAGATCCTCGACGATGATCAGCAGCGGTGACAGCGCCAGGCGGCGTTCGAAGACGGTGCGAATCGCGAAGAATATCTGACGGCGGAGCTGTTCGGGCTCGACATGCCTGAGCGCGGCGTTGGGGTCGCCGAGGCCGAGTACGTGCAGATAGAGCGGCATCAGGCGGTCGGCCTCGTCCGTCGCGAGGCCGAGCTCCGACAGCGCTTCGGCGACCTTTGTCTCCGCCTCTGGGGCACCGGCCTTCTGCCCGATGCCATAGGCGCTACGCAGCACGGCGGCGAGCGTGCCGTAGGATTGTTCGCCGAGCGGCGAGCAGGCCACGTGCCGGATTGCCACGCCTGCGAAGCGATCCTCGTCGCGGATGCGGGTGGCGAATTCGCCGACTAGGCGCGTTTTCCCGATGCCGGCTTCACCGACCAGTCGCACCAGTTGGGCCGCGCCGCCGCACGCGCGATCAAGGTTGCCGATCATGCGCGCAAGCTCGGCGTCGCGCCCGATCAGCGGCGCATTGAGGCCCAGCGTGTCGAGGCCTCGTGCCGCACGGGGCGTGTCGAGCGGCTCCTTCAGACGGTGGACCACTACGCTGCCCATCTTGCCCTTGAGTGAGACCTCGCCAAGCGAGTCGTAGGAGAACGCATGCCGCGTCAGACGGTGGGTCAACGGCCCGACCAGCACCTCGCCCGGAGCCGCCATCGACTGCAGTCGCTGGGCGGTATTCACCGTGTCGCCGGTCACCGAATAAGATTTGGCGGCGCCCACACCGAGCCCGCCCGCGACGACGTGCCCGGTGTTGATGCCGACATGGAGCAGCAGCGGTGAGCCGGCATACGCCTTCGCGCGCTCGCTGAGGCGCGCCGTCCGGCCGATCATGTCGAGGGCAGCGCGGACCGCCCGCTCCGGATCGTCCTCGTGCGCCGCCGGCGCACCAAACAGAGCAAGCAGCGCATCACCGATGAACTTGTCCACGAAGCCGCCGAAGCCTTGCACCGCTTCCGTCAACTCCTCGAACAATTCGTTTTGAAGCGCCTGCATGACCTCGGGGTCGAGCCGCTCGCTCATCGCAGTGAAGCCGCTGAGGTCGGCAAACAGCACGGTGATGGTGCGGCGGTTCGCCTCGCTGTCGATCTTATCCGACCGAGGTCGAAATGCGGCTTCGACCTCGGCCGCCGGCACGAGCGGCGGAGAGGAGGACCGGATCGGAATCGCCGTCGGGCTCGTCCGCGCCGATCCCTGCCCGCTGGCTGCGGGGACCTCACAGACGAGGACGCCGCATTTCGGGCAATAGGCGAAATCCGGCGCGCATGGAAAGCCGCAGCCGGGGCACGCGTTCGGTTGCTTCGTGCCGCACTTCGGGCAGAAGGCAAAGCCGCTCTGGACCTCGAAACCGCAACCCGAGCACTGCATGGCTCAAGACCTCGCGGAAGCCGCGATGGCGCGATCTGCTGGGCCATACCGAATGGGCCCAGGATGTGGGCCAGAATGGCCTCGGCGAGCCAGAAGAGCAAGCGCGCGACCGGTCTACCCCTCCCCGCAACGGGTCGAGCAACTGGGCAATGCTGCGGATGCACTGGCGCATTGGCACGCCGCGGGCGAGCATGGCGGCATGCGATGGCGTCAATTGACACGCGCATCTCCGGTACTACGCTGCCGAACAGAAATGACAAATAAGAAGAGCAGGGAATCGCAGTGACACGCGTCATCGCGTCGTGAGCGCAGCCGCGCGGCCTTCGGCGCTCGCGCCATTCCGCATCCGCAACTATCGCTTCCAGTGGCCGTCCGATCTGCTTACCTCCTGGGCGTTCGAGGTCGAGACGCTGGTGCTCGGCTGGTACATCATGGTCGAGACCGGCTCTGTGCTGCTGCTCACCGTGCTTGCCTCGCTCCAGTTCGTCGGGACGCTGGTCGCGCCGGTGTTCGGCATGATCGGCGACCGCATGGGTCATCGCGATCTCCTGGTCGTGATGCGTCTTGCCTATACGGTGCTCTCGTCGACCATCATGGTTCTGGCACTGAGCGGTCATTTGTCGCCGCTGAGCGTCATGATCATCGTCGCAATCATGGGCCTGATCCGCCCCTCGGATCTCGGCGTCCGGGGCGCGTTGCTCGCCGAGATCATGCCGGCCGAGCAACTGGTAGGCGCCATCAGCGTTGCGCGCACGACCCAGGACAGCGCGCGCATCGCCGGAGCATTGACGGGCGCCGGGCTGTTCGCCGTTCTCGGCATCGGCCTCGTTTATGTGGCGATCGCCTGCCTCTACTTCGTGGCCGCGCTGCTCATGCTCTGCCTGACCCGGCCGAAACGGTCCGTCATCACGAGCGATCTTCCGGCCAACAGCCACGCCGTTTCGAGACTGCTGGGCGATCTGAAGGAAGGGATCGTCTACGCCTGGAACGGCCCGGGAATGCGCGCGGCGTTGTGCGTCGCCTTCCTGGCCAATCTCACCGCCTTCCCCTTCACCGGCGGATTATTGCCCTACATCGCGCGGGAGATCTTCCAGACCGACCAGACCGGCCTCGGTTATCTCTCGGCGAGCTTCGCCGTCGGCTCGCTGATCGGCTCGATCACGCTCAGCCTGGTCAGCGGACTGCGCATTGCCCGGCTTCTCATCGGCGCGACGCTGGCCTGGTACGCCATGCTGCTGGTGTTCGTCGAGATCAGGACCATGCCCGTGGCAATGGCCTGCCTCGTTCTCGCCGGCATCGCCCAGAGCATGTCGATGATCTCGGCGGCCGTGATCCTGATGCGGACGGCGAGCGCGCATCTGCGCGGCCGCGTCATGGGCGTCCGCATGATGGTGATCTACGGCCTGCCGATCGGATTGCTGGCGGCCGGCAGCCTGATCGACATCATCGGCTATTCCGCGACGGGCTCGCTCTACGCCGCCGCCGGCTTCATCGCGATGCTGGCGATCGCGATCCGCTGGCGCGCCGACCTCTGGCCGGTGCACGCGCCCGCCAACGCGCGCTAGGTGTTTAGTCCCCGTACCCGCGCAGCCGCTCGACATCGAGGATGGTGACGCCGCCATATTCGAGCCGCAGCAGCCCCTCCTTCTCCAGCCGGTTCAGCGCGCGGTTGGCGTTCTGGCGGGACATGCCGGAGAGCGCCCCGATCTCCTCCTGGGTGATTTCCAGGTGCGCGGTCGATTCCGGATAGAGGATCGGGTTGAACAGCGAGGCGATGCTGCGCGCGAGGCGCGCGGTGGCATCCAGCGTGCGGTTGACCTCGAGCATGCCGATGAACTGGCCGAGCCGCTCGTTGAGCTGGCGCACCAGGAAGCGGTTGAAGCCGACGCTGTTCTCGAACAGCCACATGAAGGCGCTCCGCTCCATCAGCGCGATGCGGCTGTTGCGCAGCGCGACCACGTCGTAGCGGCGCGGCTCGTTCTTGAGCACGCTGCCCTCGCCGAACCAGGCCCCGGCCGTGAGCCCCGCAAGGCTCGTCTCCTTGCCGTCACGCGAGACCCCGCCCATCCGCGCCAAGCCGCTCACCATGCCCGCCCAATAGCCGAACATATCGCCGCGCATAAACACCGTCTCGCCGGTGCCGTAAGACCGTTCCGTGATCCCGGCACGAGCGACCTCGATCTCCGCTTCCGTGAGCTCGCGCGACCATGCGGCGACGCGCTTCAGTTGATCCTCTGAAATCATGATCCCGAAGCCAGCCGCACCGTTCCGCCACCCAATCTCTCTGTTGCACTGCAACAAGATCGCTTCGGCCACCATCCGACGAAAGATGAAGGCCGCTCCCGCCCGAAAAACTTTGTCGCAGAATTGTCAGGCCGGAGACATTTCAAAATAGCGCTTTCCCCTATTGAGGGCCACCTTGGGCGATGCGGCTTTTGATCCCGATCGGGAGCAAGAGCGGCGCGGCTCCGGTGGAGACCATCTGCTGCATGGCCTCACCGGCACGGCCGTACTAGGATTGCCCGAGAGGAACGGACGAAGAGCGCCGCTGAATGCGCCATCACCGGGAGGGATTTGTTTGGTGGCTACCAGTCTCGAAGTGCGCGGCGTGTCCTTGCGATTCGGCGGCGTCCGTGCGCTGACCGATGTCAGCTTTGCCATCAATGCGGGCGAGCTGTTCTCGATCATCGGCCCCAACGGCGCGGGCAAGACCTCGATCGTGAATTGCATCTCCGGCCGTTACAAGCCGACCGAAGGCCAGCTGTTCTACCAGGGCCGCGACATCACGGGGCTGACGCCGAACGCGCGCCCCACGCTCGGCATCGGCCGCACCTTCCAGAATCTGGCGTTGTTCCACCACATGAGCGTGCTCGACAACATCATGGTCGGGCGCCATCACCTCCTGAAGAACAACTTCCTCACGGGATCCCTGTACTGGCTCACCGGCGCGCGCAAGGAAGAGCTCGACCACCGCCGCAAGGTCGAGGAGATCATCGACTTCCTCGATCTCCAGTCGGTGCGAAAGGCGCAAGCCGGCACCCTCTCCTACGGCCTGCGCAAACGCGTCGAGCTCGCCCGCGCCATGGCGCTGGAGCCCCGCCTCATTCTCCTCGACGAGCCGATGGCCGGCATGAACTTCGAGGAGAAGGAAGACATGGCCCGCTACATCGTCGACCTCAACGAGGAGTTCGGGATGACGGTGGTGATGATCGAGCACGACATGGGCGTGGTGATGGACATCTCCCACCGCGTCATGGTGCTCGATTTCGGCCGCAAGATCGCCGAGGGCGATCCGGCCGCCGTGCTCGCCGATCCCCACGTCAGGCGCGCCTATCTCGGCGAGGAAGACGAGGTGCTGGTCGATCCGGACGATGCTCCGCCAGCGCAGGAGAGCGCGGCATGATGGATTATGCAGGCCGCGTCGCGCAGGCCGACACCTATCCGAAGATGCTCCGGCTCAACGCCAGGGAGCACGGCAACGAGATCGCGCTGCGCGAGAAGGATCTCGGGCTCTGGCGCGTCTTCACCTGGAATGATTACCACACCCGCGTACGCGACTTTGCGCTCGGCCTGATCGAATTGGGCCTGGGGCGCGAGGACGTCATCGGCATCATCGGCGACAACCGGCCGGACTGGGTCGCGGCGGAAGTGGCGACCCACGCCATCGGCGGCCTCAGCCTCGGGCTATATCGCGATGTGCTGGACGAGGAAGCCTCCTACCTCCTCAACTATGGCGAGGCGCAGCTCGTTTTCGCCGAGGACGAAGAGCAGGTCGACAAGCTGCTGGCGCTTGCCGAGCGGGTGCCGCGGCTGAAGCACATCATCTATTCCGATCCGCGCGGGATGCGGAAATATGACGACCCGCGGCTGATGTCGGCAGAAAAGTTTGCCGAGCTTGGCCGGGCCCGTGCTGCGCGGGAGCCGGACCTTTACGATCGGCTGGTGGACGCGACCAGGGGCGAGGATGTCGCGATTCTCTGCACCACGTCGGGCACCACCTCGCACCCGAAGCTTGCCATGCTCGCCGCGGGCCGCGTGCTCGGCCATTGCGCGACCTATCTCGCCTTCGATCCGAAGGGGCCGGACGACGAATACGTCTCCGTGCTGCCGCTGCCGTGGATCATGGAGCAGGTCTATGTGCTCGGCAAAGGCCTGCTGTGCCGGATGAAGATCAACTTCGTCGAAGAGCCCGATACGATGATGAACGATCTGCGCGAAATCGCGCCGACGTTCGTGCTGTTCGCGCCGCGCGTCTGGGAATCCATCGCCGCCGACGTCCGCGCCAAGGTGATGGACGCAACGCCCTTCAAGCAGCGCCTGTTCGACATCGGCATGAAAAGTGGCCTCGCCGCGCTTGCAGACGGCAAACGTTCGGGCTTTGCCGACGCGATCCTGTTCCGCGCGCTGCGCGACCGTCTCGGCTTTACCCGCCTGCGTTCGGCCGCGACCGGCGGCGCGGCACTCGGCCCCGAGACCTTCAAGTTCTTCCAGGCCATGGGCGTGCCGCTGCGCACGCTCTACGGCCAGACGGAATTGCTCGGAGCCTACACGCTGCATCCCGAGGGCAAGGTCGACCCCGACACGACAGGCGTGCCGATGGCCGACAGCGTCGAGATCCGCATCGACAATGCCGACGTCCATGGCGTCGGGGAGATCGTGGTGCGGCATCCCAACATGTTCCTCGGCTACTACAAGAACCCCGAGGCAAGCGTTGCCGACATCAAGGACGGCTGGATGCTGTCGGGCGACGCCGGCTACTTCAACGACAACAGGCAACTCGTCGTCATCGACCGCATCAAGGATCTCGCCGAGACCTCGCGCGGCGAGCGCTTCTCGCCGCAGTTCATCGAGAACAAGCTGAAATTCTCGCCGTATATCGCCGAGGCCGTGGTGCTGGGCGCCGGCCGCGACGCGCTCGCGGCGATGATCTGCATCCGCTACTCCATCATCTCGAAATGGGCGGAGAAGAGCCGGCTCTCGTTCACGACCTACAGCGACCTCGCCTCGCGGCCGGAGGTCTACACGCTGCTCCAGAAGGAGGTCGAGATCGTCAACGCCACGCTGCCGCCGGCCCAGCGCATCTCGCGCTTCCTGCTGCTCTACAAGGAGCTCGACGCCGACGACGGCGAGCTCACCCGCACCCGAAAGGTACGCCGCGGCGTCATCAACGAGAAATACGAAGGCATCATCGACGCGATCTACCGCGGCGATGCCGACATCCCCGTCGACACCGTGATCCGCTTCCAGGACGGCACCACGCAGCGCGTACGAACGACGCTGCGCGTGGTGGATCTCGGCGGACACGGCCACATGGCGGAGGCTGCGGAGTGAACTTTCAGTCAGCCACGAGCGCGATGCGCGTTGCTGTGCCCTCTCCCCTTCTGGGAGAGGGGAAGAGCGCGCCGGATTTGTCAGCGAGCACAACTGCATGAACACCGCCTTCCTCATCCAGCTCCTGGTCAACGGCCTCGTGGTCGGCACGCTTTATGGCGTGGTCGCGATGTCGTTCGTGCTGATCTACAAGGCGACGCAGGTCGTCAACTTCGCGCAAGGCGAGCTGCTGCTGGTCGGCGCCTGGGTGTGCTGGGCGCTGCTTGCGAAATACCAGGTGCCGTTCTGGATCGGCATGCCGATGACGCTGGTATTCATGTTCGTATTCGGCATCGCGATCCAGGTACTGATCCTGCGGCCGATGATCGGCGAACCCATCATCTCGGTGATCATGGTGACGATCGGCCTCTCGACCGTGCTCCAGGCCACGCTGAAATGGATGTTCGGCGTCAACCCGCAGCCGTTCCCGCGCGTGTTCGAGAGCCAGTCGGTCAGCCTGCTCGGCCTCCAGATCCAGACCGTCTATGTCATGAGCCTCGTGGTCTCGGTCGCGATGATGATCGGCATGGCCTGGTTCTTCCGCGCCTCGAAATACGGCCTTGCGATGCGCGCCACCGCGTTCAACCAGCAGGTCGCGCAATCGCTCGGCATTTCCGTGAAAAGCGTGTTCGCGATGGCCTGGGCGATCTCGGCGACGGTGTCGGCGGTCGCGGGTGTCGTGGTCGCCGTCGTGAACGGCGTGTCGTCTGGCCTTGCCGCCTACGGCATCAAGGTGTTCCCGGCGGCGATCCTCGGCGGGCTCGATTCCGTCGGCGGCGCGGTGCTCGGCGGCATCATCATCGGCCTGCTCGAGAACATCGCGCAATATGTCGACAGCGAGTATCTGCACTGGGGCAATCTCTACGAGATCGCGCCGTTCTACGTCCTCATCATCGTGCTCATGATCAAGCCCTACGGCCTGTTCGGCACCCACGACATCGAGCGGATCTGACCCATGGCCGGCCCTGCCCTCATCCCCGCTGGTGATTTCCGCACCTCTTACGCAGCGGACACCACGATCTTCCCGACCACGACCAGCCGCAACTTTGCGATCATCGGCGTGCTGCTGCTCTGCCTCGTGCCGCAATTCCTCGGCGGGTACTGGCTCAGCATCCTGATCCAGATCGGCATCTTCTCGATCGCGGCGCTCGGCCTCAACATCCTGGTCGGCTTCACCGGCCAGATCTCGATCGGCCACGCCGCCTTCTTCCTGCTGGGTGCCTTCACCTCGGCCTACATCTCCAACAACGCCCCGATCCCGGTGTTCTTCGCGATCCCGCTCGCGGGCGTCGTCACCGCGCTGGTCGGGCTGATCTTCGGCATCCCGGCGGCGCGGTTGAAGGGCCTCTACCTCGTCATCGCAACCCTGGCGGCGCAATACATCCTGCTCGACTTCTTCTCCCGCGCGGAGTGGTTCACCGGCGGCTCGGTGCCGGCCAGCGCCAACCCGTTCTCGATCTTCGGCTTCACCCTGCGCGGCGACAGGCAATATTTCTACGTCGTTCTGGCCTATGTGGTCGCGAGCTACATCCTCGTCACCAATCTGATGCGCACGCGCGACGGCCGCGCGCTGGTGGCGATCCGCGACCATTATCTCTCCGCCGAGATCATGGGCATCAACCTCACCAAATACCGCACGCTGTCGTTCGGCCTCGCCGCCTTCTTCGCCGGGATCGCCGGCGCGCTCTATGCGCACTACCAGCTGGTGGTCTCGCAGGAAGGCTTCGGCATCGAGCGCTCGATCCTGTTCCTCGCCATGATCATCATCGGCGGCACCGGCTCGATCATGGGCACGCTGATGGGCACCGCCTTCGTGGTGCTGCTGCCCGAGACGATGGAATTCATCAGCCTCCACCTGAAGGGCGGCGCGATCGACAAGGCGCTGTCCCTCAACACCAACATCACCTTCCTGCGCGAGATCGCGATCGGAGTGATCATCATCGCGTTCCTGATGTTCGAGCCGGACGGGCTCGCCCATCGCTGGCGGCAGATCAAGGCGTACTGGAAACTCTACCCGTTCTCGCACTGAGCGCGGGCAACTCTCGAACCAACAAATAAACAGGAGGAGGCAACCAATGAAGACAAAATCCCTTTTGAGCACCGCATCGCTCGCGCTGGCGATCGCCGCATTCTCGGCGGGCGCGCAGGCGCAGATCGCGATCGGCCATCTCGCCGATTATTCCGGCGGCACCTCCGACGTCGGCACGCCCTACGGCCAGGCCGTCGCCGACACCTTCGCCTGGGTCAACAAGAACGGCGGCGTCGGCGGCAAGCAGCTCAACGTCGATACCAACGACTACGGCTACCAGGTGCCGCGCGCGATCGCGCTCTACAAGAAATGGTCGGCGCCGGACTCGAAGGTCGCCGCGATCATGGGCTGGGGCACCGCGGACACCGAAGCGCTGACCGGCTTCCTCGCCCAGGACAAGATCCCCGACCTCTCCGGCTCCTATGCTGCCGCGCTCACCGATCCCGAAGGCGTCAGCGGCAAAGCCAAGCCCGCGCCCTACAATTTCTTCTATGGTCCGAGCTACTCGGACTCGCTGCGCGCGATGCTGATGTGGGCGGCCGAGGACTGGAAGGCCAAGGGCAAGTCCGGCAAGCCGAAATTCGTGCACATGGGCGCCAACCACCCCTATCCGAACGCGCCGAAGGCCGCAGGCGAAGCCATGGCGCAGGAGCTCGGCTTCGAGGTGCTGCCGCCGCTGGTGTTCGCGCTGGCGCCGGGTGACTACAGCGCGCAGTGCCTGAGCCTGAAATCCTCGGGCGCCAACTATGCCTATCTCGGCAACACCGCCGCTTCCAACATCTCGGTGATGAAGGCCTGCAAGACCGCCGGCGTCGAGATCCAGTTCCTCGGCAATGTCTGGGGCATGGACGAGAACGCCGCCAAGACCGCGGGCGATGCCGCCAACGGCGTGATCTTCCCCTTACGCACCGCAGTGAGCTGGGGCGGCGATGCACCCGGCATGAAGACGGTGATGGAGATCTCGAAGATGTCCGACCCCAGCGGCAAGGTCTACCGTCCCGTGCATTACATCGCCGCCGTCTGCTCGGCGCTCTACATGAAGGAAGCGCTCGACTGGGCCGCCAAGAACGGCGGCGCCACCGGCGACAACGTCGTGAAGGGCTTCTACCAGAAGAAGGACTGGGTGCCGGCAGGCATGGAGGGCGTCTGCAATCCCTCGACCTGGACTGACAAGGACCACCGCGGCACGCTGAAAGTCGACCTCTATCGCACCAAGATCGCGGGCGCGACCGACGGCGACCTCAACGACCTCATGGCCAAGGGCACGATCAAGCTCGAGAAGGTCAAGACCATCGAGCTGCCCCGCAAGCCGGAATTGCTGGGTTGGTGAGTTCTATCTGTTCGTCGTTCCGGGGCGATGCGAAGCATCGAACCCGGAACCTCGAGATTCCGGGTTCGGTCCTGCGGACCGCCCCGGAATGACGGCGAGAAGTTGCGACGACACCGCGAGAGTGACTGACCATGAGTGAAACGGCTCAAATCGATCGCCCGCCCCCCACCGCCGTGGCGCCCGCCGCCCTCCTCAGCGTGCGCAACATCGAGGTGGTCTATGACGACGTCATCCTGGTGCTGCGCGGCCTCAGCCTCGACGTGCCCAAGGGCGCGATCGTGGCGCTGCTGGGGGCCAACGGCGCCGGCAAGTCGACGACGCTGAAGGCGATCTCGGGGCTGCTCAAGACCGAAGACGGCGAGGTCACGCGCGGCGAGATCCTGTTCGAGGGCTCCGCTATCGCCGGCATCGATCCCGACAAGATCGTCCGCCGCGGCATCTTCCAGGTGATGGAGGGCCGGCGCATCGTCGCCGACATGACGTCGCTCGAAAACCTCAAGCTGGGCGCCTTCACCCGCAGGGATCGCGAGGTCGATGCCGATCTCGACATGGTCTTCAACTATTTCCCGCGCCTGAAGGAGCGCACCGGCCTTGCCGGCTACCTCTCCGGCGGCGAGCAGCAGATGCTTGCGATCGGCCGCGCGCTGATGGCGCGCCCGAAGATGATCTTGATGGACGAGCCGTCGATGGGCCTGTCGCCGCTGCTGGTGAAAGAGGTGTTCTCCATCATCCAGAAGATCAACCGTGACCTCGGCGTCACCATCCTGCTGGTCGAGCAGAACGCCCGCGCCGCGCTTTCGGTGGCGAGCCACGGCTACATCATGGAGCAGGGCAAGGTCGTGCTCGACGGCACTGCGGACGAGCTGCGCGACAACGAGGACGTCAAGGAGTTCTACCTCGGCGGCGCCGGCGACCAGCGCAAGAGTTTCAAGAACCTCAAGAGCTTCAAGCGGCGCAAACGGTGGCTCTAACCTTCCAGCACCTGCTCCGCTTCCGTGACTGCGCAGAGAACATGATAGAACGACGACGCAGGAATGGTGTCGACCAGCGATTTGCCGTCGCGATCGAACTGGTCGTACCAGCCGCCCTTCACGGGATGGCTGAGATAATGCCGTTCGAGCCGCACCAGCGCCGCGCGCGCCTCATCCGCCGCGCCGGCCTCGCCGGACTCGGCCTGCGCGATCCACGCCTTCGCCATCTCGGTCTGCGGCCACAGCCGCCGCGTGCCGCGGCGGACGTTGCCGCTGGCATCGCCCTCGTCGGGGAGACAGCCGGTGGCGTCGTCACGATAGCGCAGCGCAGTCGCCAGCAGCTCCGCGCGCCGCTGCCCGGTCGGGCAACCCGTGATGCGTTCAAACCCCTTCAGCAGCCAGACCCACTCCGCCTGGTGGCCGGGCTCGACGCTGACCGGTTCGATCTTCGACCAGTCCTCCTCGAAATACTCCGTCAGGATCCGCTTCTGCTTGTCGTAGAGATTGGCGAGGAACAGCGCGAAGAATTCGCCGGCACGGTTCTGAAACGACAGATCGTGGGTCACGTCGAAGCACGCGATCATCGCCTCGAACAGATGCATGTGGGGGTTCTGCCGCCGCGGCAGCGAGACCGGCAGGCTCTCGTGCACGCCGCCATGCGGCGAGCGCAGATGGCCGTCGAGGAAGGCGAGCAGAGCGTCGATCTCGGCGCGAATTTGCGCGTCCCGGTCGAGCGCGTAGACGGCGGCGAGCGCAAACAGGATGAAGGCGTGGTCGTAGGCATCGCGCCGGCCGTCCAGCACGGCGCCCTCCGGCGTCAGCCGGTGCACATAGCCCGGCCGGCCGTCCGACGCCTTCGCGCGTGCCAGCAGATGCTCCAGCCCCTTCAGCGCGATGGCGCGCCCCTCGGGGTACCAGCCCATCTGCGCCGCCTTGGCGTAGCACCAGATCTGCCGGGCCTGCACGAACACACGCCGCGGCGCGGCCGTATCAGCCGTGCCATCCCGATGCAGCCGGTCGATGAAGCCGCCCGCGGTCTGGTCCCAGCCGACGGTCGACCACAGCGGCAGCGCCTCGTCGATCATACGGCGCTTCAGGCGCGCGACGACATCCGCCGCAATCATTCCTTCGTCCGCCATCGCGTCCTCTTCAAACCTCGCCCAGGGCCGTCTGATACCCATGCCGGCGGCGGCGTGCAACGGATGCCAACCCGGAAAGACCAGCCATGACCGCCCATTACGACGCCCGCGAGACGCGCGAACAGGCCGTGCGCGAGGCGGAGCTGTTCTCCCGCCTGCCGGACGTGCTGCGCGGCGCGATGGCCGCGCCCGCCTATGCCGAGCGGCTGAAGGGCGTTGACCCGGCCGCGGTGACCTCCCGGGCGGCGCTGGCGGACCTGCCGGTGCTGCGCAAGTCGGAGCTGCCGGCCCTGCACAAGGCCTCTACGCCCTTCGGAGGCTTCGTGGCGGCAGCCCCGGGATCGTTCGCCCGCCTCTTCACCTCCCCCGGGCCGATCTTCGAGCCGGAGGGGCGGCAGGCCGATCCCTGGCGCGGGGCGCGGGCGCTGTTCGCGGCCGGGTTCCGTCCCGATGACATCGTGCTCAACACCTTCAGCTACCACCTCACCCCCGGCGGCTTCATCTTCGACGCCTCGGCGCGCGCCCTCGGCTGCGCGGTGATCCCGGCCGGGCCGGGCAACACCGAGCAGCAGTTCGAGCTCATCGAGGCCTACCGTCCGGTCGGCTACAGCGGCACGCCGGACTTTCTGAAGATATTGCTCGATGCCGCAGCAACCGCCGGCCGCGACGTCTCATCGATCAAGCGGGCGCTGGTCTCGGGTGCCGCGTTCCCGCCCTCGCTCCAGGCCGAGATCAAGGCGCGCGGCATCGATGCCTACCAGGCCTTCGGCACCGCCGACCTCGGCCTCATCGCCTTCGAGACCGAGGCGCGCGACGGCATGGTCGTGAACGAGGATTTGATCATGGAGATCGTCAAGCCCGGCACCGGCGATCCCGTCGCGCCGGGCGACGTCGGCGAGATCGTGGTGACCTCGCTCGATCCGCACCATCCCTGGATTCGGCTTGCGCTCGGCGACCTCACCGCGGCGCTGCCGGGCCCAAGCAAATGCGGGCGCACCAACATGCGCATCAAGGGCTGGATGGGCCGCGCCGACCAGACCACCAAGGTCAAGGGCATGTTCGTCCGACCCGAGCAGGTCGCCGAGATCGGCAAGCGCCATGCCGCACTGGGACGATTGCGCCTCGTCGTCATGCGCCAGGGCGAGGCCGATGCGATGACGCTGCGAGCCGAAACTGCGGACGCGAACGACGCCCTGCGCGAGGAAATTGCGGGCACCTTGCGTGCGGTGACGAAGCTCGGCGGCAATGTCGAGCTGGTCAGCCCGGGTGCGCTTCCGAACGACGGCAAGGTGATCGCGGACGAGCGGTAAGCGCTCAAACCCCAACTCCCTGGTAACAGGGAATTCTACAGGGAAAACACATCGCTCCAGCCGGCGATCAGCGTGAAACACCGCCAAGAAGTGCCATGAAAATAAGCCATTTTGGGACTGCAGCGACAAAAACTAGAACAGGGAAATTTTCGGATAGGATCAGGGAGGGGGCGCGCCCCGATCAGGGAAAACCTCCGTTTGCCGGGTAAGCGTTGCGAGCTCAAACTCAGGGACGTACTCGAAGTCCGGCGGCTCCGGTTTCGGCATCGGCGATTAGGGTCTTGAGTCCGTCTCGCCAATGGGCCTACGGATCGCTGTCCTTCCTGTTGGCTCACAAAAAATCGGGACGACCCTTCCGCCGTGACTATACCGGTTTCGGCACGACCGTAGAGTTACGGGTTGAAACGTTAAGCGCTTGTGCCTCAAAATTAGCATCCTGGGGGCCGCATTAGCATCTTGAGCGACAACATGCCCGCTTACGAATGGTTGAAACCCCACGACCGCAAGAACCGACGCTCGATTGCGGACGCCATCGACCTTCTGCATCCCCAAGGCGCGTGGACTGGGAAAATCCGGGTCGGCGGCTTAAAGCTCCCCTCACAAGACGTTGTCGGCCTGGTCGCCGTCTTTGCCGAGAACGATGTGGCGGAGACAACTTTCATCGTCACGCTGCCTAGCGCCAAGCAATTTCGAGCTCGACGTCACGACAGGCAGGAAATCGAGATATTCGACATCTTTCGACTCGACGGAGCGACCGTCGATGGCTTCGGCAATGTCGAGCTTGTGGATGGCACGAGGCTTCGGGCGGCCGACGTCATCCCCGCTCCGCTGCCCACTACGGTGACCGAGCTCGAATGGAGCATTCTGCATGGCACCATCGCCCTGATGAAAGCTGAGCAAGAGTGCTACACTTACCCGGCCCCATTTGGTCAACCCAGCCAAGCACTCGATTGCAGCAAACTGCCCGGCCTCAAGGGGAAGGTTCCGCCGCGAAAGGAGATATTGCGGTACATTGCGAAGCAAGAGCCTGCGCTTAAAAGCTTGTCCAGGCAAAAGGTGGCCGACTCACTGCGCAAGTTCGGCATGCTGTAGCCAGACCGCGTCGAACGCGACGCCCCGGATCGGCCGCTGCCATTTGATGCGTTTTGTTGCCACAATTCGACTTGCATCACGCTTGATGCAGGCGTCCGAAAAATGATGAAGATAGTTAGCTCCTTCAACCACGAGGAGCTTCAACATGACAAGGGCCGCCCCCAAAGCATCCGACAAACACACTGCCGTTCCCCATTGCTTAACGCCAACTGAGCAAGTCCAACGCGCGGGCAAAACCCGTCTGCAGGTTGCGAAGACAAGCTCTCGTTTGCCACATGTTGGTCAACCGAACGTACGAATGCTGCCGCCGCAATCTCTTAAGGCGGCGAAGAAGAACGCGCGGATCCACTCCAAGAAGCAAATTAAGCAAATCGCAAACTCGATCCTGCAGTTCGGTTGGACCTATCCCATTTTGGCGGACGAGGATCTGCAGGTCATCGCCGGGCACGCCCGCAGGGAGGCGGCCCAGCAGCTTGGATTGAAGCAGGTTCCCGTCCTGGTGATGCGGGACCTGAGCGACGCTGCAAAGCGCGCACTGGCGCTCGCCGACAACAAGATTCCGGCAAACGCAGGCTGGGATCGCAAGCTGCTCGCAGAAGAACTTGGTGAGCTCGCCTCTTTACTTCCCGAATGTAATCTTAGCCTCGACATCACCGGGTTTGAGCCGGCCGAAATCGACGGGCTGATGGTCGATTTTGGTGACCACGATGTCGGCGATCCCGCCTGCAGACTTGCGGAGCAACCCACCAGCCGCCGGGGCGAGTTGTGGCAGGCCGGCGGTCATCGCGTGCTGTGTGGCGATGCCTGCGATCAAGCGGATTGGGCGGTGCTCGTGGGGCAGGATCTCGCGGCCATGGTAATCGCAGATCCCCCCTACAACCTCCGCATCGGCACGACGCTCGGCCGTGGCAAGATCAAGCACCGGGAATTTCAAGTTGCCTCCGGGGAAAAGTCGCCGGCCGAGTTCACCGATTTTCTTACGAGCGCGATGCGCCTGGCCGTCCAATTCTCGTGCGACGGGTCATTGCATTACATCTTCATGGATTGGCGACACCTGGGCGAGATGCACGGGGCCGGGCACACTGTGTTCGGCCAGCTGCAGAATCTGGTGGTCTGGAACAAAACCAACGGCGGCCAAGGCAGCTTCTACCGCTCCCAACACGAACTGATATTCGTCTACAAGAACGGCGATGCGCCGCATCTCAACAATGTTGATCTGGGCCGCCATGGCCGCAACCGCTCCAACGTCTGGACGTATGCCGGCGTCAATACCTTCCGCACGGATCGTCTCGACGATCTCACAGTGCATCCCACGGTCAAACCGGTCGCCTTGATCGCGGATGCGATCAAGGATTGCACGCGGCGGGGCGATCTAGTCGTTGACCCCTTCCTCGGGTCGGGCACCACGCTGCTGGCGGCGGAGCGCGTCGGTCGCAAAGCCTATGGGCTGGAAATCGATCCATTATATGTCGATGCCGCAATCCGCCGGTGGCAGGACGTCACCAGGCGCGATGCAGTTCTCGTCGCCACCGGACAGACATTCGACGAGGTCGCCGCTGAGCGTTCCGGCACAACACCGGAGAGCGGCAGATGAGCCGGCGCAAGCAATCAGGCCCGCGCCGCACTCGCAGGGCAGAGCAAAATCATGATGACCGTGTTGGTTACGGCCGTCCACCCCGCGGGCACCAGTTCAAGCCGGGGCAATCCGGGAACAAGAGCGGCCGACCAAAGGGATCCAAAAACGAGGCCACAATCATCAACGAGCTTCTCAACCGCAAAATCGACATGCGTGAAAACGGACGACTGCGCAGGATCACCGTGCTCGAAGGCATCCTGACCCGATTTGCGAACGACGCGCTAAAGGGCAAGGACAAATCGGCCGCTTTCCTTCTCAATCGCAAGCAATTGGTCGAGCCCAGCGAACAGCCTGCAACGCCGCTGCTCGAGGAGGACGATCGCAAGATTTTGGAATTTTACGCCGCACAGCTTTCCGCGCAATTCAAGAAGGACGGAGAATCCGAATGACCACCCGCGATTTTGCGTTGTTCAGCGCCATCTTGCGCACCGACTTCCTGAGCTTTGTCTATCGCTGCTTTCTCCACCTCAACCCCGGTGCTAAATTCCTCCCCAATTGGCACATTCAGGCAATTGCCTATCAGCTCGAGCGCGTGCGCCGCGGCGAGCTGACGCGTTTGATTATCAACATGCCACCGCGCTACCTCAAATCGATCACGGTTTCGGTGGCATTTTCCGCCTTCCTGCTTGGGCTCGCGCCGGGCCGCCGCATCATTTCCATCAGCTACGGCGATGAGCTCTCGGCCAAACATGCCAGCGACTTTCGATCCATCGTGCATGCCGAGTGGTACCGCCGCGCGTTTCCGGACATGCGCATCGCGCGCAGCACCGAATCCGAGCTGATCACGACCCGACGCGGCTCGCGCAAGACGACATCGGTTTCCGGCACGCTGACAGGGCTCGGCGGCGATCTGATCCTGATTGATGATCCGCAAAAGCCGATTGATGCGCAATCGGAGGCGCGCAGGACCAGCATCAACCAATGGGTGACGAATACGTTGATGTCGCGGCTCGACAACAAGCAGACCAGCGCGGTGATCCTGGTGATGCAGCGCGTTCATCTAGACGATCTATCCGGCTTTCTGGCCAGCTCCTCCGATGAGTGGGAGGTGCTTAGCCTGCCCGCGATCGCCGAGACCGACGCCGCGGTTCCGATCGGTCGCAATCAATTCCATTTCCGGAAGGCAGGTGACGCGCTGCATTCGACCCATGAATCGATTGAGACGTTGCGCAAGCTGCAGCAGACGCTTGGGTCCGACGTGTTCGCCGCGCAATATCAGCAGGCTCCTGTTCCGGCCGGCGGCGCCATGATCAAGCGCGATTGGCTACGGTATTACGACATAGCGCCGCCGCTTGAGGCTGGCAGCAGGATCATCCAGAGCTGGGATACCGCGGCCAAGAATGGCGCACAGAATGACTGGTCGGTGTGTACGACGTGGTTGGTCGCTGACGGGAATTATTACCTGCTGGATCTTGTTCGCGGTCGGTTCGAATATCCCATCCTCCGCGATACCGCGCTCGAGCTCGCCAGGCGCTTCAAGCCGCACGAGATCCTGATCGAAGACGCCTCCACCGGAATTGCGTTGGCCCAGGAGCTCCGCGATGAAGCCAATTGCTTTGTCAATCCCATCAAGATCGACCACGATAAGATAGGTCGTCTCTACGTCCAAGAGGGCAAATTTTGCGCTGGACGAGTGTGGTTTCCGAGGAACGCGCCGTTCCTGGCCGAGCTCGAGATGGAGCTATTGACCTTCCCGCAAGGCCGTCACGACGATCAGGTCGACAGCATCAGCCAGGCGCTTGGCTATGAGGACAATGGCTACGATTACACGCTGAGTTGGCTCTGACAGTGGCCGCTAGGCGAGCCTCTCCATCACCCAATCGTGCAGCCCGAGCCCCATGATGGTCGAACCGAGCTCGCGACCGGTCCAGACGTGAATATCCGCGCGGTCGTCGGGGGCGCTCAGCGCACCCTTCGGCGAATGGCAAATGAAAAAGAAGCGGTCGAACTGTTCAGTGGCGTCCATCCGGCGGATATAGGCGTTGAGCGTCTTTTGGCTGGCGGCAGACTTGACCTGGACTGCGGCCCGCTCGTTGGTCACAGGATGCTCCAACTCTAGATCGACCAGCTTTTTGGTGCCCCCGAGCACGGAGACGCGATTCCAGCCACTGCGGGCAAAGATGATGTCAACGAGGGTTTCGAAATCGGCCCAGTGCAGCAACTGCAGGGCCTCGATCGTCACCTCGAGCAGCGCGGTCCGGATTTGGCTGGCCTTGGCGACAATTGGCTCCTCGATGCCATTGATGCGCCGTAACAGATAGTCCTGCGCTTTGACGGCACAGATGGTTCGCCGATAACTTGCGACCTTGGTCAGCTTGGTGCTGAGCGAACTTACTTTGAGCGGCGTCCCGTTGATGTCGGTGTTGCGCCACCTGCCGATCGCTTCCTGAAGCGCTCACCTGCACGCCCCGGATCAGTTTTGACCCAGGTGACCTCTGGCTCCGCAAACGTCCACCACAAATGATCCCGCGCGATCGTGATCCAAAGGCAGGTTTCGTCCAGGGCGTAGAAGTCGGCAACCTCTTGCGCGTCGCGCGACGCGGCCTGCGGCGATCGGCCGAGCGCAACCAGGTGCGCGATGATCCTCTCCCGATTGCCTTCAAGGGCAAGTTCATGGCTCACCGAACCATACCCAAAGTGCAGCTCGTCACGGTCCAGGCTGTTCTCCCATCGGCCGCCAGCGCCGAGCTTGATATACCGGACCGTCTTCGCTGAAACCTTCATAAGCTGCCCCGTGGCCGCCGCCACTTTTAGCTCGAGCGGTCCAAATTATCCAGTTTTGGGATAATCCATTTTCAGGATCAGATTGCGCGCCGCCGATTCCCTGGCCCGGCGGTCAATGCAGAAATCCCTAAGATCCGCGGAACATGCCCGCCTGATCGAACTTCTTGTCGCAGAGCGGCAGAAGGCCGGCATCCGACAGCATGCTTTGGCCGAGAGGCTCGGACGGCCGCAATCGTTCATCGCCAAATATGAGGGCGGCGAACGGCGGATTGACATCGTGGAATTTGTCGCGATTGCCGAGGCGCTGGGCGTTGATCCCGTGAAGCTGTTCCGGGAGTTTCTGTCAGCGAAAGTTCGCCGTTCAGTGCCCAAGCAGTCCCCGCGCTAAGCCCAGTTGGTCGTCGGTCAGCTTGAGGAGCTTTGCTCAGCGCTGTGGCACGGCCAATTTCCAGAACGAAGCCAAGTGAGCGGGCGTCAACCGTCGTCGGGAGCTAGCAAACGAAGCGTCCGCCTCTGTTGCACCAAAGCGGCCCGTTCGTAGCGTTCGAGCCGTTGAAAGCGCTTTAGATCTGTCGGAGTTGGGTCGGCCAAAAGCGCGGACAACATCGCCTGCCGCAAACTGCGGAGCCGCAGCAGCGCGAGCTTGGACCGTGCGAGCGCCATCGCCGAAGCCGGTGTGACCTGATGCCCAAGTCCCGAGGCAATAGCGACGGCAAAATTCTCGGCCTCGGCGGCATCAGTGATAGCGCTCCGCGCCAGCCCATGGCGCAGCGCATTTTGGCTGGATCTCGCCTTTCCACCTGCTGTTTTCGGGCCGGTGCTGCGCCGGGCATTGCTGCGATTGGCTTCGATTTGTCGAATTGACGCCATGTCCGAGCTCCCCGGCTAGGGCTCCTGTCCGAGCTGGAAAGCTCGCTCCAACATCCTGACATATCAAGGGTTTTTCGGAACAAAAAACAGCAATCTGCCGCAGAAAGGACTGGCATTCCCAGGCAAAAGGAGCGTTACTGCATCCACCGGGCCTTGGCGGTTGGCCCCGGTATCTCTCCTCGCAGGCGCGGGGCTTTTGGTGGTGCGGCGGCAAGCCGCGTTTGCCGAACCAAGGAGATACCGGTGACCACGATTTCAGCCGACGGCGCTGAGGCGCCCCACTCCGTCATTGTGTTCGACCGCCACGACCGACGTGCCTTCATCGGCGGCTCGGACGCGCGCATCATCATGGGCGATGACCAGGACGCGCTCACGCGCCTCTGGCGCGAAAAGCGCGGCGAGGTCGCGCCGGAGGATTTTGCGCACAACCTGATCGTCCAGCTCGGCACTGCCACCGAAGACCTCAATCGCATATGGTATGAGCGCTGCACCGGACAGGCCATCACCGACATTCAGAAGCGGGTGCGGCATCCGGTCCACAGCTGGATGGCGGCCACCCTCGATGGCATCGTCGAACCGACCGGGGCGGTATTCGAGGCCAAGTTCATGCTGCCATGGGCCTTTACCGAAGAGCTGGCAGCCGACAAGCACATGGCGCAGCTGCAGCACAACATGTGGGTGGTCGCGGCACGCGCGGCCGTTCTCTCGATCATCACTGGCGGCGGCAAATGGATCGAGATCACCATTCACGCCGATCCGCTTTACCAGCACCTGCTGCTGACCGCGGAGAAGAAGTTCTGGCGCTGCGTGCAGAACGGCGAGCCGCCGCTCCTGTTCGGCATCGAGACCCCACGCCCGCGGCTCGCCGCCGTCAAAATCGTCGACATGACCTCGTCCAATCTGTGGGCGGAGTGCGCGGTGACCTACCTGCGCACCCGCGCGGCGCATGGCGAGCACGAATTGGTCAAGGCCGAGCTCAAGAAGCTCATGCCCGAGGACGCCAAGGAAGCGATCGGCCACGGCGTTCGCGCCAAGCGCTCCAAAGCCGGCGCGATCAGTTTTGATCCGGTTGAGATGGAGAGCGCTCATGCACCAGGCCAGTGAGCATATCGGGGCGATCGCAGCCGCCTTGGCCCGCGCGCAGGCCGAGCTGACCAACCCGGAAAAGACCCTGACCGCGATGATCCGCTCGCCGTTTCTGCGCGATGACGACCGGACCTTCCGCTACGCCTCGTTGGCGAGCGGCCTCGACATCGTGCGCAAGACCCTCAGCCAGCAGGAGATCGCCACCATCCAGACCACCCGTGTCGAGGCAACCACCGGCCACATCCATCTCACCACCCTGCTCGCCCACTCCTCCGGCGAGTGGATTTCCTCGGACTGGCCGGTCTGCGCCACGAGGGACGTCGAGGCGCCGCATCGGATGGGCGCGGCCCTCACCTACGCACGACGCTATGCCCTGTTCGCGCTGGTCGGGATGGCCGGCGAGGATGATCTGGACGCCCCAGATGCGGTGGCCAGTCCGGCGGCCGCAGGACGGCAAGCGCCTTCAGGCGCGACAGCGAAGCCCGTGAAAGGCATTCTCAACCGCGCGCCAGTGCTGGGGTTGCCGCAGTCCGCTGAGCTCCGCGAGCAGCTCTTGAGCCAGCTCGCATCTCTGATCGAGAGCGAGGACCTGCTCGCCTGGGCGAAGGCCTGCCTGCCGCGCAAAAACACCCTGCTAGAAGCCGACGCTCGGGTCGTCGAGACCGCCTATCAGGCCAAGCTTGAGGACGCCGCGCGTCCCGCAGCCGCCGACCAATCGGCCGTCCGCGATTGCGAGCCAAGACTGCCAGCGGCGCCGCACTCCGTCGTCGACACCGAAGCCGCCCTGCGGCCATCGCTGCCTGCTGCCGAAGCTGGGCTCGCTCATCCCAAGGAGCCGCCCCGAAAGCGCAGCAAGGCGCACCTGCTATTTGTTCGGGAGCACCCCTGCCTGGTGTGTCAGCAAACCCCGTGCGATGCCCATCATCTCAAATTCGCTCAATCCCGAGCGCTCGGCCGCAAGGTCAGCGACGAGTTCACCGTCCCCCTGTGCCGCGCCCATCACCAAGAACTGCATCGGCATGGCAACGAGCGGGCCTGGTGGGCGAACCTGCAGATCGCGCCATTGCCGGTGGCGCAGGACCTGTGGGCGACGAGCCCGGTCCAGGCTGCGGCCGAGGGGGCCGTCAAGACCGCGCCGCTTGCCGCCAACCTGCGCTCGGAGGCCGCCCGATGACCGGTCTGTTCCAAACCACGCGCGAAGTGACCGTCACGACGCTGCCGGACGAGTTTGAGGCCTTGGCCCCGCCGCCCCTGCTGCTTCCCGGCGAACACCTCTCCGATTACCAGGGGCTCCGGCAGGCTATCTTTGCGGACCTCGCGCCACGGTCCGCCATCGAGTGGCTGCTCGCGATCGATGTCGCCGAGCTGTCCTGGGACGTCCAACGTTACCGCATGTTGCGGCACAAGCTTCTTGAGACCTATCGCCAAAAGGCGATTGAGGCGGCGCTCCGGCGCATTGACATGGTTGGAGTCGATCCCGACTTCGAAGAGCAAGCCGAGTACTACACGCGGCAAAATGCCCTGAGCTGGCGGATTGATCACGTCGCTGCGACCGAAATCAACGCGCGGCTGGCGTCCTATGGCTGCGATGCGCACACCATCAACACGGAAGTCTACGTTCAGGCACGCGACATCTTGGTCCTGTTCGAGGGTCTTCTGAACGCCGCACAGACCAAACGGATGTTACTCCTTCGCGAGATAAGGAATCAGCGCCTCGCAAGTGGACTGATGCGCCGACCGCGCGTCTGAGGGTGTACCCTTAAAACAGCCGATGCGACGAGGGCTACGTCCGCTTTGCCCCTGCGGTGCGTGTGGCAGAACCACGCTATCGGGGGCGTAGCCGACGGCGTCAATCAGCTCGCTATCGCCGTCTGCACCGTCACGCCGCTACTACGTGCTCTATCTGACCGGGACCGTCGCCGGGCGCTGCACCAAAACCCCGGCTAGAGCCCTCTCGCTTTCGCCGATTGCCGGCCCGCAAGCGATCCAACATTGCGCGAAAGGATCGGCCCGAGTCCCTCCCCCGAACTGCAGCTCCGATCATCTTTTCGACCAGTGACAACACCGACCCGAATACGAATGGGCGGCTGTTCAGGGTGTTTAACCCGAACGCGAAGAAGCCACACCAGCGCGCTCCCCGACAGACCGGGTTGCCCGATTAGCAGTTGCGGTGGTATGCCCCCGATATGGGGAAAGCAGACGCTCGAATTCCTGAACTAGATGGGCTGCGTGGGATTGCCATCCTGCTCGTCTTGGGTTGGCATTTCACCGGCATGTTGATGAACCCTTCAGACGGCGCGGTCCAAGAGATCATTTGGCGATTTGGCATCTTCGGACAGAGCGGCGTCGATCTGTTCTTTGTCCTGTCCGGCTTTCTGATAGTGGGAATTGTCGTCGATAATCGTACCAGTCCGACTCTATTCAGAACGTTTTATGCCAGGCGCGCCCTGCGCATTCTCCCCCCATACCTGCTACTTGTGTTTTCATTCGCAATCGCCAGCGCTATCTTTGGCCGGACGTACTATCTAGGAGGAGACCTGCCGCTTTGGTCTCTGCTGACCTTCTCCCAAAACTGGGTAATGTCATACATACGCGATTTCGGCCCGGCCAGCATCAGCGCAACATGGTCACTAACCATTGAGGAGCAGTTCTACTTAGTCGCGCCAGCTATAATTTTCTTCCTGCCCAGGCGTTTTCTTTGGCCAGCCTTAATCGCGGTCGGACTGATGTCTATAGCCGCCCGCTCTATTTGCTTTGCCCTTTACCCAGAAAATGTCTACGCGCCTTACGTCCTGACGCCGCTACGGCTCGACGGACTTAGCGCCGGAGGACTAATCGCCATCGCGTACCGTAGTCCAAAGTGGCCTACCATTGAATCTCGCAAGTCACTGCTACTAATAGCAATGATTGTATTGCTAGGCATTGCTCCATTTTATACTTGGTTCCTTCATTCTGAAATCGCGCATCAGGTACTCTATCATTTCGGCCATAGCTATTTGACTGTCCTATACAGTCTCACGCTTCTCAACATTCTAACTCGCTCCGGGACCGTTGCCACTTCGTGGCTTCGATCTCCGGCAATGATCGGTGTCGGCGCGATTTCATACTCGCTTTATCTATTCCACACGCCGTTTAAAGGCATCTTCTTCATTGCAGCCGGGCACCCTGAGTCATTCCGCTCCTGGACGGACGGGTTGCTCCTGTTTTTGGCGCTGCTCTCGACCTTCGCTTTTTGCGCGGCCTTGTACTGGATCGTTGAGCGTCCAGCGCAAAAGCTGGGAAAGAGCTTCTCGTACTCTACGACGAAAAGTCCGTGTCATAGAGCTTGGCAGAAACAAGAACGGCCTTTCGAATTGTCCCAAACGGTTGACTCGCCGCATCAGTAACGCCCTTGGTGTTACCGACCGCAAATTCCTGAAGGGTTTGGGTCCCTGAAATGGTCGCTGAGTATTCGTCCTTCCCGTTCACGTAACCGAGAACAGCGCTGCCTTGCCTGGTGAGAACGATTCGATATCTCGTGCCGGTGGTTACCTTGTCCGGATCATAAACGCCGTCTCGCACATATTTGCCTGAAACGTACTGATCGGTGCCGCTCCAGACGTAGGCAGACGGCACCCCGCGCGCCGCGTAGCCAATGCCACTGAACCTCTCCAGGTTCGTCAGCATTCCGCCGATCGACCAATCCTTCAGCTTCGCTGCATAGGGCGAGCACTTCACCAGCGCATCGACTGCGGCATCCTCGAACGACTGGAACGGTCCCCTGCCCCCCTGCCCCCTGGCACATGCTGGAAACCTTGTTCCACAGATCACCTTGCGCGAGACTGCGACTAAAGTCTTGGAACGACTCGCTATAATGGCTGACCGCGATAAAGACCCACGCGATGTCAGGCATTCCCGCCGCCTTCGCAATCGCGAGATAGCGGCCCTTGTTGGCGACGGCCACCTTTGCGGGACGGGTGAATTCGGCTTCGCGGGTCAGCTTGGCCTGCGCCCAGCGCTTCGCTTCGCCGCAGTCAAGGCGTTGAGGTCTACCATTGTTTTTCCATAGAAAAATCCGCCCGGAGGCGGCTGTGGAGCAGATCTACCGTGGGTTGACTCTGCTAGGGGTTGTATTGTCCTATGCGCGCTTCAATTTGGAGTTTTGGAATGCGCGACGTAGTTACTGGCTTCTATATTAATGTGCTCGAGCGCCTGATCGCGTCTGGCGACATTTCCGTTTCGGATAGCATTCTTGTTGTTTGCGGCGGCCCATTAGACGCCAAGGTTCTATCCGCTGTGGGCTTCACTGATGTAACGGTGACTAATCTTGACGACGGCATGGCCAACCATCGCCAAGATGTGGAGAACCTCACCTATGAGAATGGCCAGTTTGACGTTGTAGTTGTTCACGCGGGCCTTCATCACTGTTACTCACCGCATCGCGCGTTGCTCGAAATGTATCGAGTTGCGCGAAAATGCGCCCTAGCGTTTGAGGCCAGAGACAGCCTTTTGATGCGAATAGCTGTAAGGCTTGGCTTTACCCAAGATTATGAATTTGATTCCATCGAGAATGGCAGAGGCGGCGTCGCTGACACGGGAACGCCGAATTACATCTATCGATGGACAGAACGAGAGATCATAAAGACCATTGCCAGTTTTTCTACACCAACCCATCCAGACACTAGGTTTTTCTACGAGATGCGCATTCCGATTCAACGCTTGGCCAAGTCGAGCGGCTGGGCGTTGAGAGCCATCGCACATACCATAGAGCCGTTTTCACGACTGTTATCACTTCTGGCCCCAAAACAATGCAATGAATTCGCCTTTGCCGTGTTTAAGGGCCGCTGTCTCCGCTGAATCGGATTGGGGGGCGTAGTGGTACGACGACGCCATGAAAGCTTACGCAATCGCTGCCATCGTTGTGCTCGTAACTACGTTCTTTATATTCAGGGACACACCGTCGCCAGATGACTGGACGGCCATCCAAATGCTAGCCCCTGTTCGATCGATCGACGGGGGCGTTATCCAAGGCGTTGTGATGAGGCGTTGGAACGCGGAACACAACACTTGGGAATTTCGAGCCGCTTCAGCGGAGGAGCGAAAGCAATACCCAATCACAATGAAGAGGTAGTCAGTACGGCGCTCCCGTTGCGTGCATGGCGTTGTAGATTAGGGTCGGCGCCTAGCAAAGCTCTGGCGAGGGCCTGCCGTCCCGCCCCCGCTCCCTGCGTGGGCAAGACGGCCTGATTTGAAAGATAGCGCTGCACGAAGGCGTTCATTAAGACGCGGCGGATAGTAACAGCGCAGCAGCTCCTGCACCATTCCGGGGATGCTCGCGATGGTCCCGCCGACACCACTTCCCAGAGCCGTTATCAGGTGCTGCATGTATTGCCGGGGCGCCGTCCCGGAATTCGGGAGCGGCTTCATCGTGGCCTCGCCAGCCCGTGCGAGCTCGGCGAAATCACCATTGCCTCGAGCGTAGTTTCGGCGCCCCCGGGTTTTGATCGTCGCATTGCGAAGGCTGGAGGGAGAGATGATACCCTCCGCAGCATTGGAGCCGGCCGCTGTGGCTGCCTCCTCCAAGACGAGCAAATTGCGGTATTCGCTCCTTGCCTCGCGCCAAGCGCCGGCATCGGCCGGATTATGAGCCGCGATCGACCGCTCCATGGCGTCGTCGAGAGAGCCGCGGACGCCCCGCAGCGCTTCCTTCAACTGCGGATCAGCCGTACCCCGTGCCGCCCGTTCGAGCCTTGACGTAAGCGCCTGGTAGGCTTCCCGGAGATCTGGCCGTTATTGCTCGCCTGCGTCCTGCCAATATCCCTGACCACATCCTCGATGATCGGGGACCGCATGGCCGGCGGCACCATTGCGTGATAATCGCGCGCCGTATCCACAAGATCCGTGACGATCTAATTATCCATGTGCAGCGTGTTGTTCGCTGCCAGCCGATCGAAGTTGCCCCCGATCCGGTTGAATGCCTGATCCATGACCTCCGGAGTGGCCCGGTTTGCATCCTCACCAGCGCGGCGAAGCGCAGCCGCAGTGAATTGCTCCCCTTGATTGGTTTGCATGCGCGACGCGGTGCCGCCGCTGCCGGGGATAGGGCCGTCGTCCGGGTCGCACTCGTACTGCCGACCTGCGAGTACATGGTCGTGACGCCGCCAGCAGAGGTGGAAAACCTAATTCTTCAGATCAAACTGGAGTTGCAGCTCTGGATCTAGCAATCGAATTGGCTGGTAACGCGGCGAAGCCCTGATCTGGTTAGACCCTCGGGTTTATGCTGTGGCCGCAAACAGACCTACGCAATCGTTCGTCAGGAAGTGCTAAGTTCTCGAAGGTAACGACGGCCGGTTCGCAGACGTTCAAACCGGCCCTCTAATTCCCTCGTAAGAGGCGACCACCGTTGTGCCGCTAAGTTGTGGCGTCCACGCAGTTCATGATAGGGATTTCGGAGCCGGCCTCAATCGCGGAGACTGATGTGCAGATCAAGCTGCCCGAGACAGACCTCAAGTCAGTGCAAAGCCTTGGTAGCTTTGAGCTCAAAGACGAAGGCGGCAGACACGTCGGTCAATACTTCTTCGGAAAGGGTTACGGCCGAACCGTCTTCCTATTCGGGAAGTACAGGGCACGTTCAAGACCCACGCTGAGTGTCAAGCTTTCATTGATGGCGTGACCGCTGTGATCGCTGACAATCGCGGGGCGCGCAGCGAGGCGACTAGTTGACCTGAGCTGAGTGATTGGAAGCTTGCCGCCAGCCCCGTCCAAAGCGGACGTTGTGCTGGCCTAGCCTGAAAAGCGGCTCAAGGCTTACAGCGCCGGTCCGATGGCGACTTCAGACGCAATTACGGCATCATCCTCGGCGCATTTCTATATCTGAGATCTGTCAGTGCAGCGCGGGGCGATCCTGGCGTTGGGCCGGGTTGGCACCGGTCATCTGCTCAGTTGCGGTGAGCTAGATAGCTGCAAGTCGTTACGGCGCAGGCAGGTGATGAAAAAGAACCCACCCGAATTATGGATCAGAGCAACTGGTCTCTACGGGCAATCGTTGACAAAAGTATTTTTCTCAAGGCTCAAGAGCTTCTGAAAGAGCAGTATGTCAGGCTTCGGATGAGCAATTGTTGAAAAAGCTGCGAGACGAGCTCGCAGCAAATTGCAAGTTGAGCATCTCGATAATGGCGACGACGGACGGCGTGCCGAGCCCGCCTCTTTATGCATATCGTTCGGCAGCCGGCGGGAAGCCTTCCGCCCGGGGCGGCTATGTGAACTCAGATCGCGATTTCGATTATCTTGACCCGCGCCGACAATCTGATGCTGAACTGCGGCAGGAGGCATCGAAGCTTGCCCCGCGCATTCGAGTATTTGGCGCTGCGGCCGTTTGGGACGGTGACGCCTAATGGCTCGCTACTACATCGCGCCGCAACACGCGCCCCATGGCTGATACATCGACAGAGAGTTCATTTTGGCGCTGAGGCTGGATCCAGCAATAAACAGAGAGGTGATGGACTATTTCCTATTGCCGCTGAGCTAAACGGCCAAGGAACGAATTAATCTTACGGCGAAGACGCGGCCCCAATTTGCAGTCTATCGTTGCCCTACAATTGAGGACGTCTTGCGAGCAATCATGACCAAAGTGGCGGCCCTACCGACATAAGGGCCTTACGAGGCAACTGCACGACTGTGCGTCAGAAGACGTTCGCCGCGTCTCGTGATTGGTTCGTCTCTCCTGATTGGCTTGTTTATCTGGCGGGCAAATGGCGACGGACGAACCGCTGAAGATTCCCGGCCTCGAAAAGGTAGCCGCGTATCCCCGCTCCGTTCGCCGCTTCGATGTCAGTGAACTTGTCGCCTATGAGAAAGCTGCGTGCAGAATCAACCGGAAAGCGATTCATGATCTTCGTGATCATGCCGGGCTTGGGCTTTCGGCAGGTGCACGAAGTGCGATAAAGCTCAACGCTTGCATCAGGATGATGTGGACAATACTCGAACGCATCTATGTGAGCGCCAATTTTTGCCAGCTCCTCTGACATCCAGATATGAAGAGCTCTGATATCGGCTTCCTTGTACAATCCCCTAGCAACTCCTGACTGGTTCGTGACTACGAAGGCAAAATATCCGGCGTCATTAACGGCCTTCACAGCTTCCCGCGCGCCTCGCATCCACCTGAATTTAGCTGTGTCATGGAGATAGCCTACGTCCTCATTTAGAACGCCATCGCGGTCAAAAAACACGGCGGGCTTCATTTTGAGTACTCTTACAAAGTATGCTGCGATGAAGTCGGCTGGATAACTGCTCGCATCGAAAAAGCGTCCCGAAAAGCCCGCTTGGAATAGCTAGTAGCTCGCCCGACTCCAGGGTTGCGCAAACGAACTCCAGCTCCTCCACCGTTTTCGGAAATGAGTACAACACCCGAGCTTTCAAGTGCTTCTTGCATTTTCCTACCCCGATGTAATCGCCGGACCTCCCGGCGCCGCCGGGTCGCAAGTGGCTCCGAGCCCCAAGGGGAAGCCGGGCAAGGCGCTGTTAAATCGACCGGCGGTCCTTGAGCCTCAGCAATCTGCTGACCTACGGGAGCGGTTGTTAGTCCCGTTCATGATCCCGCCAAGCCAAGCACGGCCAATTATGATGCTTCATCGCAGGCCCGGCTGGAGGCCACGGGTCTCAATGGATATCGAGCAACTCGTCTACGAGGTTAAACGACTCTACGATGCCGCATGCATGCTGGTTCGGATTGCTACGATTATCAAGAAGGATAGCCCCCAATTCTGCGCTGCTTGCAAAACGAGTATCTGCTCAATGCCTTCTTAGTCTGACAGTCAGTCGATCAGCTCGGAAGTGTAATTATCCCCGATCGCTTGTGCGGACTACAGGTAAGAGCAGCTGATCCGAACTGCTCAGCTTTCGAAGTACTTGAGCGCAGAAAGCACCGGTGAAGACGTTTTGGACAAATAGGACTCGTAAGCGCGGCGGACTCCATCCTCGAGCGAGGTCGTGGCGCACCAGCCGAGCTTTGCGAGCCGACTGACGTCCAGTAGCTTGCGCGGCGTGCCGTCGGGGCGCGAAGTGTCGAAACCGATCTCGCCGCCGTAGCCGACGATGGCGGCCACGACCCGCGCGAACTCGGCGATGGTGATATCCTCGCCGGTGCCGATGTTGACCAGCTCCGCGCTCGAATAGGTCTTCATCAGGTGCACGCAGGCATCCGCCATGTCGTCGACATAGAGGAACTCGCGCCGCGGCGTGCCGGTGCCCCACACGATGACGCTCTTTGCGCCTGCGACTTTTGCCTCATGGAAGCGGCGGATCAAAGCGGCGACGACGTGGCTCAGCTCGGGGTGATAATTGTCACCGGGGCCGTACAGATTGGTCGGCATCACGCTGATGAAGTCGCTGCCATACTGGCTGCGATAGGCCTCCGCCATCTTGATGCCGGCGATCTTGGCGATCGCATAGGGCTCGTTGGTCGGCTCCAGCGGGCCTGTTAGCACCGAATCCTCGCGCAGCGGCTGCGGCGCCAGCTTCGGATAGATGCAGGACGAGCCCAGAAACATCAGCTTCTCGGCGCCGTTCTGATGCGCGGCCTGGATCACGTTCGCCGCAATCGCGATGTTGTCGTAGATGAACTCGGCGCGCAGCGTGTCGTTGGCGACGATGCCGCCGACCTTGGCCGCGGCGAGGAAGATCACTTGCGGCCGCGTCTTCGCGAACCAGTCGAACACGGCGGCCTGGTTGCGGAGATCGACCTCGCGCCGGTCGACCGTGACGAGCCGAACGTCCTCCCGCGCCAGCCGGCGCACCAGCGCGGCGCCGACCATGCCGCGATGGCCGGCGACATAGACGCTCTTGCCCCTCAGCTCAAACGGTGCGTTTGCCACTGCCAGCGTCCCGTTTTGCCTCGGCCAGATCGCTTGCCATCATCTCCTCGACGAGCTGGGCGAAGCTGCGCTTCGGCATCCAGCCGAGCACCTCGCGCGCCTTGCTGGCGTCGCCGACGAGGAGATCGACCTCGGTCGGACGGAAATAGGTCGGATCGATCTTCACCACAATCTTGCCGCTCGTCTCATCGACGCCGGTCTCCTCGACGCCCTTGCCCCGCCAGGCGATGCGGCGGCCGACATGGGCAAACGACAGCTCGACCATCTCGCGCACCGAGCGCATCTCGCCGGTGGCGAGCACGAAATCGTCGGGCTTGTCGGCCTGCAGGATCCTGTGCATGCCCTCGACATAGTCCCGGGCATGGCCCCAGTCGCGCTTGGCCGAGAGATTGCCGAGATAGAGCGTCTGTTCCAGCCCGACCTCGATACGCGCGACGCCGCGGGTGATCTTGCGGGTCACAAAGGTCTCGCCGCGGATCGGGCTCTCATGGTTGAACAGGATGCCGTTCGACGCGAACATGCCGTAGGCTTCGCGGTAGTTCACCGTGATCCAGTAGCCGTAGAGTTTGGCAACGCCGTAGGGCGAACGCGGATAGAACGGCGTCGTCTCCTTCTGCGGGATCTCCTGCACCAGGCCGTAGAGCTCGGAGGTCGAGGCCTGGTAGAACCGCGTCTCCTTCTCCATGCCGAGGATGCGGATCGCTTCCAAGAGGCGCAGCACGCCGATGGCGTCGGCGTTGGCGGTATATTCCGGGCTCTCGAAGCTGACGGCGACGTGGCTTTGAGCTGCGAGATTGTAGATCTCGGTCGGCCGGATCTGCTGCACCAGGCGGATCAAATTGGTCGAGTCCGTCATGTCGCCATAGTGCATCAGGAACGGCACGTTGCCGACATGCGGGTCCTGGTAGAGATGGTCGACCCGCGCGGTGTTGAACGAGGACGAGCGCCGCTTGATGCCGTGCACGACATAGCCGAGCGACAGCAGATATTCGGCGAGATAGGCGCCGTCCTGACCGGTCACGCCGGTGATTAAAGCCACCCGCTTCGTCATACTATCCTTGTCCCCAAATTGGAGCGAGCGCGTTGCGATCAATCATAAAGTGCCGCTGATACCATTTGAACATTGCGGCCGCCTCGTCAAGCTCGGGTCACCGCGACAAGAAACACGAGTTCCGGAAGAGCGAACGAACAAGGCCGAAACGCTTGATGGCCCCATCGCGCAAAAGGTGCGTTAAGATTGTGATACACTTATAAGTATATCCAAGGCAATCAATTGCAACATGTTCCCAAACTAGCTAATAGCTCGCCAAAAGTATTTCGTGACTCGCCGGAGTCGGGCCGCTAAGACGCCGTTACACAACCGCCCGCCTAGCAAGCGTGCCAGGAAAATTAAGCTGCCGTGCCGCTTAAATTGTCTCAAGGAAACTCTCGGACGCCAGCAGCTACGCGGTTGGGAATCAACGGTTCTCCGCGTAGCGATCTCTGAATGTGATTTTGCCCTGCGGGCTTTTCGCCCGTGGAACATTGGACACGGGCTGACTCTCTCTCGTGCTGGAACTGAAACACCGGTAAATAACGAAGTCCGAGATGAGCGAATTAATGACACGTCTTTCGCATCTCACCTTGCGCAATTTCCTGATCGCGCTCCACGACCTGCTGGCGACCACGGCGGCGCTGTTCGCAGCGGTCTACCTGCGTTTCGAGGGTGGCCACGGCTTCTTCGACCGCCTGCCGTTGCTATTCCAGATCCTGCCCTACTTCCTCGCCTTCAGCATGGTCGTGTTCTTCCTCTTCAACCTGACCACGACGAAATGGCGCTTCATCTCGCTGCCTGACGCGCTGAACATCATCCGCGTCGCGACCGTGCTGACGGTTGCCCTCCTGGCGCTCGACTACATCTTCGTCGCCCCCAACGTCCGCGGCGCCTTCTTCCTCGGCAAGGTGACCATCGTCCTCTACTGGTTCCTCGAGATAACGTTCCTCACCGCGTTGCGCATAGCTTACCGGCACTTCCGCTATACGCGCGTGCGGCGTCGTGCCAAGGGCCAGAATGCCGCGCCGACACTGCTGATCGGCCGCGCCGCGGATGCCGAGGTGCTGCTGCGCGGCATTGAGAGCGGCGCGATCAAGCGCATCTGGCCGGTCGGCGTCTTGTCGCCGTCGAGTGCAGATAGCGGCCAGTTGATCCGCAACGTGCCGGTGCTGGGCAGTATCGACGACATCGAGGACGTCTTCGCCGATTTCGCCAAGCGCAACAAGGCGATTGCGCGCGTGGTCATGACGCCGTCGGCATTCGAGCCCGAAGCGCATCCGGAATCGATCCTGATGCGGGCGCGCAAGCTGGGTGTGATCGTCAACCGCATGCCCTCGCTGGAGAGCGGCGATACGCCGCGACTCACGGCGGTCGCGGTCGAGGACCTCCTGCTGCGGCCGAGCGAGACAATCGACTATGCGCGCCTCGAAGCCCTGATCAAGGGCAAGGCGGTGATCGTCACCGGCGGCGGTGGCTCGATCGGCTCCGAGATCTGCGAGCGCGTCGTCGCCTTCGGCGCCGCGCGCCTCTTGATCGTGGAAAATTCCGAGCCGGCGCTCTACGCGGTCACGGAAACGCTCGCTGCGCACGGCACGGCTGCCGAGATCGAAGGACGGATCGCCGACATCCGCGACCGCGAGCGGATCATGCGCCTGATGGCGGAGTTCAAGCCGCACATCGTGTTCCACGCCGCCGCGCTCAAGCACGTGCCGATCCTGGAGCGCGACTGGAGCGAGGGCGTCAAGACCAACATCTTCGGCTCGATCAACGTTGCCGATGCGGCGCACAGCGCCGGCGCCGAAGCCATGGTGATGATCTCGACCGACAAGGCGATCGAGCCGGTGTCGATGCTCGGTCTCACCAAGCGCTTCGCCGAGATGTACTGCCAGGCGCTCGACCACGATCTTGTCGCGGGGAGCGGCGGTGCGAGGCCGCCGATGCGGCTGATCTCCGTACGGTTCGGCAACGTGCTGGCGTCGAACGGCTCGGTGGTGCCGAAGTTCAAGGCCCAGATCGAGGCTGGCGGCCCCGTGACGGTGACCCATCCCGACATGGTCCGCTACTTCATGACCATCCGCGAGGCCTGCGATCTCGTCATCACGGCGGCAACGCATGCGCTCGGAACGCAGCGTCCCGATGTCTCGGTCTACGTGCTCAACATGGGCCAGCCCGTGAAGATCGTCGATCTCGCCGAGCGGATGATCCGCCTCTCGGGCCTCCAGCCCGGCTACGATATCGAGATCGTGTTCACGGGCATGCGGTCGGGCGAGCGCCTGCACGAAATCCTGTTCGCCTCCGAGGAGCCGACCCGCGAGATCGGTGTCGCCGGCATCATGGCCGCGCAGCCGAACGAGCCGCCGATGCAGACGCTGCGCAAATGGATCGCGGCGCTGGAGCAGGCGATCGCGCGGGACGATCGGGCCACGATCAAGACGATCCTGAAGGATGCTGTCCCGGAATTCGGGTCGACCGCGGCCTGACCATGCAGTCTCAAGGCAAGATCGTCGTCGCGAGCCAGCACTATCCGCCTGATCCGAGCACGACCGCCGCGATCATGGCAGAGATCGCCTGCCGCGTCGCCGTCGACCACGAGGTCATCGTGCTGTCGGGTTCGCCCGGCGAATTGCCGGCCTCGCAAACCGGCCCGGGCAAGCCGCGCGTGATTGCCATCAAGAACCGGATGGCGGGAAAGACCGCGCTGGTGCGGCGTGGCGCCTCCGAACTGCTGTTCGCGACGCGCACCTTCTTCGCGCTGATCCGGGAGCTCAAGTCAGGGGACGTCGTGCTCACCGTGACCGCGCCGTTCATGCTGCCTTACGCGGTCGCGGCAGCGGCAAGATGCAAGGGCGCGCGCTCGGCACTGATCATGCACGACCTCTTCCCCGATGTTCTCGTGATGGCGGAAATCCTGAAGCCCGGCTCGTTCGTGACGCGGACGATGCGCGCGGCCAACAGCCTGATGTTCCGCGCGCTCAATGCCGTCATCACCATTGGCCGCGATGCGGAGCGGCCGCTATTGAGCTATTCCGGCATGACGCGGAACAAGATCCGCTTCATCCCGAACTGGGCGACGCTCGTACCCGCGGCACGTCCCCTGGCGCCGGACAATCCGTTCCGTAAAGCGCTGTCCGCGCGATTCATTGTCGGCCTGTCGGGCAATCTCGGCTTCACCCATGATCCGGAGATCGTGTTCGAGGCGGCACGCCTTTTGACAGACGAGCCGGACATCCACTTCCTGTTGTCCGGCTGGGGCATCGGCTTCGAGCGGCTGAAGCAGTTGCAGACTGACGCGAACTTGCCCAATGTGTCCTTCGTGGCGCGGGTCGCGGATGCCGAGCTCGAGGCGTTCCTGGCGGCTGCCAATCTCTGGATCATTCCGTACCGGAAGGACGTGGCGGGGGTGTCTGTGCCAAGCCGGTTCTACAATCTGCTGGCGGTCGGCCGTCCCGTGGCGCTGGTCTCCGAGCCGGAAGCCGAGGCTGCGTTGACGGTGGTGGAGAACGGGCTTGGCTGGGTCGTGACGCCGGGCCGCGCCGATCAGCTCGCCGACGCAATCCGCGCGGCATCCCGTTGCGACGAGAATGCGATGGCGGAGAGCGCGGTGAAGGCAGCATCGAAGTTCGATCGCGCCACCGCGATGAATGCCTACGCCGCCCTGGTCGACGAATTGTTGCGCAACCCCGAGCTTTCGGAGCAATGATGAGCAACGCACGACGATATTATACCGGTATCGACTGAGTAGTTGCCGGACTCGACCGCAAGGGTGTTTAGGACGAGGACCCCACCGCCAGCCGCAATCCATGGGTCATGCTGAGCGGCGGCGTCCAGCCGGTCGACAGCGCGGCGGAAGTGTCAATCTCCATAGATCCTACCAAGCTGTGGCCCAGCTCCGGCCTTATCGCTTGGAGGGCGAGCGTCAGAACCACCGAGGGCACCGGCAACAGGATAGCGGTCCGGTTCATCGCCTGCCCGATCCGACGAACGAAAGCAGTCGTCGAAATCTGCTCGTCATCCGCGATCAGAAAAATCTGGTAAGGACGCGCCACCGGCAGGGCCATCAGATGTGCGACAAAGGACGCGAGATTCTGCACGCTGACGAACGCCCGCTTGTTATCGACGAGGCCAAGCGGAAGCGGGATCCGCCGTCTGATCGCGCTAACGAGGTGACGGAAATTACCGAGCGCTTCGCGTCCATACACCAATGGCGGGCGCACCACAGCTACCCGCATCTTGGATTGTGACGCCAGGCGCTGCAGGGCAGCCTCAGCCGCAGCCTTGGACCGTCCGTAAACGCCGCGTGGCACCACTGCGTCATCCGGCATGAACGGCCCTCGCCCATCCGTCGAGCTTCCGTTGACCAGGATTGTGCTCAGAAACACGAACCTGGACACCCCAGCCCGCGCGGCGGCTTGGGCCAGTTGCAGCGTACCTTGTGTATTCACTGTGTCGTACAGCTCAGCCGCGTGCTCCTCATTAGGGTGGTGTACCCGGGCGGCCAGATGGACTACCGCGTCCACTCCCACAAGAGCTGCGTCCCAACTGGTAGTTGCCCCTATCGAACCGACCACGACATCGTTCTCTCCGGCCCGGCCGGCCCGTAGCGCCCGGCGTACCCGATAGCCGCGGCTCTCAAGCAACGGGACGAGATTGCGTCCGACAAATCCGGTTGCGCCGGTGACGAGGACGACCGGTTGATTCATGGCGGTGCGCGCTCCAGCAGACCCAGTCCATATCGATGCGCTCGAACGACCCGTTTAATGGTCGAGGAGAAGCTCTCGGCGAACTCCCGCACCCGCCCGCCCAACTGATCGTTCATCTCGCGCACCACAAACGCAGGGTGCGTGAAATCCTGCAAATGGGCGGCCAGCGCTGTGGCATCGTCGGCGCCAAAATAGCGGGCGCGCTCTCCAGCCTGCTCACGGTGCACGTCGATATCTGATAGCATCATCGGCACGCTGAACGATTTTGCTTCCTCGACCGTGGTGCTCCAGCCCTCGAAGCGAGATGGATTAATCAGCGCTGCACTGGAACGCAGAAGGGCATAGACTTCGGCGAGCGGAATCATGCCGAGGTAGCGGAACTGCTGTGCCAGGCCGCGGCCTGCCGCTTCATGCACGATTTGATCGAGATATACCGGATCATTCGGATCACCGCCGCCCGATGCAGCGACAACCGGATGAACGCCTCGCTGAGCAAGCAATGAAAGCGCGTCTAGGACAATCCTGTGGTTCTTGTGGCGCCAGAACTGGTTGGGGACATAGAAGTACGTTCTCGGCAGATCGTACTTCTGGAGCACTTCTACCGGATCCAGCTTGAGCAATTCGGCCGAAGGCTCGCTGGCGAACCTCACGACGGCGGTTCGGCCCTTCGTCCGGGGATAGTAAGAAAAGCAATCGCGCTCGGCGCTGCGGCTACTCAGAATGATGGTGCGGCCAGACAGGACCTGCAGCTGAAAACCCAATTCACGCCGTCGTCTCGCATTGTTAGGGAACAGATGCGGCAGCTGCCGATGTTGGAAATCAGGAATCCAAGCCACCGTCGGATAGGGAGACTTCCATCCGAAGAAGCGGGCGTTCTCCCAGACCGCATCGATCTTGTGGTGGCGAAAGCTGGCAATCGCACGGCGATCCTGAGCGAACATGGTCGGCAGCAACGAGGTCAGCGCAGGCCGATCGAAGTGCACCGAGCAAACAGTTTCGGCCCCCGGCACCTTTCGGATAGGCGCGAGCTCGCCAGCATCGTGAGCTTCGCTCGCAAACACCACGGGCGTGATAGCGCCCGGGCAGTATTTCGCAAGCGCGTGGAACAGGTTCAGTTGATAGTTGTAGCCGCCCGCCCAAGCCTTGCGAGAAATCAAGGTGAAGGCGAGCCGGATGGGGCGAGCGTCGCTCAATAGTCCTGCCCCTTGAACCAGCTTACATACTGAGTAATACCGTCCCGGACCGGGATGTGCCAACTGAACGGAATGGCGGAAAGCTCCCCCGCGTCGGCGACTAGGCTGAAGGGATCGCCCGCACGGACCAGGCCCGAAAATCGAACTGCGATATCGCCACCCCAGGCTTTTGTCACCATATCGGCGATCTCGGCAACGCTGGTAGGGATACCGCTGCCGCCATTCAGCACCTTCAGGGGCATCCCGTCAGTCCGTGCGAGCCCCGCAAGCAGTCGCACGACGTCCCGTACATCGATCCAGTCACGCGCTTCGTTGCCGGTGCCACCCAAGACGAGCTCGCGCTGGCCTTGCGCTAGACGCGAACAGAGGTCCCAGAGCAACTGCTTGCGGAGTGAGGGACCGTACACTGAGAATAACCGGATGATGGTCGCGCGAATGCCGAACGAGATCGCGTAACTGCGGCAGAGCTGCTCCATAATTAGCTTGTGATGGCCATATGGCGACATCGGCTGCGTTTCGGCCTCCTCTGAGATCGCGCCAGCATGATGGGCGCCATAGACCGCCGCACTGGACGCGACAATCAACCGGCACTCGGGCGCCAAGCCGCGAAGCCATTCCAGCAATCGAGCCGTGCTCGCGACGGTGCGCGAAAAATCCTCAAGTGGCTGCGCGATCGACAATCCGACCGAAGATCCGCCGGCCAGGTGGAAAATCGTGGACGGCAGCCCGGATTGGCCGGCCAGCGTGTTGAGATTGGCCGAATCGATTTCCCCGTTCAGCCACTGCCCCAGACCGATGAGCTGCCGTTCGGGTTCATTGATGGCGCCATGACCAATGCCATGTACGGCATGGCCCTGGTCAGCCAACACGCGCACCAGGTGTCGACCGATGAAGCCGTTGGCGCCCGTGATCCACGTCGTCATGTTTACGCCTTGTGGCAGACAAATGAATAAAGCCGGCCCGGACGATTATCGAAAGGTCCCGCCACCGACAGCAGCGACGTGAACACGGCCTTGGAACCCAACACAGCGCGCCACAATGGACCGGCGGGAATTTTCCGCGACAGCTTTTCCACAACAGCGGCTCGTAGGGTGTCAATCGTATAGGGAAACAGATTGATCGGGCTCTGCAACGGCGCGAGAATCTCTACCCGCTCAAACCCGGCTGCGCGAAGTGCACCTGTATAGCGATCGAGAAGAAACGCATGCTCGCCCCCATAGAGGTGATGCAGGGGATGCTGATCGAGGAACTGCCCGAGATCGGCTTCCTTGCTGATCACGTGCTCGCGCGCTGCGATGAAAATTCCGCCTGGACGAAGTACGCGAAACATTTCACGGCAGGCGCCGTCGAGGTCGCGGGTGTGGTGCAGCACAGCGCGGGCGAATACGACATCGAACGCGCTATCGTCGAATGGCAGGCGCTCGGAAAACTCCTCGACGACTTCGATGGGCAGCTTGGCCTCGGCGGCCAGCGTCCGGATCGCCACCGCTCCGACGATGGCGCTGGGGTCCGGCTCGAGCGCGATGACTGCAAAGCCCTCGCGTGCGAGGGCGTAGCTGGCAATGCCGCGCCCGGCGCCTACGTCAAGCGCCCGGCCGCTACGGCCCCGCAGCAACTTTGAAACCGCCTGCCACTCGTCGCTGGCGAAATAACGTTCCGCCGCGGCGATTAAAGGGTCGTCATAGTAAGCGTCCAACACGAGTTGCCGCTGGTTAGGCTGATCACGTAGCCAGACGACCGCATCCTCCCACGTCGGCCTTTCGGAATCAGCGTTCATCGAAAGAAAGTTCTCTTATGATAACAGCGGGGTTGCCCCCCACAATTGTATATGGCGGGACATCTTTGGTAACGACGGCGCCCGCAGCGACGATGGCCCCCTCTTCAACAGTGACGCCGCGTAACACAAATGCACCGGCACCGATCCACGCGTCATCGCAAATTCTGACCGGACGTTCGCCGAGAGAAAGCTTTTGTGGATGGCCGATCTGGTAGATTTGCTTAGTCTGTTCATGGCGATCCACGGCCCGCATCGGGTGAGTCAGGCTATCTAAAATGTTGACGGAATGCGAAATTAGTACGCGATTGCCAACCGTGACGGATGCCGCTGACCATATTCGCGTTCCCTCGCCCACATAACACCATTCGCCAATGTTAATTTGTCCGCCATGCGCAAAGACAAACAATTCACCCAACACATGTGTATTGGCGCCTATATTTATTTTTTCACTGTCTCCGCTGGCATTTTTTATTCTTGCGACGCTCGTCAAAACGGTACCCTGCCCAATGCGACAAGTAGCGCGTCCAATTAACCGCTGGCCAAAGAGATGGAGATTTATCCGCTTCCGCATTTTGAGAATCGGACGCGTTATTGTCCTGAGTAGCCCGTTGAGTTCGCTCGTTGGAATATTCTCAGTGGCCACAATACTTTACAATCTCTTGTCACGGTCGGAAGGCACCGCTTTTATAGCGTACGAGGTCATGAACTTCCAGTTGTTCCGCCCGCGAACTCATCATTTGTGCGCAAGATCAAGGCCCAAATCCTCTGATCGGCGGACTCTCGGGGCAACTAGATCCTCACGACGAGATCGACAAACTGCTTCCATTGCGCAGCCTTGCCATAGGCCGCCGAGATCCGACTTCGTCCTCGGCCGGCCATCACGGCCGATTCCGGCCAGCGTTCCAGACACTTTGAAGCGATTTCAGTCGCCTGCTCGGGACTAGCATAAATCTCCATGGTCAGCCCCGCTTCTATTCCGTCCGGATAGCTGCCGGCGTCGGACAAAAGGAGCGCGCCGCACCCCATGGCCTCAAAGCAGCGCATATTACCGCGGTCGGTGCCGGCCATATCGACGGCGCCATTCAGCACGATCTTTGACGAACCGAGAAGTTCGTAAAACGATTTCCCGAATACCGGCGGTTGCGCGATGCTGGCAATGGCCTGGGGTCGCTGATGCTTTCTTAACGGCAGCAAGCTGCCGAGCGCGCTTTCCGCAAGCCATGTCAGCCGCGACGAGTCAAGGCAATAGACGATCCGGCGGCTATCGGCCAAACTTGCCACCTGCTCGAGTGTCTTTGCCCGCGCGGTATGATGCCGCGAATACCCTCCGACAAAAAGCACGTCGATCGGCCGATCGCCATGACCATAACTCTCCATCAGTGGGTCGAGCGCAGGAAAGAAAATCTCGGCGCGACAGCCGGTGCGGCGCCAGGAATCCAGGATCGAGGGAAAGTTTCCCAGCACCGCGCCATAAGCCGTCAGATCGGCCTTTCCCGACGGTGCAGCCCGCCAGCACAGCGTTTTTCTGACGCAGCCCGGAAGCTTCCGCACGAACGTGCTCGGATAGCGCACTGGATCCAGATTATAGAACACCTCGGTGCGGTGATGCTCGATCTGGGCGAGCAATATGGTCTCAAGCGGCGGCTTGCCCTGAATTCCCTGCTCGCGGGCCCAATGACGCTGCAGGGTTTCATCGTCACCATTGGTGAAGAAGGCCTCCGGCGCTTCGTCGAGTACCGGCTTGAGGAAGTGCAGAGCGCCAAACCGATCTTCCAAGAAAATGCTGCGCCGCTCGACGAAACCGCGGGCTCCCGCGGCAAGCTGATTCAGGCGTTTTAGATAGGAGGGATAGAGACCGCTATTCTGGAATAACCGCATGGGTTACGCATACCTCGCCAGCATCCACTTCATGTTCAGATAAGGCCAGATTCGCCCGACCGTTTCCCAATCCCAGGTCCTGGAAGACGTCAGGCGTATGACGGTCTTGCGCAGACCGGGCTCGTCCACCAGCTCGGTGAATGCCGGAACCTGCCGATCGAGCAAATCCGCCGTCCAGCCGGAAAGCGGCCCGTTCAACCACTCTGGCATCGGCGAATTGAAGCCGACCTTGCGGCGTCCCATGCGAATGGACTCCGGCATATGTTTGGCCATCGCACGGCGCGCGACGACCTTGGTGTAGCCATCGGATGCCTTGCTGGAATCTGGTAGCGCCATAGTGTAGGTCACCAGGCGCCAGTCCATGAACGGCATCCGGACCTCTACTCCGTGCGCCATCGAAAGGCGGTCGAAATTTCGCAAGATCGTCGGCAAGACGGTGCCGTGGAACATTCGATAGAGGCGCTGGTTCAATGACCCCCAGTCACGCGGCAGCGGGTCGTCCTCGCCGACTAGGCTGAACTGGGCCGGGATACCACGCAGACCGCCGCGCAAAAAATAATGCCCCTGCCGCTTGATCATCAGCGTCCGCATTAAATCCACGCCACGCCTGGCAATTGCCGAACTGGACGACAGACCCGCGAGTGCATTTCTGGCCCAAAACGCCGTCGATTGCCCCTCCTGCAGGTAGGCTCCCATCAACTCATCCGCCCCGTGGCCATCCAGCGATACCGTCACGTTCTGGCGCCTGAGCTCCTGATAAATCAACCAGGCCGCGCTTGGCAGCCCGATATAGACGTCGTCATTGTCGTCCAAAATCCGGTCAATATCGGCCAGCGCGTCGTTCCGGCCGATTTCAAGGAAGGACGGCGCGACGTCCGCCCAGGCGGCGGCTTCCTCGGCCATGGGCCGCTCGTCATTTATGGCGCCGGGAAAGGTCGCAACGAATGCGTGGCGCCAGGAGGCATTGTCGCGCGGTCCCATCCCCGCTTTTTCATGCGCCGCCATGGTGCAGATCACGGCTGACGAATCGAACCCGCCTGACAAACAAGTTCCGATCGGCACATCGCTGCGCATCCGCAGTGCGACGGCATCCTGGAACAGTTCGCGAAAGCGTTCGACGCGCTCGCCCTCGGTGGCCGGGACCTCCGGCAGATGATCCACGGTGCGCCACCAGCGCCGGATCTCTAATCGCCCGTGACGAAGCCACATGCAGTGACCAGCCTGCAGGCGGCGCACCTTCCGGCACAGCGTCCGTTCGCTTCCTTCGACCCCGAAAGCATCGATCAACAGCCGCCGTGCGACTTCGGCATCCAGCGCGGCGTCGATCAGGCCGCTTCGCACCAGCGCGCGTTGCTCGGATGCGAAAACAAAGCGCTCTGGCGACCACGAATACAACAGCGGCTTGATACCGAAACGGTCGCGCGCAAGAAATAAACCCTCCGTCTCTGTATCGAAGATCGCCAGCGCCCACATTCCGTTGAAGCGCGACAACATCCCCTCCTGCCACACCCGCCACGCGGCGAGAATGACCTCGGTGTCGGACTGGCTGCGAAAGACCGCGCCCTGCGCCTCTAGCTCGCGCCGAAGCTCGAGGAAATTGTAGATTTCGCCATTGAACACGATCACATGACGACCGTCGGCGGATACCATGGGCTGAAAGCCACCCTCGCCGGGATCGATGATCGCCAACCTGCGGTGGCCGAAAGCCAGGTTTCGGTTGGCGCTGAACCAAGTTCCCTCGCCAAACGGGCCGCGATGCGCAAGCAGGTTTGTCAGTCGCGAAATTTCCGCGGGATCGACCGAGTTGCCGCGAATATTGAGGATGCCAGCAATCCCGCACATGGTTACGTAGCCCTGAGAGGTAAGAAACGAGTGGCGATGACGCGCAAATCCCGCCAGCAGACGGCGCCGTGCGGGCCAGCCCGCGAAGCCGTAACGACGACGACGAAAATAATGGCGGCCGCAACGCAATAGAGCCCCCCCACATACCACCAGTGCGGCACATGGTCGAATAACGCGTCGCGAAGCGCATATCGCAACGTAAGGGCGGTCGCGATGCCGGTTCCGAGCGGCAGCAATACGAAATGGGCGACGCGCGACCACATGCCGGCGATGCTGAAACTTCGTCGCAGCAGCAGGTTGGTCGCGACGATTTGGGCGCTCATGCCGACGCAGGCGCTCCAGCCTGCTGCCTGCCATCCGAAATAGGGCAGCGCGAGTGCGCTGGTGGCCACGGTAAACACCGCTGTCACCAGCGAGATCAATGCAATGGAGCGGGACTGGCCGTGCGCCAGAAGATAGAATGCGAAGACATTGGCGCTGCATCCAAGCATGCCGGCAATCGCGAGCACGACCAACACACGCTGGGCTTCAGCCGCCACTTCCGGGCCAGTCCATAGATAAAGCAGCGGGCCGGCGACCGGAACCAGGGCCCCGAGGGCGCTCGCCGCAAGCACGTTGAGGATCCAGGAGGACCGAAACAACAGTTCGGCTTTCCGATCGCTGGATTCTCTTTGCAAGGCGCTGAAAAACGGGAACAGGATTTCGCCGACTTTCAGGATGCCAATATACATCGCCTCTTCGAGCCGCTGCGCGATGGTATAAAATCCGACAAACTGCGGCTGCAACAGCGCGCCCAGCAGGTATCGATCCACCTGCCCGGAGAGCAGCCCCCCACCTTGGGCGGCGAGTTGCCAGGATCCCACATTGACGAGATCGCCAAGCGGGCCGCGATGAAGCGCTGGACGCGCCAGCCATTCGCCGAGCCGCAGGCGCGACAGCACGAACACCATCAGCAGACTTGTCGCAAAGCCCAGCGCCTGGCAGCCGAGAAACGTCGACGCCTGGGGCCAGGACGGGATCAGCACCACCATCGAGCCCGTCGCGACGACGGCGCTGGTAATGTTGATCGAGGAAATTTGCCGATAGTCCTGGCGCGCTGTGAACAGCGTGAGAAACACCGCCGAAAGGCACTGGCACAGCCACCCGACAGCACCCAGGGCAAAAGCGCGTCCGAGATCGTTGGCACTGTCGCCGCTCAGATGAAACGCAAGGCGCGCGAGTGGCGGCCCAGCCACGACAAAGCCGATCACGATCAGCCCGCCGATCCCGACGGCCAGCAGCAACGCCGTGGCGAAGAAACGTCGGGCATCGTCGCGTTCGGCAGGCGCCAGGCGGTGGGCAAGTTCACGCGCGGTCGATAATGCGAGGGCATTGCTGAATGCCAGAGCGGGCGCGAGACAGGCCATCACCAGACCGGCGACGCCAAACGCGGCGAGGCCCAGCCGGAAGACGACGAACGGCAGGATCACCAGATTCAAGCCAACACCGATGACAAAGGCCGCCGCATTCCATGCGGAATTTCCCAATAGACGAAAACTGCCGTCCGGCTCAGCCATGTGGGCGATCGGGCCTCTGGTTGTCTTGATTGCTGCGGAATTCAGAACGTTCGAATCAGATGGATAACTTCGTTCTGCTGCTCCCGCGTGATCTCCGCGAACATCGGCAGTGACAATATCTGGCCCTGATCCTGATGCGCGTTCGGAAACTGCTCGGGGAGGTGCTTGAACCGTCCATAGGCAGCGAGGAACGGCAGCGCCGTCGGGTAGTTGATCGCGGTCTGAACTCCCTTGGCGCCGAGATACGCGGCCAGCGCATCACGGCGCGGATGCTTGATCGTGTAGAGGTGATAGACATGCGTGCGGTCCCCCGCGATCGAAGGCACAACGACACCCTCGATCTGGTTGAGGCCGGCGTCGTAAACCTTTGCAGCCTCCTGGCGCGCCCGAGTCCAAGCCGGCAAATGCGGCAGCTTGGCCGACAGGATCGCGGCCTGCAGGCCGTCGAGCCGGCTGTTGATGCCCTCGATCTGGTGCTGATGTTTGACGAGGCCGCCATGGCGAGCCAGCATGGTCATGTGCTCGGCCAACGCCTCGTCATTGGTGACGATGGCGCCGGCATCGCCCATCGCGCCCAGGTTCTTTCCCGGATAGAACGAATAGGTCGCTGCCTGCCCGAAGGTGCCGATCTGCCGGCCCTTGTAGCGCGCCAGATGCGCCTGCGCGCAGTCTTCGATTACCCATAGCTTGTACTTGCGCGCTATCGCCATGATCGCATCCATGTCCGCCGGCTGCCCGTATAGATGCACCGGAATAATGCCGACCGTTCGCGGCGTAATCGCAGCTTCGATCGCCCCCGGGTCAATGGTGAAGCTCGCGCCGTCGGTGTCGCAAAATACCGGCGTTGCGCCGGCATGCGTGATCATTGCGGATGTGCTGATCCACGAATGGGCTGTGGTGATGACCTCGTCGCCCGGCTGCACCTTGAGTGCCGTCATCGCAATATAGAGCGCGTCGGTCCCGTTGGCACAGGACACGCAATGCTTGATATCGACGGCTTTGGCGAAGTCCCGCTCGAAGGCATCGACGTACGGTCCGCGAATGAAGGAATTGTCGCGAATTACCGCGGCAATTGCCGCGTCGATCTCGCCCTTGATGTTTTGATACTGTAGCTGCAGATCCGCATAAGGCACTGGCATGAATCCACCTTCTAACTCCGGGGCGCCAACCGGCGCGCGGGATTTCCAGCATAAGTGCCGGCGGCCGCGATGTCCTTGGTCACAACCGAACCCGCCCCGATCACCACATCGTCGGCAATGCGCACCGGCATGATGGTGGCGTTGGAGCCGATCGATACCCGATTGCCAATCACCGTCTTCCGCCACAACGTTTTGTCGCCGCGGGCCGGGCCGCCGGTGGCGAAGGTATCATTGATAAACATTACGCCGTGGCCGACAAAACAATCCTCGCCGATCGTCACCAGTTCGCAGATGAAAGCGTGCGACTGCACGCGGGTTCGCGCGCCGACGACAGCGCCGGTCTGTATCTCGGTGAACGGACCGACGAAACAGTCATCCGCGATCTCGCACCCGTAGAGATTGCAGGGCTCGACTAATTTGACCCGCTGACCGAATTTGACGTCCCGCACGCCAGCTTGGTGGACTTGGGGCCTGCCGCTCACGAGAGCACACCGAGCCTGCTCCGCCGCGGCTCGAAGCGAAGCGCAACTTCCTGCCCCGTCTCGATCGACTCGTAGAGGGCAGAGATGAGTTCGAGACTCTTGCGACCTTGCAACCCGTCGACCAGCGCGGCGCGTTGGTGCAGCAGACAATCTACCACGTGCTCATAGTAGGCCTGGTGTCCAAAGCCGTAGACGTTAGGCGGATTGACCGAATACCTCTCGACGACGACCTTGTCGATCGGCAGCTCATCGACGAAGCGCCAGTGCCTGATCTCGTTGACCGCAAAGCCGGCGATCTCCACAGCGCCCTTCTCTCCCAGGATTGAGAGAGAGCCTTCAAGATCCCTTGGCCGGACTGCGGTAGTTGCTTCGATGATTCCCAATGCACCGCTGCGAAACTTCAGGGTGGCCACAGCAGTATCTTCGGTTTCGACCTTGACCAGCGCTGTCGTCGCCCGCGCATGGACGCTCACAACATCGCCGAAGAACCACTCTAGCATGTCGATGTGATGGCTGGCCTGGTTCGTGAGCACGCCGCCGTCATAGGCCCAAGTGCCACGCCAGGCATCCTGATCGTAATAGGTCTGGTCGCGACACCAGCGCACCCGCACCGTCCCGAGGACCAACCGTCCAAACCGGCCAGCTTCCAAAGCCTCACGGGCTTTCACGACTGGCACGTTGAACCTGTTTTGCTTGACTACGAATAGCTTGACACCGGCCTCGTCACAGGCGCGGATCATGGCGTCCGCATCCTGCAACCGTAGGGCCATGGGCTTTTCAACGATCACGTGCTTGCCGGCCTTGGCGCAGGCGATCGCGTGCTGGGGGTGGAGCCCGCTGGGCGTAAGCACCGCGACGGCATCGATGTCCTTCTGCACTAGGAAGTCACTCAAATCGTAAAAGGCAGGGACGGAAAACCTTGATGCGACGGCATCGGCCCGTTCAGCAATCGTATCGCACACCGACACGAGCGTAGCACCCTTGATTTGGCCCCCACCGAGCAGGTCGGAATGACGCTTGGATATGCGTCCGCAACCGAGCAGTCCAAACCGAATCATCAGCCGATCCTATTTGCGCGGATGAGAGGCAGCCGCATCGAGGCAAAGCCATATTAGCGGCAAAACTACCCAATGCGCCAGATGTGCCCCGCGCCAAGGCACCTCCAGCACCGAGAAGCCACAAACGTCTTCCCAAGGGGCACGCTCTATACGAAAAAGCTTTTCGGGATCAAGTTACTGTGTAAAAAATCGCCACTTCTATATACTCAACCGACAGTGATGAGTGGGTACCTGAGGTGGAATCGGGCCCATCGGAGGCGCGATGAACGCAAGCGATCTACTGAAGGTAGCATTATTGTACCACCGCTCTTTTCTGGCTATATTCGGATTGTCCTTTGCTGGCTTGCTCCTCTTCGTATTGACGGTTCCGAAGCAGCTGGTTGCTGTCAAAACAGTAGTGCAAGTCCCAACCTCCTTTACGAACGGAAAACCAGAGCCACTTGAGTCGGCCGATCAAATCGCCGGCCGTGCCGCCATGCTCTACGGCCCAGCCGCTATAGATCGACTCCAAAGCAGTGGGGCGGCTTCTCCGGCTGTTGTGACCGCTTTGCTGGGTTCTGGTTATATTGGAGCAGGCATATCGATCGTGCTGTCGAGCACGATCGACAGCAGCGCTGAACAGATAGCCCGGAACTTCCAGCAGACCGTTGCCAAAGCTATAATAGCGGACGTAATGCCGGCCGCGGATGCGGCACGTCAACGGGCAGAACAGGTTCACCTGCTAGCGACCGAGAAGGTCGAGAACTTGACGAAGCAGCTCGCGATCAACGAAAAAAGGATCCAGAGCATCGGAGGCCTGATCGACGATCTCTGGAATCAAAGCGAAAACCTGAGAAGCGAGCTTTCGAAGACCTACCAGTCCGCCACGGCTGCCCTGGACAGCGAACTAAAGATCCGGGAGGTGCGGGAACAGAGGGTTGCAGTCGGCAACCTGTCCCTGAGCGCGATAAATGAGCGCTCGAATTTGACGGCTCAGAATGCCGCCTTGCAGCGGGAAAAGGATGCCGCCGCCGCCGAGGAGCTGAAAACCCGCCTGGACGAACAGCTATTCAGACGTCCTGCGATTTCCGACACGACCATAACGCCAGCTACGTCGTCGTACCGCCGCTTGAGCCTGATTGGGATGGCTCTCGTAATTTCGGTCCTGGTGGCTTTTGCTGGTGTCGGGCTCGCTCACACGGCCGGAACGTTCAATCGCGGCCGCAATCATTGACGCAAGTTGACACGCCGATTTCCCTGCGAACGCTGAGGAGCCGACATTTGGCCAGCCGACCGGCTTCAAGGAACCTTGAGGGCGGCCTTGCTGCGCTCCTTCTCGCCTACACTGCGATTTGCTGCGTTTCGCTGATGCACGTCGCCGGCTGGTATTCGGAATTCCATATCTTTTTCGACCCAGGCAACCTTCATCAGGCTGCCTTGGCACTCAGCGTCCTGACCGGCATTTCATTTTTCTTTAGCATCGGCGAATTCAGCTTCGGCTACTTCGTGTCTTTCTATTTGTACAACCTCGTCATGGGCTACATCTGGCTGAGTTATTTCTCGCACTTCGAGTACGATCTCGCTCTAGCTCGCCTTTCCGCCGTCGCATCTCTCCTTGCATTTCTTATACCCGCGGTTCTGATAACTGCTCCCCTTCCGCGGACATATGAGCTCTCGAGAAAGGCCTTTCACGAGCTTCCAACGGCGATCCTAGTGCTGGCGGCTACCATCGTCGGCGTCGGAACCACATATGGCTTCAGGCTAGTCGGACTTCAGGAAATGTATAGCGCGCAACGCGACATAGCCTACCCGACGTGGTTAAACTATTTAATGGGCGCCACCTCGACGACGCTTCTGCCGTTCGCGTTTGCGTGTTTTGCCGGCAGGAGAGCACTTTGGAAGGCGGTCGCCTGCCTCATTGTGGCAAGTCTATTTTATCCGATCACTCTGAACAAATCCACCTTGCTCACGCCCGGGTGGCTGCTGTTCCTGGTTATCCTATTGGCATACTTTAAACCGCGAACGGTTGTGATCCTGTCGCTCCTGATCCCGGCAAGCACTGGCCTGCTTCTCTTGTTGTTCTTGGATAGAGGGGCAGGTGTAGTATTCGGTACGGTGAATTTCCGAATGCTCGCGATACCTGCGAGCATGTTCGACATTTACAATGACTATTTCTCGAAACACGACCTCACGTATTTCTGTCAGATATCGTTGCTCAAATTTTCCGATTGTCCCTATCAGGACCAATTGGGCGTAGTTTTCGCGAACAAGTACCATCTTGGCAATCTCAATGGCTCGCTCTTCGTCACCGAAGGTATAGCTTCAGTCGGCGTCACCCTGGCTCCAGCCTCTGCATTCGCTTGCGGTTTGCTCGTCGCACTCGCAAACAGGGCATCGGCCGGTCTGAAGCCCTCGTTTATCCTGACGTCCGCCGCCGTGCTGCCGCAAGTCTTCATGAACGTGCCGCTGTCAACGATTCTGCTGAGCCATGGGGGAGCGCTTCTTTTCCTGCTCTGGTACGTGTGCCCGAGAGATTTGGACGAGATCGCAGTGGAGAGCACTCCTTCGGAAGAGGTGGCCAACAGCCGCGTTGCTCCTGCGGCGTTTCCAGAGGCTCTGTAAACGCTTTTCAGGGCCGGATGATGGGGTGGTCTGCGAGTCTTCGTTGGTTTGGACCGTTAGGTTTGGAATGGACGCAGCCTGAGCCGTACGACGGATTTGGGTCTTCACCGGCGCCGGCCATCGGCGGAACTGGAGCGACGAGGACAAGGCACGGATCATCGCGAGCGGCGGCTCGGTCCGTTCGGAGCATGGATTATCGCTCCCAACTGTTGTTTGAGTGGTGACGTCAGTTTAGGAGAAGCAGCGGACGGTCATTCCGGTGCGGGAGCAGTACAGTTTGTGCCGGCGGGTGATGGTGGCGATTAACGCCTAAAAGAACGCGCAGCCGACGTATCAAGCTGAATCAACTTACAATGGCCGATGTCGGACAAGCCATCAATCGCCGGGCGCGCCTGAGACTGCAGCTAGCGGATGATGTAGCCCTCGATATGACTGTCCGACCTAATCTCGTACATTTCACCAAATAGGCTGACCGCCTGCTGGTGTACCGCGGCTTCTTGCCATCCGTGGATCGCTGAGTCAGACACCAGAAAAGAACTTTGCGCGATTGGATGCGAGACCCGCGCGACTTGAGCGCTATTGTCCCAAGAGGGCCCGTCGGCGCTCCAGACCGTGTAGGGATCGGCGCCCGGCATCTTCCAGGCGAAGTCAAAGCCACTCGAACTCTGCTCCGCGCCAATCGGAACCGAAGGCGCAAACTGCCCGCTGACGAGAGCTCCATTGTATTTTAACGTTGAGCCCGAGCTGCCGTGTTCGTAATTGTTCCCGAGCTGGAGTAAACTCGTCGACCCGAACGACTCGATTGTGGTGACGGGCCCCCCGATCGTTTCGTCTCCGTTCAGATCCTGGTGGAAGACCGTCTCCAGTGATTCAAGCACGCTGCTGCCGCCAGAGACGATCTCGGTCAGGTTTCCAGTATAATTGCCGTTCGCGTCAGTGCTCCAGACTGTATAATTATCCGTCCCAGGCGTCTTCCAGGCGAAGTCAAAACCACTTGCGGTCTGCTCCGCCCCTATTGGGGCCCAGGGTGCGAACTGCCCGAGCGTCACCAGGGATCCGTTGTACTTGAGCATCGGTCCGGCGTTACCGAGCTCATAGTTGTTCCCGACCTGAAGCAACGCCGTGGAACCGAACGATTCCACAGTCACGGAGGGCACCCCGATCGTGCCGTCGCCGTTCAGATCCTGGTGGAAGACCGTCTCCAGTGATTCAAGCACGCTGCTGCCGCCAGAGACGATCTCGGTCAGGTTTCCAGTATAATTGCCGTTCGCGTCAGTGCTCCAGACTGTATAATTATCCGTCCCAGGCGTCTTCCAGGCGAAGTCAAAACCACTTGCGGTCTGCTCCGCCCCTATTGGGGCCCAGGGTGCGAACTGCCCGAGCGTCACCAGGGATCCGTTGTACTTGAGCATCGGTCCGGCGTTACCGAGCTCATAGTTGTTCCCGACCTGAAGCAACGCCGTGGAACCGAACGATTCCACAGTCACGGAGGGCACCCCGATCGTGCCGTCGCCGTTCAGATCCTGGTGGAAGACCGTCTCCAGTGATTCAAGCACGCTGCTGCCGCCAGAGACGATCTCGGTCAGGTTTCCAGTATAATTGCCGTTCGCGTCAGTGCTCCAGACTGTATAATTATCCGTCCCAGGCGTCTTCCAGGCGAAGTCAAAACCACTTGCGGTCTGCTCCGCCCCTATTGGGGCCCAGGGTGCGAACTGCCCGAGCGTCACCAGGGATCCGTTGTACTTGAGCATCGGTCCGGCGTTACCGAGCTCATAGTTGTTCCCGACCTGAAGCAACGCCGTGGAACCGAACGATTCCACAGTCACGGAGGGCACCCCGATCGTGCCGTCGCCGTTCAGATCCTGGTGGAAGACCGTCTCCAGTGATTCAAGCACGCTGCTGCCGCCAGAGACGATCTCGGTCAGGTTTCCAGTATAATTGCCGTTCGCGTCAGTGCTCCAGACTGTATAATTATCCGTCCCAGGCGTCTTCCAGGCGAAGTCAAAACCACTTGCGGTCTGCTCCGCCCCTATTGGGGCCCAGGGTGCGAACTGCCCGAGCGTCACCAGGGATCCGTTGTACTTGAGCATCGGTCCGGCGTTACCGAGCTCATAGTTGTTCCCGACCTGAAGCAACGCCGTGGAACCGAACGATTCCACAGTCACGGAGGGCACCCCGATCGTGCCGTCGCCGTTCAGATCCTGGTGGAAGACCGTCTCCAGTGATTCAAGCACGCTGCTGCCGCCAGAGACGATCTCGGTCAGGTTTCCAGTATAATTGCCGTTCGCGTCAGTGCTCCAGACTGTATAATTATCCGTCCCAGGCGTCTTCCAGGCGAAGTCAAAACCACTTGCGGTCTGCTCCGCCCCTATTGGGGCCCAGGGTGCGAACTGCCCGAGCGTCACCAGGGATCCGTTGTACTTGAGCATCGGTCCGGCGTTACCGAGCTCATAGTTGTTCCCGACCTGAAGCAACGCCGTGGAACCGAACGATTCCACAGTCACGGAGGGCACCCCGATCGTGCCGTCGCCGTTCAGATCCTGGTGGAAGACCGTCTCCAGTGATTCAAGCACGCTGCTGCCGCCAGAGACGATCTCGGTCAGGTTTCCAGTATAATTGCCGTTCGCGTCAGTGCTCCAGACTGTATAATTATCCGTCCCAGGCGTCTTCCAGGCGAAGTCAAAACCACTTGCGGTCTGCTCCGCCCCTATTGGGGCCCAGGGTGCGAACTGCCCGAGCGTCACCAGGGATCCGTTGTACTTGAGCATCGGTCCGGCGCTACCGAGCTCATAGTTGCTCCCGACCTGAAGCAACGTCGTGGAACCGAACGACTCAAGGGCTATGGGGCCTAATTGGCTGAACAGCGTCGCACTCGTCACCGTGCCGTCGGCAAACTGGAAGTTCTCCAGCCCCGTCAGCATGTCGGTGCCGTCAGGTGAACCCGCGCGCTGGTCAACCAGCGTAAATGTCTGCGTCGCCGAATTGTAAGAGATGCCGTAGTTCGCCCGATTGCCGGAATACACCGCCGTGTCGGTGCCGGCGCCGCCCATGATGGTGTCGTTGCCACCACCGCCGGTGATCGTATCGTTCCCGGACCCGCCGTTCAGCACGTTGGCGATGGCGTTGCCAATGATAGTGTCGTTGCCGGAGCCGCCGGTGGCATTGTCGATGTAGGAGCGCGCGTCGTTGTTGTAGAGATAGGCGTTGTAGACGTTGCCCGAGGCGGAATGGCCGTTGCCGAGATTGGCCAGTTGCACCGACGAGAACAGTGACGACGCACCCGGATTGAGATTGATGCTCAGGTTCGTCGTGTAGTTCGACAGATCGTAGGTATCGACGCCGCCGCCGTCCCAAACCGTCTCGTAGATGCGGTTGGCCGAGCCTCCGGCACCACCGCCCGGCGCGAGCTGTCCAACGCCGTTGATGAACTCCTGCCCCGTGATCGGGTTCCAGCTGTAGACCGTGCTGCCACTCTGGGTCGTGTAGTTCGCGCCGTACATCGTTTGTAGCGCGAGGATATCGTTGGCCATGTAGGTCTGCGGATATCCATACGCCTCGTTGGTGTACCCGCTCGTGGTCGAAGCACCGACATAGCTGCGATAGCTCATGAGGGTATATTCGCTGTCGTCGTGCGCGCCCGGCACTGCGACGTTGGCGGGCCCGCCGGTCTCCTGGCTGTGCTTGAGGCCTAAGGCGTGGCCGAGCTCGTGCAGAGCGGTCGTGAAGTAATAGTTCCCGAGCTTCGCCTGCGTGTAGTCGTAACCAGTCCCAAACCAGACGTCGCCGCCGGCCGCATAATTGCCCGGATAGTAGGCGTAGGACGTAGCGGGCTTCGACGACTGCGCGATCATGATGTCCGCGCCGTTGGTCCCCGCGTACTGGATGCTGGCATTGGTGTAGCCGAGGATCAGCCCGACCGCGTAGTTGATCCCCGCCTGCATCTGGCTCGGCGCCGAAGCGAAGCCTGAGGAGGTTGGTTCGCTGCTGCCGCCAGAGTAGGGATTCGAGTAGTCGCTCGGCGAGTCGGGAAAGCTGAAGGTGATCGCGCCGGACCATTTGTAGCCCGACAGCAGGCCGTCGATCTCGGCATTGTTGGTGGCGCTAACGGTGACAGACGTGGCCAATGGATTCTCCGGAGCGACGCGTCGCGCACGATTTTGGGCGCGGGCGGGCGATTCTAGCTTCAGAGGTAAACGTTTGTCTTAAATTTGGTGTCCGTGCCTGGCCTCCGTAATGCGTTCATAAATTCCGTAGTCATACGGTGCCGCGGACACGATGCAGGTTCTGCCTGCGACTAAGTTTTGTAAAGGGACATGATGAAACTCGGCCCATTGTCAGCCGGACTGATCGGTGCCCTGGCGGTGTTTGCCGGGCCGGATCGCATGCCCATCGGAGAACAGCCTGTCATGGTCGGGAAAGCCAAGGCGGACGACAGCGCCAAAGAAAGCCAAACGGAGGGAGGACACGCTTCCTCCATGCCAATGGCCCGGGATCCTTCCGCCGCGGTGGCAGAGGAATACGAAGCCGCCCGCCGGAAGGGAACCCGCGAGGCGTTCGAGCTCTTCATTGCACGGCATCGAGATGACCCGCTGGCCGAGCGGGCGCGCGGCGAGCTGAAGCGCCTGTCGCGCTGATCCCTTTCACCCGGCGCCGCCAGCCAGATCAGGCCAGCCTCCGTCCTGCCGGACCCCGTCAGGCATTGCATTTCGACAGGCGGCATCCGCGCTGACGCAGACTTGCCGCATGATGTTTTCGGCACTATGGTGGCTCTGCAATCTGTCCGGAGCCTTTCACGATGCGCTTTCCGCATGCCTCGGATGCCCTGTCGCGCTTCACCGTGCTCGATCTGACCCTGTCACGGACATCGAGCAAGATGGTGGCGCGGCCGCCGGAATTCGGCTTCGGCCCTGGACGAGATCTCGAGGCTGAGAGGGGCCCGGATTGTCTGACGGCGCTCGCCTTGGACTAATCCTGAGTTCTCATGCGCTGTTCGCGGGACAACTGCAGAAACTAGTTCGTCCATGGTCGCGACGAAACGATACAAACGCCTTGTTCGAGACGCTCCTTTGAGGTCGCAACACGCCATGTCGCTATCGGACGATTATTCACGATCCTGGTGAGCGCGTTCATTGTTAGCCAGCCGAGCTCGACGTCGTTGAGCTTACAAGGCACTAACAGGGAGACGATGGCGCAGTGCTCGGCACCATTGTTCACCTCCAACGCGCACGACCGAGCGGCAGACTCATAGACCGACCTCTAAAGCTTAACCGGTTTCAATTTCCGGACAGTAGTGGGAACCTTTCGGCTCTCTCGTGGTAATCCGCGGCGATTCGCCATCCAGCGATATAGTTGGCTGCACCGCACGCGCCGCAATGCACCTTCTTTTCGCCCACTAGCCAACGTCCCTGAGCGAAGGTCGCTTCCGACGCCCGCTCAAAGCAGCTTGGACACACAAGCGGCATACGCCTAGCCTTCCATTTGTCTATGAGGTCAAATAGATTTCCGAGAACAAAAAGGCGAAAACGCTCTACTCTCACGGTCTGCTCCGTTCTACACGCGGCCTATGCCAATTGCTCTCGACAAGTACGGGAGAGCGCCTGCTTCTGGAATTGTAGGTTTAGGCGAACTCCCATTTGACAGGATACCACGTGACACTTCAACGCTTTCCGCTCGTCGCGTGCTCCGGGAAAGCTCCGCACGACTGAATAATGTGATCCATTAGAGCGACATATACCAAAGATTAGACCATCAAGGATCCAATGTCCTCAGGGACTCAATGCTTTGGCAACTGCGATGCAAGGTTCAGTCAGGTCTACGTGCTGGCGGTCGGCTAGGCGGCGGCTCATTGAGATCTCGGGCCCAAGGAGCACCAATTGCAACGCTTGATCTCGAAGAGATATCGCCGGAGCTCATACAGGACGAAGTGAGAAAACTTGCCGCAACCGTAGCGCCGCCTGCCATTATCCTCACAAACATAGGTCCGCGCAAAGGGCTTGATCGAAATGGAGCTTCCTGCATCCCAAGCACCAAGCTGAATCGATCGATCTTATTAGCATAAGGATGCATGGGACGTCGAGTCCGGCGGCTCTCCCAGGACCTGCTTAGAGGAGCGCATCAAGCCGATCGAACCTGCACCCAGCGCGCGCCTTGGTCGGCCAACCGGTGACGCTTTCGCGTGCGCCGAGGAGGATGGTGGCGCGGCCGCTAAGTTTGGCTTCGCCCCTGACGAAATTACCGAACTGAGACTATCGGAGGTCGTTTGACATTGTGCAACGCTGACGCGCGCGGCCCGCGGGACGAGTTTAGTCTGGATCGATTTGGGATTCCCAAATCACTTTGTTTCTGAATCACCGTGCTGGCTGGACGGAGGCCAGCATGGATGGGCAAGCCGTACTCTGTAGATCTGCGCAAGCGCGTCGTAGCCGGCGGCCGCGGCCTGAAGGTCGACTATCACTCGGTCTGGGATTTCGTGCATGCCGAGAAGCTCAGCTTCAAAAAAAGCGTGGCGGCTGGCGAACGCGATCGTCCAGAGGTCGCGCGGCGCCGAGCCCAGTGTACAAAGTATCAAGACCGCGTCGAAACTGAGCGGCTGGTCTTCATCGACGAGACCTGGACGCGGACCGATATGGCCCCCTGCGCCACGCGGGAGCAGACTTCACGCCAAGGTTCCCCACGGCCGCTGGAAGACCATGACCTTTCCTGGCGGCATTGCGCTGTGATCGGATCGATGCGCCGTGGTTCATCGAGGGACCGATCGACGGCGCGAGCTTTCGTACCTATGTCGAGAGGGTTCTGCTGCCCGTCCTTCGACCGGCGATATCGTCGTCTTGGACAACCTCGGCAGCCACAGGAGCAAAGCAGTTCGCCAGCTCATCCGTTCGGTCGGGGCCAAAACTGTTCTTCCTGCCAAAATACTCGCCCGACCTGAACCCGATCGAACACCAAGCTCAAGCACCTGCTCCGAAAAGCCGCCGCGCGAACCGTCGATGCGGTCTGCGCGGCAATTGGCCAGGCGCTCGACGCTTTCACACCCGAGGAATGCGCCAACTATCTCAAAAACTCAGGCTATCGAACTTAATGCCATCGCGCTTTTGGGGCCTGCGTACTGCTCGGGGATCGTCTTGCGAGTCCGCCCAAGTGATCACGGCGATTTCGGGCCGAAGAATATCGTGCTCCACGGAGCGGAACCCCGCGTCATCGTCGACGTCCTGCTCGAATCCTACCTGCGGCCTGCCCGGGTGCGCATCTGAAGCGGCGCCGGCCCATGCCCGCATCACCCGAATTCTCGGGCTTCCGCGCTAGGCTGTCTTCTCGCCTGATCTGTGAACAGGCCTTCCCCGCGAACATTGATCCGGTTGATTTATATCGTTCTACGATATATTTCCCGCCACCGGCCGATGTGATCGGCGCCACTTCATCCTCCTCACAGTCGCGTGATCCCGATCGGACCAAGATGCCACGCTCCATCCCCGCCAACTCCCTGCCGCGCCTTGGTGACTTCACGACAGACCGGCGTGTTCTGATGCTGGTCGCCATGGCCGTCTTCGTCGGCGCCGGCGGCGCGGCGACGGCGTGGCTGTTGCTGCATGCCATCGCGATCGTCACCAATGCGGTATGGCTGCATACGCTGAGCACGCAGACGCTCTCGTTGTCGGGCCTGAAGCCCGGCGTCTGGATGGTGGCAGCCCCGGCCCTCGGCGGCCTCGTCATCGGCTTGATGGCGCGCTTTGGCTCAGAGAAGATCCGCGGCCACGGCATTCCCGAGGCGATCGAGGCCATCCTCATCGGCGGCAGCCGCCTCCAGCCGAAGGTCGCCGTCCTCAAACCACTGTCGTCGGCGATCTCGATCGGTACCGGCGGCCCGTTCGGCGCCGAGGGCCCGATCATCATGACCGGCGGCGCCGTCGGCTCTCTGTTCGCGCAATGCTTCCATCTCACCGCCGCCGAGCGCAAGGCGCTGCTGGTCGCCGGTGCGACCGCGGGCATGACGGCGATCTTCGGAACCCCCGTCGCCGCCGTCATGCTTGCCGTCGAGCTTCTCCTGTTCGAGCTGAAGCCGCGCAGCCTGATTCCCGTGATCGCCGCCTGCGTGGTCTCGTCGGCACTGCGGCCGTGGCTGATCGGCAGCGGCCCGCTGTTCCCGTTCGCCGGCCAGCTCGATTTGCCGTGGTGGGGAACGCTGGCCTGCGTCGGCATTGGCATCGCGGCAGGCTTGCAATCGGGATTGCTGACCACCCTCCTCTACAAGGCCGAGGACGTCTTCGGCCATCTGCCAATTCACTGGATGTGGTGGCCGGCGATCGGCGGATTGCTCGTCGGCGCCGGCGGCCTGATCGAGCCGCGCGCGCTCGGCGTCGGTTACGATATCATCGGCGACCTGCTCAACGACCACATTGCGGTATCGACCACGCTCCTGATCCTGTTCGTGAAGTCTGCGATCTGGATCGTTGCCCTGGCATCGGGCACCTCCGGCGGCGTCCTCGCCCCGCTTCTCATTTTCGGCGGCTGCGCCGGCTGGCTCGAAGGACAGTTGCTCCCGGGCCCGCATGGTGCGTGGGCACTGATCGGCATGGCCGCAATGATGGGCGGCACCATGCGCTCACCGCTGACCGCGATCCTGTTCGCCGTCGAGCTGACCGGCGACTTTGCGATGCTGGGTCCGCTTCTGATCGCCACGAGCGCTGCTTATGCGCTCACCGTGCTGCTGCTCAAGCGCTCGATCCTCACCGAAAAGATCGCGCGGCGCGGCCAGCACGTCGTGCGCGAATACGGCATCGATCCGTTCGACCTGCTTCGCGTCAACGAAGTGATGGTGAAGGACGTCGATACCCTGCCTGCGGCCATGACCGTCGGCGAAGCGGTATCGTTCTTCTCCGACGGGGAACGACGTCACAAGTCCTATCCGCTGATCGATGCCGGCGGACGGGTCTCCGGTCTCGTCGGCCGCTCGGACGTCCTGCGGTGGCGCGCGGAAAGCGCCGATGGTCGCGACACCCTGTTCGACCGCGTCTCGGACCGCTCGCTCACGCTCGGTTATCCCGACGAGCCCGTGTCGCACGTTGCCGATCGGATGGTTCTGGCGGACGTCGGGCGCGTGCCGATCGTCGAGCGCGCGACCGGGCATCTCGTCGGCCTGGTTGCCCGCAAGGATCTCCTGCGCATTCGCGCCACCGCAAGATCCATCGAGGAACAGCGCTCGGCCTTCTTCGGCCTTGGCCGCCGCAACCCGTCAGAACGGGCGACCGCCCTCGACGATGCGCCGCTTTAGGCGGCGCCGACGGCTGCGCCTCGTCGACGATCTGCCTTCGAATGAGTCGCGCACCAACTCTTGTTCGACTCAAGGATTACCCGGTCCAGGTAGGTCATGGTGATCTTGCCCGCCCCAGGCCTACGTGAAGCTAAGGCCTGCGCTACGTCCGAACGGTAAAGCCGTGCGGAAACGCTATTGAGCAGCTTGACCCGAGGGGACGCCCTTCGCCCCCAATGAGAACACCTCGTCGCGATCACCCTGCTTGAACGTTACCTCACGCGACTGCACCACGCTCAACGACCAGCCGTCGCGCGATTCACCCTGACGCATGCGAATGACCTTCTGATCGGTTCGATCCAGGAAGATTGCAATGGCGTCGCCTTCGCCGACCACTGCGCCAACAAGCACAAGCGGCGGCCCCTCGACGGGAACGAGCGGAGGCAGTTCGGCCGCCCTTGCGGTCGGTACGGCGGCCACCACACGCGGCGCCGGACGGCGGGTCGCAGAAAAGATCGGACGCTCTTCGGTCGCGGTGAGCCCTGACAGTGGTACCGACCAGAGCGGATTGCCGCGCGCCCGGGCCTTGCTCGGAGGCTGTGCGATCGGCCGCAGCGTGCCGACATCAATGGTGTCGTTTACACCGTGTTCGATCTCTTCCGGCAGAACGGCGATGCGGGACGACGTCGCCGCCATCGCCGCGCCGGCGCTCAACGCGACAGCGGCTCCAAGCATCGCCAATCCTATCAATTTTAGCCATTTGGCCATCGAAACCCCTTTTAGGCTCGCTGCCGACCAAGGCGGATGCAAGCCAAGCCGCAACCTAGTTCCAATGCCTACCGCCATCAATCCGGGACTTCAGAAATGGAGACACTCCGAACCTACTTCCCCGCCTGCCACTGGCCGGAGACACCCAGGATCACCCTGACGCGGCCGGTGCCGACCTCGTTCAGCGCGGTGGTCTGCGGCACCTGGACGTCGAGCTGCTCGACAAACAGGAACGGCATGCCGGCTTCGAGATCGTAGAGCACCTTCTGAAGCGCGGGCTGGTCGAGCTCGCAGCTCACAACGAGGCCGACGAATCCGTCCTTGACCTGCGCGCCTGTTACGTCGACCTGCGAGGACTGCACCGAGCCGCCGACATTGCCGACCGCCGCCGCGACCCGCTGCAACAGATTGGCGCCCGCGACCGTCACCGTCGGCCCTTCCAGGAACGGCGTGCCGGGATGCTCGGCCATGGCTGCCGCGGCATTCTTGGCGCCACCCTTGCGGCCACGCAGCTGGTCGAGCAGGTCGGAGGTTTGCGCCAGCGCCTGACGGTGGGCGATGACATCGGCGATCGACAGGCCCGCCATCAGCAGCAGCCCGCCCGTTACCGCGAGATAGAGCGTGATCGCGATCAGCGGCGAGCCGGAGAGCGCACGTGTGACGGCATTTCCACCCGTGATACCTGCGCGGCTCATGGCGCGTTCCTCGGTTCGATCTGCGCCTCGATGTGGAAGCGTTCGCCGGAATCGGATGAGCTCCGCGTGGTCGGGGCGTAGAAGGTCGCGCGGGTGAAATGCTGGGACTGCTCGATCAAGGGAATCAGCGAAGGCGCATCGCGCGTGATGCCGCCGATCTGAAGCTTGTTGCCGGACAGATGCATCTCGGTGACATAAGTGTGGTCTGGCAGCAGCCGGCTCAGCGATTCCAGCACGACCACGCTCGCCGCGGTCTCGTATTTGCGCCGCTCCAGCAGCGCCAGCGGCGAGCGCTCGCCACCGTCCCCGCCCGCGCGGAGCGCCGCACGGCGCTGGGTGATCTGGCGGTCGAGCTCGCTCTCCTGCGCACTGAGGCTGTCGGCGAGATAGCCCGCGGCAACCGATCCGACGACCGCGGCGATGGCCGCGAAAGCCAGCACCGCTTGCAGCGTCCGGCTCAGCCGCGCAGGATCGACCGCGCCGCGCGATCGCTGCTCGAACACCTTGATGTGCCCGCCGCCGGGCGCATCCGTCGCGATCGCGATCGCGGCGGGATGGAAGCCTGACAGCGTCTCGACATAACCCATGGCCAGCCTGCGCGGCGCGGCTGCGATCTCGGTGGTGATGCTCTCGCTGCCATGCGGCGATGGCCGGCTGCAACCGAACACGGCGTCGCTCGCGCTCCACGGCGTCAGCCGGTCGATCTGCGCCCGCACGATGCCGTCGAGGAAATCCGCAGCGCGGGCCGGCAGCTCCAGCGGACGGAACAGGAAGCGCGAGGGCCGCAACACGATCTCGACGCGGCTGCCGCGGACGATCTGCGCGAGATTGGGAGTGGCGAACTTGCCATCCTCGAATGCGATCTCCTTCGGGATGTTCTCCGACTTGGCGGCCTCGAGCGCGAACGCGCCGCTCTCGCCCTCGACCAGCCGCACCACGCGCGGCGACACCATCCGTTCCAGGGCGGCGACGATGGTACCGGCCACGGTGCCGGTCCAGGCATCGACAATCGTGCGAAGGGAATTGAGCGAACTCATCTCACAGAGGCTTTCCGGCGGAGCCGTCGAAGGCGTTGTGCCACGACAATATACGATAGGGCTCCTCGCCGCCTTCGAGAAGCAGGATGACGATCTCGGCCGAGCTCTGCCGGTGCGACGGTGCCTCGACGGCCACCGTGAGGCGGTAGGCTCGCGAGCCCTCGACCGTCGCATTGGTATTGCCGGCGAGCCCAACCAGGGATCGCGGGTCGATGTTGGGATCGGCGCGGTCGCGCAGCAACTGTTGCAGCGTCTGCGGCGTCATGCCCGGCAGCGCCGCCACCACCTGCGGCGCGGCGTCGAGCACGTTCACCGTCCGCATGTTGCTGAACACGGTGACGAAGGGCAGCACGCGCTCGACGACGGCGGGCGGGATGCCGCGCACGAGCCAGAGCTCGTCGCTGTGCGGGAACGGCGCGTGGCGCGGCAGATAGGACGCACCGAGCGTGCGGTAGTAGGTATCCTCCGGATTGTCCTGGCCGGACTCCGTCGACGAACGCCAGCCAAGGATGCGATCGGCATAGACGGGTGCATCCGTCGCGGAGACGCCGAGCGCCGTCATCAGGCCCGCGAGGATCGGCTTCGGCGCCATGTTGAGATCGATGCGCGCGGCCTCCGAGCGGAACGTGACGCTCAGCCGGCCGGCCCCGACGCGGGCGTTGAAGGTGCCGCTGGTGGGACGCGTGGCCTCGTTCTGCGCCGTCAGCCGGTAAGCCGCAAGCTCCAGGCCGGCATTCACCAGCGCGTCGGCCTGCAACCGGTCTGCGTTGACCGCGACGGTGACCGCGGTGTTGGTGACATAGGTCAGGTAGACCAGCGCGAGCCCAGCCAGCGCCGCCAGCAACCAGAGCACCACAACGACGATGAAGCCGCGGCCATCGCGAAGCGCACCGACGTAATGCCTCGCGCCGCTCATAGCTGCTGCTCCTGTTTCTCCGCCGGTTGCGGCCGGCTCTGCGCGGCCACGCAAGTCGCCGGGTTCTTGGCCCGCGCGCATTCCGCCGGCGCCGTGATATGCGGAACCACGGCGGCGGAGACCGCCAGCACCTGCCCGGTGGCGCCGTCGCGCACGGTGATGCGGATACGATCCGGCAGCTGTGCTTGGCCGCGCCAGATCGGCTGCCACTGACCATCAGGCCCCGCATAGGCGAAGCTCACGCGAAACGGCGCACGGACCAGCACAACCTGGTCGACGTAGCGGATCTGCCCGTCGGCCGGCATCGGCTGGAACGGCGCGCGCTCGCGCACCAGCGCCAGCCCCTGCGCATCGGCCTTCTCGATCAGGCGGATGAATTCGAGTCCCGGACGCGCGCTCGGACCGAGCGCGGTGCGCAGGAAGGTCACCGACAATTCGGCACCGTCGAACAGCGGCGCCCTGGCGTCGCTGTTGATTGGCACCTGCTCGGCAACCTGGAGGTCGGCGACGATGCGGTCGAGGCCGGTGGCGAGGCGCTCGGCCCGCTGCACGCGCGCGATTCCGCGATTCCAGTTCGGCAGCCATTGCGCCGTCACCGTCGCCAGCGCCGCCAGGATGACGGTCATCAGCAGCGTTGCGAGCAGCACCTCGAGCAGGGTGAAGCCGGCCTCGCTGTCGAGCGCGCGGCGGAGGCGTTTCATTGCCAGGCCCTTCATTGCGACGACCTCGGCACCAGCTTCACGGTCGCGACCTGGATCGCGCTGCCGTCGGCGCGCTGGAGGCGCAGATTGACGGCCATCGGCACGAAGCGGTCGGTGGCGGGATCGCCGCCTGCGACGTTCATCGGCGCGACCTCGACGCGCCAGCGGCTGCCGGCAAGTTCGCCGCTCTGCCGACCGGGCTTCAGCAATCCGCGTGCCGGCAGGTCCGCAAGCAACCGCTCGGCCGTGCCCGCCAGCGCCAGATGCTGGTCGATCGAGCGGGTGCCCTTCGCCGTGGTGGCGATGACCGAGCCGATCGTCCCGAGCACGACAGCGATGATCGCGAGCGCGACCAGCGCCTCGATCAGGGTGAACCCGGCGGCGTCAGAGCAGCTTCTGCGGGACAATCTCGACGCCTCCGGTCAGCCAGTTGACGCGCACCTCGTAGCCCATGCCGGGCCGCGCCAGTGCGATCGTCCCGCCGCACGACATGCCCGACGGAAAGAAATCGATCGACCGCCCCGTCGCGCGGTCGGCGCAGCGCGACGCCAGCGTCGCCTGCACGACCACGTCGCCGGGCAGGCGGATGGTCCGCCCGGTCACGCCGGAGCGGATCGCGCGCGCCTCCGCGTCGACCTGCGTCACCACCCTCACCTGCCGGCGCAGCGCCGCGTTGCGGTCGGCTTTCAACAGTGCCGCGGTCTCCACCGCGTAGCTCTCGAGCCTGGCGCGCGTCGTCGAGCGCGGGATCGCCGGCAGGATGATCGCCGCGAGCAGGCCGATGATCGCGAGCACGCACAGGATCTCGATCAGCGCGAAACCGCGCGCCTCACGTAGAGCTTCAGCGCGCGCCGCTGACGATGTCGGCTGCCGTTCCACTGCCGCCTTCCTGACCGTCCGATCCGAGCGAGATGACCTCGTAGGGCGCGCTGGCGCCCGGCGAGCGATAAACATAGACGTGGCCCCAGGGATCGTTGGGCACCACGCCGCCACGCAGGTAAGGCCCGTTCCAGCCGGCCTGGTTGTTCGTGCGCGTCAGTCCGACGAGGCCTTCATTGGCGGTCGGATAGCGGCCGACATCGAGATAATAGAGATCGAGCGCGCTGGAGAAGCTCTCGATCTGGATCTTTGCGGCCTTTGCCTTGGACTCGCTGAGATAGTTCAGCACCCGCGGGCCAACCAGCGCCATGATCATCCCGATGATGGTGATGACGACCAGCATCTCGACCAGGGTGAAGCCGGCCTCCCCTCGCCGCGCGCGCCGCCGGCCACGCCTTAACGACGGATGTTTGGTCACTTCCAACCCTCCATTACCTGTCTAACCGACAATCTGGCTCACCGACATCAGCGCCGTCATCACCGACGTGATCAGGCCGCCGACGACCAGCGAGATCGCGATGATCGCCGCCGGTCCCGCAATGCCGACGGCGCGGTCCAGCGTGCGCTGCAACTTGGTCTCGTAGAATTCGGCGACGCGTCCGGACAGCATCGGCAATTGCCCGGTCTCGTCGCCGAGCCGGAGCATGCGCACCGCCATCGCCGGCAGCGCCTCGGTTTCGGCCAGCGCGTCGGACAGCTTCGAGCCATGGCGGACGCGGTCGGCGGCATCGCTCCAGACCGCGGAAGGGCCCGTCGTCGCCATCATGTCGATCAGGATGCGCAGCGTGGTGGTGAGATTGACGCCGCTGCCGAGCAGCAGGCCGAGATTGCGGCAGAACAGCGCCGTGCGGTACGCGCTCATCACGTTGCGGATTGCCGGCAGCCGCACGATCGCATCGGTGATGCCGCGGCGGACGCGCGCCTGCCGCAGCAGGAGCCACGCTGCCGCAACGATGGCCGCGAGAGAAGCCAGCACCGCATCGGAATTGCCGCGCAGGAAGGTGGAGATGTTCAGGAACACGCCGACGACCGGATCGACCTTGGCGCCGAAATCCTGCAACACGCTGGCAAACTGCGGCAGCACGAAGGTGAGGAAGAACAGCAGCACGCCGCCCGCCGCGCCGAGCACGAACAGGGGATAGCGGATCGCATCCGACAGCCGGCGCCGCAAGGCCTCGCTGCGCGCACGTTCGCCTGCCAGCACCTCCAGCACCTGATCCAGCGAGCCCGACGCCTCGCCGACCCGCACCAACGCGATATACATCGGCGGAAACAGCCCCTCGTGCCGTACCAGCGCTTCGGCAAAGCTCTCGCCCGAGACGACGCGCGAACGGATGTCGGCAACGACCGGACGCAGCCGGCCGAGATCGGGATCCGCCGCGAGCAACTCCAGTCCGTCATTGATGCGGGCGCCGGCACGCAAGAGCAGCGCGAGGTCGCGGGTGAAGATGGTGACATCTTCCGGCTTCGGCTGGTTGAAGAGGCTGAACACGCTGCCCGCCGCGCCGCCGTCTTCCGGCGTGACGTTGTCGACCAGCACGAGGCCGAGCCGCTCGATCCGCTGCGCGACGTCGCCTGGCGCGGGCGCGGCGATGGCGCCGGAGACCAGTTCGCCGGTGGCGTTGAGCGCGCGGTAGCGATAGTTCGGCATGATTTCTAGCGCACCGTCGTGACGCGGAAGACCTCGGGCACGGTGGTGAGCCCGGCCCGGCATTTGGCGACCGCATCCTCCAGCATCGTCGTCATGCCACTCCGCATCGCAGCGGCATCGATCGAATGGGAGTCGGTCTGCGGGCCGATCAGCGTGCGCACCTCGTCGGACATTTCCAGGATCTCGAACACGCCGTTGCGGCCGCGATAGCCGGTGCCGCCGCAGCGCTCGCAGCCGCCGGCCTCGTGCACGACCTCGCCGCACTTGAATCCGATCACCGCAAAGCGCGGATCCCTGGCGAGATCGGCCTCGGTCAGCGCGTGCGGCACCTTGCACCGGTCGCAGAGCATGCGCACGAGGCGCTGCGCGACCACCGCGCGCAGCGTGGACTTGAGCAGGAAACCCTCGATGCCGAGATCGATCAGGCGCGGCACGGCGGCCGCCGCGGTCTCGGTATGCAGCGTCGTCAGCACGAGATGGCCGGTCAGCGCCGCGTGAATGGCGATATGCGCGGTCTCGGCGTCGCGGACCTCGCCGACCATGATCACGTCGGGGTCCTGGCGCACAAAGGCGCGCATAGCGGAGGCAAATGTCAGCCCGATCGACGGCTTGACCTGGGACTGGTTGATGCCGGGGATCTCGTACTCGACGGGATCCTCGATGGTGAGGATCTTGCGCGTCGGCTCGTTCAGGATCGACAGCATGGTCGCCAGCGTCGTGGTCTTGCCGCTGCCGGTCGGGCCCGTGACCACGACCATGCCGTGCGGCATCGCCAGCAGTCGCGTCATCACGCTCTCGTCGCGCGCGGCGAGACCGAGCTTGCTCATTTCCAGAAGACCGCGGTCGCGCGGCAGCAGGCGGATGACGGCGCTCTCGCCATGCTGCGTCGGCATGGTCGCGACGCGAACGTCGATCTCGCTGCGCCCGACGCGCACGCGGGCGGCGCCGTCCTGCGGCAGGCGCCGTTCCGCGATGTTGAGGCTGGCGAGAATCTTGATGCGCGAGATCAGCGCCTGAGGCGGGATGCCGTGCGGCGACGGCAGCGCGCGCAACAGGCCGTCGACGCGCATGCGCACGACCAGCCCGGCGCGGAACGGCTCGACGTGGATGTCGCTGGCACGCAAATCCACCGCGCGCTCCAGGAGATCGTTGAGCGCGCGCACCACCGGCGCGCCGCTGGCGAGATCGCGCAGGCTCTCGATGTCGTCGTCGGACTGCTGCCCCGATCCGGCGCTGTCGCTCGCACCAGCTTCGTCAGCGCCAGCCCGCTGGTCGAGAGCTGTCGTAATATCTTCATATGACGCGACGACAATGTCGACACGTGCGCTGAAGACAATCTCGGCGGCGCGGACGGCGGCTGCGTCCAAAGGATCTGCAATCGCTAGTCCATAACCTCCACTCGAAGAGCGGAACGGAAAGATGGTCGATTCCCGCAGGAATCTGCGTGAAAAGCCGTCGAGGCAGGGCGTGGTTGACAGCAACTGCGGAAGACCCAGTCGCGGAAGGCGAAAATATTCTGCGACCTCGTCAGCAAACTCGGCTGAAGAGAGAGCCATCGTTTCCCACAGTTCGCGAAGCGGCCGACTCCGTTCAGCATTCGACGGACCATTCAGGCCCACAAGCGCGCGCGGCGGTAACGGATACTTTGCGAGAAGGTACAGTTCGAAGGTGTCGGCGGTGACGTCCTGCACAACGTTCACCACGTTGCGCTTGTTAGCAATCCGTCCATCTGTCCCGCTCGCAACCATGCAGCCCGCGATCGAAATACTAGCAAGAAATGGTCGCGGCGCAAATTTTAGTGCCTGCGAACTATGAAGGATCCGACAAATTTTTCGCTTACTCGCAACGGCGGCGGTCATATTTTGTTCAAAGTAGTCCGCCTGAGTCTACGCCTGCGCTCAGCGTCAACTCGCATGCTGATGCCTTTGCTATCTGCCGTTCTTTTGACGTCCTGCATCGTCACGGCCGATCAATCGATCGAAGCCGATCCAAACGACCCGCGCGCCCAGGACGTCGCCGACAAGGTCCGCTCCCTCGATCTCCAGCCGCGGCAACCTTCGAATGCAGGCGCGGGCGGCGTTGCGCAAGCCAAATCGTCGAGACCCGCGATCTATCTCAGCGATGGTACCACGCCGCAAGGCGGCGCACTTCCCGAACGGGACGATGCCGGCGGCAGCGGCTACGACCTGAATTTCGAGAACGCGCCGGTCGCCACCGTCGCAAAGGTCATCCTCGGCGACGTCCTCAACGTCGGCTACACGATCGACCCGCGCGTGCAGGGCACCGTGACGCTGGCCTCGGTGCGGCCCGTGCCGAAGGCGGACGCACTCTACGTGCTGGAAAACGCGCTGCGCATGTCGGGCGTGGCACTGGTGCGCGACCGCACCGGCTATCGCCTGCTGCCGGCGCCCGAAGCCGGTCCCGGCGGCGTCGATCGCTCGATGAACGCCGCGGCCGGCCAGGGCGTCACCGTGGTGCCGCTGCGCTACGTCTCGGCGCAAAACATCTTCAAGCTGCTCGATGCCTTCGGCGTGAAGGCCGCGACCATGCGTCCCGACAGCGCCCGCAACACGCTGATCGTCAGCGGCAGCGGCAGCGACCGGGCGACCGCGGTCGACACCATTCTGTCCTTCGACGCCGACTGGATGCGCGGGCAGTCGGTCGGCATCTTCCCGGTGCGCAATTCCTCGCCGGAGCCCGTCATCTCCGAGATCGAGAAGATCATGGATTCCGGCGAAGGCGGCATGAGCCAGAACGTGATCAAGCTCCAGCCGATCGCGCGGCTCAACTCCATCCTCGTGGTGAGCCAGAAGCCGGAATATCTCAAGCGCGCGCAGACCTGGATCGCGCGGCTCGATCGCTCCGACACCGAGGGCGTGAACCTGAAATCCTATCCGCTTCGCTACGGCAATTCCAAGGTGATCGTGGCGATGCTGAACGACATGCTGTTCAACCAGAGCGCGACGAGCAACGCGACGCTCGACAACGCGTCGAGCCAGCTCGCGCCCGGCGCCGGCATTTCGACCTCCACCTCCAGCAGTCCGGTCGCGTCGCTGAGCGCGCTGCCGACCGCCGCTGCCGGCGCCGCAACGCCTGTCACTACGCCTGCGGGATCGACGCTCGGCGCCCGCGCCGTGCCCTCGGCAACCCCGGCGCAGGACAACGGCCTTGGCGGTCTCTCGGGCGGCGGAGCGAAGCCCGGCATCAACAGCATTCTCCAGAATGTGCGGATCACCGCAGACGTCACCAACAACGCCGTGCTGGTCTACGCCAACCAGGAGGCGCAGCGCATCGTCGAGCAGACCATCCGGCAGATCGACCGGCCGCAGCGCCAAATCGCGATCGAGGCGACCATTGCCGAGGTCACGCTGAACGACCAGCTGAACTATGGCGTGCAGTTTTTCCTCGCCAGCAAGCAGGGCTCGATCTCCAACACCATCTCGGGCATCAGCAATTCAAGCACGATCGGCAGCAACACCGAACCGACGAGCAACGCGGTCAATGCCGCCGCCGGCGCCCTGCTCGGCCGCGCACTGCCCGGCTTCAATTTCCTGATCGGCTCGGAAAATTCGCCGCGTGTCGTGCTCGACGCGCTGCATGGCATCACCAACGTCAAGGTGCTGTCGAACCCGTCGCTGGTGGTGCTCGACAACCAGCCGGCGACCTTGCAGGTCGGCGACCAGGTGCCGTTCTCGACCGGCACCGCGACCGTGCTGACCGCCAACAACACGGTGGTCAACACCATCGACTACAAGAACACCGGCATCATCCTGCGCGTGCTGCCGCGCGCCAACGCCAATGGCAATGTCGTGCTCGACATCGAGCAGGAAATCTCGAGCGTGGCCGCCGGCAGCGCCAACTCGCTGACGCCGACAATCTCGCAGCGCCGGGTCAAGAGCTCGATCGCGGTGACCAGCGGGCAGACCGTGCTGCTCGCCGGCCTGATCAGCGAGACCGAAAACCGGCAGCGCCAGGGCCTGCCGATCCTGGATTCCATTCCCGGCGTGGGCGACGCCTTCTCGCACCAGACCAACGCGCGCAGCCGCACCGAGCTGATCCTGTTCATCCGCCCGACGGTGATCAAGGACGGCGTCGATGCGCATGTCATCGCCGAGGAGATGCGCAGCAAGATGAACAGCCGCCTGGTCGGGACCAGCAATCCCGTGGTCACCGTGAGCCCGCCCAGGGCGGCGCGCTAGCCGCGTGACGGACGAAGCTGCGCACGAGGAGACGGGCCCAGCGCTCGCACTCAGCGTCGCCCTGCTGCTGGGCGTCTTCGCAAGCCTCGTCACCGCACCGGGCGCGGAAGGCATTTTCGGTGCGTACCTCGCCGCCCTGATGCTCGCGATCGCGGCGAACGATGCCCGCCACTTTCTGATTCCGAACGAGCTGACGGCGACGGCCTTCGCGCTCGCCTTGCTCCGCGCCGGCGCGTTCGTGCCTGATGTTGGCGTCGAGGCCCTGCTCTGGCCGGTGGCCCGCGCGGCCGCCGTCGCGCTGCCGCTGCTGCTGCTGATGGTGTCCTACCGGCGCTGGCGCGGCCGCGACGGGCTTGGGCTCGGTGACGTCAAGCTCGGAGCGGTCTGCGGCGCCTGGCTCGATCTGGCCACCGTGGTCGCAGTGATCGAGCTTGCGGCGCTGGCTGCGATCGCGGCTTATCTCGCCAATGCTGCGCTAAGGCGAGAGCGGCTCCGCGGCACGGCTTTCCTGCCGTTCGGCCTGTTCCTGGCTCCGGCGATCTGGATCGGCTGGCTGGGCGAGACCTGGTACGCCAACTGGCTCGGCGGCTGGCCGGGCTAACGCGCGACGACCGGGATATCGTGATTACCGAGGCCCGATCTCAAAAAATCGAAAAACAACCCCATGCACAGTAGACGGAGGCAGCTTTATCAATGACTTGGCTACGACCCGAATGCTCTACGGATTTTACGAAGCGATTTGACTCGTCGGGCAAAACACCGGCATGATGTCATCATGGCGGTGGTGCTCGCTCCGCTCCTCCGCGCCGACCACCTCGCCAGCCAGGACCGGCGCGACACTCATCGATCCCAAGAAGTGCCGGCGGTCAGTGCTCGCGGCTCGGCGCCCATTCCAGCGCCCGCAGGCGAGCCTGGGCGATCTCTCCGCGCGTCATCTTGGTGGTGACGGCATCGCGGATCCGGGCCCGCGCCTCGCGCGCCGGCGGCGGCGAGGCGGCCGTCGACAGATTGAGCCATTTGGAAGCCTCGACGATGTCCTGCGGCACGCCCTGGCCGCGGTCGTAGAGCAGCCCCAGCGAATATTGGGCGCGGGTGTCGCCCTGCTCCGCCGCGCGGCGGTACCACATCGCGGCTTCCGTGTAGTTCAGCGGCACGCCGCGGCCGGTCTCGAACAGGAAGCCGAGATAGGTCTGCGCCGCGCGATTGCCGCGCTCGGCGAGCGGAATGAAGATGCGGGAGGCCGTCCCATAATCCTGGCGCTGGAACGCGGCGACGCCCTGGCGCAACGACTGGGCGTGGGCGGGCGCGGCGAGCACAAGCGCAAGCATCGGCAACAGCCAAAGTCCTCGTCGTGTCGAGCCTCGCATCCGTCCCCGCAAAACCGTCCGGCGAAGCCCCGATCGAGGGTCTTCATCTCACCCGCTTGCCTACCTGCATCGCCAGACTAGTGCACGGATACTGGAGAATCCAGAGTTGCAGTGAGGACGCCGATCGATCAGATCAGATTATAATCGCCGACATGGTGCTGCGCCATCTCGGACACGTTGTCGAACACGAAATGAGCGTCCGTCATGTCCGTCAGCTGTTGGGCCTTGGCCGCCAACACTGAAACGAGCTGCGGGTCGCAGGCGGGTGATTCTAGCTTCAGAGGCTTGTCTTAAATTTGGTGTCCGTGCCTGACCCCGTAAGCCATAAATTCCATAGTCATACGTGCGGACACAATGCAGGTTCCGCCTGCGACAATGTTTTATAAAGGGACATGATGAAACTCGGCCCATTGTCAGCCGGACTGATCGGTGCCCTGGCGGTGTTCGCCGGACCGGATCGCATGCCCATCGGAGAACAGCCTGTCATGGTCGGGAAAGCCAAGGCGGACGACAGCGCCAAGGAAAGTGCCAAGGGAAGCCAAACGGAGGGAGGACGCGCTTCCTCCATGCCAATGGCCCGCGATCCTTCCGCCGCGGTGGCGGAGGAATACGAAGCCGCCCGCCGGAAGGGAACCCGGGAGGCGTTCGAGCTCTTCATTGCACGGCATGGCGATGACCCGCTGGCCGAGCGGGCGCGCAGCGCGCTGAAGCGCCTGTCGCGCTGATCCCCTTCACCCGGTGCAGCCAGCCAATCAGGCCGGCCCCCGTCAGGCATTGCATTTTGACAGGCGGCATCCGCGCCGGCGCAGACTTGCCGCATGATGTTTCGGCACTATGGTGGCTCTGCAATCTGTCCCGGAGCCTTTCACGATGCCCTTTCCGCATGCCTCGGAAGCCCTGTCGCGCTTCACCGTGCTCGATCTGACCCGCGTCCGGTCCGGGCCAACCTGCGTGCGGCAGCTCGCGGATTGGGGCGCCAATGTCGTCAAGATCGACGCGCTGACCGAGGATGCCGGCGGCGAGCAGCCTGGCGGGCCGCGGCGGGGTTCCGACTTCCAGAATTTGCACCGCAACAAGCGGGCAATGACGCTGAACCTGAAGGACGAGCGCGGGCTCGCGGTGTTCAAGCGCCTCGCCGCCAAGGCCGACGTCGTGGTCGAGAATTTCCGTCCCGACGTGAAGAAGAAGCTCGGCATCGACTATGAGAGCCTGCGCGAGATCAACCCGCGCATCGTCTATGGCAGCATCTCCGGCTTTGGCCAGGACGGGCCGTATCACAAGCGCCCCGGCTTCGATCAGATCGCGCAGGGCATGGGCGGACTGATGTCGATCACCGGCGCACCGGGGGAAGGCCCGATGCGGGTCGGCATTCCCGTCGCCGACCTCACGGCCGGCCTGTTCTGTGCCATGGGCATCCTCACCGCGCTGCTCGAGCGCGAGGTCTCGGGCAAGGGCCAGTGGGTGCAAACCTCGCTGCTGCAGGCCCAGATCTTCATGCTCGACTTCCAGGCCGCACGCTGGCTCATGGAGAAGGAGGTCGCCAAGCAGGCCGGCAACAACCACCCGACCAGCATCCCGACCGGCGTGTTCAAGACCTCGGACGGCTACATCAACATTGCCACGACCGGCGGTCGGATCTGGGAGCGTTGTGCACAAGCGATCGGCGCCCCTGAGCTCTACAGCCATCCCGATTATGCGACGGCGCCGGCCCGTTCCAGGAATCGCGACGCGCTCAACGCCGAGATCGAGAAGCGCACGGTCGCGAAGTCGACCGAGACCTGGGTCCGCGAGCTCAACGACGCGGGTGTGCCCTGCGGGCCGATCTACGCCATCGACCAGATGTTCGAGGATGCGCAGGTCAAACATCTCGGCATCGCGCAGGACGTGCCGAACGACGAGGACCGTCACATCCGACTGGTCGGCCAGCCCGTGACGCTGTCGCGGACGCCGAGCAAGATGGTGGCGCGGCCGCCGGAATTCGGCGAGCAGACCGACGAGGTCTTGAAGGAGTTCGGCTTCGGCGCGGACGAGATTGCGAAGCTCCGGGATGGCAAGGTGGTGTGAGGAAGACAGAAACGACAAAGCCCGGCGCGAGGCCGGGCTTTGCTTCATGTTGACGCCTTTGTTGACTTAGTACTTGGCAACCACCGGGCCACCAAACTGATAGTTGATGCCGGCGCGAAGGATGTGATCGGTGAAGCGCGACGAGACGTTGGCACTGATCGTGGAGGCCGGTGCCAGCGTGAACGGACCGGACGAGAAGCGACCGAGATCCATGTAGAGATATTCGAGCTTGGCGCTCCAGTTCTGGGTGATCTTGCCTTCGACACCCACACCCGCGGTCCAGCCGGCGCGCGTCGCCGAGTTCGAGCCGACCGAGGCGATCGCCACACCCGCGGGGGTGAAGCCGGTCATGGTGCCCGTGGTCTTGATCTCGCCGAAGGCCAAACCGCCGGTGCCGTAGAACAGCACCTTGGGGGTCGCCAGAATGCCAACGCGGCCGCGGAGCGTGCCGAACCATTGCAGATGTTGGTCGATCGTCAGAGTGGTGCCGGTCAGGGCGCCGGGCGGGAGGAACGTCAGGCCGGGAAGGCAGGGTCCGGCGATCGGAAAGACGGCACTACCGGCGCAGTTGAAGCCGGCTCTGCCCTTCTCACCGGACCATTGCAGGTCGCCCTCAATGCTATAGACCCAGTTGGCGTTCTGCCAGTTGTAGCCGGCCTGACCGCCCGCGATGCCGCCGTTCATGTCAAACGACGCATTGGTGATGGAGCCGGCCGGGGGCGCGACCGCCGCGCCGGTCGCCGAATTGAAGTAGGAAACGTCGGAGCGCGAGCGGCCCCAGCTATAGCCGCCATTGCCGCCGACATAGAAGCCAGTCCAGCTCCAGACCGGATCGACCATGACCGGCGCCTTGACGTAGGGCCTTGCCGCAAGATCGGCCGCCAGCGCGCCCGTCGCGAACAGCGACATCGCTGCCGCCATTCCAATCACTATCCGCTTCATATTCCTCTTCCGCCCGAATTTGTGATCAAAACATACGCCGAGCGGCGCCGAAGGGCTGTGCCAGGTCAGCAACAAGCAGAAACAATCGGGGCGTGTGGCACTCCGGACTACGACGACATCATTAACTTACGCCGTTGAATCCACGAATTATTCGGGTTTATCGCGATGTCGCTTTAGTCCCTGTGTCAATCCGACGCGGGAAAGCAGACCATCGATCACCGACCAGAACAGCAGCACAATCGCCAAGGTTGTGATCGAGCCGACCAGGCCGTTTGACCAAAACACCTTGAGATTGCCGCCGGAGCCGATCATCGACAGGCGGAAGGCATCCTCGGCGCGGTTGCCGAGCACGAGCGCCAGGGTGAACGGCGCGAGCGGGATGCCGATCTTCTTGAAGACGTAGCCGACGACGCCAAAGCCCAGCATCAGCCAGATGTCGAACATCGCGTTCTGGATCGCATAGGCGCCGATCGCGCAGGACACCACGATCATCGGCGCCACCGCGGCGAACGGCACGCGCAGGATCGAAGCGAAGATCGGCACCGTCGTCAGCACCAGCACGAGGCCGACGACATTGCCGAGATACATCGAGGCGATCAGGCCCCAGACGAAGTCCTTGTGCTCGACGAACAGCAGCGGACCCGGATTGAGTCCCCACACCATCAACCCGCCGAGCAGAATCGCGGCCGTGCCGGAGCCGGGAATGCCGAGCGCCAGCATCGGCAGCAGCGCCGAGGTGCCGGAGGCATGCGCCGCCGTCTCCGGCGCGAACACGCCCTCGATGCGACCCTTGCCAAAACTCTCGGGATCCTTGGAAAAGCGCTTTGCGAGGTTGTAGCCCATGAAGGAGGCCGCGATCGCACCGCCCGGGGTGATGCCGAGCCAGCAGCCGATGAAGGAGGAGCGCAGCAGCGTCACCCAGTATTTCGGCAGGTCCTTCCAGACGCCGAGCACGACGCGAAGCGAAATGCTGGCGGCGTGGCCGCGCAGCGCCAGTCGCTCCTCCATCGTCAGCAGGATCTCGCTGATGCCGAACAGGCCGATGACGGCGACGAGGAAGTTGATGCCGCGCAAAAGCTCGGCCGAGCCGAAGGTCATGCGCAACTGGCCTGACACGGTATCCATGCCGACGCCGGCGAGCAAAAGGCCGAGCGACATCGAGATGACGGTCTTGTGCTTGGCCTCGCGCCCGAGGCCGACGAAGGAGCAGAAGGTCAGCAGATAAACCGCGAAGAACTCCGGCGGGCCGAACTTCAGCGCAAAGGACGAGATCATCGGCGCGAGGAAGGTGATCAGCAGCACCGCGACCAGCGAGCCGATGAAGGAGGACGTGAACGCCGCGGTGAGCGCCTCCGCCGCCCTGCCCTGCTGCGCCATCGGATAGCCGTCGAACGTGGTCGCGACCGACCAGGCCTCACCGGGGATGTTGAACAGGATCGAGGTGATCGCGCCGCCGAACAGCGCGCCCCAGTAGATGCAGGACAGCATCACGATCGCCGAGGTCGGATCCATCGTGAAGGTGAGCGGCAGCAGGATCGCAACGCCGTTGGGGCCGCCGAGTCCGGGCAGCACGCCGACGAAGATGCCGAGCACCAGCCCGACCATCATCAGCACGAGCGTCTTCCACGTCAGCAGGACGGCGAAGCCATGAAGCAAGAGACCGAGAGCTTCCATCGCGGGTCCGCCTAGTGGCCGAAGGCCGCTTCGAGCGGCCCCTTCGGCATGATGACGTCGAAGGCGATGTCGAAGGTGACGAACATGATCGCCGTGAACAGGAAGGCGGTGAGCAGCGACTTCCACAGCGCGATCTTGCCGACGAGCCGCATGAAGCCCGCGATCAGCAGGAAGCTCGCGACGTAGAGGCCGAGGAACTGCATCACCAGGCAGAACAGCAGCGTCGGCGCGAACACCGCCATCACGCGCCGCGCCTGCGCACGCGTGACGAAGCTTTCGGACGCCGCGCGGTGCGCCACGAACGCCGCAATCAGGCCATAGAGGCTGCCGCCCCCGAGGATGACGGAAAGATAGAACGGGAAATAGCCGGGCTCAGGCCCGGTGGAATCCCAGGAGGCGCCGGTGCGCCAATTGTCGTAGCCGAGCGTTGCGGCCAACGCGAGCAACAGCAGACAGACGCATATCTCGATCGTGCCGGAGGAGACGACGGAGGGCGAGTCGTCTTCAGGCGCGGTCGGGTCGTCGACGACGATTTCAAGATCGGTTTGGGACATGAGCTGACAACAAACGCTGCGGCTGATCCCTTCGCCCCGCTTGCGGGGAGAGGGTTAGGGTGAGGGGGAGTCTCCACGGGGACGGTGAGAGTTGGACTCGCGGAGAGTCCCCCTCACCCGGATTGCGCTGGACGATGCTTCGCATCGCCAGGTGCAATCCGACCTCTCCCCGCAAGCGGGGCGAGGTGAAGAAGAGCAGTTACTTCGCGACGAATCCGGCTTCCGTCATCAGCGACTTGTTGGTGGCATCGTCCTCCTCGAGGAATTGCACCATGTCCTTGCCGGTGAGGAAGATCGGCTTCAGCGCCTGCTTTTCCATGTAGTCCTTGTACTCGGCGGTCTGCGTCACCTTGTGGAACAGATCGACATAGAACGCCTGCTGCTCCGGCGTCACCTTGCCGGGCAGGAACATCGCGCGCAGCATCAGATACTGGACGTCGACGCCCTCCTCCTTGCAGGTCGGGATGTCGGCCCAGGACTGCGTGTCCGTGACCTTGCTGGTGTAGGAGATGCGCTCCTTGTCGAACACGCAGAGCGGCCGCACCTGGCCCGCACGCCAGACTTCAAGGTTTTCGGACGGGTTGTTGACGTTGGATTCGGTGTGGTTGCCGACGAGCTGGGTCGCGGCCTCGCCGCCCGACTTGTAGGGCAGATAGGAGAACTTCGCGCCGGTCTTCTGCTCGAGGAAGACGGTCAGCACGTGGTCCTCGCGCTTGGAGCCGGTGCCGCCCATCTTGAACGGCGAGCTCGCCGCCTTCGCGGCTGCGACGAATTCCTTCACCGTCTTCGGGCCTGCGCTGTTGTCCCACAGCACGAACTGGTCGAGCGCGATCACGGAGACCGGGGTCAGTTCGCGCCAGTTGAACGGGATCTTCGCCGACAGCGGCAGCATGTAGATCAGCGAATAGGCGATCAGCACCTTGTTCGGATCGCCCTCGCTCGACTTCATGTACATCAGCGCTTCCGCGCCCGAGGCGCCGCCCTTGAGCGAGACGACCATCGGCTGCTTCATCAGATTGTTCTTCTGGATCGCGGCCTGCATCATCCGCGCCATCTGGTCGGACGCACCGCCCGCACCGGCCGCCACCACGATCTCGACGGGTTTGGTCGGTTCCCAGCCGGCAAAGGCCGGCGTGCTCAGAAACAAGGCCGTCGCAGCCCCGACGGCTTTCACTGGAATTCGCACGAGTTTCGTCCCCTGGTTATTATTGGCTTTGTGATGCCGGGAAATTTATCGATGCATTGTGCGGACTAAAGGTTGCGAGTTCAAGCCGGCGGACATTCCGCCGCATATGACTTTCGGCTGACGAAGCGCGCGCTATCTGCCCTTCCAGTTCGGCGTACGCTTGTTGAGGAAGGCGTCCATGCCCTCGCGGAAATCCTCGCTCATATAGGCCTTGAGGATCAGATCCTCGCCCTCTTCGCGCGACAGCGTGCGGCGGATGCGGCGCACCGCCTCCTTGGTCGCTTCCAGCGTGAGCGGCGCGTGGCTCGCGACGAGCTTTGCGGTCTCGTCGGCACGGCGCTGCAGCGTCTCGACGTCGGGGACGACCTCGTTGAGCAGGCCGAGCGACAGCGCTTCCTGCGCCTCGACGAGGCGCGCCTTGAAGATCAGATCCTTGGTGCGGGCCGGACCGACCAGCGAGACGACACGGCTGATGTTGGACATCGACAGGCAGTTGCCGAGCGTGCGTGCGATCGGAAAGCCGATGCGCGTCGTCTCGGTTCCGATGCGAAGGTCGCAGCAGGCCGCAATGCCGGCGCCGCCGCCGGTGCAGGCGCCCGCGATCGCCGCGATCACGGGCACGCGGCACTGCTCGAGCGTGCCGAGCACGCGGTCGATGCGGGCCTCGTAGTCGAGCGCGTCCTGCGCGGTTTTGAACGCACGAAACTGAGAAATGTCGGTGCCGGAGGCGAACGCCTTGTCGCCGGCGCCGGTCAGGATCAGCGCCTTGATCGAGCGGTCGGCGTTGATCTCCTGGCAGATCTCCGCCATGCGGTCATACATGGCGAAGGTCATGGCGTTGCGCGCCTGGGGGCGGTTGAAGGTGATCCGCGCGATGCCGTCCGTGACGGAGTAGAGCAGGTCTTCGTTAGCGGTCGTCGGTGCGTTCATCGCGCGCTCACTTCTTCTTCAAATTAGATAGATCAAGCCACCTGGGCCTTTAAGCTACCTGGGCCTTGGCCATCGGCACCACGTCGCGTCCCTTCAGGACGTCCATGGCCGCCAAGACGCCGCCGCTCCGATGCGGGATCTTTGCAAGATCCAGGCCCATCTCGACGCCGGCGAGCGTACCCATCAGCATCAGGTCGTTGAAATGGCCGATATGGCCGATGCGGAACACCTTGCCCTTGACCTTGTTCAGGCCGGTGCCGAGCGACATGTCGAAGTTTTCGAGCACAACCTTGCGGAAGGCGTCGGCGTCGTGGCCGTCGGGCACGCGCACGCCGGTCAGCGCCGGCGAATGCGCGGCGGGATCGGCGCACTGTGTCTCCAGGCCCCAGACCTTGGCTGCGGCACGCGTCGCAGCGCTATGGCGCTTGTGGCGGGTCCAGACGTTCTCCAACCCTTCTTCTTCCAGCATCTTGACCGCTTCGCGCAGGCCGTAGAGCAGATTGGTCGCGGGCGTATAGGGGAAGGTGCCGAGCTTGTTGAAGCTAATGACCTCCTGCCAGTCCCAATAGGAGCGCATTCCGGGGTTGGCCTTGGCGACGGCCAGCGCCTTCTCCGAAACGGCGTTGAAGCCGAGGCCCGGGGGCAGCATCAGGCCCTTCTGCGAGCCCGCGACCGAGACGTCGATGCCCCACGCATCGTGCTCATACTCCATCGAGCCGAGGCCGGAGATGGTGTCGACCATCAACAGCGCCGGATGCTTGACGCGGTCGAGCAGCTTGCGCACTTCGAGCGGCGGCGTCACGCAGCCGGTCGAGGTCTCGTTGTGGACGACGCAGACCGCCTTGATCGTGTGCTGCTTGTCGGCGACAAGACGCTTCTCGATCTCGGCGAGATCGGCGCCATGGCGCCAGTCGCTCGGGATGAAGTCGACCTCGAGCTTGAACTTGTCGGCGATGCCGCGCCACAGCACGGCGAACTGGCCGGTTTCACACATCAGGACCTTGTCGCCGGGCGCGAACACGTTGACCATCGCCGCTTCCCAGGCGCCGGTGCCGGACGAGGGGAAGATGATCACGGGCTGCTGGGTGCGGAACACGCGCTGCATCGAGGCGAGAACCGCGAAACCGAGCTCGGCGAACTCCGGACCGCGATGATCCAGCGTCGGCATGTCCATCGCCCGCAGCACCCGGTCGGGCACGTTGGTCGGTCCTGGAATCTGTAAGAAATGCCTTCCAGTGTGCACGGTCATCGGCGTCCTTCCCGTCTAGCCTTGGTTTTGATGGCCGCCGAATAGCACCATTTGACCGGCTTGTCCCCTCTCCTAAGGGCGTCTTCCATGCATTACCGGCGGCCCTCGCCCTGGCCCGCTCCCCTTACTCCGCGGCGACCACCTTTCCGGTCGGCAGGCGCTCCTCGGCCTCCGCGAACGGGCGCTCCGGATGCATCAAGAAGGCCGAGAAGCCGCCGAGCAGCAGCAGCCCCATCGACATCAGGAACGGCAGGTACCAGTTGCCGGTCGAGTCGATCACAAAACCGGCAACGAGCGGGGACACGATGGCGGCGAAGGCCGAGCCGGTGTTCATGAGGCCCGAGGCGGTCCCGGAATATTTCGGGGCGATATCCATCGGGATCGACCACATCGGGCCGATCACCAGTTCGGCGCAGAAGAAGCCGGCCGACAGGCACAGCGCGACGATCGTGATGTCGTGGACGAACAGGATGGGAAACAGGGAGAGCAGCGCCCCCGTAAATCCCGCAACGGTCACGCTCAACCGGGCCAGACGGACATTGCCGGTGCGATCGAGGATCTTGTCGGAGAGCACGCCGCCGACGCTGTCGCCGACCACACCCGCGAAGAACACGCCGGAGGCAAACAGCGCCGAGTTCTTGATGTCGAGATTGTAGTTGTTCTTGAAGAACAGCGGCAGCCAGTTGAGGTAGAGCCACAGGCACCAGCCGTAGCAGAAATAGGTCAGCGTCACCGGCCACATGCGCCCGAGCAGCGGGCCCCATGGCACGCGCGGGCGCTCGCCGGTCGGGCGCGGCGGCAATGCGGCAAGCTCGGCCTCCGTGATGGAGGCGTGCTCCTTCGGCTCATTGCGGAAATACCAGACCCAGACGACGCCCCAAACGAGACTGACGAGGCCGAGCACGACGAACGCGCCGCGCCAGGTGAGCCACAGGATCAGGAGCGCGACCACCGGCGGCGTCACCGCGTTGCCGAGCCGGGCGAAGGAATGCGTCAGCCCCTGCGCGAAACCGCGGCGGTTCGCCGGCGTCCAGTATTGCATCGCGCGTGTTGCGGTCGGGAACGTCGCGCCCTCGCCGAAGCCGAGCGCGAAGCGCGCGACGAACAGCGCGGCAAGGCCGTTGACGAAGCCGGTCGAGATGGTGGCAACTGCCCAGACCATGCCGCACCAGAACAGCGTCTTGCGCGGCCCGAAGCGGTCGCCGACCCAGCCGCCGATCACCTGGAACAGCAGATAGGGATAGGCGAAGGCGGAGAAGACGAGGCCAAGCTGGGTGTTCGACAGACCCAGCTCCTTCTGGATCTCGCTCGCGGCGGTGCCGATGTTCACCCGGTCGACATAGGTGATGAAGTACATCGCGCAGAGCATCGCCAGCACGACATGCGTGGCCTTGAACCGAACTCCCATCTCCATCCTCCCCGATTTGTTGTTATGATTGTCGCCCGCCTGCCCCGCGCGATCTAAGTGCCGACCACCTTCAGATGCGGCGAGGCATTGCCCTGCGGGCGCTGCTCCAGAAGCTTCATCGCGACATCGACGCCGCCGGAGCGGTGCGGCACGCCCGCAACCGACAGGCCCATCTCGACGCCGGTGAGCGCGCCGAGCAGCGTCAGCGCGTTGCATTCGCCGAGATGGCCGATGCGGAAGACTTTTCCGGCCACCTTCGACAGGCCCGAGCCGAGCGACATGTTGTAATTGTCGAGCACGATCTTGCGGAACTGATCGGCGTCATGGCCCGGCGGCATCAGCACCGCGGTGAGCACCGGCGAGAACTCCGAGGGCTCCTGGCAGAGGATCTCGAGGCCCCAATGATTGACCGCCGCACGCGTCGCGGCAGCGAGCCGCTGATGCCGCGCGAACACGTTGTCGAGCCCCTCTTCGAGCAGCATCGCGATCGCCTCGCGCAGGCCGTAGAGCAGATTGGTCGCCGGCGTGTAGGGGAAGAAGCCGTTGGCGTTGGGCTTGAGCATTTCCTCCCAGTCGAAATAGGAGCGCGGCATCTTGTTGGTCTTCGCCGCCGCGCGGGCCTTTTCCGAGATCGCGTTGAAGCCGAGGCCGGGCGGCAACATGAACCCTTTCTGCGAGCAGCTGACGCTGACGTCGACCTTCCATTCGTCGTGGCGGTAGTCGACCGAACCGAGCGAGGAGATGGTGTCGACCATCAACAGCGCCGGATGCGAGGCGCGGTCGATTGCGGCACGGATCTCGGCGATGCGGCTGGTCGCGCCGGTCGAGGTCTCGTTGTGCACGACCATCACGGCCTTGATCGCGCGCGCCTTGTCCTCGGTGAGCCTCGCCTCGATCACGGCCGGATCGGCGCCGCGGCGCCAGTCGCCGGGCACGAAGTCGACCTCGATGCCGAAGCGGCCCGCCATCTGCCGCCACAGGGTGGCGAAATGGCCGGTCTCGATCATCAGCACCTTGTCGCCAGGCGACAGCGTGTTGACGATCGCGGCCTCCCAGGCGCCTGTCCCCGACGAGGGGAAGATGATGACCGGGCCCGTGGTCTGGAAAATCTTTTGGCTGCCTTCCAGGACAGTGCGGCCCAGCTCACCGAATTCCGCGCTCCGGTGGTCGATGACCGGCATGTCCATGGCGCGCAGGACGCGCTCGGGGACCGGGCTCGGGCCCGGAATCTGAAGGAAATGGCGTCCCTGATGCATGAAAACCTCCCTGTCGGCGGGTTCTGGCTGGCTCTGCTCGCTACTTTGCATTCATTTTTTGTCCTTTCAATCGATTTTTGGTATTCGATTGTGGACGTCGACGCGGTCAAATGGGCAAACTATTGTGCTGCAAATGAAATCCACGATTCCCGACACCGGGGTTCCGATCACCCCACCCGCCACAAATGGCGGCGACCGCCAGGAGGCCTCGCTTCACGGCGAGATCCTGCTGCGGCTGCGCGACTACGTGGTCGAGGGCAACATTCCCGACGGCGCGCGCGTTCCGGAGCGGCAGCTCTGCGAGATGCTCGGGATCTCCCGCACGCCGCTGCGCGAGGCCCTGAAAGTGCTCGCTGCGGAAGGCCTGATCGAACTCCTGCCCAACCGCGGCGCGCGCGTGCGCCAGCTCAGCCAGCGCGACCTCGAGGAGCTGTTCGACGTGATGGCGGGGCTCGAGAGCCTAGCCGGCCGCCTCGCCTGCGAAGCCATTACCGATGCGGAAATCACCGCGATCGAGCAGCTGCACTACGAGATGTACGGCCACTATCTGCACCGCGACATGCACGGCTACTTCCAGACCAACCAGCGCATCCACGAGAGCATCGTCGCGGCCGCGCGCAACGAGACGCTGAAGACAGCCTACGCCAACTTCGCCGGCCGGATCCGCCGCATCCGCTACTCCGCCAACTTCGCCCGCAAGCGGCAGCGCTGGGCGGAGGCGATGCGCGAGCACGAGACCATCCTCGACGCACTGCGCCGCCGCGCCGCGAGCGAGCTCAGCGATATCCTGTTCCAGCACCTGCGCAACAAGCGGACGGCGGCGATCGAGCACCTGACCGAGCCCCAGGACGGCGCGCCGACCTCGCCTTGAGGGGCGGCCAACTTGCTCATTTTGAATTCATAATATAATCGGTCAGAAACAAGAATGAATACTCCAACCGGGCCTCAGCCCCTCGTTGGATCACTCCGGGATCAGGGATGACGAACGCCTCCTCGCTCGAACGGCGCCTGCGCGCGGAAATGACCGGCGACGTCCTGTTCGACGGCTTCAGCCGCGGCCGCTACGCCACCGACGCCTCGTTCTACCAGATCATGCCGGCGGGCGTGGTGGTGCCCCGGACCATGGACGAGGCGCTGCGGGCCCTCGAGATCGCCCGCGACGAGGGCCGCAAGGTCACCCCGCGCGGCGGCGGCACCTCACAATGCGGCCAGACCGTCAATGACGGCCTCGTCGTCGATCTCTCGAAGCACCTCAACCGCATCCTGTCGCTCGACGTCGAGGGCCGCACCTGCGTGGTCGAGCCCGGCATCGTGCTCGACGACCTCAACCGCCAGCTCAAGAAGCACGGCCTGTGGTTTCCGGTCGACGTCTCCACGGCCTCGCGCGCCACCATCGGCGGCATGGCCGGCAACAATTCCTGCGGCGGCCGTAGCTTGCGCTATGGCACCATGCGCGACAACACGCTGTCGATGGAGGCGGCGCTCGCCGACGGCACGCTGAGCCGTTACGGCGAAGTCTCGCGCGATCTCTCCGATCTCGACGCGAACGACAGTGCGCGCGCCCTGTTTCGCGACATGCTCGATCTCGGCACCCGCGAAGCCGAGGAGATCGCCGCGCGCTTTCCAAAGGTGCAGCGCCGGGTCGGCGGCTACAATCTCGATGCCCTGACGCCGCGCAACGCGCGCAACAACATGGCGCATCTGCTGGTCGGCTCTGAAGGCACGCTGGCCTTCACCACCAAGGTCGAGCTGAAGCTATGGCCCGTGATCCGCAACAAGGCGCTCGGAATCTGCCATTTCGGCAGTTTTTACGAGGCGATGGACGCGGCCCAGCACCTGGTCAAGCTGAAGCCGATCGCGGTCGAGCTGGTCGACCGCACCATGCTCGCGCTCGGCCGCGACATCGCGATGTTCAGGCCGATTATCTCCGCCGCCATCAAGGGCGATCCGGACGCCGTGCTGGTGGTCGAGTTCGCCGAGGAAGACCAGGCGGACAATCTGGCGCGCCTCAAGCAGCTCGGCGAGCTGATGAGCGATCTGGGTTTCGGCTGGAATAACGACAGGCGCAAATGGGGCGGCGTGGTCGAGGTCACCGAGCCCGCGCTGCAAAGCGGCATCGCCGATTTCCGCGCCGCCGGCCTCAACGTCATGATGTCGATGAAGCAGGAAGGCAAGCCGGTCTCCTTCGTCGAGGACTGCGCCGTGCCGCTGCCGCATCTGGCCGACTACACCGCACGTCTCGGCGAAGTCTTTGCCAGGCACGGCACCAGCGGCACGATGTACGCACATGCCTCCGAAGGCTGCCTGCATGTGCGGCCCGTGCTGAATTTGAAGCTGGAGAAGGACGTCAAGGCGATGCGCGCCATCGCGGAAGAGGCCTTCGCGCTGGTGCGCGAGTACAAAGGCTCGCACTCCGGCGAGCATGGCGACGGCCTGGTGCGCTCCGAATTTCATGAGACGATGTTCGGAGAGCGCCTCGTCGCCGACTTCAAAGAGGTGAAGCAGCGCTTCGATCCCGAAGGCGTTCTCAACCCCGGCAAGATCGTCGATGCGCCGAAGATGGACGATCGCTCGCTGTTCCGCTTCAACCCCGACTATCGCGTGGGCGAGTTGAAGACGAAGCTGGACTGGTCGGCTTATCCCGGTGCCGGCGGCGGCTTCCAGGGCGCGGTCGAGATGTGCAACAACAACGGCGCCTGCCGCAAGCTCGAGGGCGGCGTGATGTGCCCGTCCTATCGCGCCACGCGCAACGAGAAGGATGTCACGCGCGGGCGTGCGAACAGTTTGCGGCTCGCGATCTCCGGCCAGCTCGGCCCTGATGCGTTGTCTTCCGACGAGATGATGGAAACGCTAAAACTTTGCGTCTCCTGCAAGGCCTGCCGCCACGAATGCCCGACCGGCGTCGACATGGCCAAGATGAAGATCGAGGTGCTGGCCGCGCGCGCCGCCTCGCACGGCCTGACGCTTCGCGACCGCCTGGTCGGCTATCTCCCGCGCTATGCCGGCCTGGCCGCGCGCTTCGCTCCGCTGGCGAATTTGCGTAACCGCAGCCTGTTGCTCCGAAAGCTGTTCGAGCGCTTTGCCGGCATCAGCGCCCGCCGCGCCCTGCCCGCCTTCCGCAAGGACGTGTTCGTGCCGCCGGCCGAAGCCGTCGGACCGGAAACCGGCCGCGAGGTCGTGCTCTTTGCCGACACCTTCAACCGCATCTATGAGCGAGAGAATCTCGATGCGGCGCTGCGCGTGCTCGCGGCGGGCGGCTATCGGGTGCACCTGCCAAAACCTGCGAGCGGCAGCCGCCCGCTCTGCTGCGGCCGCACCTTCCTGTCAGCCGGACTCGTCGACGAAGCAAGGTCCGAGCTTGACCGGCTCGTCTCCGCCTTCGCGCCGTTCGCCGCGCGCGGCGTGCCGATCGTCGGCCTGGAGCCGAGCTGCCTGCTGACGCTCCGCGACGAGCTCGCCTCGCTGCGCAAGGACGATGCCGCCAAGGCCGTCGGCGCCCACGCCCTGACCTTCGAGGAGTTTTTGGTGCGCGAGGCCGAGGCCGGCCGGCTGCAACTGCCTCTCGGCACCGTGGCCGACAAGGCCGTGGTGCATGGCCATTGCCACCAAAAATCCTTCGGTGCCTTCAAGCCGGTCGAGCAGGTGCTGCGCCTCGTACCCGGCCTGAAGGTCGAGACCATCGAATCGAGCTGCTGCGGCATGGCCGGCGCGTTCGGTTATGGCGCTGACACCTACGACGCCTCGATCGAGATGGCCGAGCTGTCGCTGCTGCCCGCCGTGCGGCGCGCAGACCAGAGGACACTCGTCGTCGCCGACGGCACCTCGTGCCGACACCAGATTCACGACGGCACCCAGCGCGAGGCCCTTCATGTCGCGCGCGTGCTGGCGATGAGCCTCGATCGTACTGAGACCAATTCCACTTCTCTCGCTGCAAAGGAAACCAGCCATGGCTGAACTCACGCTCGACACCGCCCGCAAGATTCTCGACGCCGCCCTGGCCAAGGCCGGTGAGCTGAAGCTCAAGCCGCTGGTCGTCACCATCCTGGATGCACGCGGCGTGCTCAAGAGCGCCGCGGCGCAAGACGGCACAAGCCTGATGCGCGCCGAGATCGCCCACGGCAAAGCCTATGGCGCGCTCGCCATGGGCATGGGCTCGCGCGCCCTGTTCCAGCGCGCGCAGGAGCAGGCCTATTTCATCGACGCCGTGAACACGATTGCAAAGGGCGCACTGGTGCCGGTCCCCGGCGGCGTGCTGATCATGGATGGTACGACCTTGCTCGGCGCCGTCGGCGTCTCCGGCGACACCTCCGACAATGACGAGGCCTGCGCGGTGGCGGGCATCCAGGCGGCGGGGCTCAAGGCCAACGCGGGCTAAGATGCCGTAGGGTGGGTTAGCACTGTGGGCGCGCAAGGCGCGGCCCGCAGGGCGTCACCCACCTCTTCTTCCGCGGCGACAGACAGTGGTGGGTTACGCAGATGCACTTCGTGCATCTGCAGGGCTAACCCACCCTACGACCTGCGCCAGGAGCTTCGCACTCACCGCCCCGTCCAGACCGGCTTGCGCTTCTCGCCGAACGCCTTCAGGCCTTCCTTCGCGTCCTCGGTCATTGCGAGCAGCGCGATCTGGCTTTCGGTGTAGGCGATGCTCTCGTCGAACGACATCGAGGCGATGGCGCGCATGGCATATTTTCCGCGGCGGATCGCGGTCGGGGATTTGTCGACGATGCGGCCGATCAGCCAGTCGACCTTGGCATCCAGCTCGGCTGTCGGAACAACGTAGTTCAGGAGGCCCGCCCCTTGCGCGGCCTTCGCGTCGAACGGCTCGCCGGTGAGTGCCCATTCGTTGACGAGGCGCGGGGGCGCGATGGACTGCAACAGGCTCAGCACCTGCATCGGGAATACACCGACCTTCACCTCCGGCAAGCCGAAGATGACGTGATCGGCGGCAATCGCCATGTCGGTCATGCAGAGCAGGCCCATGCCGCCGGCCATGCAGACGCCGCCCACGCGCGCAATCGCCGGCTTCGTCGCGTTCTGCGACAGGCGCAGCAGATCGGCATAGTCGACATTCGGCCTGGAATGATCCATCGCGAAAGCCGCGCCGGAATTCTGCAGATCAGCGCCGGCGCAGAACGCCTTGTCGCCCGCGCCCGTCAGCACGATGACGCGGACGTCCTTGTCGTCATGCGCGTCGCGATAACCCGTGGTGATGCCGGCGATCACTTCGCCGTTCAGCGCGTTGCGTTTCTCCGGCCGATTGATGGTGATCCAGAACGCCTGCCCGCGCTTCTCGGTGATGACGGCTGTGGTTTCGGTCATGGCACGCTCGCTTCTTTGGTCCCATTTTGCAGCCATTTGCGGCAGCTCGGGCGGCAGGCGCAAGGGCAATCTGCGGCGAGGCGCGGCTTTAGCGCCTCGACACAATTTTGCATGGTGATCGAAGCACGAGCGCGCCTCAGACCGCGACGGCCTTCCTGATCCAGACCTTGTTGTCGTGGAAGGCAGCCCCGCCGATCGGCGCGATCGTATCGGCTCCGGTCAGCATGTTGATGCCGCGGCCACCGATATGGTTCTTGTTGGGGTGCACGGATTCCGCAATCAGCACGCCGCGACGCACGCCCTCGAACAGCGTTGCCGCCAGCGTGGTCTCGCCGCGGCTGTTGCCGAGCGTCACGGCATCGCCGTCGGCGATGTCAAGCGCGGCGGCATCCAGCGGATGGATCATCACACTGGCTTGACCCTCGCGCGCCTGCGAGGACGGCGTCTCGTTGAAGGTGGTGTTGAGGAAGCTGCGCGAGGGACTGGTGGCGAGCCGGAACGGATGGGCCTGATCGGTACGCTCGATCACCGCCCAATGGTCCGGCAAAGACGGCATCTTGTCGAAATCGCCCATCGTCTGGCCGAACGGGGGATGCGCCCAATCGGCCTTGAAGTGGAATTTCTTGTCCGCATGGGCAAAGCCGTCGAGATAATGCGCGGTGCGGAAGTCCGGTTGCAGGTCGCGCCAGATGTCGGCTTCGAGGCCGGCGATGTCGCCATGGTCGCTCAGCTTCAGCGTCGCGTCGATCAATTCGCGCGGCGTCATCTCGAAGCCTCGATGTTTGGCGCCAAGCCGCGGCGCCAGCGCCTGCAACACCTCATGGTTGGAGCGGCATTCGCCGGGCGGATCGATCAGTTTCGGACCGACCGAGATGTGCTGATGGCCGCCGCCGTAATAGAGATCGTCATGCTCCATGAACATGGTCGCCGGCAGCACGATGTCGGCCATCTCAGCCGTTTCGGTCATGAACTGCTCGTGCACCGCCACGAACAGATCCTCGCGCGCAAAACCCTGACGTACCAGCGCCTGCTCAGGTGCCACCGTCATTGGATTGGTGTTCTGGATCAGCATCGCCTTGACCGGCCCCTTGCCAAGCAGAGCCTCGGCATCGCCGGTGAGGATGCGGCCGATCTGCGACTGGTCGAGTGCGCGCGTGGCCTTGTCGATCGCGTCGTGACCCTCGATGATGGATTCATTGAAGTGCCACAGCGCGTAATTGTTGAAGAAGGAGCCACCGCCTTCATACTGCCAGGCGCCGGTCACCGCGGGAATGCAGTTCGCGGCATGCATCTGCGTGGCGCCATTGCGCGAGCGGGTGAAGCCGTAGCCGAGCCGGAAGAAGGTCCTCTTGGTCTCGCCGACCAGCTTGGCGAAGGCCTCGATCTCGGACACCGGCACGCCTGAGATCGCGGACGCCCACTCCGGCGTGCGCGTCTTCAGATGCGCCTCGAGCTCGGCGGGGCAATCCGTGTATTTGTCCAAATAGGCGCGGTCGGCGTGACCATCGCGGAACAGGACATGCATCACACCGCACGCGAAGGCGCCGTCGGTGCCGGGCCGCAGGATGATCTTGATGTCAGCCTGCTTCATGGTCTCGTTGTCGTAGATGTCGACCGCCGCGATCTTGGCGCCGCGCTCCTTCCGCGCACGCGCGGCGTGCGTCATCACATTGACCTGCGTGTTGACGGGATTGGTGCCCCAGATCACCACGAGGTCGGAGAGCGCCATCTCGCGCGGATCGACGCCGGCGATCTTCCCGGTGCCGATCGCGAACCCGATGCGCCCGACATTGGCGCAGATGGTCTGATAGAAGCGCGAATACTTCTTCACATGCGTGAGACGATTGAGGCCGTCGCGCATCACCAGCCCCATCGTGCCGGCGTAGTAATAGGGCCAGATCGATTCCGCGCCGAACTCGCGCTCGGCCTCGTTGAAGCGATCGGCGATCTCGTCGAGCGCTTCGTCCCAGGAAATCCGCGCGAACTGGCCGGAGCCCTTCGGCCCAATGCGGCGCATCGGAAACATCACCCTCTCAGGATGATGGATGCGCTCGGCATAGCGGGCGACCTTGGCGCAGACGACGCCGGCCGTGTAGGTCTGTTTCTTCGAACCGCGAACGCGGCCAATGCTGCGGCCTTCGACCACCTCGATGTCGAGGGCGCAGGCCGACGGGCAATCGTGCGGACAGGTCGAATGGCGGATTTCGATCTTGGCGTGCTGGTTCATGGCCAAATTCGTAACACCAAATGACCGGTCAGCCGAGGGCATTTATCCGGCAATGCCCATGCGATTTGCTCAAATCGCCCGCGCCAATGGTTCCTGCCGCGACTGCGAAATGGGCGCCACCACACCGAAAACGGCGCGATATTCCCGGCACAATCGGCTTCGTGAGGCGTCGACAGTCAACATCCCCTGCCGCTACAGTGCCGGGCAACAAAAACGATATCAGGGAGGTGGGCATGATGGCCCGACGATTCATGCTGGCGCTGGCGGCCGGGCTCCTCGCCGCATTCTCCGCGGCCCCCTCCCTGGCGCAAGATTATCCCAACCACGCGGTCCGGATCGTCGTCCCCTTCGGCGCCGGCGGCCCGGCCGACGTCGCGGCCCGGCTGATCGGCAACGTGCTCCAGGAGAGCTTTGGCCAGCCCTTCGTGATCGAGAACCGCACCGGCGCGGGCGGGGTCATCGGCACGGTCGAGGCGGCGAAGTCGCCGGCCGACGGCTACACGCTGCTGATGATGTCCAACACCCAGACCGCGAACGAATCGCTGCTGACGCCGGACAAGCGCAAATACGAGCTGATGCGCGATCTCGCCCCGATTGCGCCGGTGAACTATTCCGATCTCGTCATCGTGGTGAACCCGCAGGTCCCAGTGAAGACGCTCCAGGAGTTCATCGCGCTCGCCAAATCGCAGCCGGGCAAGCTGAACTACGCCTCCTCCGGACAGGGCACGCCCTATCACATGGCCGGCGAGTTGTTCAAAGCCATGGCCGGCATCGACGTCGTCCACGTGCCCTACCGCAACAGCGGCGAGGCGCGCAGCGGCGTGATCGGCGGACAGGTGCAGATGATGATCGACGCGGTGCCGGCGATGGCGCCGAACATCGGCGAGAACCAGGTTCGTGCGCTCGCGACCACCGGCAAGCAGCGCTCTGCAGTGCTGCCGAACGTACCGACCGCTGGCGAGGCCGGTGTCGCGGGCTATGAGGCGACGATCTGGCTCGGCCTGATGGCGCCGGCCGGCACGCCGAAGCCGGTCATCGACAAGCTCAATGCCGCCGTAAACGCAATGGTGAAGCGGCCCGACATCGTCAAACTCTGGACTGAGCAGGGCGCCGTACCCATGTCCATGACGCCGGCGGAATTCGACAAATTCCTGCGCGGCGACATCGAGAAATGGGCCGACGTCGTCAAGAAGTTCGACAAATCCTGAGGCTGTAGAGCGATAATGCCTACCATTCAATTCCAGCTCAACGGCGCCGCCGTTGCGGTGGACACCGATCCTGACCAGACATTGCTTGATGTACTGCGCGGACGGCTCGGGGTCACCGGCCCGCATTTCGGCTGCGGCGCCGGTGAGTGCGGAGCCTGTCACGTCATGGTCGACGGCCGCGCGATGGCTTCCTGCGACATGCCGATGTGGTCGGTCGTGGACAAGGACGTCGTCACGGTGGAAGGCCTCGGTACAGTGGACGCACCGCATCCGCTGCAACGCGCCTTCATCTCGGAGCAGGCGATGCAATGCGGCTATTGCGTCTCGGGGATACTGATCAGTGCGGCGGCGCTGCTGAAGCGCAATCCATCGCCGACGGAGGCCGAGGTCCGAGCCGCGCTCGATCGTAATCTGTGTCGCTGCGGATCGCATAACCGCATGGTTCGCGCCGTGCTGCGCGCTGCCGCGGAGATGGTAACGTCATGAGTGCCTCGTCCCCTGCCCCGAAACTGCCGGTCAGCCTCGCGGCCAATCCAAGATTGTCGTCCTGGGTGAAGATCACCGGCGACGGCCGTGTGGCGATCTCGCCCGGCAAGGTCGAGATCGGTCAGGGCATTGTCACGGCGCTGGCGCAGATCGCTGCGGACGAGCTCGATGTGGGTGTTATCCGGATCGAGATGATCCGCGCTTCCACGGCAGCCAGCCCGAACGAGGGCGTCACCTCGGGCAGCCTCTCCATCCAGCAGTCCGGTCGCGCGCTGCGCCACGCCTGCGCCGAGGTGCGGCAGCGCTTCATTACTGCTGCATCGGAACGTCTCGGCGTCGATGCCTCGCTGCTCGATATCGATGACGGCACGATCTCGGGCCCCGGCAATGTCAGGACCAGCTATTGGGAGCTCGCAGACGACGTCTCGCTCGACTGCGATGCCTCAGCGGATGCGATAGCCAAGAGCGTCGACAGGCGCGGCCTCGCTGGACATTCGGTTCAGCGTGTCGATATTCCCGACAAGGTTTTCGCGCGGCCGCGCTTCATCCATGATCTTGCGCTGCCGGGACTGTTGCATGGACGCGTGCTGCGGCCGGACGTCTCGGGCGCCAAATTGAGCGCGCTCGATGAAACGGCGGCGCGCACCATCTCCGGCCTCGTGGCGATCGTCCGCGACGGCGGCTTTGCCGGCGTTGTCGCCGATAGCGAGGCCGCGGCGGAAGCCGCATTGAAGGCTTTGCGCAAGGGTGCGACATGGTCGGACGGCGAGCCGCTGCCCGATGAAGATAATCTGACAAGCTTCCTGAAGAGCCAGCCGGTCGAAACGACCGTCATCGACAGCAGGACGGCGGCAGCGACGCGCACGTTCGCGCACACCCTCCGCCGGCAATACACCCGTCCCTACATCGCACATGCCTCGATCGCGCCGTCCTGCGCCATGGCGCAATGGGACGGCGATCACGTCCATGTCTGGACGCACAGCCAGGGCGTCTACCTGCTGCGCGCCGATCTCGCGATCGTGCTCGCGCGGCCGGCCGAAAACATCGTCGTCGAGCATATGGAGGGAGCCGGCTGCTACGGACACAATGCGGCCGACGACGTCGCGCTCGATGCCGTGCTGCTGGCGAAAGCCGCCGGCGGCCGCCCGGTGCGGGTGCAATGGTCGCGCCACGACGAGATGTCTCACGCGCCGTTCGGCGCGGCCATGGCCATCGAGATCGAGGCCGACCTCGATGCGGACAACGAGATCATTGGCTGGCGCCATACGATCTGGAGCAACGGCCACGCGGCGCGGCCCGGGCGTGCGACCCAGCCCGCGCTGCTGGCGGCGACCGAGATCGCAAACCCCTACCCCCGCATGGTCTCGACGAATCCGCCAGCCGCCAATGGCGGGGGCGGCGACCGCAACTCGGTTCCGCTCTATGATCTCCCGGCCTGGACCATCATGAGCCACCGGCTGCTGACCATGCCGGTGCGCACCTCGGCGCTGCGGACACTCGGCGCGCAAGGCAACGTGTTCGCCATCGAATCACTGGTCGACGAGATCGCCGCTCTGCGCGGCGAGGACCCGGTCCAGTTCCGCCTGCGCCATCTCCGCGACGAGCGGGCCAGGGACGTTATCCGCGCGGCCGCGCGACGCGCGAAGTGGAAACCGCAGAAGCAAAGCGGCATCGGGCACGGCGTCGCCTTCGCCCGCTACAAGAACATGGGCGCCTATTGCGCAGCGATTGCCGAGATCGAAGGCACCGACGATATCCGCGTCCGGCGGCTGACGCTCGCGGTCGACGTCGGCGAGGCCATCAATCCGGACGGCGTCATCAACCAGATCGAGGGCGGCGCGATCCAGGCCACGAGCTGGGTGCTGAAGGAACGCGTCCGCTTCGACCGGACCCACATCACCTCGACGTCCTGGACAAACTATCCGATCCTGACCTTCAGCGAGGTGCCGGCGGTGGATGTCGAGATCATCCAGCGGCCAGAGATCGAACCCGTCGGCGCCGGCGAAGCTGCCCACGGCCCGGTGACAGCGGCGATCGCGAACGCGGTCCATGATTGCCTCGGCGTTCGCGTGCGCGACCTGCCGATCACGCGCGACAGAATCATCGCAGCCATGGAGCTTGCATCGTGACGACAGTGAACATTTTGAGTGGCGGCGCGGCGCAAGGACTGGTGCGCGGCATCACCGACGCCTTCAAGGCGCAGACCGGCTTCGGCATCGATGGCGAGTTCGGCGCGGTTGGCGTGATGGCGGACAAACTGCGTGCGAGCACGCCGGCTGACCTCGTGATCCTGACGCAGGCTCTCCTCGCAAAGCTCGCCGAGGAAGAGCTCATCACCCCCTCCTCGATCGCCGATGTCGGCCGGGTCGAGACTGCACTGGCGGTCCGCAGCCGCGATCCCAAGGTGACCGTGAGAACTGAAGCCGATTTGCGCGAGGTGCTGCGTTCCGCAGACGCCATCTACGTTCCGGACACCAAGGCGTCGACCGCCGGACAGCACGTCGCAAAGGTGCTGGATCAGCTCGGCATCGCCTATGAGGTGGCTTCGCGCCTCAAGATATTTCCGAACGGCGCGACCGCGATGCGGGAGCTTGCATCGTCCACCGCGACGCGTCCGATCGGCTGCACGCAAGCGACCGAGATCATCGCGACCGATGGCATCGCGTTGTCGGGATCGCTGCCGCCGGGCTGCGAGCTTGTGACGATGTACACGGCCGGTGTGGCGGCGCGGGCCGCACATCCGAAGGAAGCGGCTGCGCTGATCGCGCTGCTGACTGGCGCAGACCGGAAGGAGCTGCGCCAGCGCGTCGGCTTTGCCGGCTAGATGGGGATCACCACCCTATTTGTGCAATTGGGTGAGACCGGTCGGCGGGCCATCGACGGCGGTCCAGCCGCCATCGACGAACAGCGTGCTGCCGCTGACATAGCTCGCGGCGTCCGAGGCGAGATAGGCCACGCCGGTGGCGACCTCGTCGGCGCTGCTCCAGCGGTTGAATACGGTGTGACCGGCGTAGAGATTGTAGATGTCGGGCCGCTGCTTGAACGGGCCGGTCAACGCGGTCTCGGCAATGCTCGGGGCGATCGCGTTGACGCGCACGCCGGCGTGGCCAACCTCGGAAGCGAAACCCTTCACCAGCAGGCCGATGGCGGCCTTGGTCGAACCGTAGACGCCAAGGCCCGGCTCGATGGTCACCGCGCGCACCGATGAGCAGGCGATGATGCTGCCGCCTTTCTGCTCGACCATGATGCGGCCGAAAGCCTGGAAGAACCACACGGTGCCCTTGACGTTGAGGTTCAGGACGCGGTCGAGATCCTCCTCGGTGTAGTCGAGGATCGTCTTGCGGATGTTGAGCCCGGGCGTCGTCACGGCGATGTCGAGCCGCGGGAATTTCTCCATCACGGTCCTGGCGAGCGCATTGACGTCCGCGGCGCTCGCGGCGTCGCAGCTAGCCGCTTCCGCCCAGCCGCCCTTGTCGCGAATGCCGGCTGCCGTCGCCTCAGCGGCGTCAAGCGCGCGATCGGCGCAGACGACGCGCGCGCCAAGGCCCGCCAGCGCCTCCGCGGACGATTTGCCGATGCCCGAGGCGGCGCCGAGCACGACGGCGGTCTTGCCGGTGAGATCGAAGAGCTTGCGATAGTCAGTCACGGACAGATTCTCCTGTTGCTGCTAACCCTTGTAGCCCATCAGCAGACGGGGCAGCCACAGCGAGAATGCGGGGACGTAGGTCACGAACATCAGGGCTGCGATCAGGGCAGCGTAGAACGGCAGGATGGTGCGCATCACCGCGCCCACCGAGATGCCGCCGATGGCGCAGCCCACGAACTGCGTCGTTCCGACCGGCGGGGTGTTCAGCCCCAGCGCGCAGTTGATCAGCATCAGCATGCCGAACTGCACCGGATCCATGCCCGCCTTCATCGCGATTGGCAGGAAGATGGGAGTGCAGATCAGGATGGTCGCTGCCATATCCATGAACGTGCCGAGCACGAACAGGATGACGTTGATGAGCAGGAAGATGACCCAGGGCTGCGACGAGACCTTGCTCATCATGTCGCCGGCGAGGTCGGCCACCTCATAGAGCCCCATCAGATACTGGAACATGGTGGAGACGCCGATCAGCAACAACACTACGCCCGTCGTCTTCACCGCCTTGGCCGCGGCCCGCAGGAAGTTCGGCAAGGTCATGGTGCGGTAGATGAAGAACGTCAGCAGGATCGTGTAGGTGACCGCGACGGCTGCGGATTCGGTTGCCGTGAAGACGCCCGACAGGATGCCCGCGAGGATGATGCCGACGATCAGGAGGCCGGGCAGCGCGGCCGCGAAGGAGCGGAAAACCTCGGCCCAGCCCGGGAACTTGCCGGCCGGATAGCCCCGCTTCACCGCGACCGCGTAAGCGGCGACCAGCATGCACGCCATCAGCACGAGCGCGGGCATGATGCCCGCGGCGATCAGCGCGCCGATCGAGACCTTGCCGCCGGCGGCCAGGGCATAGATGATCATGTTGTGGCTGGTCGGCATCAACGCTCCAACCAGCGAGGCGTGGGTGGTGACGTTGACGGCGTAGTCGGTGTCGAAGCCTTCCTTCTTCATCATCGGGATCATCACCGCGCCCATCGCCGACACGTCGGCCACGGGCGAGCCCGATACGCCGCCGAACAGCGTGCAGGCGACCACGTTCGACATGCCGAGCCCGCCGCGGATGTGCCCGACCAGATTCTTGGCGAGCTGCACGATCTTGTCGGCGACACCGCCATGCAGCATCAGCTCGCCGCTGAAGACGAAGAACGGAATGGCGAGGAAGGAGAAGATGTTCATCCCCGACATCATCTGCTGGAAGATGACGGCGACCGGCAGGCCTTCATAGAGGATGGTGCAGATCGCCGAGAGGCCGATCGCGAAGGCGACCGGGACGCCGAGGATCAGGAAGCCGAAGAACGTGGCGCCGAGGATGATCAGTTCCATGAGGGGACGACCTCTTCGCCGCGGAGGAGAGCAATGATGTGCTCGATTGAAAAGGAGACGATCAGGACGCCAGAGGCGATCAGCGGCACGTAGCGGATGACCTCGGGCAGTCCGAGATTGGGAATCTTCACGGTTCCGACCGACGCCCCGAGGATCCAGCCGTTGTAGGCCATCGCAACGCCGAACACGGCCACCAGAACGTGGATCACCAGCTCGATCTTCTCTCGCATGTGATCCGGAAGCATCACCAGCAAACTGTCCATGCCGATGTGTCCGGCGTCGCGAACGCCGACGGCGGCGCCGATCAGCGTGACATACAGGATCAGAACCAGCGCAAGGTTCTCCGTCCAGGTCGGACTGGAATTGAGCACGTAACGTCCGAACACCTGGTAGAACACGATGGTGACGATGACGAGCAGGCCGGTCACTGACAGATACATGCCCAAGCGAGCGACGATGGCGTTGATCCGCGACAGCAAGCCGGTCGACGGGCGTCCGGCGACCTCCTGCTCGTGGCTTGCGACATGTGGGTCTGTCATTCCAGCGTCTCCCTCGCGAGGGCCCGGCACCGCCGATTGGCGACACCGGACCCCGAGCTGTAACCTTACTTCGTGTCCTGGATACGCTTGACGAGCCCCTTCAGCTTCTCGTCACCGGCGAACTTGTCGTACACCGGCTTCATCGCGTCGACGAATTCGGCCTTGTTGGCGATCGTAACGACCTGCACGCCGGCGGCTTCGACGGTCTTGCGCGACGCCTGCTCGCGCTCATCCCAGAGCTTGCGCATGACGGGCACCGATTCCTTGGCCGCCTTGCGGACCATCGCCTGATCTTCCTTGCTCAACGTGTCCCAGACCTTCTTGGACATCACCAGAACTTCAGGCGCCAGGGAGTGCTCCGTGACGTTGTAGAACTTGGCGGCCTCGAAATGGCGCGAGGACTCGTAGGAAGGCCAGTTGTTCTCGGCAGCGTCCACCAGACCGGTCTTGAGAGCGGTGTAGACCTCGCCATACGGCATCGGCGTCGGGTTGGCCCCGAGGCTCTGAATCATGCCGACCCATAGGTCGGATTGCTGGACGCGGATCTTGAGGCCCTTGAGGTCCGCGAGCGACTTGACCGGGGCCTTGACGGTGTAAATGGAGCGGGCGCCGCTGTCGTAATAGGCAAGGCCGACCAGGCCCGCGGGCTCCATGGCCGCCAGGATCTCATCGCCGATCGGCCCATCGAGCACGTTGCGCATATGCTGCGTGTCGCGGAAGACGAAGGGCAGGCAGAGCGCGATGGTTTCCGGCACGAAGTTGTTCAACGGCGATGCGTTGATCCGCATCATGTCGAGCGCGCCGATCTTCAGCTGCTCGATGGTGTCCTTCTCGGAGCCCAGGGCACCGTTGGGAAACACCTTCACGCCGAGCTTGCCGCCGCTCGCCGCAGCGAGCTGTTTGCCCATGAACTTGACGGCCTCGACGGTCGGATAGTCGGCAGGGTGGATGTCGGCGGAGCGGAAATCGCGTGCGGTCGCGAAAGGCGCTGAGACCGCCAGCGTAGCGGCAGCGATGATACCGATCAGTGTCTTCATCTGGGCTTTCCTCCTGAGTTGATTATGTCGTCGTTGGGCAAATGCTGCCGGCCGCCTTGGGTCGCTCCACTTCAAGTGTGAAGTCAAGCGTCACAACCGCACCACCTTGGTAGGATTGCGCGGCGAAGTCGAGCGGATTTGGCTGGCTGATGACGGAGCGCAGATCGATGCGGTGCCAGGCCGGCAAGGGCCGGCTCCGGGTAATCCCGCCTCGCCATCGGCCAATGCCGGATGCGAGGTTGCGCTCGTCGTATCCATGGACGTTCCTCTGGTGTTGTGCTCGACCGCTATTGATTGCGGCTTGGAGGCTCGGGCGAGACGGTCGCCCCGTTCCTGTGCGATGCGCGCTGCATCGGCGCGATGTCGCCAATGTCGTCCCTAGGGCGGGCGGCATTCTGAGTCCAAGCCAAATCCGGCATCGATCGATGCTGGAGTTGCATTGATCGATCAAGCCGCGCTTCGGGGCGGCAATTGGCAGTAATTGCCGTTTTTCCGAATTAATCCGCACCGAGGCGTTACTTGACGCCGTTAATGCAGCCCCCTCAAGATACGCCGTGACAGTGCGACCATCGCGAGGAAATGCCCATGCCGCGGAAGCTGATCGATATTTCCGTGCCGCTCCGAAACGATGTAACGGCCGATCCGCCGGGCAACCACCCGACGATCCAGTATATCGATCACCAGCAGGGCCTGCCGCGCATGCTGCAGTTCTTCGACGGCCTCAAGGCGGAGGATTTGCCGGATGGCCAGGGCTGGGCCGTCGAGCAGGTCTCGCTGTCCACCCACAACGGCACGCATCTCGACGCGCCCTGGCATTTCCACCCGACCATGAATCGCGGCGAGCGGTCATGGACCATCGACGAGGTGCCGTTGGAATGGTGCCTTCAGCCCGGCGTGAAGCTCGACTTCCGGCATCTGCCTGACGGCTACGTGGCGACCGCCGACGATGTCGAAAAGGAGCTGAAACGGATCGGGCACACGCTGGCGCCGCTGGAGATCGTCGTCGTCAACACCAGCGCCGGCGCAAAATTCGGCCAGGCCGATTACGTCAACTCAGGCTGCGGCATGGGCTATGAGGCCACCATGTACCTGCTCGAGCGCGGCATCCGGCTGACCGGCACCGACGGCTGGAGCTGGGACGCGCCGTTCGTCTTCACCGCGAAGAAATATGCCGAAACAAAAGATGCCGGCCTGATCTGGGAAGGCCACAAGGCGGGGCGGCACATCGGCTATTGCCATCTCGAGAAGCTGCACAATCTCGACAAGCTGCCTTCGACCGGATTCACGGTCTCGTGCTTCCCGGTGAAGATCGAGCGAGCGTCCGCAGGCTGGACCCGAGCGGTCGCCATCCTCGACAATCAGGGCTGAGGCCTCACTCGCCGTCGAGGCCGCTCTCGGCGAGGTCGCGCAACGCATCGGTATCCAGCACAACGATGGCGCCGTGCTCGAGGCGAACCCAGTTGCGGCCGGCCCAGGCGCGCAATTGCTTGTTGATGCTCTCGCGCGTCATGCCCACCATCTCGCTGATCTCCTGCTGCGTGATGGCGAGCGTACCGCTGCCGGAGTCGAGCTTGCGCTCTTCGGTGAGACCGAGCAGCGCGCTCGCAAGCCGGCCCGGAAGATTTTGCAGAATCACCTGCTCGACCTGCTGGCTGGTCCAGCGCAGGCGCGCGCACAGCAGCTCGATGAACTTCATCGCCAGCGCCGGCTGACTCTTCACGAATGGCAGGAAGTCGCGGCGGTCGATGATGTAGAGCTCGCAATTGGTGTTGGCGGTCGCGTCGGCCGAGCGCGGCGCACCGTCGAGAACCGCGATCTCGCCAAAGATTTCTCCGGGACCGATCAGATTGAGAATAGCGTTCCGGCCATCCGGCGACGAAGAGGAAATCTTTACTGTTCCCGTGATCACCGCGAACAAATTGTTGCCGGGATCGCCCTTGGCGGCGATCGTCGCACCGCGCTTCACCGTGGTGTGCTTGGCGTAACGGCAGAGCTGATCGAGCGCGTCCGGCTCGAGATCCGCAAAGATCGGGTGCTTGCGCAGGACCGATAGTTTGTTGCCCGCAGCTTGTCGGGGGTCGCCGGTCTTGTCCTGAGGCACGCCGCTGGGCTCCTAAGACTGCGAGGCACTGGAGTTCCTGCGTAGTCAACGTTAGCAGGCTTTTCAACCGGAAAGCATGCGCACGGTTTGAGCCAAATACGGCGAAAATGCCGCGGTGAGGCGCGAGGCGGCATCCGAAGGATGAGCCAATGCATCCCGGTCGATGCAGAGTTGCAGCCCCCCGCACGCGGCATTGCGTCGAGACGCTGCCAAACAGCCACGAGCTGGCCAAGGAAGCATCAGCGGCAGGCGGGGCAACACGCGATTATGATCTCAGGAGCGCCTGGCGTCCGAATCGAGCCGGCTTCCGCTGGTTTGCCGGTCTGCCCAGGCCAGCGCCCCGGCGAATACGACAAAGATGGCCACGACGATGATAGTCACCAGCAGCGCGTCAGTCGGCATGAGGCCCTCCCCGAGATTGGTTAGGACATTATTGGTCGCGCGCGGCCACCGTCATTGATCGGGATCAAAAATTGGAGCGCGCCGGGTCGTGATCAGACTTCAGGCCGCGGCCAGGGCCTCGACCTTCGCCGGATCAAGCAGGCTGACGCCGCCGTGAATGATCTCGATCACCCCATGGCGCTCCAGCTTGGTGAAGGTGCGGCTGACGGTTTCGATGGTCAGGCCGAGGTAGTCGGCGATGTCCTGGCGGCTCATCGGCAGCGGGACGGTGTCGGACGATCCCTTCAGCGAGACCAGACGCTCGCGCCAACCGAGCAGGAAGGTGGCAACCTTCTCCTCCGCCGAGCGCCGGCCGAGCAGGACCATATGGTCGCGCGCCTGGCTCAACTCGCGAATCGCCAGCTCGTTGATCCGCCTGAGCAGGTGTGGCCGATCCTCGATAAAACGGCCAAACGGCACTTTTGCGAACTGGCACACGGTGACGCCGCCGATCGCATCGGCCGAAAAATTGTGCCGACCGGAAATATTCATCCCCAGGAAATCGCCGGGTAGCCCGAATCCCACGATCTGCCGCCGGCCGTCGGGCAGCAGCTTGTAGAGCCGCATGACGCCGTCGAGGAGGTTGTAGAACGAGGTCGCAATGTCCTCCTCGGAGAAGACGGTCTCGCCCCCGGCAAAATGGACACGACGTCCCAGATGCTCGAACTCCCTGAGCTCGGCCGGGCCCAGCGACGAACACACTGCGAAGTCGCGGACCGCACAATCGCTACAGAAATGCCCGTTCGGCTCGATCGTCACCACGGAAGCCTTCATTGACCGCTCCAAGCGCCGGCTGCCCCGCATCAGGCCGGGTCCACCGCGCGGGCTGCATTTTACTGCACTGCGCCAAAGCCGATTGACGCAGATCAATTTTGGCAGCGATGGCCGCTTTGCCCTGTTGTAGGGCGCGAGGGCGTCAGACCGCCTGCACCGTCCAGCCGATCAGCTCCTTCGCGATGCGGGCGAAGGCTGCGTCGAACGCTGCGACCGCTGCGGCCGGCTCGATCTTGTCGAGCTTCTCGCTGGTCTCGACGAGGCGTGACGCGACCACCTTGCCGTTTCTGTCGACGATTCGCGCCGACAGCCCGATCTCGACCCGGGCCTCGCCTTCCGTGGCGATCCGGAAGCGCCTGATGTCGATCAGGAGCTGGTAGTCCGCCTGCCCGAGATCCGTCGTGCGCAGCGGCGCGTGGGCGATGTCGTAGTTCTCGAAACTGTCGATCAGCCGGGCCTGCACCAGCTTTGGAATGCTGTCGGCCCAGAGGAAGTCTGCGAATCCCGGATTGTCGCCACTGGGGGCAAACAACATACGCTGGGTCTGGAGCATCGCGACCGCCGTCGGTTCGGGAATGGCCAGTGACGCCGACAGCGTCTTGCCGGCAGGCCCGAGATTCTGCGGCGTGCGCAAATCGTAGGTGATCTTCTGCGCCGGCGTCCCACCGCCGGTCATCTTCTCGAGGCCCGCCAGGATGCCATCGATCTTGCCGGTGTTGCGTGCGAGCCCGTCGGAGAATGTCTTGAGATTCGCTATGGTATCCTTCAGCGGGCCGGAATTGTCCTCCAGCACGGTATCGACCCGCCGCAGCGCATCGCGCGCCGCCTGCGTCATGCTCTGGCCCGCCCCGGCCTCGGCGATCAAGGTCACGGGCTCGCCGGCCTTCGCAACGATCATGCCGCCCTCCAGCGTCACCACCGGCACGCCGGTCAGCCCCTGGAAATCGAGCCCGACCCTGGTGTCGGCACGCACGGGTGTCGTCGAGGCAACCGAGATCGTCGCATTGACGAAGCGCGCATTATCCGGCGCAAGGCCAAGCTGCGTCACCTCGCCGACGCGGATGCCGTTGAACAGCACGCCGGCGCCGACCAGCAGGCCCGGCACCGGTCCCTGGAATTGCACGTGATAGTTCGCGCGCGGTCCGATGCCTCCTGTGTTGTTCAGCCAATAGACGAAGCCGAACACCGCGAGGATTGCGGCCAGCACGAAACTGCCGATCAGCACGTAAGGAGCGCGGGTTTCCATGTCTCATCTCATCTCGTGTTGCAGCATCTGCGAGCGCTTGCCGTGGAAATAGGCGCGCACCCACGGATGCTCGGATTGCAGCAATTCGCGCATCGGGCCGATCGCCACGATTCTGCCGTCGGCGAGCGCGGCGACGCGGTCGCAGACCGTGGTGAGGCTCGCAAGGTCATGGGTGACCATGAACACGGTGAGGCCAAGGGTCTTCTGCAGCGTCCCGATCAGCGCGTCAAAATCGCCGGCGGCGATCGGGTCGAGACCCGAGGTCGGCTCGTCCAGGAACAGGATCGGCGGATCGAGCGCGAGTGCGCGCGCCAACGCCACACGCTTGGTCATGCCGCCCGAGAGCTCCGACGGATATTTGTCGGCGTCCTGCGCCCGCAGCCCGACCATCTCGAGCTTGGCGACCGCGATCTCGTCCATCAGCTCCTGCGACAGCACCAGATTTTCGCGCAGCGGAAACTGCACGTTCTGACGGACCGTCAGCGAGGAGAACAGCGCACCTTGCTGGAACAGGATGCCCCACGTCGTCGCCGCACCTTCCTTGCGGCCTCCGATGGGCTGTCCCATCACGTCGATGCTCCCGCCCTGGCGCGGGATGAGGCCGATGATGGTGCGCATCAGCACCGACTTGCCGCCGCCGGACGCTCCCACCAGCCCGAGGATCTCGCCCCGGCGGACATCGAGCGACAGATGGTCGAGCACGGTCTGGCGGCCGAAGCCGACCACGAGCTCGCGAACGCGGATCGCGAACTCCTCTTGCGCTTCGTCCATCGTCACATTCCGATCGAGGCGAAGAAGATCGCGAACAGGCCGTCGAGCACGATCACCAGGAAGATCGACTTCACCACCGACATCGTGGTCTGCCGTCCGAGCGATTCCGCGCTGCCCTTCACGCGCAAGCCCTCGCTGCAGGCCACGATCCCGATCACCAGCGCCATGAACGGCGCCTTCAGGATGCCGACCTCGAAATGGGTGATGGAGATGGCCTCGTGCAGCCGCGCGATGTAGATCGCGGGCGCCATGCCGCCGTAGAATTGCGCGACCAGTCCTCCGCCATAGAGCGCCGCAACCGCCCCGACGAACGCGAGAATCGGCAATGCGATGACCAGGGCTGCTACCCGCGGCAATATCAGGACATGGACGGGATCGAGGCCCATGGTCGAGAGCGCGTCGATCTCCTCGCGCATCTTCATCGAGCCGAGCTCGGCGGTATATGCGCTCCCCGAGCGTCCCGCGACCATGATGGCGACGATCAGCACACCCAGCTCGCGCAGCACCAGGATGCCGACCATGTCGACGGTGTAGGACTCCGCACCGAACCTGCGGAAATGGAAGAACCCCTGCTGGGCGATGATGGCGCCGATCAGGAAGGTAATGAGAACGACAATCGGAATGGCCTGCCAGCCGATGCGGTAGAGTTGATAGACCAGCGACGTCAGCCGCAGCGAGCGTGGCCGGCGCAGCACGCCGATCACGGCGATGAACAACGCGCCCAGCATTTGAAGGAAGATCGTGACGTCTTCGCGCGCGCCAACCGTGGATTTGCCGAGATCGCCGAGCCTGAGCAGAACCGGGTTTGGCGCGGCCGCAGGCGGCGGTGTGTGGCGATTGACCTGACGCACCTCGTCCATCAGCCCGCTGAAATGATCCGCGACGCCGACGAACTCTGCCGATCGGCCTGATGAAGCGGCCCTGCGCGACAACTTCTCCAGGACCCAGGCTCCGAGCGTGTCGAGCGCGCTGACGCCGGACATGTCCAGCGTCACGGCGCTGGATCGATCGACATCCGCTCCGACCGATCGGGACAGCGTTTCGAGCGCCGACACGTTGGCTGCCGTCCACGGCCCTTGCGGGCGCAAGTTCAGCGCATCACCGGAGGGCGTCGCCAGCAATAGCGGTTGGGAGTTCACGCTTCCACCTCATCGGGACAATCCGTCCCCATTCAGCCGGCATTTTTAGGCCAGCATGTGGCGACCGGCTTGACCTGCCTCAAGACCGGGACCGCGCGCCGTCCGTTGATGTAAGTCAAGCGCGGCAGCGTCGCCGGATCTTAGGGTCGTTTCATTCAAGGGAGTTCCTAAGTCCATGTTCGACAGCGACAGGATGAGCGAAGAACTGCGAGCGCTGAAGATTGACGTCGCGCGTCTGCTGAGCACCGCAGGCGAGGAGATGTTCGACAGCTCGAAAGACCGGGCCGAGGCTCTGGCCGATCAGATCAAGGCCGCGCTGGCCGAGCTCGGCGAAACCGTCAGCGACGAGCAGGAGCAGCTTCAGGGCCTCATTGCGGACCGTCCGGTCACGTCGCTCGCCTCCGCTTTCGCCCTCGGCGTCGTCGTCGGCTTCATGCTGAGGAGGCACTAGGTGAACATCGAAAATGTCGTCAGACATCTGCGCGCGCTGTGGCGCACCGACAGGATCATCGCGGACATCAGGCTGCGCCATCTGCTGATGGGCCTCGGCCTGCGCGCCTTCGCGGCGCTGATCGCCACATTCGGCCTGCTAATGCTGGAGCTATCGGCCTATTTCGCACTGATCCAGATCTGGAGTGCAGTCGCGTCGGCTGCCGCTCTCGGCGCGATCAACCTCGTCATTGCAGGAATCCTCTTCTTCGTTGCTGGCCGCCCGCCCTCCGGCCGTGACATCGAGCTCGCCAATGAAATTCACGGCACGTCCATCGAGGCCCTGCAGATCGAGGCGCGCGCGCTTCAAGCCCAGGTATCGGGCGCGGTGCATCATCCACTCAGCACTCTCATGCCGGTGCTGGTGCCGCTGATCGCGATCATCGTGAAGAACCTGCAGAAGACGGCCAAGGAGACGGCAGCTGCTTCCGAAGCGGGCTCGTAGCCGAACGCTCAGAGCTTGAGCCGGACGTCGCAGATGTCAGGCTCGGTCGGGTCCGGCTTCACTTCGAAACCAAGCTGCCGGCACATCTCGAGCATCACGGTGTTCTCCTGGAGCACGTCGCCCGAGATGGCCTTCAACCCTTCCGATCTCGCGTAGTCGATGATCAGCTGCATCAGGGTCCATCCGAGCCCCCTGCCCTTGAGGTCCGACCGCAGCAGGATAGCGTATTCGCCGCTCTCATAGACCGAGTCCGAGTGGAGCCGGACCACACCGACCATCTCGTTGGTGGCTTCGTCGAATGCGATGAAGGCCATTGCACGCGCATAGTCGAGCTGGGTCAGGCGCGCGATGAACTCGTGGGTGAACTCCTTCATCGGCGCGAAGAAGCGCAGGCGGAGGTCGTGCGCCGTGACGTGACGCAGGAATTCGTGGATGGTCGGCTCGTCTTCCGGGCGCAAGGGCCGTACGAAGATGCGCCAATCGTCCTTGAGCGCCAGGCGACGCTCCCATTGCGACGGATAGGCCCGGACGGCGAAATTGGCCGGGCCGGAGCCAGCGAACTTCCGCAGCGGCGGCCCCACTGCGACGCGGGCGTCGACCGCGGTCACGCCGGTCTCGTCCGCAAGCAGCGGGTTGATGTCGAATTCACGGATCTCGGGAATATCGGCGGCCATCTGGGCGAGCTTGACCAGCACCATTGCGACGGCATCCTGCGCGACCGCGGGTACGTCCCGATAGGCATTCAGCAGCCGTGATACACGCGTGCGGCCGATCAGGTCGCGGGCGAGTTGCAGATCGAGCGGCGGCAGCGCCAGTGCCTTGTCGTTGATGATCTCGACCGCCGTCCCGCCCCGGCCGAAGACGACGACGGTGCCAAAGGTGGGATCGTCGGCAAGACCCAGGATCAGCTCGCGCGCCTTCGCCTTGACGACCATCGCCTGCACGATAACGCCCTCAATGCGGGCTTCGGGACGGAGCTTCCTCGCACGTGCGAGAATGTCGGTGGCAGCCGTGCGTACGGCCTCGGGCGTGGTCAGATTGAGGACGACGCCGCCGACGTCCGACTTGTGGACGATGTCGCGCGACATGATCTTCAGCACGACTGTGGCGCCTTGCCCGAACATCTCGCCGGCGCAGGCGACCGCCTGCTCGACATCATCAGCAGCACGGGTCGGCACCATCGCGATGTCATAGGCCCCGAGCAAGTGCTTGATCTCGACGGGATCGAGCCATTTGCGACCGTCCGCGATCGCTGCGGCGACGATCTGCCTGGCAGCCCGGGCGTCAGGCACGAACGTGTCGGGCATCGCGGGAGGAACCTGGCTCAACTCCTCCACGACTTCGCGGTGGCGAACCAGATGCATGAAACCGCGCACCGCATCGCCTTCGGTCGGGTAGTTCGGAATGCCGGCGCCGGAGAGCGCCTGAATGATGTCCTGATCGGCTCCGACCCAGACGGCCAATACGGGCTTTGCCCATCGGCCGTGCTGCTTGCGGTATTTGCCGACGATTTCCGTTACGGTTGCCGCGATGTCGGCAGCCGGGGCGATCGCGGTCTGCACGTTGAGGACCAGAACTGCGTCATTATCAGGGTCCGCGAGCAGCACCTCCAGCGCCGCCGCGTAGCGCGATGCATCGGCATCGCCGACGATGTCGACGGGATTTGCCCCGGACCAGGTCGACGGCAGCACTGCATCGAGGTTCTTGCGCGTCTCGGCCGAGATGGACGCCGGGATGCCGCCAAGCTCCACCAACCGATCCACAGCCAGGACGCCGATGCCGCCGCCATTGGTGAGGATGGCGAGACGCTTTCCTGCCGGCGATTCGACGCGACCGAGCGTCTCGGCGCAATCGAACAGCTCGCCCAGATCGGAGACCCGCAGGACGCCCGCACGGCGGAACGCGGCGTCATAGACGGCGTCGGCTCCGGCGAGAGCGCCCGTATGCGTTGCCGCGGCCCTGGCACCCTGCGCCATGCGGCCGGACTTCACCACGACGACCGGCTTCACGCGCGCCGCGGCCCGTGCCGCCGACATGAACTTGCGTGCGTCCTTGATGGCCTCGATATAGAGCAGGATCGCGCGGGTCTTGTGATCCATCGCGAAATGGTCGAGCAGGTCGGCAATATCGACATCGATCTGATCGCCGATCGTGACGATGCCGGAGAACCCCACGCCGCGCTGCGCGGCCCAATCCACCATTCCGGCCGCGATCGCGCCCGACTGTGAAATCAGCGCGAGGTTGCCCGGCCCCGGCATGTGCGCGGCAAAGCTGGCATTGAGGCTGACACCGGGCATCATGATGCCGAGGCAGTTCGGCCCGATCAGCCGCATGCCGTATCTGCGTGCCGCAGCGATTGCGGCCTCGTGCAGGGATCCCGGTCCATGACCGAGGCCCGCCGAGACGATCAGCGCGCCGGCCGAGCCGCGACGTCCGGCCTGGTCAATAATGCCGGGAACCTCTCGCGCCGGCGCGGTGATGACCACGAGCTCGGGCACGAAGTCCAGCCTGTCCAGGCTCTTCACCGCGGCGAGGCCGCCGATCTCGGCATGGCGTAGATTGACGAGGCCGAACCGACCCTTGAATTCGGCCTTGCGAATGTTCTCGAGAACGGCGCGTCCGACGGAGAGTGGGCGGGAGCTCGCGCCGACGAGCGCAACCGAATGCGGCGACAGCAGATTCTTCAAGCGATAGGTTGACATGACAATAAATGCGCCCGGTCGGTGGCGGTTCCGAAGGTTGACGATCAGGCCGATAGATCGGCAATGCGCCTAGTGCGAGATCATAACCCAGCACGGTGGCTGGCCAATGATGGTCTTTGTCACACCACCCCAGACGATCTCGTTCAGGCGCGAATGATGGTAGGCGCCCATCACGATCGCATCCATGGCATGGGAATTCGCCCAGCTTCCGAGCACCTTACCGGTCGAGCTGCCGCCGCCTTTCACGGTCTCGAACGAGGCGTAGACCCCGTGTTCCCGCAGATGGTCGACGAGCGCGGTTCCCGATTTCATGATCGCATCGGTCTTGTCGTCCGCCACCGTGACCACCCGGACGGATGCCGCAGCCTGAAGAATGGGCAGCGCGTCGCCGACCGCCCGCGCGGCACGCGCGGAATGGTCCCAGGCGATCATGACGTTCTCGAACTCACCTCGCAGCTCGTCCGCACGCTGTTCCGGACACAGCAGCAGCGGCCGGCCGGATTCGAACAGGAACGTCTCGATGATGTGCTCCGTTCGACTGTCGTGCGGCTTCACGGGGATCAGCGTGAGATCGCTGAAGCGCGCCTGCTCGGCCAGGATCGACGCGACCTGGTCCGCCGGCACCTTGCCCGAACGGCTTTGGGCCCGAATGTTGGCGCGGGACGCCGCGAGGGTGAAGGCGTTGAGGAGTTGCTGCATGTCGCCCACGTCGCGCGCGCCCGCAGCCGCGGCGGATTCCAGATCAGTCGGGAGCACGACCGCCGGACGAACGAAAATCTCGTCTTCCAGCGCGAGCGCGGTGATCCTGGCGCCGAGGTCGGCGGCGACAGCCACGCATTTCTCGATCGCCACGAGGGCCGGTCCGCGCGGCTGGCCGACAAGCGGCAGAAAGACGTCCTTGATGGGCATCGGAATTCTCCTTGCCGGTCAGGATAGGCCGCCTTTTGTCAGAACGCTTGATCCTGCTCAAGGCGGGAAAACATCACGCAGTCAGCCGACGACAGACCTTGACGGAAGTCAAGGACTCGCCCCGATCCGCCCCTAAGGGTTAGCCTGTTGCCTCACCGCCGAAGCATCTGGATATGCTCGCAGAGATGACGGACGATTCTGCCACCCAGGAACGGGTCTTCCAAGCTCTGAGCGTGCGTCCCGGCGCGAAGCGGATCGACACGCACGCGGCGTCGGTGCTTCTCGACGGGAGTCACGCGCTGAAGATCAAGCGGGCCGTCAAGTTTCCATTCCTCGACTATTCGACCCTCGAAAGGCGCAAGGCGGCCTGCGAGGAGGAGATCAGGATCAACCGACCGCTCGCGCCGCAGATCTATCACCGCGTCGTGGCGATCACGGAAGAGCCGGATGGATCGATCAAGATCGACGGCCGCGGCCGGCCGGTCGAGTATGCAGTCGACATGTCCCGCTTCGACGAAGACCAAACGCTGGACCATCTGGCAAAGGCCGGCCCGATGGACGTGGAGCTGGCCCAGGCCGTCGCAGATGCAATCGCAGCGTCGCATGCGAGAGCGATGGTCGCGGATGGCGCTGCGTGGATAACGTCCGTTCCCGCTTTGATCGATGGCAACACCAATGGCCTGCGCGTCGGTGGCCATTTCGAAGCGGCAGAGGTCGATCAGCTTGGCGAAGCCTCACACCAGACATTCCTGCGCGTCCGTGCGACACTCGTGGAGCGCGCCCGCAAAGGCTTCGTGCGCCGCTGCCACGGCGATCTGCATCTTGCCAACATCGTTCTGGTCGACCGGCAGCCCGTCCTGTTCGATGCGATCGAATTCGACGCGCAGATGGCGACCGTGGACGTGCTCTACGATCTTGCGTTCACGCTGATGGACCTGCTGCGCCACGACCAGTCGGTCGCGGCCAATGCCGTCCTGAACCAGTATCTGACGTCGGCGCCCGACGAGACGCTCGACGCCCTGGCGGCGCTGCCACTGTTCATGTCCATTCGCGCGGCGATCCGTGCGCAGGTGGCGCTGGCGCGGCTGGAGCGGCCCGATGCCGACGGCCCTGCGGTTCTCGACGAGGCACGCCGCTATTTCGACCTCGCCCGGGTGTTGATCCATCCCCCCGCTCCCCGCCTGATCGCGGTCGGCGGACTGTCGGGCACCGGAAAATCCGTGCTCGCCCGCGCGCTGGCGGCCACTGTGCTGCCGCAACCGGGCGCCGTCGTGCTGCGCAGCGACATCATTCGCAAGCAGTTGTTTCAGGTGGCACACACCGACCGGCTGCCGTCGTCCACGTACCGCCCCGAGGTCACGGCACAGGTGTACGACATGCTCGTGCAGCGCGCCCGGCGGGTGCTGGCCCAAGGCCATTCGGCAATCGTCGACGCGGTCTTTGCACGCGAGTCCGAACGGGACGACCTGGCCGCCCTGGCTCGCGCGTGCGGCGTGCCACTCAGCGGACTTTTCCTCGTCGCGGATCTCGCGACCCGGCAGGCGCGAATCGGAAGCCGCCGGGGAGACGCATCCGACGCCACGCAAGAGGTTGCCGCGCAGCAAGAGCACTATAATATCGGCCATGTCGGTTGGGCGACCATCGATGCATCCGGGACACCAGAGCAGACGCTCCAGCGCTGCCGGGACGCGATCGCTGAGGGCAAGTAAGGCAATCTGATTGGCGCGGGCAAGGATGGCGCGACCCACCACGAGTTCGACGGCGACCGCGCGCGCCAAGCCTGCGGCGCGGCGGAGTGCCCTGCCCGGCCGCCTCAGCCCCGGCATGGCCTGCGACACCGCATTCCGGATCATTGCCCGCCGTCATCTCGATGCCGTCCTCACCTAGCATGACGGCACATGCCGCGGTGATCCCGAGGCGCTGCATCAGATCCGGATCGCACTGACGCATCTGCGCACCGCCATCCGCTTCTTCTCGCCGATGGTCGATGACGGGCTGCGGCCGCAGGTCTGGACCGAGCTGAAATGGCTGAACAGCCAGCTCGGCATGGTCAGGGACCTCGACGTCGCGATCGACCGCGTCATCGCCGACAGCGGCGGCGAGCTTGACGTGATCGCGGAGCTTCAGCACTGGGACGAGAAGCGCGCCGAGAGCCATCGCCTGCTGACGCGCGCCCTGCAATCCGCGCGCTATCGCCGCCTGGTCGAGCAGACCTCCAGCTGGATCGAGAGCGGTCCCTGGTCGACCAGGCGCACCAAGGAAGCCATCAGGCTGCGCCGCTGCTCGCTCGCCGACCACGCGACGGCGCGGCTGACAGAGTGGGAAAAGACACTGCTCAAGAAGGCCCGGAAGCTCAACAAGCTCGACGTCGAGAAACGACACAAGCTACGGCTTCTCAACAAGCGGATGACCTATTCGGTCGAGTCGCTTCAGGACCTGTTCGCCGACGAATCGCTGACGAAGCAGAAGTCGATCCTCAAGCAATTGCGCAAGGCGCAGAAATCCCTCGGACAATTGAACGACGATGCGCGCGGGCAAACGCTGGCAGCGTCATTGAACGAGGCCGTTCCCGGAGCGGGCATTCGCTTCCTCAACCGCAAGCGGGAAAAGAAGCTGTTGCGGACCGCCTCGGAAGCCTACCGGAAACTGGCCAAGGCCAAGCCGTTCCGTTCCTCCGACCTCGCGCCGAATGCAGAGCCCGAGGATTAGGTGCGGGCCAACCCGGCTTGACCTGGGTCAAATCACCTTCCTGCCGGTGATCTAAGCTCCACACATCGATATCAGTGTGAACTTGCGGAGCCCACCATGCGCGCCCACCAGATCATGACCCGGTCGGTTATCTCGGTGACCCCCGACACCAGCATCGTCGAAGCCGCAAACATCATGCTGAACCGGCATATCAGCGGCCTCACGGTGGTCGACGATGCCGGCAAGCTGGTCGGCGTGGTCTCGGAAGGCGACTTCATCCGCCGCAGCGAAATCGGCACCGGGCGCAAGCGCGGCCGCTGGCTGCGGTTCATTCTCGGCCCCGGTACATCCGCCAGCGACTTCGTGCACGAACATGGTCGCAAGGTCGCGGAAGTGATGACTGTCTCGCCCGTGACCATCACCGAGGATACGGCGCTTGCAGAGATCGTCGATCTCATGGAGCGGAACAACGTGAAGCGCCTGCCGGTGGTGCGCGGCGACAAGGTCGTCGGCATCGTCTCCCGCGCTAACCTGTTGCAGGCCGTCGCGGGCCTCGCCGGCGAGGTGCCGGATCCGACGGCCGATGACGATCACATTCGCAGCCGCATCATCGACACCATGGAGAAGAACGACTGGTGCCCGTTCGGGCTGAATGTCATCGTTCGCGACGGCATCGTTCATCTCAGCGGCGTCATCACCGAGGAACGTGCACGGCAGGCCACCGTCGTCGCGGCGGAGAACATCGAAGGCGTCAAGAAGGTGCACGACCATCTGTGCTGGGTCGACACCATGACCGGGGTCTATCTCAACTCGCCCGAGGACGACGATCTCGCCAAGGCCAGCTGAGGCGACCTGAGGCCCAAAACGGCTCAGCGGGGAATGACGGCGGTGGCTTCGATCTCGACTCGCGCCGCCTTCTCGACGAGGCGGACGACCTGCACCAGCGCCATCGCGGGATAGTGCACACCGAAGATGGCACGGTAGACCTTGCCGAGCTCCTTCAGGTTCGCCAGGTACTCGTCCATATCGACGACATACCAGGTCAGGCGCACGAGATGCTCGGGCCGCGCGCCGGCCTCCGCGAGAATCTCGGCGATATTGCTTAGGGTCTGCCGCACCTGCGCGACAAAGCCGTCAGCAAGACGCTCCTCGGCATCCCAGCCGATCACGCCGCCGGTGACGACGATACGTCCCTCGGCGGCCATGCCGTTGGCATAGCCTTTCGGCACCGGCCAACCAGACGGCTGGAGCACCTGCACCCTGGAACCGGTTTCGCCCTCGGCTGCTGTTGGCAGCACCGCAAGGTGCGGGCCTTTCGGCGTCGTCACGGACAATTCTCCATCCTTCTCTCACTCCGCCGCGACGCCAGAGGACGTCGCTGCCGCCTGCGCCAATTGCCGCAGGGCAAATCGCTTCAACTTGCCGGTCTCGGTCTTCGGCAGCTGCGTCACGAACTCGATCGCGCGCGGATATTTGTACGGCGCAATCTCGCGTTTGACATGCTCCTGCAACTCGGCTGCGAGCTGAGCGTCCGGCGTCACACCGGGTGCGACGATGACATAAGCCTTCACGATCATGCCACGCGCCTCGTCCGGCGCACCGACGACGCCGCACTCGGCCACGGATGGATGCGTGAGCAGCGCCGCCTCCACATCCGTACCCGCGATATTGTACCCGGCCGAGACGATCATGTCATCGGAGCGTGACTGGTACCAGAAGTAGCCGTCGCTATCCATCAGATAGGTATCGCCGGTGATGTTCCAGCCGTTCTGGACGTATTTGCGCTGCCGCTCGTCGGCGAGATAGCGGCAGCCGGTCGGCCCGCGCACGGCGAGCCGCCCCATCGTGCCCGGCGGCAGGTCATTGCCGTCGTCATCGACGATCTTTGCCTCATAGCCCGGTACGGGCTTGCCCGTCGCTCCGGGACGAATCTCGTCTTCGGTCGCGCTGATGAAGATGTGCAGCAGCTCGGTCGAGCCGATGCCGTCCATCAGCTTGATGCCGGTGGCCTTGAGCCAGGCGTCGAATGTGGGCTTGGGCAACGTCTCGCCAGCTGAGACGCATTTGCGCAGTGAGGAGATGTCGCGGCCGGCAAGTTTGCCGATCATCGCGCGGTAGGCCGTCGGCGCGGTAAAGCAGACCGTCGTCTTGTACTGCTCGATCGCCGACAGCATGTCGTCCGGTGTCGTCTTCTCCAGCACGACGAAAGACGCGCCGATATGCATCGGAAACAGCACGCCGCCGAATCCAAAAGTGAAGGCGAGCGGCGCCGAACCGACGAAGCGATCCTTCTGCTCCGCCCGCAAGATATTGTGCGCATAGCCGTCGCAGACCGCCAGCATATCCCGGTGGAAGTGCATGGTGCCCTTGGGGTCACCCGTCGTGCCCGACGTGAAGGCGATCAGGCAGACGTCATCGGAGGCGGTATCGACCGCCTTGAACTCCGGGCTCGCATCCGCAATCAGCGCCTCGAGCGAGTCGCCCGCGCCATTGCCCCAATAGACCACGTGCTTGAGATCGGGTGCCGCCGCTTTCGCTTTCTGCATCTCCTCCGAGAGCTTCCCATCGCAGAGCGCGAGCGTGATCTGCGCCTTCTGGATCGGATAAGCCAGCTCCTTAGCGCGCAGCAGAGGCATGGTCGCCACCACGATGCCGCCGGCCTTGATTACCGCCAGATAGGTCGCGACCATCATCGGATTGTTGGCAGAGCGCAGCAGCACGCGTGCGCCGGTGACGAGGCCAAGCTTGCGAACGAGCACGTTAGCGATGCGGTTCACGAGCGCTTGCAGCTCGCGATAGCTGTAGCTGACGGCGGGGCTGATGACGCAGGGCGCGTCGCCGTGGCCCTGCTCGACCCAGCGGTCGAGAAAATAGCCGACGCAATTCAATCGCGGCGGATAGTGCAGCTCCGGCCGGGTGAAAGTGAATTCGGGCCAGAGCTCGCGCGGCGGCAGATGCTGCCGCGCGAATGTATCGACGTGGGCCGTCGCGGCGTTGCCGTCATGCGAGCCCGACACTTGAACCTTCGCGGCGTTGGCCATCGCACGCTCCTTTCAGCATGGAAAGCACCCGGCAGCACTATCTGGGAAACATTTTAGGCTTAAAACAATTTGGCGCAATAGCGGATTTTGGGCATCCCATGCATTTTCCTGCGGCAAGGTGGGACTGGCCGGCGTGTCCCGCTGGCGGATCTACGGCCGGCGGCGACTGGCCGATTTCTGCGCCGACGCCTTGGTCTTGGCGAGAAGGCGCATCAATTCGCGGACATCCTTCGGGGTCAGGTCGGCGAACAGATCGGCAATCCAGGTCTCGTGCTCCGCAGCCATCCTGCGGAACTCGGCGCGGCCCAGCTTCGTGAGGCGGATCACCTGGACGCGGCGGTCCGTCTCCGAGGTACGGCGGTCGAGATGACCCGACTCCACGAGACGCTCGACGAGGCCGGTGACGTTGCCGTTGGACACCATCATGCGCTTGGAGACGTCCGACAGCGTCATGCCGTCGGGCGCCTTGTCGAGCTGCGCCATCAGGTCGAACCGGGGCAGCGTGACGTCGAAGCGCTGCCGCAGGCGGCCGCGGACTTCGCCCTCGATCAGGGTCGTGCAGGTGAGCAGACGCAACCACAGCCGAAGCTCTTCGGCATGGTCCTCCGGCGTCTCGACGGCCTTGGTCTCGGAATCGAGCATCTCGATGCAATCACTCACGGCCGGCATTGGCGCCGGCTCGGATTCCCCAACGTTTTGAGCTTCAAATAAATCGGCCCCGGCCGCAAGCCAAAAGCTGCAACAATCGACCGCACCAGAGTTTCTTTAGGCTTCAAATAATTGGCGCGCCGCTTGCATGCGCCTCTGCCCGCAGGATGGCGACGCCTCGCGCGTGCTTGAGCTTGCTTGCCGCGGCCGCCATCATCAGCATAAGCTTGGATTGGAGTACGCGGCTTGCGGCGCAAGCCCGATCGTCACGGGGGACACATCATGAAGACGCAAATGACCTTGGCCGCAGCCGCCGTGGTGCTCGGCACCGCGGTGAGCCCTTCCCTCGCCCAGGAGAAGATCAAGCTGGGAGTGGTCGTGACCCTGTCGGGCCCCGCAGCCGCGCTCGGCCAGCAGGTCCGCGACGGCTTTGCGCTCGCAGTGAAGGACCTCGGCGGCAAGATGGGCGGGCGCGATGTCGAGGTGATCGTCGCCGACGACGAATTGAAGCCGGACGCAGCGGTCACGAAGGTCAAAGGCCTCCTGGAGCGCGACAAGGTCGACTTTGTGGTCGGCCCGATCTTCTCCAACATCCTCCAGGCGATCCACCGCCCCGTGACGGAGTCCAAGACGTTCCTGATCAGCCCCAACGCGGGCCCGTCGACGTTCGCCGGCAAGGACTGCAACCCGTTCTTCTATGTGACGTCCTATCAGAACGACCAGGTCCATGAGATCCTCGGCAAGGTCGCGCAGGATCGTGGCTACAAGCGCATGTACCTGATGGTGCCGAACTATCAGGCCGGCAAGGATTCGGTGGCGGGTTTCAAGCTCGACTACAAGGGCGAGATCGTCGAGGAATCCTACATGCCGCTGAACACGTTGGACTTCCAGCCGGAGCTTTCCAAGATCTCGTCGCAGAAGCCCGATGCACTGTTCACGTTCATGCCGGGTGGCCTCGGCGTCAATCTCGTCAAGCAATACCGGCAAGCCGGCCTTGCCGACACAATTCCGGTGCTCTCGGCTTTCACGGTGGATGAATCGACGCTACCGGCGCAGCAGGATGCGGCCGTCGGCATGTTCGGCGGCGCGAACTGGGCGCCCAATCTCGACAATCCCCAGAACAAGAAATTCGTCGCTGCCTATGAGGCCGCCTATAACGTCGTGCCTGGCACCTACGCTTTCCAGGCCTATGACGCCGCGATGCTGATCGACAGCGCGGTCAAGGCCGTGAAAGGCGATCTCTCGAACAAGGATGCAGTCGGGGCTGCGCTGAAGAAGGCCGACTTCACCTCGCTGCGCGGCGCCTTCAAGTTCAACACCAACGGTTATCCGATCCAGGATTTTTACCTGACCAAGGTCGCCAAGCGTGCGGACGGCAAGTTCCAGACCGAGATCGTTCAGAAGGTCTTCGAGAATTATGGCGACCGGTATGCCAAGGACTGCAAGGCGGCGAACTAGGCCGCATCGCGTTACGGGAGGACTGCAATGAAGAGCGAAATCACCGGCATCACGCGGGCCAATGAAGGAATCCAGGGCATTTCCTGGAACATCCTCGGCCAGACCTATGTGCCGAAGAGCAATACCGAGCACAGCTTCTCCTGGCACGCGACATTGCCGCCGGGCACGTTCGTGCCGCCGCACATCCATCCAGATCAGGATGAGTATCTCTACATGCTCGAAGGCAAGCTCGACTTCGTGCTCGGCAATTCGGAGTCGCAGGCGACCGCGGGCGATCTGATCCGCCTCGGCATGGGCGTGCCGCACGGAATCTTCAACAAGTCGGAGCAGACCGCAAAAGTGCTGTTCTGGGTGTCGCCGACCAAAAAACTGTTCGACCTGTTCTGGGGCCTTCACAACATGAAGGAGCAGAAGCCCGAGGACGTGGTGGCGATGGCAGCCGAGTTCAACATCCACTTCCTGCCGCCGCCACCCGGCGGCTAGCTTTAAGCCCGCACCGCCGCAAGTCCCGGCACTGCGGCGAAGCCGGCCTTGGTGGCATAGCCGCGCACGATCGCTTCGCGCTGGGAATAGCTCAGCACGTTGTCGACATTGTCGAAGCCATCGGGCGCAAGCTGCTCGACCGCGTCGATGACGCCTTCGGGGCCACCGCGCCGGTTGGAGCGGACGATGTCAGCGGTCATGGGCAGGCGCTTCTTCTCGTATTCGAGCAGCGCCTGGCGGGGATGCTCGGCGCGCACCAGCGCATCGGCAATGCAGCGCGCGTCGAGGATGGCCTGAGATGCGCCGTTCGAGCCTACCGGATACATCGGATGCGCGGCATCGCCGAGCAGCGTGACGCGCCCGGACGACCAGTAGGGCAAGGGATCGCGGTCGCAGGTCGGATATTCGTAGAATTCGGGTGTTGCCGAGATCAGGCTCCTCACGTCGATATAGGGCACGGAGAAGCGTGCGACGTGCGGCATCAGTTCCTCGCGCCGGCCGGGCCGCGACCAATCCTCTTTCCGCGGCGGCGGGGCATTGCCCTCGCCGACCTTCACCAGCACTGCCCAGTTGGTGAGGCGGCTCGCGGGGCTCGATCCTTCCGCGATCGGATAGATCACCACCTTGGCATTGAGGCCACCGGCCACGATCATCGACTTGCCGGTGAGGAACAGCGGCCAATCGCGCGCACCGCGCCACAGCATCAGGCCGTTCCAGCACGGCGGTCCCTCGTTCGGGAACAGCGTGTCGCGAACGCGTGAATGGATGCCGTCAGCACCGATCAGGATATCGCCGCGCGCAGTGTGGATGTGCACACCCGTGCGATCGAAGAAATAGGCGGTGACACCGCCCTCGTCCTGCGTGAAAGCGCCGAGCCGGCAGCCGGTGTGGATTGCTGCGGGGCCGAGCCGCTCCTCGACAGCGCGATGGATGACGCCCTGAAGCCGGCCCCGGTGGATCGAGAATTGCGGCACATCGTGGCCGGCGTCGATGCCGCGGGCTTCGCGCCAGACCTCCTGACCGTGGCGATTGAGGTAATAGAGCTGGTCGGTGCGGATCGCGACGTCGTCGAGTTTCTGAAGCAGGCCGAGGCCGGCGAGTTCGCGCATCGCATGCGGCAACGTGTTGATGCCGACGCCGAGCTCGCGGATTGTATCGGCCTGCTCGAAGATCTCGCAGTCCAGGCCGCGCGAGCGCAGCATCAATGCCGTAGTGAGACCACCGATACCGCCACCGACGATAATCGCCTTCATCGCCCTTACTCCACTCAATACCTAGGCAACGGGGTTAACGTCGCACGGGCGATCACTCCGCCGCAAGCGGCTTTGTCGCCTCCGCCTTGAGCTCGGCCCGGGTCTTGGGCTTAGCCTTAATTCTCAGCTCCTCGAGATCCTGCCTGTCGCGCACGCTGTTGCGGAAAATCTGATCTTTTCCGGGGAGGTATTGCGGCGGACAGAACGCATCGTTTGCCCCGTACCAGGCCGCCGCCCTCATGGTAAAGAAGGGATCCACCAGATGCGGCCGGCCAAGCGCGACGAGATCCGCCCGGCCGGCCGCCAAAATGGTGTTGGCCTGGTCCGCGGTCGTGATGTTGCCGACGCACATGGTGGCGACACGCGCCTCGTTACGGACCTGGTCGGAAAACGGCGTCTGGAACATGCGGCCGTAGACCGGCTGCGCATCACGCACGGTCTGCCCGGTCGAGACGTCGACGAGATCGACGCCAGCCTCGGCAAAGGCGCGCGCAATCGCAACCGCATCGTCGCCGGTGATGCCGCCGTCCGCCCAGTCGGTCGCGGAAATACGCACCGACATCGGCTTGTGCGACGGCCACACCGCCCGCAGCGCTTCGAAGATTTCGAGCGGAAAGCGCAGGCGGTTTTCGAGTGAGCCGCTATAGTCGTCCGTGCGGGCGTTCGTCAGCGGGGAGATGAAGCTCGCGAGCAGATAGCCATGGGCGCAGTGCAATTCGAGCATGTCGAAGCCACAGCGCTCGCCGCGCTCGGCAGCTGCGACGAAGGCGTCCCTCACCGCGTTCATGCCGGCACGGTCGAGCTCGTGCGGGACCTGGCTGTCCGGAAAATAAGGCAGCGGCGATGCCGAGAACACCTCCCAGCCGCCCTCGTCCAGGGGACGGTCCATGCCGTCCCACATCAGCTTGGTGGCGCCCTTGCGGCCGGCGTGGCCCAGCTGCAGGCAGATTCTTGTGGCCGAATTGCCGTGGACGAAATCCACGATGCGCCGCCACGCCGCCTCCTGCTCGTCGTTCCACAGGCCGGCGCAACCAGGCGTGATCCGGGCGTCTCGGCTAACGCAGGTCATCTCGGTGAAGATCAGGCCGGCACCACCGATCGCCCGCGAGCCGTAATGTACCAGGTGGAAATCGGTCGGTACTCCCTCCTTCGCCGAATACATGCACATCGGCGACACCACGGCCCGGTTGGCGATCTCCATCTCGCGCAGGCGGAATGGCTGGAACAGCGGCACGATCGGCTTTTCCGTGTCGACGTCGAAGCCGCTGTCGCGAACCTGCCTGGCAAACGACTTCTCGACCTCAGCCACAAAATCCGGAGCGCGGAGCTTGAGGTTGTCATAGGTGATCGCCTTCGACCTCGTCATCACGCCGAAGGCGAATTGCACGGGATCGAAATCCCAGAAGCGGTCGACGTGCTCGAACCAGACCAGCGAAACGTCGGCGGCGTGCTGGGTCTTCTCGACCTCCTCGCGGCGGCCGTGCTCATAGACTTCCAGCGCTGCCTTGATGCTGGGCGCCTTCTCCATTGCATCGGCCAGTGCGATCGCGTCTTCCATCGCGAGCTTGGTGCCGGAGCCGATCGAGAAATGTGCGCTCGCCTTGGCGTCTCCGAGCAGCACCATGTTGTCCTTGACCCAACGCTTGCTGCGGACCATCGGGAAGTTGCGCCACATCGAACGGTTGGTGAGCAGCTTGTGCCCGTCGAGGAACCAGCCAAAAATCTCTGCCATCCGCGCCGCGGACTGGGTCTCGTTCAGCCCTGTCAGCCCTGCCCGCTCGAACGTCTCCGGATCGGTCTCGAAAATCCAGGTCGAGTGCCCGGCTTCATACTGATAGGCGTGGGCAATGAACGGACCCCACTCAGTCTCCTGAAAGATGAATGTGAAGGCATCGAGTGGCCTGGTCGATCCCATCCAGGCGAACTTGTTGGAGCGGAGGTCCACCTCCGGCTGGAAGTGCTCGACATATTTTTCGCGGAAGCGGCTGTTGATGCCGTCGGCGAGCAGAACGAGATCGGCCTCGGCGAAACGGGACTCGTCGTCGATGTCCACCTCGAAATGCAGGACGACGCCGAGCTCCCGCGCCCGCTCCTGGAGGATCAGGAGCAGTTTCTGCCGCGAGCAGCCGCAAAAGCCGTTGCCGCCGACCCGATGCACCGTGCCGCGAAAGTGTACGGCGATATCGTCCCAGTAAGCGAACTCCTGGGTGATGCGGCGGTAACTCGGAAGATCATGCTTCTCAAAATTGTCCAGCGTGGCGTCGGAGAACACCACGCCGAAGCCGAACGTGTCGTCGGCCAGGTTGCGCTCGTATACGGCGATGTCAGCGCTCGGCCGCTGCTTCTTGAGCAGAATGGCTGCGTAGAGACCCGCAGGTCCGCCACCGATGATCGCGACTTTCATGGAAGCCTCGCCAAATGACCCGGCGGAAATTATTTTAACCCTAAAATAATTCCGCGCAAGTCCCCGTTGTTGGCCTCCCGCAGGAAAGGCTCGCCGGCTCAATCCCCCCTGAAGACCGGCTTGACCTTGTTGGCGAACGCTTCAAAGGCCCGTTCGAAATCGGCGGTCGTCATGCACAGGGCCTGGGCAACGGCTTCCGCCTCGATTGCCTCTTCCACCGACATCGCCCATTCCATCGCCAGCATCCGCTTGGTCATGGTGTTGCCGAAGGTCGGTCCTTCCGCGACCTGCTTGGCCAGCAATTGTGCCTGGGGCAGCACCTGCTCAGGCGTGACGATGCGGCTGAAGAAGCCCCAGCGCTCGCCCTCTTCCGCGGTCATGAACCGGCCGGTAAACAGGAGCTCGGAGGCGCGGGACTGTCCGATGATCCGCGGCAGGATCGCGCAGGCGCCCATGTCGCAGCCACCAAGACCAACCTTGTTGAACAGGAACGCGACCTTGGCGCCGCTCGCTGCGAGCCGCATGTCCGATGCCATCGCGATGATCGCGCCGGCGCCGGCGCAGATGCCCTCAACCGCGGCCACGATCGGCTGCGGGCAGGCCCGCATTGCCTTGACGAGGTCACCCGTCATCCGCGTGAAAGCCGTCAGCCCCTTGGTGTCCATCTTCACGAGCGGGCCGATGATCTCGAACACGTCGCCGCCGGACGAGAAATTACCCCCGGCGCCGGTGACGACGATCGCCTTCACCGCATCGTCGAAAGCGCAAGCGCGGAAGAAATCCGTCAGTTCCCGATAGCTTTCGAAGGTCAGCGGATTCTTCCGCTCGGGACGATTGAGCGTCACGTTGGCAACACCGTCGACAACAGCTAGCAGAAAGTGCTGCGGCGAATAGTCCGCGAGCGGCACCGTCACAGGATTGGCTGGTCTGCTCATGCGATCTCCTTAAGCTCCTTGTTACGCACCTGCGCCATGCACGTTAGATCTCACCGCCCGCAACCGCGATCGCCTGTCCTGTGATCGCGCCAGCGCCCTCGCCGCACAGCCAAAGCACGGCGTCTGCCACCTCTTGAGGCGTGATCAGCCGTCCCTGCGGATTGTGCTTCGCGAGCTCGGCGATCGCCTGGTCGCGGCTCCTGCCGGTCTTCTTCATGATGTTCTCGATGCTGCCGGCGACGAGATCGGTATCGGTGAAACCAGGACAGACCGCGTTCACGGTCACGTTGCTTCCGGCTATCTCCAGCGCAAGCGAACGGACGAGACCAACCACGGCGTGCTTGGCAGCCGTGTAGGCGCTGACATAAGCATAGCCCTTGAGCCCGGCCGTCGATGCAATTGCGACAATGCGACCATAGGGGCGATCCTTCATCCCCGGCAGAACGGCGCTGATGGCATGGACCACGCCCATGAAGTTGACGTCCATCATACGCGCGAACATTGCACTGTCGGATTTCGCAAACGGCGCGGATTCAGCGCTGCCCGCGTTGGCGACCAGGATATCGATCGGCTGTCGCGCGCTCGCTTGCGCGATGGCGGCTTTCAACGACGCCTCGTCCGAGACATCGGCAACGGCCACAAAGTGCGCGGCGCCTGCCCCGACCGCCTCTTCGAGAACGGCGACGTTCCGGCCGAGCACCGTTACGGTCGCACCTGCCCCGACAAGAGAGGCCGCGATCGCGCGACCGATGCCGCGACCGCCACCGGTCACCAGCGCGTGCGGCGAGTGCGGCAATCCGGACATGCGTTGGCTCCCTGGGATCTGCTGATCGTTCCCTCGATATATTTTAACCTTCAAGTTTTTGCAACGAAAGTGCCGATCAACGCCGCGAATGCTATCGCGCGAGAGGCCGGCCCGAAAATTGCTTTAAGTATAAAATTATCGCTTCCCATCCCCCACAGGCCTGTTAGCATCGCCGGGCCAAGCAAAAGGATGTCGCGTGTCGCAGCCTGCGCCAATGATAACAAAAGACGGCCGCTTCGCCTATGAAGCCGCGGGCGATCCGGACGCGACGCCCCTTATTTTCCTGCATGGCATTGGCGGCGCGGCACGGGCCTGGCGACAGCAGCTTGCCAGATTCGGCACCCAATTCCGCGCGATTGCATGGGACATGCCGGGCTACGGCGGATCGGCGCCGCTCGCCAACGTCAGCATCGCGGCCCTGGCCGATGCGCTTCAGCAATTCATCGAGCAGCTTGGGGCGACCGGGCCAGTTCTCGTCGGCCATTCAATCGGCGGCATGATCGTCCAGAAATGGCTGACGCAATCACCGAAGCTGGCGCGTGCGGTCGTCCTTGCGCAGACCAGCCCGGCCTTCGGCAAGGCCGACGGCGACTGGCAGAAATCGTTCATCGCGGCGCGGCTTGGGCCGCTCGATCGCGGCGAGACGATGAAGTCGCTGGCTCCCTCCCTGGTGAAGGAGCTTGTCGGCGACGATCCTGATCCGAAGGGAATGGAGCTTGCGCGCGAGTGCATGGGCAGCGTACCCGAGGCAAGTTATCGCGCCGTGATGCTGGCCTTGATCGGCTTCGATCAGCGCAGCTCACTCAAGGACATTACCATCCCGACGCTGTTGCTGTCCGGCTCCAAGGACAACAATGCGCCTGCGCCTATGATGGCGAAGACAGCAACATTCATTCCCTCGGCCGAATATGTCGAGCTACCCGGCGTCGGCCATCTCGCCAACCTAGAGCGCCCCGATGCCTTCGATGAGGCCGTCGGCCGGTTCCTGAACTCCCTCGCAAATGTAGGGTGACTGCGCAATGATCATGCAAGTCAGCAAGAACATCGGCGCAACCGACAAGGTCGCGCTCGATGCTCCGATCTTCGATCCCGTCGCATTCCGCCTGAGCGACGAGCAGGCCGGCATCATCGCGCGCGCCCGCGAGATCGGCCAGAGCGTGTTCGCAGGTCGCGCCGCGACTTACGATCGCGAGGCCATCTTCCCGACCGAGAATTATCGCGACCTGCATCGCGTCGGCCTGCTCGGCATCGCGGTTCCCAAGAAGCATGGCGGGCTCGGCGCGAACTATCAGACTTACGCACTGGCGGCAGCCGAAATCGGCCGCTATTGCGGCGCGACTGCCCTCACCTGGAACATGCACGTCTGCTCGACCCTGTGGTCAGGTCCGCTTGCCGACGATCTCGACATGGACGCTGAGACCCGCGCCGAGCACGAACGGCGGCGCGCGGTTCATTACAAGCGCATCGTCGAGGACGGCGCGATCTATTCGCAACCGTTCTCCGAGGGCGGCGCTGCGGCCGCAGGCGGCGTCGCCTTCGGCACGGAGGCAAAGCCCGTGGAAGGCGGCTGGATCGTCAACGGGAAAAAAATCTTTGCATCGCTTTCCGGTCACGCCGACTATTACGGCGTGCTCTGTACCGAGATCGAGGAAGGTGAGAAAGCCTCACGCCGCAATACCCTTTATCTCGCCATCTCTGCCAAGTCGCAGGGCGTCTCGGTCGTCGGCGACTGGGATCCGCTCGGCATGCGCGGGACGGTCTCGCGGACGCTGCTGTTCAAGGACGTGTTCGTGCCGGCGGATTCTGCGCTGATGCCGCGCGGCGTCTACTTCCAGGCAGCGATGCGCTGGCCACACATGTTCCTGACGCTGTCGCCCACCTATATGGGGCTGGCGCAAGCCGCCTATGATTTCACCGTGCGCTATCTTCGCGGCGAGGTGCCGGGCATGCCGCCGGTCAAGCGCCGGATGTACCCGACCAAGCAGATCGCGGTGGCGCAGATGCAGATCAAGCTTGAGCAGATCAAGGCGGTCTGGTTCCAAGCCGTCACCGAGGCCCGCGCCAATCCAAGCAAGGAACAGGTGCTGCGCGCCTACGCTGCGCAGTATTCGGTGATGGAGGGCGCCAATGAGCTCGCGGCTCTCGCGATCCGCACTTGCGGCGGCCAAGCCATGCTCCGTTCGCTGCCGCTGGAACGGATCTATCGCGACAGCCGCTGCGGCTCGCTGATGCTGCCCTGGACCGCCGAGCTTTGCCTCGACCGCATCGGTCGCGAGGCGCTGTACGAGGCCGGCGAGACGGATGACTGACGGTGGACCTCTGTAGTCTGATCGATCGCAACGCGGCGTTTGCGCCAGACAAGACGGCCATTGCCTTCGAAGGAACACGGTTGAGCTACGCGGCGTTTGCCGCCCGTATCGAGCAGACCGCCACAGCATTGAAGCGGGAGCTCGGAGTCGGTCGGGGCGACCGCGTCGCGATCCTGAGCGTGAACCGGCCGGACTACCTCGTTCTGCTCTATGCCTGCGCGCGGCTCGGCGCGATGCTGGTGCCGCTGAACTGGCGGCTGGCCGTCGCCGAGCAGCTGTTCATTCTTACCGATGCTGGCGCCAAGGTCCTGGTGCTCGAGCAGGCGTTTGAAGGAGTTCTTCCCGAGCTGGCGCAGACTGTGCCGGGAACCGCTGTCGTCGGCCTCGACTTCGAGCCGCCGCACGGCACGGCATTCGAGAACCTGCTGACTCGCCGCGAAGGCAGCGGCCGGAACCCACACACCGATCTCTCCTGCCCCCTCCTCATCGTCTACACGTCAGGAACGACCGGACGGCCCAAAGGCGCCGTGCTGCGGCAGGACGCTTTGTTCTGGAACGGCGTCATGAGCCAGCACATGCACAATATGACGTCCGACGATCACGTATTGACGGTGTTGCCGTTCTTCCATGTCGGCGGCCTCAACATCCAAACCACACCTGCTCTCCAGCTTGGCGCGACCGTCACGATCCATGCTCGCTTTGCGCCGGATACGGCACTTGCCGCCATCGAACGGGAACGGCCGACACTGACGGTGATGGTGCCGGCCATCATCCAGGCTGTCAGCGAGCATCCCGACTGGGCCACGACCGATCTTTCGTCGCTCAAGGCCGTCGCGACCGGATCGACAATCGTGCCGCCGCATCTGATCGACCGCTTCGAGGCGCGCAATGTTCCGGTGCTTCAGGTTTATGGTTCCACGGAAACCTGCCCCATCGCTGTCTACACCCGACTTGGCGGCGATCTTTCGCGCGCGGGATCGACTGGACTTGCTGGCTTGTGCTGCGAAGCGCAGGTGATCGATCAACTAGGCAACGAGGTGCCTGCGGGCACGCCGGGCGAGATCGCGGTGCGCGGGCCCAACGTCTTCTTCGAATATTGGGGCAATGCGGACGCGACGCGCGACGCCTTACGCGACGGCTGGTATCGCACCGGCGATATCGGCCTGTGCGACGCTGACGGCTATTTCTGGATTCGCGACCGCAAGAAGAACATGATCATTTCCGGCGGCGAGAATATCTACCCGGCAGAGGTCGAACGCGTCCTGCTCGAGCATCCCGATGTCAGCGAATGCGCCGTGATCGGCCGGCCGGACCCGCGCTGGGACGAGGTGCCGATCGCCTATGTTATCGCGCGTTCCGGATGCCGGCCCGAAGCCGATGAGCTGAGGGCACATCTACAGGCGCAGCTCGCGCGATTTAAGGTCCCGCGCGATATTGTCTTCGTCACCGATCTGCCGCGCACTGCCCTGGGCAAAGTCCAGCATTTCCTGCTGAAGCAAGCTGATGCGCAGTCACGCGCGCAAGGAGAAACATCTTGAAGATCGCAGTTCTGGGAGGGGGAAACGGCTCTTTCGCGGCCGCCGGCGATTTTGCGCTATCGGGACATGAGGTCCGACTCTGGCGCCGCGACGCGGAGCGGGTTTCGGCACATCGCGCCGCCGGCTCGCGCATCCTGGTGAAGGACCATAATGGCCCTCACGACGTGAAGCTCGCGCTCGTCACGACCGACATCGCCGAAGCCGTCAACGGCACAGAGCTGATCCTGTGCCCCGCCCCTGCCTTCGCACAGCCGGACATTGCTCGACTGCTCGCCCCGCATTTGCGGGATGGACAAGTCGTATTTCTGCCGCCAGCGACATTCGGCTCGATGATCTTTGCCCAGGCTGCGAGGGATGCTGGCAACCACGCGAAAGCGAGTTTTGCCGAAACCGGGACACTACCATGGCTCACCCGCAAGCACGGTCCGTTCGAGGTCGCGATCACCATCCGCGCCAAGCGACTGCCGGTCGGCGTGTTCCCGCTCGACCAGGAATCGCATGCGCTCGCGGTGATTGGGCACGCTTTCCCCGATGTGATCGAGCCCTGTGGAGACGCGCTGTCCGGCGCACTGATGAATGCAGGCCCGATCATCCATCCGCCGCTGATCGTGATGAATGCTGGCCCCATCGAGCATTTCGAAAAGTGGGACATCCACAAGGAGGGCACACAGGCCGCAATCCGACGGGTGACAGACGCGCTCGACGCCGAGCGGATCGCCGTGCGCGAGGCGCTCGGCTATGGCGCGCCCCACTACCCGCTCGCTCACCACTACGCCAAGGAAGGCGAGATCTGGATGTACGGCCGCGGCTCGCATGACCGCCTGACCGATTCCGGCGACTGGCGCGAGCGGATCGTGCTGACCGAGCACCGTTACATGCGCGAAGATCTGCGGCTTGGTCTGTCGCTACTGGTCTCCGTCGCCGGCTTGGCGGGCGTGGCGACGCCGCTGGCCAAAGCATTTCTGGCCATCGGCGGCGCGATCTGCGGTGAGGATTTTGCAAAGAGCGGCCGAACGCTCGATACGCTGGGGCTTGGCAATCTCGGCAAGGCCGAACTGCAGACGCTTCTTCGCACGGGATTTTGACCGATGACCAGCCGCACCAACATTGCCTGTCTCGGGGCCGGCCGCATGGGGCGCGGCATCGCCGTCGCGTTCGCCTACGCCGGGCATACGGTCGCGATGATCGACATCAAGGCGCGTTCCGCAGAGGACTTCGCGAAGCTGGAAGGGGAAGCGCTCGGCGAAGTCAGGACAACCTTTGCGAGCCTGTCGAAGCTGGGGCTGCTGACCGAGGCAGATGTTGATCCCCTCATCGCGCGGGTCTCGGTGGTGCCGGCCAGCCAAAGCGGTGCGACACTGGCCCGAGCCGGAATGGTCTTCGAGGGCGTTCCCGAAGTCGTCGAGCTCAAGCGCGAGGTGCTGGAAGCGGCTTCAAAGCAAGTCGGCCCCGATACGATCATCGCATCGACGACCTCCACAATTCTCGTCGACGATCTCTCCGACGTGATCGTGAACCCTCGCCGCTTCCTCAACGTGCACTGGCTCAACCCGGCCTATCTGATCCCGCTGGTCGAGGTTTCACCCGGCAAAGCCACCGACCCCGCCATCATCGACGAGGTGAAGGCCCTGCTTGAAGGCATCGGCAAGGTGCCGGTGGTCTGCGCGGCGACGCCAGGGTTCATCGTCCCGCGTATCCAGGCACTGGCGATGAACGAGGCCGCACGCATGGTCGAGGAAGGTGTTGCCAGCGCCGAGGAGATCGACAAGGCGATCCGCTACGGCTTCGGCTTCCGCTACGCCGTGCTCGGGCTGCTCGAGTTCATCGACTGGGGTGGCGGCGACATCTTGTACTACGCCAGCCGATATCTCGAAGGCGCACTTGGCAGCGACCGCTATCGCGCGCCGGACGTCATTTCCCGCAATATGCACGAGGGCCGGATCGGCCTGCGCACTGGCGCAGGCTTCCTCGATTATTCAGGCATGGACGTCGACGCCTATCGCGCAAAGCGGCTTCAGGCCATGGTCGACCTGCTCCGGCACTTCGACCTGGCTCGCCCGCCTGTGCTCGATCGCAACTAGCCAAAGACGTCCTGAAGCACGCCTTCCCGCACCACCGCCACGCCATCGAGCTCGATGGTCGTTCCCATCATCGGCAAATCAAAATGGCCCGCCGTATAGCGGCCCGCGAATTCGTTCGCGCCGGTCGAGAACAGGAAATTGCCGGAGACAGCACGGATCTCCGTGCCGTTGGTGTCACGCTGGTCGTACATTGACAGCGCTTCGTAGCGCGCGCCCGGGTTCATGCCGAAACCGACATGTGAGACCGCATAGGCCTCGCGATCGCCCCAAGCGGCGAGATAGGCGCGCATCATCGCGGCATCCGTGCCCTCGCCGTCCAGCTCGACGACGTAATCGTCCTTCAAGGTCATCTTCACCGGCGACGTCAGGTAGCGCTTGAAGGTCAGGTTGATGTCACCAGGCGCCATTACGAGCGTGCCGTTGATCGTCCCGCTCTTGGGGAAGCTGACGACGATGCCGCCCGGCCAGTGCGCCAGCGTGCCCGGCTTGTCGGTCCATCCCCAGACGCCGACCGTAGACGCACCGACCATATCCACGTCGAGCGCGGTGCCCGCCTTCGAGGTAACCCGCATCCGCTTGGTTCCACGCAGCATCTTGGCGGCTGCGCGGACACGCTTCTCCAGCGCGGGATCCGGCACCATGCGCTCCAGCGCCTCGGGATGTTCGTTGGAGATCACCAGGATCCGCGCGCCGGCTTTCAGGATCTCGGGCGTCTCCACGGCGTGCATCAGGCCCTCAATGGTGCAGTCCACGACAAAACCGGCCTGCTGAAGGGCGGTGATGACCGGGCCAAGCCTTTGGATCGCCTCGCTCGCTCCTGTCGAGCGAACCGGCACGATATTCCGGTTACGCGGCGTCGGCATCACAACATGAAACGGCCTCGCACCTATCCGCAACAGCGCGAGCTCCGCCAGATGCACGTTCAACGCGCGCGATTGGGTTTCCGAGAGGATCGCCGCGGTATCGCCAGCCTTGACGGCGCAGCGCTCAAAGATCTCGCAAAATGCGTCGATCCATTTTGCCTCGATGCGGTCAGCCAGCATGGTTCACTCCCGGTCTTCTAGTTTCTTGTCCAGTCAGATCACGCTTCAGGAAATCCCCGCAAGAGATACGATCGCACGGCGCCCAACAAGCCATTCAGGATCAACCCGAGCAGCGAGATCGTGATCAGCGGCACGAACATGTCAACCGCCTGAAACGTTCGCGCAGCCGTGACGAGCATATGGCCAAGTCCGTCCGTCGACGTGATCATCTCGGCCAGAAACACCACGATGCAGGAAATGACAAGCCCGATCCGGCAACCGGTCAGGATCGAGGGCATTGCCGCCGGCAACACCACCTTGAACAGGATTTCATAGCGCGGCGTTCCCGCCGCCATGGCCGACCAGATCAGCTTCTGCTCGACGGTCGATGCGCCGTAGTAGGTGGACAGCAGAATGGGAAAGAGAGCGTCCGCCGCCACCAGCGTGATCTTCGACCCATGACCGAAACCGAGCAACAGCAGAAGTGCCGGATAGAGCGCGACCTTGGGCAACGGCGCCAACACCCGGACGATCGGTCGAACCACCGCGTTGATCGCCGGATTGGCCGCAGCGGCGATGCCGATGCTCACGCCGAGCACGACCGCGATCGCAAAACCGGCAAACAGCCGGATCAGGGTCGCCGCGATCTCCTGCTGGAACGTCCACGTCACAAGCTGCTGGAGCAGCCGGCTGAAGACATATCCCGGCGGCGGCAGCAAGACCGCAGGCGCGAAGCCGAATGATACGAGGCCTTGCCACAGCGCGATCACCAGCACGATCGGCGCGAGCCCGAGGAAGACGTTTACCGAGAGAAGGCGCGATGTCATGAGAAGCTCAGCGGCATGTCGAACTGAGGCTCGGACCAGCGCACCAGCCGCGCGCGGACCCGTTCGAAGATCGCATCCAGGCAAATTCCCATCGCGCCAACGATGATGATCATCGCGAAGACCGTGTCGTACTGCCCCATGTCGAGCGCATTAAAGAGGATGTTGCCTGCGCCGGACTGGCGGGCGATCATCTCGCTGGTGATCATCGTGATCAGCGCGAGCACGAGTCCTGTACGGCACCCGGTCAGGATCTCCGGCAGCGCCGCCGGCAGCACGATCCGCACCAGCCTTTGCACCGGCGAAAGCCCCATGGCCGCCCCCGACCACAGCATCTTCTCTTCGACCGCCTTGGCACCCTCGAAGCTATGATAGATCACAGGCAAGCTGACGCCGAGGAAGATCACCAGCGTCTTCGTAATATCGCCGACGCCCAGCCACAGCATGATGATCGGCATCAGTGCCGCCTTCGGCACCGGGTAGATTACCATCAGGAGCGGATTGAAGAAGGCTGCGACCGCTCGGCTGCGTCCCATCAAGAGACCGAGCGGAATCGACACCAGCACGGCGATGCCGAATCCGATCGCCATGCGGCGGAGCGAGGCGAGAATGTTGATCAGGGACTCCTTGTCGCCAAGGATATCGGGGATCGCACGGATCGCCTCGATCGCCGTCGGGAAACTATCGTTCTTCAACGCCAGCGAACTGACCTGCCACGCCACCAGCAATCCGATGCAGGCGAGCACCGGGGCAGCGCGTCTCATCACGACGGCCAATGAAATCATGGGGTAGACCCGGGTTGGTCGCTCTCGTCGAACATGCGCTCGATGTCGACGACGTATTTCTGATAGCGCGGGTCGAGCAACAACTCGTTGCGGCGGCGTGGCCGCGGAAGGTTGATGTCGATCACCTGCCGGATACGGCCGGGCGATTTCGACATCATCACCACCTTGTCCGACAGAAAGACGGCCTCGTCGACCGAGTGGGTCACGAACAGCACCGTCTTACGGTCGCGCTCCCAGATATTCAGGAGATCGTTCTGCAGACGCGTCCGGGTGTGAGCATCGAGCGCACCGAACGGCTCGTCCATCAGCAGGACCTCGGGATGGTAGGCGAGCGTGCGAGCCAGAGCGACGCGCTGCTTCATGCCGCCGGACAGTTCCTTCGGATAGAAATTCTCATAGCCCTTGAGGCCGACCATCTCGATCAGAGCCCGGCTTTGCGCTTCTGCATCGGTGGCGCGCACACCCTGCTGGCGCGGACCGTACATGACGTTGCCCAGCACAGTCTTCCACGGAAACAGCGCGAACTCCTGAAACACCGGACCGCGGTCCGGCCCGGGCCCCGTGATCGCCTGCCCCTTGATCTTTGCCGCGCCGCTGGTCGGGCTGACGAAACCGCCGACGATGTAGAGCAGCGTAGACTTGCCGCAGCCAGACGGACCGAGGATGGAAACGAAGGCTCCCTCGTCGATCGTCAGCGAGATGTCCGACAGCGCCAAATGATCCTTCCGCGCCGAGGTCTGAAAAACCTGCGAGACGCGGTCGATCTCGATGATCGCAGAAGCCGGCTTTGGTGACGTCACCGGTTTCACCCATTCGCTCGATCTCGAAGGCGCTACCTTCATCTTGTCTCTCGCCTCACCCGCACGCCCCTCGCGCAACCGATCAGCTGATCGTTCTCTTTCAGCAGCGCGAGCTTAGCAAGAAACTTGCCAGACTACCGGCTGTTTCCGCGCGGACGCGGCGCGTCATTCGAACCAGGGCCATTCTGCAGGCCCCTCATGTGTGACCGCTCCTCCGGGCGCCTGGCCAACCAGCCGCGCATATTTTGCGAGCGCACCTGCGCGGTGACGCGGCGGCCGTTGCTTCCAGTCGCGACGCCGCGCGGCGAGTTCCCGCTCATCGACCAGCATATCCATCCGCCGGTTTGCGGCATCAATCCGGATCCTGTCGCCGTCGCGAACGAGCGCCAGCGGACCGCCGACAAACGCTTCCGGAGACACATAGCCGATGCACATGCCGCGGGTCGCGCCGGAGAACCGTCCATCGGTGATGAGAGCCACCTTCTCGCCCATACCCTGGCCATAGATCAGCGCAGTGACGCCGAGCATCTCGCGCATGCCGGGGCCGCCGACCGGTCCTTCATTGCGGATCACCAGCACCTCGCCCGCTTTGTAACTGCGGTCGCGAACCGCCGCGACACAGGCTTCCTCATCTTCGAAAACGCGCGCCACGCCCTCGAAAAATTGGTTCTTCAAACCCGCGACCTTGATCACCGCACCGTCCGGGCAGAGATTGCCCTTCAACACAGCCACACCACCGTCGGGCATGATTGGCGCGCGGGCCGGGTAAACGACTTCTCCATCGGGAGGGTTGGCCGCGCCATATTCTTCAGCGAGCGTGCGTCCGGTGACGGACAAGCAGCTCCCATCGATGTGACCGCTCTGGATCAGCTCGCGGATCACTACGGCGGCACCGCCAATATCGTAGACGTCCTTTGCAGTGTACTTGCCGCCCGGTCGCAAGTTTCCGATCAACGGCGTCCTTGCAAAAACCTCGCCGACGTCATCGATCGTGAACGCGATCCCCGCCTCATTCGCGATCGCCGGCAGATGCAGCGCCGCGTTGGTCGAACCGCCCGTCGCAGCGACAATGGCCGCACCGTTCTCAAGGGATTTCCGCGTCACGATGTCGCGCGGCAGCGGCCTCCCTCGTTCCAGCATCTCCATGATCAGCCGCCCCGCGCGCCGCGATATCTGCGCGCGCTCGGCATAGACACCGGGCACCATCGAGACGTTCGGAATGGTCAGGCCCATCGCCTCCGAAACCATGCCCATCGTGTTCGCGGTAAACTGGCCGGCGCAGGCGCCAATGGTGGGCAGGCAGGCGCGCTCGATCCGCTCAAGTGTGGCGCCGTCGATCTCTCCGGTCATGAAGCTGCCGACAGCTTCATAGGAGTCGAGCACCGTGAGGGTTCGTCCGTCTACTCGGCCCGGCAGCGAGCTGCCGCCGTAGATGAAAATGGATGGTACGTTGCAACGAACCATGCCCATCATCACACCGGGAAGCGTCTTGTCGCATCCGCCGTAACCGATCAGCGCGTCATAGGCGAGACCATGGACGACGGCTTCGATCGAATCGGCAATCAGCTCACGCGAAAAGAGAGAAAACTTCATTCCCTCGTGATTCATGCTGATGCCGTCGGAGACTGACACGGTCGAAAATTCGCGTGGCGTGCCGCCAGCCTCCTCGATTCCCGTCTTGGCTGCGGCCACCTGGAAGTCGTGGGTCATGTTGCAGGGCGTCTGCTCGCCCTTCATGCTGACGACGCCCACCATCGGCTTGGCAATCGCAGCGTCATCGAGCCCCATTGCGCGCATGAAAGCGCGGTGCGGAGCCCGGTCAAGGCCGTCTGTCGTGACTCGTGATCGCAACTTCTTCATAAGTGCATCTTCTTAATACAGCGTCCCGGATGATCCGGGGCGCTGCGATCTTCCTTGTTCGAATGTTTGTCCGGCCGCCTATTCCAGCGGCGCGACGATCGTCGGATGCTTGAATTGCGCAGCATCCAGCTTCGGCAGCATCCCCGTCTCCGCGTAGATGTCGAGCATCTTCTGGATCGCCGGGAAGTTCGGTGCTGCGCCGGGGTCGCGACCGAAATCGTTGTCTTTGAGCAGATAGGTCTCGAGCACCGGAATAGGCGCCTTGAGGACTTCATTCACGACCTTTAGCGTCTCTTCACGGTTCGCCAGTGCCTTCTTCATGCCTAACGTGATATCGCGGACATAGGCCTTGACGACCTCCGGGTTCTTGTCGACGAAATCGGCACGGCACGCTTCCAGGATGTGCACGATGTTCGGCATGGCCTGCGACAGGGAGAACAATTTGCGGGTGCCGCCCTTTGCCTCCGCCCGCGCGGCAAACGGCTGATTCATGTTGACCGCGTCGACGCGGCCCTGGCGCAACGCATCTTCAGAGACGGCAAAGCCAACCTCGACCAGCTTGATATCCTTTGCCGGATCGACGCCGTTCTGCTTCAGGAGCAGGTTGAACGGGCCTTGCGTGCCGCCGCCGATCACGGAAATGCCGACCGTCTTGCCCTTGAGATCCGCAATCGTCTTGATCGGCGAGTCATCCATCACCGCCCAATAGACCGAAAAACCGCCGGGCTTCTCGAAGACGTGCTGCGCCACGATGTAGGCCTTGAGATTGCCGCCGACCACGCCGTTCGCGAGCGACAGCGGCGCTTGCGTCGCGCAATCGAGAGCGCCGGCCGCCAATGCCTGCGTCATCGGCGCGGTGCCCTGAAACTGGGTCCATTCGATGTTGTAGGCCTTGCCGATATTGGGAAACTCGGCCGGCCTGCGCATCATCCAGTACTTGGATTCCTCGGCCGGGATCGTCCAGCCGACGCGGATGGTCTGCTGCGCCCATGACGGGCCTGCACCCGCGGTCATAGCCGCGGTCGCCCCCAAAGCCAGGATCCACTTCGAAACGGTTCGCATCGTGCCCACTCCGCTGCTCCGGCGCTGACTGGCGCCCACTCAACCCGACCGCCGCAAATGTTTCATGGTTCAAACAATCAGGCAAGCCATGCGAGCCCGGCGGTTTCGCGGTTCGACCCACGATGTATGGTAAGGCCGCGTTGCGCTGCGACAGAAGGAGGCAACCTATGGCTGATGCGAGCAAGACAAACCCGCAAGGCGTTGAGCGGCTAGGTTATCTCGGCCTCGGGCTAATGGGAACGCCGATGACCCGGCGTCTTCTCAAGGCCGGTCATCAAGTCGCGGTCTGGAATCGTTCGCAGGGTAAGGTCGCCCCGCTCGTCGCAGCCGGCGCCAAGCCCGCAGCCACGCCTCGTGACCTTTTGGCAAACGCGGATATCGTGTTCATGTGCGTGACGGATGCCGCCGCCGTCGAAGGGGTGATCTTCGGGCCCGAGGGTCTTGCAGCGGCTCCCAGCGCAGGCAAGCTCGTCGTCGACTTCTCGTCGATCCATCCCGACGCCACGCGCGATCTTGCAGCGCGGCTGAAAGACGCGAATGGCGCGGGTTGGATTGATGCCCCGGTGTCCGGCGGCACCAAGGGCGCAGAAGAAGGCACGCTAGCGATCATGGCTGGTGGCGAAGCTGCTGACATCGAGCGGGCACGACCCTATGTGCTGCCTATGGCGCGCAGGTTCACGCACATGGGCCCTACCGGTGCTGGTCAAACCACAAAACTCTGCAACCAGGTGATCGTCGGATGCGCGATGGCCGTGCTTGCGGAAGCAACGCGCCTTGCCGCCAATGCAGGAATTGACGCAGGCCGGCTGCCCGAAGCGCTCGCCGGCGGCTTTGCGGATTCGATCCCGCTTCAGCTGTTCGTGCCGCGCATGGTCCAGGGCATCCACTCGCCGCCGCTCGGTCACATCGCGACAATGCTCAAGGATCTCGACACGGTCGCCGATGTCGCCCAGGCGACGTCAACGCCGGTGCCGATGGCGACCCTCGCGGGCCAGATATTCAGGCTGGCGAAGGCTGCACGCGGCGCGGACGCGGACGCTTTGGAAATCTACAAGCTCTCGGCCACAGACCGCCAAGCCGACAAGCGCCCCTGAATCGCCTTAAGGCGACTTCTTGCGTTCGTCGTCAACCAGGAACCGGCCATACGTCCCACGCGCAAACAGCAGTGGCTCCCCGGTATTGTAGGCATAGGCCTCGACCGCGCCGAGAAAGATCACGTGATCGCCGCCATAATAGCGATTGACGGATCGGCATTGAAAGTTGGCGACATTCTCGGTGAGCACCGGCGCATCGCCGAGACCCGGTGTCCAGTCGATTCCGGCGAACTTATCCTCGGACGATTTTGCAAACTTGTTCGCAAGCCCCTGCTGTGAAGTCCCGAGTATGTGAACGGCGAAATGGCTGGCGTTCTGAAACACGGTCAGGCTTGAGGAATAGATTCCGAGGCTCCAGAGGACCAAAGGAGGGTTCAGGGAGACCGATGCAAACGAATTGCAGGTGATGCCATAGGGCTTTCCGTCAGGAGCCATGGCGGTGATGATCGTTACGCCCGTCCCATATGTACCGAGCGCATTGCGAAAATCGCGGGGATCGATCGGCGAGCTGTCGCTCGCGAGCTCATTGGCTGGATCGGGAGCGGCCGGCTGCTTCGGCAGATCATTCATCGACCGGCCTCACAGCGTGAGATTCTCGGACGGCAGGCCAAGTGCCACGCGCCCATAATTGGTTCCGGCCGCATCGAAATTGAATGCCAGATGCGAGTTGATCGCATGCGCATCGCGGAATTGCCGCTGCAGCACGCCCGTCGTGAACAAGCCGCGGGCGCCGCTCGCGGCGAACAACATCGACACAGCTTCGGTGCACAGATTGACAGAGAAAGCCCCGTCGCGCCGATACCTGGTCTTGCTGGCCATGTTGGGAATATGACCGCGCCGCGCGTCGTCCATGGCATTGATGCAGGCTGAACGCATGATCAGGCGCGCGGCATCGACCTTGGCCGAAGCCTCCGCGATCTTGATCTGGGTGCTTTGAAAGTCGCTGAGCTTGGCTCGGTTGTAGGTCGATATGCGATGACGTGCGACTTCCGCATAGTCGTCGAGGCACGCTTGCGCATTTCCGAGCGCAACGCCGGACAGGACGTAGGGAAACAGCGAAAACACAGGTAGTGTATATGACGGATTGGGATTGACTCTGCTTCCAGGCGTCGGGCCGCCGGCAAGATCGCCGACGGCGACCGTCATGTAGTCGGGCACAAAGGCATCCTTGACTTCGACGTCGCAGGAGCCGGTACCGCGCAGTCCCGCGACATTCCAGGTGTCGAGCACGTTGTAGTCGGCTTTCGGCAGCAGAAAGATCCGGTACTCGATGCCGTCTGCTTCGTCGTCAGAATAGACCACGCTTGCCAGCATGTTCCATTCGCAGGAGGCAACGCCCGAGGAAAACGGCCAGCTCCCGTGCAACCTGTAACCGCCCTCCACCCTCGTGGCGCGCCCCGCCGGAAAAATGAACGAAGACGCAATCAGTGCGTCGGCATTACGGCCCCAGACCAGATCCTGCGCCTTCTGCTCGAACATGCCGAGCATCCAGTGATGGCTCGCCAGATTGGCAAGATTCCAGGCGACCGACGCGTCCGCCTGCCCAAGCAGATCGGCGCAGTCGATGAGCGCGACATAGTCAAGTTCGGCGCCGCCGATGCGCTTTGGTTGAAGCATACGGAACAGACCCGCGTCGTGCATATCCTGTTCGGTTTCCGGCGGAAGCTGTCGCAGTTCCTCGGTCCGCGCCGCGCGCTCTCGCAGCCGCGGCGCGAGCGCCCGGGCCTTCGCGATCATTGCTGCATAGGCACGTTCGCCGGCCTCCGGCCCAGTGGGCTGGTCCATGCTCGGCTCTTGACCAGGCGCCATTCGTGTCCCTCGCTTCGACATAGTTATGCGGCGGGAACTTCGTCAAATCAAGCCGAGGCTAGGTCAACGGGAGGCAGTCGCCCAGGCTCTTGGTCGCTGGAAATGATGCGAGGTCGCGAACGCCGGCATCGAAGGAATTCCCAGAAGTCAGGCGATGCCTCGTCCCATGAACCAACCAGGTTCAAGCCGACGCCGAAGGCTTCCCGGATCCAAAGACACCCTTTTGCGTGAATTCCGAGATCCGACGCTCGTCGTAACCAAGCGTATCACGCAGGACGTCCTCGGTATGCTCACCTAACAGGGGGGCGGCAACGGGATCGACCGGGCCGGTCAGGCTCATTGTAATCGGCGGCTCGATGTTGGGGATCCATTCCGCCGTAGGATGTGGAATCTGGCTCAAGCGATGGCGCTCCCGAGCCTCGGGTGCATTGAACCCCTCTTCAACGGTCCGGAGATAGCCGACAGGGATATTCGCCAGCTTCATCTTTGCCATCCAGTTTTCGAGGGTATCGCTCGCGAAAACCTCTGCGATGGCTGCCCGCAGAAGCTCCTTGTTTTCGGAGCGCGCTTTGCGCGACGCGAACTGCGGATCGGTGATCAGATCAGGCCGGTTCAGCACCTCGACCACCAGCCGGCGGTAGAGCCGGTCGTTCGCGCAGGCCATGTAAAGCGGCCCATCGGAGGCTTCATAGACGCCGACGGTGGGGGACCCGCTCGGCGAATTTCCGAACCGGCCGGGGTTCTCACCGTTGATCAGATAGGCCATGCCGTAGAACCCGGTCATGCCCATGGCGACGTCGAACAGGGCGACCTCGACATGCTGCCCGCGACCGAGCCGATCGCGCGCCAACAGCGCCAGCAAGATGGCATTGCAGGCGGACATCCCCGTCGCCATGTCCACGATCGGTGGGCCCGTTCGAACCGCCGGCCCATCGGCAAACCCGTTGAGCGACATGAAGCCGCTTTCCGCCTGTGTGATGGGATCGAAGCCTGGGCGCGAGGCGAACGGTCCGGTGCGTCCGTAAGCCGAAATCGAGCAATAGACGAGCCGCGGATTGAGCGGCGCCACCGCCTCATAATCGAGGCCGAACTTCTTCATGACTCCGCTTGAAAAATTCTCCACGACCACATCAGCCTTGCGGATCAGATCCAGCGCGATCTGGCGGGCCTCCGGCACGGCGAGGTCGAGCGCAATACCGCGCTTGTTGCGGTTCAGGCTCAGATAAGCGGCGCTTTCGCCGCCGATTTCGGCGTGCTCATAGGCACGCGTATCGTCGCCGCCGTCCGGATTCTCGATCTTGATGACGCGTGCGCCAAAATCGGCGAGCGTCTGAGTGCAGGCCGGCCCCGCCACCACGCGCGTGAAATCGACGACCAGAAGACCATCGAGCGCGGTAGGCGCGCCCGTCGTCCGCGACGAACGTTCCGGCAAGTGAGGCTTGGTGGGCATCGACGGCGCTCCCTTACATCGGCTTATGGTCGCCGAATTTCCTGCAAGAGCAAACTTAAAGCCCGGCGCCGCCGACTTCGCAAGTGCTTCAGCAGCATCGCTTCAATACGCAAAAGGGGCCCGGCAGCCGTCAAGCTGCCGGGCCCTCGGACATCCCGGGTGCACAAGGTCGCGCTATGTCTCACGTAGGCCATTCTACGTGGAGAAGAACACGTTCCACACCACGGGAAACCTGCCCATTTCCCTCAGCGAAGCCACTTTCGCCAATAAAGCGTATGCGCCCAGGCCCAAGGCACATCAGGTTCGTAGAGCCGATAGCCCGCCTGAATGAAATTATTGGCAGATTTCGTTCCCGACCCACTGCACGACCCAGATCGTGAAGGCATCCGCCGCGGCGCCCGCGCCACCGATGTCGATGAAGGCGCGGAGCGGCAAGAGCGGATCTGCAGCAACCTTCCCGATCCGCCCCTGCGCGCGTGCCTCTGACAGCAGCGCGGCGAAATAGGCGCCCTCGAAGGCACGCGCATACTCACCCTCCCAGATGTGATCGTAGCGCTCCGGATAGAGTTTCTGGTCGAGCAACCGCTCCTCCTCGAGCACCTCCGGAAACCAGGGATTGTCGCGCCAGTTCGCCTTGACGGTCACCGCCCCGTCGGGACGGCGCCCGCGCAAAAAATCGTCGATCGCATCGCTCTTGCGGCGCGGATTCCAGCTCGCCCAGAGCTCGGAATCCTTGGCGCGGATCGTCGGCCGCAGCAGCGCAAGGCTGCGCGCGCTCAACGATTGTGCCTCGTCGATCCAGGCGATGCGAAATCCTTCCAAGGACTTGATCGAGTCCGCCGTGTGATCCTGCAGCCCGCGGAAAATGATCAAGCCGTCCCCGGGCGTCTCGATCTTGTCGCTGAACAGCTTGAAGCCGTGACCGAGGCCAAGGCTCGCGATCTTGCCCTCGATCAATCGCTTCGAGGATTGCGCCAGCGTCCGCTGCGCCTCTCGGATGCAGACCGCGAGCGTGCCGCGCTCGGCCTGGCAGGTTTCGACCAGCAGCTCGCCGAAGAAATGCGATTTGCCCGAGCCACGTCCACCGTAAACGCCTTTGTAGCGCGCAGGCTTCAGCAGCGGCTCGAAGATCTTGGCGGTTGGAATTTTCAGGGTCGACAATAGATACGCTCGCTTGCCCTAGGGCAGGCCGATACGCCTGCGGTCACGCCATACGTTCAGCCAGCGATCGCTTCGGCCGACACGCCGTACCTTGCCGCCGCAGCAGCGATCTGAGACGTCATCCCTCCATGAGGGAAGCCACTATCGCCTTTAATGGCGCGCCTATAGCCGGCAACGGGCGGCCAGCAACTGGCAGAACAATTTATCGAGACGAAAAACCCGCGGCCAATTGCTCGGCGCGGGCTGAACCAACTAAATTTCGATGATGCCATTCTGCCAGTGTTTTGCCCGACGTGTCAAACGGCAGATCCGGCCGACTTCCAGATCGAGTCTCTTCCGCAGCTCAGGCGTCACGCCCAGGGTCACTGCCCGAGCTTCCCGGATGAACGATGATGCGCTCGATCCGGTGAATCAATTCCAGCGCGCCGTCCTCGCCGTTCTCGATCGGCTGCGTAGCCTTGCCCCAGCCGCGGTCGAGGATCGCGTTGGCGGCCGAGACGCGGGCCGCCGGCGTCGCGTCATCGCTGCGCATGATGCCGACGAGGACGCGGACGGCTGTCCTGGTGTGGCTGCGCGCGAGCGAACGAATCTCGGTCAGCGTCCGCGCTCGGGATGTCTTCCGCGCTGCGGGCAGGCGGACCGGCTCGTTCTCGACCTCGCCTTCGATTTCCTCGCTCACGAAAATGTCTCCCACAGCACGATTGCGATCAGGCCCGCAATCGCGAGCGATATCAGATAGGCGGTCATCGTCTCTCCACGACAAAGAAAATGCGCGGCAGATCGCGTAACGAAGCGCGATCGTTTCGGGCGCGAACCCTATCTCCGTGAAGCCCGGAGACCGCAGCGGCGCGAGCGACTGGCCCAGCGCCGCGAGGCCGGCACGTTCGCGCGTGCACGGCCAGCAATGGTTCGGACGGCGGCACGCCGATCGGCGCTCTCTGAACGCGTATCAAGCGAGTGCGTGGCCGTGTTGCGTGGGCCACCGTCCGATTCTGGAATCGAAACGAAAAAACCCGCGGCGGATGTTTTCCGCGCGGGTGAACAAACTCGTTTCGATGATGTCATTATGCCGGTGTTTTGCCCGACGTGTCAAAACCTGTGTTGAAATGAAAAAGCCCGCCGCAGATTGCTCCGCGCGGGCCGAACCAAACGTCTTTCGATGATGCCATTCTGCCAGTGTTTTGCCCGACGTGTCAAACTCCGTCGTTCGACCACGCCGTGCGGGGAACTTACGCAAAGAGCCGCGCGTTTATTCCTGCGGTCAAAGGAACGTTCGTGCGATGAGCCATACTGTACTCGTTGTTGACGACGATCCCCTTGTTCTCGACGTCATCGTGGGCATGCTGGAAGATCTCGGCTACGAGGTGATAAGCGTCCAAAGCGGGCCGGAAGCGCTCGATCGGCTCAGGCAGAACGAGAACATCTCCATCCTCATCACGGACATCAATATGCCGGGCATGGATGGTCACGAACTGGCCGAACTGGCGAGGCGGCTACGCCCGGAGTTGAAGATCCTGCAATTGTCGGGTCGCGAACCCCGGCGCGGGGGCCTGCCAATGATCAGGAAGCCGTTTTCGTTCGAGGAACTCGCCGAAGCCATGCGGCGAACCACCGGCGGTCATTGAACGTCGGATGCCAAAAAGAAAACCCGCGGCGGGCTCCCGCGCGGGCTGAACCAAACTCATGTCGATGATGCCATTCTGCCGGTGTTTTGCCCGACGTGTCAACGCGGGGAACGCGGAAGAACGATCCCTTCCTCCCAGCTTGATATGTGGTGTGCAAGGGGCTTGCTTCAAGTCCCCCGCCCGGCCGTAGAACCCCCGACCCAAAGACCAAAGCAGCAACTCGAGGGGATCCACATGCCTGTATTGCTTCCGACGTCCCGGCCGCGCGGCCACACCAAACGCGCCGGCGCCAGTCGCGCAAGGCACCATGCCGTGGTGATCGCCGGCGGCGGCCCGACCGGGCTGATGCTGGCCGCGGAGCTCGCGCTCGCAAATGTCGACGTCGCCGTGGTCGAGCGGCGCGCGGATCAGGAGCTTGTCGGCACGCGGGCCGGCGGATTGCACGCGCGCACCATCGAGATCCTGGATCAGCGCGGCGTCGCGGAGCGCTTCCTGCGCGAAGGGCAAGTCACCCAGCTCGCAGGCTTCGCCTGGACCAGGCTCGACATCGGCGATCTCCCCACCCGGCACGCTTACGGCCTCGCGCTGCGACAGAGCCACATCGAGCGCATCCTGGCCGGCTGGGTCGCGGAGCTCGCGGTGCCGGTCTATCGAAACTCCGAGGTGACGGGCTTCGTTCAGGACGCGACCGGCGTCGACGTTACGCTCTCCGGCGGCGCGGCATTGCGCGCAAGCTATCTCGTCGGCTGCGACGGCGGCCGCAGCCTGGTGCGCAAGACGGCCGGCATCGATTTCGTCGGCTCCGATCCGACGCTCAGCAATCTCATGGCCGAAGTCGAGTTGCGCGACGAGCCGGCATGGGGCCTCCGCCACGACAAGCTCGGCTTTCACGGCCTCAGCAAGACGGAGAGCGGACGCGTGCTGGTCGTCGTGACGGAAGCGACGCTCGGCCGCACCGGCGAACCCGGCCTGCGCGATCTCGGCGATGCGCTCGTCGCCGTGTACGGCACCGACTTCGGACTCCAAAATCCCGCCTGGATCTCCCGCTTCACCGATGCGGCGCGGCAGGCCGTGTCCTATCGCCGGGAGCGGGTGCTGCTCGCCGGCGATGCCGCGCATATCCATCACTCCGTCGGCGGGCAAGGCCTCAACACCGGGGTGCAGGACGCCGTCAATCTCGGCTGGAAGCTGGCGCAGGTGGTGAAGGGCATTTCGCCCGACAGCCTGCTCGACAGCTACCACGCCGAACGTCATCCCGTTGCCGCGCGCGTCCTGCGCAACACCATGGCGCAGATCGCCCTGCTCCGCCGCAGCGACGACGGCCTCAAGGCCGCGCGCGAGGTGGTGTCCGACCTGCTCGCCATGGACGAGCCGCGCAAACGTTTTGGCGCGATGATGAGCGGGCTCGACATTCACTACAATCTCGGCAAAGGACACGAACTGCTCGGACGCCGCATGCCCGATCTCGATCTGGTGGTCGAAGGCCGTCCCACGCGGCTGTTCACGCTGCTGCACGGCGCGCGAGCCGCGCTGCTCAATCTCGGTGAGGGCGGCGATTTGAACATCGCACCCTGGGCGGACCGCGTCAGACTCATCCGCGCGGCTTGCGACGAAGGATGGGAGCTTCCGGTCATCGGACAGGTCGCCGCCCCCGAAGCCGTGCTGGTGCGGCCAGATGGGCACGTCGCATGGGTCGGAGATCATAGACACCTCGGACTAGCGGAGGCACTTACCATTTGGTTCGGACCGGCTGCTGCGGAGTAACGCACACGCAATTCAAGCGACGTCGCCAATCTTGAGCGGCGTAAAGACAACTGGCGTTCACTACGGCCGAAGGAGAGGTCCTATCCAGCGCGAAAACCACTCCTCGGCATCGTTGCGCGGATTGCCCGGATCATCCACTCCGAAGATCGGAGGCGGAATGAGGTAGCTCGGTTCATCCGCAAACACTCCGATCGGCTTGCTCGCCTGCTGCTGCGGGCCCTCGCCAATCGGCGCGCTCCAGCTGCCAAACCGATCGTTGAATTCTGCGGGAGGCAGATATGGGATTGGCGTACTTCCCGACGCAAACACGCTACCCGCGTTCGACCCGTTCACACGGGTCAGGCGCCGAACTTCTTCGGGCGATCGCACCCACAGCACGCGGTTCGCTCACTGTCGATGGCCGATCGGGCGTGATACCGTTCGGCGTTACACTCCAGCGGCCAAAGCGATCATCAAAGGTGCCAGCGCTTGTCGGGCCTTGATCAAACGAGTTGCCGGCGGCTTGCGATGCAGCGGGGCCAGACCCGAGTGGACGGTCCTCGTTGCCAGTACTCGACATGTCACCATTCGGACTGAACGGACCGTAAGGAGACGCCTCTGTGGCAGAGGTTGCGGTCGCTCTGTCACCAGCAGGCTCTGCACGAGCCGCCGTTGCCCCCGCCAGTCCAAGAGCCGCTATTGGCGCCATAATCGGCAACAATGGAAGCAATGCAGGTGTAGCCATTGCCGCCGCGAATATCGCCATGCCCCGCAGAACCGCTGCACCGTCAGCCGGGTCATGAGGCATGTCGTAGGGATCCGGCCCCAGCATGGGCGATCCATCGGTGAACCTCAGCGGATCACCGGTCTCGCGGTGGAATTGCAGGACTTGCGGTGTCGGCGGCATGGCTGTGCTGGGAGGCAATCGACCAAGCCGCTGCTCGTCCGGACTTGGCATTGGAAATGCTGGCGAACCGCCCGAGAAGCGTGGGTCACTCCGCGTGAACCCTTCCTTCTCGTTTAGATCGGAGTGAGCGGGTGGAGAGAAGCCTCGCAAGCGAGTATCAACTTGAGAGGGAGTAAGTCCCGGGAGGCCAGGAACAGGGCCGACGGCGGTGGATTGCAGCGAAATTGGCGAGCCTTCCGGGAAGCGCTTTAAGACTTCGATCCTCTCTGCCATGCTGAGACCGCTGGTCGGGTACAGAAGCGGAAAATGCAAGGCCGCATCCCGTCGACCGGCATTGTGCAACTGATCGACCGTTTCCTGCATCTGCCGGATCTGCTCTGCATTGTCCGCGGCATACTTCCGCCAGGTTGAGAACCATTTGCGGTTCTCGGCATTTGCCTCCTCAGGCGTCATTCCCTCGGGTGTATTGGCAAACAGATGGCCGTTCGCCTGGGCGTACTTGGCAGCGGCTACGAGCGCGTTCACGTCGGAAGCTATCTCGTCAAGCGCACGTGCATCGCCCGTGCTAGCCGCCGCGAACCCTGGAGACGACTTGACCTGCTTTAGATACTCGCAAAATCCCTCATAGTACTTTCCGAGATGTCCCCCGGTATGCGGACTCGAACTAAATTCCGTTGCCAGCCGCTGCCTGGACGGCAACTTAATCAGATTTCGGATCGCATCATGATTGAACCGTTCCCCCAAGAGACGGATGACCGGATGGCTTGCAAATTTCTGCGGAAAAACGTGATGATCTTGGAACATGCGACTGCTGCTTTCTGGCGCCGGCCAGCATCCGAGCTGCTGGTGATCGCAGCCGGCGGGTCTGATCTGAAATGCTTGGTGGATGGCCGGCAGCGAAGGCCGGCCTCTTTGCGTGCGCTGGATATCCATGCGGCCCGCCGCGCCCGGCATCGCCGCTCAGCACACAGCGCCTAAAGGTCGTCGCCTTCAGGTCGGCGTAACGACGACAGCGCTCAGCAATACTGAAACAAAATCAGGGCATCCGCCCCTCTGCTGGAGTCGTGCAAATGTCTTCGGCAACAGAGCGATTTTGCGACGAACCCACGAACGGAAAAGCCAGATCTTGCGCGACTCTCAACGTGAAGAAACTAGGGACGAAGGTTCTATCAATTGAGGTAGGCTTCTCCGAAGCTCAGGCCCCTAAGACCGGCAGCCTTACAGGCGTCCTTCATGGCCTGGTCACAAATAACCCTCGTCTCCAGAAAGCGTGGCCGGAAAATATGAGCCGAACCGATGGCCGCCTCTCTGAAGACAAAACTGGAAATCGCCATGTTGTCGTACCGCCTGAAATCTGTCCCATCATCGAGGATTACGACGTTCGACTTTTCCTCGTCGATGACATCGAGCTGGCGCACGACATCGCAAAGCCAATAGACAGGCGCATCTCCACTCGGCGACCGTGTTTCGCACCTCAGGAACGCCACACCGCCTCTATCCACGGCCTCCAGAACACTCTTCATCCGATCAGACACGAGCCAAAAGTCGTCAAATAGCTCCCAATCGACCGGCGGCCGCCCGAGAGATTTGTCGATCAGCAGCCGTGGCGTTTCGGCGAGTGGAGGAAAGCTTCGCTTGCCTCGCGGTGAAAGCAGCACGCGGCCGGCGCCAAGGGCGTCAAAATTCTCCATTTGCCAGCCGGGATTCGTCCGAAATCTGAAATCCAGCCCCACACGATGGAGTTTCGGCGCGTTTGGTTTTCGCCTTTCATGACGGGTCGCAGCCATAAATTATCGCTCCTCCACATATCTCCGCTCATCACACCATCATGCCAAACCGTCGGTACAGAAAAACAAAGGCAATCGACCGAGCTAATTGGAGTCCGCTCAATCGCGCGCTGAGTCGTTTCGAAGCGGCCTTTTCTTCACCGATGACTGCGCCCCATTGAAACACCGTACCTGCAATGACGCCATGTAGAGAACCAATATCAACTGCCCAACAATAAAGCCCGCGGCGTTCCGCGGGCTTCATCCAAATTCATCTCGATGATGCCACTCTGCCAGTGTTTTGCCCGACGTGTCAAACGAACGATCCTGAACGGCACGCCCGCAACTCCCTCCGCGAATCATCACACTCTATTGTGCCGAACCATCGCTACAGAAAAGCACGGGCAAGCCGCCGAATTGATCGGAGTTCTTGTGACGAACCGTAAAGCGCTCGCGCGCGTCGCCACCAAACGTATTACCGTCTTTGACCACCGCCCCGTGTTCAACCAGATAGACGGCAAGACCGTCCACCTTGTTGATCATTGTTCCAAGGGGCAGCTTGTGGGTCTCGAACTGAATTTCACGTTCGGCAAACGCCGACAGCCCCATCGTCACCGCTCCGATGCCCGTCTCTGATCGGAACGGCAGGATGTCGACCCACAGCGAGCAGGGATAGTCGGGGTACGGCGCGAACGATCGGCTGGACATGTCCAGCCATAGATCGGCGGGTCGCGCAACCTTGCCGTTCCAGACCACGCCGCAGCATTGTGGCATGGTCGCAATCAACGCGCCGATGACGGCAGTCGTCAGACGCGCGGTGGGCAACGGTCGCTGGTTTTGGCCAAGCACCGAAACGATCAGATGCCCTTGGTGCTGCGCCGCAATCGCCTTGCCCTGCGGCCACAACGTGGACGCGCGCGACCACAGCCCTGGATCCTCTGGAATGGGCGCCGGCATCGACATCACCGCCACGAGTTCGTCGCCACAGCGAATGAGCGGCGAACCCCGGCGAGCGCTCCCCTCGCCGCCTCCTTCCACCTCCATCGGCAGCTCGGGATGTCGTGCGCGAATGGCCTCGGCAAGCGCGACCATATCCGGAGTTGCGGGAGTATCCAGCAGGACCAGGGCAAGAAAGGACTTACTCATCGGCCGCCTCACAGAAGGCTTGAGGCGCGACCTATGTTCTGCCGCGGCTCGCCCACAGATTGTATCGCGCCAAAATAGAACATAACAGGAACAACGTCAACTCCTGATTGCGCTGCACTTCGCTCTCTTGGTGTTCTGCACGATGGGCGAAAGTCCGGCTCCCCCGCCCTTCAAGCCGGCGTCGGCTCTGGACCGCTAGCATGGCTCCGTCGATGGCGAGGCGTTCGCCGACGACCGGCCGAGCGCCTTCAAACAATTCCTGCACCTCAACTTGTCGGATTGATCCCCGTTGCGCCCCCTCATCGCCAGCGTCGATCTCGGCAAAGAATGAGTAAGCGGCTCAAGGGACTAAAACCTCGCCTCGACGGACGCGCGAAATTTGCAGCGCAATGTATCAAATGATGCAGACTCCCGCCGAAGGCAGGCATACGGTTCCCTCGTCACCGCACGGCCCGTGGCATAGACCGGTGATGAGAACGCCAGTTGCGCTCCCGCCCCTGCGCTAACGAGGGAGCAGCGCCATGATGAAACGGCGTCGTTTCAGACAATCCAGAACGCTCAACGAACGGCCTGCGGACGAGGCCGCACGGCTTCGCAAGGAAGCGCGCGCGCTCAGGCCCGGGCACGACCGCGAGATGCTGCTGCGCCGGGCGCGGCAGGACGAGACCGCGATCCAGATCGAGGCCTGGCTGAAGTCGCCGGGCCTGAGGCCGCCGACATGACCCATCAATATCGCGCTTACCTCGTCGGGGAGAACGGGGTGTTTCGCTCCGCCGAAGCGTTCGAGGCCGCCTCCGACGAGTCCGCGCTTCGCATTGCGCAGCAGTTCACGCGGCACGGCAAGGTCGAGGTCTGGCAGCTCGGCCGAAAGATCGCGGTGCTCGAGCCCGAAGAGCCGGCGAGATTGCTGACGCCTCAATGACCTCTGCGCCGGCTCGCGCAGCGGCCCTCACTCCTCCGCAAGCTTGCGCTCGATATAGGCGTCCACCGTCTCGGCAAAGGAGCGCTGCACCCCGACCGCGGCACCGTGCTGGTCGAGCGCGTCGCGCTGGAGCACGCGCAGGCCGCGGCCGCGCAGGCTGGCCGGCGCCGTGTTGAGATATTGATCGATGGCGCCCTTGGCGATCGGGATCGCCCTCGGATCTCCCCTTGCGATCAACAGACGCAAGAGGCTCTGGCAATCGGCCAAACCGGGCATGGGTTCAGCCTTCAGCCCTGCCGCGATTTCGGCCTCGGCCGCTTGACCGGCTGGGTGTGGGTGCCGAACAGCGCCAGCAGCAACGCGACTTCTTCCTTCGAACCGATCTGGATCATGACTTGCTTCCCTTTCGCTCCGTTGGTCGGGACGAACGGGCGCGGCGTTCAGGACAATCGGGTTTCAGCAATGTTTCAGGCGTGTTTCGTCGGGATCGAAAACGCCAGCCCTCAATCGTGAAAACGGCCCCGGCGCGGGGACGGGGGGCTGGAGCGTCGGGGCCGTCATTCCAAGGCCGGCAATCGGCGGTAGGCCGGCCGCGAAACCAATTCGCGTTTGGAACAATAAGTTCCTAAAATTGAGCGGACGACTCCAAGAACTTTTCGCTCGCAGATTGCGCCGAACAAGTCAGTCATACTTTCGTTCCGAACAGGAACCGGCTCGATCCGATGCAGTTGAGGGGTATCTTCAACGCCCCCGGGAGTCCGCCATGACAGCGCGCCGTCTTAGAGTGAAGCAAACCCGCTCGCTCGAAGAACGAATGGCCGAGAACGCGGCCAGGCTCAGGGAGCGCGCCGATCAGTTGCCGGCGGGCACGGAGCGCGAAGCCCTTTTGAAAAGGGCCCGCCTCGCCGAGACCGGCGCGAAGCTCAGCGATTGGCTCATCACCCGCACAACAGCGCCGTGAGCGATTAGGAACGTTCTCGGCCGGAGCCAAGTTGGCGCCATGCTCGAGCAGCGGTGCCATCATGGCGAGATATTTTTTCGACATTCGAGACGACGGCGAAGTTTATCCGGACGAAGAAGGATTGGAGTTCGCAACGCAACGCGAGGCCGAGGTGGAGGCGGCGCAAACCTTGGCAGGCCTGGCGCATGACCTGGCCGTTCAGGACGAGCGGCCGGACGTGGCCGTCGAGGTTCGCACGGAGGAAGGGCGCGTCTTTCAGGCTGCGCTCATCTTCGAGTCCAATGCGAAGCGACATTGAGGCCGGTTCGATCAGAACAATGCCATGGCGAGCCGGTTATCCCGGCATGGTTCGCATCTGGTATTTCACCGCCTTCCTCGCCGTCACCGCAGCAATGTTCTGGCTGCTGGTCGGGTTCGACAAGTTTCTCGACGGGTAGGCAAAGCGAACAACCGGAGGACGCTTCGACAAGTTCGGCCATCGCGAAATGGCCTTTGCGATCCGCCGCGCCTCGATCGGAAAAATCAGGCGTTGCCGTCTTCGCGCGGGAACGGCTCATGCGTCTTGCGGCCGAGGAAGATATCAGGTTTCGGCAGCTTCAAGACCGCGAGGCCGAATTCATGCGCCGCAACACCACGCGCATAAACCTCCACGAAGCGACTTTGGCTTTCGAGAAATGCCTGGGGGTCGTATTCGGATACCATTGCCGCACTCCGATTGCCCACCGACCATAACCGAAAATCAAATCACGACAGTCCAAAAGGATACCTGGCTAGGCACACCGATGGCACGACTCTGTTACCAATATTGCCGGAACGCATGGACCAGGGGTCCATTAATCCACCGGATCGAACCAATTCAGGGATTGGTATCGTGGGCGTCGAGCGAAACCGGCCGCCGAGATACTGGCGGATGAGAGCGGAGGAGTTCCGAGCCAAGGCGGACAATGCCGAGCACCCGCCCGTCAAGGCATCGCTGCGCAAGGTCGCGGAGACTTACGAAGAGCTCGCCCGCCGTGCCGAGAAAATCCGCACCATCCGGGATGTGGACGGGACGTCCGAATAGGATCGCCGTCGCCACACCAGCTTCTTTGGACAATGCCGGGGTATCAGGATTTCACGTGGGTCCTCCGAGCCGCCTGCGAGCCTTCGCAGCATGGATCTCGGACAGCGCGATGATGATTGCGACAACGCCGCCGCCGCCAACCATCATGATCAACACCATTCCAAGCATTCGAATCGCCCGCGTGCCCCGCGAGGTTCCTAAGTACCAAAGTGAACCGTTCGTTCCAAAAACAAAACGAGCCATTGCAAGTTTCAAGTAGGTAGCGCGCAGCATCCAATAGGAGGCTAACCTTCACCTCAAGTTCATGATGCCTGCCCTAAACCTCCGGCCGACAACGGCACGTAGGTAGGAAGATGTCCTTTGACCCGATGGCCGCTGCGGTCGACTGGCTTGACGCCTACCGCGCCGGCAATATCGAAGCCATCCTGGGAATGTATGCCGACGACGCGATCGTCCATTGCGGCTGCGATGGCATGAAGACGATTTCGACCCCGCAGGGCCTGCGCGCCTATTGGGTCGACCGTCTCAAAAATCACCCCGCCTCCCGCCTGGACGATCTCCAGCCGTCCGGGGATGGAGCCGCCATTTCCTATATCTCACACGCCGGCGTCGTAAGCGCGACACTCACCTTCAATGCGTCCGGCAAGATCACCTCGCTGAGGTGCGGACCTTCCATCTAGCCGCGTTCATTTTCTCAGGTTGTCGCCCGCGATACCCCGACGGGTCAAACTTTAACCAAATGCGGCGAAGCGGATTGGGCGGAACGAAATCTCTTCGCGCCATGCTGGGACATGTCCCCTGCGAAGGACGCTCGGGCAAGCTGGAGAGACCGTCGATGTATTACGTCGCCGCCGCATTGCTGGTGCTGTCGGGACTGTTCTACTCCGCGGGCCATCACGAGCTCGGCCAGTTCGGCGCGAACATGTGCCGCTATGGCAGCACGTTCTGCGACAGCCCGGTGCTGGTCTTCACCGGCGGCGCGCTGGCCGCCGCCTGGGGCATGTTCGTCAGCGTCAAGTAGCGGCACCCGCTTCGGCGCGCCGGCTTTAAGTCTCGTCGTTCTTGTAGCGCTTGCGCACGATGCTTTCGGCAACACGACGTTCGGTCGGGCTGCGGTAGCGATTGCGCAGCACGCCGTAGATCAGCGCCACCAGCAGGACGAAGGCACCGACAAAGAACACTGCTTCCAGGCCCATGAGGCCCTCCTTCGAATTCTTCCGCTCAACGCGCTACCTCGCCAATTCCTTGCGGACGGCGGCGGCCGAATTGCCGACCTTGTCGACGGCCTTCTTCAGCTCCTCCTTCGATACGCCGAGCGCGTGCGTCCAGTACTTGACCTCGAAGGCCTCGTGCATGTTGATCTTGCTGCGGTCCGGTTGCTCGCGCTTCGTCAGGTTGTCCATGGCGTTTCCTCCCTCAGGCAGGAAAAACGCCATCGGGGACCGGCCGTTCCATACGGTGCGGCGAGGCTCACACGTTGAGCCACAGCATCGAAGCGAGCACCGCTGAAAACACAAACAGCCCGGCAATTGCGATTCTGAAAACCAGGTCGGCGGCCACGCGTGCCCCCTTTCGTGTTTGCAAATTCTTTGCCTGCACGGCGCGCGATCCCGGCCTTGGCTAGGCGGGGGACCGCACCGTGTGTTTGCTGCCGGGGGCGGGTGTGCAACGGCCCGTCGAGCGGCAGCGCAACGCGCGAATCAATCTATCGTTCCAAGCTTGCAGCGGGCGCTCCAGTTTGACGAATGTCAATCCGCACGAGAGCCGAGCGGAGTACTGCCTTGCACGACCCGACCGTGGACCATGACCTCGCTGCCCTGTCCGATGGCACGCTCGCCTTCATCGGCGACAAGGCGCTGAGAGGCGCGATGCACTGGTGACCGGTTGAACATGGGGCAAACGAAGAGCCCGCGACCGGCGACGGTGCGGGCTCTACGATTTCTGTGACGGTATAACTCTACAAGTGTTTTGCCCGACGCGTCAAAGCAACGGCGGAGCATTGGCGTCAGCAGGCGGCGGCGCTGGCCGACGATGGAACTTTGCTGGCCTTATCGCGCTTGAAGCACAATTCGCAATTCCGGAAGGTCAGCCCTGTCAAACCGATCGAAACACGCCGCCAGGCACGCCAACACCGAAGGCCCGACGACGTCCGGGCCGGCGCTGCTGAAGCGGCTCGGGCCCGGCCTCGTCACCGGCGCCGCCGACGACGATCCGTCGGGCATCGCCACCTATTCGCAGGCGGGTGCGCAATTCGGCTACGGGCTGCTCTGGACGGTGTTTCTGACCCTGCCGTTCATGATCGCGATTCAGCTCGTCAGTGGGCTGATCGGCCGGGTCACCGGCAAGGGTCTCGCCGCCAACGTCCTGCAGCTCGCGCCGCGCTGGATCGTGCTGGGGCTCGTGTCGCTGCTCGTCATCGCCAACACCATCAACATCGCCGCCGACATCGCCGCGATGGCGGAGGCGCTCTCGCTGGTCATCGGCGGGCTCAATCACGAGCACGCGCTGATCTTCGCAGCCGGCTCGACCCTGCTTCAGGTGTTCGTGCCCTATCGCCGCTATTCGCCGGTGCTCAAATTCCTGACGCTGGCGCTGTTCGCCTATGTCGCCACCGCCTTCACCGTGAGGATCCCCTGGAGCACCGCCCTGCTCGCCGCGGTGTGGCCGAAGGCGAATGTCAGCGCCGAGTATTTCCTGATGGTCGTCGCCGTGCTCGGCACCACCATCAGCCCCTATCTCTTCTTCTGGCAGGCCTCGCAGGAAGTCGAGGAGATGAACCAGGGCAAGCGCGACAAGCCGCTGCGCGACATGCCGAACGGCGGCGACCCCGAGATCGCGCGCATCCGCTTCGACACCATCGTCGGCATGCTGCTCTCCAACTGCATCGCCTTCTTCATCATCCTGACCACGGCGTCCGTGCTGAATGCCAATGGTGTCACCAAGATCAACTCGGCAACCCAGGCCGCCGAAGCGCTGCGTCCGCTCGCCGGCGACTTCACCTTCGCACTGTTCGCGATCGGCATCATCGGCACCGGCCTCCTGGCGATCCCGGTGCTGGCGGGCTCGGCGGCCTACGGCGTTGCGGAGATTTTCGGCTGGCGCGCCACGCTGGAGGCGAAGCCGGAGAAAGCGGTCGGCTTCTACACCATCATCGCGGCCGCAACCATCATCGGCTTCGGCCTCGGCTTCACCGGCATCGACTCGATCCACATGCTGGTATGGAGCGCGGTGCTCAACGGTATCGTCGCCGTGCCGATCATGGCCATGATGATGCTGATCGTATCGAGCCGTGCGATCATGGGCCGCTTCAAGGCCCGCCCATGGCTGGTCGCGCTGGGCTGGCTCGGCACCGCGATCATGGCGCTGGCCGTCCTCGCTCTGCTCGGCTCGTCATTGATCGGCTGACCAGGGCGTGCACTCATAAACGGCCGGATGGGAAGTCTGCTTCCGGGAGCATAGCAGACCAATTGTGCTCAACGAGAGTTCTTCGGATTTTGACCCCAAGCGGATTTCGTTAGCGCCTAGTAAACGACTTCACAACAAGAGTCGGTCTTCGATTTTGTCTCTATTGATTGGCACCGTGCAAATTAGGCGGGCATGGCTACCATGCACGCAAATTGGCAAAGACGCGTGAGAGTGACAGATGAAGGTTACGATCGCTATCGCAGCGTTCCTGCTCGTTGGCTCTGTCGCGCTTGGTTATGCCTACATTGGTGGCTATGCACCATTCACGTCTCAATTTGTGCAGACTTGCGAGAATGCAATCAAAGAGCGGCTGGCAGATCCTTTGTCTTATCGTCGGATCGGTGTGGACGACTCCAGAAGTACGATCACATGGGACGAGTTTTTCGCTGAGCCGGAGCGGTCCGTGCCTGAATCAACCAGAAAAGCTATGATCCAGGCTGCGCGAGGGCAGCCGGTTCAGTATGTGGCCCTCATCGACTACCAAGCTCAGGACGCCATCGGCGCCATCATTCGAGAAAGGGCCTCATGTACATTCAACTCGCTCACTGGGAGCGATGCGCCTACTCGTACGTACTGGGTTAAGATCGATGGCGAACGTAACTTGGAATGGGCCGTTAGGCAGCCCAATGCCGCAACTCTCCATCAGCGTTTGCTGAAAAATATGTAAGTGCAACTTCGAAAGGGTCGGCTGCTGGAGGGCGCCGAGATCTGCGACGCGATGACGAACGCCGCGCACACGGCCGGCACGCTGATGACCGCCTATTACGGCGTCACGGGATTGACGGTCGGAGACGTCTTCGGCCCCAGCCGCTCCGGCTCGACCGGCGATTTCGGCTCGGTGGGTAGCACCCTGGCGCCGGCAGCGTGGGCAGCCTCACCCGTGTTCGCATACATCGCGACATGTGCCGGCTGCGTCTTGGCGCGGTTCCATGGCCCATGATCGACGATCAACATCGCAGCAATCGTCAAGCCGGCCACGATCAGCGCGATCACGCCGGGGTGGCGAAGCGCCGAGGACATGGAGTTCGCGAAGCGATGAGTTGCCATCGAAAGACCCGTTATGTTTCCTCTCGCAGGTTAACTCAAACCCATCCTGCGAGTTCCGCCGTCGCTTTAAGCAAGTTCCGAGCCACTGCGCGAAACCGGATCGTGCCGATATGATCACTTCTTCACATCGGGGCGCGCGTCGCCGACGAATCTGTCGCGGTTCGGCATTTTGACGGCCGCAAGCGATTTGGCATCGAGTGTCGCATCGGCTCCCACCAGCCCGTTCAGGTTCAGGATATAGGCGGACACCGCATAGACGTCCTCGTCACTCAGCGACTGCGGCGCGTTCTGCGGCATGGCGCGGCGGATATAGTCGAACAGCGTGGGCGCATAAGGCCAATAGCTGCCGACGGTGCGGATCGGCCTCGCCGTCCCGATCGTGCCCTGCCCGCCGACGAGCCGGTCACCCAAGCCACCCTCGCCTTTGTCGCCATGGCAGGAGGCACATTGCTGCGCGAACACGTCGCGCCCATGGCTGACCGAGCCGCCTCCCTTCGGCAGATTGCTGCCGTCACGTCCGATATCGATATTCCAGCCCGCGATCTCCGCGGCCGTCGCCGGGCGACCGATGCCGTAGACGCTTTGCGCCTGCGCCTCGCTCGCGATGGCACCGAGCGCGATTGCAGCGGCAATGCCGCAAGTCTCACGCCAGCGCATTGGTCACCTCGCCGTCATCAGCGATGCGCCAGGGCCAGATCGCGTTGTTGTGGTAGAAATAGTTCTCGCCGCGCACTGCGAGCAGCTCGGCTAGCGTCGGCTGCACATAGCCGGTCTCGTCGACGGCACGGCTCTGGATCACGGCCGGCTTGCCGTCCCATTGCCAGGGCAGACGGAACCGCGTGAGGGCGCGCGTCAATACCGGCTCCTGCAATCGCGCATCCTGCCAGCTCTTGCCGTCATCGACCGACACCTCGACACGCTTGATCTTGCCGTGTCCGCTCCAGGCGATGCCGGTGATCTCGTGGAAGCCAGGCGCTCCCAGGCGCTGACCGCCCGAGGGGCGCGTAATGATCGACTTGGCTTCCATGTAGAAGGAAAACTCGCGCGCCGTGCCGTCAGGCAGGAGATCGGTGTATTTCGAGGTCTCTTCGCGCGAATAGGTGGGCTCCGCGGTCACATGCAGGCGGCGCAGCCACTTCACGCTCATATTGCCTTCGAAGCCCGGCAGGAACAGCCGCAACGGATAGCCCTGCTGCGGACGCAGCCGCTCACCGTTCTGGCTGTAGACCAGAAGGGCGTCCTCGAGGCATTTCTCGATCGGAATGCTGCGTGTCAGCGCAGCGGCGTCAGCGCCTTCGGCGACGACCCACTTGGCGCCCGGTTTCAATCCGGCCTCCTGGAGCACCAGCTTCAGGCTCACCCCGGTCCATTCGGCGCAACTCACCAGACCCACGAGGTCCGATGCCGTCTTGCCATAGGGCTTGGTGTAACCGGGATTGCCGGAGCATTCGAGGAAGTGGATGTGCGACTCCGACGGGAAACGCCGGAGATCGTCCATCGTGAACATCAGGGGACGCCCGACCAGCCCGTGCAGCATCAAGCGATGTTGCGCCGGATCGATGGTCGGAACACCGCCATGATGCCGCTCGTAGAACAATCCGTTCGGCGTGATGATGCCGTCGAGCTCCTGTAACGGCGTCCGGCTGGAGGCCGATATGTACTGCTTCAGGGTCTTCGAGATGTTCTTGACGACGCCCTTCTCGAACGGGGACGGCGCGCCATAGGGCTCGGCTCCCATCGGCTCGCCCGGCGCCTTCATCCATTCTGGAATGCCGGGCGGAAGGTTGTCCGTCTCAGCCGCGGCCGCCGCGCCAGCCCCCAGAGCGGCACTGCCCGCCACCGCAGTGCCGCCTTGCAGGAAGCGACGGCGTGTTGTCTGCGCGGATTTTCCGGCGGCGTCGATCGTGCTGCTCATTGCGGATCCTCGGCTGAAGCTCGACCCGCATCAAACCTTCCGCGAAGTGCAATTGCAATTCGCTCGTATTTCAAAAACAGGCGATTTCGATCATGACTGATCCAAATCCGCCGGTCGCGTCAGCAGTTCCATTCTTCGCAACGCACAAACATCTCTCGCGTTACTCGCCCGGAGCGATCGCGTTGCTCGGCGTCGGCCGATCGGTGATCTGCTGTCCGAACAGGCTGCCGATCAACTCCACCGCCGTGCGCGCGGTGCGACCGCGCTCGTCCAGGAACGGATTGAGCTCGACGATGTCGACCGATCCCACCAAGCCGGAATCGTGCAGCAGCTCCATGATGAGATGCGCCTCGCGATAGGTCGCTCCGCCCGGTACCGTGGTGCCGACTCCCGGAGCCACACTGGGATCGAGGAAATCAACATCGAAGCTGACATGGAGCACGCCATTGCTCGCCTTGACACGCTCGATGACACGCCGGATCAGCACAGCGACGCCGAACTCGTCGATCTGGCGCATGTCGACAACCCTGATCCGGCGTGTGCGCATCAACTCCTTTTCGAGCTTGTCGACCGAACGCGCACCGAACAGGTCCAGCCTATCAGGATCGATCGAAGTGCGCGGATCATCGCCGAGCAATCCGTCGAGGCCGGGCTCGCCGCACAAGAACGCCGCCGACATGCCATGCATGTTGGCGGTGATCGTCGTCTCGGGCGTATTGTAATCGGCATGGGCGTCGAGCCAGAGCACGAACAGCTCGCGTCCGCGCTCCTGCCAGTGGCGCGCCATGGCATTCACCGAGCCCATCGACAATGTGTGATCGCCGCCGAGGAAGATCGGTAGCGCGCCGGTTTGCGCGATCTCATATCCCTTGCGGCTCAGCAAGCGGGTCCAGCGCTGGATTTCGCGGTAGTGATTGGCTTTTCCCGGCGGCCTGTCAGCGAGGTCGCTGACCTCCGCCACCGAGAGATCGCCGCAATCGACAACCTCGAAATCAAGGCCTTCGAGCAGTGCCGCAAGGCCGGCGGTGCGCAGCGCCGCAGGGCCCATCAAGGTGCCGCGCTGCGAAGCCCCCATGTCGATGGGCGCGCCGAGCAAGGCGATGCGCCGGGCTCGATCCGTCATGATCCGATCGGTCACGGCAGTCTCCTGAGATCAGCAAGGCTCCGCCAGCCTAACAGAGATTCGCACCCGTCGTTGCCCGGGGATGACGAAAGGGCCCGCGCGCCCTGGAACAAATTCCCGCACGCCGCATTTCCTCCGCAAGGCCGGCACCCGCCGTTTACAGACGGCGCCTGTCGCGGATAGCCAAAGGTCGTTCGACCCGCTGTTCAAAACGAGCGCTCGCGCGGATAGCCAAAGGTGCCGGCCTCCATCTCTTTTCCAACTCTGGAGTCGCGAGCTTGAGCACGGAAATACCGCAGCCCAATCCCCAGCCCGGGGTTGCCGAGCGTGCCATCGACGCAGCGACCGACGTGTCCCGCACCATCGGCGAGGTCGCAGGCGGCCTGCATGCCGCGGTCGATCGCCTCACTGCCGCAATCGACGAAGCACGAAAACCCGGCCGGCCGCTCGCGACAGTCGCGGCAATCACGCGCGAAGCGCCCCTGGCCAGCCTGTTCGTCGCCTTCCTCTTCGGCGTGGCGGTCGCACGCCGGCGCTAGCGATCGGAGTTGAAGCGATTCAGGCTGCGCTGACCGCTTCGAGTTCAGCGGCCAGGAATTGCCTCTCGAACGCCGCGGCAGGCATCGGGCGGCCGAAGAAATATCCCTGCCCTTCCTCGCATCCCATGCTGACCAGGAAGTCGGCCGTGGCACGGTTCTCGATGCCTTCGGCCACGACAGTGAGCCCGAGTTGCTTGCTGAGACCGATGGTCGAGCCGACGATCGCGGCGTCATCGGAATCGGTGAGCACGTCAAGCACGAACGACCGGTCGATCTTGAGCCCGTCGAGCGGAAACTTCTTCAGGTAGCTCAAGCTCGCATAACCCGTGCCGAAATCGTCGAACAGAACGCGGACGCCGAGCTGCTGGATCCGCTTGAACATGTCGAGCACGCGGCTTTCGTCATGGAGCAGGATATCCTCCGTGACCTCGATCTCGAGCAGCGACGGCGTGAGCCCCGTCACCTCGAGCAGCGCCGCAACGGCAGGCGCGAGGTCGCCGGAATCCAGCTGCGACGGCGAGAGGTTGATCGCGACGCGCACGTTGTTGCCGGACAATTCCCAGGCTCGGGCCTGCCGACAGGCGGTCTCCATCACCCAATTCGCGATCCGCTCGGACAGGGCCGAGGTGTTGACCACCGGCATGAATTCCCCGGGCGAGACATAGCCGCGCACGGGATGCCGCCAGCGAATGAGCGCTTCGGCCCCGAGCAGGCTGCCGTCGACCAGCCGAACCTGTGGCTGGTAAAACAGTTCGAACTCGCCGTGATCCGCGGCAAGCGCCAGTTCGCTCTCGAGCGTCAGCCGGTTCTCCAGCTCCTGCCTGATCGCACTCTCGAAGATCACATGGCTGCCGCGCCGCGTCATCTTTGCCTTGCTCAGCGCCAGATGACCATTGCTGAGAAGATCGTCAGCGTTGTGCCCGCCTTCCGGATAGACGGCGACGCCGATGCTGCCCCTAACGCGATGTTGGCGCGCGCCCGTTATGAGCGGCTCCTCGAACGCGCGCGCAATCCGATCCGCAAACTCCACAATCGGCTCGCCGGCCTCTGTACAATCAAGCACGATGGCGAACTCGTCGCCGCTGAGCCGGGCGACGACTGCCTTACCATCGACCTTGGACTGGAGGCGCTCCGCGACGGCCCGCAGCACGAGGTCGCCGGCCGCATGTCCAAGCATGTCGTTGATCTGCTGGAAGCCGTCGAGCCCGAGCACGAGCAGCGCGACGTCGGACGACCGCCGCTCCGCAGCAACGATCAGATTGGTTAGGCTCGTATGCAGCATGTTGCGGTTGGCAAGACCTGTCAGCGCGTCATGTTCGGCGAGATACCTGACGCGTTCGGCCTCGCGCTTGCGGACCGAGATGTCGCGCAGGATCGCTCCGTACTGGAAGCCATCCGTGCCCTGCCAGCCCGAGAAGCTCGCTTCGACCGGGAACGTCTCGCCGTTCTTCCGCCGCCCTTCGAACTCGACGACGACGGCGCCGCCGGGCACCAACAGCGCCTGGCGCGCAGCATCGCGCATGGCAAACACCTTTGCGCCACCGTCGGCGGGCTGCGCGCAGAGCGTTTCGAACGGACGTCCGATCATTTCAGTCGGCATGTAGCCGAAGATCGCGCTGGCGCCCGGATTCCACACCGTGATCCGGTGATCCTCGTCGGTACAGATCAGACCGTCGCCGAGCGACATCGCGATACGGTGAAAGCGGCTCTCGGCAATGCGTCCCAGGAGACTACGGAAATCGATTTCGTCGAGTGCGATCGCCGTCAGATAGGCAATGATTGCAATGTGAAACAGCGACGTGTCGATGATGAGCGGCCAGCTTGCCTGCACAAGGGCAGCAGCAAGTTCCACGCCCACTCCTGCGGCGACCAGGATCGTGACACGGATACCCGGTGCCAAACGGCGCCACGAATACATCATCAACAGGCAGATCAGGCCCAACCCAATGATCATGCCGACATCGGACGTCCAGCGCAGCATCCGGTTCTGGAGGATCGATTCCGCCGCGAGCGCCTGGAGAACGGGCCCAGAGATGATCTTGCCGTTTGGAACACTGAACCGGTCGCCCAGTTCGAGCGCGGTAGCACCGACGATGATCTTCTTGTCTTTCAGCTTGTCCACGGTCGCGGTATCGCCGCGCAGCACGTCGAAATAGGAGACGCTTGGGATGGAGGCTGCACGAATGCCGAAATCGATCAGGAAGGGTGGCCGCCGATTGGCGTCCTGCCCGGCCAACACGACGGCCATCGACGGCATCACGGCATCGCCGAGCTTCTCTCCGACCGGATAGCGGCGAACGAGCCCGTCGGATTCGATCGCAACATTGACGACGGCCGGCCACGACTGGTTGCTGAACGGCTTCAGCGGACGATTGATGTGAGCTGCGCCACCATTCGGCGTCGGCTGCTTGAAGGAGGGCAGGATCGTCGATCCGCCGACCTCGCGCAGCGCCGTGACGAAGGCCTCGTCGGAGGCCGGGTCCGATGGTGTGCTGAAATCGACGTCGAAGGCAATGTCCCGCGCGCCCGCGGCCTCGAGCCTGTGCAACAGCTCCGCGTGGAGCCGGCGCGGCCAGGGCCACACCCCGATCTGGTCGATCGAGGGCGCGTCGATGGCCACCACAACGACATTGCCGCTGGCGGTACGCGATTGCCAGGCGAACCGCAGATCGGTCAGCGCGTTGCGAAGCGCGCCGTGCCACCCCGTGGATAGCACCACCGCAAGCGCGATCATGACAAGAATATGCGGCCGATTTCGCTTCACTTTGCTCCCCCCCGCACCGGCGGTACCCGCCGCCAGGTGCTCCCCTATACCGACGGCACAGTCCTAGCGATGGCCCCTGCCCCAATACCAACCGTAGTGGTGGCCGTTGTTGCCGCGTCCGCTGTTGCCGTTATTCCCGCTTCCGCTATTCCCGCTGCCGCTGTTGCCGTTATTGCCGCTGCTACCGTTGCCGGTCGCGCCGGTCCCGCTGCCTCCGGTGCCCGAGCTTCCGCCGGACACGTCGCTGGTCGAACCAGCAGTCGTCGCAACGGTCGTCGTCGCACTTGACGACGTCGACGTGGCACTGGCCGCGGATGCACTGCTGCTCGCCGTGACCGCCGTTACGCTGGAGCTGTTGCTGGCCGTTGTCGTCGTGCTTGCCTTCGTATCGCTCCAGACCGTTTCGGTGCTGCTGCTACTGGCGTTCGCGTTACGCACGCGCCCCGGCGCGACGGCGCCGTGAGCGAGCCCGCGCGTGACCTTGTTGAAGTTCAGCTTGACCTCGCCGAGCGAGCTCGAGATGCGCACGACGCCGCCCTTGGGCGCCTGAGCGCCGGCCGCTGGATGCGATTGCGCCGCCGCGCCGGCCGCCTTGGTCCCCTTGTCGATCGGACCGAGCGCATGGATCGCATGGCCGTTTGCCGCGTTGCGCGGTGCCGACAGGCCCGACTTGGGCACCGGGACGCGCTCGATCGTCGAGGCGCGCGGCTTGCCGTGCTCGATCGGATTGAAGGTCCCGGCACCGCTCAGGCTGAGGCCGGGCTTGCCGTGCTCGAAGGCCGTGGCGGCTTGTCCCGGCATGACCTGCGCGATCTGTCCGGTCTTGAAGTCGGAGACTTCAACCTGGCCGCGGACCACGCCGACCTTGGTGCTGCCAGCATTCACGGTGACGCTGAACTGCGTTCCCTTGACCACGGCGGCGAGATACGGCGTCTCGACCTCGAAATGCTTGACGTTGCGCTTCTCGACCTCCAGCAGGATCGAACCCGCCCGCTGGATGATCGTGGTCGAGAGCCCTTCCTTCTTCTCGGCCGGCAACCCGACCACCGAGTTGGGAGAGATCAAAATCGATTCCTCGCCGCGGACGAGCAGCACGCGTCCGTTTCGTCCGGTGCGAATGGTGTCGCCAGGCTTGAGCGCCTCGTCCTGATTCAACGACACAGGCTGCGCGCCGGTGGTGGCGACCCAGACCTCGCCGGTGGCTTTGCTGACTGACCAGACGCCATCCTCTGCGGCCGATGCAGCGGAAGCCATTCCCAGGATCAGCGCCGCCGCAAAGCCGCACCGCATTCCAATTCTGCCGAGCATGACGTTCCTCAGTCCGCGTTACAGCCAGACCGGGGACGTATCCGAAATCACTCAAGAGAGGATTAGCGGGAAGTGGCGAGCCGAGCAGCGGCATTAACCAATCATTGACCATAAAAAACTAAGAAAAATCATGCAGCTAACGAACTCTTACGGCACTGCGGGAAGATCTCAGTCAAACTACGGGGACCGCTTCGCCGCGTGCCTTAAGAAGCGGCATCTCCTTGCCGCATTGGCGCTCCTGGCACCAATTTTTACGAGTGTCCCGCACTCTTTCGCACAGCAGGCGAACCAGCCGGGCTTTGATCCGCGTCAGCCCGAGAAATACTTTGAGAACCAAACCGAGCAGGAATCGCTGAGCCGTCCTTCGGTCAAGCTGCCGAATGTCGGCCAGCCCAACACTGGTGGAGATACAAAGCCGCAATTCGTGCTGCGCGGCGTCAATGTCAGCGGCGCCCAAGCCATTTCCCGCGATCGCATCGCCGCAGCCTATCAGCCCTATCTCGGCAAGAAGGTCTCGCAAGCCGACCTCGCCGCGATCGCCGGCGCGATCAGCGATCTCTACCGCGCAGACGGCTTCCACTTAAGCCGCGCGATCGTGCCGCCGCAGGACATCGCCGACGGCCGTGTCCGGATCCAGGTGATCGAAGGCGCCATCGTGCAAGCCGAGCTGAAAGGCGACGGCGCCGGGCAGTTCGGCGTGAGGCCGATGCTGGGGCCGGTTCTTGCCGAGCAGCCGTCGCGCCTGGCAACGCTCGAACGTCAACTCTTTCTCATCAACGGCAGGCCGGGCGTCCGGATCACCGACACCGCACTCGAGGAGATCGGCGGTGCCACCGGCCGCTTCCGCCTCATCGTCTATTTGAAGACCTGGCACGTCTTCTCGTCGTTCGGCCTGGATAATCTGGGCTCGTCGTCAGTCGGCCCGTGGCAGACCTATGCGACCGGCGCTTTCAACTCCTATCTCACGCCGGGCGACACGCTCGCGGTCAACCTGTCGACGATTACCAACGACCCGCGCGAGCTCGGCTTTGCGCGGCTGTCCTATGACGCACCCGTCGGCGTCGACGGCGTGCGTCTCGGCGCTTCCGTGCTGTACAGCGCGGTCCGGCCGGGCGACGCCCGCCGACTCGACAGCGACATCACCACGACAGAGGCGTTCGAGCTGCGGGCAAGCACCGTGCCCTTCATGTCACAATCTTCGGCGCTGACGCTCACCATGGCGGGGATCTTCAGCAACGTGTCCGAGCACGATGTTTACGGCCCGTGGTACAACGACCACATCAGGACCGCGAGCCTGACCGCCGACTACCGGCTCCAGGATCGCTTCGGCGGCACCAATTTCGCGACGCTGACCTACCGTCAGGGCCTCGACATCTTCGGCGCCTCGCATTTCGACGACGATCTGTTGTCGCGCGACGGCGCCGCGTCGAACTTCTCGGTGCTGAACCTCTGGTTCACGCGCTACCAGACGCTCAACGACGCCTGGTCGCTCAGGCTCTCCGCTGCGAGCCAAACGGCATCACGGCCGCTCTTCACCTCGCAGCAATTCTATCTCGGCGGTGCGGCGTTCGGCCGGGGCTATGGGGCGGCCGAGATCAGCGGCGACAATGGCCTTGCCGGCTCGCTCGAAGTGCGTTTCGACCAGAAGCTCAATTTCCGTTACTGGACCGGTTATCAGCTCTACGCCTTCGGCGACGCGGGCGCAGTCTGGAACGACGGTTACCGCCTGAGCGACGGCCTGGCGCTGACATCGGCCGGAGCCGGCGTGCGGTTCTTCCTGCCGGACGATCTCCAGGCCGATCTCGGCGTGGCCGTTCCCTTGAGCTACCGGGCGCCGGACAACGAGCGCCGCAGCCCGCGCTTCCTGTTCACCCTGTCGAGCGCGTTCCGGCTTTGCCCCGAACGCGGCAGGGGCGGCTGCCTCTAGCCGCACAGCCTTTCGGTTGACGCGCGCCTTGATGCGGCCCTTTTGGGGCGCTTCTCACAGACTTGCCGAAATTTAATCCCGCAGCCTGCTCACGATCGCTCGATCCGGGAGTTCCCGATAGCCATGTTCAGCCGAAAGTGATTTGAGACCGATCCATGAAAAGGGTGTTTGCAATCCTGGCTTTTCTCTGCGTCCTCGGCGTCGGCCAGTATTTCGTGGTCAGCCGGTTCGCGATCCGCCATGAGGTTTTGACCCTGTTCGATGCCGCGCGTCAGCGGCCGATCACGGTCGAACTCGCGGTTCGGCGCGATTACGAGACCAAGGCCAATCTCGGACTCTGGAAGCTCCCGCTCGCCATCATCAGCAACGGCAACACCGTCAAGGCCACCGAGTATTCCTTCCTCGCCAACGTGCTCGCCGCACGCGGTTATCTCGTTGCCAGCATCCAGCAGGACCTGCCGAGCGATCCGCCGCTGATGACCCATGTCGGTCAGCAATATGTCGGGCGGCGCGAGGTCTATATCCGCTGCGAGGCCAACATCCTTTTCAGCCTGGCCGAACTGAAGCGACGGCAGGAAAACGTCGACTACGACCACATCACTCTCGTCGGACATTCCAACGGTGGCGACGTCTCGATGTATGTCGCACATCAGCACCCGGAGATCGTGTCGAAGGTGATTACGCTCGACAATCTGCGGGTGCCCTTCGTGCTCAGCGACAACATGAAGATCTTGTCGTTCCGCTCCAAGGATCCGCATTTCCAGACCGATCCGGGCGTGCTGCCAACGCCGGAAGAAGCCAAGGCGCGCGGCATCGACATCGTCCATACCGGTGCTCAGCACACCGAGATGAGCGATCGCGGTCCCGATGCGGTCAAGCAGAAGATCCAGGAGACGCTCGACCGCTTCCTGCGTGACAGTGCCAGCAGCGCGCTCGCGCCGGCGGACACCAGAAGCCCGATGATCATGAACCCCGGCGACTATTAGCCCGGAGCCGTTTGCGGCAGATCAAGGCAGCTTCGGGCTGGCTACGATAGGAAGGCCTCACCATCCCGGAGAGGCACGTGTCGCGCTCCATCGAAAGCCTTGATACGAAAAGTCTTGATGCGGCAAGCTTTGGCCTGCCCGCAGCGAGGGCATTGGCATTTGCGCGGTATCTCTATCGTGCGACCCGCAAGCTGCTGCGGTCGATCATCGCCCGCATCGATCTCTCGCAATTTCCAGGATCGTGCTGCGGCTGAGCGCCGGCGGCCGAAAGCAAATGCATGGGGGTCGCCGGATGCATCGGCAACTTTCCCTTGAATCGGACCGAACCCGACGGCATCGCGGCCTACATCGGATCGCTACATCAGCTGCGCGCTGACGGGTCGCGACACAATCCGCGAAATGCAAATCCCTGCCGGAGGACCGACAGGGATCAGCAAAAGCATGATGGACGGCGAATAGCCTGTTTGGTGGCCTGTCATGGACCTGCGCCAGCAGCGACGTGCGGATCTCCGCATCACGCACGATCAATATGTGGGCCTGCGGCGCACCCGCCGGAAATCAGGACTTCCCCTTGCCGGGCTGCATGAAACTGCCGGTCATCTGGCGCATATGGTCCCCTGCGCTGGTAAACTGGCTGCGCAGGAAGTCCGACTGGATTCGCATCGCTTCCTGAAGGTCGGTGGCTTGCACGAGCTTGCGCGCGTGCTCGAACGCCGACTTCATGTTCTGCTCAGTGAACGCGAGCGCCTGCTTGGACACTTCGGTGCCCGCTCCGGGAACCGACGTCATCGACTTCGTGGCGGCCTCGAAAAACATGCCGAATGCCTTTTCGGCCTGGTCGATCGTCTTTTCGGCCAAATCGCGCAGTTCGGCTGGGACTTCGAGCTTCGGTTCGATCATGGTCGTCCTCCTCCCTTTTTCCCAACTGAATACCACACTTGCCGGATCGCATTCCAGCGGGAGCCTGGGGAACAAACGCCGTCCGGCGGTCCGGCTCCGGTAGGAAACGGGGAACGAGGCGTAGCGCCGGCGCTCGGCCGGGCTCAGGACAGGGGGTGCTCGGGAAGGGTTTCTTCGGTGCCGAGGTCTTCGACCAGCTTGATGACCTCGAAGCGCTGTCGAGGCGCTAGCTTCAGGAACGCACGAAGCAGGCGTAGACTTTCGACGGTGCTGCTTGCGGGCGCGCCGAGCTTAAGGTGCAGTTCAGCCGCGAAATTGAGGTTTTTCATCTCGCACCTATGACAAGCATCGGCCTTCGTGATCAGATATCGAGGTCTCGCTCGAGAACCGAACACCATGACCGGACGCCATGGTGACCTTGAGATCTCCGCCGGGGCACCCGGTGGGTTAGCACGCTGAACCGCATATTCACACGAACTGGCTCAACCGAACAGGTTGCAATTATGTCAAGAAACAACCCTTCCGGCAAGCCCAACCGTCGCCGCAGCGATGCTCCGTCTGCAGCGCACCACGGCAATTCCGGATAACAGGAATATGAACAGCCGTCACCCTCCTGCGTCAAGAAGCGGCATCACTCACGCACACAGCCTTGATCGCTGTCAATCGGCGCGCCGTTTCGCCGTGTTTCCGGTGTGAACGGCGATTGGCGATGTCAGATTAAAGTTTCTTCAGAGTATACACGTAATTGTTGAGCCCGACCTTGGCGGTTGTATCGTCGACGAAATGAACTTCGACTTCGCATCCGGTCTCCAGCGTCTTGATCCGTCCGCCAGTGAAGCCGAGCGATGCGGCCAGCGCCTTGGGATCGGCCTTCTTGTCGCCCCGCTGCATCTCGTCGAATGCGCCCTGGAAGATCATGTCCGGGCCATCATTCGTCACCTTAGTACTGCGGCTCTGTGCAGGCAAAGGGACGGGGCACTTGGATGACCTCCCCAAGGTTCATCGGTCCGAAGATTATCTCTGCCAATGAACCGTCGTTCAACCTGGAACGACCAAGCGGTTGCGAAGCGGCCACGCAGACCAGGGGCGCCATGGCTGACGGACTTCTCGATTCGGGCGCGCCTCAGCACCAAAGGACGACGGCATGCTTTCTCGCTGCGATCTCATCAAGGGCGCCGCGGTCGCGCTTCTCACCCTCTCGATACAAGGCGCACGGGCGCAGGAGACCAGAATGAATCTGTTCAAGATCGTCACCATCAAGGACGAGATCGTCGTCGGATTGTCGGCGGAGGAACTCCAGGCGCTCGGCGGCAATGATGCGAGCGCGGTTGCGCACGCGCTGGCGCAAAAGGGCGATCTCACGGTCTGGCAGTACAACGTGCATCGCGGCCCCAACGGCGAATTGCAACAGGCGCCGACCGCGAAGATCGGGCTTCTGGCCAACGCATCGCTCCGTGTCGAGCCCTATACGACGCCTTACCAGATCGTGCCGCATCCCTAAGGAGCGGCGGTGCGCCTGCGGCCGGGCTCGCAGGCGCACCGCCGTCATCGGGACCGCTGTGCCCGACGAGCCTCGCGTTCCGTTGCAAAGCCGTAGACCAGCGCCAGCCGGTCCAGGCATTCGCGAAAGCGCCGTGCGAAATAGTCGTTCCAGCGCTGGGTCCGAACGGCGCGCCGTTCCCCGATCTGATCCATGGTCAGCCCCAGCACCAGGACGTCGTGCACCAGCGCGGCGCCGTCGGTACCGAGTTCGCGCTCGACGTGGTTCAGGCGCAGCACAGCCTGGCGCTGGCCCTCGGTGACGGGCTCGCGCGAACGCGTGCCATCGACATATTCGCGCGTCGGGTCCACCGCCTGGGGACCGCGCTCCGCCCTCTCCCAATCGGTCTGGAAGGCGCGCCCGCCGCGATATTGCGCCTCGTCGATCTGGTGATGCGCGTGTAACCGGCCGAGCGGATCGCCGCGAACCGAGCGGACGGCCACGATCTTCTCGCCGGCATCAAGCGCCAGCGGATTGTCGACCTCGACCTCCGCCAAATCGGCATTGAACGGCGCCTCGCGCGATCGCCGGTCGTAGATTCCACTCAGTCTGTAGGATTTGTTGCGTCGGGCACGGGCCACTCGGATACTCCTTGCAAAATTGACGATCCAACGGATAGCAATCCGTCAGGCGGCAGAGACCAGCCTCAATACGACGGGACCAGCGGCACGGGCGGATCCAGATCCGGATCTCCGCGTCAGGCGAGCATGCGGCGCGCAGTAACTCGAACCCGGCTGGCGCGGATGGCCGCAGAAGGCGATCTCCTCCCCCTCCCTGTCGCCGCCATAGGGATAGCGGCAGTCGTCGCGCCCGAGTTCGACCAGCGTGATCAGGCGCGGCTGGACGCCGACACAGCGCAACTTGACCCGCGCGACGGGCTTCATTGCGGACTTCGGCGGCACGTTCAGGTACGGCAATGTCGACCGGCGCGGCGACGGCATCCACGCCTCACCCGGCAAAGACGGCACGATCGACGGACTCCTCATCCGTGCCGGCGCGATGAGGCCGAGGCGCTTGGCGCGGCCGACCACCGCGCTGCGCGTATAAGCGGTTCCAAACCTTGCGTTAATCTGGCGTCCGATCTCCGCATAAGAGATGCCTTTGAGAAAATAGTCGCGAAGCGCGTCGGAGTGCTCCGACGGCCAATGGCCCGGTTCCATGCAGCTGTCCTGTGATTTCCCCGATCGCGCGACCGGAAGGCGGAGCACACATTCCGGTATTCCGAAGCGATAGTCAAGCCATAATTCTGATATTCATAATTGCATCAATTCCGAATTTCGGATTACAAGAGGCGGGACGATGGGTAATCGAGGGAATCACCATGTTGGACGTTGCTATGATCGAGCGGGGCCTGGAGAAGACGGGCAAGAGCAAGGGCGGCCTTGCGGCAGCCATGGGCGTGCGGCCCGGCGCGGTGTCGGAGATTCTCGGCGGCGAACGCCTGGTGAAGGCGTCGGAAATCATTCCGATCATGGAATATCTTGAGCTCAATCTCGCGCCCATCATGGGCCGCGTCGGCGCCGGCGCCGTGATCGAGCCGGATTATGAGCAGGTTCCGCCGGAGGGCCTCGGCGATATCGCGCTGCCATTCCCGATCATGGAAGAGACGGTCGCCTTCGAGATCGTGGGCGACTCGATGCTGCCCAAATACGAGAGCGGCGACGTGATCGTGGTCTACAAGGATCAGCGCCATCCGCTGTCGAGCTTCTACGGCGAAGAAGCCGTGGTGCGGCTCAAGACCGGCGAGCGTTATTTGAAGACCATCGAGCGGGGCAAGTCGCCCTCGGTCGTCAACCTCACCAGCTTCAACGCCAAGCCGATCGTCGGCGTCAAGCTCGAATGGGTCGGCGAGATCTGCCTGTCCATGCCCAAGGGTCAGCTCGAGCGGCTGCGTGCCAAGTCGGCGCGCCCTCGCAAGAAGAGCAAATAGGCGTCTATTTCCGATTTTCGGAAAGTTCCTTGACTTAGTTCTGATTTTCGTAAATACTCTGCCGCGCTCCGACCACGGGCGCGGCAGGATCGTTTCATGCAGTATTTCGTCGTGATGATCGACTATGGGCGGCGCGGACGCGAGGCGGTCGTCGATCCCGAAATCACAAGGCGCGAGGTCGTCTCCCGCGTCGCTTCGGGTGAATATCAAAACATCTCGTTCATCCACGAAATCGCGGAGAATTCGGTCGAGGACGTCACCGAGGCCATCCTGACCGAGGCCGCCCTCCCCCGGGTTCCACCTGAAGAAGTCGACCTCCAGGCGATCCGGCTCGATCACGCCCGCGACCTGCGCAAGCATGAGCGGACGTGACGCAGGCCGGGAGCACCGCTCCGATGGAATCGGAACGGCGCTCCAGATTTTTGTTTTGACGCGTTTTCTTTACGCAAACCGGTATCGACTTCGCTCGAAAACGCTCTGATAAACCTGCGCCAACATCCGGCTGGAGATCACACCGTGAGAACGGTCGAGCCCGTGGTCTTGCGCGCGGCGAGATCGGCATGCGCCTTGGCGGCATCCTTCAGCGGATACGTCTGGTGCACCTCGATCTTGACCGCGCCGGACTTCACGACGTCGAACAGCTCGCCTGCCATCGCGACCAGGTTCTCGCGTTTGGCGGCGTAGGTGAACAGCGTCGGCCGAGTGACGTAGAGCGAGCCCTTCTGCGCGAGCAGACCGAGATTGAGCGGCTCGACAGCGCCGGAGGACGCACCGAACAGCGCGGCCACGCCGAGCGGCGCAAGGCAGTCCAGCGACTTCAGGAACGTGTCCTTGCCGACGGAATCGTAGACCACCGGCACCTTCTTGCCACCCGTGATCTCGTCCACGCGCTTCACGAAATCCTCGCGCGTGTAGATGATGACATGATCGCAACCATGCGCCTTGGCGAGCTTGGCCTTCTCGTCGTTGCTGACGGTGCCAATCACGGTTGCGCCAAGATGCTTGGCCCACTGGCTCAGGATCAGGCCAACGCCGCCGGCCGCGGCATGGAGCAGGATGGTGTCGCCGGCCTTCACGCGATAGGTCTGCCGGATCAGATATTGCGTGGTGAGTCCCTTCAGCATCATGGCCGCCGCGGTCTTGTCGTCGACGCCGTCAGGCAGCTTCAACAGCCGGTCGGCCGGAATCAGCCGCGCCTCGGAATAGGCGCCGAGCGGCGATGCGCCATAGGCGACGCGATCGCCCGGCTTCAGATCGGTAACACCGGGCCCGATTTCCTCGACGACACCGGCCGCCTCGCTGCCAAGACCACTCGGCAATTGCGCGGGATACACGCCGGAACGATTGTAGATGTCGACGAAGTTGAGACCGACGGCGGTGTGGCGGATGCGCGCCTCGCCAGGTCCGGGCTTGCCGACGCTGACCTCCTCCCAGACCAGGACTTCAGGACCGCCGGTCTTGTGAAAGCGAATGGCATGCGTCATGGGCGTTGCTCCCTTATTCGTTGCAGTGAAGGTCCGTGGAAAGCGGATCGGCCTGTGAAATAGGCATTTGGTCCGCCCGTTACAGTACAGAGACGTAACAAGAATGTCACAGCGAACGACAAACGCCGGCCGTTCCGCCTCTGTTCGTAAAAGGTGATGACGGCCCTTGGTGCGACCGGCAGTAGGTTTCGCACGGGGTTTGGTGGTCGCCTGCGAAGGAGAGCCGAGATGCCAGCTTATGTACAGCATCATCAGGACATCGAAATCGCGCCTGTAATCTGCCCCACCTGTATGGGGTTCCTGCCGATGTATGTTCGCGAGATCGAACCGCATTGGAGCCTTGCCACGATCGACTTCGTCTATGAATGCGCGGACTGCGGCGCCGAAGTCCGGCAGACCATCCGCAAGCCGGAGCTGCTGCGGCACTGACCGCCGTCGGCGAACCGCTCAAGTATTTGCGTTAAGCGGAAAAAACGCCGTCGGCGCGGGTCTGATGCCTCCCAAACGAGGCTTGTTCTTTGCCGGGAACGCAGGCAGAACAAGCCCCAAGCAAGACCTTTGGGAGCGCCCTTTCGTGGCTGAACAGAAGGCCTCGACCTCGATCGAGGCAGTGGAGAGCGGCCTCGCCGCACAGGGCTATATCGCGAGCCGGCAGATCGCGACGGCCGTCTATTTGTCGCAACAGATCGAGAAACCGATCCTGGTCGAAGGCCCCGCGGGCGTCGGCAAGACCGAGCTTGCCAAGGCCATTGCCGCCTGGCGCGGCATGAAGATGATCCGCCTGCAATGCTATGAAGGCCTCGACGAGGCCAAGGCGCTCTACGAGTGGAAATACGCCAAGCAGCTTCTCTACACCCAGATCCTCAAGGACAAGCTCGGCGAAGTCCTCGGCGGCGCACAGACGTTGCACGCCGCGCTCGAGCAGCTCCATGATTTCGGCGACGTCTTCTTCTCTAAGGAGTTCGTCGAGCCCCGCCCTCTGCTCCAGGCGCTGGAGCAGCCGGGCGGCTGCGTGCTCCTGATCGACGAGATCGACAAGTCGGATGCGGAATTCGAATCGCTGCTGCTGGAAATCCTCTCCGATTTCCAGGTCACGATCCCCGAGCTCGGCACGGTCTCGGCGATCACGCCGCCGACGGTGATCCTCACCTCCAACAGCGAACGCGATCTCGGCGACGCCCTGAAGCGGCGCTGCCTGCATCTGCATATCGGCTTCCCCGAGCAGCGGCTGGAGGAGCGCATCGTCGAAAGCCGCGTGCCCGGCATCTCGCAGACGCTGCGCCGGCAGATGGTCGGCTTCATCCACGAGATCCGCTCGCTCGACCTCAAGAAGCTGCCCTCGGTCAGTGAGACCATCGACTGGGCGCGCGTGCTGGTTCTGCTTCAGGCCACGGACCTCGATACCGAGATCGTCAAGGACACGCTCAACGTGCTCCTGAAATACGAGGCCGATATCGAGGCGGCTCACCCTCAAATCACGACCTTCATTGCCAAGGCGGCACGGTCCAACGTCTTCGGTTGACGCCGATGCGCGAGAACCTCCATCGTTTCTTTCGGGCAGCGCGCGGCGCCGGCGTTCATGTCTCGCCCGCCGAAAGCATCGATGCGATGCGTGCGGTGTCGCAGGTCGGTGTTTCCGACCGCGCTATCCTGCGCGACGCGCTGCTCCTGACGCTCGCCAAGTCGCAGGACGAGAAGCTCGCGCTCGGCGACTGCTTTGATCTGTTCTTCAGCCAGCCGGAGCCGCGCCAGGATCAGCCCGAGGCCAACAGCGACGACGACGCCTCGCAGGACGCGGATCAGTCGCCCTCATCAGGCTCGGCCAGCGAAGCGGGCGAAGGTCAGCCTCCGGAAGCACTTGGCCCCTTGGCGCAGATGCTGCTGTCGCAGGACCGCAACGCGATCGCGGCCGCGATCGCCAGCGCGTCGGGCGCCGCCTCCCTGTCCGACATCCGCTATTCCACCCAGCGCGGCATCTTCTCCAGCCGCATCCTCGACGCCATGGGCCTCCAACGCCTGCGCGACGATCTCGACCAATTGACCGCGACCAATCCATCGCTCGCCGAGCGCCTCCGTGCCGCTCTGGACGCCTTGCGCGAGGCGGTGCGGGACACGGTCTCGCAGGGGCTTGCGCTCTATGCCCGCGAGGAGGCCGAGAACCTCCGCAACGAGATCCTGCGCAATGCGCCGCTCGCCCGCATCGAGCGGCGGCAGGTCGCGGAGATGCGCGCCCTCATCCGCCAGATCGCGCGCCGCCTGCGCGAGCGCTATTCGAAGCCGCGCAAGCGGCAGCGCCGCGGCCATCTCGACGTCCGTCGCACGCTGCGCCGCAACGCCGCGTGGGGCGGCGTGCCCTTCCTCACCGCATGGAGGCGCAAGCATCGCGACCGGCCAAAGATCGTCGCGCTCTGCGACGTCTCCGGCTCGGTCGCGCAGGTCTCCGATTTCTTCCTGCTGCTGATCCACTCGTTGCACGAGGTGGTCGACGACGTCCGCTCCTTCGCCTTCTCCTCGCATCTGATCGAGGTCAGCGAGATCCTGGAAAAGAAATCGCCGGAAGAGGCGATGGCCGAGATCATGTCCAAGGTCGGATTCGGTTCGTCCGACTACGGCTCTTCGCTGGTCGATTTCGAGCACGATTTCATGAGCACGCTGACACCGCAGACCACGGTGATCGTGCTCGGCGACGCCCGCAGCAACAATCTCGATCCGCGTGCCGACATCCTGCGCCGCATCTCCGAGCGCTCGAAGCGCGTGGTCTGGCTCAATCCCGAAGGACGGCTCGCCTGGGGCTTCGGTGATTCCGAGATGCCGCGCTACGCGACCTTCTGCAGCGTCGTGCGCCAATGCGCGACCGCGCAGCAGCTCGAGCGCGCGGTGTCCGATATCGTGGCGACCTATCAGTAAAGTGTGATCGGGCCCCGGCGTCAGGCGGCGTTCAGCTCAGCCTGTGCGAGATTGCATTCACGAAAGTGATACGCGATTTCGTCGAGCGCGCGCTGCTCCCATTCCTGGGCCTGCGCAAGCCAGAATACCCGGCGCTCCGAATCGAGAGCCGCACGTTCACGGCACAAAAATTCCTGACCGCGAATTTCAACCAGTCTGTTCATACACTCCACTCCTGCCATGTGAAGTCATTCCCCGTGAATCAGGCTTAACAGAGTCCCGCCCCTCTCGCCTGATGATTTCTGTGCATATCGCGACGCAGAATGGGACAGCGATGCTTCCCGTGCACTGCGGTAGCTCGCGGCGCACAATCAAGAGCAGATCATCAATTAGTGATCGAAGATCGGGACGATACTCGCGTCCGAGCGATCTTAACTCTTGTGACGCAATGAAGTGCGGCAATTTGTGAAGAGACGTTCTAAACAGCTCACCGAATTCCCGACTCATTGTCGTCGCATGGTCTTCATGCAGCGCCGTTAACAGGGGCACGCGAACTTGACGATCGCTTGAGGCAACATGAGCAATGACATCGACTTCGATCTTTCGCCGGACCAATGGGAAGCGCTGAAGGCGCTTCGCAACCCCGTGTCGAACGGTCGCCTCTCGAAGGCCTACATCGTGGAAGGTCTCGTCAAGCTCGGCCTCGTTGTCGTCAGTGACGGCGTACCTTCGATAACGCCGACCGGACGCAAGGTTCTCGTGCGCGGATCATGCAGGCTCCTGGATCTCGTGGCGTGACGAGGCTGTCGCAACAGCTTTGCACGATCGCCTGAAAAATGATCCTTCGCGCGCTGCTGAGGGCGCGTCGCGGGGATGACCTCAACCCGCCAACGTAACGACCAAAGGTCCATTTCGAGTTGCGACAACCGTGTGTTCGTACTGAACCGTAGGCGCCTCGGGGCTGCCGTAGAGCGTCCATGGATCATCGCCATCCTCTGCCCACTCGGCGCCAATGGACAGGAACGGCTCGACGGTGAACACCAGGCCATCGCCCATGACGCGACGTTCGGAGGAGTCGGGCCATGTTGCGATCTCTGTCGGCTCCTCATGGAGCGACAAACCGACACCGTGACTGGCGAGGTTCTTGACGAGCGTATAGCCGTTTTTCCGGGCGAAGGCCCCGATGGCTTGGCCAATGCCGGCAATCGGCTTGCCGGCTCCAACCTGCCGCAGGCCCGTCCACATCGCCCGCCGACCATCCCTGCAAAGACGCTCGATCGAACGGGTCACGGGCGGAACGGCGAACGAGGCTCCCGTATCGGCGAAGAAGCCGCTCTTCTCAGCCGAAACGTCGATGTTGACGAGGTCGCCACGTTCGATCCGCCGGGCACCGGGAATGCCATGAGCGATCTCTTCGTTCACGCTGATGCAGGTTGCGCCGGGAAAGGCATAGGCCAGTTCCGGCGCCGAACGCGCCCCGGCAGCCTCCAGCATCCTTCGTCCGATCTGGTCGAGTTCAGAGGTGGTCATGCCGGGCTCGAGGGCCTTCCCCATCGCCTCGAGGGCGTTGGCGACGATACGCCCGACCTCTTTCAGGCAGATCAGATCGTTCTCATTCGAGATTGTCATATCGAGCTCTTCCGAAAGCCGGGACATAGCGGTTGCGATGCCGACTTGCAAACCGGAGGGCGCAACGCAGGAATCCCGGATTTTCCGACGGCCCTGGATGACCTTCCAGAACAAACCGCGACAATCTGGCACGGTAGTTGCTCCCTATTGATGATCGAGACGCGTCAAATCGGGGGAGTTCACCATGTCGACCATTGCCGCGGCACCGGCCGCCGAGTCCAAGCCGCTCTATACCTCGCTGTTCGTCCAGGTCCTTGCCGCGCTGATCCTCGGCATCGTCCTCGGCATGCTCGTCCCCGACTTTGCCGTCGGCCTCAAGATCCTGAGCGACGCCTTTTTGAAGCTGATCTCGATGATCGTGGCCCCGATCGTGTTCTGCGTCGTCGTGCACGGCATTGCCGGCGCGGGCGACCTCAAGAAGGTCGGCCGGGTCGGCGTCAAGGCGCTGGTCTATTTCGAGGTCATGACGACCGTCGCACTCGTCGTCGGCCTGCTGCTCGCTTACCTCTTCGGCCCCGGCCATGGCATGAACATCGATCCCTCGACGCTGGATGCCAAGGCGCTCAACACCTATGCCGACAACGCCCACAAGCTGTCCGGCGGCGGCATCGGCGCTTTCCTGATGAACGTGATTCCCAGCACCTCCTTCGATGCGCTGTCGCGCAACGACGTGCTCCAGGTGCTGTTCTTCGCGGTTCTGTTCGGTGTAGGCCTTGCGCTCGTCGGCGGCGAGAAGGGCGCGCTTGTCACATCGATGATCGACGCGGCCTCCACCGTGCTGTTCCGCGTCATGGGACTGATCGTTCGCGTCGCCCCACTTGGCGTGCTCGGCGCGGTCGCCTATACCGTCGGCAAATATGGCGTCGGCTCGCTGAAGCAGCTCGTGTCGCTGGTGATGCTGTTCTACGTCTCGGTCGGCATCTTCGTGCTGGGCGTGCTCGGCAGCGTCATGGCGCTCGCCGGAATCAACATCCTCAAATTCCTCGCTTACTTGCGCGAAGAGCTGACCATCGTGCTCGCGACCGCTTCCTCCGATGCCGTGCTGCCGCAGATCATGAAGAAGCTGGAGCGGATGGGCGTGAAGGATTCCGTGGTCGGCCTCGTCATCCCGACCGGCTATTCCTTCAACCTCGACGCTTTCTCGATCTACCTGACGCTTGCCGTCGTCTTCATTGCGCAGGCGACCAACACGCCGCTGTCGTTTGGCGACCTCCTGCTGGTGCTCGGCGTTTCGCTGATCACGTCGAAGGGCGCGCACGGCGTGCCCGGCTCGGCGATCGTGATCCTGGCCGCGACGCTCAACGCCGTGCCGAGCATTCCTGCCATCGGCCTCGTGCTGGTGTTGTCGGTCGACTGGTTCATCGGCATGGCCCGCGCCGTCGGCAACCTCGTCGGCAATTGCGTGGCGACGGTCGTCGTGGCCGCGTGGGAAGGCGACCTCGACCGCGCCAAGGCGGCCAAGGTGCTGGAGGGCGGCGAACTGGTGGACGTGACGGCGGGATAGCGCCCCCGCGGATCAGTCATTCCACTGGAGGAGCGGCGTTCCATACGCCCTCCTCCAGACCGACAGGAAGCGCGGAAACCAGGAGTGCGCCACGGCGCCCTTATAGGCCCAGGTGCGGTACTTCAGGCCCTGCTCCGAGATCAGCTCCTGATATCCGCCATGGACCTCGGTCGCCGTGCGAATGTCCTTCAATATCCCTTGCGCGCAGGCCCGGTAAGTATCGCTCCCCGAGAATTCGTCATAGTCCAGCATGCGATCCGCGAACTCGACGTTGAATGTCGGCCAGGAGGAACGTCCCTGGTAGGCCGGCGCTGCGATCTTGTGGATCATCTTGTTCCGCGGATTGTCCGCGGAGACCAGGAAGTGGAACGTGCTGGGGATGCGAAAGCGCGGCTCCGCAATGATCAGATCCGTCGTGGCCGCGAACAGCGCGCGCTCGCTCGCATCGTTCAGGTCCCAGAATCCGCGATGCACGCTGACGAAATCCAGCGCAACCGAGGACACCGGCGAGCCCGCCGGGCCGTCTAGCGAATGCCTGATATGGCCGTCCTTGCCGAACAGGCGCAGAAGGTCTGTCTTGTACTGAGCGAGGTCGCGTCCCAGCAGCCGCTTCAGTTCGCTCTCCTCGACGACGCCGAGCTGAACGCCCCACACGAACGTCGTGTAGACGCAGGCATTGGTGACGAAACGCCGGCGTTCCGCACGCGTGTCGGTTGCCGCAGAGCGCGGGGCGCGGGCGTCGCACAGCAAATATCTGGTCCCGTCAGCGTCGAACGGCTCCAGCTCGCTCGCGAGCTTCAGGATCGCCCGCTTCAGATCACCGCCGTATTCGGCCAGCAACAGGCGGCCGGCATGCGCGCATTGCGACATCGCCAGGTAAGGCGACGCTCTCTCCTCCGCAGAGATCATCTGCTGGAGACCGGCGAGAATACCGAGCAGCGTATCCGACGGACGCGAGAAATAGTTCACGCCGAGGTAGCGGGCCCGTCCCGCCGGGACGATGGTCGTCGTGACGATGTCGGCGCGGATCGCCTCCAGCAGCAGGCGGACGCTCTTCTCGAGCAGCCGAGCCCGCCGCACGGCGTCCTGCGAATCCATGATGGTCTCGGGGTCGAGGACATCAGGATAGAACCAGGCGAAGTCGCGCGGGTAATAGGCGGAAGCATGCGGCGCCCCCGTGACGAGGAACGCCTCGGTCACCGAAAAGGCGCTGTCCATCGAGTGCCGATAGAGGTCCTCGATGGCCGAGAACGAATGATGCGACCTCCTCAGGAATCGATCACCGAGAAAATTCACCGCCTGGAGAGCGTTGGCGACGAAGGTCGCGGCCGCGCCCTGATAAAACCGGTTTCCACGATGTGACGGCAAGGAAATATCGCTGCTCATATGCGCCTGGTATCTGGTGATCCCCGACGATGGCCGGTCACCATTCCAAGCATGACTGATTCGTGTCTCGCCCTGATGACGCGGGGCCCCTCGGTCAGCTCGCGCCGGAGCGGCCTTCTCGCGGCCTGAAATGCTCGATCACCCGCAGCAGCACGCGCGCGCCGGCGTCGGCGTCGGCGAGCTCGACGTGCTCATCCGGGTGATGGCTGATGCCGCCGCGGCAGCGGACGAAGATCATGCCGACGTCGGCGATGTCGATCATTGCCATGCCATCGTGCCCAGCCCCGCTCGGCAGCTCGAACGTTCCAAGGCCTTCGGCTTGGATCGCCTGCGCGATCTGGTCCTTCAGCCAGGGCGCGCAAGGCGCGGTGCGGTTCTCGTGAGTGACGTCGAGCTGAAGCGCCAATTGCCGGCGCTTGGTGATGGCCTCGATCTGCCGGACGACATCAGCGACCGCCCGTTTGCGGTGCATATCGGTCGGCGCGCGCATGTCGATGGTGAACGACACCTCGCCCGGAATGACGTTGGTCGCGCCGGGCCTCGCCTGGATATAGCCGACGGTGCCGACCAACCCGCTTTCGTCGGTTCGGCAAAACTGCTCGATCGCGCCGATGCATTCGGCCGCGCCGGCGAGCGCATCACGGCGCAGCGCCATCGGCACGGTGCCGGCGTGACCGGCCATGCCGGTCAACCGCGCAGCGAGCCGTGTCGCTCCCGCGATCGCGGTGACGACACCGACCGGCAGGTTCTGTGCTTCCAGCACCGGGCCCTGCTCGATGTGCAATTCGAGATAGGCGAGCAGTTCGCGCCGGGTCCGCGCGGCGGCGCCGATGTGATCGGGATCGAGGCCGAACGAGACGAGCGCATCGCGCATCGACACGCCGTCGCGATCGCGCGTGTTCAGAACGCTCTCGTCGAAGGTACCGGCCACCGCACGGCTGCCGAGGAGTGTCGAGGCGAAACGCACCCCCTCTTCATCGGCAAAGCCGATCACCTCGATCGCGAAAGGCAGGCGCTTGCCGCGGCGGTTGAGATCCGCGACGCAGGCAATCGCGGTGATCACACCCAGCGGCCCGTCCCATTTGCCGGCATCGCGCACGGTGTCGTAGTGCGAGCCGAGCATCAGGCAGGGCGCCCCCGGCTGCTCGCACTCATAACGGCCGCAGACATTGCCGATCGCGTCGAGATGCGCGCTCATGCCGGCATCGCGCATCCAGCTCAGGATGAGGTCCGCGGCCTTCCGCAACTCCTTCGTGAGATAGATGCGGGTGAGCTTGTCGCCTTCCTCAGAGATCGCGGCGAGCTCGTTGGTGCGGCACACGATCTCTTCGCCGAGTGATGCTTTCTGAACGGCGTTACCAGCACCCATCTCGGCGAGCTTTCCATTTCCTGGACCGCGGTGGTCCTTACGACGATCGATACAAGTTCAGTGCCAGCGAAAATCACCTGACCGGCACCGTCCTAATCAGCGCGTGGTTAGCACGAATGCGGGTTGCCGGCCGACCGCCCAGCTCTCGTCATACACGGCCCGAACTGGTTAAGGCTGCTTAACCAGATTGCATACAACAAGGTGATAGTGCTCAAAAATTAATCTTCCGATTTCCCTAGCACGAGACGTGAAATCTAAAAATATCAAATTCTTCAATCACGTATAAGCAATTGATTGCTTCCTAACCTTTGGCACGAAGCTTGCGACATCTCTTGCCGGCTCCGCCAGACGGCGCGGCCGCGAGAGCAAGGCGGGGCAGCCGCCAAAGGGGAGCAAGCAATGGATTTTGGCAGGATTTCACGACGTCATTTGTTGCAGGGCGGTGCGGCCCTCACCCTCGGCGCCGCGGTTGGCGTCCGCCCGGCCTTTGCGGCCGAGACGACCATCGGCTTCATCTATGTCGGCTCGCGCGACGACTACGGTTACAACCAGGCGCATGCGCAGGGCGCGGCGGCACTGAAGAAAATTCCAGGCCTCAAGGTCGTCGAGGAGGAGAAGGTGCCGGAGACCGACGCGGTCGAGAAGACGATCGAGTCCATGATCAATCTCGACGGCGCCACCCTGCTCTTCCCGACCTCGTTCGGCTACTACAACCCGCACATGATCAAGATGGCCAACAAGTTCCCGAAGCTGCGCTTCGAGCACTGCGGCGGCCTCTGGAGCGACAAGGACCCGAAGAACGCCGGCAGCTATTTCGGCTACATCGACGAAGCCCAGTACATCTCCGGCATCGTGGCCGGCTACACGTCGAAGAGCGGCAAGCTCGGCTTCGTCGCGGCCAAGCCGATCCCGCAGGTGCTGCGCAACATCAACGCCTTCGCGCTCGGCGCCAGGCTCGCCAACCCGAAGGCCACGACGCAAGTCATCTTCACCGGTGACTGGTCGATGCCGGTCAAGGAAGCCGAAGCCACCAACAGCCTGATCGACCAGGGCGTCGACGTCCTCACCTGTCACGTCGACGGTCCGAAGACCATGGTCGAGAACGCGGCGCGCCGCGGCGCCTTCGTCTGCGGCTATCACACCAACCAGTCGCCGCTCGCGCCGAAAGCGTATCTGACCGGCGCCGAGTGGAATTGGGAAGCGCTCTATCCGAAGTTCGTGAAGATGATCGCGGCCGGCGAGAGCATTCCGAACTTCTATCGCGGCGGCCTCAAGGAGGAAATCGTCAAGACCTCGCCTTATGGCGAAGCGGTTTCCGCCGAGGCACGCAAGCACGCCGACGAGGTCAAGGCAAAATTCCTGTCGGCCGATGGCTACGCGATCTTCAAGGGAGGACTGGTCGACAACAAGGGCAAGACGGTCATCCCGGCCGGGACCGATCGCGGCCAGAAGGATCCTGAACTCGAGAAGATGGACTACCTCGTCGAAGGCGTGATCGGAGCGACTTCGTGACGACGGAAGCCGCGGATTCCACTGAAGCGGTCGGGACAGTTGCCCCGGCCGCCGATCCCGGCTTTCTCCAGCGCCACGGCGGCACCATCGAATACATCCTGATCCCGGGCGCGGCGCTGGCCGGCGCGCTCGTGGTCTTCGGTATTTTTGTCGCGATGTTCGGCAAGAACCCGCTCGATCTGTATTTTTATATGTATTACGGCGCCTTCGGCACCTGGTTCTCCTGGCAGAACACGCTGACACGCGCGGCGCCCCTGATCCTCACGGCACTCTGCACGGCGCTGCCCGCGCAGCTCGGCATGGTCATCATCGGCGGTGAAGGCGCGCTCCTGATCGGCGCGCTGTCGGCGACCAGCGCCGCGTTGGCGCTTCAGGGCATGCCCCCGCTCATCGTGCAAATTGCCATGGTCATCGCCGGCGTAATCGGCGGCGGCTTGTGGATCATGCTCACAGGCGCGCTGCGCCAGTACCGCAACGTCAACGAGACAATCTCGAGCCTGCTGCTCGTCTACATCGCGCTTGCGATCCTCAACCATCTCGTCGAAGGCGTGATGCGCGATCCCGCCAGCCTCAACAAGCCGTCCACGCGCGAGATCGGCGCCGCCAACATGATCGGATCGATTCCCGGCACCGACGTGCATTGGGGACTCGTCTTCGGCCTCGTTGCCGCCATCGCCGCCTATATCCTGATCTATCACACGGTGTTCGGCTTCGCGGCGCGCGTTGCCGGCGGCAATATCCGCGCCGCAAAAATCGTCGGCCTCAGCGTCAGCAAGCTGATCCTGACCATCTGCTTCTTCGCCGGCGGCGCCGCGGGCCTTGCCGGCATGGTCGAGGTCGCGGCCGTACAGGGACGCACCAACGCCAATCTTGCGGCAGGCTACGGCTTCACCGGCATTCTCGTTGCCTTCCTGGCCCGGCAAAATCCGCTCGCGATCATACCCGTCGCGATCCTGCTCGGCGGCATCAGCGCCAGTGGCGGCCTGCTGCAACGTCGCCTCGGATTACCGGACGCATCTGTGCTGGTGCTCCAGGGCATCATCTTCGTCTTCGTGCTGGCCAGCGATGCGCTCTACGGCCGCATCGGATTCCTGAAGGGAAAATCCTGAGATGGCAGACGGATCGATCGGACTGTGGACCGTACCGCTCGCCGTGCTCGGTGGCGCCATACGCGTCTCCACGCCCTTCCTGTTCGTGAGCCTGGGGGAATGCATCACCGAACGCTCCGGCCGCATCAATCTCGGCCTCGAAGGCACGCTGGTGATGGGCGCGATGAGTGCTTACGGCATCTCGTATCTCTCCGGCTCGCCCTGGCTCGGCGTATTCGCCGCCGGCATCACCGGTGCACTGCTGGGCGCTCTGCATGCCGGCATCTGCTCGCTGCCGCGCGTCAACGACGTCGCGGTCGGCATCGCGCTGATGCTGTTCGGCACTGGACTGGCCTTCTATCTCGGCAAGCCGTTGATCGAACCCACTGCGCCGCGGCTGCCCGCGATCGATTTTGGCTGGTGGAGCGACGTCCCGCAGGTCCGCGCCGCGCTGCGGGTCAACGTGCTGTTCCTGATCGGCGTTGCGCTCGCGCCAATCCTCTATTGGGCCTTCCGCACCACGCGCTGGGGCCTTTTGATCCGCACTGCCGGCGAGAGCTCGGACGCCGCGCGCGCGATGGGCCACTCCGTGCTGCTGATCCGCCTGCGCGCGACCATGGTCGGCGGTTTCCTCGCCGGCATCGGCGGCTCCTTCCTGTCGCTGTTCTATCCCGGCAGCTGGAACGAGGGCCTGTCCTCCGGTCAGGGCATCACCGCCGTGGCCCTCGTGATCTTCGCGCGATGGGATCCGCTGCTCTGCCTGTGGGCCTCGCTCGCCTTCGGCGGTGCCGCGGCGCTGGGACCGGCCTTGCAATCGGTCGGCGTCACCTCCGGCTATCACCTCTTCAACGCCGCACCCTACATCCTGACGCTGGCGATTATGATCATCACCTGCTCGCCGAAACGCACGCTGACCGGAGCCCCGGCCGAATTGTCGATCACCCGCTAGAGAGCGAAATCATGCCCGAGCGCACCATCAAGTCCGAGCCCTATGCCTGGCCCTACAACGGCGATCTCCGCCCGGAGAACACCGCACTCATCATCATCGACATGCAGACCGATTTCTGCGGCGTCGGCGGCTATGTCGACAAGATGGGCTACGACCTCTCGCTGACCCGGGCACCGATCGAGCCGATCAAGAGGTTGCTCGCGGCGATGCGCAAGCAAGGCTTTCACATCATCCATACCCGCGAAGGCCATCGTCCCGATCTCTCGGATCTTCCCGCCAACAAGCGCTGGCGTTCGCGGCAGATCGGCGCCGGCATCGGCGATCCCGGCCCCCGCGGCCGCATTCTGGTGCGCGGCGAGCCCGGCTGGGACATCATTCCCGAACTGGCGCCCCTCCCCGGCGAACCCATCATCGACAAGCCCGGCAAGGGTTCGTTCTGCGCTACCGACCTGGAGCTGATCCTGCGCGTGCGCGGTATCGAGAACATCGTGTTGACAGGCATCACCACCGACGTCTGCGTTCACACCACAATGCGTGAGGCCAACGACCGCGGCTTCGAATGCGTGCTGCTGCACGATTGCTGCGGCGCGACCGACAAGAGCAACCACGACCACGCGCTCAAGATGATCAAGATGCAGGGCGGCGTATTCGGCGCAGTCTCGACGTCGGACGCCTTCATTGGAGCGATTTCGTGATCATCGGCGAGACGCCACCGCCGTCAGGCGCCTTCGGCGTCGACGCGATTGCCATGACCATGCGCTTCGGCGACTTCCTGGCGCTGGACAATGTCGAGCTGAAGGTCAGGCCGGGCTCGTTCCATGCGCTGCTCGGCGAGAACGGCGCCGGCAAGTCGACGCTCGTCAAATGTATCATGGGCTATTACCACGCGAGTGAAGGCGACATCCTCGTCGGCGGACGCGAGCAGGCGATCGCCAACCCGAAGGACGCCCACGCGCTCGGCCTCGGCATGGTCTACCAGCATTTTACCCTCGTGCCGGCGATGACGATCGCGGAAAACCTCGTGCTGGCACGCGACGATGTGCCAGCCATGGTGAACTGGCCGAAGGAGATGAAGGAGCTCGAGGCCTTCCTGGCGCGCATGCCCTTCAAGGTGCCGCTCGGCGCAAAGGTCTCCGACATCTCCGCGGGCGAACGGCAGAAGTGCGAGATTCTCAAGCAGCTCTATCTGAAGCGGCGCTTCCTGATCCTGGACGAGCCGACCTCGGTGCTGACGCCCGCCGAAGCTGACGAGGTGCTCGGGATGCTCCGCGACATGGTCGTCAAGGGCGAGCTGACCATTCTGATGATCACGCATAAATTCCGCGAGGTCATGGCTTTCGCCGACGACGTCACGATCCTGCGCCGCGGCAAGCTCGCGGGAGCCGGCAAGGTCGCCGAGCTCACGCCTGACGCGATGGCGCGCACCATGATCGGCGCAGAGCAGTTGACGGTGCAGCCTCCGCGCATCGGCGAGGCAGGTCAGGCCAGGCTCGAACTGGCAAAGGTCCGCGCACGCGACGATGCAGGTGCCGTCGCTGTGCATGATGTCTCGCTTACCGTGCGTGCGGGCGAGATCGTTGGCATCGCCGGCGTCTCCGGCAATGGCCAACGCCAGCTGGTCGAGGTGTTGGCCGGCCAGCGCGAGGCGGAGAGCGGCGAAGTCCGCGTCGCCGGCGAACCCTATCACGCCAGCCGCCAGGAGATGCGCCGCCACAAGATGTCGCTCCTGCCCGAGGAACCGCTGAAGAACGCCTGCGTCGGCGGCATGAGCGTCGCCGACAACATCGCCTTCCGCGAATTCGACCGCGCACCCTTCGCCAGCGGCGGCTGGTGGCTCAACCGCGGCGCCTTCCGCGACGATGCCAGGAAGAAGATCGGCCAATACAAGATCAAGACCCGCACGCCCGAGACGCCGATCGCGGCGCTGTCGGGCGGCAACGTCCAGCGCGCCGTGCTGGCGCGGGAGCTTAGCGGCGACGTCGAGGTGCTGATCGCCGCCAATCCCTGCTTCGGCCTCGACTTCGCGGCGGTGGCGCAGATCCATGCCGAGATCATGGCCGCACGCAACCGTGGCGCCGCCGTGCTGCTCGTCAGCGAGGATCTCGACGAATTGCTCGAACTCTCCGATCGTCTGGTGGTGATGTTCCATGGCGAATTCGTGTATGAAGCACGAACCAGCGAGGCCGATCTCACCGTGGTCGGCCGGCATATGGCGGGTCAGTGACCAGGGAAGAGCGATGAGCGGCGGATCCGGGCGCGACGAGCACTTCCTCCGCCTTTCCTTCGCGGTCGCCCGCCGCTCCCTCACCCATGGCAACCATCCGTTCGGCTGCGTCGTCGTCGATGCGGATGGCAAGGTGCTGGTCGAGTCCGAGAACGGCTACATGCCCGACCACGACGGCACCGCGCATGCCGAGCGCCTGGCGGCCACGCAGGCCTGCCGTACGCTCAGCCGCGAGGTGCTGGCGAAAGCCACGCTCTATTCCTCCGCCGAGCCCTGCGCGATGTGTTCAGGCGCAATCTACTGGGCCGGCATCGGCCGTGTCGTCTACGGCCTCAGCGAGCACCGCCTGCGCGGTGTCACCGGCAACCATCCGGAGAACCCGACGCTCGATTTGCCCTGCCGCGAGGTCTTTGCCAGCGGCCAGCGGCCGACGGAGGTCGTCGGCCCGCTGCTCGAGCACGAGGCCGAGGCGCTCCACGACGGGGTGTGGACGAAGTAGCTGCTTCCAAGAACTCGACTGCGTAGGGTGGGTTAGCGAAGCGTAACCCACCACTCTTTCTTCAACACGATGAAAGCGAAGAGGTGGATTACGCCTTCGGCTAATCCACCCTACGCTTCAGATGTGAATGGGCCCCCAAGCCGATCAGAACTTCACTGTCACGCCACCGTACACCGTGGACTCGGTGCAGCTGTTGGTGCTCTGGCCGGTTGCGGCGATCGTGCAGACGCCGGGCATGGCGTTGTGGTCGAGCCCGAACTTGTTCTGCCAGTATCTGTAGGCGACCCAGAGGTCGACGAAGTGCGAGTACTTGTCACCCCAGGCGGCCTTCGAGGCGTCGAAGGTCAGACGGATCGGTTCGCTGTTCAGCTCGGTTTTGGAGGCCGTGGAGAGCCGCCCGGGGCCCGAAAGCGCAGGCAGGCCGTTCGAGTCGCCCTTCGGTCCATACCAGCCGGCGCGGCCGCTGATCGACCAGAACTGCATGTTCGGCGGCAGGAAGCCCAAGTCCATGTAGTAGTTGATTTCGACGGCCCAGGTCGGCCTGTAACTGACGTTGCCATCGGAGTTGCAGGTCACCCCCGGCACGCCCGGTCCGAACAGGCCACACTCGGTGAAGGCGTTGTGGTTCGAGAACTCCCAGTACATCAACGGGGCGACGTTGATGTAACCCTTGTACGGAAGGTCGAAAGCGAACTGGAGACCGGCGACGACGTCGCGCTTGGCGGGCGCGAGGAAATTGTTTTCTGTATTGGCGTCCATGCCGACTTCGAACGAAATATTGTGCAGCGGCCCCATGCTGAAGGCCTTGGTATTGAACAGCTCGTTCCAGCCGAGGGTCGAGCGGAACAGGCCGTAGATCTCGGTCGCGCCCGCGCAATCGGCGGCGCCGCCAGTGATGGTCACGCCCGGCGCAACACAGGGGCTGGCAGGATCGTTCTTGCCCGACTTGAACATCGAGATCGTGAAGAAGTTGGTGCCGTAGGCCCAGAGGTCGAAGTGGGTGAAGGAGTAGACCTGCTTGGGGGTGGTGCCGTTGATGCTGCCGTTCGGGTTGACGCTCCACATGCCGGGGTCGGTGCCCTTGGGCATCCAGGAGAACGTCACGCGGTTGTCGATCACCAGGAAGAACGGAAGGTCCGCGGCTTTCTTGGCCGCCTTGACCGGCAGGTCCGCCGCGTGAGCCAGGTCGCCATTGACCAGCGTAGCAAGTGACAACGCCATTGCTGTCACTGCCGTAAAACGAAACGACATCCTGATAGCCCCCAAGTTTTGACAGGTCGAATTGACTGCCCCTGGGTGCGACACTTGCGCCGATATCCGGAAGTGAGAAGCCTCAACATTTCCCATGGCGTGCCGGATGTTTTGGCAGCACGCGGCGCTTCATCGCGGATTTTGCGTGTCCGCGCACGCGACTTGCGTGCGCGGGACGCGCGCACGTTGCCGGACATTCCCGTTTGGTTTTGCTCGGCTTTTGTTGGCGCTGCACGACGCATCGATCGCGAGATGCGGCGATCGCTTTACGTCGCGGCGCAGCATGCGGGAATGGGAGTGCCGCTGCTCAACTTCAGGTCAAGCCTGCACAGCGGGTTCCGATTCACTTCAAAGCGTCACAAATTTGCAACAGGCGCCCGAAGCACTGGCGCGATTGCTGCAATTGTCGATGAAGGCCAATAGCAGCGAACGAACGCCGGCGCCTGCCGAAGCGTTGAGCAAGGGATGACGCTTTTTCACATCTTACGTGGCGGTTCAAACTAGCCCACAATTGAGGCAGCTCACCCCTGTAAGCAGTCACGCATGTTAGATCCGACGCCCAACGGCCTGCATTCCAGCGAACCGCCGCTGCTCCGGACGCTCGGGCTCACCAAGCGCTATGGGGATTTCCTCGCCAACGATTCCATCGACATCGATATCTGGCCGAAGCAAATCCACGCGCTGCTCGGCGAGAACGGCGCCGGCAAGTCGACGCTGGTCAAGGCGATCTACGGGCTGATCCAGCCCAGCGCCGGCGAGATTCGCTGGCTCGGCCAGCCCATTATGCTGGCCGGCCCGTCGGAAGCGCGCAGCCGCGGCATCGGCATGGTGTTCCAGCATTTCTCGCTGTTCGACAATCTCACCGTCGCCGAGAACGTCGCGCTCGGCCTCGACGGAAGAGAATCCTTCAGGGACATGTCGGCACGGCTGGAGCAGGTGTCGAAGACTTATGGCTTGCCGCTCGATCCCAAACGCGAGGTCTGGCAATTGTCCGTCGGCGAGCGCCAGCGCATCGAGATCGTCCGTGCGCTGATGCAGGATCCGAAATTCCTGATCCTGGACGAGCCCACCGCCGTCCTGACGCCGCAGGAGGCCGACCAGCTCTTCATCGTGCTGGAACGGCTCAAGGCCGAAGGCCGCGCCGTCCTCTACATCAGCCACAAGCTGGAAGAAGTGAAGCGGCTCTGCGACACCGCCACGATCCTGCGCGGCGGCAAGAAGGTCGAGACCTGCAATCCCAGGCTCGAGACCGCCGCTTCGCTCGCGCGCATGATGGTCGGCGGCGAGATCAGGGAAGTCAAAGCACCGGCCGGACGGAAGACCACCGTGCCGCGCCTCGTCGTCAACGACCTCTCGCTTGCACCAGCCGAGGCGCACGGCGTCCGGCTCGAGCACATCTCGTTCGAGCTCAAGGGCGGTGAGATCCTCGGCATCGCCGGCGTCGCCGGCAACGGCCAGGACGAACTGTTCGCCGCGCTCTCGGGCGAACGCCTGTCGAAGGACCCCGGCACGGTGGTGATCGAAGGCATCGCCGCAGGCCACCTCTCGATCACCCAGCGCCGGAAGCTGGGCGCGGCCTTCGTCCCGGAGGAACGGCTCGGCCACGGCACCGCGCCGCGCATGAAGCTGTCGGAGAACGCCCTGCTCACCGGACACGCGGCCAGCGGCATGGTCCATCACGGCTTCATCGACACGGCGGCCACGCTGAAGACGGTCGATCGCGCGACCGAAACGTTCGACGTCCGCAAGGCCAAGCGCGATCCGGAAGCTGCCAGTCTTTCCGGCGGTAATCTGCAAAAGTTCATCGTGGGACGCGAGATCCTGCGCAACCCGGCGGTTCTCGTCGTGAGCCAGCCGACCTGGGGCGTCGATGCCGGCGCCGCCGCCGTCATCCGCCAGGCACTGCTCGATCTCGCAACCGCAGGTGCGGCCGTGCTCGTGACCAGCCAGGACCTCGACGAGCTCGCCGAGATAGCCGACCGCATCGCCGTCATGTTCCACGGCCGGCTCTCCGCGCCGCTCGCGACAAGCGACGCGAGCCGCGAAAAGCTCGGCCTTCTCATGGGCGGCAGCAGCCTCGAGCCGAAGGAGGCCGCGCATGCAGCTGGTGCTTGAGAAGCGCGCCGAGCGCTCCAACACGATCGCGCTGGTCTCGCCGCTGATCGCGATCGGCCTCACGATCGTGACCATGGTCATCCTGTTCGCGATCCTCGGCAAGAATCCGCTGCTCGCGCTGCACGCCTACTTCATCGCGCCATTGACCGACGGCTATTCGCTCCAGGAGATCGCGGTGAAGGCCACGCCTTTGGTGATGATCGCGATCGGGCTGTCGCTCTGCTATCTCGCCAATGCCTGGAACATCGGCGCGGAGGGGCAATTCCTGATCGGCGCTGTCGCCGGAAGCTGGATCGCGGTGAAGACACAGGGCACCGATGTCGGGGCCTGGGTGCTGCCGGTGATGCTCGTGCTCGCAGCCGCGGCCGGCGCGCTCTACGCGTTGATCCCCGCGATCTGCAAGGTGAAGTTCGGCGCCAGCGAAATCCTGACCAGTCTGATGCTGGTCTATGTCGCCGACCTCTTCCTCGACTATCTCGTGCGCGGCCCATGGCGCGACCCGCACGGCTTCAACTTCCCGACTACTGCCGAGTTCGATCCGGTCGCAACGGTGCCCCTGTTGATCGAGGGCGGCCGGCTGCATCTCGGCTCGATCATCGCCCTGCTCGTCGTCGCGGCAGCGGCAATCCTGCTCGGGCGCACCATCAAGGGTTTCGAGATCCGCGTGGTCGGTGCGGCGCCTCGCGCGGCGCGGTTCGGCGGCTTCAATGCCAACCAGCTGATCATCCTGACCTTCGCCGTCTCCGGCGCGCTCGCAGGTCTTGCCGGCATCATCGAGGTCGCGGGTCCGGTCGGGCATCTCCAGCCCGGCATCTCGCCCGGTTACGGCTTTACCGCGATCATCGTCGCCTTCCTCGGCCGGCTGAACCCGCTTGGAATATTAATTGCAGGCCTCTTTCTCGCATTGACCTTTATCGGCGGCGAGCAGGCGCAGATCGCGATGAAGATCCCGTTGGACGTGACCAAGGTTTTCCAGGGCATCTTGCTGTTCTACGTGCTCGCCTGCGATTCCCTGATCCTCTACCGCTTCAGGCTGGTGTTCCCAAACCGACAGGTGACTCGTGGAGCTGGTTGAAGCCATCATCCTTTCGGTGCTCGCCGCATCGACGCCGTTGCTGATCGCGGCCACCGGCGAGCTCGTGACCGAGCACTCCGGCGTGCTCAACCTCGGCGTCGAGGGCATGATGATCGTCGGCGCGGCCTGCGGCTTTGCGGGTGCGTGGCTCACCGGCTCGATCTTCATCGGCGCGCTGTTCGGCATCGTCGCGGGCACGCTGATGTCGCTGATCTTTGCGCTGATGGCGCTCGGGCTCGCCGTCAACCAGGTTGCAACGGGTCTCGCGCTGACCATCCTCGGCGTCGGCCTGTCCGGCCTGATCGGCGCCGGCTTCGTCGGCGAGCGCATCGCACCGGCCGTGCATCTCGCCATTCCCGGCCTCACCGACATCCCGCTGATCGGCCGCGTGCTGTTCGGCGAAGATGCCTTCGTCTATTTCTCCATCGCGCTCATCATCGGCGTTTGGTGGTTCCTGTACCGCACGCGGGCGGGCTTGATCCTCCGTGCCTGCGGCGACAATCATGTCTCCGCGCATGCCCTCGGCTATCCTGTTCTGCGCATTCGCACCTTCGCCGTGATGTTTGGCGGCGCCTGCGCCGGGCTTGCCGGCGCCTATCTGCCGCTCGCCTATACGCCATTCTTCATTCCCGGCATGACGGCGGGCCGCGGCTGGATCGCGCTGGCGCTGGTCGTGTTCTCGTCCTGGCGGCCGGGACGGCTCGTGGTCGGCGCCTATCTGTTCGGCGCGGTGACGATCCTGCAACTGCACGCGCAGGGCTGGGGCGTCGGCATTCCCTCGCAGTTCATGTCGGCGCTGCCTTACCTCGCGACCGTCATCGTGCTGGTCCTCTTGTCCCGCGCGCGCACCGGCGGCTCGACCGCACCGGCGGCGCTCGGCACCGTGTTCGTGCCTGATCGCTGATCTTTTTCCGCGAGGTGCGCGATGGGGCGCGCAAATTGCGGATCGTGGCCTTCCCCTGATGTTTGGAGATTGATGATGAGGAAATCACTTCTTGCGCTGGCTGCCGGGCTTTTGCTTGCCGGCAGCGTCAGTGCAGCCTCCGCCGCCGACAAGCTGAAGGTCGGTTTCATTTACCTCGGTCCGATCGGCGACCTCGGGTGGACCTACCAGCACGACCTCGCGCGCCAGGCACTGGTGAAGGAGCTGGGCGACAAGATCGAGACCACCTATCTCGAGAACGTGCCCGAAGGCCCCGACGCCGAGCGCTCCATCGAGCAGCTCGTCCGCGCCGGCAACAAGCTGATCTTCACGACGTCGTTTGGCTACATGGACCCGACGCTGAAGGTCGCCAAGAAGTATCCGAACGTGCATTTCGAGCACGCCACCGGCTACAAGCGCAATCCGAACATGTCGACCTACTCGGCCAAATGGTACCAGGGCCGCTACATCCAGGGCCTGATCGCGGCCAAGATGTCGAAGTCCGGCGTGCTCGGCTATATCGGCTCGTTCCCGATTCCGGAGGTCGTCTCAGGCATCAACGCGACGATCCTGGCGGCGCAGACCATCAACCCGAACATCAAGGTCAAGATCATCTGGGCCAACACCTGGTTCGATCCGGGCAAGGAGGCCGATGCCGCCAAGGCGCTGATCGACCAGGGCGCCGACGTCATCATGCAGCATACGGATTCGCCGGCGGCGATGCAGATCGCCAGCGAACGCGGCAAGCTCGCCTTCGGTCAGGATTCCGAGATGATCAAGTTCGGGCCGAAGACCCAGCTCACCTCGATCCTGGACACCTGGGGCCCCTACTACATCGAGCGCGTCAAGGCCGAACTCGCCGGCACCTGGAAGTCCGAGGACAGCTGGGGCGGCCTCGACAGCCACATGTTCGCGATGGCGCCCTATACCAACATGCCTGACGACGTGAAGAAGATCGCCGAGGACGCCCAGGCTGCGATCACAGCGGGCAAGCTGAATCCGTTCAAGTGCCCGATCGTTGGGCAGGACGGTAAGCCGATCGAGTGCAAGGGCGGCGATCACCTCGACGACGGCCAGATCCTCGGCATGAATTTCTACGTGAAGGGTATCGACGACAAGCTGCCGGGCAAGTAGCACGCTTCTTGCATTGCCTAAAACACCTGCTCCTCCCGGAGGAGGTTCGGAGGGGGTGGCCAGAAGCACCCGGCACTTGTGGTCGCCCCCTCTTTTATTTTGCCTTGATTATCCCGCCTGCATCGCCCGCGCCGCTGCGCTGTGGCGGCGGATGAGATCGGCGACATCGAGGCCGGGGATCGCGCCGTCGATCACGGCCCATCGTCCCGCCACCATCACCCGGTCGGCCCGATGCGCCCCGCACAGCACCAGCGCGGCCAGCGGATCGCCTTGGCCGGAGAAGCGCAGCTCGTCGAGCTTGAACAGTGCGAGATCGGCGGCCTTGCCGACGGCGATCTCGCCGAGTTCGGGACGGCCGACGCAGGCCGCCGAGCCCTTGGTGGCCCAGCGCAGCGCATCCTTGTGGCTGACCTTCGTCACCCCATAACGGGCCCGTTGCAGCAGGAACGCCGCGCGCACCTCCTGCATCAAATTCGATCCGTCGTTCGAGGCTGAGCCGTCGACGCCGATGCCGATACCGACACCGGCCTCCTCCATCTCGCAGACGGGACAGCAGCCCGAGGCCAGGAGCTGGTTGCTGCAGGCGCAGTGGCTGATGGTCGTCTTCGCCTTGCCGAGCCGCTTCATCTCCTCGGCATTGAAGAAGATGCCGTGGGCGAGCCAGGTGCGCGCATTGAGCCAGCCGCATTGCTCGAGATAGTCGAGCGGACGGCAGCCATACATCTCCTGGCAGAATTTGTTCTCGTCCTCGGTTTCCGCAAGATGAGTGTGCAAGCGGACGTCGAGCTTTTCGGCGAGGTCCGCGGTGGCACGCATCAGGGATGTCGTCACCGAGAACGGCGAGCACGGCGCCAGCGCAATCTGCACCATCGCATCCGCGCCGCGCTGGTGATGCTTTGCAACCACGCGCGCGCTGTCGGCCAGGATCGTGTCCTCGTCCTGCACGACGCTGTCAGGCGGCAGGCCACCGTCGCGCTGCGACAGGTTCATCGAGCCACGCGTCAGCAGCACGCGCACGCCGAGCCGTCTTGCGACCCCGACCTCGATATCGACGGACTCCTCGAGCCCCGCCGGGAACACATAGTGATGATCCGTCGTGGTGGTGCAGCCGGAGAGCAGGAGCTCGGACATCGCCACGGTGACGCCAAGCTCGAGCGCATCAGGCGTCAGCTTCGCCCAGACCGGATAGAGCGCTTGCAGCCAGGGAAACAGCTCGCGGTCCATCGCCGCCGGCAGCGCCCGCGTCAGCGTCTGGTAGAAATGATGATGGGTGTTGATGAGCCCCGGCAGCACGACATGCTCGCTTGCGTCGAACATTGCGACATCCGCCGTCGCCGGCACGCCGCCGGCTGGCACCAGCTCGACGATCCGGCCATCCCTGATCACGATCCCGCGCTCGGCTCCGTCGGCGAGGATGGCGAGGGGATCCCTGATCCAGATCGGCTTTGCGTCGCTCATGATCCCGATTCTCCTCACATTCGCGCGACAAGCATTTGCTGCGGCCAACTGCCCAATCGCCGTCCCGCTACGACTTGTTTGTTGCGACTTGGCTCCGGTCTTGCAAGACTCATCTGCACGATTCACCGGGTGAAGGCGTCGGCGCAACCATGGATTTGAATACCATCACGACGGTGGCCCATCCGCAAACGCGTGCGGAGCTGCCCGCCTGGACGGCAGGTGATGCTTGGCTCGCCGGCGGCACCTGGCTGTTCTCGGAGCCGCAGGTCCATCTGAGGCGGCTGATCGATCTCTCCGATCTGAAATGGCCGGCGCTGACGATCACCGACGGCCATCTCTCCATCGCCGCGACCTGCACTGTCGCGCAGCTCGACGGTTTCACCTGTCCGCCCGACTGGCTCGCGGCACCGCTGATCGGGCAGTGCTGCCGGGCCTTCCTCGCCTCATTCAAGATCTGGAAGACGGCGACGGTCGGCGGCAATCTCTGCATGTCGCTGCCGGCGGGACCGATGATCTCGCTCACCGCGGCGCTCGACGGCATCTGCACCATCTGGAAGGCCGGCGGCGGCGAACATAAGATTCCCGTCGTCGACTTCGTGACCGGCAACCAGCGCAACCGCCTGACGCCGGGCGACCTGATCCGGCAAATCGATATCCCGATTGCTGCGCTGAAGCGCCGCACGGCGTTCCGCCAGATCTCGTTGGCACCCGTCGGCCGCTCGGCCGCGCTTCTGATCGGAAGCCTCGATGCCGATGGCAAGCTGATGCTGACGGTGACGGCATCGACGGTGCGACCGATCCAGCTATCCTTTCCCAAGCCGCCGGACCCGAGCACACTCCGTAACGCGATCACGCAGCAGATCCCGGATGATCAGTACCACACCGACATCCACGGCAAGCCGCTCTGGCGCAAGCATATGACGCTACGGCTCGCCGAAGAGATTCGCAGCGAACTTCTCGGGGCAGCATCGTCATGAGCTTCGAGGTCAACGGCAAGGCGTTTCCGCAAACACCGCGCGCCGGCCAGTGCCTGCGCACGTTCCTGCGCGAGCTCGGTCATTTCGGGGTGAAGAAGGGCTGCGATGCCGGCGATTGCGGCGCCTGCACAGTTCTGCTGGACGGCGAGCCCGTGCACAGTTGCCTGATCCCGGCGTTCCGCGCCGAGGGGCGCGTCGTCACCACGATCGAAGGGCTTGGCGGCGACGGCGGCGCGCATCCGATGCAGCAGGCTTTCCTCGACGCGCAAGGCTTTCAATGCGGCTTCTGCACCGCCGGCATGATCCTGACCTGCGCCTCGCTGAACCAGGCGCAGCGTACCGATCTCGGGTCGTCGTTGAAGGGCAATATCTGCCGCTGCACCGGCTATCGTTCCATCGAGGATGCGCTGCTCGGCAAGACCAATGTCGACGAGAGCGTCGAGGCCGGTGCCGCCTTCGGCCGCAGCCTGCCGGCACCGGCCGGCCCGGATGTCGTGCGCGGCAAGGCGCGCTACACCTTCGACACCGCCATCGACGGCCTGCTGCACATCAAGCTGCTGCGCTCACCGCACGCCCACGCGAGGATCGTCGCGATCGACAAGACGGACGCATTGCGCGTCCCCGGCGTGCACGCGGTGCTGACACATGAAGATGCTCCGTCGGTCCTGATCTCGACCGCGCGGCACGAGAAGGACTGGATGGACCCCGAGGACACCCGCATCCTCGACGAGGTCGTCCGCTTCATCGGCCAGAAGGTTGCAGCCGTCGTCGCCGAGAGCGAAGCCGCCGCCGAGGAGGCGTGCCGCCGGCTGAAGGTCGACTACGAGATCCTGCCTGCGCTGATCGATCCCGAGTTGGCGATGACGCCCGGCGCGCCCGTCCTTCATCCTGACCGCACCACCGCGAACCGCATCGCCGATCCCCAGCGCAACCTCGCGGCGGAGACGCATGGCGAGTACGGCGATGTCGCAACTGCGCTTGCGACGTCCGCCGTCACCTACGAGGCGACGTTTCACAGCCATCGCGTGCAGCATGCGGCGCTGGAGACCCATGGCGGCCTCGCCTGGCTCGACGCATCAGGCGTGCTCAACGTCCGCACCTCGACGCAGGTGCCGTTCCTGACCCGGCGTGCGCTATCGGACATCTTCGGGCTTCCCATGGACAAGGTCCGCGTGTTCTGCGAGCGCGTCGGCGGCGGCTTTGGCGGCAAGCAGGAGATGTTCGTCGAGGACATTCTGGCGCTCGCTGCACTCAAGACCGGGCGTCCGGTGAAGCTGGAGCTGACCCGCGAGGAGCAGTTCATCGCGACCTCGACGCGGCACCCGATGCGCGTCCACATCAAGGCCGGCGCCGACGCCGGCGGCAAGCTCACCGCGCTCCAACTCGAGGTGCTCTCCAACACCGGCGCATACGGCAATCACGCCGGCCCCGTGATGTTCCACTCGCTGTCCGAGTCCATCGCCGTCTACAATTGTCCGAACAAGAAGGTCGACGGCTTTGCCGTCTACACCAACACGGTGCCGTCAGGCGCGTTTCGCGGCTATGGCCTGCCCCAGACGCAGATCGCGATCGAAGCCGCGATCGACGAGCTGGCAAGCCAGCTCGGTATCAGTCCTTACGACATGCGCCGGCGCAACGTCGTCAAGCCAGGAGACCCCATGCTGTCGCCGCCGCCGTCGGAATTTCACGACGTGCTCTACGGCTCCTACGGGCTCGACCAGTGCATCGACCTCGTCGAGCGTGCGATGCAGGCGGATCGGCCGCAGCCGGACCTGTCGCCGGAATGGCTGATCGGCGACGGCGTCGCCCTGACCATGATCGACACGGCGCCGCCGGCCGGCCATATCGCGGACGCGATGATCGCGCTCAACGACGACGGCGGTTTCGATCTCACCGTCGGCACCGCCGAGTTCGGCAATGGCACCAGCACCGTGCACCGCCAGATCGCGGCGACGACGCTCGCAACCACCGTCGACAGGATCCGTCTGCGCCAGTCCGACACTGCCCATGGCGGCCACGACACCGGCGCCTATGGCAGCGCAGGCACCTTCGTCGCAGGCAAGGCAACGCATGATGCGGCCATGCGGCTTGCGGCCGAGCTGCAGGCGGCGGCGGCAAGCGCGTGGTTATGCGACGCCGCGAGCTGCACGCTCGACGACGAAGCCGTCGTCAGCGGCGTGCGACGGATGTCATTTGCGGAGCTTGCGAAGCTCGCGCGCGAACGCGGCCAGCCATTCGTCGCCAGCGGCAATTCCGACGGCACGCCGCGCTCGGTCGGCTTCAACGTCCAGGGCTTTCGCATCGCCGTGAACAAGGGCACCGGCGAGCTCAGGATTCTCAGGAGCGTGCACGCGGCTGATGCCGGCGTCGTCGCCAATCCCATGCAGTGCCGCGGCCAGGTCGAAGGTGGCGTCGCGCAGGCGCTCGGTGCGGCGCTCTACGAGGAGATGGTGATCGACGCAGAGGGGCGCGTCACCAACCCGAAATTCCGCGACTACCACCTGCCCTCCTTCGCAGACGTTCCGCGCACGGACGTGTTCTTCGCCGAGACGTCCGACACGGTCGGGCCGCTGGGCGCCAAGTCGATGAGCGAGAGCCCCTACAATCCAGTCGCCGCCGCGCTCGGCAACGCGATTGCGGATGCCACCGGCATCCGCTTCACCGCGCCGCCCTTCAAGCCGGACCGGCTATTTCCGGCGCTGCACGAGAAGTTCGGCAATTAACTTCCGCGATAGGTCGAGTAGCTCCACGGCGTGACCAGCAGCGGCACGTGGTAATGGCTTTCCGGGTCGCTGATCGCAAAGCGCAGCGGGATCTCGTCGAGGAACGGCGGGTCCGACAGCGGCACGTTGCGTTCCGCGTAGTATTTGGCGACGCTGAATTTGAGCTCGTAGCGGCCGATCGGCAGCGGACGGCCGCCGATCAGCGGCTGGTCGGTGCGGCCGTCCGCGTTGGTGACGGCGCGCGCGATGACGCGGCTTTCGCCGAGGTTCGCAAGCTCGACCAGCTCGACCGCAATACCGGACGCAGGCTTGCCGGCGTGATTGTCCAGAACATGGGTTGAGAGCAGGCCGTGCACCTTCAGCTTGTCGTCGGCGATGACGAGCTGATCGAGCCGAAGCGCGGAGATGCGGCCGATCTCCTCGATCGCGCGCCGCGTCTCGGTCTTGGCGATATTGCGCAGCCGCGTCTCGAAGTCGCGCAGAACGGAATCCCTGGTGTGACGGCGCACGCAGACGATATAGGGGAAGCCAAACTTGTCGCGATAGGCGTTGTTGACGCGCTCGAACGCCGCGTATTCGGCGTCCGACAGCCGGTCGAGACCGGCGCTGTTCTGCTCGTCGTTCGATTCCGCGGTGAGGCCCGCCGCACGCTGGGTCTTGTTGGCGAGATCGGGATGCGCCCGGATCAGCGCAAGTTGCACGTCGGGCTCGGCGCTCTGGATCGCCGCCATCAGCGCGGCGTGCAACTGGTTGATGCCGGCGAACGGCCGCTTGCCGGCGAGCTGCTCGGCGATCCACGGCGAATATTCGACGACATTGGCGAGTGCAGCGACGAAATCGGCCTTGCTTGCAGCGTTGAGATCGGTGAGCGAAATCTGCGGCATCGTCTCACCCGATCTCGAATGCGTCGGCGGCAAGATGCGCATGCTTGTCGTGCCAGTGCTGCGCGATCTGGAGTCGCGTCGGGACCCAGACGCGATCGTGCCTGCCGATGTAGTCGAGGAAGCGGATCAGCCCGGCGGCGCGGCCGGGCCGGCCGGCGAGACGGCAGTGCAGCCCCACCGACATCATCTTCGGCGCGGTCTGCCCTTCCGCATAGAGCACGTCGAAGGCGTCCTTCAGGTAAGTGAAGAACTGCTCGCCTTCCGCAAATCCTTGCGGGTTGATGAAGCGCATGTCGTTGGCATCGAGCGTATAGGGAATGATGAGCTGCTTGCCGGCCGCGCCCTTGACCCAGTAGGGCAGATCGTCGGCATAGGAGTCGCAGAGATAGAGGAAGCCGCCTTCCTCCATCAGCAGGCGGTTGGTGTTGATCGAGGAGCGCCCGGTGTACCAGCCGAGCGGCCGGGCGCCGGTGGCCTCGGTGTGGACGCGGATGGACTCGGCAATCTCGGCGCGCTCCTGCGCCTCGGTCATGTCCTTGTGCTCGATCCATTTCAGGCTGTGGCTCGCGATGTCCCAGCCCGCCTCCTTCATCGCCGCGACGATCTCGGGATTCCGCTTCAGCGCGGTGGCAACGCCGAACACGGTCGCTGGCCACTTCCGCGCGCCAAACATCCGCCACAGCCGCCAGAAGCCGGCGCGCGAGCCATACTCGAACATCGACTCGATATTGGCATGGCGCTGGCCCGGCCAGGGCTGCGCGCCGAGCACGTCGGACAGGAACGCTTCCGAGGCGCGGTCGCCGTGCAGAATGTTGTTCTCGCCGCCTTCCTCGAAATTGACGACGAATTGCACCGCGACCCGCGCGTTGCCGGGCCACTCCGGATGCGGCGGATTGCGGCCGTAACCGCGGAGATCGCGCGGGTAGCTTGTATCAGTCACTCAGACTTCCTCGAAGCGGATCGGCAGCGCGCCCTTCCACAGCACGCTCTTGCCGAGGGTCGCCAGATTCTCCAGGCCCGAGGTCAGCGTGATGAAGTGATTGCCGGCGAGCTGACCCATCTTGCTGGCGAAGTGCACGCCGCCATAGGCGAGCAGGATCTCGGTCTCGCTGATGCCGCCGGGATAGAGGATGATCTGGCCGGGCGCAGGATAGCTGGTGTGGTTCTCGTAGCCGACGCCGAAATCGAGATCGCCGAGGGGCATCCACACGCCCTCGCCGCTCCAGCGCACGTGGATGATGTGGCTTTCGAACGGCAGCGCTTTGCGGAACGCGGCGACGGTCTTGGGCGCCAGCTGCTCCTCGAAGCGGGCATCGAAGGTGAAATCACCGGCGCGGATAACGAGTTTGCTCATCTCATCTCTCTGGATCGGGGGCGTGGCCCCGCGGGGAATTTTCAAGCAAAGAGCATTCCAGAGGGCTTCGCGCAAGTGGCGCGGCCCCTCACCTGCGGTCGTAGGACCAGCCGAAAATGCCACTCCGCCGCACCTCCGGCTCGGGCTCGGCCACAAGCTGCGGCGCTTCCTTCAGTTCCGCTTGCGGCGCCGGTGGAGGCGGCGCCGGCAGGTTCTCGCATTTCAGGGAGTAGACCAGCTTGCCGTCCGCGGTGCGCCCGATCGGGGCGCAGGGATCCGGATGCGCCGCCGTGGTCTTCGGAGCAAGCTTGACTTGCGCGGTCGCCGGCGCGGCGATCAGGAGAAGGATCAGCAGATATCTCGACATCGTTGTCGCCTGAAAACCGAATTCGGCCCATTGAACCCGATTGCAGGGGGCGAGTCCACCGGCGCTGCGGGGCAAGGGTGCCGAATATTTGGCCGGCACGCGCTCATGATTCTGAGTGGGCTCCAGTCCTTCGTCAAAACGACCTTGGGGCGCTCGGCTGGTTCATAACCGTCATTGCGAGGAGCTCGCGACAGAATTGCCTAGCAATTTTGCGCTGATGCGACGAAGCAATCCAGAATCCCCCTGCGGAAGGATTCTGGATTGCTTCGCTGCGCTCGAAATCCGGGGTGCAAGGTAGCAGCATCGCCCCTCCAGCTCGCATTTGAATCCTGGACACACTGATCCGCTCTCGCGGCTCAATTCGCCCGAGCTCTGCTTCGTCACTCCACCCTCTTGAACCAAGAGGGCGCAGGGAAGGCCGGGTGCCGGCCGGCACCCACGGTCCGCTGTGCGCTTGTAGCGCAAAAGAAATGCACAGCGGCATACAGGTGAAGCCCAACACACGGCCTTCCCTGCGCAGTGGGTTGACGGCTTATGCCGTGCTCTCCCGGGAGCCGAGTTCGTTCTGGCCTCCCTCGCCCCGGCGAAATTCGCGGACACCGCGCCGGTTGACGCGACTGCCGTCTCCGCAAGAGCTTGACCGTAGCAACGACGGCCAGGACCACACGGTTTTGCCGTACGCGCGTTCGTTGGCGCCACAGGGTTCGACGACGTTGTGCACTTTGCCGTCGAAATGTTGGCGAGACGAACTCACAGCGCCGCTCGTCCGCACGAAGCCTCGGGCTCACGGAGAGCAATCCGCCCTGCCCTCAGCATCACGTGCCGACGCTGCCGCGTCCACCGCAACCCGCCTCGCGAAACGCGACGACACAAGATCGCCCCTCAAGATCGAGCCGGGATGCGCGACACATACGCCGTTTCCGAATTTCGGTAAAGTGGAATATTTTGCTGACAGGGGATTGACGGGCAGCGAAACAGGCGGCCGTCGACGGGGCACGTCGCACGGATGCAACAAAGGGGCGGTGCAAGCACCGCCCCTTTGGCAAGCTGCAGAGTACAGCCCAGACAGCCCCCTAATAAGGCTGATAATAACCACGCGGACCGTAGTAGGGACCGCCGCCATAATATCCCTGCCCGCCATAGTAAGGACCCGGGCCATAATAATAGCGGTTCTCGTAATACTCCTGGCGCCGGCTTTCAGCGATTGCGCCTCCGATCAAGCCGGCCGCGACACCCATAAAGGCAAGGCCCGCGGCATTCGGACCACGCCGATAGTAATGGCGCCGCCGGGCTGCACTGAAGTCGGTCACGCCGGACGAGCCCTGTCCTGCCAGAGCGGCCTTTGCGGCTGGCGCCTTGGCCGGCAACGGCGACGCGGCAGCCGACGGCGATACCGAGGCGGCGACCAGGGCGAGGCTGGCGACTGCTGCCAGCACGGTGCTGCGGCCGGTTATCGAACGCACGAGTCCATCACTCATTTCAAAGTCCTCTGTTCTCGCCCAATCAAGAGACATGCAACAACGCGTAACGCGCAAACCATTGAAATAGTTTCATGATCGCGGCAATCCGCCACGTTTGAACGATTGTAAACCGAACCACCAGATGCAGCTTGAACCATCCAACCTGAGCGGATAATGAACAGCCGCGCCGTTTTTCGGTCGCCGTAAGCGTTTCACGTGAACCAACGCATCAACCGACGCCGTCGGGATCGATGCCATTTCGAAGGTTCAATGTGACTGACGCGTCCTTTTCCTCGAGAGAAACCAGATGATTGCGGTTCGCAAACTGCCGGCGCGCTATGCGCCGATCGTGATGCCATTTGTGCTGTCCATCCTCATGACCGCCGTGGTGTCGGTCATTTCGACGCTCAGGAGCCTCGGCGCAACGCCGGCGTTCCTCGCGACCTGGCCGGGCGCCTGGGCGCTGTCATGGCTCGTCGCCTTTCCAACGCTGCTGATGGTGCTGCCACTGGTCCGCCGGATCGTGGCCTGCCTCGTCGCGGCTCCGTCTCAACCAGGCCGCTAGCCGGACGCGGGCGGCGCGCATGAAGCACGCCGTCCCGCTTCCATGATCACCCGACACCTTGGATCGAGCTTCCACTCTTTCATCTCTACCCGTTGCCTTGTCGCGACATCGTCGACTGCTGCTCTACATCGCGGCGCGAACCCTGTCGGAATGCTCCTATCAAGTCGCTCACCGCAGCGATTGACTGGCAGATCTATGCACTAACCGGCAGCCTACTCTCGCGCCTCGCAGGGCTCGATCATCACGCGGATGGCTATGGGCGCCATACGATAAGCGGCGTGGTCCGCCTCGCGCTGGTGCGGCTCCGGCGAATTCGAAAGCGGCATATCCGCCATCTTCCTCGGCGCGATGCCGGCGGTAGTTCTCGGCAACGTCGGCACCATCGATGTGGGGGCGATCGTTACCGTGAATGTGGCCGCGACTACGGGCCCGTGTCGATCGCGACTATTGTCGCGCCGATTGCAGCTGGACCGGGGCCGCCCGTCGCACCGCCGCATGCGGTGACGACGTTGCCGGCGCCGGCTTGCGCGTCTGAGCCGCAGCCGGACGTGGCGCAGGCACTGGTGCTGCGCGTTTCTTCTGCCCCGCGTTCGACCGGTCGGTCGTTTTCCCGGCGATCTCGGGCATCTTGTTATCCGACGTCTTGCTTTCAGACGCCTTGTCCCCAGGCATCTTGGCGACCAGCCGCGCCATCTGTTCCTGGCCTGCTTTCAATTCATCGGCAAGCCTGAGATTGTCGAGCGACATTTGCTCCTGGTTCGCTTTCAATTGCGCCTGGCTCTCCTTGAGCTGATCGATGCCTTGCTGCACGTTTGCGAGATCGCTCGCCAGCTTCTGCAGCAATTCGGTCAACTCCGGCGGGAGCGTGCTGCCGGTTGACGCGACGACCTCCGGTACGGTTTCGGCGGCAGATGCCGGTTGCGGCGACGCCTCGGCCAATTGAGCAGTCGGGCTCGTCTCAGCTTCGCGCACCGGCTCTGCTTGCAACTGCGACGACGTCGCAGTTTGCAACGGCGCCCAACCTGCGATCATCTGCCTGACCGTATCACCGTGGGATGATTGCGAGACGAAGGCAGCGATGCCGATCCCTGCAGCCAGCCCGAGACCGGCGAGGCCGCGTAGCGCTGGTCCGCCACGCCGCAGGCGACTGCGCATGGCATCGCGCTCCAGCTGGGCAAGCTGCTCGTTGGCGCGCGCGATCTCTTCATCCACGCTCTTGATTTTCTCGAAGGTATGCGTGAGCTCCGCGTCCATGCGCGCGGACAGCGCATACGGCTCGATCGGTGTCGTTACGGAATTCATTGGCGCTCCTCTTCGCAGCCCAATGTCGCCCGAAGGCGTCCGTCACATTTGCTTGCCCCGATCATCGCTGACGCGATTTGTCCAAAGCAAGACGCCTTCAAGGAAATTCGGAGGCCGGGGGACTACGGGTGCCATGCCCCCTCCCCCAATACCTCCTCGATCCCGAGGCCTCAGACCTTTACGACAACGCTCCCAACACCCCGCGCGTCGCCTTGTCGATCTCTTCGACATAGCGGCGGCGGACGAAGTTCTCGGTGAGGAAGCCGACCACCTTGCGGCTGTCGGTGGAATCGACCACCGCCAGCATCTCGGCCTCGGCCTCGTCGAACACCGCCATCGCCGACTTCACGTTCATTTCCGGGATCAGCACGATCTCGGTCAGGCGCGCGAGCTCGATGACCTGGATGTCGTCGGCGATGGTGTCGAGATCGCTGGAGAACAGGTCGGGCAGCAGGACGAGCCCGACATATTCGTCCGCATTGTTGACGATGACGATACCGGGCCGCGAGCCCAGCGCGAATTCGCGGCGGACCGCGGCGATCGTCGTGGTCGACGGCACCTTGCCGACATCGGAGCGCATCAGCCGCTCGACGGTGAGGTTGCGCAGCCAGCCCACGTCATTGGCGCTGCGGATGGTCTCGCCGCGCAGATGCAGGCGCCAGGTCGAGAACGAATGGCCGAACATGAAGCGGACGCAGATCGAGGTGACGATGCAGCCGGCCAGCACCACGGCCGTGACGTCGACATTGCGGGTCATCTCGAGCACGAGGAACGACATGGTCAGGGGACCGCCGACGATGGCGACGCCGAGCGTCGCCATGCCCGTCAGCATCGCGACCAGCGGGTCGATCACGAAATTCGGACTGATCAGCAACAGCACCGCGGCAAAGAATTTTCCGATCAGGCTGCCGACGAACAGCGAGGCGAAGAACAGTCCGCCGCGGAAACCCGAGGCGAGCGAGATCAGGCAGGCCGTCACCTTCAGGGCGATGATCAGCGCGATCAGGCCGATCGTCATGTCGTGAAAGAGATCGAGCACCATGGCGCCGTGGCCGGCCGCCAACACCTGCGGCGTGACGATGGCGAATCCGCCGACGATGAGGCCGCCGATCACCGGCCGCAGCCAGATCGGCAGCCAGGCGAACAGGCGCTCGAACATCGAAGACGAACGCATCACCGCGATGCCGACGCCGCTGGTCACGAGCGCGAGCCCGACCAGTGCCAGATATTGCTCGATGCCGACCGAACTGACCTTCGGGATCTCGAGGGAGTACGGCGCGCCGCCGAGCCATTGCGCGGTCAGGGCGCCGGCCAGCGAGGCCGCCAGGATCGGCGCGGCGCTGCCGACCGAATAGACGCCGACGATCAACTCGCAGGCATAGAAGGCGCCGGTGATCGGCGCGCCGAACGCCGCCGCGATCGCAGCGGCGGCGCCGCAACCGACGATCAGGCGCAAATCGTTGCGGCGTAGATTGAAGAACTTGCCGAACAGCGAGGCGATGCCCGAGCCGATCTGGGTGTAGCCGGCCTCGAGGCCGACCGAGGCGCCGCAGCCGTTCGAGATCAGCGTCTGGCTCGACACCACCACGCTGTCGCGCATCGACAGGTTGCCACCGCGCAACGCGTTGGCCTCGATCGGGTCGACCGCATTCGAGATCTTCATGCGCCGCCGCGACCATTCCATGATGCCGAGCGCGAGTCCGCCGAGCGCCGGCGCAATCAGCGCCGCCCAGGGACTGACGCGCGTATTGGCGGACAGGCGGACGTCGATTGGAATGCCATAGATCACCACGTGCGCAATCTGCGCGATCTCGGCCATCAGCGTCACGACCGCGCCGGCCAGCGTGCCGATCACGAGGGCAAGCGGGATCAGGTAGAATTCGTTGCTGCGCAGCAGCGCGCGCAGCCGAACCATGGTGCGGTTCGACCCCTTGCGATCGACGAGATGTCTGATCCGCACGAACACCTTTCCGCCCTAGCCTTCCGACATGCCGTAGCCGGCCATGCGCTGGCGGACACGTTCGATCTCGTCGCTGGGGAGCAGCGGCGGTTTCCCGATCTGGAGGCAGCCGTGATACTGCCGCGCCAGCGTTTCGACCTCGACGGCGAGCCACATCGCCTTGTCCAGCGTCTTGCCGAGCGCGATCATGCCGTGATGATCGAGCAGGCAGGCATGCCGCCCCACCAGCGCCCGCAACGCATGCTCGGAGAGCTCCGCCGTACCGAACGTGGCATAGGGCGCGCAGCGGATGCTGTCGCCACCGGCCGCCACGATCATGTAGTGCACGGGTGGAATCTCCATGCCCATGATCGCCAGGATGGTGCAATAGGTGGGATGGGCGTGGACGACAGCGTTGACGTCGTCCCGCGCCCTCAGGATGTCCAGGTGGAAGCGCCACTCGCTAGACGGCTTCTGGTCGGGCGCATGCGAGCCGTCCATCGCCATGAACACGATCTGGTCCGGCGTCATGGCATCGTAGGGCGTGCTGGTCGGCGTGATCAGAAGCCCGTCCGCATGCCGGACGCTGATATTGCCCGAGGTGCCCTGGTTGATGCCGAGCGCGTTCATGCGGCGGCAAGCGTCGATGATGGCCTGTCTCTTTGCGAGCTCGTCCGCTGTCATCGACATCTCGGTTTCTTCTCGATTTCTTCTCGATTTCTTGGCGATGGGCGCTTGTTAGACCCGAAGTACGTCAAAGCAATATGGCAGTGCAAGAGAAAGCGGACCGGATGAGGTCCCGTCGTGCCGGCTGTACCGTTACATCAGGAAACCAGCTGTAAAATCAGCACATTAGCAGATTGTCGCAGGTTCAGGAAAAGCTCGCCCTGACAGCCGCGATTCCGTTGATCACGAACTGCACCGAATAGGCCGCGAGCAGCATGCCGAGCACCCGCGACAGGACCGCGTTGCCGGTACGCCCGAGGGTGCGGGCGATCAGGCCCGCAGAGACGAAGCACAGCATGCAGAGCAGACAGACCGCGACCACGACAGCGATGATGATCGCGAGCCTGGCCCCATAGCCGGCATCGCCCGCCAGCAGCAGAGTGGTCGCGATCGCGCCGGGACCGGCCATCATCGGGATCGCCAGCGGAAACACCGCGACGTCGGAGGCATGCTCCGAGGTGGCCTTGTCGGCCTCGCGCGCCTCGCGGTGCGGACGGTCGCCGAAGATCATCTGGTAGGACACGCCGAACAGCAGCAGTCCGCCGGCGATCTGGAAGGCGGGGATGCCGATCCCGAGCTGGCGCAGCAGCCAGTTTCCGATCAACGCGATGACCACCAGAATCGACGCCGCGATCAACGGCGCGCGCAGCGCGATCGTGCGCTTGACCTTGTCGGGCATCCCGCCGGTCGCGGCCAGGAAGGCCGGCGCAAGGCCGACGGGATCAACCACCAGCAGCAGCGTCACGAAGGCGGACAGGGCGAAGTCAAGCATGGATCAGGCGTCTCGGGCGGGCGTCACTCGGGCGACCAGCCATAGCGGCTCGCGATCGCCTTCGCGAGGAACAATTGCTTTCGAAGAGTCTTTATCGCGAGAGGAATGAGGAAGGGCATGCCTTCCCGTGTCGCCTCATGAGGAGGATCTATGGCTAAACGAGCAAAGAAACGCACCACCAGGAAGACCGCCGCGCGCCGCCCACGTCAGGCGCCGAAGATGCTGAGCGACCTGTTCCTGGAAACGCTGAAGGACATCTATTTCGCCGAGAACAAGATCATCAAGACGCTGCCGAAGATGGCCAAGGCCGCGCATTCCAGGGATCTCGCCGCCGCCTTCAACAAGCATCTGCGCGAGACGCAGGGCCAAGTCAAACGTCTCGACCAGATCTTCAAGATGCTGGGCAAGCCCGCGCGCGGCAAGCCCTGCGAAGCGATCAACGGCATCACCGAAGAGGGCGCCGAGATCATGAAGGACTTCAAGAACGCCCCTGCCCTCGACGCCGGCCTGCTCGCCGCGGCGCAGGCCGTCGAGCATTACGAGATCTCCCGCTACGGCACGCTGCGCACCTGGGCCGAGGAGCTCGGCATGCCCGACGCGGCAAGGCTGCTTCAGGCCACGCTGGATGAGGAAGAGGCGACCGATCACACCCTGACCGAGCTCGCCACCTCCGTCATCAACCTCGAGGCGGAAGAAGGCTACCGCGCGGCCGCCTGATACGCGCGCCTGCCCTACTGTTGCCTCCGACGCCGCGGAACATCTCCGCGGCGTCGATGCGTTAGAGTGCAAGGGCCTCTTCCGGTCCGTGGGGCCAGGCATGCTCCAAACGCGCGATGCTGGAATTTTGGGGAACCATCCCCATATCCTCGTTTTCCAATCGCAGCGCCTTCCCCGAGTTTTGCCATGCAACCCAAAAATCCCCTCGACTGGATGCTGTCCGAAGCCCTGGACTCGCTGACCCGCGCCGAACGGCTGCGCCAGCAGTTCGGTCGTCAGGACGCCTGCTGGGAGCCGCCGATCGACGTGCTCGAGACCGAGCATGAGCTGCTGATCCTGGTGGCGCTTCCCGGGGTCAATCCCGACAATGTCGAGACGGTGATCCATGACGGCGTGCTCGTCGTCTCCGGCCAGCGCACGCTGCCGCCGGAGCTTCGCAACGCCCGCATCCACCGCCTCGAGCTGCCGCAGGGCCGCTTCGAGCGGCGCATCGCGCTTCCCCTTGGCCGCTACGCCATCAGCCGCTTCGTGATGGACGGCTGCGTCGCGCTGCGTCTCGCCAAATCCTGAGGTCGATCATGGCCACCGAACAGATGAATAACGAACAGACCAACTCTCAGAGCAATTCCGACGTGAAGATCCCCGAAGACGCGCTGATCATCATCCCCGTGCGCGAGATGGTGCTGTTTCCCGGCGCCATCGCGCCGATCGCGATCGGCCGGGCGAAGTCCATCGCCGCCGCGCAGCAGGCGCTGCGCGAGCAACGGCCGGTCGGCATCGTCCTGCAGCGCAGCCCCGAGATCGAGGAGCCCGGGCCGGACGATCTCTACCGGGTCGCGACCATCGCCAACATCGTGCGCTATATCACCGCGCCCGACGGCACCCATCACATCGTCTGCCAGGGCGTGCAGCGCGCGCGCATCCTCGACTTCCTGCCGGGGACGCCGTTCCCGGCTGCGCGCATCCAGCAGATCCCAGAGCCGACCACAAATTCGCCCGAGATCGAGGCGCGCGCGCTGAATCTGCAGCGCCAGGCCATCGAGGCGATCGAGCTGCTGCCGCAGTCGCCGCCCGAACTGGTCGCGATGTTCCAGAGCACCACCGCGCCCGGCGCGCTGGCGGATCTGGCGACCTCGTTCATGGACATCAAGCCGCAGGACAAGCAGGAGGTGCTGGAGACCATCGATCTCGCCTTGCGCGTCGAGAAGGTGTCGAAGCACCTGGCCGAGCGGCTGGAGGTGCTGCGCATCTCCAACGAGATCGGGCAGAAGACCCGCGCCAGCTTCGACGAGCGGCAGCGCGAGGCGATCCTGCGCGAGCAGATGGCGACGATCCAGCGCCAGCTGGGCGAAGGCGACGGCAAGGCGGCCGAGGTCGCCGAGCTGACGGCTGCCATCGCCAAGGCCAACATGCCGCCCGAGGCGGATGCGCATGCGAAGAAGGAGCTGCGCCGCTATGAGCGCATGCCGGAGGCTGCCGGTGAAGCCGGCATGGTCCGCACCTATCTCGACTGGCTGATCGAGCTGCCCTGGGCGCTGCCCGCGGAGAAGCCGATCGACATCACGGAAGCCCGCCGGATCCTGGATGCCGATCATTTCGGCCTGGAGAAGATCAAGAGCCGGATCATCGAATATCTGGCGGTGCGCAAGCTGGCCCCGCAGGGCAAGGCCCCGATCCTGTGCTTCGTCGGCCCGCCCGGCGTCGGCAAGACCTCGCTCGGCCAGTCCATCGCGCGTGCGATGGATCGCCCCTTCGTGCGCGTCAGCCTCGGCGGCGTGCATGACGAGGCCGAGATCCGCGGTCACCGCCGCACCTATATCGGCGCACTGCCCGGCAACATCATCCAGGGCATCAAGAAGGCCGGCACGCGGAACTGCGTCATGATGCTGGACGAGATCGACAAGATGGGCCGCGGCGTCCAGGGCGATCCTTCGGCTGCGATGCTGGAGGTGCTCGACCCCGAGCAGAACGGGACGTTCCGGGACAATTACCTGGGCGTGCCCTTCGACCTGTCGCGCGTGGTGTTCATCGCGACCGCCAACATGCTCGACCAGATTCCGGGTCCGCTGCTGGACCGCATGGAGCTGATCAGCCTCGCCGGTTACACCGAGGAGGAGAAGCTGGAGATCGCGCGGCGCTATCTGGTGCGGCGGCAGCTGGAGGCCAACGGCCTTTCGGCCGAGCAGGCCGAGATCGAGCCGGAGGCGCTGAAGCTGGTGGTCAAGGGCTACACCCGCGAAGCCGGCGTGCGCAATCTCGAGCGCGAGATCGGCAAGGTGTTCCGGCATGCCGCGGTGCAGGTCGCAGAAGGTACGGCTGCGAAGGTCGTGGTGACGCCGAAGGACATCGCCACCGTGCTCGGCCAGCCGCGCTTCGAAGGCGACATCGCGCAGCGCACCAGCATTCCGGGCGTGGCCACCGGCCTTGCCTGGACGCCGGTCGGCGGCGACATCCTGTTCATCGAGGCCTCGCGCGTGCCCGGCCGCGGCGGCATGATCCTGACCGGCCAGCTCGGCGACGTGATGCGCGAGAGCGTGCAGGCGGCGATGACGCTGGTGAAGAGCAAGGCTACGCAGCTCGGCATCGATCCCCAGGTGTTCGAGAAGAGCGACATCCACGTTCACGTCCCTGCGGGCGCAACCCCGAAGGACGGGCCGAGCGCGGGCGTTGCGATGTTCACGGCGCTGACGTCACTGCTCACCAATCGCACGGTGCGCAGCGACACCGCGATGACCGGCGAGATCTCGCTGCGCGGCCTGGTGCTGCCGGTCGGCGGCATCAAGGAGAAGGTGGTGGCTGCGGCCGCCGCCGGACTGAAGCGGGTGATGCTGCCGGCGCGCAACAAGCGGGACTACGACGACATCCCGAAGAGCGCGCGGGACAACCTCGAATTCATCTGGCTGGAGCGCGTCGACGAGGCCATTACGGCTGCGCTCGAGCCGGCTGATGCCAAGGTCGAGGCGGCGGAGTGAAGGTGATGAAGAAACTGCTGGAAAAAGCGAAGCGATCGCGGAAGACGCAGCGGCTGCGCCAGCTGCTCGATCGTGCCATCGACCGGGTTCGCGATGCGCTGGCGGCACCCGGGCCGCGGCTTCAGCCCGTTCCGGTCCGGGTGAAGCGCCGCAAGGGTTGAGCCCTCCGTCTCGAGCCCTTGCGGCAGCCCCAAACAAAAGGCCCCCTCCTAACCGAGGGGGCCCTTGCGTTGTTAGCCCACGGCGTCCTTGGCGGCCTTGACCGGGCGGGCGCGGACGATCTTCCGGGCCGGCTTGGCCTTGAACATCATCTCTTCACCCGTGAACGGGTTGGTACCCTTGCGCGCCTTGGTCGCGGGCTTCTTGATGACCACGAACTTGGCGAAGCCCGGCACCAGGAACAGGCCGTTCTTCTTGAGCTCTTTGTGACCGACATCGGTCAGCGTCTCCATGACGCTCTTGACGTCGCGCTTGGAAAGCTCGGTGGCGGTCGCAATCTTTTCGATCAGCTGCGATTTGGACATTTGGGTTGGCATCGTGTCTCCTCTGATTCGTTGCCGGTTGCATACTAGACCAACCGTTGAAGGCTTAGAGCCTTCTGCACAGTTTTGTCGCGGTTTTACGGGCTTTTTTGGCCCTCTCGGGCAAAAAACCCTGCTTTTCAGCGGCTTCCAGAGCGGAAGGAGCCTCCGGCAGCGGTTTTTGCCTTGTTTCAAAGGCCCGCACGTCGCCTTGCTAAAGCTGATTCGCTGCTTTCGACAAGCGACGACCGGCCTCTTTGCCGGAGGCCGGTCGCGATTCACCCTGAAAAATAGGGCTAGACGCGCTCGATGATGACGGCCGGAGCCATGCCACCGGCGGCGCACATGGTGACGAGACCGCGCTTGAGGTCACGCCGTTCGAGCTCGTCGAGCACGGTGCCGATCAGGATCGAGCCGGTGGCGCCGATGGGATGGCCGAGGGCGATCGAGCCGCCATTGACGTTGACCTTGGCGCGGTCGAGCTTGAGGTCACGGATGTACTTTTCCGCCACCACCGCAAACGCCTCGTTGATCTCGAACAGGTCGATGTCGTCGATGGTCAGCCCCGCCTTCGCCAGCACCTTGCGCGTGGCCGGCACCGGCGCGTTCAGCATCAGGGTCGGCGAGTCCCCCATGTTGGCCATCGCGACCACGCGCGCGCGGGCTTTCAGGCCATGCGCCTTGGCATAAGCGGGCGATGCAAGGAGGATCGCGGCAGCACCGTCGACGACGCCGGAGGAATTGCCGGCGTGATGCATGAAGTCGATGTTCAGGTCCGGATGTTTTTGCAGGATGAGACCGCGATAGGTCGTGCCCTTGTCGTCGAGCGCATAGTCGGCGATCGCGGGGAATGCCGGCTTCAATGCGGCCAGCCCTTCCATCGTGGTCTGCGGCCGCGGGTACTCTTCATGGTCGAGCGCGAGGCTGCCGTCCTCGCGATGCACAGGCACGAGGCTCTTCTTGAAGTAGCCGTTCGCCATCGCATGCGCCGCACGCTTCTGGCTTTCGAGGCCGAGCGCGTCGACGTCCTGCCGCGTGATCCCTTCGAGCGTCGCGATCGCATCGGCACAGACGCCCTGATGCGACTGCGGATGCCGCGCACGCAGGCGCAGATTGCCAGAGTCCATCATCATCGGACCGCCGCCGCGGCGCCCTTCCATCGACATCATCTCGCAGCCGCCGGCGATGACGAGATCTTCGGTGCCCGACATGATCGAGGCCGCGGCCATGTTGACGCTGGTGATGCCGGAGCCGCAGAAGCGGTCGAGCGTCACCGCGCTGGCGCGCACGTCGTAGCCGGCATCGAGCGCCGACATGCGGCCGAGATCGCCGCCTTGCGTCGCCACCTGCGCGCTGCAGCCCCAGACGATGTCATCGACATCGGCGGTGTCGATGCCGGTGCGGTCGGCGAGCGCGCGCAGCACGGTTGCACCGAGCTGCTGCGGATGAATGCCCGAGAGTGCTCCCTTGCCGGCCTTGCCGACGCCTCGCGGGGTCCGGCAGGCATCGATGATCAGCGCATCGGTCATGGGCGTTGTCCTCTTGTTATGAGTGTTGAGGACGGTTTTGAATCAGGGGGTGGGCGGAGTCAATGTGCGGCGCAGACCCTTCTCACCCGGATTTTCCGCTGCGCGGTTTGCGCACGAAAGCCTCCGCAACCTCATGGCCCGGCTTGACGGCGTCTGAACGCAATGGAAGCGACTACACCCCCGCCGCGTTCTTCGCGATCACGTTGCGGTAGAAGCTCGCGCTGAGCTTCGGTGTACGCACCTGCGTGTCGAAATTGACGTGATAGAGCCCGAACCGCTTGCCGAGCCCGAACACCCATTCGAAATTGTCCAGCAGGCTCCAGAGGAAATAGCCGCGTACCGGCACGCCTTCGGCGGTGGCGCGCTGGAGCTGGGCGAGATAGTTGCGCAGGTACATGATGCGGTCGGTGTCGTAGATCTTGCCGTCAGGCGACACCACGTCGTCGCTGGAGGTGCCGTTCTCGGTGATGTAGATCGCATCCGTCTTCCAGATCTTCGCCGCCAGCTTCGGCACCCAGTAGATCGTCTCCGGCGCGATCCGGAGCCAGTCCGAACTCATATGCGGGAACGATTTCGGGATCGGCAGCGGCATGAAGCCTGCGCCCTGGTCGGAGGGCACCACGTAGTTCTGCGGCGCGTAGATGTTGAGGCCAAGGAAGTCGACCGGTGAGGAGATGATCTTCAGCTCGGCGTCGGTGTATTTCGGCGCATTGGCGCCCGCATATTTCAGGAAGGCGTCGGTGTATTGGCCCGTCATGATGACGTTGAGATAACCGGCATTCATCTCGCGCAGCGCAATCTCGGCGGCGCGGACATGCTCGGGCGTGTCGATCGCGGGAACGCAGACGTCGATGTTCTCGGCCGGCCCCACCCGTGTGCCGCGGCGGCCACGGGCTCGCACCGCCTGCACCGCGATCCCGTGCGCGAGCGCGCTGTTGTGCCTGATCTGGTTGACCTCGGCCTGCGGCAGCGTCACGCCCGGCGCATCGATGCCGAGGCCATAGCCGAACTGGACGAAGCGCCCGCTCTCGTTCAGCGTGAATACGTTCTTGACGCGATCGGTCAGGCGCTCGGCGACATAGCCCGCATAGTCACCGAAAATCTTGCAGGTCTCGGTCGAGCGCCAGCCGCCAAAACGGTCCTGGAGCGATTGCGGCAGGTCCCAGTGATAGAGCGTCAGCCACGGCTCGATGCCATTCTTGAGGAGCTCGTCGACGAGGCGGTTGTAGAAGTCGAGCCCCCTAGGGTTCGGCTTGCCGTCGCCATCCGGAAACACCCGCGGCCAGGCCACCGAGAAGCGATAGGCCTTGCAGCCGAGCTCCTTGATGAGCGCGATGTCCTCCTTGTAGCGGTGATAATGCTCAACGGCGCGATCGCCGGTGGTGCCGTCCTCGATCTTGCCGGGGATGCGCACGAACTTGTCCCAGATCGAAGCCCCTCGCCCGTCCACATTGACCGCGCCCTCGACCTGATAGGACGAGGTCGCCGTGCCCCAGACAAAGCCCGCCGGAAAGCCGTCCATGCCTCGCGGCGCCGCCGCCCGCTTGGCCTCGGCGGCCTCCAACGGATTTGCCAGCCCGGCCGCGGACAATCCCGCCAGCGTGGCAAACTGGCGACGCGAGACCTTGTCCGACATTGATGCTGCTCCGAGGGTGATGCTGATGCTGCGGCACAATGGCGCGTCGCAGGCGGTTTGAGAAGACGTGAGGCCGGGATTTGCAGATGCAGAATTGCGGCACACCGACCCACCACAGAATTTACCTCAATTAACCTGCAAAGCTCTCCGTTCTCCAGCAAGTTTTGCGTCGAGCCATGTCGATCAAGCGATGGAGACGGAAGATGAGCGAAGAGACAGACCTCGAGACGACCGGCATTGGACGCCGGGATGTTCTTCTCACGGCCGGAGCCATGCTGGCAGGAATGACGGCAGCCAATCCGGCGGCTGCGAATGCCCAAGGCGCTCCCCGCCCCGCTTCGGTCGCCCGCGATTCCGCGCCGCTCGGCGCGCGGCTGCAAGGCGTCCAGCATTTCGGCGTGACCGTGCAAAACATGAATCGCGCCTTCGAATTCTACACTGAAGTGCTCGGCGGCACCGAGATTTTCCGCGACGGTGACTTCCAGGGTGAACCGATCCACAACACGCTCTTGACCGATCAGGAAATCGAAGCGCGCGAGCGTCATGTCAACCCGCGCACGATCGGGGTTCCCGATCTCAGGGGCGGCACCCAACGCCTGGACGTGCGCTTCGTCCAGTTCGACAACGTCGTGATCGAGCTTCTGCAATATCGCGACGCCGGTCAGCCGTCGGGCAGCGGCGACAGCTTCGCGGAACCTCGCGATCACATGAGCCCGGCGTTTCCGCGCTCCATGCACATCTGTTTCTACGTGAGGGATGACGTCGACTTCAACAAGTTCATCCATGACCTCGAAGCAGAATCGGCGCGCCGCGGCATGACGCAGGTGCGGGCCAATCGTGTGATCACCGTGACGTCCGAGCAGCAACGCCGCGCCGCCCCGATCGAGGCGAACACCAATCGCATCACGCAGGGCCTCTCGGAAGGCTGGGAGCTGATCTACTGCAAGGGTCCCGAGGGAGAACAGCTTGAATTCGTCAAGGCCCTGGGGCCGGTCAAGAAACGCTTCAGTGACGCGCTCGCCGCCCGCCAGCAGCGGGGCTAGAGCAGCACGACGCCTGTTCCTGTGAGCCCCTGCCCTGCAAGACGCATGCGTGCGTACCGGAGGATGATCCCCATGACGTCACGAACACGAATGATCCTGGCCCTCGCCGCTGCTTTACTCGGCGGCGCGGCGCCGGCCGCCACACAGGAGCGCGATGGCGTTCGCTATCGCGCCATTCCCGACGGCGCCTATTCGGTTGTCGCTGAAGTGCGGGCCAAGCCCGGCAAGGAGCGCGCGCTTCGCGAAGCAACGCTGCCGCTCGTCACGCTCGTCCGCAGCGATCCAAAGAACCTCGTCTACTTCTTCCAGGAGGATCGCGAGACGCCGGGACGCTTCATCTTCTATGAGATCTTCGCAACCCGCGACGACTTCGAGGCCCACAACGCCATGCCCTATGTCCAGCAGTGGTTCGGCCGGCTTCCCGAACTGGCGGAAGGTGGCGTCGTGGTCAGGCGGCTGGAAATCCTCGGCCACAACGGCGGTTGATTTCACCGCAAGGCGGCAGCATCGCTTGATGGATCAGGACAAGCGGGCGATCTGCCGCCGCGCGATCGCCTCCCCTCTGGTCTCGTCAAGAATTTCCCGCGCCCGGGCCAGCCCGGGAACGTGCTCCCGGTCGCCGAGACGTCCCAGCAGTTCGCTGAGGACGGCGTGCGCGACCGCCGTTCGTCCGGCGACCAGCTCCAGTTCGGCGAGACCGACGCTGGCATCGCATTCATGGAAATAGATGCCCAGCGAGCGCATCAATTCGATCGCGCCCACGAACAGGTTTCTCGCGGCATCCAGATCGCCCGGCCGATTGCGCGCCATCAGGATCCTTGCGAGGACGGGGTTGTATCGTCCAATGAACCGGCCATCCCGGTCGCCGAGGCATTGTGTCATCGCCTGCTTTGCCGCGGCCTCCGCTCCATCCAGATCACCTAACAAGCGTCGCGTCTCCGCAAGTTCAACCCACAGGATCGGATGAAGCGTCCCTGTCTTCAGGATGAATCCGTCCTGCAGACTACGGGTCAGACTGCGTTCTGCCGCCTCCAGGTCACGGGCTTCCTCGCGGACCAGAAGGGCCTGGAAGACATCAACCAGAACGCGCCATGGACGATAGAAGCTGGAAACAGCCTCGAGCTTCCGCAAATAGAGTCTGACGCGCTCAAAATCGCCGGACGCAAGGTTGGCCCAGATAGCTCCCTGGGCGAGGACAAAATACAGGGTGGTCACGTGGCCCTGGCTTTCCGCCTGGCTGACGGTCGAAGCCAGCAGAGACCGCGCCTGATCGGAATACCCCAGATAATATTTAGCGAGCCCGAGGCCGACCTTGCAGGAGATGATCGAGTCGATACCGCCAAAATAAAGCGAAACCCTTCGCGGAATCGCCGTTCGGTCGTCGAGAAACGCCTCGAACTTCTGCTGTGCCAACCTCATGTCGGAGTCCTCAAAAGCCTGGAAGGCAGACCAGCGCAGGAGAAGTCTCGACATCACGGCATCGTTCGATCTCCTGCATACCGCTGCGAACGCATCGATGTACGGCGAAGCGGGACGCCTGGTCAGGAGCATGTTTTGAACGATGCCGTAGAGCGCTCGCATCTCCAGGAAATCGTTGCGCGCGATTTGCGCTGCGCGCCAGGCGTGTTCGTAGAGGCTCGCGCCTTCGAGGCCCGGCACATAGACCTGCGCCGCCGCGAGCGCGACCAGCACGCGAGATCTCACGGCGGGCCCGACATCGGGGCTGCTGTCGGCAAAGCGCAACGCCAGCTCCAGATGAGGAACGCCTTGCGCGAGTGAGGTGAACTCGAGCCATAGACGTTCGGCTGCAAGAACCAGCGCCATCCCGAGGCCGGGGTTGACGGAAAACGCCCAATCGAGAGCAACGCGAACCTCGTCGATGTAACCGCGCAGCCGTGCACCGTCCGCGACGGACTCGGGGGCGTCCCAATCCCTCCGTTCCAGCACGTCGAGGAAATAGCGCGCGTGGCGCTCGTGCACCCGCTCCCGATCGCCTGCCGCGCCCGATGCCCGCGTGGCATAGGCCCGCGTGGTCTCCAGCAAGCGATATTCCAGCAGCGTGGCGCGATGATCGAGGCTCAGAAACGACTTGCTCGCCAATGCGGCAACCGCTTCGCGGACACCCGCCATGTCCAGATCGTCATCGCTGGCAACCGCAATCGCGGCATCGAGGGTGAAAGGCCCGGCAAAAAGGGAGAGGCGCCCGAGCACCACCTGCTCCCTTTCGGGAAGCAGGTTGTAGCTCCAGTCGATCGTGGCGGCGAGCGAGCGATGACGCGGAATGGTGGTCCGGCGATCGACCCAGAGCAGGGAAAACCGCTCGTCGAGCCCGCGGCGAACCTCGTCGACGCCGAGGACGTCGACCATCGACGCCGCGAGCTCGATAGCCAGGGGCATTCCGTCGAGATGCCGGCAGATATCCGCGATCGCTGCCGCGACGGTATCGTCGATCTCGAAGCCCGGAATTCGCTGGCAGACGGTTCGCGTGAACAGCTGGGCTGATGAATAATCCTGAAGGTTCTCCGCCGTCACCGGAACGGACGACGGCGGTGTTTCCAGCGGACCGAGACGCCAGACCAGCTCGCCTTCGATCCGCATGGTTTCGCGGGTCGTCACCAGAATGTGGACGTCGCTCGTATCGCTGAGCACACTTTCGACGAGAAGCGCGACATTCTCGGTGACATGCTCGCAGGAATCCAGGACCAGCAGCAGGTGCCGGCCATGGAGGGCCAGCAGGACCTGATCGAGACTTGCGGCGATGTGAACCGGCAGATCAAGCGCGCCAGTGACTGCCGCGCAGACCCGGCTTCCGTCGGTGATGCGGTCGAGCTCGACAAGGCACACGCCGTCGGCGTAGGCCGCTTCGAGTTCGCTTGCCACGGCAAGCGCCACTGTCGTCTTGCCGATTCCACCGGGCCCCAGGACCGTGACAAGCCGGTGGTTCTGCAGGAGCTCCCCGATGTTGCCGATCACCGCACCGCGGCCAATCGGCGTGTTCGTCGCGGCCGGCGCCCGAGATCGGCTCTTCGGTGCGCGATAGACGCTGACCTCCCCGACGAAGCGGTATCCGAAGGATGGCTCTGCGCGGATCAGGTCGCCGTATTCATGAAGAGCTTTTCTCAGGCCGGAGATCTGAACCTTCAGGTTGGCCTCGGTCACGATCCTCCCGGGCCACGCCCGATCGTAGAGCTCAGACCTCGAGACGAGCTCACCCGGAGCTTCCAGGAGAGCACCCAGGATCGCAGCCGCGCGCGAGCCAATCCTCACGGGGGTCTCACCGTGCAACAGCAGGCGTCTGGCCAGGCTGAAACGAAATGGTCCAAACGTAACTTCCGGACCCGACATTGCCTGCTCAGCCCTCAGCGAAGCGATGGTCGATCGGTCGGCCGTTCTGCGGAGGCGTCGCGCGATCGCTGGTCTTGCGGCTACAGCATCTCGACAAGATGTCGCAGGCACGGGAAGCGTTGGATCGGGTGATATCGGGATCGCGCGGGATCATCGGTTCTGGCCAGTACTCAGCCGGTACGAAGATACGCAGCTATCAGGCACAGGACCGGAATTCTTTCGGATTGGCACGAATAGGTCGGGCGAACTGACGCAGCCAGCGTTCGATGCATCCGAGGAGCCGATGCCGGAGCAAGGCGCAGGAGGGCCCGCAGGTGCCCGCGCGTGCGGTCAGCGCGAGCGCTTCGGCAATTTCGGGAGCTTGCCAGGATCGAACGGGGGGACCTTCGCGATCTGTTCGGGGGCCGGCGTCGGCTGTTCGGTCCGAATGAGCGTTCCCTGGAGCAAGACGCCCGGCGCCTGTCCCGCCGTCGCGGTGTAAGTCGCGATCTTGCCGGGGCACGTCCCCTGGATCTCCAGCGTGAGCTCATCGTCGACGCCGAAGACCGTTGCACGTCCGTCGGTATGACGCTTCGTCGACACGGTGGCGGTGAAGCGATCTCCATCGAGCTTGCAGGAGCCGTGATACGTCATCAGGCTGTCGCAGCCCCAGATCTGTCCGTCTGCGACATGGACGATCCCGGTCCCCTGGTCGATCGGCGTCTTGTACCAGGCCGCGTAGGTGCCGTCCTTCAGCATGGGAGTCTCCGCTGACATTCCCTCGCGAACAATCCGCATGATCAGCGCTAAGAAACGGTTAATCGCGCGGCCCGTGCGAATCCGGTCGCTCCTTTCGCAACTCGGCTTCCAGTTCCTCGATGATGCTGTGAAGCAGACCGGCGGCAAGCGGATCGGTGACTTCCCGCTCCAGGCGCCTGTAACGCGCGATCTGGAATTCCTGCTCTTGCAACTGGCGCTCGGTCATCGGACGGGCCCTCCGGCAAACCTACCCGGAAACAGCCAAGTCGTTTCGTTACAATTTTAAGATCATTGGCGATGGTTTCTGATCGGTTAAGGAACGCGGCGCCGAGCAGGCAGGTCTGTGGGGTTTGTACTGTCTCGCCTGTGGCCGACGCCGGTGGCTCAACGGAACCACCCTCAGAACGTCACCCGCATGCCCGCATAGAACGCCCTTGGCCTTGCCGGGCTCAGCGAGCGCGGGTCGTTGAATTCGGCGCCATTGGTGAAGTTGGGCAGGGCTTCGCGGTCGAAGAATGTGCCAAGGGTCGAGTAGCGGTTGTCGAAAATATTGTTCACCCGCCCGTAGATCTGGAAGTTCTTGGTGATCTGGTAGGAGGTGTGGAGGTTGAAGACGGTGTACGAGGGCAACTTCGGAAACTGGTTGGACTCATCGCCGACGAAATACTGGCTCGAGACAAAGAGCGCATCACCACCGACCTTCCAAACATCGGTAACCGCATATTCGATGCTGGCCTTGATGAGGTGGCTCGGCAGGCGCGGGATGTGATTACCCGGCAAGACCTGGATGTTGCCGTCCGCGTCGGCGAACGGGCTGTCTGAGCCAAGCGTCAGCGCGTCGAGGAAGCGTGCATCAAGGAATGCGTAGCTCGCCTGGAACTGAAGCACATTCGACTTCAGGCTCACTTCGGCTTCGACGCCCTGCCTGCGTGTCCGGCCGACGTTCTGGAAAAAGCCAAAGCCGGTCAGGCCCGGAATTGGGGTCGCGAGGATGTCGTCGTAGTTGGTGGCACGGTAGGCACCGATCTTCCAGCCGAGCGAACCGATGTTCAATTCCTTGGTGCCGCGGAAGCCAGCTTCGAACGTCTTGGATACGACTTGCTGAAGTGGGGGGTCAGCGATCAGGAACTGCCCGATGATGCACGGCCTCGCCGGATCAGCGCAGCCGAGTTCGAGTGGCGTCGGCACCCGGTTGGCTTCGGAATAGCCGGCATAGGCGGTGACTTCAGACGTGATCTTGTAGGTGCCGCCGATGATGGGATTGAATCGGTCATAGGTATGATCGCCATTGAGCGCGGTGCCGAGCTGGTCCATCAGCGTGACACGGGCCGCATTGAACCGGCCGCCCGCCGTCACCGCAAAGCGATCGTCCACGTTGAACGTATCGAGCGCATAGAGCCCCTGATATTGGTTGACGGTACGAAGCGACACGGGGCCTACCGATGTCGGGTCACCGGACGCGCCCAGGAATATGCCGCTGCCCGTAACGACATAGTTCGTACCTACCGTCCCCAATTCGGCGCTACCGGTAAAGCGCGTGCTGCTGACATCATAGCTTGCGCCGATCACAAAGCGGTTGTCATGACCGAACAACTGATCGGTGTTCGTCGCCTGCCCGGAGACGCCAAACGTGGTCGATTTCGTGCTGGTGCGATCGATCTCGCCGAGAATGGCATCCGGCGCAAAGGTATTGGCGAGCTGAACGCCGTTGAGGCCGTTGGCCGGCGCTTGAAGGCCGGTCAAAGGGTTGACGTCGCCAAAGCAAAGCAGTGTCGCATCCGCGTCGCAGGGCACCGTATCAGTCGGGTTTCCATCCGCGGTATTCTGTTTGAAGCCCCGCAAATGCGCCGTGCCCTCGAAGGTCCAGGTCGGCGTCGCCTCCACCTTGCCGGTCAGGTTGAGATAGCCGACCTTGTTGGAAATGGTTTGCGGCGTCGTGTAGGTCGCACCCCAATATTGCTGGAGCAATTCGGCCGGAACAGTGCTGGGTCCTGCCAGGGAATTGTTGGCGACGCCCATATTGAGGTGGAATTCGTTGCCTTCAAAGCGATACCCGACATCGCCGTAGAAGCGCCTGACGTCCGATGACGAGAAATTGCGGAAGCCGTTGTCGCGAATGCCTTCGAGCGCTCCGTAGACCGCCCAGTTATTGTCGACCTGCTTGCCCCATTGCGCAGAGCCCTGGATGCGGCCGAACGAACCGCCCATGATGTCGATCTCGGCACCTTGATAGTTGAAGCCGTTCTTCATCTGCAGATCGATGGCGCCGCCGAGCGCGTTAAGGCCGTATGCCGGATTGTTTGTTACGACCACTGCCGATCGGATCGCAGCCGTCGGGATCAGATCCCAATTAACGGTGTCGGAAAACGCCTCGTTGATGCGCACGCCGTTCTGGTAGACGGCGAGGCCCTGCGGCGTGCCGGCCAGAGGTGAAGCGACGAAGCCGCGAAACTGCACATCGGGCTGGAATGGATTGCCGGTCACTTCATTGATGCTGAGACCAGGCACGTACTGCTGCAGGGCAACGGCGATATCTGGCGAGGCGGTACGCCTGATCTGGCTGGCATCAACCGCATTGATCGCCGACGGCACCTTGTCGACATCGAGACCTCTGCCGGTGCCCGGTGATGTCGGATAAACGTATATTCGGGTCTTCGGAGCGGCGGACGCCGGCGCGCCGATGCGCGCGACCGGTCGCGTTGGCGCGGTGCGCCTCACGGCCGGCGGCGGTGGCGCCGTGACCTCGATCGGCGGCAGGTTCTGGACGTTGGTCTGCTCGTCCTGCGCAGCCCCGGCAGGGCCTGCGAAAACCAACCCCGACATCAGCCCCGTCGACACCGAGGCCATCAACAAACGACGCCTGCCCATCCCTGCTTTCCCATCCGTGACCACCGGCCGTTTTGATTTTCGCCGTTTGGGTGAGACCAAGTGTAATCAGCGGTCGCAATCCCGCCAGCCACAAAAGGTCGGGTAATCTCCGCGCCCATTTTCCCGACAAAATCGGGAATTTTTCCCGATCATCTCGGATGCGATCAGGCCCCCGCCGTCGGAACCAGCGCCTCGACGGTCAAGCCGCCCTCGCCGGAGACGACGTTGAGCGTCCCGCCCAGCGCCAGAATTCGCTCGCGCATGCCGACGAGGCCGAAGCCGAGCTTCTGGCCCGGCTCCATGCCACGGCCATTGTCGCTGACCCGTACCCGGGCGCAGCCGCGGCCGCCGGCCTGCTCCACGGGTTCGATGACGACATTCACCGAGGTCGCGCCGGCATGGCGGAACACGTTGGTGAGCGCCTCCTGCACGATGCGGTAAATGGTGAGGTCGGCGGTCTCGCCGGTGACGCCGAGCGCCGGCGAGATCGTGGTTTCGATCGCGACGTCGGGATGCGACTCCCGCCACAACCGCGACAGCGATTCCAGCGCCTGGCGCAGGCCGAGCTCGGCGAGGCCCACGGGCCGGAGCCGTTCCAGCACCCGGCGATTGAACTGCTGAAGCGCGTTGATCTGCTCCATCATGGCACTGCCGTGTTTTCGCACGGCATCCGCGCTCGGGGCGCGTCCATCCGCCTGCTTCGCCAGCGCGCTCGCATGTGCGCGCAGCGAGAAAAGATAGGGCCCGAACTCGTCATGGAGCTCGCGTGCGATCTCCTTGCGCTCGAGGTCCTGGAGCGACACCGCGCGCTCGGCAAGGCGCCGCTTGTCCTCGACCGCCTCACCCAGCGTCGCCGCAAGATGATTGAGCTTGGTGCAGATCGCGGCGAGCTCAGGGGCACCGCCCGGCGCGACGCGCGCGCCATAGCGCCCGTCTTCGAGCTCGGCCATCATTTGCGCCAATGACTGGAGGGGGGCGAGCGCGCGACCCACGACCGTCATCATCACCAGGAACAGCGCGAGCGCGATCACCGAGCCAACCTCGAGCTGGGTGACGATGGCGTCCCAGATCTCGGCGATCTCGTCATCGGGATGCGCGGTGATCACCAGCGAGCCGGGCTTGCCTTGGATCGAGACGGGCACGCTCACCGCGCTCTGCTCGGGATGAACCAGACTGACGAACCAGGCCGGCGGCCCGCGCGCATCGTCGTCGGCTTCGGTTCGCGGCGGCGTCAGCGGGTTCCCGCCGGCGTCCTTGAGGGCTATGCTGACATGGCGCAGGCGGCTGAGATCGCGCGCGATCTGGTTCAGCTTGGCATCCGGATCGGGCGCTTCGTTGAGGTCGGCCACGATCATCTCGATGAATTCGCGCGCGAGCCGGATCACGCTCTGGTCCTCGGCCTGCACGCGCGGCCCGGCTTCGGCGACCTGGCGGCCGATATTGACCGCGAGCCCCAGCGCCAGCAGCAGCGCCAGCAACAGGTTGATGCGCGCGCGCAACGATAGATTTTGCCACATGGGTGCCGCCCGTGCCTCGCGAAGGTTGGCCCGCGCCTGTCCGATGACGTTGACAGAGGCGAAGCGCCCGATATCTAATCGAGAGCGTACAGCAATCCCGGCCGAGCGCGAAACAGGCCAAGACGCTGTCACGGGGAACGCCTATGCGCATTCTGATCGTCGACGATCATCCTATTGTCGCCTCCGGCTGCCGTGCCGTGCTGGCCGACGAGGGCGAGATCGAGATCCTGGAGGCCGCCGACGCCGAAGACGGCGAGTGCGTCTTCATCGTCGAGCGCCCCGACCTCTCGATCATCGACATCAACCTGCCGACCGTCTCCGGCTTCGAGCTCGCGCGCCGCATCCTCGAGCGCGCGCCGGAAGCCCGCATCATCATGTTCAGCATGAACGACGACCCTGCCTTTGCCGCGCGGGCGATCGAGTGCGGCGCCAAGGGCTACGTCTCCAAGACTGGCGACCCCGACGACCTCGTCGAGGCGATCCGCGCTGTCGGAGGCGGCGGCACTTATCTGCCCACCGCGATCGCACGCAGCATCGCGTTCGCGGGACCTGCGCTGGCGCAAAGCCCGCTGTCGAAGCTGAACGCGCGCGAGATGGAGATCCTGCGGCTGCTCAGCGCCGGAAAGAGCCTGTCCGAGATCGCCTGGCTGGTGCAATCGTCCTACAAGACGGTGGCCAACACCTCCTCGATCATGCGCCAGAAACTCGGCGTGAAGACCTCGGTCGAGCTGGTTCGGCTGGCGATCGACAGCGGCGTCGCCTGACGCGCGACAACCGCCACGATTTCGGTCACACAAGCGTTGCAATGTTGATGTGGTTAGGAGCCACTGGAGCTTAGGGCATGACGATTCAGACTGTCTCGACCAATACATCCTACGGCGGCGTGCAGGGCGTGTATCGCCATGCGAGCCAGACGACCGGAACCGACATGGTGTTCTCGGTCTATGTCCCGCCGCATGCGCAAGGCGCGAAGCTTCCCGTGGTCTGGTATCTTTCCGGCCTCACCTGCACGCATGCCAACGTCACCGAAAAGGGCGAATTCCGCAAAGCCTGCGCCGAGCTCGGCCTGATCTTCGTCGCCCCCGACACCAGCCCGCGCGGGCCGGACGTGCCGGGCGATGCCAACAACGCCTATGATTTCGGCCTGGGGGCCGGCTTCTATGTCGACGCGACGCAAGAGCCGTTCGCGCGCAACTATCGCATGTGGAGCTATGTCACCGACGAGCTGCCCAAACTCGTGGCGGAGAACTTTCCGGTCGACGCCAAGCGGCAATCGGTGATGGGCCATTCGATGGGCGGCCACGGCGCGCTGACGGTCGCGCTGCGCAATCCGCACCGCTATCGCGCCGCGAGCGCGTTCGCGCCGATCGTGGCGCCCTCGCTTGTGCCGTGGGGCATCAAGGCGCTGACCGGCTATCTCGGGCCGAACAAGGACACCTGGCGCAACCACGACACCGTGGCGCTGATCGAGGACGGCGCGAAGTACTCCGGCTTCCTGGTCGACGTCGGCGAGGCCGATAATTTCCTCAAGGAGCAGCTCAGGCCGGAGTTGCTGGAAGCAGCCTGCACCAAGGCGGGCATCCCGCTGACGTTGCGGCGCCAGGCGGGCTATGATCACAGCTATTATTTCATCTCGACGTTCATGGGAGACCATCTGCACTGGCATGCGGAGCGATTGAAGGGGTAGCGAGCGCTCGCTGCCTTCTTCCTTCTCCCCTTGCGGGAGAAGGTGGCGCGAAGCGCCGGATGAGGGGTTGTTTCCGCGCATTCAACTGCGTGAACGTGCGCGCGGATAGATACCCCTCACCCGTCTCGCCGCTAAAGCGGCGAGCCACCCTCTCCCACAAGGGGAGAGGGCGCAGTGACGCGCGTGGAGAGAAGAATCTACTCCGGCTTGCCGTAATTCGGCGCCAGCAATCGGTTGCGGATCAGATAGCTCATCGTGCGCGACCAGGATTCGTCCGTGTTGCCGCGCATGTCGGCGCTGGCGGCGGCGATCATGTTGCCGGTCTTCACGTCGCGCAGATAGATGTTGAGGTTGATGATCAGGTTCGAAACCTTCTGCACCATGCCGGTGATCTCCAAGTCGGCACCCAGCTGCCCGGCAAGCTTGAGGTCGCAGCCGCCGCAGGCCTGAAGATTGGCGTGACGGGCGGCATCCCTGACCGGCGCGATATCGAGCAGCTGGAACCTTCCCGAAGCAGTCAGTTCCTTGCGCAGCTGCTCGCTGATGCGCTCGAGCCGCGCCTCCTCCGGCTTGGAGCCGTAGAACTCGCCGGGCAGGCTGGTGTCGATCAGCTCGAAATCGAACACCACCAGCTTCGGCGGATCGGCGCGCGCGACCGAACCCGTCAACAGCAAAGCCGCGAAACATAGCAGCGCTCGCATGATCGTGATTCCGGGCCTCGCGCGCGCGGGGACGAAATGCGGGGTTGCAAGCCGGGCCAAATCGGTCATGCTTTAGCAGAGACAATTCTCCACCGGCGGTCAAGCCAGGGAGAACATCTGGAGGAAACATGATCCGATGGTTGGTCGGCCTGATCGGCTTGGGTCTTGCCGCGACGAGCGCGCTCGCGGCGGAGCCTGCCCAGATCGGCGTCGGCTATCTCGGAATCGCCGGCACCAGATCGACGCTGTCGCTGGTCGAGCAGCCCGCGGACAATGACGGCGTCGCCGGCGCGCGCCTCGCCATCGAGGACAACAACACCACCGGGAAATTCACGGGCCAGCGCTTCACGCTGGAGGAACGCCGGATCAAGGAGGGCGAAGACGTCGTCCAGGCTGCGACCGCGCTGGCCGACAAGAACGGCTTCATCATCGCCGATCTGCCGGCCGATGCGCTGCTGAAAGTCTCGGACGCGCTGCGCGACCGCGGCACGCTGGTGTTCAACGCCGGCGCGATCGACGAGCGGCTGCGCGAGGCCGATTGCCGCGCCAATGTCATCCACACCGCGCCGACGCGGGCGATGCTCGCCGATGCACTCGGCCAGTACCTGGTGTGGAAGAAATGGTCACGCTGGCTGCTGGTGGTCGGCTCGCATGACGAGGACAAGCTGTTCGCGGACGCACTAAAGCGCGCCGCCACCCGGTTCGGCGCCAAGGTCGTGCAGGAGAAGACCTTCGAGGACAAGGGCGGCGCGCGGCGCACCGATAGCGGCGTGACGCTGATCCAGCGTCAGATGCCGGTGTTCACGCAAGGCGCGCCGGCCTACGATGTTCTCGTCGCCGCCGACGAGAGCGAAGTGTTCGGCGCCTACCTGCCCTACCGCACCTGGGATCCCCGCCCCGTCGCGGGCTCGGCCGGGCTTGTGCCGAAGAGCTGGGATGCCTCGCAGGACCAGTGGGGCGCGATCCAGATGCAAAACCGCTTCGTCAAGCTGAACTCGCGGCGAATGACGCCGCTCGACATGCAAGCCTGGACGGCGGTGCGCATGATCGGGGAAGCCACCTCGCGCACCAATTCCGGCGACGTCAAGAAGGTCACCGACTTCATCAAGAGCCCGGATTTCTCGGTCGCCGCCTTCAAGGGCACGCGGCTGACCCTGCGCGACTGGAATCTCCAGCTGCGCCAGCCGATCCTGCTGGTCGACGGCCGCATGGTGGTGTCGGTGTCGCCGCAGGAGGGATTTCTGCATCAGGTCTCCGAACTCGACACGCTCGGCTACGATCGCCCGGAGAGCAAATGCAAGCTGAAATGAGGACATTAAAGTGAGGACTTGGATGTTGCGCACGTGGCGTGTTGGGCTCCTCTCCGGACTGGCGCTCGCGGCGGCGCCCGCGCATGCGTTCATCGCCTATGTCTCGAACGAGAAAAGCAACACGGTGTCGGTGATCGACACCGACAGCTGGACCGTGACCAAGACCATCAAGGTCGGCCAGCGCCCGCGCGGCATCGATTTCACCCGCGACGGCAAGTTCGTGATGGTCGCGGTCGGCGACGACGACACCATCCAGGTCATCGACGCCAAGACCCAAGCCGTTGTGGACAGCCTGCCCTCCGGCCCGGACCCGGAATTGTTCGCGCAGGATGCGGCCGGAAAAATCCTCTATGTCGCCAACGAGAACGACAACACGGTCACCGTGATCGACCTGGAGAAGCGCGCTCGCCTCGGCGACATCCAGGTCGGCGTCGAGCCCGAGGGCATGACCATCAGCCCCGACGGCAAGACCCTGATCAACACGTCCGAGACGACCAACATGGCGCATTTCATCGACACCGCCTCGCGCCAGATCGTCGCCAACGTGCTGGTCGACGCGCGGCCGCGCTTTGCCGAATTCAAGCATGACAGTTCAGAGCTGTGGGTGTCCTCGGAGATCGGCGGCACCGTCTCGATCATCGATCCCAAAAAGCATGAGGTAGTCGGCAAGGTCACGTTCGAGATTCCGGGCCTACGGAAAGAGGCGATCCAGCCGGTCGGCATCGGCATGACCAAAGACGACAAGACCGCCTTCGTCGCGCTCGGCCCGGCCAACCGCGTCGCCGTGGTCGACGTCGCCTCGCGCAAGGTGACGAAATATCTGCTGGTCGGACAGCGCGTCTGGCACATGGCGTTCACGCCGGACGAGAAATACCTGCTCACCACCAATGGCGTGTCGAACGATGTTTCCGTCATCGACGTCGCCGCGCAAAAAGTGATCAAGACCATTCAGGTGGGCGAGCTGCCCTGGGGTATCACGATCGCGCCATGACCAGCCCTGCCCCCATCGCCGAACAGCGCGAGACGCCACGGACTGATCCGGCCGCGGTGCCAGCGCTGTCGATCGGCGGCGTCAGCCATGCTTACGGGCCGCGCCGGGCGCTGATGGACGTCTCCTTCAATGTGCAGCCCGCGAGCTTCACCGCCCTGCTCGGCCTCAATGGCGCCGGCAAGAGCACGCTGTTCTCGCTCGTCACGCGCCTCTTCGGCATCCAGAGCGGCCGCGTCGGCATTTTCGGCCACGACATCAGCAAGAGCCCCGGCGAGGCGCTGCGGCTGCTCGGCGTCGTGTTCCAGCCGCGCACGCTCGATCTCGACCTGTCGCTGACGCAGAACCTGCTCTATCACGCCGCGCTGCACGGCATCAGCCGGCGCGAGGCCGCCGCGCGTAGCGTCGAACTGCTCGGCCGCATCGGGCTCTCGGAGCGCGCCGGCAGCAAGGTGCGCGACCTCTCGGGTGGCCAGATGCGGCGACTGGAGATCGCCCGGGCGCTGCTGCACCGGCCGCGGCTGCTCCTGCTGGACGAGCCGACCGTCGGCCTCGACGTCAAGGCGCGCGCCGACATCATCAGCCATGTCCGCCAGCTCGTGACCGAGCAAGGCATCGGCGTGCTCTGGGCCACGCATCTGTTCGACGAGATCATGCCCGGCGACGAACTCGTGGTGCTGCACCAGGGCAAGGTACTGGCGCAGGGGCCGATGAGCCGCGTCATTACCGAGGCGGGCGCGCAGGACGTCAACACCGCCTTCATGCGCCTGACCGGTGCGCAAACGATGCCGGGAGGAGGCGCATGAGCAGCATCACGACGCGGGATACACCGCGCGGTTTCTCGACCGCGGAATACATGACCTGCCTCACCGGCATCGTCTGGCGCGAGGGCCTGCGCTTCCTGCATCAGCGCGAGCGCTTCGTCTCGGCGCTGGTTCGGCCGCTGGTGTGGCTATTCATCTTCGCCGCCGGCTTCCGTCAGGTGCTGGGCATCTCCATCATCCCGCCCTACGAGACCTACATCCTCTACGAGGTCTATATCGCGCCCGGGCTGATGGCGATGATCCAGCTCTTCAACGGCATGCAGTCCTCACTTTCGATGGTCTATGACCGCGAGATGGGCAATATGCGGACGCTGCTGGTGAGCCCGCTGCCGCGCGGGTTCCTCCTGTTCTGCAAGCTGCTGGCGGGCACCGCCGTGTCGCTGCTCCAGGTCTATGCGTTCCTGCTGATCGCGTGGTTCTGGGACATCACCCCGCCGCCATCGGGCTATCTCACCGTGCTGCCGGCGCTGATCCTGTCCGGACTGATGCTGGGCTCACTCGGCATGCTGATCTCCTCCGGCATCAAGCAGCTCGAGAGTTTCGCCGGCGTGATGAACTTCGTGATCTTCCCGATGTTCTTCGCCTCCTCCGCGCTCTACCCGCTCTGGCGGGTGCAGGAGGGCAGCCCCTACCTCTACTATCTCTGCGAGGCCAACCCGTTCACCCACGCGGTCGAACTCATCCGTTTTGCACTCTACGGGCAGATCAACTGGATCTCGCTGGCGGTGGTGGCAGCCTGCACAATCGTCTTCATGATCGGCGCGATTCTGGCCTATGATCCCTCGCGCGGGCTGGCGCGACGGGGTCCTGCGGGAGGCGAAGGATGAGATCGGGGATCGTGACCATAGCCGCTCTGGCGCTCGCTGTTGCAGGCACGGCTGCGCGCGCGGCCGATCCGCGCTATCCGGACTGGCCGTGCACGCAGGCAAAGGTGCCCGTGATTTCGCTCGCCGCGGTCTGGGCCGGCCCGGAACTCGGCGACGCCGAGACCAAATGGAAGGACGATGCCAAGGTCACCGCGCTTGTCTCAAAGCTGTCGGCGCGCAAGACGCCACTGGATGAGGCCGAGAAATCCGTGAAGGAATTTCTGGCCGGCTCCGCCTCCGACAAGACCGCGAATGCCAAATTGCTGTTCGCCGGCCTGTTTGACACGCTCAACGCCCAGCGTTCCCAGGTGATGAGCGGCCTCGAACGCGTCAGCCGCAAGCAGCGTGAGGCCGCCGACAAGATTCGCGAGGAGACGATTCAGCTTCAGGCGCTGCAGGGCGCAACACCGCGCGACGAGGCCAAGGTCGAGGCGCTCAGCAACGAGCTGATCTGGAAGACCCGCATCTTCGAGGACCGTCACAAGGTGGTGAGGTTCGTCTGCGAGGTTCCAACCACGATCGACCAGCGCCTGTTCGCGCTCGGCCGCGTCATCCAACAGGAAATGGAATAGCGTCAGGCCCGCTGACGGCTCACGAAAAGTTCCCGCCATCGCCTCGGGATTGTTAACCTTTTGCCGTGCTATCTGCCGGAACCAAATCCATTTAAGGTGGCTTGTCGAAGTGAACTCCAAGACGTCGGGAGGCCTCGATGGGAACAACAAAATTCATCTTCGCGAGCGTTGCAGCCATCAGCACGCTCGCATCCGCTGCTTTTGCTGACGACATGACCGGAATGGTCACGAGAATCGACCGGCTCAACAGCACGATCTCGATCCAGCAGACACAGAAGGGCACGGTCGGCGCCAGCGGAGGCGGCGCCGGCGCGCTTCAGGAGTACAAGGCCAAGGACGCCGCGATGCTGGATGCCGTGCACGCCGGCGACAGGGTGACGTACTCGGCAACTGACACCAACGGCACGGGCACGCTGACGAAGTTGCAGAAGCAGTAGCAGTCTTCTGTGACCATCCTTCGAGACGCCCGCCTTCGGCGGGCTCCTGAGGGTGAGGTCTGGTTTCGGCGAGATGTGAGACCCTCATGGTGAGGAGACCGCGAAGCGGTCGTCTCGAACCACGAGGGCACTCGTGCAGTTTGCCTACTGCTCGGGCCGCGGCTCCGGCTGCGCCTCATCCGTCGGGAGCTTCGCACGCTCCCAGCCGTCGGTGCCATCGCGGTACCAGGCGACGTTGGCATAACCATACGCCAATGCGCGCTTGGCGGCGTTCCACGACATCCAGCAATCGGCCAGGCAATAGATCACGAGCAACGCGGTCTTGTCGCCGCGCGAGGCCAGCGCGAGGCCGCGCTGGAAATAATCGTCCATGGCGGGCGGCAGCGCGCCGTAGCCGGTGTCTGGAAGCCAGATGCTGCCCGGAATGTTTTTCCGCGGCGTATCGCGCCAGACGGTGCCTTCGGGAAGGTTCTTCGGCTTCGGCGCGCGTGGCAGCACGTCGATGAACGCGCCACTCTTCGCACGCCAGATCGCTTCGGCCTCTCCAGTCGTCAGCACGCGCGCTCCGGCGAGCGTCGCAGGCACCGGCGCGCGGTAATTGTCGGCGCGATACCCCTCGGGCTCGAACGGCTCCTGCTGCTGCGTCAACGCCGGCGCCGCCAGACTGGCGGCGAGCAGCGCGGCGGCAAGCTGTCGCCTCATGGCGTCTTCTTGGCCGTCTCCGCACCGAGCGGCCGGTCGCTCTCGTCGAGCAGCGGCACGCCGAAGTCGAGCAGGATCTTGTTGATCTCGCCCTGGTTCTCCTGGATCAGCTTGTTGAGCTGCCGCTTCCAGTTCTGGTCGGCGGGACGCACGCCCATGCCGATGCGATAGACCAGCTTCGGCCCGCTGGTTTCCTTCACCAGCGGCGTGACGTGAATCGAGCCGGCCTTCTTCGCATAATACCCGGCCATCGGTCCCCACAACACGCCGGCGTCGATCTTGCCGGCGACGAGATCGTCGACCATCGCCTGCGCCGAATTGTCGAAGCGCGTGTCGATCATCAGCGGATAGGGTTTTGCATCGCCCATCAGACCGGCCAGCGCCATGTTGGTCGCCGGCGGCGTGCCGGCGACGATGCCGACATGCTTGCCCTTCAGGCGCGCGTCTTCGAGCGTATCGACGTCCTCGAGCCCGCTGCCGGTCTTGGCAACGAGCGCATAGCTCGTGCGGTAATAGGGATTGGTGCCCTGCACGAGGTCATCGCCTTGCGGAAATCCCATGATGACGTCGCAGCGATGCGCGCCCAGCGTCATGCGCACGAAGCCGGTGGCCTGCGGGAAGAAGACGTAGTCGAGTTTCTTCTGGAGCTTGTCCGCGAGCAGCTCGGCGAGCTTGTTCTCGAACCCCTCGCCCTTTTCATTGGAGAAAGGCAGATTGCGCGGGTCGGCGCAGACACGCAGCACCTTTGGGTCGACCAGCTCGAACGAGAGGTCGCCGGTCTCGCTGGTCTGCGCGATGGCGACGTCGCCGAGCGCGCAGGATGCAGCCAGGACCCACATTGAAAACAACCAGCGACGATATCGTCCGGCCTCCGTCATCGCGCTTCCTCCTCGGTTCGTTTGAATGCTAGCCATGCAACGCATGACGCGCCATGTCTTGCCAAACTTTGTGCTGGCTTGTTGACTTTGCTGCAGTGCAATGCGGTCAACCCTTTGAACTGAGGCGGAAAAGTGTCTCGCATCGCTCTCGTGATCGCAGCCTTGTCCCTGCTGGGGACAGCGACGCTAGCACGTGCCCGAGCGGCCGAATTGCCTGTGAGCGAAGTCGCACCGGGAATCTTCGTACACTCCGGGACCATCGCGCTCATGACCCGCGAGAACGAAGGGGACATCGCCAATGTCGGCTTCATCGTCGGCGAGGACGCGGTGGCCGTGATCGACACCGGCGGCAGCCTCCGCGAGGGCGAGGCGCTGCTGGCGGCGGTGCGGGCTCGCACCTCCAAGCCGATCCGCTACGTCATCAACACCCACGGCCATCCCGACCATGTCTTCGGCAACGCGGCCTTTGTCGCGGAGGGAACCAGCTTCGTCGGCCACAGCAAGCTGCCGCAGGCGATGGCGAGCCGTGGGCCGTATTATCTCGACAATTTCAGGCGCATCATGGGCAGCGAGCTGATCGATCCAGTGAAGATCGTGCCACCCACAATGCTCGTGTCAGACACGCTGACACTCGATCTCGGCGCGCGCCGCTTGACCTTGCGCGCATGGCCGGCCGGGCACAGCGACAACGATCTGACGGTGTTCGACGAGACGAGCAAGACGCTGTTCGCCGGCGACCTCGTCTTTCTCCGCCACATTCCGGTCATGGACGGCAGCATCCGCGGCTGGCTCGAAACGCTGAGAGGGTTGGAGGCCATCCCGGCGCTACGCGTCGTTCCGGGTCACGGACCCGTGAGCAACTGGCCTGCCGCGCTGGCCGATGAACGACGTTATTTGTCGACACTTCTGTCCGACGTCCGCGCGCTGAACAAGAAGGGCGAGCCAATCCGGGCCGCCGCGGACACGGCGGCCGCATCGGAGCGGCCGCACTGGCAGCTGTTCGACGACTACAACGCCCGCAACGCAACCGCAGCATTCTCGGAAATTGAATGGGAGTAGCGGGCGCGCTACGATGGCCGAGACATTGCTTCGTCCGCACAGGACCATGACCATGATCGGATGCACGCGCCGCCTGAGCTTGATCGCCCTACTCCTTGGCATCGCCTTCGCCGTGCCGGCGACTGCCGAAGAGGCCGATGATCCCTGGCCGGGCCTGGTGCAGGACATCTTCAGCAACCGTCCGATGAATGACGGCGGCGCCGTCATCGGCATCGAGATGCCCTATCGCGCCGAGGACGCCGCCATCGTGCCGGTGACCCTGCGCAGCAAGCTATCGCCCGGCGACAGCAGGCGCATCCGCTCGATCACGCTCGTGATCGACCGCAACCCCGCGCCAATGGCGGCCAGGTTCGAGCTCGGCGCGGATGCCAACGTCACCGAGATCTCCACGCGCGTGCGCGTCAACAACTACACCGACGTCCACGCCGTCGCCGAGCTCAGCGACGGCCAGCTCTATGTCTCGAAAGTCTATGTGAAGGCCTCCGGCGGCTGCTCGGCACCGGCAGGAAAGAATATCGAGGAAGCCAAAAATCGCCTCGGCCAGATGCGCTACCGGCAGTTCGCGCGCGAGGAAGCGCCGGCGAGCCGCGTCCGCGAAGCGCAGATCATGATCGGCCATCCCAACAATTCCGGGCTCCAGATGGACCAGGTCACGCAGCTCTACATCCCCGCCTTTTTCGTCGACCAGCTGAAGCTGACGCAAGACGACAGCCCAGTGCTGTCGATGGAAGGCGGCATCTCGATCTCGGAAGATCCCAATCTGCGCTTCACCTATGTCTCCAACGGCGCCAAGCGTTTCCGTGCGGAGGCGAAGGATACGGATGGCCACATCTTCCGCAATGAATGGGATGTGGAGAAGCCGGGGACGTGAGATGCACCTTCTTACCCTCTCCCCTTGCGGGAGAGGGTGGCTCGCCGCAATAGCGGCGAGACGGGTGAGGGGTATGTCTCCGCGAGCGACTCTCTCAAACGTCTGAACACGAGGAGAGATACCCCTCATCCGGCGCTTCGCGCCACCTTCTCCCGCAAGGGGAGAAGGGATTGCACCGTCTATGCCGCGACAGTCAGAAACACCTCACTTCGGCCTCCGCCTGCGCGCGGCGCAAATCATTCACGGCCGTGTTCGCCTGCTCGGACGTCCGGAACTGGACACCGAGATTGCCGCGCACCTGGGACATGCTGAGCGCGGTCTCGGCGGTGACGTAGCGGTCATAGGACACGATCGACGCGACGACGTCGATCGAGCATGAGCACTGCTCGATCGATTGCCGGCTTTCGCCGTTGGCCTTCATGCAGCCATAGACGTACTCGGCACGTGCCGAGGTCGGGTAATCATTGGCGTCCTCGGCGCGCGCGGCGTACGCGGTCGCTGTCAGCACCGCCAATGCGGCGACAATCGGTCGTAGCTGTCCCGCCAGATTCATGAGCGTCCTCCCGCTGGTTGCGACGAAAGCTATGCTATGCGTATTGTCCTGAAAAGCACTCCCTTCGAGGAAACGGCTCACAAGGTGATGAGAGTTTTGGGACGAACATTGGCGCTCGCGATGGCGCTGGCGATGACGCTGGCCACAAGCGGCCGCGCCGCCGACAATATTCGCCTTGCGGTGCAGAAGACCGGAACATTCTCCTGGGAACTGGCCACGATCCGCAGCGCCGGTCTCGACAAGGAGGCCGACCTCTCGCTCGAGGTGACCGAGCTCGCCAGCCCCGAAGCCGGCAAGATCGCGCTCCGTGCCGGCAGTGCCGACATCATGCTGTCGGACTGGCTGTGGGTGTCGCGCGAGCGTGCGCTCGGCGCCAAGCTCACCTTCTACCCCTATTCCAGCGCGCTCGGCGCGGTGATGGTGCCGGCCGCCTCGCCGATCAAGACCCTCGCCGATCTCAAGGGGCGAAAGCTAGCCGTCGGCGGCGGTCCCATCGACAAGAGCTGGCTGATGCTTCAGGCGCGGATGAAGCAGGACGGCATTGACCTGAAGTCGGACGCGACCATCGTCTATGGCGCCCCGCCCTTGATCGCCGCCAAGGCGCTCGACGGCGAGATGGACGCGAGCCTGAACTTCTGGAATTTCTGCGCGCAGCTCGAGGCCAAGGGCTTTCGCCGCCTCGCCGGCATCGAGGACATTTTACCGAAGTTGGGAGCCAAGGGCGCGGTGTCCGCGGTCGGTTATGTCTTCGACGAGAGCTGGGCCGCCAGCCACCGCGATACGGTAGCGCGCTTCATTGCGATGACCCGCAAGGCCAAGCAGCTGCTGGTCACCTCGGACGCGGCCTGGGACAAGATCGCGCCACTCACCGGCGCGAGCGATCCGGCCATGCTCAAGACCTACCGCGACCGCTATCGCGACGGCATTCCGCGCCGGAGCATCGCGGACGAGGAGGCTGATGCGCGCGTGCTCTATCGCGTGCTCGCCGGGATCGGCGGACGCGACCTGGTCGGGCCGGCGGCCGAGCTCGATCCCGGCACTTTCTATCATGCGGTCCCCGGAGACTGAGGTGCTGCGTCTTCTGTCGTTTGCCCTGTTTCTCGCGATCTGGTGGACCGCCGCGCTGTTCGTCGGCGGCGCAAAGCTGCCCTCCCCGCCGGCCGTGCTCAACGTCATCATCGCCGAGGCATCGAGCGGCGCGCTGTTCCTGCATCTCGGCGCCACGCTCGCCCGCGTCGCGCTTGCCTTCGTGCTGGCGATGTCGCTCGGCAGCGCCATCGGTTACCTGATGGGACGGGTGAAGCTCGCCGACCGGCTTTGCGATCCCTGGCTGATCCTGCTCCTGAACCTGCCGGCACTGGTCGTGATCGTGCTGGCCTATATCTGGGCGGGGCTGACCGAGGCAGCCGCAATTGCCGCGATCGCCATCAACAAGCTGCCAACCGCCATCGTCACCTTGCGCGAGGGCACGCGCGCGCTCGACCGTTCGCTCGACGAGATGGCAACCGTGTTCGCAATGCCGCGCTGGCGCGCGTTCCGCCATGTCGTGCTGCCGCAGCTTGCACCCTATATCGCGGCATCTGCCCGCTCCGGATTGTCGCTGGTGTGGAAGATTGTGCTGGTCGCCGAACTGCTGGGACGGCCGAACGGCGTCGGCTTCGAGATCGGGGTCGCCTTCCAGCTGTTCGACACGCCGCGGCTGCTCGCCTATTCCCTGACATTCGCCGCCGTCGTGCTCGTCATCGAAACCTTGCTGGTGCAGCCGTTCGAAGCCCGCGCAACACGGTGGCGGCCCCGTGCGGCTTGAGGTCGAGATATCGGGCAAGACGTTCCGGAGCGTCGCGGGCGAAACCCACGAGGTGCTGGCGCCGGTCAAATTCTCACTTCAGTCCGGCGAGGTCGGCGTGCTCATCGGCCCCTCCGGCTGCGGCAAGAGCACGATGCTGCGCATCATCCTCGGGCTCGACCGCGATTTTCGCGGGACCGTGGCACGGCCACCGGAAGTGCGGATCGGGATGGTGTTCCAGGAGCCGCGGCTGTTGCCGTGGCGCTCGGTCGAACAGAATGTGCGGCTTGCGGCTCCTGATATCTCCGCGGCAAAACTGTCGGAGCTGTTCAGGATCCTGGAGCTCGACGCACATCGCAGCCACTTTCCGGGCGAATTGTCGCTGGGCCTGGCCCGGCGCGTTGCACTTGCCCGCGCCTTCGCGGTCGAGCCCGATCTGCTCGTGCTCGACGAGCCCCTCGCCTCGCTCGACGACGCGCTCGCCGGCCGCTTGCGCGACGAGATCGCGACGCTGGTGGCGAGCCGTCCGGTGATGACGTTGCTCGTCACCCACAGCCTGGATGATGCGATCCGTCTCGGCGACCGCCTGTTCTTCCTGTCGCCGCGGCCGGCGCGCATCCTGGCCGAGGTACCCATCGGCATCCCGCGCGAGGCACGCGACGACGCCGCGATCGCCGCGATCAAGGCCGGACTTGCGCAGCGAGCCCAGGGTGAACAGGGCGGCGAACGCTCCGGGCGGGATGTCTCATAGGCAACCGCGCGGCGCGTGTGCTAAACAGGCCGGTAGCGGAGCCTGACGATGAGACGAACCGTTGCTCTGACGACGCTTGGCTTCGCGTTCGTCGCGACCATGGCGAGCGCTCAGGACATGATGCGTGACGTCGACCTCACCTCACCCGCCATGGTCTCCGCTGAAATGAGCCGGCAGGAAGTCGAGGCCGTGCTGGCCAAAACGGGCGCCGGCGTGCCCGCCGACTTCACCGGCACGCGCTTGTCGGGACTCGATCTCTCGGGGCTCGACCTTTCCGGGGTGGTGCTTCGCACGGCACGTCTCAACAAGACCAAACTCGGCGGCGCCCGCCTTGATCGAGCGATCCTCGATCAGGCGTGGCTGCTCGACGCGGATCTCACGGGGGCAAGCCTGAAGGGCGCCAACCTGTTCGCTGCGCAGATGGCGCGCGCTCGCCTCGACGGCGCTGATCTCACCGGAGCGCGCATCGCGGCCGATCTCAGCGGCGCGAGCCTGGTCGGCGCCTCGATCGCCGACGCGCATCTCGGCGCCGACATGCGCAACCAGTCGATGGGGTTGATGCGCGCCGTGCTGCGATCGGCCAATCTCGAACGGTTGAACGCGCGCAACGCCGACCTGTCGCGCGTCGATCTCGAGTTTGCCTCCCTCAGGGGAGCCGACCTGACCGGGGCGTCGCTCCGGAACGCCCAGCTCGGCGGCGCCGACCTGACCGGGGCAACCGTCATCGACACCGATTTCGAGGGCGCCGACCTCACCTCCGCCAAGCTGATTGCACCGATCGGCCTTGACCGCGCCAAGAATTTCGACAAGGCAAAGAACCGCGAGCGCCTGATCAGGCAATAACGGCGTCGCCTTGGGAGGACGATTTGATGCGTTGGACTCTGGTGTTGATCGCGGTGCTGGCGTTTGCCGGCGAAGCCGCCGCGCAAGGCAAAGGCAAGGGCATCCGGCTCTGGAATTTGACGACGGAGACCATCTCCGGCTTCCAGCTCTCGCCGGCCGGCAAGACCGACTGGGGACCGAACCAGTGCCTGAACGACAAGGACAAGGAGGTCGATCACGACGAGCGGCTGCGCATCACCGGCGTCGAGCCCGGCCGCTACGACGCCAAGGTCAGCTATCCCAACGCGCGGCAGTGCGTCGTCCGCGACATCGAGATCAGGGCCGATGCGGTGTTCTCGATCGCCGACAAGGATCTGAAAGACTGTACCAAGTAGCGCGGGCGCTTCACGCCTTGTCGTTCGGGTGCGGATATTCGCAGCGCCACCGCACCGCCTGCCACTTCGGATGGTCGCCGACCCATTGCGCGATATAGGGTGGCGCGGCCATCGCGCATTGCCGCGGCGACCCCGCATAGTTGAACACCAGATGCTGCTCCTCGCAGGTCGCAGGCGAGAGCACCGCACACACAGTCACCACCAGGTCAATCGGATTCATGCCGGGATCCTCTCGCAAGGGCGATAGAGATTAGCACGAAAGGTTACGCTTCGCGGAGCGGGAAGTTTCAATTTGGTGGGAGATAATGGGAGGAACCGTGGGCCACACACTGACTGCCTTCTCCTCGTGGGGGAGAAGATGCACCTCCGTCGCGGTAACACACCCGGTCTAGAAGTTAACCCCGAACACCAATCGCGCCTGGTGCCGCTCGAAATTGACGAGGTCGAGATTGGCGCTCGATCCGGCCGGACGTCCCCAGGCCTGCATGCTCCAGCTTAACGTGAGCCGCGACTTCTCCGAGAGCTGGAAATACGCGGTCGGACCGATGAACAAGGCCTGGCCTGAAAACTCGCCGAGACCGATGCCGTCATATTGCCGGAAGTATCGCATCTCCCCGCCGAGCAGAAAATTGGGGCGCACGCGCACCATGCCGGCGAAGGCCGCGCCGACGGTCGAGCTCTTTTCCGACACGCCCGCGACCTCGAAGCGAGCCCATTCCGGCTGGTAGATCAGATTGAGCGCCGCGATGGCGTAGTTCGGGATCAGCTCGCGATCGAAGGCGAGCGTGAAGTCGGTGCCGTACATCCGCCCTTTCGCGCCGCTGGTCTCGTCGATGCGGTCGCCATGGAGCTCGGCGGCGACAGTCAGGCCAAATGGCGCGCGCTCGCGGTCGAGCAGGCGATAGCGCAGGTCGAGCGATGCGCCCTGAAAATTGAACTGGCGGCGATCGTCGATGTCGGGGACGCCGGTGATGTCGTGCAGCGTGGCGGTGCCGCCGACCTCGATGCGGAAGTTCGGCAACGGCACCACCTCGATCTCGACCTCCTGCGCCAAGGCGCGATAGGTCCCGCCGCCCTTGCCGAAACGCCCCGTGGTCTGGCTTTGAAATTCGCGCTCGCCGGGATTGCCGACATCGGTGCCGATCATGAAGCCGAAGATATGCTCGGTATCAAAGCCCTCTTCGGCGCTGGCGCACGCCGGTGCAAGCGCGATGCTGCAGGCGGCTATGGTCCAGAATGTATGGGCTCTCGCGCGCATCCCTGACACTACCACGGCTTCGACGGCGTTTGCCATCGAAGCCGCGGCAGGTCGTCAGTCTTACTTGCGCGAAGCGCAGGCGTACATGTTGATTTCCATGCCGACCGGCACTTCCACGATCTTCGGAGCTTTCCAAGCCATTCGGGGTCTCCCAAGGGATTGAGCGCGACATCGCGCGGGGCAAAACCTAGGGCTGCGTCAGGCACAGCGCAAGCGGGGAATCGAACCGCCGACACAGCGAACTGTCGCATCGCGCTCACGAATTTCTCTCTCGGGCAAACCGTCTTCGCTCCCAGTCAAGCGCAGCTGATTTCACCGCAACAATCGCAGCAGCGCGCGGCCGGCGCGCGAGTTCAGCTCCTTCGCATCCAGCGTTCCATCCTTGTCGGGATTCGCCGCGTTGAAGCGCTGCTCCACCACCGCGAGATATTCGTCGAGCGTGAGAGTCCCGTCGCGATCAGGATCGGCGGCCGCGAGTTCTTTCGCCGTTAACCGTCCGCGCAATTCGCGGGCGTCGAGCGTGCCGTCGCGATCGGGATCGAGCCTGGCGAACAACGCGCTGGCAGCCTTCTTCACTTCGGCGAGATCGAGCGTGCCGTCATTGTCGGTATCGAACATCTTTACGGCGTTGCCGGAGGCCGCACATGCCGGGCCGGACAGCAGTGCAAGCGTGAGTGCAAGCGCAACAGAGCGACGCGATATCATGAAAACCTCCCTGACCAAGGGCTCCGATTCGAGCCGGTTCGAAACGACATAAGTCCACAAGCGAGCCGCGGTTCAAGTCCGGACTTGCATCTTGCGCGCCGCACAACTCGCGGAACCCGACGGCCCGAGCGCGGCAGCCCGTGCCGGCGCTGCTTCATGCCGCGGAATTTTTTCAGCGCCTGCGCACAAGTGAGAGCCGCCCGTAAGGTCTCCGTCAGGTAACCGGCATCGGGCGCCCAGCATATCGGCGTCGCAATTACGACTTTCGTATTGACGAGTTTTGCGTTCGGGCGGAGTGTTGCTGTCGCAGCGTCAAAAGGCGCGCATATTGGGAGGAACGGATGAAACGCTTTGCGATGGCCGCGAGCCTCGTCATGCTTGCATCGACTTGTGCGAGCGCACAAACCACCGAGCAACTGGTCAAGGGCGCGACCGATACATCGAACGTTCTCAATTACGGGATGGGCTACAATCTCCAGCGCTTCTCGACGCTGAACCAGATCAACAAGGACACCGTCAAGAATCTCGTCCCGGTCTGGAACTACAGCTTCAACGATGATCGCAGCGAGGAATCGCAACCCCTGGTATACAATGGCGTCATCTATGTGACCTCCCACAACGCCACGATGGCGGTCGATGCCAAGACGGGCAAGCAGATCTGGAAATCCAAGGTCGAGTATCCTGCCGAGACGCCGCGCATCGTCTGCTGCGGCATCATCAACCGCGGCGCCGCGCTCTATGACGGCAAAGTCTTCCGCACCACGCTCGACGCCAACGTGATCGCGCTCGATGCCAAGGACGGCAAGGAGCTGTGGCGGCAGAAGGCCGCCGACATCAAGGAAGGCTATTCGATGACGGTGGCGCCGCTGGTCGCCGACGGTGTCGTGATCACCGGCATCTCGGGCGCCGAGTTCGGCACCCGCGGCTTCATCGACGGCTGGGATCCGGCAACGGGCAAGCATCTGTGGCGCACCCATTCGATCCCCTCGCCGGACGAGCCCGGCGGCGACACCTGGAAGGGCGACACCTGGAAGCTCGGCGGCGGCTCGACCTGGATCACGGGCTCGTACGATCCCGAGCTGAACACGGTCTATTGGGGCATCGGCAATCCCGGCCCGTTCAATTCGGCGGTGCGCCCCGGCGACAACCTCTACACCTGCTCCGTGCTGGCGATGGATCCCAAGACCGGCAAGATCAAGTGGCACTACCAGTTCTCGCCGAACAACCCGTTCGACTATGACGCCGTGGCCGAGATGGTCCTCGCCGACATGAACGTCGAGGGCAAGCCGACCAAGGTGCTGATGGATGCCAACCGCAACGGCTTCTTCTACGTGCTCGACCGCACCAACGGAAAGCTGCTCGCGGCCAATCCCTACGTGAAGGTGAACTGGGCAACCGGCGTCGACATGAAGACGGGCAAGCCGATCGAGACCGACGTTTCCAAGGATGCGCGCGAGGGCAAGAAGGTGATCGTCTATCCGTCGATCCTCGGCGGCAAGAACTGGGAGCCGATGTCGTTCAATCCGCAGACCGGATTGGCCTACGCCAACACGCTCGCCTTCGGCGGCAAGTACAAGTCGGAGCCCGTCACCTTCAAGCAGGGCGAATGGTATCTCGGCATGGACCTGACCGATCCTTGGGAGTTCGGGGACGGCGCGCGCGGCCATCTGAAGGCGATCGATCCCATGACCGGCAAGGCCAAGTGGGAGGCACCGGCCGACATTCCGCGCTTCTCCGGCGTGCTGTCGACCGCGGGCGGCGTCGTGTTCACGGGCGCGCTGACCGGCGAGTTCGAGGCCTTCGATGCCGACACCGGCAAGAAGCTCTGGCAGTTCCAGACCGGCTCCGGCATCGAGGGACAACCGGTGACCTGGCAGCAGGATGGCGTGCAATACGTTGCCGTCACCTCCGGCTATGGCGGCGTCTACTCGCTGTTCTCCGGCGACGAGCGGCTTGCCAAGGTGCCGCCCGGCGGCTCGCTGTGGGTTTTTGCGGTCAAGCAGTAACCCCGGCGCGATGCGGAAAGACGTATCTCACAAGACGGTGGCGACGATCGCCACCGTCGCGGTGCTGACGGTCGCGCTTGCGGCGACCGTTCGTGCCGCGGACGACGCAACCGGCAATCCCCTTCAGGCGCAGATCGACCATGGTAAGTCGACCTATGCCTCGAAATGCTCGCACTGCCACGGCCCCAATCTGATGAACTCCGGCACCATCACGCCGGACCTGCGCGCCTTCCCCGACGACAAGATGCGCTTCGTCACCACCGTGAAGAACGGCAAGAACAACAAGATGCCGCCCTGGGCCGACATTCTCAACGACGACCAGATCGCGGATCTCTGGGCCTTCGTCTCCAGCCGGAGAAAGCCATGAGGAGCTGGCTCGCTGCGTGGAGTGTTGCCGCGATCCTCGCGGCGGCGACGGTCGCCCGCGCGGCCGACGATCCGCTCAAAGTATGTCTCGACGAGGACCGACCGCCGCTCTCGGTGCATCTGCGGGGCAAGCCGGATTCCGGCTTCGACGTGCTGCTGGCACAGGCGATCGCGGAGCGGATGGGAAGGCCGCTGAAAATCCAGTGGTTCGAGAGCAAGCTGGACGAGGATTCCAGTCCGCAGCTCGAGGCCAACGCCCTGCTCTCCGACGGGCGCTGCTCGCTGGTCGGCGGCTATGCGCTGACGACGGATTCTCTCGTCAAGCCTGGCATGAAGACGGCACGCTTGCCGGCTTTCTCCGGGGCCACGCGTGACGACCGGCGCCGCCGCGTCGCCGTCGGCGTGCTCGCGCCGAGCCAGCCCTATGTTTACTCGCCGATGACAGTCGTGCTCGGGCCGAAGGCGCGGGGTCGCAAGATCGGCGACATCGGCGACCTCGCCGGCCTTCGCCTCGCGATCGAGAGCGGCTCGCTGGGCGATGCCATCCTGATGACCTTCGACAAGGGCCGCCTGATCGACGGCATCACCCATCTCGTTCCCGGCCGCGACGATCTCCTCGGCGCGCTCCAGCGCGGCGACTATGACGCGACGCTGATCGACCTCGGCCGCTTCGACGCCCACCGCGCCGCACATCCCGATACGGCAATTACCGCGTCCGGCTATTACTATCCGATCGGCGCCAATCGCGGCTATGTCGGGCTTGCCAGCGATCCCGCGCTGATCGATGCCGTCAACTCCGCGCTGACCGGCCTTGCTGCCGAAGGCAAGATCGCCGAATTCGGCAAGCAGGCCGGCCTCACCTATTTGCCGCCGCGCGAGCCTGCGATCTTGGGCGATGTCTGGATGAAGATCATTCAGCGGTGACGCCTGTCATTTGCGGGGCGCCCGCAGGGCGAGCCCGGGATCCATTTCTCCGCAGCACATGCGGCCCGATGGATTCCGGGCCTGCGTGCTGCGCGCGCATCCCGGAATGACGGAGGGTGCGGTTGGCAACGGAGCGCGTCACCATCGATTCGCCTGGCGGCACCGCGAACCGTATGATGCCCCGCATTTCATTTCGACCATTCGGTGCGCCGTGAATTCCCCGACCGCATCCGCCGCAGGCCTGCGCGATCTTCTCTCCCGCGAGATCAAGACGGGCGAACTGCTGCGGGCGCTGATCGTCGTCGGCCCGATGGTCGTCGCCTATTTCATCTCGCGCGAGACGGCGCTGTTGAATCTCGGGTTGGTCGCAGTCTCATTGCTCATTCCAGCCCTCAGGCTGCACCTGCCGCCAAAAGTCGTCGCGTGGCATTACCTCGTCATCATCGTTACCTTCGCTACGCTGTTCCTCGCGAGCCCGATCAAGCCGGCCTTCGTGGCGCTGACGGCGCTCGCCGGCTTCCTTGCTGTGGCCGGGACGCGCTATGGCGAGCATTTCCGCACGCTTGGCAATTGGGTGTTCATCCCCGCCGTCTACCTCGCCTGCGAGGTGCGGGAGGGCGTGAGCGCCTCGGAAGCCGTCCGTCACGCCGGCGTGATCATCGCCTCCTCCCCGATCGCGCTGGCGCTCGTCTGCGCTATCCAATTTTACGACCAGCGGCGAAGTGACAATGCGGCGACTTCGTTCGGACCGCCCGCGGCCGAGTGGTTTCTGCCCGCGGTAGCAACCGCCATGGCGGTCTTTGCGGCAGCGGCGCTGGTCGAGATCCTCGACCTTGCGCAGGGGCAATGGGTGATGTGGTCGGCCGCGAGCGTCGTGGTCGGCGATCTCTCCGCGTCCACCGGCAAGTTGAGACAGCGGGCGATCGGCGCCTTCGTCGGCGTGCCGCTCGGCTTCCTCGCGGGCCTTACCCTGCCGCAAAGCCGCGTCGGCTATGCCATCGCGGTGCTGGCGGCTACCCTCACCCTGATCTCGTTCTCACGCTATGTCGTCGGCTTCGGCCTGCGCTGCTTCTTCATCGCGCTGGCTGCGTCCTTTGCCGGCGGCGCAAGCGGCATCGCGGAGGAGCGCATCGTCAACGTGCTGATCGGCGGTACTTTTGGCCTCATCGCCGTCGCCCTGACCGAGATCGTCTGGCTTCGGGTCATGCGCAAGCCGTGATCGTCCGGGTAACGGAAAATGAAGGCCGCGCCGCCTGATCAATGCGCCAATCTGTCTCGCCTCCCGACCATGGCAGCGCCAGCCCGATGCAGTAGGTTCGGCCAAAATCAGGAGGGAATCATGTCCGCCAAATTCGATCGCCGCCACTTCATCGCCGCCGGTACCACTGCACTCGCGATGCCCTTCGTCGCGCGCGGCGCCTCGGCGCAAAGCACCTGGCCCTCGCGGCAAATCCGCATGATCTGCAGCTATCCCGCCGGCGGACAGACCGACCTGCTCGCGCGCGCCTATGGCGAATTCATCTCCAAGCAGGTCGGCAAGACCGTCGTCGTCGAGAACAAGCCCGGTGCCTCCGGCGCGATCGGCACCGCGGAAGTGGCCCGCGCGGAGCCCGACGGCCACACCATCCTGTGCTCGATCTCGACCACCTACATCATGAACCGGGTGGTCATGAAGAATCCCGGCTACGACATGGACAAGGATCTGACGCTCGTGAGCGTCATTCCGGGCGCCGGCCTTCTGCTGGTCGCGAACCCCAAGACCGGCGTCAAGACGCTGGAGGATTTCGTCGCCTTCGCGCGCAAGAGCGGCAAGGTCAACTTCGGCACCTACAGCGCGGGCTCGGCCCCGCACATGACGATCAACGAGCTCAACAAGCAGTATGGCCTTTCCATCGAGCCGGTTCACTACCGCGGCGAAGCACCGATGTGGACGGGGATGCTGGAAGGCACGCTCGATGCCGCGATGGGCAGCTACACGGCGGCGCAATCGGTCCTGCAAAGCGACCGGGGCACGGACTTCGCCGTGCATTCGAAGAAGGTGGACGCGATCCCGGCCATCAAGACGCTCCCCGAGCAGGGCGCGACGTCAAAATTCTTCACCGTGAGCGGCTTCTCCGGCTGGGCGGTGCCGAAGGCGACGCCGCAGCCGGTCGTCGACCGGCTGGCCGAGCTATGCGTTGCCGCCAACAGCGATCCGAAGGTGAAGGAGGTGCTCGCGACCTTCGTGCTCGAGCCGGCGATCGGCTTCAAGGAGACCAACGCACTGTATCAGCGCGAGCTCCCGATCTGGATCGAGAGCGCAAAGTCGCTCGGTCTCGAGCCGGCCTGAACGTGACGCGGCACACGGGCTGTCCCATCGCAGCCCGGCGTCCTACCAAAGCCTAGTGTCGGAAACGCATTTTCCGGCTATGATTGTGCGCCGCTTCCGGAAGCCCTCTCCGGGGCGAACGAGAAGGGCCGCTCGCATGACACCGGATGGCGTCGCCGTAGCCGTCATGATCATCCTGCTCTTTCCGATGGGCTATTTCACGTTGGCCTCGCCGGCCTTCCTGCTGGTGAAGCTCGATATTCAGCCCGTCGCCCAGCTATTGCGCGGGATGTTCAACGCCCATTTTCTGGTGATGCGCATTGCCGGCGTGATCGGGACGCTGGCTTTCCTCCTCGACGGCCGCCTGGTCGCCGCAACGGGCGTCGGCCTGCTCACAGCCCTGGCCATCTGGGGACGCCGCTGGTTCATGCAACGGATGGACGACCAGCTCAGCGCGAGAGACGCCGGCGATGCTGAAGCCCCGCGTCGACTGCGGTGGCTGCATTGGAGCGGAATGCTGGGCAACGCGGTGCTGCTCGTCGCTCTCGTGACCAGCATTCCCTACGTCGCCATATCGGCCTGAGAGGTATCGCCGCGCGGCGGCCTGCGTCGGCTGCGGCGCGGCGTTCGCCTAATGCTCGCCCGAGGCCGTAGTGCCCTGCTGGGCCTTGTGGATCGAGGACGGCACCACGCCAAAATATTTCCGGAACACGCGGCTGAAATGCGATGAGCTGGAGAAGCCCCAGGAGAAGGCGACGTCGGTGATGGTCTTGCCGCCGTGCGCCTCGAGCTCCTGGCGGCAGTTCTGCAAGCGCGCCTGCCAGATGTAATCGCTCACCGTGGTGCCGCGCTCGGAGAACAGCATGTGCAGATAGCGCTTGGAGCAGCCTAGCTCGGCGGAGATCTGGTCGATGCACAGATCCGGATCGCGCAGGTGCTCGCGGATGAAGAATTGCGCGCGCACATACATCGCCTCGGGCCCCACGCGATCGAACATCGTGTCCGCTTCGCGCAACGGCAGCAGCAGGAGGTCGATCAGCGAATCGGCAACACCGACCGCGCTGTTCGCCGACAGCTTGGCCGCCTCGTCGAAGGTGGCATGGACGAAATCGTGGGCGATCCTCCCCGTCCCGGTCTTTGCCGACAATTTGCAGGCCGGCATCCGCTGCGACGGGAATCCGCGGTCGCGCAGCAAAGCCTTCGGCACGATCACCACGTCGTGGCGGGTGAAGGCGGGGCTGATGATCGAATGCGGACAGGAGACGTCATAGGCGATGATGTCGCCCGGGTTCAGCTCGATGTGGCGGCCTTCCTGCTCGAAATAGGACACGCCGTAGGTCTGGAAGTGAATCTTGATGTACGGGTGTTCATTGGCCTTGGCGCGCGCCAGCGTGTGCGCGATGCGATGCTGGCTGACCTCGATCTGGCAGAGCTTCAGGCGCGAGACGCTGGTGTAGTCGATGCGGCCTTCGAGCGAGGATGCCTCGAGCGGATCGACGTCGAAATGCCCGCACAGGCTCGTCAGCCCGTCGATCCAGCTCTGGATCTGACGCTTCGGCGTCAGTCCGGTCGTCGAGAGCGTGTGAATTGTGTCGGACATTAATCCAGCCACTGTGGTTGCATCCGGAGATTCGACGCGAATCGCGACCAGCGCTGCCGGAGCCCTCAGCCATGATTGCGTGACGTTTACCTCGAAATTGAGCGGTCTTTGCAACGAGCGCGATCGTTCCATTGCCACCCTTGACAGTTAATCCTCCGCCTTAGTTGCAGCGCCGTCAAGGGGAACCTGAGCCTCGAAGCCGGTCGCGAAGCCCCGCGGAAGCCGCTGAATTCGCTACTGCAAAATCAAAATCTTCGCATCCGTGCGCTGTCGAGCAAAGCGGCTTCTCTCTTGGGCAAGTTTCCCGATGACGAAGTCGTTAGGGATTGCGACAGGAACAAGAAGAACGGGCCGCTCCTGCACGTGGACCCGTAGCTCTCATCCGGAGGAGGAAACAGCACAGCATCGTTTCTGGTCCCAATCGTGACCGCCCTGCACGAGCAGACGCCGGACGAGAAGCCCGGTGATTTAGCAATGCTTCGGAAACAATAAAACGAGACCAACGGAGGAATGACTATGCGCAAGGTGCTAATGGCGACCTATCTTGGCTCCGCGGCGATGCTCGCCGTCGGCAGCGCGTCAGCCAATGACGAGCTGATCAAGATGTCGCAGAACCCCAAAGACTGGGTGATGCCGGCGGGCGACTACGCCAATACCCGCTATTCCAAGCTGAATCAGATCAACGCACAAAACGTAGGCAAGCTCCAGGTCGCCTGGACCTTCTCCACCGGCGTGCTGCGCGGCCACGAAGGCGGCCCGCTGATCATCGGCAACATGATGTACGTCCACACGCCGTTCCCGAACAAGGTCTACGCTATTGACCTTTCAAACGAGAACAAGATCGTCTGGAAGTACGAGCCGAAGCAGGATCCGAACGTCATCCCGGTGATGTGCTGCGATACGGTTAACCGCGGCCTGTCCTACGGCGACGGCAAGATCATCCTGCATCAGGCCGACACCAACCTCGTCGCGCTCGACGCCAAGACCGGCAAGGTCGAGTGGTCGTCGACGAACGGCAACCCTGCCAAGGGCGAGACCGGTACGTCGGCCGCGCTGGTCGTCAAGGACAAGGTCCTGGTCGGCATCTCCGGCGGCGAGTTCGGCGTGCAGTGTCACGTCACCGCTTACGACCTCAAGAGCGGCAAGCAGGTCTGGCGCGCCTTCTCGGAAGGTCCGGATGACCAGATCAAGGTCGATCCGGCCAAGACGACGTCGCTCGGCAAGCCGGTCGGAGCCGACTCCTCGCTGAAGACCTGGCAAGGCGATCAGTGGAAGATCGGCGGCGGCTGCACCTGGGGCTGGATGTCCTACGATCCCGCTCTGAACCTCGTGTATTACGGGTCGGGCAACCCCTCGACCTGGAATCCGAAGCAGCGTCCGGGCGACAACAAGTGGTCGATGACCATTTTCGCGCGCGACGCGGACACCGGCATGGCCAAGTGGGTCTATCAGATGACGCCCCACGACGAGTGGGACTATGACGGCGTCAACGAGATGATCCTCTCGGATCAGCAGATCAACGGCCAGCCGCGCAAGTTGCTGACCCATTTCGACCGTAACGGCCTCGCCTACACGATGGACCGTGAGAACGGCGAACTGCTGGTCGCCGAAAAGTACGATCCGAAGGTGAACTGGACCTCCGGCGTCGACATGGACAAGAACTCGGCGACCTATGGCCGTCCGAAGGTGCTCGACGCAGCGTCGACCGACAAGGCCGGCGAAGACCACAACGTGAAGGGCATCTGCCCGGCCGCGCTCGGTACCAAGGACGAGCAGCCGGCAGCCTACTCGCCGGACACGCAGCTGTTCTACGTTCCGACCAACCACGTCTGCATGGACTACGAGCCGTTCAAGGTGAGCTACACCGCGGGCCAGCCCTATGTGGGTGCGACGCTCTCGATGTATCCGCCGCAGGGTGAAACCCACATGGGTAACTTCATCGCCTGGGACGGCAAGACCGGCAAGATCGTCTGGTCGAACAAGGAGCAGTTCTCGGTCTGGTCGGGTGCGCTCGCAACCGCCGGCGGCGTGGTGTTCTACGGCACGCTCGAAGGCTACCTGAAGGCGGTCGATGCCAAGTCCGGCAAGGAGCTCTACAAGTTCAAGACTCCCTCCGGCATCATCGGCAACGTCACGACCTATGAGAACGGCGGCAAGCAGTATGTCGCAGTGCTCTCCGGCGTGGGCGGCTGGGCCGGCATCGGTCTGGCAGCAGGTCTGACCGATCCGACCGCCGGTCTCGGCGCAGTCGGTGGCTACGCGGCTCTCAGCAACTACACGGCACTCGGCGGTACGCTGACCGTGTTCTCGCTGCCGGCGAACTAGCCTCACCTTCGTGTCGCTCCGGCGCGTGGATCAACTCCACGCGCCGGCTCGTCTCCACCGAACGCCTTCGAGGATATTCTCTTGCGTAAAATCTGCTTTGCCATTGCTGCGATGATCTTCGTTGCGTCCGGCGGAATTGCCGTTGCGGACGGTCCGGGCGACCCGACCGCCGTCAAGAAGGAAGACGACGGAAAATGGCTCGATAAGGAAGGAAACCCGACCTACAAGATTTCGGCCGACGGCACCGTGGACTGGTTCACCTATTCCGGATATCGCCGCTATCACTCCGACTGCCACGTCTGCCATGGCCCCGACGGCATGGGATCGACCTACGCACCGGCGTTGAAGGATTCGGTCAAGACCATGAGCTATGGCGACTTCCTCGGCGTCGTCGCCTCCGGTCGCAAGAACATCTCGACCGCGCAGGAGAACGTCATGCCGGCCTTCGGCGACAACCCCAACGTCGCCTGCTACATGGACGATCTCTACGTCTATCTGCGCGCCCGCTCCGACGAGGCGTGGGGCCGGCAACGCCCCTCCAAGAAGGAGGAGAAGAACGAGGTCTACACCAAGGCGGAAGACGCCTGCATGGGCAAGAAATGAACGTTACGAGGGCTGCCGGTACTACCTCTTGGCGTCCTGCGAGAATTTGAGGAGTTTACGATGAAGACACGTGCCGCCGTCGCTTTCGAAGCGAAGAAACCACTCGAGATCGTCGAAGTCGATCTGGAAGGACCGAAGGCAGGCGAAGTCCTGGTCGAGATCAAGGCGACGGGCATCTGCCATACTGATGCCTACACGCTCGACGGCTTCGACAGTGAGGGAATTTTCCCGTCAATCCTGGGCCATGAGGGCGCCGGGATCATCCGCGAAATCGGCCCCGGCGTGAGCTCGGTGAAGCCGGGCGACCACGTCATCCCGCTCTACACGCCGGAGTGCCGGCAGTGCAAAAGCTGCCTGAGCCAGAAGACCAATCTCTGCACCGCGATCCGCGCGACGCAGGGCAAGGGCGTGATGCCCGACGGCACCAGCCGCTTCTCCTACAAGGGCAAGCCGGTCTACCACTACATGGGCTGCTCGACCTTCTCGAACTTCACCGTGCTGCCCGAGATCGCGGTCGCCAAGATCCGCGAGGACGCGCCGTTCGACAAGAGCTGCTACATCGGCTGCGGCGTCACCACCGGCGTTGGCGCCGTCGTCAACACCGCCAAGGTCACGCCGGGATCCAACGTGGTCGTGTTCGGCCTCGGCGGCATCGGCCTCAACGTGATCCAGGGCGCCAAGATGGCCGGCGCCGACAAGATCATCGGCGTCGACATCAACGATGCCAAGGAGGATTGGGGCCGCCGGTTCGGCATGACCGAGTTCGTCAACCCGAAGAAGGTCACCGGCGACATCGTCGCGCATCTGGTCAACCTGACCGACGGTGGTGCCGACTACACCTTCGATTGCACCGGCAACACCACGGTGATGCGCCAGGCGCTGGAAGCCTGCCATCGCGGCTGGGGCACCTCGATCATCATCGGCGTTGCCGAATCCGGCAAAGAGATCGCCACCCGCCCGTTCCAGCTCGTCACCGGGCGCAACTGGCGCGGCACGGCCTTCGGCGGCGCACGCGGCCGCACCGACGTGCCCAAGATCGTCGACTGGTACATGAACGGAAAGATCCAGATCGATCCGATGATCACCCACGTGCTCAAGCTCGAGGAGATCAACAAGGGTTTTGACCTCATGCACGAGGGCAAATCCATCCGTTCAGTCGTCGTGTTCTAGCTCGAAAGCGTCACACCCAAGGAGGATCGAACCATGACTGTTGCACTCCATCCCTCGATCGACAACGGCGTCAAGCAAGGCAGCGGCAGCTTTGCCGGCGGCACGCTGGCCTGCAAATGCAAGGACCATCAGGTCAAGGTCGGCATCAAGGGCGACGTCGCCCACAATCACGCTTGCGGCTGCACCAAGTGCTGGAAGCCGCAGGGCGCGAACTTCTCGGTCGTCGCCGTGGTGCCACGGCAGAACGTGACCGTGCTCGAGAACGGCGACAAGCTCCAGATCGTCGATCCCTCGGCGGTGATCCAGCGCTACGCCTGCAAGGCCTGCGGCACGCATATGTATGGCCGCATCGAGAACAAGGGCCATCCCTTCTACGGCCTCGACTTCATCCATCCCGAGCTGTTCCAGGAACAGGGCTCGCAGGCGCCGCAATTCGCCGCCTTCGTCTCCTCCGTGATCGAATCCGGCGTGAAGCCGGAGCAGATGGCGGGCATCCGTTCGCGGCTGAAGGAAATCGGGCTCGAGCCCTATGACTGCCTGTCGCCGGCGCTGATGGACGCGATCGCGACCCACGTGGCGAAAGCCAAGGCCGCCTGACCAAGGCAGCCAGACCTTCGCCGTGCCCCGTCCGCCCGCTGGCCGCAACCAGCGCCGGCGAGCCGGACGGGGACCGGCCCCAACTGATCGCGGCGATGCCGCCGCTTCGCACGACGCAGATGCGAGGACCATGAACTCCTCAGTCCTGGTCTCTGAATGACTGCGCAGTGCCGCCCACTTCCCCCTCGAAGTCCGCGCCTCTGCGCTTCTCCCTCCCTCGACTGAGGCATCCTGCTTCGTCCGTGCAGTCTCTGCCGGACGAAGCATTTTTCGTCGTGCACCTTCCGCGAGCACGGGGGCATGATGCCGCGCCCTGCTTTTGACAAACCTTGGTTGCAATCTTTTCCCGTCAAGAACACCCGGCTGTGAACGCCGGGCCGAGGCGATCTCTGTTACGATCGCGTCGCGACGATGCCGCGAAGTTCAATCAATCAAGAACAAGACCGGGAGGTATCGAGCACATCCGGACATTGCGATGCGCATTCCAGCCGCCCGCCGGGATTTGCCTGCGCGGGCGAACGGCGGGGATGCGGACGTGACGACGCATGGACCACTGCGCCGGCCGATGGCGGCGCGTTCAAAATCACAAGCTTATGAAGAGCGAGGGACGATCATGATCAAGGTAAAGATCAACGGCCAGGAACAGAGCTGGGACGGCGACCCGGATCTCCCGCTACTCTGGTTCCTGCGTGACGAGGCCGGGCTGACCGGCACCAAGTTCGGCTGCGGCCAGGCCCTGTGCGGCGCCTGCACCGTCATCGTCGACAAGGAGGCCGTGCGCTCCTGCATCACGTCGATCAACGACGTGGCCGGCCGCGAGGTCACGACGATCGAGGGGCTGCATCCGAATGGCGATCACCCGGTGCAGAAGGCCTGGCGCCAGGTCAACGTCCCCCAATGCGGTTTCTGCCAGGCCGGCCAGATCATGCAGGCCGCCGCGTTGCTGATGGAGAACCCGAAGCCGTCTCATGATCAGATCCGCGAGGCGATGGCCGGCAACATCTGCCGCTGCGGCTGCTACCAGCGCATCGAGAACGCAGTCCATCTCGCATCGACGGGAGTGTGACATGAATTTCATCGACAACCCCAGGAAGCTTCACAGCTTCGAGAAGACCATTCGGGTCGAGAAGGTCTCGCGCCGCAGTATCCTGAAGGGGCTCGGCGTCACCGGCGGCTTCGTGCTCGCCGCCCCCGTGATGTCGCGCCAGGCCTTCGCCTATGAGACTGGCGCCGGCAAGATGCCGCACGGCGTCGTGGTCGATCCGCGCGTCTTCGTCGCGGTCGCGCCGGACGGCACCGTCACCATCCTCGCCCATCGCGCCGAAATGGGCACCGGCGTGCGCACCAGCCTGCCCCTGATCGTGGCCGAGGAGATGGAGGCCGACTGGTCGAGGGTCAAGGTGGAGCAGGCCCACGGCGACGAGGTGAAGTTCGGCAACCAGGACACCGACGGCTCCCGCAGCACGCGGCATTATCTGATCCCGATGCGCCAGATCGGCGCCTCCGCCCGCACCATGCTGGAGCAGGCCGCGGCGAAGCGCTGGGGCGTGCCAGCGACCGAGGTCAAGGCCGTCAACCACGAGGTCGTCCACAGCGCGACCAGCCGCAAGCTCGGCTTCGGCGAGCTCGCTGCGGACGCAGCCAAGGAATCGGTGCCGAGCATCGAAGGCCTCAAGCTGAAGGACCCCAAGGACTTCCGTTATCTCGGCAAGGGCAAGGTCGGCATCGTTGACCTCCACGACATCACCACCGGCAAGGCGCGTTACGGCGCCGACGTGCGTTTGCCCGGAATGAAGTATGCCGTGATCGCGCGCCCGCCGGTGACGGGCGGCAAGCTGGTCTCGTTCGATCCCGAAGCGGCGCTGAAGGTCCCCGGCGTCGAGAAGGTGATGCAGGTGCGCGGCTGGCCGTGGCCGTCGAAATTCCAGCCGCTCGGCGGCGTCGCGGTGATCGCGCGCAATACCGGCGCGGCGATCAAGGGCCGCGACGCGCTGAAGCTGACCTGGGACGACGGCGCCAACGGCAAATACGACTCCGTCGCCTATCGCAAGGAGCTCGAGGAAGCCTCGCGCAAGCCGGGCCTCGTCGTCCGCCAGGAGGGCGACGCAGACGCTGCCCTGAAGGGCGCCGATAAGGTCGTGGTCGGCGAATACTATCTGCCGCACCTTGCCCATGTCAGCATGGAGCCGCCGGTGGCGGTCGCCGACGTCAAGGGTGACAAGGCGGAGATCTGGGCACCGGTGCAGAGCCCCGGCGGCACCCGCGAGGACGTCGCCAAGACGCTCGGAATTCCCGAGGGCAACGTCACCGTCAACGTCACGCTGCTCGGCGGCGGCTTCGGGCGCAAGTCGAAATGCGACTTTGCGCTCGAGGCGGCGCTGCTGTCGAAGGAGCTCGGCGCGCCGGTGAAGGTGCAATGGACGCGCGAGGACGACGTCCGTCACGACTTCCTGCACACCGTCTCGGTCGAGCGGATCGAGGCAGGCCTCGACAAGAGTGGCAAGGTGATCGCCTGGCGCCATCGCAGCGTGGCGCCGACCATCGCCTCGACCTTCGCCGCGGGGGCAAAGAACCAGGCCCCCTTCGAGCTCGGCATGGGCCTCGTCGACATGCCGTTCGAGATCGCCAACATCTCCTGCGAGAACCCGGAAGCCGCGGCGTTCACCCGCATCGGCTGGTTCCGTTCGGTCTCCAACATCCCGCGGGCCTTCGCGGTGCAGTCGATGGTCGGCGAGATCGCGCATGCGACCGGGCGCGACCAGAAGGAGACGCTGCTCGCCCTGATCGGCAGCCCGCGGATCGTCAAGCCCGCGGTGAAGGACATGTGGAACTACGGCGAGCCCTTCGACAGCTACCCGATCGACACCGCGCGCCTGCGCAAGGTGGTCGAGCTGGTTGCCGAGAAGGGCGAATGGGGCCGCCAGGTGCCGAAGGGCCACGGTCTCGGCATCGCCGTGCACCGCAGCTTCGTCAGCTACATCGCGACCATCGTCGAGGTGGCTGTCGACGAGAAGGGCAAGCTGACGGTGCCGCGGGTCGACACCGCGATCGACTGCGGCACCTATGTCAACCCCGAACGCATCGCCTCGCAGATCGAGGGCGCGGCGATCATGGGGCTGAGCGTCGCCAAATACGGCGCGGTCACCTTCAAGGACGGCAAGGTGGAGCAGAAGAACTTCGACGACTTCCAGGTTCTCAGGATGGATGAATCTCCTCTTGTCACCAACGTCTACATCGTCCCGCCCGGACCCGACACGCCGCCGAGCGGCGTCGGCGAGCCCGGTGTTCCGCCGTTCGCGCCCGCGCTGATGAACGCGATCTTCGCGGCGACCGGAAAGCGCATCCGCAACCTTCCGCTCGGCAAGCAATTGGAGGCGTAGGAAGCGGGAACATAAGACGGCCTCGCGCCGTTTCCATCGATCTGACAGGAGCAGATCGATGATCAACATCTCAAAGGCGCTCGCAGTCTCGTTGCTGTCGGGCGCCTTTTCTTTGACCGCCGTGAGCGTCCACGCACAAAGCAACACGACGCCCCCGACCACCGCGACGCGCCCCGCCGCGCCGGACCAGAACTCGCTCCCCAACGCTGCCGCTCCGCCCGCCTCGACCACCCAGACCACCGGGCAGAGCAACACCGATCCGAAGGTTCAGGAAATGAACCAGAAGGAGAAGGACAAGGTGGACCGGCAGGGGAAGTAGTAATTCGGCACACCGCCGAAGCGCATCGATGTGCCCTCTCCCCTCGTGGGAGAGGGCAGCGACGTTGGCTGCTACGACCTCACTTGGGTGAGGGGTCTGTCTCCGCGGATAGAGACCTCTGATCCGGCGCTTCGCGCCACCTGCTTCCACAAGGGGAAAAGGGCAGCGCACGCAAAATGCGGCGGACGTTGCCGTCCGCCGCATTTGCCCCCTCACCGCTCCGCTTCCTTCGATCCGCCCGCGGAGCTTATTTCTTCAGCGCGAACACCCAGATGACGCCGCCCTGCGGCACATTGGACTCAATGCCGATATTGTTGGTCACGAGCGCATCCTGGATGCGCTGCGCGTCGACGCCCCATCCGGACTGGATCGCGATGTATTGCGTGCCATCGATCTCATAGGACGACGGCATGCCCATGATGCCGGAGTTGGTCTTCTGCTCCCACAACAGTTCGCCGGTCTTGGCGTTGAAGGCGCGGAAGTTGCGGTCGTTGGTGCCGCCGACAAAGACGAGGTCGCCTGCGGTCGCCGTCACCGAGCCGAACAGCTGCGACTTCGGGAAGTTGTGCTGCCACACCTTCTTGCCGGTGACCGGATCCCAGGCCTGGAGCTCGCCGAAATGATCCGCGCCGGGCTTGGTCTTCAGGCCGATGTCTTCCGGCTTGGTGCCAAGCCAGAGCTCGCCCGGCTTGAGCGGAAGCTTCTCGCCGGTGAAGCCGCCGCAGAAATTCTCGTTGGCGGGCACGTAGACGAGCTTGGTCCGCTCGCTGTAGGCCGCAGACGGCCAGTCCTTGCCGCCCCACAGCGACGGGCAGAACTCGACGCGCTTGCCGACAACCGGCTTATGGGCAGGATCGACGATCGGCTTGCCGGTCTCGTCGATGCCCTTCCAGACGTCGGTCGAGACGAACGGCCAGCCGGCGACGTAATTGATCTTGGTCGGTGTGCGCTCGAGCACCCAGAAGATCGCGTCGCGGCCCGGATGGATCAAGCTCTTGATGTTGCGGCCGTCGCGTTGCAGATCGACCAGGATCGGCGCTTCGACCTCGTCCCAGTCCCAGGAATCGTTCTGGTGATACTGGTGATAGGTCTTAATCTTGCCGTTGCTGGGATCGAGCGCGAGCACCGACGAGGTGTAGAGATTGTCGCCGGGGTGCATCTCACCGGGCCACGGCGCGGCGTTGCCGACGCCCCAATAGATCGTCTTGGTGTCCTTGTCGTAATTGCCGGTCATCCAGGCCGAGCCGCCGCCGTTCTTCCAGTCATCGCCCTGCCAGGTATCGTGACCGGGCTCGCCCTCGCCTGGAATGGTGTAGGTCCGCCACAGCTCCTTGCCGTCCTTGGCATCGAACGCAGCGACATAGCCGCGCACGCCGAACTCGCCGCCGGAGCCGCCGACGATGACCTTGCCGTCGACGACCAGCGGCATCAGGGTCATGTACTGGCCCTTCTTGTAATCCTGCACCTTGGTGTCCCACACCACCTTGCCGGTCTTGGCGTCGAGTGCCACGACATGGTCGTCAGTGGTGGCAAGATAGAGCTTGTCCTCCCAGAGGCCGACACCGCGGCTGGTCGGATGCAACTGGAACAGATCGTCGGGGAGCTGCCGCTTGTAGCGCCAGTACTCGTCGCCAGTCTTCGCGTTCAGCGCGATCACCTGTCCCATCGGGGTCGCTACGAACATCACGCCGTTGTTGACGATCGGCGGCGCCTCGTGGCCTTCGACCACGCCGGTGGCAAAGGTCCAGACCGGCGTGAGGTTCTTCACGTTCGAGGTGTTGATCTGGTCGAGCGGGCTATAGCCCTGCCCGTCATAGGTGCGCCGATAGAGCATCCAGTTGCTCGGTTCCGGATTTTCCAACCGTTGCGCGGTGACCGGAGAATAATTCTCGATCGGGCCGGCGCTGGCGGCGGTCGAGGCAAGACACGTAAAGGCGACGAAGCCGGACAGTAACCATTGCTTCCTGGTCATGGACGTATTCCCCTTTTTCATCCGTTTGAATTCTTGATTTGAATTCTTGTCGCTTGTCCCGTCGTCCGCCCCTCGGCGGATGCGGCCTCTCGTGACGCAGGCATAACCCGCACCGTCCATCATCCTGGCTGCACGCCACCTACCTTTCCAATGAAGTTGCCGCCGACGCTGAGCGAACCGTCGGCGAGTGCGAGCGGCAGCGCGGCGAGCCGCCGCGGCGCCGGCCCGAATACGACCTGCGCGCCCGCGCGGGGATCGTATTCGGAATTGTGGCACATGCACTTGAACACGTCCTTCTCGCCGACATCGCTCTTGACCCAGGCGGTGACGGGACAGCCGGCATGCGTGCAGATCGCCGAATAGGCGAGGATGCCGTCGACGGCGCGCTCGCGCGTTTTCTCGTCGAGCTCGGCGGGATCGAGCCGGATGATCAGGATCTCGTTGAGCCGGGAGGCGCTGCGCACCACTGATGTCTTGGGATCCTTCGGCCAAGCATGAACGGGCGGTCCACCGGCCGCAAGATCCGCCGCGGTGATCAGCTTCCCTTCCTGGTCGCCCTCGGAGAAGACGAGAAGATCACCCTTCTGCGGACGTTCGTCGGAGCCCGGCGGATCCTCACCCGCGCGCGCCTGTGCTGAGCAACCAAGGCAAGCCGTAGTGGCGAGCGCACCAAGCAGCAGCGTTCGCCGCGTCTGCTCCATGCCCTCGTCGACTTCTGGTTCCGCAGTGCTCTCGGATGATGAGGTAGTGCTGTTGAACGATGCGCGCGACATGCACGTTAGCAGGCGCTGGAACTCTGCCGAAAACAAGGCGGAGAATTGGCGCCGCAGTGCATCAATATGTCTTTGCTCGCGTTGATTGAACGCGAATGCGTGTATTCCCGCGCATATTGGCAATTGCAACGTCACATCGCGCGATCCGCATGATGATTTTGCAGATCAGACCGATGATGTTGGAATTGGTGCAGCGCGCTATTGGCCCGCAGCGCAACCTGAAAGCGATACAACTGCACGTTTTGCAGGCAGCCCGATCGTCGTCAGGACCGGAGCACGTGACGCGGCGCAGCGATGCGGCCGGCGATGGTCGCCGATGCCATCTCGAAACTGTCGGCGATGCGGCGTGCCTTGTCGATGAAGAGCGCCGCCGCCGGTGGCGGGCAGACCTCGCGTGCGGTCTGTTCGAACAGATCGAGCCAGCGGTCGAAATGATCGCCCACCAGACTGAGTGGCATATGGGCCCGCATCGGCGAACCGTGATAGCGGCCGCTCATCAGCACGACTGACGACCAGAAATCCCTGAGCTTGGCGAGATGCTCGTCCCAATTCTGCACGATCGCAAAGACCGGCCCCAGCAGCGCATCCTCGCGCACGCGTCCGTAGAAGCGGGTGACGAGTTCCCCGATCATCTCCTCTGTGATCCCGGTGCGCTCGATGGCGTCCTGGGTCAGCAGGTTCCGCCGCGCGGCCGCCGCCTCGCGCTCGGCCTTCAGTCGATCCGACATGTCCTTTGCTATCCGTTCCGTTGTTCCCGCGGGCCGCCCGTTCGACATTGTCGGGCCATTCGCGCGCGGCGTCTTTGTCGCAGCGCAAATTGCGGGGATCGGGCGGCGGACGCCAAGCGTCCACCGCCGGCGCCATGATCAGGCGCTATAGGTGTAAAAGCCCTGCCCGGTCTTGCGGCCGAGATGACCGGCATCGACCATCTCTTTGAGCAGCGGCGCTGGCCGATATTTGGGATCGTTGAAGCCTTTGTAGAAGACCTCCATCACGGAAAGCATAGTGTCGAGGCCGACCAGATCGGCCAGCGCCAGCGGCCCGATCGGATGGTTGCAGCCGAGCTTCATGCCGGCGTCGATCTCCTCGGCGGTTGCGATGCCTTCCTGCAGCGCGAAGATCGCCTCGTTGATCATCGGGCACAGGATGCGGTTGACGGCAAAGCCCGGGCTGTTCTTGGCGGTGATCGCTACCTTGCCGACGCGCTGGGCGAAATCGAGTGCCTTGGCATGAGTGTCGTCGGAGGTCTGCAGGCCGCGGATGAGCTCCAGCAGCGCCATCACCGGCACCGGGTTGAAGAAGTGCATGCCGATGAAGCGGTCGGGCCGGTCGGTCGCGGCGGCGAGCTTCGTGATCGAGATCGACGACGTGTTGGTCGCGAGCAGCGTGCGCGGCGACAGCGTGGCACAGAGGTCCTTCAGGATCTTGACCTTGAGCTCCTCGTTCTCGGTCGCGGCCTCGATGACGAGGTCGCAATCGGCGAGCTTCGCGCGATCGGTCGTGCCGGTGATGCGCTTGAGCGTGGCGTCGCGATCGGCCGCCGACATCTTCTCCTTCTTGACCAGGCGCTCGAGGCTGCCGCCAACGGTCGACAGCCCGCGGTTCACCGCCGCATCGGAAATGTCGACCATCACCACCGAAAGCCCGGCAGCCGCGCAGATCTGCGCGATGCCGTTCCCCATGGTCCCTGCCCCGATGATGCCAACGGTGTTGATCATTGCCTCAAATCCTTCATCCTTGCGGGCGTGCCTGGCGGCCCGGCCCCATTGTTCCTGCATCAGGGTCTAGCACCACCGCCGGGCTGGTGCGACCTGATCCTGCCCCTTCCTTAAAGCATCCGAAGCCGGAATAAAGCCGCCATTCGGGCGCGAAACGGCATGATCTGGCGGCCTGGCAGCCGGTTTTCGCCGAATTTGCGCCTGCCCGGCGCCTCGCCGGCGGAAGAGCGGCGCAACGCATGATCTCCCTCGATCGGACGATGCAGCGCCCGCCAGCGGGGTGTAATCGAGGCGCAATGGCCAGCCGAATGCTACGCGAGGCCATTGTGACATGGACCACATGGGCTTCGTGCCCCAGCCGTTAGCGTCGCACATATGAAAAAACAGATTGCACTACCAATCATTTTCACCGCCCTGCTCGCCGCCACACAGAGCCTGGCAGCCGAGATCAAGGGAGCCGGCTCAACCTTCGTTTCGCCCGTGATGGCGAAATGGATCGACGCATACAAGGTCAAGACCGGAAACGTTGTCAGCTATCAGGCAGTCGGGTCGAGCATCGGCGTCGGCCTGATCAAGAAGGAGGCCGTCGACTTCGGCGCAAGCGACATGCCACTTGATCCCAAAGAGCTCGACAGGCTCGGCATGATGCAATTCCCGATCGTGATCGGCGGCGTCGTACCGGTGGTCAACATCGACGGCATCAGGCCCGGCCAGATTCGCTTTACCGGGCCGATACTCGCCGACATCTATCTCGGCAAGCTGAAATCCTGGAACGATCCGGCCATTCGCGCGGTCAACCCCGACGTGAAATTGCCGAACGCGCCGATCACGGTGGTTCATCGCATCGACGGGTCGGGGACGACGTTCAACTGGTCGAACTACCTCTCGAAGGTCAGCCCGCAGTGGAAGACCAGCGTGGGCGAAGGCACCTCGGTCGAGTGGCCGCTTGGCCTCGGTGGCAAGGGTAATGACGGCGTCGCCTCCCTCGTCAGCCTCGTTCCCGGCTCGATCGGCTATCTCGAATACACTTACGCGCTGCAACGACTCGACCGGATTTCCTTCGGCATCGTGCAGAACAGCGCCGGCAATTTCGTCGTCCCTGACGCCGCATCGTTCCAGGCGGCGGCCTCGAGCGCGGACTGGAAGGCGGAGAAGGACTTCCATCTGGTGCTCACCAATGCCCCCGGCGAGGACGCCTACCCGATCACCGCCACGACGTTCGTGCTGATGCCGAAGGCGCCGAAATCCCCGGAACGGTCGGCTGCGGCCATCGACTTCGTCCGCTGGTCGCTGGAAAACGGAAAGCCGCAGGCCGAGACGCTCAACTACGTGCCGTTGCCACCCGCCCTGGTCGACCAGATCGAGGGCTACTGGCAGCAGAGCGTCGGGGCAACCTCCACGGTCTCGGCATCGGCCAACGTCAAGCGCTGAGACCGACGGCGGACCCGGCTGAATTCGGTTTCCAAACCGCTCCTCGTGAGTATTCTGTGACTGGCCTGCCGTCGGAAAGCTCATCCCGGCGGCAGGCCTAGCCACGCAGTGCCTGCGGAACGCGACCGCGCCGCTGCTTTGCACGACGATACTTGCAGGGAATTTTACGTGAAACGCCTCCGCAGTCCCGAAATCGACGCACCCAAGGCATTCTGGCTGGCGACGCCGTTCAGGCACGGATGAACGAGTTCGCACGGTCCATCGGCGCCGCGTTCACGCTGATCGGCGAGGCCGATGCCGAGCTGCTCGGCATCGTCGTCCTGTCGGTGCGCGTCAGCCTGACCGCCAGCATCGTCGCGCTGCTGATCGGTGCACCCTTCGGCGCCCTGCTCGCGATCACCCGATTCCGCGGGCGGCAGGTCGTCATCGTGTTGACCAACGCACTACTCGGCCTTCCGCCAGTCGTGGTCGGGCTTGCGCTCTATCTTCTGCTGTCGCGGTCCGGTCCGCTCGGCGCGGCCGGTCTGTTGTTCACGCCGACGGCCATGATGATCGCGCAGACGCTGCTCGCGACGCCGATCGTGGTCGCGCTGGTGCATCGGCCGGCGAGCTTGTTGTGGGCGGAGTACGGCGACCTCGCACGCATCGACGGGCTGTCGACGTTGCGCAGCATCGGCTTGCTGTTCGCGCTCGGCCGAACCTCGCTGCTGACGGCGTTTCTCGCGGCGTTCGGGCGCGCGATCGCCGAGGTCGGCGCCATCATCATCGTCGGCGGCAACATCCGCGGCTTCACGCGCACGATGACGACGGCCATCGCACTGGAAACCAGCAAGGGCGACCTGCCGCTGGCGCTCGGACTCGGACTGATCCTGCTCGCACTCAGCGTCGCGGTGTCGACCATTGCCTTCCTGCTAGTGGGACGCGTTGGGGAAAAATAGCTGCTCGCCGCCGACCTTGTAGCCGGCGATCGCATCCTGCCCCTTCGGTGAGACCAGCCAGTCGATGAAGGCCTGTCCGTCCTTCGCCTTCACGTTCGCATGCGTCGCCGGATTCACCAGCATGACGCCGTACTGGTTGAACAGGCGCTTATCGCCCTCGGTCAGGACAGCAAGCTCGCCGCGATTCTTGAATGACAGCCAGGTGCCGCGGTCGGACAGCAAATAGGCATTCGAGGACGAGGCCATGTTCAGCGCCGGACCCATGCCCTGGCCGATCTCGCGATACCAGCTGTCCTTGCCGGCACCGATATCGACCCCCGCATCCTTCCACAATCTCAGCTCCGCCGCATGTGTGCCGGACTTGTCACCGCGCGAGATGAACGGCGCCTTAGCCGCCGCGATCTTGCGCAGCGCGTCCGCGACGTCCTTGCCGCCGGCGATCTTCGCCGGATCGCCTTTGGGACCGACGATGACGAAGTCGTTGTACATCACGTCGAAGCGCTTGACGCCCTGCCCCTCGGACATGAACTTGTCCTCGGCCGGCCGGTCATGAACGAAGACCACATCGGCATCGCCCCGTCGCCCGATGTCGAGGGCCTGGCCGGTGCCGACGGCAACGACCTTCACGTCGATCCCCTCCGCCTTCGAGAATAGCGGCAGCAGGTAACCGAACAGGCCCGACTGTTCCGTCGACGTCGTCGAGGCCACGGTGATAGTGCGATCCTGCGCGTAGGCGCACGTCGACCAGACCAGAATCGCTGCGATGGCGGCAAGCTTCTTCATTGCGTGGCCCTCATTTCAAATGCCGTGTGTTCCAAAATACCTCGGGCGAAAGGCGCGGGGAACCCCCACGATCGACGCAGCACACCTTGTTGCGACGCGGTTACGGCCGTGACACCGCATAGGAACGCCGTCTCCGCAGGCAGGTTGTCACGAAGCTGAACTGGAAGGAGAACGTGATGAAGAAGATCATCCTGGCATCCGCCTGCGTCATGGCGCTGGCGACCGGTAGCGCTTTCGCACAGACACAACCCGCCCCGGGCGCTTCCGGCCAAGGCGAGGTCGGTCAATCGTCGCGAGGTCCGGCGACCAAGGGCATGACCACGGGCAAGTCGTCGAACATGCAGAACGAGGCCGGCAGCAGCAAGGGCACGCAGCCTCCGAGCGCAGGCGGCAGCAACACCAACAACATGGGCAGCCAGGCCGGCGGCGGCGCGGGCTCCGGGAAGTAGGCCGGCATCGTCCGGAAGTTTCGAGAGGGACGGTCGTCCCCTCTTCAGCAAGGACCCTGCGGTAGCCCCGCGGGTCCGGCTCTTTCATCCACTCGATTTCCGAGGCGATCCAAGGCTTGCGGTCGCCCGTGACGTCCGAACGTTGAGGTCGAGAAGCCTTTGCCGCAGCTCATGACGATTGCGGCTTCTCGACCACCACCGGCGAGCGGTGGGCGCGCGGATGTTCTGCAATTGGTCCCACCTACATTGACAGCGATGTGACGGACGGGGCAGTTTTTTATATTGCTGGCGAATCAGCGATTGCCTCACGCCGAGGACCTCTTGGACAACTCCCAGTGCTTTCGAGACTGATATCGTTGCTGCGCCGCATTCCTGCGGTGGAATGGGCGTTCACCCGACTTCGGCCCTCGCCGCACAGCGGTAGCATCATCGATGCCCCGCAGGCCGCAGACGACTCGTCTGCCATCGTCGCCGACATCACAGAAGCCGCTCCGGCTCTCGACAGCGGCATCAGCGCCGCTCCGTCGCACTGCAATGACGGCGTCACGGCCGTGAAGCCTGTCGCCGAGGAAGAGACCGCTATCTCCGTCGTCGCGGAAAGCCCGTCGGCGGCGCCAACTGATATCAGCGTCAGCGACGATTCATCCCGGGAGAGGCCGACAGAGGTCGAGCCGATCGTCGTGGAAGAAGTTGCAGCCTCGCCGGTCGAGGTCGAGAGCGAGCCGGTCGATGCCGCCGAACTCATCAGCAACGATCCGCCCGCGGAACTCGCGACGGGCGTTGACCTCGTCATCGCGGAGGAGACACCGGTCTCGTCCGTCGAGATCGAGAGCGCTGCGATTGATGCCCTCCTTCTCGTCGTCGACGACGATCCCTCCCCTGACGTTGTGGTGGATGACGAGCCCGCCGTCGCGGAGGACTCGTGTGTCACGCTTGCCGGCAGCGACGTCTCCGCGATTGAAGCCCATGAGGGCAGCATCGACTGCGCTCCGTCCCCCGACGTCACAATGGAGATCGAGCCAGCTCCGGCCAGCGATCCTGCCCCGGTCGCAGCGATCCCCGCGGAAGGTTCTTCTGCCGACACACCGAGCGTCATCACGGAGGAGGCGCCGGTCTCGTCTGTCGAAGTCGAAAGCGCTGCGATTGATGCCCTTCTTGTCGTCGACGACGATTCCTCCCCTGACGTTGTCGTGGATGTCGAGCCCGCCGTCGCGGAGGACTCGTGTGTCACGCTTGCCGCCAGCGACGTCTCTACGGTTGAAGCCCATGAGGGCAGCATCGACTGCGCTCCGTCCCCCGGCGTCACAATGGAGATCGAGCCAGTCCCGGCCAGCGATCCCGCCCCGGTCGCAGCGATCCCCGTGGAGGATTCTTCCGCCGAGATACCGAGCGTCATTACGAATGTCGCGCCGGAGCCGGTCCTCGAGTCTCCCGCTCCGGTGATCCCCAGCGCGCCGAAGACGCGCGCAAAGGTCGTGGAACCCGTCGATCGCGCCACGCTGATCCGGCAGCGCTGGACGGAGACCGGGATCAGGATGTGGAATCCGCGGCTTCACGGCACCGGCGATGCCACGCTGAACATCCAGGGCCGTGTCGAACTGCTGCCGCCCGCGCCTGGCGAGACCATGCCCCGCTACGACAAGCTCGAATTCAGGATGCTGGGCGGGCAGATCGTCTGCGAGGGCGTCATCGTCGAGGCGCCCGAGTCGGCAGGCCAGCGCAGCTTCACCCGGCTCGCCGAGCCGCGTAGCCCGGATCGGGCCCGCGAGCCGGTGCGGGAACGCCAGGCCGCCCTCGCCTGACCCTTTTCCTCTGCGACCATACCCGCCATATGCTAGGCTGACGCTTGGATATGGGAGGTCGCATGCGCGCAAAATCATTGCGGCTGATCGTGATCGCTGCCCTCTGCATCTCGCAAGGGGCCTTTGCGGCGTCCGGCAAACGGCCGCGCCATACGCCCGCCACCGATCCGGCCGCGCCCTACAAGGCCGACCGGCTCTCCTCCTCGCGCGGCGAGACCATCCTGAACACGCCCGGCCAGACCACCGTGCTGACGCGTCAGGTCCTCGACGACATGAAGGCGACAAGCCTCCGGGACGCCATGCGCTCGACCGCCGGCGTGACGATCGGGCGCTAGGTTACTTCGCGCTCAGGGGATCGGATAGCCCTTCCAGACCCACTCCAGCGCCGCCGGCAGCGTTTGTGCGATCGTCGGACGATCGACGTGCTTGGCGTTGCGCACGAACAGGAACTGGTAGTGATAGCCCTTCTCCGCCAGCACCTTCGCCATCAGCGCGTTCGACAGGGTCCAGTCGTGCATGCCGTCGGGAATGGTGGGGTTCGGATAGAACAGGTCCTGGTCGCCGCCGAAGAACCAGAAGCGGATCGGCTTCGCCGGCGCGGCGGTGATCAGCGGCACGCCGGGCGGCTCGGCCGGCGTGAGCACGCCGGCCTTGGAGATGAGGTTCGGACCGGCCGGCCCCGTCCACGCGCTGTGATACTCCCAGGCGCCGCCACGCAGCGACGGATCGTGCGGCCATTGCTGGTTGACCATGGTCGGCGAGAACGCCAGCACGCGGTGATAGAGATCGGGATAGAACCACGCCATGGTGAAGGCCGCAGCGCCGCTCGAGCTCAGCCCCATGGTCGCGCGCCCGTCGGGATTTCTGGTCAGCTTGACATCGGCGTTCGTCTCGACCCGCGGCAGCACCTCGCGCTCGACGAACTGCGCGTAGACGCCTGACACCGCGTCATATTCGCGGATGCGCTGGCTGCCCTGCGCATCCTGGCCGCCATTGCCGATCTGGATCGCGATCATTGGCGGCACGCGACGCTGCGCGATCAGATTGTCGAGCGTGGTGGCAAGATCCTTGTAGGCGTTGGAGCCGCCGTCGCCAATCACGATGAACGGCGCCTCGCTGCCGCGCACATATTGCGCCGGCACGTAGACGTCGATCGTGCGCGACCAGATTCCGGGATGGCTGGTGCTGACGATCATGTGCGACTTGTCGTCGGCCGCCGTGACGGTCGTCATGATCGAGGAATTGGTGCAGCCGGCAACATCGTCGCGGATCAGCCCGGGATTGTAGATCGTGCTCTCCTTCGACGTCAGCGTGAAGGACTTCATCGTGCCGCGCGGTACGCCTTCCTTCGCAATCGTTTCCGGCGCCGGATTGTGGGTGGGACCGATGATGAAATTGCCCTCGGCACCGGGCGGCGGCAGCGTTCCATCGGGCAGTTCGGTCGCGCGCGGATAGTTGGGGTTCGCGGGATCCCGCGTCGGCGGCGCCGTCTTGAAGTCGAGACCCGTCGTATCGATGAAGAACGGTGCAGCCTTGTCGGTGGTGTTGGCTCTGGGCGGCACAGCCATGTTCTGGGTGACGCAGGCCGGCTGCGAGAAGGCGATCGAGGTAAAGGAGACGACGGAAATCAGGGTCCCCGCGAGGACGGAGATTGAATTGGTCATTTCAGCTCCCGCTGCTGACGAGTCTTCTGGCTCGACTTGAGGCAAAGTATGGCGGGCCGCGTGCACGCGGTCAAATGCAGTGGGCCGCGTTGCAGCAATGGCCGCCATGCTCAAACCGGACGGGCACCGGCACCCCGCGCATGCCACGACATATTTGAGGACGTGAGGCGGTTGCTGCCGCCACTTGCGCCACGTAACTTGCGTGGCGGTCGAGCCGTACGACAGTCACGTCCGATCAGAACGACAAGAACAATTCTCAAGAACAATTCGGGAGGCAGACGATGAGAAAGCTCGCGGCCGCGCTGTGTGCGCTGATGCTGTTCGGAACAGCCGCACAGGCTCAGACCATCAAGGATTTCCTGGCAACCGTCATGCAGAAATGGACGGCGCCGTTCGAGCCGTTCCAGCTCATCGGCAACATCTATTATGTCGGGACCGAAGGCATCGCCGTTTATGTCATCAAGACATCGCAGGGCCTGATCCTGATGGACACCGCGATGCCCCAGTCGACCGGCATGATCAAGGACCACATCGCGAAGCTCGGCCTCAAGGTCGCCGACATCAAGATCATCCTCAACTCGCATGCGCATCTCGATCACACCGGCGGCTTCGCCGAGATCAAGAAGGAGACCGGCGCGCAGCTCATCGCCGGCGAGCGCGACAAGCCGCTGCTCGAAGGCGGCTACTATCCGGGCGACGAAAAGAACGAGGACCTCGCCTTCCCCGCGGTGAAGGTCGACCGCACGGTGAAGGAAGGCGACAAGGTCACGCTCGGCGACACCACCCTGACGGCGCACGCAACGCCCGGCCACTCGCCGGGCTGCACGAGCTGGGAGATGACCGTCAGGGACGGTGGTCAGGACCGCGAGGTGCTGTTCTTCTGTAGCGGCACAGTGGCGCTGAACCGGCTGGTGGGCCAGCCAACCTATGCCGGCATCGTGGACGATTACCGCGCGACCTATGCCAAAGTGAAGTCGATGAAGATCGACGTGCTGCTCGGGCCACACCCCGAAGTCTATGGCATGCAGGCCAAGCGTGCCGAGATGAAGGACGGCGCACCGAACCCGTTCGTCAAGCCGGGCGAGCTCGCAACCTACGCAGCGAGCCTGTCGGAGGATTTCGACAAGCAGCTCGTCAAGCAGACGGCAGCGCTGGAGAAGAAATAGCGGCCGCTTGCTCTCCTCACCTCTCCTCCCGCCAGGAGAGGCGAATCGCATGCGGTGGCTGCCCCCGCGGCGATACGCAGCGCCGCTGTCGTGGCCGACGTGCATGGTTAGCAGATCGTAGCTGCGGTCATTCCGGGAGGCGGCTCGAGCCCTCGAGACGAACGCCTCGGCGGTGGAGTATCCTTAACGGAGGTTCACCAGCGCACGCGATCGGAAATTGCCGCGGCAGCGTGCAACCTGCGCTGGTCTGTCACACACACCCAACCTAACGCGACCTTTACCCCCGCTGTGCAACATCGCCGCCGTTTTGCAGGGATCCGGGGCGCGTATTGCAATGCCTGTCGCTAATTTGAAGTCTCACCTCGCCGCCGCGATGCGGCTCTTTCGCGTGCCGGCCGACAACCCGGACCTGACGCGCGCGCAGTTCGACGCGTTCTCCAAGCAGATCCCACTGCTCTACTTCATCCTCATGAGCAACACGATCGCCGTTGCCTACACCTATGTGAACGTGGCGCCGGACTGGCTGACGATGATCGTGCCGAGCGTGCTGACCGTGCTCGCCGCGCTTCGCACCTTCTGGTGGCTGCGCCAGCGGCATCTCGTGCGCAGCGATGCCGATATCCTGCGCAATCTGCGCGCCACCAACTGGATGACATTGCCAATCGGCGCCGGCTTCACGGCGTGGTCTTTCGCGCTCTACCCCTACGGCGATCCCTTCGCCAAGAGCCAGGTCGCCTTCTACATGGCCGTAACCGTGATCGGCTGCATCTTCTCGCTGATGCATCTGCGCTCTGCGGCACTGATCGTGACGCTGGTCGTCGACGTGCCCTACGTGCTGTTCTTCTTCACCACGGGCGAACCGACGCTGAAGGCGATCGCGGTCAACAACCTTCTCGTCTCCGGCGCAATGGTGACGGTGCTGTTCATCTACTACCGTGACTTTGCCGACCTCGTCTCCAGCCGTAAATCACTGCTGGCGCAGCAGGCGGCGACGCAGGCGCTCTCGGACGAGAACTTCCGCCTCGCCAATCTCGATTCCCTTACCGAGCTGCCGAACCGCCGCCGCTTCTTCGCCGAGCTGTCGAGCGCCTTCACTGACGCCGAGCGTAGGGGCGTCCGTGTCGCGGTGGGGATCATCGACCTCGACGGCTTCAAGCCGATCAACGACAATTACGGCCACTCGGTCGGCGATCGCGTCCTGATCGAAGCCGGACGCCGCATCCGCGAAGTCTGCGAGGGCTTTGGCCCGCAGCGCGTGGAATTTGCCCGGCTCGGCGGCGACGAATTCGGTCTGGTCGTATGCGGCGATCCCGACGACACGGATCTGGCGCGGCTCGGCGAACGCATCGGCGAACAGGTCAAGCTGCCCTACCAGCTCGATACCGCCCATACCGGGCTGTCGTGCTCGATCGGCTTCGCGCTGTTCCCGAACTCCGCGACGACGTCGGAAGTGCTCTATGAATGCGCGGACTATTCGCTCTATCACGCCAAGCGCCATCTGCGCGGCCGCACCGTGATCTTCTCGAGCGAGCTCGAGGCCGAGATCCGCAGCCGCGGCGTCATCGAGAATTTGCTGCGCACCGCCGATTTCGGCACCGAGATGGACCTCGTCTTCCAACCGATCGTGGACGCGATGAGCGAACACACCGCCGGCTTCGAGGTCCTGGCGCGCTGGCGCAGCTCCCGCCTCGGCCTGGTCTCACCGGCCGACTTCATTCCGGCTGCCGAGCGCATCGGGCTGATCCGGCCGCTGACGCAGGCGCTGCTGGTCCGCGCGCTCGCGACGGCAAGGACCTGGCCCGACCACATCCGCCTGTCGTTCAACCTCTCCGCGCACGATGTCTGCGCAGCCGAGGGCATTTTGCCGCTGATCTCGATCATCGAGAAGAGCGGATTGCCACCGCACCGGATCGACTTCGAGATCACCGAGACCGCCGTCACTTTCGACTTCGTACGCGCGCAGCAATCGATCGCGACGCTGAAGGCCATGGGCTGCGGCATTTCGCTGGACGATTTCGGCACCGGTTATTCCTCGCTGAGCCATGTGCACCGGTTGCCGCTCGACAAGATCAAGATCGATCGCAGCTTCGTCGCCGACATCAACGAAAATCCGGTGAGCCACAAGATCATCAAGTCTCTCGCCGGCCTGTGCGACGACATGGAGATCGCCTGCGTCGTCGAGGGCGTCGAAACCCGCGCCCAGCTCGACAGCCTGCGCCGCCTCGGATGCGACTTCATCCAGGGCTACTACTTCGCAAAGCCGATGCCGGCCGATGCGATCGACGACTATCTCGCAATGGAACGCCGGCGCCTCGGCGACGCCGCGGCCAAGGTCGTGGCCTGAGTTACACCGCGCAGTAGCGCTCCTGGATGTCCTTGTCCGCCAGCAATGCCGCAGCGCTGCTTTGATGCACCACCTCGCCCTGGTCGATGATCACGGCGCGATCGGCGAGGCGTAGGGCCCATTCGACGTTCTGCTCGACCAGCAGCAGCGTCTTGCCCTCGTCACGCAGGCGGCGGAACAACACGCCCATCTCCTCGACCAGGACCGGCATGATGCCTTCCGAGGGCTCGTCGAGCAGGATCATCCTGGGCCGCGCGATCAGGGCCCGCGCAATCGCCAGCATCTGCTGCTCGCCGCCGGAGAGCGTCACACCCTCCTGGTCAAGCCGTTCCTTCAGGCGCGGAAAGGTTTCGGCGATCTCGTCGATCGCAACACGCTCATCGATGTCGCTGCCAGCCGCGACGAGACCGAGCCGCAGATTCTCGCGAACGGAGAGCCCGGGAACGATGCGGCGCTCCTCAGGCACGTAAGCGAGGCCGAGGTGAAAACGCTGATGCGCGCGCAGCGGCAAGAGCTCTTTGCCGGCAAAGCGCACGCGGCCGGTCGCCTTCGGCATCAATCCCATCATCGCCCGCAAGGTTGTGGTCTTGCCGGCGCCGTTGCGGCCGACGAGAGCCACCACCTCGCCGGGATTCACGTGCAGGGAAATGCCGTGGAGGATATGGCTCGCGCCATACCAGGCATTGAGATCCTCAATTTCCAGCAGCGCGGTCTCAGCCATAGCCTTCACTCTGTCCAAGGTAGACCCGGCGGACTTCCGGATTGCTCCTGATCTCGTCGGGCGCGCCGTCGGCGAGCAGGCGGCCGTGGTGCAGCACGACGACACGCTTGGACAGGCCCAGCACCATCTTCATCTTGTGCTCGACGAGGAGCACGGTGCGCTTGTCGGAAAGACGTTCGAGAAGCCCGACCATGTCCTTGGTCTCTTCCGGCCCCATGCCGGCGGTCGGCTCGTCGAGCAGCAGCAATTCCGGCTCCGAGACCAGCGCGATCGCGATCTCCAGCGCGCGCTGCTGGCCATGTGACAGGAATTTTGCCAGTTCGCTGCGCTTGGCGAGCAGCCCGACGGCGTCGAGCGCCGCGTCAGCACGCGCGTTCAGCTCAGACAGCCGCGCGCGGTTGCGCCAGATGTCGTAGCTCACGGTCAGCGCCTGAGCCGCCACGCGGACGTTCTCGTGCACGGACAGGTCCGGAAAGATGTTCGTGATCTGGTAGGAGCGCGAGATGCCCTGATGCACGAAGCGGTGCTGCGGCAGGCCGTTGAGCTCGCGTCCCTTGAAGTGAAGCTTGCCCGACGTCGGCGTCAGCGCGCCGGAGAGAATGTTGAAGAAGGTGCTCTTGCCGGCGCCGTTCGGCCCGATGATCGAGGTGAGCTGTCCCGCCGCAAAGGACACGGTGATGCCTTCGAGCGCGACGAAGCCGCCAAAATGCTTGCCGATCCCCTCGGCGCGAAGCAGCTCGCTGCTCATGGCCGCGCCTTTCCGATGCCGAGGGCGTCGAGCAGCGTGCCCCAGATGCCCTTGGGCAGGAACAGCACGAACAGGACGAAGATCGCGCCGACGAAGATCTGCCAATGCGGCGTCCAGAGCGAGATGACGTCCTCCAGGATCAGGAAGCTCGCCGCGCCGACGAAGGGCCCGAAGAAGCTGCGGGTGCCGCCGAGCAGCACCATCATCACGATCATGCCGGAGGTTTGGTAATGCAGGATGTCGAGCGGCACGATCGACAGGTGCAGCGCCAGCATGCAGCCACCGAGCGAGGAGATCGCACCGGACAGCATGAACACGATCAGCTTGCTGCGCTCGACGTCGTAGCCGCAGGCCCGCGCCCGCTGCTCGTTCTCGCGAATGGCCTCGATGACGGCGCCGAACGGTGAGTTCAGGATTCGCGACTGGAACCACATGGTCAGCGCCGCGAAGGCCATCAGCACGTAGTATTTGTTGACGGGGTCGAGGAAATTGACCGGGAAACCGAACAGGCTGATGCGGTCGACGGTGAAGCCGCGCAGGCCGTTCTCGCCGCCGGTGAACGAGGAAGCCTGGAGCGCGACGTAATAGACGAGCTGGGCCAGCGCGAGCGTTACCATCGAGAAATAGATGCCGCGGGTTCGCGTCGAGACGATTCCGATCGCGGCGGCAAGGCAGGTGCTGAGGAGGACCGCAACCGGCACCGCCGCGAACCAGGGCACACCGTAGCGGCCGATCGCAATGCCGGTGAAGTAGGCGCCGGCGCCGAAGAACGCCGCCTGGCCAAACGACAGCAGCCCGGTGTAGCCGAACAGCAGATTGTACCCCATCACCACGACGCCGTAGATCAGGACGTTAACCGCCAGCGCCTGCGACGGCAGCAGCCAGGGCAGCACCGCCAGCACCGCGATCGACAGCAGCACGCGCTGCTCGAGAAGCCAGCCGAGCCCGCCGGATGGGGGTTTGGCGACCGCTTCGCCGCTTGATGGTGACGTCACGCGGTCCTCCCTCTGACGCCGAACAGGCCTTGCGGGCGGATCAGCAGCACGATCGCCATCAACGCGAACATCACGATGGTCGCCATTTCAGGCGCGAACAGCGCCACAAGGCTGATGGAGATGCCGACCATGAGCCCGGCGACGACCGCCCCGACGATCGATCCAAGGCCGCCGATCACGGTCACGACGAAGGCTTCGGCCAGCACCAGCGAGCCCATCTCTGGATTGACGCTGCGCATGGGTCCGGCGAGCACGCCGCCCAGCGCAGCGAGCCCGACACCGAGCCCGAAGATCGCAAGCCAGACCCGTGAGATGTCAACGCCAAGTACCTGCATGATGGTGGGATCACGGGCGCCCGCGCGCACGATGAGGCCGATGCGGGTCTTCTCCAGCGTCAGCCAGAGCACCAGCAGCACCACCGCCACCAGCGCGATGACGAACAAGCGATAGCGCGGGAAGAAGCCGATGCCGAGATCGAGCACGCCGATCAGCTGCGACGGGGTCGGAAACGGAATACCGTCGCTGCCGAACACGATGCGCACACCTTCGACCAGGATGTAGCTGAGACCAAAGGTGAGCAGCAGCGGATCGTCGATCGAACGTCCATAGAGCCGGCGGATCAGGACGAACTCGATCAGCATGCCAAAAGCACCGATCAAAACGGGAGCAAGCAGCAGTCCCCACCAGAAGCTTCCGGTGAGCGACGCCAGATACAGCCCCGCATAGGCTCCGATCATGAACAGCGCGCCGTGCGCGAAATTGACCACCCCGAGCATGCCGAACACGATCGTCAGTCCAAGCGCAGTGATCACCAGGACCGCCCCAAGGGCGATCCCGGAGAGAAGCTGCATGATGATCAGCGACAGGTCCATCGTCTATGTCTTAGGTGGCGTGGCCGAGCTCGCTGCAACTGCGCAGCATGTCGTCGGAACCCGTGTCGTTGGCGAGAATGGCGAACAGATCGTTGTCGTTCGCCATGGCGGACTTCTTCTTGGATTCCAGCACCAGCACCGACTGCACCGACTGGTGGTCGCATTTGCGGTAGTGCTGCGGACCCTTGGTTAAATCGTATTGCAGCTTCTCCAGGGCATCGACGACCTTGTCGGTGTCGGTGCCTCCGGCAGCCTGCATGGCTGCAAGCAGCGATCCGACGCCGGAATAGCCATAGGCGCCGTAATCTGTCGGGATCGCACCGCCATTGGCGGCCTTGAACGCCGCGTTGAAGCTGGCTGCCGACTTGCTCTGAGTCTCCAGGCCCCAATAGTAATTGGCGCCGCCGACCACGCCCTCGAACACGTCGGGGCCGACCGCGAGCCGCTGGTTGTGCAGGATCACCGGCACGACGATCTTCATCTGCTGCTTGACGCCGAAATCAACGGCCTGCTTGATCGCGTTGGCCTGGTCGCGGCCGAAATTGGAGATGCAGAGCACGTCCGGTCGCATCGACATCAGGCGCGGCATGAAGGTGGAATAGTCGGCGGCGCCGAACGGATGCAGGATCTCGCCGACATTGTCCGCGCCGATCGCCGCTTGCGCGCGCTTGAAGCCGCGCAGCATCTCATGGCCGTAGGCGTAGTCGGCGACCAGATGAGCGACCTTCGTGCCTTTCTTCAGGGTCTGCCGCGCAACGGCAGCGGTGGTCATGTGCGGGTTCAGTGCCTCATGAAAAGTGTATTTGCTGAAGTCCTTGGCCTCGTTGATGGTGTCGGACTGGCTGATCGAGACGTAGATCACGCCGCGGGCGCGGGTGACTTCGTTGACTGCGAGCTGCACCGCGCTGGAGAGCGCGCCCACCACGGCGTGGACCTTGTCCTTCTCGATCAGCTCGAGCGTGCGGGTCGCGGCCTCGCCGGCATTGAGCTTGTCGTCACGCACCAGCAGCTCGACCTTGCGGCCACCGATGCCGCCCTTGTCGTTGACGAGCTTGACGGCGAGTTCGGCGCACTTGACCTGATCGCGCGCTTCCGCGGCGAACGGGCCGGTGAGCGGGGTCGGAAAGCCGATACGGATCGTCTCGTCCGCGGCGCGGCCGAGCCGGGGCATGGCGAGCAGCGCCGCGCTTGCCGACAGGCCGGCGAGCGCGGTGCGGCGGGATATTTTCGGGATCGAACCGGATTTGCGCATGATTTCCTCCAACTGTCTTTTTCAGGGGTCTTTTTTCTAGAAACGTTTCAGGGCTTTCAGGATTTTTGCGGGCGTGATCGGGATCGAATTGATCGTCACATCGAACGGGGCGAGCGCATCGTTGACGGCGTTGAGGACGCAGGCGGAGGCGGCGGCGGTGCCGGCCTCGCCAACCCCCTTGGCACCGAGCTCGGTGTCGGCGGTCGGGGTCTCGACGTGGCCGATGACGATGTCGGGCATCTCCATCGGCATCGGCACGAGATAGTCGGCGAGCGAGCCGTTCACGAGCTGGCCGGTCTCGCTGTAGCGGCATTCCTCGAACAGCGCCGCGCCGAGCCCCTGCACGATGCCGCCGCGGAGCTGCTCGTCCACCAGCATGGGATTGATGACGCGGCCGCAATCCTCGACGATGAAATGCTTCAGCACTTTGATGAAGCCGGTCTCGACATCGACCTCCAGTGAGCAGCCCTGGATGCCGTTGGTGAAGGCGAACGGATAACCTTGCGGTGCGAAGTGATGGCTGACGGTAAGCTGCGCCTGCGTGCCGGGCGGCAGCGTGTCGGAGCGGAAATAGGCGATGCGTGCAATCTCGGAGATTGGCATGCGCTGGTTCCGCGTGCCTGCGTCGACGACCTCGCCATCGACGATGTCGAGCGCCGACGGCTGTTCCTGGAGGATGAGCGCGGCGATCTCCAGAATGTTGCGCTTGAGCGCGCGGGTTGCCTGGAGCGCGGTCTCGCCGCCGATGCCGGCGCCGCGGCAGGCCCAGGTGGCGCCGCCATGCGGTGTCACCTCGGTATCCCCGGTGATGACCTTGACGTGCTCCTGCGCGAGGCCGAGCTGATCGGCAACGATCTGGCTGATGATCGCCTCCGTGCCCTGCCCCTGCTCGGTCACCGAGATCAGGCAGCGCACCTCGCCCGACGGCGTCAGGCTGAGGATCGCGCCGTCCTGCGAGGAGATGCGCGCACCGCCGACGCCATAGAAGGCGGGGCCGGGATTGGTGATCTCGACAAAGGTCGCGATGCCGATACCACGATAGACGCCACGCTTGCGCAAGTCCGCCTGCTCGGCGCGCAAGCGGTCATAGTCCATCATCTCGTGCAGGCGCTTCAGGCAGGCCTGATGCGACAGCGCCTCGAAGCGATAGCCGGTCGGCGAGGTCTGCGGGTAGGCATCGTCGGCGATCACGTTCTTCGCTCGCATGGCGAAGGGATCGAGCCCGACCTTCGCGGCGGCCATATCGACCAGCCGCTCCGTCACGGCGCAGGCGATGGGATGACCGACGGCGCGATACTGGCTGGTCTGCACCTTGTTCTGGAAGATCACCTCCAGCGTCGCGCGGTAGTTCTTGAAGCGGTAGGGCGCGCCGATCAGGCGGATGACCTGGTTGCCCTCGACCACGCTGGTGCGCGGATAGGTCGAGAAGGCCCCGATCGCGGTCAGGTCCAGCACGTCCATCGCCAGGATTTCGCCCTTGGCATCCAGCGCCATGCGTGCGTGCACCCGATGGTCGCGGGCGTGAATGTCGGAGACGAAGGACTCGATGCGGTCGGCAACGTACTTCACGGGATGGCCGAGCAGGATCGAGAGGCCGACCACCGCCATATCCTCGTGATAGACATGCAGCTTCATCCCGAAAGAGCCGCCGATGTCGGTGGCGATCACGCGAACGCGGGCTTCCGGGATGCCATAATGGCGGGAGTAGAGGTCCTGGAACTGATACGGCGTTTGCGTCGCGTGATGCACGGTAAGCATGCCCGCGGACGGATCGTAGTCGGCAACGATGGCGCGCGGCTCCAGCGTCACCGCGGTATGGCGGCCGAAAGAGAATTCTTCTTCCACCACGTGGGCTGCATGCGCAAAGGCGTCGTCAACAGTGCCGCTATCGAGTTGGCTGCGGAAGCAGGTGTTGTTGGCACTGCCGGGATTGACGAGGGGACCGCCGGCCTCGCGCGCGCCGTCGATATCGACGACGACGGGAAGATCCTCGTAGTCGATCTCGATCAGCTCCAGCGCATCTTCCGCGATGGCCCGGCTTTCGGCGACGACGGCGACCACGGCCTGCCCGGCCCAGACCACGCGGTCGAGCGGCAGCGGCAATTGCGGCGCCGAGGTCATGCCCTTGAAATGGTCGAGCGTGCCGGTCCAGGGCGTGCAGACCTTTGCGAGATCGGCTCCGATGGCGACGAGGTGCACGCCTTCGAGCGCGCGCGCCTGCTCGGTATCGATCGAGACAATCTTGGCATGCGCATGCGGACTACGCAGAAATGCGGCGTGGAGCATGCGCGGCAGCCTGAGGTCGCTGACATAACGCCCTCGCCCGGCCAGCAGGCGCTTCGCGTTCGGCCGCGGCACGGAGCGGCCGATATAGGAATTCGGGCGGTCGAGCGAGGTCAGCGGCGCACTCATGTCGCGCCTCCGCCTTCGCTGCGCGCTTTCGCCACGGCGTCGATCGCATCAACGATCGCTTCATAGCCAGTGCAGCGGCAGTAATTGCCCGACAGCGCGTCGCGAATCTCCTCGCGGCTCGGCTGCGCCACCAGCGACAACAGTTCGTGCGCATTGACCAGCATGCCGGGCGTGCAGAAGCCGCATTGCAGCGCGTTGCGGCGATGGAATTCGGCCTGGAGATCGGCGAGCACGCCGCTCTCGGTGAGCCCTTCGATGGTCTCGATCTTCGCGCCATCGGCCTGCACCGCGAACATCAGGCAGGAATGCACGGCGCGGCCGTCGAGCTGCACCAGGCAGGCGCCACAGGCCCCCATCTCGCAGCCGGCATGCGTGCCCGTCAGTTCGAGCTCGTTGCGCAGGCAATCGACCAGCGTCTCCCGCGGCGCGACCTCGCAGGCGACCTTGCGGCCGTTGACGACGAAGCGGACCCGCACGATCTCGTCGGCCTCTTCGAGAAGCGTTTCGTCGAAGCCGCTCATGCGCCCTCCCCCAGACGTCCGAGCAGGCGGCCGAGCAACACGCGGGCGAGATGCAGCCGCATCGCCGGCGGCACCTCGTCGCTCTCTGGCGGCGCAAGATCACGCTCGAGTGCGGCCTGCGCGGCTGCGATTCGTTCCGCGCCCAAGCCCGAGCCGATCAAGGTTGCTTCGGCGCTCCTCACCCGCGTCGGTGTGTTGCCGACCGAGAAGAAGGAGATGCGGATGTCGTCGATACGTTCGCCGATAAAAGTCGCGAGCATCCCGCAACCGACCAGCGCATAATCTCCTCGCCGGCGCGCCAGTTCATCGAACGCAAAGCGTTGATCGGCCTTGAACAGCGGAACGTAGATCGCGGTGATGAGCTCGCCGGGCTGCAACGCCGTCTCGAAGAGGTCGATGAAGAAGTCGTCAGCCTTGACACGCCGATGACCTGCGGGACCAGCGATCTCGATCTCGGCATCGAGCGCCAGCGTCATCGCCGGAAATTCGGATGCGGGATCGGCGAGCGCGACACTGCCGCCGAAGGTGCCGCGATTGCGGATCGCGGGATGGGCAACGAACGGCGCCGCCGCGTGCAGCAGTGGCGCGAACTCGGCGATCAGCGGCTCGCTCAGCATTTCGCAATGCCGCGTCAGCGCACCGATGCGCAGATAACCGCCTTCGCGCCCGACGCCGCGCATCTCGGCGATGTGAGTAATGTCGATCAGCAGCCGCGGCGCCTGCAGCCGCAGCGACAGCGCCGGCACGAGGCTCTGGCCGCCGGCAATGAAGCGCGCGTCATCGCTGGCGCGCGCGTGAGCATCCAGCGCCTGGTCGATCGTAGCCGCCCGAAAATAGCTGAAAGCCCTCGCCTTCACTGCCGTTTCCTCGAGATCCGTCGGCTCATCAGCCGGGATGCCAGATTTGTAACCATCTGGTCTCAAAATCCTGACACGACCCAGATAGCCGGTCAACAGGAAATGACCATTTGGTCACAAATGCGCCTTGGGCTATGAAGGCTGTGAGACGTGCGATTCAGCGACGAAATGGCCCGAAAAGCGCAGAAAACGGCGAAGCGACCGGTCCGACGCCGGACCGAGACTGGCGGCAAGTCCGCGCCAAAGCGCCGCAACATGCGTGCGGCCGATCGCGAACGCGCGATTGTGGACGAGGCGATCCGCTTCTTTGCCGAGCGCGGCTTCGAGGGCCAGACCCGCGAGCTCGCCAGGCGGATGGGCATCACGCATTCGGCGATCTATCGCCACTTCCCCAGCAAGGAAGCGCTGATCGAGCGCGTTTACCAGGAGGTCTATCTCAGCCGCTGGTCGCCCGACTGGGGTCCGATGATCCGCGACCGCTCGCTGCCGCTGGAGGCGCGGCTGACGCGCTTCTACCTCGACTATGTCGAGCGCGTGTTCGAGTACAATTGGGTGCGGATCTTCGTCTTCTCCGGCATGAAGTCGTTCGGCATCACCGGCCGCTATCTCGACATCGTCAGGCGCGAGATCATCGAGCCTGCGGCGGCCGAGCTGCGCCACGATCTGGAGCTGCCCGATGCGAAGGCCCATCCGCTCGGCGCGCGCGAGACCGAGCTGTTCTGGGGCCTGCACGGCCGCATCTTCTATCTCGCCATCCGCAAATTCATCTACGAGACGCCGATCCCGCCCGATCTCGACGCGATCGTCCGCGACGCCGTTCAGACTTTCATGGACGGCGCGAAGATAACGATGCCAAAGCTGCTGCTCAGCGGCTAGCTACTTTGCCAGGCTCGGCAGATCGAGCCCCTTGTCCCGCGCGCAGTCGATCGCGGTCTCGTAGCCTGCGTCGGCATGGCGCATGACGCCGCTGGCGGGATCGTTCCAGAGCACGCGCTCGATCCGCTTGGCCGCTTCCGGCGTGCCGTCGGCGACGATCACCATGCCGGCATGCTGCGAATAGCCGATGCCGACGCCGCCGCCGTGATGCAGCGAGACCCAGGTCGCGCCGCTGGCGCAATTGAGCAGCGCGTTGAGCAACGGCCAGTCCGACACTGCGTCTGATCCGTCCTTCATCGCCTCGGTCTCGCGATTGGGGCTTGCCACCGAGCCGCTGTCGAGATGGTCGCGGCCGATCACGATTGGTGCTTTCAGTTCGCCGCGCGCCACCATCTCGTTGAAGGCAAGGCCCAGGCGATGGCGATCGCCGAGGCCGACCCAGCAGATCCGCGCCGGCAGGCCCTGAAACTTGATGCGCTCCTTCGCCATGTCGAGCCAATTGTGCAGATGCTTGTCGTCAGGCATCAGCTCCTTGACCTTGGCGTCGGTCTTGAAGATGTCTTCGGGATCGCCCGACAGCGCGGCCCAGCGGAATGGACCGACGCCGCGGCAAAACAACGGACGGATATAGGCGGGCACGAAGCCGGGGAAATCGAACGCGTTCTTCAGGCCCATGTCCTGCGCCATCTGGCGGATATTGTTGCCGTAGTCGAGCGTCGGAATGCCCTGCGCATGGAAATCCAGCATGGCCTGGACGTGCTCGACCATCGAGGTTTTCGAGGCCCGCTCGACCGCCTTCGGATCGGAGGCGCGCTTGGCTTCCCAATCGGCAAGCGTCCAGCCCTTCGGCAAATAGCCGTTGATCGGATCATGCGCGCTGGTCTGGTCGGTGACGATGTCGGGCTTGACGCCGCGGCGCACCAGTTCCGGAAAGATCTCGGCGGCATTGCCGAGCAGGCCGACCGAGACCGCCTTCCTCGTCATCGCGGCCTCTGCCATGATCGCCAGCGCTTCGTCGAGCGTTGCGGCCTGGCGATCGAGATAGCCGGTGCGCAGCCGCATCTCGATGCGGCTCGGCTGACATTCGACCGCCAGCATCGAGGCGCCGGCCATGGTCGCGGCCAGTGGCTGCGCGCCGCCCATGCCGCCGAGACCTGCGGTGAGTATCCATTTGCCGGCAAGGCTGCCGCCGTAATGACGCCGGCCGACCTCGACAAAGGTCTCGTAGGTGCCCTGCACGATGCCCTGGCTGCCGATATAGATCCAGGAGCCCGCCGTCATCTGGCCGTACATCATCAGGCCCTGGCGATCGAGCTCGTTGAAATGATCGAGCGTCGCCCAGTGCGGCACGATGTTGGAGTTCGCGATCAGGACACGCGGCGCGTCGGCATGGGTACGGAAGACGCCGACCGGCTTGCCGGACTGGACCAGCAAAGTCTGGTCGGCTTCGAGCTTGCGCAAGGCCGCCGTGATGCGGTCAAAGCTTTCCCAGTCGCGCGCGGCGCGGCCGATGCCGCCATAGACGACGAGCTCGCTCGGGCGTTCTGCCACGTCAGGATCGAGATTGTTCATCAGCATGCGCAGCGGCGCCTCCGTCAGCCAGCTCTTGGCGCTGATGTCGCTGCCGCGGGGGGCGCGGATGGTGCGGTCATTGTCCAGTCGGCGGTTCATGCGGAGCACCTCTTCGGGCAAATCTTGTTCAGTCGAGTCTCGGAAATGGATCAGCGGCAAGCGTAGCGATCGCGGCGGCCGGCAACGCATCGGCTTCGATCAGCGCGGCGGCCTTGGCGAGGTCGCCGGCCATGTAGCGGTCGGCGCCGAGCGCGGGCACCTGTTCGCGAAGGGCGGCGATGACGGCAACGAGTGGCGCGCTGGTCGTATGCGGCGCGCGCAGGGTGATGCCTTGCGCGGCGACCAGAAGCTCGATGCCGAGGATGGCAGCAAGGTTGTCGGCCATGTCCGACAGACGCCGTGCGGCGTGCGCGGCCATCGAGACATGATCTTCCTGGTTAGCGCTGGTCGGGGTCGAGTCGATCGAGCAGGCGAGCGCGCGCTGCTTATTCTCGGCGTAGAGCGCGGCGGCCGTGACCTCGGCGATCATGAAGCCGGAATTGATGCCGGGGTCAGGCGTCAGGAACGGCGGCAGGCCGAAATTCAGCGCGGGATCGACCAGCGTCGCGATGCGCCGCTCGCTGATCGCGCCGATCTCCGACAGCGCCAGCGCAATGGCGTCCGCCGCAAAGGCCACCGGCTCGGCGTGGAAATTACCGCCGGAGACGATCTCGCCGGTCTCGACCAGCACGAGCGGATTGTCGGTGACGGCATTGGCTTCGACCATCAGGGTCCGAGCGGCCTGCGTGATCAGATCGAGCGCAGCGCCCGCGACCTGCGGCTGGCAACGCAGGCAATAGGGATCCTGCACGCGCTCGTCGCCGTCGAGATGCGACAGGCGGATGTCGCTGCCATCGAGCAGCGCGGTCAGCGTCGCGGCCGCCGCGATCTGGCCGGCATGACCGCGCAGCGCCTGGATTTCAGGCCGGAACGGCGCGGTCGAGGCCATCGCGGCATCGACCGACAGTGCTCCGGTCACCAGCGCAGCGCGCGCCAGGCCAAAGGCACGCAGCACGCCGGAGATGGCATAGGCCGTCGAGAACTGCGTTCCGTTGATCAGCGCGAGACCTTCCTTTGGGCCGAGCGTCAGCGGCGCAAGGCCGGCCGCGGCCAGCGCCTCGCCGCCGGAGACAGTCTTGCCATCGACGATCGCCTGCCCCTCGCCGATCATCACCGCTGTCATGTGCGCGAGCGGCGCAAGATCGCCAGAGGCGCCGACCGAACCCTGCTGCGGCACCAGCGGTGAGATGCCCCGCGCCAGCATGGCCTGCAGCTGCTCGATGACCGCGCGACGCACGCCGGAGGCGCCACGCCCGAGCGAGATGATCTTCAGCGCCATCATCAGGCGGACGATTGGCTCTGGCGTTCCCGGCCCAACACCACAGCAATGCGACACGATGAGATTGCGCTGGAGCAATGCGGTCTGATCAGGCGGAATGCGCTTGGAGGCCAGCTTTCCGAAGCCTGTATTGATGCCGTAGACAGGGGCGTCGGCCCGGGCGGCCTTCGCAACGATCTCCGCGGCCGCCTCGACGCGCGGCCAGAACGATGGATCGAGCACGACGGATCGTCCGGCGAGCACGCGCGCGAGATCGTCGAGCCCGACTGTCCCCGGCTTGACGACGATCGCTGCGCCCTGCGCCATCACTGTCCCCTCCACACCCGGCGGTGCAGCGGATTGAAGCCGATGCGGTAGACGAGCTCTGCGGGACGTTCGATATCCCAGATCGCGAGATCACACCATTTGCCGGCCTCCAGCGTGCCGGTTTCGTCCAGCATGCCGAGCGCTCGCGCACCTTCGCGGGTGACACCGGCAAGGCATTCGGCCACATTCATCCGGAACAGCGTCGCGCCCATGTTCATCGTGAGCAGGAGCGACGTCAGAGGCGAGCTGCCGGGATTGCAATCGGTCGCAAGCGCCATGTGAACGCCGTGCTGGCGGAACGTCTCGACCGGCGGCTTCTGCGTCTCGCGGATGAAGTAGAACGCGCCGGGCAACAGCACGGCCACAGTACCCGCCTTCGCCATCGCGGCGGCTCCAGCTTCGTCGGTATGCTCGAGATGATCGGCCGAGAGCGCAGAAAATTTTGCCGCGAGCGCCGCACCACCAAGGTTCGACAACTGGTCGGCGTGGAGCTTGACCGGCAGCCCAAGCCCCCTCGCCGTCTCGAACACGCGCGCGGTCTGCTCAGCTGAGAACGCGATGCCTTCCATGAACGCATCGACGGCATCGGCGAGGCCGGCCTTCGCGGCCGTGGGCAGCATCCCCTTGCAGACGAGATCGATGTAGCGATCCTTGTCACCGTCGGCTTCGACCGGCAGCGCGTGCGCGCCGAGAAACGATGTGCGGATCGCAACCGGCCGCTGGCGGCCGAGACTGCGCGCGGCGGAGAGCTGGCGCATCTCGGTCTCGGCGTCGAGGCCATAGCCGGACTTGATCTCGATCGTGGTGGCGCCCTCGCCGATCAGCGCATCGAGCCGCGGCAACGCGCTCGCGACGAGCTCGGCTTCGCTCGCCTTGCGGGTCGCCGCCACCGTCGAGACGATACCGCCGCCGGCGCGTGCGATCTCCTCATAGCTCGCGCCCTTCAGGCGCAGCTCGAATTCGTGAGCGCGGTTCCCGCCATAGACGAGATGCGTGTGGCAATCGACGAGACCTGGCGTGATCCAGCGCCCCTCGCAATCGATGCGCTTGATCGCGTCCGCATCAGCGGGAAAATCCGCCGCCGCGCCTGCATAGACAATGTGGCCGCCGCGCGCGGCGATCACGCCATGCTCGATCTCGCCGAGATCGGGACGGTCCGCCCGCAACGTGGCGAGCCGGGCATTGTGCCAGATCCGGTCGAAGCGCTCTGCCATGCGGTGGTCCCTTCGCGCTGGGATGCTTGACTTATATGTCTAGACATATAATCGTGGGACGGTTCTGTCCAGCCGGCGTGTCATCATGTCCCGACTGCATTTCGCCTCCGCCCTCCTGCCCTCGGGCTGGGCCAATGACGTGCAGGTGGTGATCACCGCCGGCGCGATCGCGGAGGTGACGCCGAACGTGGCGCCGGCCGCCGGCGACGAACGCCACGGTATCGCGCTTCCGGGATTGGCGAGCCTGCACAGCCACGCCTTTCAGCGCGGCATGGCAGGACTTGCGGAACTGCGCGGTGATAGCACCGACACGTTCTGGACCTGGCGCGAGACGATGTATCGCTTCGCGCTGTCCATGTCGCCGGAAGACGTTACCGCCGTCGCGACACTGCTTTATGTCGAGATGCTGGAGCAGGGTTTTACCCGCGTCGGCGAATTCCACTATCTGCATCACGACCGCGACGGTTCGCACTATGCCGATCTCGGCGAAATGGCCGCGCGCATCGCACAGGCTGCCGAAGCTTCAAGCATTGGCCTGACGCTGCTGCCGAGTTTTTATGCGCATGGCTCCTTCGGCGGCGCGGCGCCGCATGACGGTCAGCGCCGCTTCATCTGCTCGGTCGATCAGTTCGCCGCGCTGATGGCTGCGTCGCGCAAGGCGATCGCGGCATTACCGGGCGCCAATATCGGCATCGCGCCGCACAGCCTGCGTGCGGTGACGCCGGACGAGCTCGCGGCGATCATTCCGCTCGCCGATGGCGGGCCGGTGCATATTCACGCCGCCGAGCAAGTGAAGGAAGTCGAAGATTGCCTCGCATGGTCGGGCCGGCGTCCGGTGCAATGGCTGCTGGAACACGCGCCGCTCGACCAGCGCTGGTGCCTCATCCACACGACCCATACGACGGATGAGGAAGTCACGGCATTCGCGAAGACCGGTGCGGTAGCGGGCCTCTGCCCCATCACGGAAGCAAGCCTCGGCGATGGCATCTTTCCGGCGCGCGAGTTCGTCGATGCCGGCGGCGCGTTCGGTGTGGGCACCGATTCCAACGTGCTGGTCGGCGTTGCCGACGAGCTGCGCCAGCTCGAATACGGCCAGCGGCTGAAACACCGCCAGCGTAACGTGCTCTCCGGCGGCGCGGGCCGCTCGACCGGACGCACCCTGTTCGATCATGCGCTCGCGGGCGGCTCGCGCGCACTGGCCCAGGCGGCGGTTGGCCTCGCACCCGGCGCACGCGCCGACATCGTCACGCTCGACACGGCACATCCGTCGCTGGCTGGACGTCAGGGCGACGTCGCCATCGACGGCTGGATCTTTGCGGCAGGCAGCGGCGCGATCGATTGCGTCTGGGCTGGCGGCCACAAGGTCGTCGAGAGCGGACGACACAGACTGCGACAGACCGCGCGCGGACATTTCAACGCGGCGATCCGGAGGCTCGTTGCATGAGTCTCGCCACTGATACACCGGATCAGCCGACCCTCTACAAGCGCATCCGCGCCGACATCGAGAAGCGCATCCTGACCGGCGAATGGCCGCCCGGGCATCGCATCCCGTTCGAGCACGAACTGGTCGCGCGTTACGGCTGCTCGCGCATGACCGTGAACAAGGCGCTCTCGGAGCTGGCGCAGGCCGACCTGATCGAGCGGCGGCGGCGCGCCGGCTCCTTCGTACGCCGGCCACAGCATCTGTCGGCCGTGCTGAAGATCGCAGACATTCGCGCCGAGATCACCGCGCTTGGCCGCGGCTATGGCTACGAGCTGATCGGTCGCAAGCTGCGCGCGGCGACCGCGGCCGACCGCGAGCGTCTCGGCGTCAAGAAGGCCGGCAAGGTGGTCGCGATCACCTGCCGCCACAGCGCCGACAAGGTGCCGTTTGCCGTCGAGGACAGGCTGATCGATCTTGCGTCCGTGCCGGATGCGGCGACCGCGGATTTCTCGCGGGAGCCGCCCGGCTCGTGGCTGCTTCATCATGTCCCATGGACAGAGGCCGAGCATACGATCAGCGCCATTGTTGCGGACGATCGCACGGCGGAAGCGCTCGACATCGCCGTCGGCGCGCCCTGCCTCGTGATCGACCGCTATACCTGGCGCAGTGCGCGCACGATCACCGCCGTGCGCCTGCTCTATCCCGGTGACTCTCACCGCCTTGTCGCCCGATTCAAAGGAGGCTGAGAGAACGATGTCGGCACAGATCGTGCAACGCTTCGGGCAACGGTCCATAGGGACCGACAGAGATCAACAGGACGTCAATCCATCGATCGGCAAGAGGACGACAATCATGCGTAGTTCGACAATTTTTGCGGCAATCATTGCGCTTACGGCCTCCACTCCGGTGCTCGCCGACGACGTTAAGGTCGGCATCGGCATCTCCGGATGGACCGGCTTCGCGCCGCTGACGCTGGCGAAGGAGGCGGGCATCTTCAAGAAGAACGGCCTCGACGTCACCATCAAGAAGATTCCGCAGAAGGACCGCCACCTCGCGATCGCCTCCGGCGACGTCCAGTGCGCCGCAACGACGGTCGAGACCTGGATCTCCTGGAACGCCAACGGCGTTGCGACCAAGCAGATCTTCCAGCTCGACAAGAGCTTTGGCGCCGACGGCATGGCGGTACGCAACGATCTCGCCGCGATCAAGGATCTGAAGGGCAAGACCGTCGCGGCTTCCGCGCCCGGCACCTCGCCCTATTTCGCGCTGGCGTGGATGCTCAAGAAGAACGGTCTGTCGGTGAAGGACGTCACCGTCGTCAACCTCGAGCCCGCCGCGGCTGCGCAGGCTTTCGTTTCCGGCCAGAACGATGCCGCGATGACCTATGAGCCGTATCTTTCGACGGTTCGTGCCGCACCCGACAAGGGCAAGATCATCGCAACCACGCTCGACTATCCCATGGTCATGGACACCTTCGGCTGCACACCGAAGTTCCTCACCGAGAACCCGAAGGCCGCCAAGGCGCTCGCCGACAGCTATTTCGAGGCGCTCGACATGATCGCCAAGGACCAGGCCAAGGCCTACGAGATCATGGGCGCCGACGTGAAGCAGACCGGCGAGCAGTTCGGCAACTCGGCGAAGTATCTGCGCTGGCAGGACAAGGCCGCGAACCAGAAGTTCTTTGCCGGCGATTTCCTGACCTTCAACAAGGAGGCCGCCGAGCTCCTGCTCGAGATCGGCATCATCAAGGCCGCGCCGAAGGTCGAGGACCTCTTCGACGCCAGCTACATCAAGTAAACCTTCTCGGAGCTGCCGGCCCCGTCTCCCGACGGGGCCGGCAAATCTGTTCACCGCCCGGATAGATCGTTGATGCGTCCCCTAGATCCCGTGACATCGAAGCAGCGCGTGGCTTATGGCCTTGCGTTCTTCGTGGTGTTCGTTGCCCTCTGGTCGTGGGCGACGTTTGGCGGCTATGTGTCCAAAACCTTCCTCGCCAACCCGCTGACCATGGTGCAGGAAGGCTATGACCTCCTCGTCAAGCAAGGCTTCGTGTTCGATATCGGCATGACGATCTGGCGCGTCGTTGGCGGCTTTGCGCTCGCCGCGATCATCGCGGTGCCGCTCGGCGTTCTCATGGGCGCCTACAAGCCGGTCGAAGCCTTCCTCGAACCGTTCGTATCCTTTGCGCGCTATCTGCCCGCTTCCGCCTTCATTCCGCTGCTGATCCTGTGGGCCGGCATCGGCGAATTGCAGAAGCTGCTCGTCATCTTCATCGGGTCGGTATTCCAGGTCATCCTGATGGTCGCCGTGACCGTCGGCGCGACCCGGCGGGACCTGGTCGAAGCAGCCTATACGCTGGGGGCCAGCGACCGCGGCATCATCCGCCGCGTGCTGCTGCCTTCCTCCGCGCCCGAGATCGCGGAGATCCTGCGGCTGGTGCTCGGCTGGGCCTGGACCTACGTCATCGTCGCCGAGCTGATCGGCTCGTCCTCGGGCATCGGCCACATGATCACCGACAGCCAGGCGCTGCTCAACACCGGCCAGATCATCTTCGGCATCATCGTGATCGGGCTGATCGGCCTCCTCTCGGACTTCATGTTCAAGGCGTTCAACGCCTGGCTGTTTCCGTGGAGGCTCGCATGACCACGCTGAAGATCGAGCAGGTCTCGCGAACCTTCCCCGCGCGCCACGGCAATGCGCCGACCAGCGCGCTGGAGCCGACCGATCTCGTCATCGGCAACAACGACTTCGTCACCATCCTCGGCCCCTCCGGCTGCGGCAAGTCTACGCTGCTGCGCATCGTCGCCGGCCTCGACCGTCCGACCAGCGGGCGCGTCACGCTCGACGGCCGCGAGGTCACCGGCCCGGGTGCCGATCGCGGCATGGTGTTTCAGTCCTACACGCTGTTTCCATGGCTGACCGTGCGCGAGAACATCGCGTTCGGCCTGCGCGAGCGCGGCGTGTCGGAGGCGGAGCGACACAAGATCGCCGACGCCTTGATCCGCCAGGTTGGCCTCACCGGCTTCGAGAATCACTGGCCGAAGCAACTCTCCGGCGGCATGCAGCAGCGCACCGCGATTGCTCGCGCGCTCGCCAATGATCCCAAGATCCTGCTGCTCGACGAGCCCTTCGGCGCGCTGGACAACCAGACCCGCGCCCTGATGCAGGAGATGCTGCTCGGGATCTGGGAGCGCGACCAGAAGACCGTGCTGTTCGTCACCCACGACATCGAGGAGGCGATTTTCCTTGGCAGCCGCGTCATCGTCATGAGCGCGAGACCCGGCCGCATCAAGGCCGAGATCAATGTGGACCTGCCCCATCCGCGCTCCTACAAGATCAAGACCACGCCCGAATTTGTCCAGTTGAAGGAACGGCTGGTCGAGGAGATTCGCACCGAGGCGTTGAAGGTTGCCGAACATGCCTGACACCAAGCCGCACGCTGACGGGAAACGCGTTCTCGCCGATCTCAACGCGCTCCGCGCCATCGGCGCCTACAAGACCGGCGTACATAAGCCGACCTTCTCCGAGCCGCACAGGCTTTCGCTGGACTGGCTGGTGCAAAAGCTGCCCGAGGCCGGCCTTTCGGCCACGATTGACGGCATCGGCAACGTGTTCGGCACCAGCGCGAAGCCTGGACCGAAGCTCTTGGCGGGCTCGCATCTGGAAAGCCAGAACTACGCCGGCTGGCTCGATGGCCCGCTCGGTGTCGTCTATGCGCTCGAAGCAGCCCGCGTGCTCAATGCCGATCCCGCGCTCAAGGGCGCGGTCGAGGTCGCCGCATGGTGTGATGAGGAAGGTCATTTCGGAAGCTTCCTCGGCTCGCGCTCCTATGTCGGGCAGGTGACCGAGGCCGAAATCGATGCCGCGCGCGACCGCACCAGCGGACGTACGATGCGGGACGCACTCGGCGACATGGGGCTCGCGGGGCGCACGCGCGTCGCCGTCGAGCCGCGACGGCACGTCGGATATCTGGAAGCGCATATCGAGCAGGGCGACACGCTAGAGAGCGGCCGCCTTGCGGTCGGCGTCGTGACCTCCATCGTCGGCATCTGGCAGTACCGCATCAATTTCACCGGCGAGCAGAATCACGCCGGCACCACGCGCATGGCGGTGCGCAAGGATGCAGGGCTCGCGCTGGCCAAATTCTGCGTGGCGATCGACGAGCGCTTTCCGGACGCGTGCGGTCCACGCACGGTCTGGACCACCGGCCGCATCACCCTCGATCCCGGCGCACCGAGCATCATTCCCGGCGGCGCCGAAATGCTGTTCCAGATCCGCGACGACAATCCTGCCGTCATCGCGCGGCTGGAGCAACTGCTGCGGACCATGGCGGACGAGGCCAGCGCGAAGGGCCCGTGCACCGTCAACGTGGAGAAGATCCGCACCGGCGCACCCGCCATGATGAACGCGGGCATTCAGGACGCCATCGACGCCGCCAGCAAGGCCCTTGCCGAAGGACGGTCCATCCGCATGCCGAGCGGCGCCGGCCACGACGCGCAGATGCTCGCGACCGTCATGCCCGCGGGTATGCTGTTCGTACCGTCGATCGGCGGGATCAGTCATCACTGGACCGAGAACACCGCCGATGCCGACATCGTGACGGGCGCGCAGGTGTTCGTCGATGCCTGCCGGCGAATCCTCGGTGGTTAGAACGACGTCCCGCCGCCGAACCTGAACTCCTGCACGATGTCGTACTTGCCCTTCGTGATCGGCACGGCATAGTCGAAGCGCAGCGGGCCGAACGGCGATGCCCAGATCAGGCCGACGCCGACCGACGAGCGCACCGTGTTGCCGTCGTCATATTGCAGTCCGCAGGTCGGGCAGGCCTTGGTGTTGACCTCACCGGTGGCCGTCCACGACGTCGGCCCCTGGTACCCCCAGAGCGAGCCGGCATCGGCGTAGATCGCGCCCTTCAGCCCGACCTCCTTGGGCAGGAACCAGAACGGCATCTGCAATTCCATCGACGCGCCCCAATATTTCGTGCCGCCGAGCGCATCGCCGCTCGCGCCCAGGCTCCAATACGTGATGTCGCGCGGACCGATTCCGTTGGAGGCAAAGCCGCGCACGAGGTTCGGGCCCATCTGGAAGTGATCCAGCATGCGCAGATCCTGGTTGCCGAGCTTGCTGAGCAGACCGCCCTGGAGGTGGATCACGCTGACGATCTCGGAGACGAGCGGCGTGTAGTATTTGGTGTCCAGCGCGGTCTTCAGATAGGTGACATCGCCACCGACACCGGCGAAATCCTGGCGGAAGTCGACCAGCAACCCGTCCGTCGGATTCTTGGTGTTGTCGAGCGTGTTGTAGTTCAGCGTGTAGCCGAGCGCCGAGGTCCAGCTCGCGCCGTTCGCCAGTTCCTTGCGAACCGGCAGGCTCGACTCGCCGTCGCCGTAGCAGCCATAGCCATAGACGCCCGAGCTCGTGGAATTGGTCGGGTCCACACCGCCCAGCACGTTCTGGATGTAGGCCGGCGTCGGATTGAAGGCGAGCGAGGTGTTCGACGCGTTGTTGTTGCAATTGTTGTAGGCGCTGGCGAGCGTGATGCTCTGCTGATAGAGCGAATAGCGGAGCTGGAGCGAGAGATCCTCGCGCAATGCGAGCCCGATGCGCGGCGAGAAGCCCAGCGTCGTCACGCCGTAGCTCGTATAGCTGTTCGACAATTGCTGGCGCCAGTAGGTGTCGAATCCGAGCGCCATCCGGTAGTCGAGCAGATAGGGCTCGACGAACGACAGCGAGATGCCGCGCGCATACTGGCCGTAGCTGACCGACGCCTTGGCGAAGAGCCCTTTGCCGAGCAGATTGCGCTCGGAGATCGAGACTTCGGCAAGCGCGCCGTCGGTCGTGGAGTAACCGCCCGAGATCGAGAAGTCGCCGGTCGATTTCTCTTCCATGTCGACGATCAGGATCACGCGATCGCTCGACGAGCCGGGCTCGGTGACGATCTTGACGCTCTTGAAATAGTCGAGGTTCTTCAAGCGCCGCTCGGCGCGGTCGACCAGCGCCCGGTTGTACGCATCGCCCTCGGACAGGTCGAATTCACGCCGGATCACGTAGTCGCGCGTGCGCGTGTTGCCGCGAAGGTTGATGCGCTCGATATAGGTGCGCGGGCCCTCGTCGACGTTGAACACGACAGACACCGTATGCGCTTCGAAATTGCGGTCGCCGCCCGGCCGGACAACGGCGAAGGCATAGCCGCGACGCGACGCCTCGACCTGCATCTCCTCGACCGATTTCTCGACCGCTTCGACGTTGTAGAGCGAGCCGGCATTGACGCGCGAGAAGCCGCGCAGCGAGGCCGCGTCGAAATTGGCAATGCTGGAGCGAAAGTCGACCGCGCCGACGCGGTATTGCTGCCCCTCCTCGATCTTGAAGGTGACCAGAAAGCCCTTCTTGTCCGGATCGTATTCGGTGAGCGCGGCCACGACCTGGACGTCGGCAAAGCCATTCTTGAGATAGAAGCGGCGGATCAGGTCGCGGTCGGATTCGACGCGATCGGGATCATAGATGTCGTTGTTGCCGAGGAAGCTGAGCAAATTGCTCTCGTGCGTCTTGATCACGTCGCGCAGGCGTGAGGCCGAGAAGGCGCCATTGCCGATGAACTCGACCGACTTGACGCCGGTCTTGGCGCCTTCCTCGACCGTGAAGATGAGATCGACGCGGTTGCTCGGCTGTTCGATGATTTCGGGCGTGACGCGCACGTCGTAGCGGCCGGAGCGCCGATAAATTTCGGCGATGCGCAGCGTGTCCGACTGGACCAGTGCCCGTGAGAAGGTGCCGCGCGGCTTGGACTGGATTTCGGCCGAGAGTTGCTCGTCCTTGATCTTCTTGTTGCCCTCGAAGGCGATGCGCCCGATCACGGCGTTTTCCACCACCGACACCAGGATGCGGCCGCCGTTGTGGCTGATCTTCACGTCTTGAAACAGGCCCGTCGCGATCAGGGCCTTGAGCCCCTCGTCGATCGCCGGTTGGTCGAGGCGCCCACCGGAGCCGGGCCGGAAGTAGGAGCGGACCGTCTCGGCCTCGACGCGGCGGTTGCCTTCGACGACGATGACCTCTGCCGTTTGCGCGGCCGCCGGTTGCGGCAACAGGGCAAGCGAGCTTGCAATCGATACGCCGCTCATCGCCACGACGATCAGCCAGGTCCGCAAAAACGACATTCCACACCTCAAGAACACCCACCTGCTCTGAAACGAGACGGCTGTGGCCGCGGTGTGGCTTTAAGATTGCTGTACTGTTTCCGGTCGTTGAATTTGATTGACTGATCAGCGATGTGACCATCGCGGCCAGAACGAGCGCGCGCCGTCGGCCGCGACCGAGGGACATTGCAGCTACCGCATACGCGGCTTTCCACGCAGGCGTTCAGCAACATCGCGCAACGTCGGGCTTCTTTACAGGCACACGAGCCGGTGCGAGAGGCGACGGCATCAGAAACTCGCATGGGAATTTGCCGATGAACGCGATCGTCATGAGAACGGTGCTGCTTGCCCTCCTTGCCTCACCCCTCTCGGCTCATGCCGCGACGGCAGGCAAGCACGACCGACAACAGACGACAGAGAGCGCGGTGTATGAATACGGCGCGCAGGGCCCCAACCGTTCCTACCAGTCCGGTCCGCGCACCCGTATCTATGTGAGCAAACGGTCCTGGCTGGATGGAGGCACCGAGGTGCTGCCGGGCGAGCGAAAATTCACCGACTACGCCTTGCCGCCCGGCACTTCGTTCGCGCGTGGGAATAACAACCGGCCGCTCGATCGTCAGCCGCTGAGCCCCGACTCGGATCTGGGCGGATTTGCGCAGCGAATTCCGATTTCGTGGTAAGCGGACTCTCTCTCGTGTCCCGGTTCTGCAGCGCATAGCGCTGCGTCCGAGACATGCCGTCAGCAAGAGGGGTGACGTGATCGTGCCGACCGTCACCGGCAAGATCTATAATCACTCCAAGCGGAAGAAGGAAAAGCGCGCGGTGTTGGATGGCGTAGACGCGGAGCTGACGCGGATCATAAAGGAGCCGCAAAGGCGCGTCCGCTAGGAGCCGTCGGAGCCGAACGTGATGACGATTGTGAACCAAGCCGTTGCGAAAGAAGAGAACGCCAGGGATCTAACAAGTGAGCCACCGCGCGCGTCGAGCAAGACACTTTCATCTGCGGCATGCGTCAATGTGCCTGTCTTTCCCGTAACAGTACTCGCATTGCTGCATTCTCGAGGAATGCCCCCCGTCGTCGATGGTCAAGGTTGGCACGCCAAGCCGTGCAAAATGGCGTATACTCGCAAACCGGTAGTATTATAGCCTGACAAAAAAAGCCCCTCGGAACAAATGCAACGCAGCGTCCTACGCCGGGAGGACGTCGCGATGCAATTGTGCATCACAACCAGAGGGGAAGTTGTTATGAAGCGACGTTCATTGCTCTTGGCATTGTGTTCTTCCGCTTTCATCTCTGCACCGGCACTCGCCGATGAGGTCAAGCAGGAGGCCGAAAAGTTAGCCATCGCCTACACCGACTGCGTCGCCAAGAAAGACGCGCCTTGTGTCGCTGCGCTCTATACAAAGGACGGGGTCCAGATCAACCCGGGCGGTGTGTTTTCCGATCTCAAGACCGTATACGAGAACAACTTCAAGAACGGCACCGATCATATTGAGATCAGAGTCGGCAACATGTCGGTCATCAACAACGATCTGGTCGTATCCAACGGCGAGACCGACATCTTCGGCAAGGATCCTAAGAGCGGCGACGCCACCAAGGTCACGGTGTTCTGGGGCGCCATCAACATACGTGAAGGAGGCGCTTTAAAAATCCGCCAGTTGACCGTCGGCATGAAGCCGCCCCCAGCTAAGGAAGCCAGCGCCGAGAAGAAGTAAGACGTCATAATGTCATAAGTGACCGGGCGCCCATCCTCTTTTGAGGGTGGGCGTTTGATCTTGTTGCACGGCTTAGGGTCGGCGGGGTTGTCAGCGGCGACCAACTGCGCCAGTGATCCAACCGCAACAGGATTTGGCCTTACTTGGATGGTCGGAACATCGGCCGAATTTGTCATGCCACCCCTGCGCAATTGTCACTGTCGTTTTCCATGGCCACCACGCTGATCGCTGGACTATCGATGCGGAGGGGCGTCATCCTCAATGCCCTGCACCTGAGAGGCGGCCCGCGCGTCCGCTTGCATGCCTCTCTGCGACAATTCGAGCGCGCCCGGACATAAAGGCGCGACAATTCTCGGGTCTATCGTCCGCCCCGCACCTGCTTCTTCCGGAGTTACCATGCATTCTGCCGACCGGCCGGCAACGCGCCTCGCGACGCGGCTCGCCTTCCTCGTCGCGGGCTTCGGCATCGCGTGCTGGGCGCCGCTGGTGCCGTTCGCAAAGACCCGGCTCGGCGTCGATGACGGCGTTCTTGGATTGCTCCTGCTCAGCCTCGGCATCGGCTCGGTCGTCGCGATGCTTCTGACCGGGATCATGAGCGCGCGCTACGGCAGCAAGCCGATCATCATTGCGGGCGGGCTCGGCCTTTCGCTGGTGCTGCCCCTGCTGGCGATCGCGAGCTCGCCTGCAATGCTGGCGCTGGCACTGTTCGCCTTCGGCGCCGCGCTCGGCTCCATCGACGTCGCCATGAACATCCATGCGGTCGAGGTGGAGCGCGATGCGGGACGTCCGCTGATGTCGGGCTTCCACGCACTGTTCAGTATTGGCGGCTTCGCCGGATCCGCGCTTATGACCGCCCTGCTCTCGCTGCAACTCGGCGCACTGCCCTGCACGCTGATCTGCTCGGTGCTGATGCTGGTCGCGATGCTGGCCGCCTGGCCGCGCCTGCTTCGTTCGGTGCAAGTGCAGGACGGACCGCTCTTCGTGCTGCCGCATGGCTCAGTGCTGCTGCTCGCGCTGCTGGGCGCGATCACCTTCCTCGTCGAAGGCGCGATGCTGGATTGGGGCGCATTGCTCGTCATCGGCGCGGGCCTCGTCTCGGAGGCGCAGGGCGGGATCGGCTATATCGTGTTCTCGATCGCGATGACGATGGGGCGGCTCGGCGGCGACGCCATCGTTGCACGCATCGGGGATCGTACGACATTGTTCTGGGGAAGCCTCATCGCCGTCGCGGGCTTCGTGGTTCTGCTCACGGCTCCCGTTGCGGCGGTCGCCATCGCCGGTTTCCTGCTCATCGGCCTCGGCGCCTCGAACCTCGTGCCGGTGCTGTTCCGCCGGGCGGCCAGGCAGACCGTGATGCCCACTGGGCTCGCCGTCGCGGCGATCACGACCGCGGGCTACGCCGGCATCCTCATCGGCCCCGCCGGCGTCGGCTTCGTCGCACGTCTTGGCGGATTGCCGACGGCGTTCTGGCTGCTGGCCGCGCTGATGTGTCTCGTCACGCTGTCGGCGCGCATCGTCACGGCGGAGGGACGCCAGATATTGCGTGTCGAGGCCTGAGCGGCCTCACAGATTGCTCAGCCCGATCGACTTGATCACGGGCGCGAGGTTCGCCGTTGTCGCATCGACAATGCGCTGGAATTTGTCCGGGCTCGAATCGCTGTCCGGTTCCATGCCCTGCGCGCGGTAGCTTGCCTGAAGCGCCCGATCGGCCATGGCCAGATGTGTCGCCTGCGCGATCCGGTCGATGACCGCATCGTCCGTGTCCTTGGGTGCGAACAGGCCGAACCATCCCTCATAACGCAGGTCCGGCATGCCGGATTCGACAGCGGTCGGAATCTCCGGCGCCCCGCTCAGCCGCCGTTCGGTGGTAACCGCCAGCAGCCTGATTTTCCCGGCTTGAGCCAGTTGCTGCAATTGAACGGACATGACGGCAATGATCAGCGATATCTGGCCGCTGACGAGGTCGTTGGTCGCTTGCGCGATGCCCCGATACGGAACATGGACGATGTCCAGCGCGCCGGCCTGCTGCTTGAAGGATTCGCCGACCAGATGGTTTCCAGTGGCGATGCCGGGGGTCCCATAGGACAGCTTTCCCGGATTGGCCTTTGCGTGAGCGATCAGCTCGCGCAGGTCTACGGCCGGCACCGCCGGATGGACGGCGAAGACCAGCGCGCTGTTGATCAGGCGGTAGATGGCGCGGAAATCGCCGACGGAATAGCCGGGATTGGCCGACGTCAAGGGGATGATGACCTGCGTGCTGCCGTTGCCGAGCAGCAGCGAATAGCCGTCAGGCTCCTCGCGCGCGACCGTCGCGCTCCCGATCGCGCCGCCCGCACCGCCGATATATTCGACGAAAGTCGGTCCGAGCAGCGATGACATCCTGTCGACCCAGGGGCGTCCGATCTGATCGCCCGATCCGCCGGCTCCGTAGGGAATCACGAGTCGAATCGGGCGAGACGGATAATCGGCCGCTTGTCCGCTGCGCGGAACGGCCGCCAGCGCCGCCGCGCCCGACAACGCATGGACGACCTGTCGCCGCGAGAAGAAAGGCATGTTCGGAATCCGGAAGTCGGTAGTCACTGTCGAAGCGGGACCAGCTCCCTAACCGTCCCCATCGCAGCAATTCGCGACCGCCGTCAATGCGCCATCCGGCCTAGAAGCCCGTCGTCATCTTTCTGTCACACAGGCATAACCCATTATTTCTTAAGCCTTATTTCAACGGACCGATCGACCCAAGCCATCCACGCAGGGCTGCCAGCCCTGCCCACTGCTTTCGGCCAGTTTACTGTACGCCTCGTTCTGATAGAGCAGAAACAAATACCTTTTGACTCCCGTTGAGGGGGCAATGGCGCGTGCCAGATCGTAGCGAAGACTCGGCCATTTCATTTGGGCCATTTCGACTGTTTCCAAAGTCCCGGCTCTTGGAGAAGGAGGGCTCGCCGCTTCACGTCGGCGGCCGCGCGCTCGATATCCTGATCTTCCTCGCCGAGCGCCCCGGCGAAGTCGTCGACAAGCGAGAGCTGGTCAAGCGCATCTGGGCCGACGTCAATGTCGACGAGGGCAGCCTGCGCTTCCACGTCGCAGCGCTGCGCAAGGCGCTGGGCGATACCGGCAAGTCGGCCCGTTATGTCGTCAACGTGCCCGGCCGCGGCTACTGCTTTGTCGCCTCGTTCGCGCAAACGGCCCCGCCCGCCGCTCAGCCCGTCGTTGATGTCCTGCCTCCCCGTTCCCTCCCCGCGCAACTCTCGAAGATGGTCGGACGAGAAGAGATCGTCGAGAAGATATCGAACGGGCTTTCTCTGCATCGCTTCATGACCGTGGTCGGCCCGGGCGGCATCGGCAAGACTGCCGTCGCCGTCACCGTCGGGCATCGCCGCTCCCCGGATTTCGGCGGGCGCGTTTTCTTCGTCGACTTCGGCCCGCTGCGGGATGCGAGCCATATCGCGACCACCGTCGCCTCCGCGCTTGGCCTCACCATCAGCGCGGAGGATCCAACGCCGGCCTTGCTGACATTCCTGAAGAGCGGCCCGGCCTTGCTGATCTTCGACAGTTGCGAGCATGTGCTGGATGCGTTGGCACCGCTTGTCGAGCGCATCGTTCGCGAGGCGCCGCAGCTTCGCGTTCTCGCGACCAGCCGCGAGTCGTTCCGGAGCGAAGGCGAGCGGATTTTCCGCCTGTTCCCGCTGGATTGCCCGCCGGAGCGCGAAGGCCTCGATGTCGCCGAGGTCCTCGCTTACCCCGCGGCCCAGCTCTTCGTCGAGCGCATTGCGCAGAGCTCGGGTCCGTTCCAGCTCAGTGCGGAAGAGGCGCCGCTCGTCGCGAGCATTTGCCGGCGCCTCGACGGCATTGCGCTCGCGATCGAGCTCGCGGCGGGCCGCGTCAACGCCTACGGCATCGCCGGCACCGCATCGCTGCTCGACAGCCGCTTCTCTCTGCAGTGGCGGGGGCGGCGCACCGCCGTGCCGCGACACCAGACGCTCGCCGCGGCGCTCGACTGGAGCTACGATCTGCTACCTCCCGCCGAGAGTGCCACGTTGCGACGCCTGTCGGTCTTTGCCGGGCCGTTCGCGCCGGAGGCGGCTGCCGCGGTGGCGGCCGGCGACGGTCTCAGCGCCTCGGAAACGCTGGAGGCGATCGACAGCCTGGTCACCAAATCGCTGATTTCGCCATCCGGCTCGCGGACGCTGCGCTATCGCCTGCTCGACACCACCCGCACCTATGCGCATGGAAAGCTGAACGAGCTCGGTGAAACCGGTCAGTTCGCGCGGCGTCATGCAGAGCATTTTCGCGACTTCTTCGAGCGCGCGGAGGCCGAGACATCGACGCCGCTGCCGGAATGGCTGAGCATCTACGGCGCTGAGCTGGACAATGTGCGCGCTGCATTGAACTGGGCCTTCGGGCCCGACGGCGACGCTGCACTCGGGATCGCGCTAACGGGGGCTGCCGTCACGCTGTGGGTCCGCCTGTCCCTGTTCGCCGAATGCCGCGAGCGCGCCAAAACGGCGCTCACCGCGCTCGGCGACAGCGGCGGCGATGACCGCATTCGGATGCAACTCCTGGCGGCGCTCGGCTGGTCGCTGATGTATGGCGAGGGCCGCGCCCGCGAGGCGCGTCCGATCCTCGAGACGACCCTGGAGCTCGCTGACAGGCTCGACGACAAGGACTTTCGCCTGCGCGCGCTCTGGGGCTTGTGCATCGACCAGTTCAACAACGGGCAGTTCGGCAAGGCCCGCGCCTTGGCCGACCGCTTTGCGAACGCTGCGGCGAACTCGCCCGACAGGACCGATGTCATGCTCGGCGACCGGCTGACGGCCGTGGCGCTGCACTATCTCGGCGACCAGAACGACGCACGCGTTCGCATCGACCGCGTGAACGCCTCGCTGCATGTGCTGGCGGAAAAGCCAAAAATCTTCCCGCTCGACCTCAGGATATCGACGCAATATTTCCGCGCCCGCATCCTGTGGCTTCAGGGCCTCGCCGATCAGGCCCAGGCGCTCGCCGCCCGAAACATCGAGGAAGGCCGCGCCAACGGCCATGCGCTGACTTTCTGTAGCGTGCTCGGACAGGCCACCTGCCCGATCGCTTTCTGGTCCGGCGATTTCGAGGCCGCGGAGCGCCACGGCACCGAGCTGCTCGAACACACCGAGCGCCATGCCATCCGGCTGTGGGGCCTGTGGGCGCGGGCCTTCAACGCGGCGGTCATCGTCAAGCGCGGTGACGTCGCCGCCGGCCTGCCGCTGCTGCGCGAAGAGCTCAATCGCGCCGGCGATGCGCGCTTCCTGCCGCGGTTTCTCCCGCTGCTCGGCGAGCTCGCGGCGAGCTTTCTGGAGGCCGACCAGATCGACCGCGGCCTCGACGTGATCGAGGACGTGCTGACCCGCTGCAACGACCGGCAGGAGCTCTGGTATTTGCCGGAGCTGATCCGCATCAAGGGCGAGTTGATGCTCAGGAGCGCGCGGCATTCAAGCGATGCCGAGGCGCGCTTTCGTGAAGCCATGGGCATCGCCGTCCAGCAGGGCGCGCGCTTCTGGGAGCTGCGTTGTGCAACCAGCCTCGCGCGGATCATGATCGGCGCTGGCCAGAACGCCGAGGCCCTGGCAGTTTTGGAGAAAGTCTCCGGCTCCTTCGCGGAGGGCTCGGACATCGCCGATATGCGCGTGGCCCGCTATCTGATCGCGCAATTGCGGGCCTGACGAGACCCGGGGCTGAAGGAACTCTTCAGCTCATTCGATGCGGGGAATGAATCCGGGCACGCCGGTCTCCACCACCGAGTTGAATCTCACATTCGTTGTGATCTGTTCCCTGATCTCCCGCATGGCGTCTTCAGGCAAGGCGGAAATATCAAAATTCTCCTGGATGCGCCGAGCATTGGTCGAGGTTGTCAGGAACGCCGCGCCACGCTGAACGGCCCAGGCCAGTGCGACTTGAGCCGGCGTCTTGTGGAGGCGCTCTGCGATGGACGTGATCACCGGGTCGGCCAGGAGGTTCGGCTTCATGGCGTGTCCAAGCGCTGCAAACGCCTGCAGAACAATTCCGTGCTCTCGACAGAAGTCGAGCAGATCCCATTCGGGAAGATACGGATGTGATTCGACCTGCACCATGGCAGGCCTGATCCGCGCGACAGCAACGATCTCGCGCAACTTCGCCAAGGTGATGTCTGACAGGCCGATTGACTTGCAGTGCCCCTCGTCGACGAGGCGCTCCAGCGCCTGCCATGTCTCGACCAGCGTAACTCCTGAATCATAGATGACCTGACCGCGCTCATCCCTCGGGTCCTGCTCGTCACCGGGCTGAAAGGCAAAGGGCGTATGAATGATGTAGCAATCGATATCGTCGAGCTGCAGCCTCCGGCGGCTCGCATCGAAGGCAGGCTTGACCCGCTCCGGCCGATGATTGGTATTCCATAGCTTCGTCGTAACGAACATATCCTTGCGCTGAAGCTTCCCCGCCTTGAACGCCTCCTGCAGCGCATCGCCAACAGCCTCTTCGTTGCGGTAGCGCTCCGCACAATCGAGATGTCGAAAACCCGCTTCCAACGCAGCTCGAACGACCTGCCTGGTCATGGCAGGATCCGGAATAAGTGTGCCAAACCCGACAGCAGGGATGGTCCCGGCCCCATGGGTGGGTATCCGTGTATAGCGAAGCGTATCGGACGTCGTCATGCTCATACTCCCTTGTTTGCCGCCGGCCGTCGCACAAGCGGACGGAAAAGCGAGCGAGTTGCCGATGCGATGTCATTTCACGACTCTTCCGCGTCACCTGGCCGGCCGCGGTTTGCGCAGGAAGAGCACGAGAGGGCTCACGACGAGCATGGCGAACATCAGGATCTCGAACTGGTCGATGACGGCGACAGTCGCCGCCTGGTGCGTCACCATCCCATTGAGCGCGGCGAGGTCCGGCTTCCGGATAGCCCCCCCGACGTAAGCGGCCACCCGGTAAGGCGTGAGGTTCTTTGCGAGCGCGACGTGCACGGCCTGTGTGTTGGCGTAGAAGAATATCTGGACCACCGCGATGCCGATCGTGCTGCCGTAGAGGCGCGACAGGCCTATCAGCGCACTGCCTTCCGGACGGAGCTTCGGATCCAGCGTGCCGAACGCGGCCCTGGCGAGCGCTGGCATCAGCATGCCGAGGCCGGTGCCCTGGAGCAGACCGGTCTCGACCACCGGCCGCCAGTCCATCGCCGGCGAATAGCCGAGCATCAGCCAATTGGCATAAACCACCAACGCCATGCCACCCATCAGGAATGGCCGGTAGTCGGTCTGCGCCGGAACCAGATTCGTCAACACCAGCGCTACGACGAGCGCCACGCCGCGCGGAACGGTCATGTAGCCGGTGGTGTCGACCGGGTAGTTGAGCAATTCCTCCAGCATCGGGGACGTCAAGGCCAGGGTCGGCAGCAGGACGAAACCAAGCGCGAAGGAGATGATCGTCGAGAGAACGAGATTGCGATCCCTGAACAGGGCCGTGCGGAGAAAATGCTCCTTCGTCGTCATGACGTGCACGATGAAGAGATAGAAACCCAGCACGGACGCACCTGCTTCCAGCCAGATTTCCGTCGAAACAAACCATTCCAGACGTTCGCCGCGGTCGAGCAACATTTGCAGACCGATCATGCCGGCCGAGAACGTAATCAGGCCGAAAAAGTCGAAGGACTGACTTCGCGTCGCCCTCTTCTTGCTCAGCAGCACGGTCATCGTCAGGACTATGAATCCCGCCATCGGCAGGCTGAAATAGAAGATCGACGGCCAGCCATAATATTCGCTGAGCCAGCCGCCAATGGCAGGACCGGTGCTGATGCCGAGCAAGGAGCAGACGGTCCACGCCAGGCTCATGCGCGCATGTCGCGCAGCCGGTGTCACCTCGAGCAGGATCGCCAGCGACAGCGGCGCGAGCGGCCCGCTCGCCGCCCCCTGGAGAATCCGGACAAGCACGAACTGGATTGACGTCGTCGCCATCGTGTCAAGGACAAGACCTAACACAAAGATCGCGATAGCTGCCTGATAGACCGCCTTCCTGCCGTAGCGGCCCGCGAGCCACTGCGTGATCGACATGGTCACGGCACTCGCCGCGATATAGGAGGAGAAAACCCAGCCGACCTCGTCATTAGCCATCGAGAGCGCCGCCTGAATGTGCGGCAGCGCGGCGTTCGGCACGGAGATATTGACGGCCTGCATATAGGTCGCCAGGAGTGCCGCCGCGGAAATCGCGTGATGACCGCTGGACGCTTCGGCGGATGGGGCGATCGTGCTCATTTGCCCTCCGTCGCAAAAGCGGGCCGGAATAGACGCAGCCAACTGCGGCGATGGCCGGTGTCGACCCGCGCCGTCACGCTGATGCCCGAGAACAGCGGCCGGTTCGGATCGCACTCATCGAACTCCAGGCGCACCGGCAGCCGCTGGACGACCTTGACCCAATTCCCGGTCGCATTCTCCGGCGGCAAAAGCGAGAAGTCGGAGCCCGTACCCGGGCTCATGCTGACGATGTGCGCCGTGAACTTGCGGTCCGGATAGGCGTCGACGTCAATCTTCGCCTCCTGGCCCGTACGCATGTGGGTCAGGCCGGTCTCCCGAAAATTCGCCTCGATCCAGACGTCCCGGCTCGACATCAGCGTGAACGTGGGTGCCCCCGCGTTGACGAAGCTTCCGACCCGGAGGTCGTCGACCTTGGTCACGATACCGTCGTCCGGCGCCATCACGGTGGCATAGGAGAGATCGAGCTGCGCACGATCGAGCTGCGCTTTCGCTGCGCGAACGGTCGGGTGTCGATCGACACCGCCATCCGGATCGCCGTTCAGGGCGACGATGGTATTGGCGATCTGCTGTTCGACCGACGCGATGCGCTGGCGAGCAACCTTGAGATCCGTCTCGGCCCGTTCATAGACCGCACGCGGCGTGAAATCGGACGCGACCAACATCTTCTTGCGGTCGAACTCGCGTTCGTTGAAGATAGCCGTCTCTCTCGCCGATTGCAGTTCTGCCTGCTGCTGACGGTAGGTCGCCTTGAGCGATTCGATCTGCAGCCGCGCGCTGCCGAGCCGGGCCTCGGCCTGGTCGACGGCGATCTGGTAGGGCTCCGGATCGATGCGGAACAGGACCTGCCCCTGGCGAACGCGATCGTTGTCGCGCACGGCAATCTCGACCGCCTGGCCGGAAACCCGCGCGTTGATAGTCACTTTGGCGGCGCGGACAAATGCGTCGTCGGTCGAGACATATTGCTCCTGGGCCAAATAAATAACGGCCCCGAGCACGGCCACCGCGGCAGGCAAAGCAAGCATCAGGGGCCGGCGCAGTCGGTCAACAAGCTCCGCTCCACTCCGTTGCGCTGCAGCCTCGCTGCCGCGGAAACTCTTTCGATCGCCCAGCCAGCCGGCGATTGGCGCGAAACTGAAGCGCATTGGACTGTCTCGCTTTCATTTAATAACGTTCGTTACAAATATTGTACTCCGGTGCGACGATCAAGATGCCGGCTATTGATTTTTATAACGATTAATACAAATATATTTACGGATCGGGCAAGCGAGGTTCCAAGGATATGGCACGCAAGAAGACCGAGACGGGTCCGGCACGCCGGGGACGGCCCCCCGCCTACGATGCAGAAACCGCTCTCAAACGGGCAACGGAGACGTTCTGGAGAACCGGTTACTCCGGCACGTCGCTAGACAAGGTCGCGGCCGCAACAGGCATGAGCCCGCCGAGCCTCTATGCGGTGTTCGGCAATAAGCACGCGCTCTATCTTGAGGCGCTGGAGCGCTACTGGGAGATCAGCCTTGCAGCGACACGCGAGGCACTCGCCGGGGACCATCCCTTGGACGAAGCACTGATGCTTGCCTATGACGCGGCACTGTCGATCTATTTTTCCGGCAAGGGAGCCGCACGCGGCTGCTTCGTGGTCGGGACTGCGGTGACCGAAGTTGCGGAAGATGCGGCGATCCGGAACAGTGTTGCGGCGGGATTGCGCATGATGGATGCCGATTTCGAAGCCCGCTTCCGTCTCGCACAGGACAACGGTGAGCTGAATCGCGAAGCGGATCCCGCCGGGCTCGCGATCCTCGCTTCAGCCACAATGCATACCATCGCCATTCGCGCGCGCGCCGGAGCGCGCCGCACTGATTTGAGGGAGATTGCCCGTAAGGCTGTGAATGTGATTTGCGGACGCCGGCTAGAGCCGCATTGAGCCGCGAGACACTTTCGTACGATAAGCGGAGTTCGCACATGTGCACTCCTCGTCAAAAAGTTCTCGGCGGCCGTCTACGACAATCCGCCTAGCCTCCCACGGCGGCCGCACGCCGCGGCAGCTTCCAGTCGGGCCGGATGAAGTGGCAGGTGTAGCCGTCGGGATAACGTACGAGATAATCCTGATGCTCCGGCTCGGCTTCCCAGAACTTGCCGACCGACGCGACCTCGGTCACCACCTTGCCGGGCCAAAGGCCCGATGCCTCGACGTCGGCGATGGTGTCCTCGGCAATCCGCTTCTGCTCGTCACTCGTGGTGAAGATCGCCGAACGGTAGCTCGTGCCGAGATCATTGCCCTGGCGGTTGAGCGTGGTGGGGTCATGGATCTGGAAGAAGAACTCCAGCATGGTTCGGAAGCTCGTCTTCGCCGGATTGAAAATGATCTCGATCGCCTCGGCGTGGCCTTCGTGATTGCGGTAGGTGGCGTTCTTCACGTGCCCCCCGGTGTAGCCGACGCGGGTGGAAATCACGCCCGGCTGCTTGCGGATGAGATCCTGCATGCCCCAGAAGCAGCCTCCGGCCAATACTGCGCGCTCTGTACTCATCTGATGCTCCATTCGTTTTCGTCGCGATACTCAGCGCTTGTCCGCAGCCGGATGCAAGCGCGGATCGTCGTGGTCATCATGATATTCGAGGCCCAGCGGCCCGATGGCCGAGACCTGCGTGACGTATTCGCCGGACTTCGCCCAGTGAAAATGCCAGGTCTCGCCGGGCAGGACAATGACACTGCCCGGCGGATAGGCTTTCACCAAATCGCCATCAAAGCTCTCCCCGAGCCCGATGTAAAACACACCGAACATAACCGTGTAGATGCGGTCCTCCGGATGCTTGTGCGGCATCAGCCTGGTCCCGCCGGGCACCTTCACCCGGACCACGTAAGGTCCGGGTTCACTGGGGTGGCCGACCATGACGGCCAGCCGCGCTTCCGGCGGAAAGGCGGGAAACGGCTGCCACGCTATGTCCTCCGGCAGGATCGCTCGGAACCTGTCTTCATCCGGCTGATGTTGGCGAGGCATGGTACCGCTCCCTGCGTTTGATCAAGTCAGCTTGGCGTCGAGCGAGATCTCGGCGTTGAGCACCTTTGACACCGGACAGCTCTTCTTGGCCTCGCCCGCGATCTTGGCGAAACCGGCGTCGTCGAGGTTCGGCACCTTGGCGCGCAAGGTGAGCGCGGATTTGCTGATCTTGAAGCCCTTGCCCTCGGGCTCGAGCGTGACGGCCGCTTCCGTCGAGAGTTCGTCCGGCGTGAAACCCGCCATCTGAAGGCCGAAGGCCAGCGCCATCGTAAAGCAGCCGGCATGGGCTGCCGCGATCAACTCCTCGGGATTGGTCCCCTTCTCGTTCTCGAAACGGGTCTTGAACGAATAGAGCGTGTCAGCGAGCACGCCTGACTCACTCGACAGATGCCCGGTGCCGTCGCGGCCGGTGCCCTTCCAGACTGCTTTTGCCTTGCGGATCATCTCGGTTCTCCTTGTTTGTTTTCAAGCACCGGCGCTCGGTACCGGAGGAAGGCGACATTGGCACGACCGCCTGTCGCCATTCCAACCGGCCGAACGCCGCAGCGGTTCCGTCAGCTTCCGATCTGTCCGACGTGGAAGCCCAGCCGGTTCTCGACGTCGCCGGCACGATGGAAGCCGTGCGCCATCAGCGTCTTGATCCGGGTCTGGCTCGCGGGACGGCCGAGCGCGGCAAGGAACGCGTCCCATTCCGGCTTGATCTCGTCATCCGGCGGCAGGCTTGCGACATCGACGAGACGCTTGGTCTCGGCGATGGCCTCCTTGTCGAACGACGCGATGCGCATCGCCAGCGCCTCGACGAAAGCGTCGAGCTCGGCGTCCGGCAGCGACCGGTTGACATAGCCGTAACGTTCGGCGAGGTCGCCGTGGATATCGTCGGCGCCGAGCAGCACTTCGAGCGCACGGCCGCGGCCCATTAGGCGCGGCAGCCGCGCCATCGGTCCGCCGCCGGGCACGAGGCCCGCGCCGACCTCCCATTGCGACAGGATCGCTTTCTCGCGGCTGGCAAAACGCATGTCGCTGGCGAGCGCGACCTCGCTGCCGACCCCGGTCGCACGGCCCCGGATCGAGGCGATGGACACGACCGGGGCGCGGCTGAGGCGCACCAGCATGTCGGGCAACGCCTGGAGACCTGTCGGTCCGGGTGGGACTTTCAGCGACTCCTCCAGCGGCGCGAGAAAATCGTAATGCGTGATGAAGAAGCCTTCGACGGCGCTGTCGAACACCACGACCTTCACGTCCGGATCGGTCTCGATCTCAGTGATGATGCCGTCCAGCTGCGGCAGATGCTTCGGTCCGAAGATGTTGACCGGCGGCATGTCGAAGGTGACACGCCAATATGACGGCAGGCGGCGCTCCAGGTGGATGTCTTCGGTGGTGAAGGTGCGTTCGGGGCTTTTCATGGTTTCACTCCTGATATGTGCGGAAATCAGATCGACTGGCGTAGCGGGCGGAATGCGGTACGCATTTCCGCAGAGAACAGCGCGGGCTGCTCCCAGGCCGCGAAGTGACCGCCCTTGTCGAGGCGGTTGTAGTGCATCAGCTTCGGATAGGCTTTCTCGGCCCAGCTGCGCGGCGCGGCGTAGATCTCATCGGGGAAGACGCTGACGGCGACCGGGATCCTGATGTGCTTGGGCTCGAAGAACACCAGCTTGTTCTCCCAGTACAGCCGGGCCGATGACACCGCCGTGTTGGTGAGCCAGTAGAGCGTGATGTTGTCGATCACATCGTCCCGCGATAGCCCCTCTGTTTTGCCGTCGAAGACGCGCGCGATCATCGCGGCGCTGCGCGCATCATGATCGAGCATCCAGGACGCCAGACCCGCCGGCGAGTCCACGAGGCCATAGAGCGTCTGCGGCCGGTTCGACATCTCGATCGCATAGCCGAGACCGTGCTTGTAGAAGTCGTCGAGCTGGTCGTAGGCAATGCGCTCGTCGGCCGAGAGATTGGACGGCCGCGTTCCGCCGGGCTGCAGCGCCTTGGCGACGTCATCGGGAACGGTGGCAGGCATGTTGGTGTGAATGCCGAGCAGCTCCGGCGGCGCGATCACCGCCATCTGCTCCGTCACGGCATTGCCCCAATCGCCGCCTTGCGCCACGTAACGGCCGTAGCCGAGTCGTTTCATCAGCACGATCCAGGCGCGCGCGATGCGCTGGGGATCCCAGCCCAGCACCGTCGGCTTGCCGGAGAAGCCGTGGCCGGGCAGCGAGGGGATCACCAGATCGAAGGCGTCCGCGGCCTTCGCGCCGTGCGCGGTCGGATCGGTGAGCGGGCCGACGATCTTCATCTGTTCGATGATCGATCCGGGCCAGCCATGCGTGACGATCATCGGCAGCGCATTGTCGTGGCGGGAGCGGACGTGAATGAAGTGGATGTCGACGCCGTCGATCTCGGTGACGAATTGCGGCAAGGCGTTCAGCCGCGCTTCCATCTTGCGCCAGTCATAGTCGCTCTGCCAGTAGCGCACGAGCTGCTGCACCGTCGTCAGCTGCACGCCCTGCGACTGGTCGGCGACGATCTCGCGATCTGGCCAACGCGTCGTAGCGAGACGGCGACGGAGGTCAAGCAGATCCTCCACGGGCACGTTGACGCGGAAGGGGCGGATCGCGCCGCTCGCTGCGGCCTTCGCCGGACGCAGCGGCAAGAGGCTCGATACGCTGGCGGCAACCGCGGTCATCGCAGCCTGGCTCAGCAATTGGCGGCGATCGGGGTTGAGGATGTCGGCACGTGCTGGCGTGGTCATTAAAATCTCCCTTGCTTTGGTCGGTGACGCTGACCGACTTGAACTCGACGCGTCGTTTCGTCGTGGAGAGAGATTGACGCGGACATGCGCAATCGGCTCGTTATGCATTGTTAGGCTGCGTTAGCCGTTGCGAGCCGCCCAACACCGATAGAGCGCGGTCGGTGGCCCGCGATGCGCGCGGCGAAAACGACGCGGCGCGCGATGAACTCGGTCATCGCGCGCCGTGCCGGCCTGCATCAGTCGAAGCGTTCGTGCTGTCGAACTCAGGATGGCAGCGGCTGACCCGCCTGCTCACGAACGATGTAATCGGCGTACCAATCGGCCCAGTTCTCGTCGTGCCCCCCGGTCCGCGTCTCGTGCTCGCCATGTGCTGCCGCCGCGCGGCGCATGGCCGCGGCCAGCTCAGCCTGCGAAGCGAATGTCGTGCCGTCGCCCGCGATGCGCCCCGGCAGTCGCGTGGTGACCTCCTGGAACAGCCAGCCGTTGCCGTCGGGATCGCAGAACGAGGCGAACGAGCTGTAGCTGCCGCGCTTCGGGTCAGCACCGCTCACGCGAACGTTGCCGAACAGATACGGCTCGTCGCGCCCGGCGTGAACGTCGCCGGCACCATGGAATGGCTCGCTCACCGCGATGCCGCGGTCGAGTAAATTCCGTCGGGCTGCCTCCAGATCAGAGACGATCAGATACAGGCCGCGCGCAGAACCGGGCGCTGCCGGCGTGACGTTCCTGCCAAAAATCACCGAACAGGCCGAGCCGGGCGGCGTGAACTGGATCACGCGCCATTCGTCAGCTGAGGCAAAATCGGCGTCCAAGCGCCAGCCGAGCAGCGCATAGAAGGCCTTGGCGCGGTCGACATCGGACACGGGGATGACGACGACCTCGAGCTTCAGATCAACACTAGGCGATGTCGAAGACTTGACCGCGGCGTCGCGGTCGATTTCGAGTGTGGCCATGTCGAACTCCCTGAGTTGAAATTGAGAGACCGTCAAGCGGCGGCGGGCATCACGATCGTCACCCGCGTGCCGCCCTGCCCCGCCTCGCCCTGCAACCGTGCGTCGATGCTGCGTGCGAGCCCTTCGAGGATACGGCTACCCGTCCCCTGAAGCGGAGCGGTCGCCCCGATGCCGTTGTCGGCCACCGTGCAGAGCCAGGCGCCGTCGCGGCTGGCAATTTCGATGCGGATCAGCGCATCGCTCTTGTTCGGGAAGGCATGCTTGGCCGCGTTCGTGACGAGCTCGGTCAGCATCAACGCGAGCCGATGACACTGCGAGGCCGGCAGCGTGCCGCTTTCGATCGCAGCCTCGCAGCGGATCCCCGCCGGCTGCAGCACGGCCTCGGAGATCGCTTCGCACAGGTTTTCGAAGAAGGCCTCGACGGAGACGGCGGACAGATTGTCGCTATCAGACAAAAGTTGATAGAGCCTGCCGAACGCGACGATGCGCCGCTCGAACCGGTCCACCGCAACCGAGACGTCCCTGGGACCTGCCCGCGTAAAATCGCGACGGACTGACGCACCCAGCAGCGTCAGCGTGTTCTTCATCCGGTGGTGGGATTCCCGCAGCACGAGTTCCCAATCACGCGACTGATCGTCAAGACTCGCCACATATTGCGATCGAACGACGTCGTCGCTCGTCCCTAAGCCGATAGCGGACATGATTGCCTCCCCGTTGGACATCGAACCTAACTCGAAGCCTATACTGGATGCACCGCGCGCGTTTGGCTCGTTAGACGTTGCAAGATTCTGTTATGATCGCCGGCGTCGCCATGCGTGGCGGCCGGACTGTCCTCAACGGTCAAGGACGCTGACGAGTCGTCCCGATCGCTTCACAAGCCGCTCGCGTTTGAGCAAAATTTGTGACGGATAGTCCCGGCACAGTCGGCCGATTGCCGCGCGATTTCGCCACTTTCGGTTAGTTTACTCACGACCTCGTTCTGCTAGATCAGAATGCAAACAACAGCCCACTGGAATCATTGGCCCGTGCCGGACACGAACGACCAGGATGCGGCGATTTCCTTCGGGCCATTCCGGTTGTCCCCCAAGTCACGCCTGCTCGAGAAGGACGGGGCTCCGCTTCACCTCGGCGGCCGCGCACTCGACATTCTCATTTTTCTCGCCGAACGCGCGGGTGAGGTCATCGACAAGCGTGAGTTGATCAAGCGCGTGTGGGCCGATGTAACCGTCGACGAGGGCAGCCTGCGCTTCCACATCACGACGCTGCGCAAGGCCCTGGGCGATGCCGGCGAAGGCTCCCGCTATGTCGTCAACGTGCCCGGCCGTGGCTATTGCTTCGCAGCCCCGCTGATCCGGGCCTCGGAGCAGCGGACAGGCCCGGCCGTCCCGTCGCCTCACGCGCTCCCCTCACCGCTTGCCCGGATGATCGGACGAGACGACGCGGTCGAACGCATTTCCACCGAGCTTGCGCAGCATCGTTTCGTGACGATTGTCGGCCCCGGCGGGATCGGCAAGACCTCGGTCGCGCTCGCGGTCGCGCATGGCGAACTCCAGGCCTTCGACGGCCAGGTCAGCTTCGTTGATTTCGGCGCGCTGACGGACGCCAGGCTCGTTCCCGGCACCATCGCCGCCGCGCTCGGGCTGACCGTCAATTCCGAGGACCCGATGCCGGGCCTGCTGACGTTCCTGCGCAACCGGCGAACGCTGCTGATCTTCGACAGCTGCGAGCACATCATCGACGAGCTCGCGCCTCTGGCCGAGCACATCGTCCAGGAAGCGCCGGAGCTGCACGTTCTCGCCACCAGCCGCGAATCCTTCCGCACCGAAGGCGAACGCGTCCATCGGCTGTTTCCGCTGGATTGCCCGCCGCAGCGCGACGGGCTCGGCATCGCCGACATCCTTGCATATCCTGCAAGCCAGCTCTTCGTCGAACGCATTGCCGAGAGCCTCGGCGACTTCGAACTCAGCGAAGAGGATGCACCGCTTGTTGCCGAGATCTGCCGGCGACTGGATGGCATCGCGCTCGCGATCGAGCTCGCCGCCGGACGCGTCAACGCCTATGGCATTGCCGGCACTGCCTCGCTGCTCGACAGCCGCTTCTCGCTGCTGTGGCGGGGGCGCCGCACCGCAATCCCGCGGCACCAGACCCTGAGCGCGGCGCTTGCCTGGAGCTATGATTTGCTGCCGGCAGCCGAAAGCGCAACGCTGCGTGGATTGTCGGTGTTCGTCGGGCCATTCACGCTGGAGGCCGCGCTCGCCGTCGCGTCCAGCCAGGGTATCGGCGAACCCGAGGCGGTCGAGGCGATCTCGAACCTGCTCTCCAAATCACTGATCGCAACCTCGCCTGCGGAGCGGCGGCTGCGCTATCGTCTGCTCGACACCACCCGCGCCTTCCTCGGCGAGAAGCTCGTCGAGAACGGCGAAGCGACCCGCGTTGCGCGCGCGCACGCCGAATATTTCCGCGACCTCCTGCGCGACATCGCACTCAAATCCACGGGCATGCAGACCGCGGGCGGCTTCCTGCCCTATGCCGACCGTCTGCCCAACGTCAGGGCCGCGCTGACCTGGAGCTTTTCCGACAGTGGCGACCGGGCGATCGGCGTGGACCTCGCGGCCTCTGCTGCGCAGTTCTTCCTCGAGCTGACATTGCTGACGGAGTGTTTTCGCTGGACGCAGCAGGCACTGACCGCATCCGATGCGCCCCCATTGAACAGCCGTCAGGAGATGACGCTTCAGGCCGCGCTCGGCGTCTCCGTGATGTTCACGCAAGGCAATACTGAGGCGGTCCGGTCGGCGTTCACGCGCAGCCTTCAGCTTGCACAGGAGCTCGAGGATTCGCACTGGCAGCTCTGGCTGCTGCGCGGTTTGCACATCTACTTGACCCGGGTCGGGGACTTTCATGGCGCGCTCGGCACCGGCGAGCAGGGCGAGAGCGTTGCGCGCAAGCTGAATGATCCAGCCGCCGCGCTGAACGTGGAATGGATGCTGGGCGTCGCGCACCATCTGATCGGCAATCAGGACAAGGCCGTGCAGTTCTGCGAGAGCGCGATGGTGCACAATCCCGGCTCGCAGCGGCTGAACATCGGGCATCTCGGCTATGACGACCGCATTGTGGCGCTGGTCGCTCTGGCGCGCGGGCTCTGGCTCACCGGCCAGCCCGATCGCGCGATCGAGGCCGCGAGATACACCGTTCGCGAGGCCGAGCTGCTCGAACAGCCGCTCACCCTCGGCATCTCCCTGATCTGGACGATCTACGTATTCCTCTGGGTCGGCGACTGGGCCAACGCCGAAATCCTGATCGAGCGGTTGATCGACCACTCGGCGCGGCACTTCCTCGGTCCCTATCACGCCGTCGGCATCGGCCAGAAGGGCGAACTCATGCTTCGCCGCGGCGACATCGCCGGCGGGATCGAGCATCTTCGCCGCAGCCAGGCCACGCTGTACGCGACGCGGCACCGGATCATGACGACGGTGTTTGCGACGGTGCTGGCGGAGGGCCTCGTGGCGGAGAACCAGCCGGACGAGGCCTTGCGCACGATCAACGAGGCCATTGCGCAGATTCCCGATCATGGCGAATCCTTCGACATGCCGGAGATGCTCCGGGTCAAAGGCGACATCCTCGTCCGCTCGGGCAACGCCGCGGAGGCCATGAGCTGCTTCCGGAAATCGCTCGATCTGTCGCGCCGGCAGAGTGCGCTCGGCTGGGAATTGCGCGGGGCGATCAGCCTCGGCCGGGTCTGGCGCCAGGCCGGACAAGCGGACGAAGCACGCGCCCTGCTCGCCCCGCTCGTCGCGCGCTACCAGGAAGGCCTCCAGAGCCGCGATCTCGTGGCCGCCAGGGAGCTCCTGAGCGCGCTGAATTGACAGTATCTTCAACGAGATACCACCAAAACACCTGCTCGCAATTCCTAACAACTTCTAACATGCCAAGCCGCACCCGCCCCGCCATGGTGGTGACGCTTCACGGTGGACATGGCGGGATATGGCGCTTCTTGACGATGTGATTGATGCCAGCGGCGGTATGGCCCGCTGGAATAGCTTGAACCGGTTCACGCTCCACCTTTCCGTCGGCGGCTCGCTGTTCTCCAGCGCCGGACATGCCAGCGAATTCAAGGACGTGACGGCGGAGGGCTCGACCCGCACCCAGTCGGTCCGCTTCACCGGCATCACCGGGGGCGAACACTCCGGCTGCTTTCAGCCCGACGCGATCACGATTGAGAGTCTCGAGGGCGAGGTCCTGCGCACCTGGAACAACCCGAGCCTTGCGTTTCCCGAGACCGGCTCTCCTACGCTGGCGGACGAACTTCACCTCGTCTTCTTCTGCGGCGTTGCGATCTGGAATTATCTGACCAACCCATTCATGCTCGCCCATCCCGACGTCGTCACGGAGGAGCTCACTCCATGGCGCGAGAACGCCGACACCTGGCGGCGACTGCGGGCGCAGTTCCCGCCACACCTGATCACGCTCGCCCCCGAGCAGATCTTCTACTTCGATGAGAATGCCCAGCAACGGCGGACGGATCACGATCTCTTCGGAACGAAGGTCGCGCATCACTCCTGGGCCCACGACAATTTCGGCGGCATCGTCGTGCCGACGCTGCGGCGCGCACAAACGTTGCGGCCGGACGGAACCGTGATCGCCAAGCCCGTGCTGATGGACGTCGAGATCTTCGACGCCGTGTTCGAGTAGCGGCGACGCGCGAGAGCAGGCAACCGGTCACTGCTCTCAACGCCTAACAATACATAACGAGCCAACGGGCGGCCCTGGGTGCAGATTGGGCTCGCGGGCAACGAACAAATGTCGTGCTCGAACGAGACCGAGGCCGGCGCATCTCCACCACGGGGGAGTGCGTCATTGCAGTGAACGCACTCAAGGAGACCGTCATGAAGATTCTTATGGTTCTCACCTCCCACGACCAGCTCGGCAACACCGGACGCAAGACGGGCTTCTGGCTCGAAGAGCTTGCTGCCCCCTATTACGTTTTCAAGGATTCCGGCGCGGAGATCACGCTGGCTTCGCCCAAGGGCGGCCGTCCGCCGCTCGACCCCAAGAGCAACGAACCCGATTCTCGCACCGATCTGACGCTTCGCTTCGAAGCGGACGCCGCTGCGGAAGCCCAGCTCGACAAGACCGTTCGCCTCGACAGCGTCAGGCAAGAGGACTTCGACACGCTGTTCTATCCGGGTGGCCACGGCCCGATGTGGGACCTCGCCGAAGACCCGAACTCGGTCAAGCTGATCGAGTCGTTCTTTGCCGCCGGCAAGCATGTCGCGATCGTCTGCCACTCTCCGGCGGCGCTGCGCCACGTCAAGACGCCGGACGGCAAGCCGCTGGTGCAAGGCAAGGAGGTCACCGGCTTCACCAACGGTGAGGAGGAGGCAGTTGGGCTCACCAAGGTGGTTCCGTTCCTGGTCGAGGACGAGATGCTGCGGCTCGGCGCCATCTTCTCGAAGAAGGCCAATTGGACTCCTCACGTCGTCAGCGACGGCCTCTTGATCACCGGCCAGAACCCGCACTCGTCGGGCCCGGCCGCAGAGGCCCTGCTCGCCGCCCTCAGGGGCAAGCCGCTGGCGAAGGCTTCGTAACTTCCGGATGCGGCCACATCTCGAGAGGCGCCCGCGATGGCGCCTCTCGACGCTGCGGTATCCCTCGGAGAAGACGCGATGATGAATCCCGCCAACGGCACTTAACAACGCTTAACGAGCGGTGGTCTGTACCAGGGAGTATCTCCAGCGGGGCGACTTCACCCCTGCGAGAGGGAATGGCCCGATGATCCCGTTGCTGGCGAGTGCGATCGAGGCCCATGGCGGGCTCGATCGATGGAATGCCCACAGACGCCTCACCGCCACGATCGTGACGGGCGGCGATCTCTGGGTCTTGAAGGGCATCGATCAGGACCAGGCGCCGCGCATGGTGCGGATCGAGCTGCATCGCGAGCGGGCCGCCGTGGAGCCGTTCGGCAAGCCGGGCCAGCGCACCGAGTTCAGCCCGGAGCGGATCGCCATCGTGGCCGCGGACGGTCGCATCGCCGCGGTGCGCAACGATCCGCGCGGCTCGTTCGCGCGGCACGATATGCGGACGCATTGGGATCCGCTGCATCACGCCTATTTCAGCGGCTACGCGCTCTGGACCTACATGACCGCGCCGTTCCTGCTGGCGCTGGACGGGTTCGAGGTCCGGGAGATCGCACCCTGGCGCGAGGGCGCGGAGGTCTGGCGCGGCTTGCGGGCGACGTTCCCCACCGTCATCGCAAGCCACAGCGCCGAGCAGGATTTCTATTTTGGCCCCGACATGCTCATGCGCCGGCACGACTACCGGGTCGAGATCGCCGGCAATTTTCCGGCGGCTCATTATGTATTCGATCCCGTCACCGTTGACGGCTTCACGCTCCCGACCCGCCGGCGGATCTATCTGCGCGGCGACGATCTGATGCCGCTGCGTGAAGAGCTGATGGTGTCGATCGATCTCGCGGATTTCCGGTTTGACTGAGCCTTTTCAGGCAGATGCATCGTCCAGCATGAGCCGCGCCGCCGTCAGATCCGCGGTCTCGAATCCTTCCGAGAACCGGGCATAGGTTGCGGCGAGATCGTCGCACGGATCTTGCAGGCCCTGCTGGCGCCGAAGCGCCGCAAGCGACATCGCGGTCCGCAATCGCCAGGACAGGGCGCCCTGTTGCTCGGCCAGTTTGAGCGATACGGCAAAGCTCGCCTCGGCGGCATCGAGATCACCGGTGCGCGCCTCGAGGTCGCCGCGCCGGCGGAGCAGCTCGGGCATGTCAAAAGCTCCACCGCCCTGCTCGACGCGGGCAATCGTCTCGTGCAGAACCTGCAGCCCTTCCGTCAATCGCCCCAGGGCCGCCAAACCTTGCGACAGGTCTGCGGCGAACGCAGATGCGTAGAGCTCGTAGCGATCCGCGTGCAGGCGTGGCAGCGCACTGCGCAGCAGATCGATGCCGCCAGCCACCTCGCCGCGGGCGATCATGGTCTGCGCGCGAAAGCCGGTCGCTACGGCCTCATAGGGGCCGAGCCCGTGCACGCTCGCATGCGTTGCCAGGCGTGCGGTCATCGTCTCGACGGCAGCCCAGTCGCCGACCCAACCAAACACCGAGGATGACCAGCACAGCGCGATGCAATGCATCACCACGTCGCGCGGTGCAGCCGCACCGACGAGCGGGCGGACGCAGTCGAGCGCGCGTTCGGGAAAGCCGCGCAGCCACAACACGCGCGCGAGGGGAATCTGCGGCGTGCGTGAATAGGCGAAATGCCCGGGCTCTGTCCCGCGCAGCGCGGCATCGTCACGCACGCCCTCGTCGAGATGGGCCTGCGCTGCTGCCTGGTCTCCGGCAAGATGATAGGACACGCCGAGAAGCGCCTTGCTGCCTGCAATTCCCGCGGTATCGCCGATCAGGCGGGCGACGCGCTCGGCCTGGAGTGCGGTCGGCAGCAGATGCCGGTAGTCGCCGGTGCGGCGATAGAACATGTTCAACCGCGACAGCAGCCTGAACGCATTGGCGTGATCGCCGAGCGCTTCCGCGATCTCCAGCCCGCGCCGGAGTGCGGCCTCGGCCTGCTCGCTGTTGCGCTCCGTGAACATGAAGGCGTGGCCGAGCGTCGACTGGAGCTCGAGTTCCCATTTGCCGCCCCGGTTGGCATCGTCGAGCGTCGCGAGCGCGCGGCCCGACCAGATGCGCGCCTCGTTCAGCAGATTGAGTTCGACGAACAGCCTCGCAGCACTGCCGGCGAGCGGCACGCGCAAGGCGGCTCCATCGTCATTGGCAAAACTCCATTCCAGCGCCGCACGGGCATCCGCGAGCAGGCTCGCGCGCTCCTGCAGGCGGGACGCCTGATCGCCGCCCTGTTCCGCCATGCCGGCTTCGAGCGCGCGCTGAACATATGCGGTGTGACGGCGCGCGATCGTGGCCGCTTCACCTGCGTCGACCAGCTTCTGCATGGCATAGGCGCGCGTGGCATCCAGCAGGCGATAGCGCCGCGATGCGCCATCGGGCTGCGCCGACACCAGCGACTTGGCCACGAGCTGCTCCAGCGCATCGGCGACACGATCGCCTGGCGCTCGTTCGTCCGCCGCGACCGACATTGCGCCCCTGAGCGTGAAGGGGCCAGCGAAGATGGCGAGCCGCTGGAACACGGCCCGCTCGTTGTCGCCGATCAGGCCAAAGCTCCAGTCGAGTGTCGCGCCGAGCGTCTGCTGCCGTGGCGGCGCCGTTCGCCGTCCACGCCATTCGAGCTTGAGCCTGGAGTCGAGCAGCGCGGCCATCTCCCGCAATCCGTAGACGCCGACGCGCACGGCGGCGAGCTCGATCGCGAGCGCAATGCCGTCAAGCTTGCCGCAGATCTCGGCGAGGACCTCGGCATCCTCATCGGTGATATCGCCCCGATGGCCTGCGGCCGCGGCACGATCGATGAACAGCTGCGCGGCCGGGTAATCCAGCACTTCGCCTGCACTGAGGCGAGCGCCTTGCGGCGGGCCGGCCAGCGGAACGAGCTCGAAGATCTGCTCGCCTTCCACCAGCAGCGACTCGCGGCTGGTGGCGAGAATGGCAATGCCCGGCGCCTCGCGATAGATGTTTTCTGCCAGACGAGCGACCTCGTCGATGACGTGTTCGCAGCTGTCGAGGATGAGAAGTAGTCGCCGTGCGCGCAGAAAATTGACGATGCTGCCGGAGGGATCATCGTGATGCACCACGAGGCCCAGAGCGGCGGCAACCGTGCTCGCGACCAGCGTGGCGTCCCTCAGCGGGCCGAATTCGAGGAAATGAACGTGGCCTTCGAATGCCTGCCACATGTCATGCGCGAGCGCGGTCGCAACCGTGGTCTTGCCGATGCCGCCCGGTCCTCGCAGCGTGACGAAGCGGTCGCTCAGCAGACGCGCCGACAGCTCGGGCAGCACGTCGTCCCGACCGATCATCCGGTCCAGCCGATGCGGCAAGGCCGCCGGCGGTGCCGCGGGTACCCGCGATGCGGGCACCGGCGCAGCGTTGCGCTCTCCACGTTGCACGGGCGCGACGAAGCAATAGCCCCGGCTCGGAACGTTGGTGATGTAGCGGGCTCCATCCTTGCCGTCGCCGAGCACCTTGCGCAGCTCGGCGACATGGACGCGCAGGCTGATCTCCTCGACCGCGAGGCCGGACCACGCGTAGGCAAGGATCTCGTTCTTCGGTACCACTTCGCCGGCGCGGCTGAGGAGCAGACGGAGAATGTCCATTGCGCGGCTGCCGAGCTTGACCGGCGCGCCGTTTCTCTCGAGCAACCGCGACCGCAGCGAAAACGGTCCGAACGAAACGGCATCGAGATCGAGGCTCGCCCCGGCGCCGCTGCGGGGGGCGCGATGTCCTGCCGGGAGCTCGGTCACTTCTGACTCATCTTGACGGCCACTTCGTTCAAATTCGCGGCGACTATACCCGCCGTCGACGCGCGGTCCAGCAGGGCACCGCGCCGGCCTCACACCCGCACATCGATCGCCGCGCGATGTCCTGCAATGTCCTCACACCGCACCGATTCACGCAAATCGTTGAAAAAATGGACAAAATCAAACGTCCTGCGGCGGGCTGTCACACCTTATGTGCGCGCACAAAATCTAACACCTCCTAATCATCACTAACGGGCTTCTTGCCCGGCTCACGCCTATCCTCGGACCATGGAAAGCATTGAGAGTTGGCCGAGCGTTGCAAGCGGCGGCGAGGCCAGGAGAGGACGCGCGATGTTGACTGACTTGCAGGCGGAGCATGCCTGGACCGAATTTCCCGCCAGCCAGCGTGATCGCGAGGTTTCGCACGAGACGCCGGCCATCGCCCGGGAAAGCGGATGGCGCAAGATCGACCGCGGCCCGGACGCGGCCATCACGGACATCACGATTTCGCGATGGGAGGACTCTCGGGCCATCTCGTCGCACGAAGCGACGACGCCGGAGGATCGATATTTCGTCGGCATCGCCTTGAAGACCGCCCGGGTGAAGCTGGTCCGGGGCCGTCAGATCATTTTCGACGGCACCATGCCCGCGGGGACGCTGTATGTCAGCGCACCATCGAATCTTCTCGGCGTGCAATTCCAGTCGCCGTGCGCTTTCCTGCACTTCCACATCTCGTCCGATCATTTTCCGGCGGCGTTGCCCGCGACCGAGGGCCTCAATGACCTCATCCTGCTGCGCGATCCGCTCGCCGCCGAGCTCGCCAAGGCACTGATCGAGGGTGGCGATGCCGCAGACCAGCAGTTCGCGCGCTGCATCGGCCAGACCCTTGCGATGCATCTGACCCGGCTCGAGCTGCCGCGCGCAAAGGTCAATGCCTTGCCGAAATGGCGGCTCCGGCGCGTCGAGCAGTATATCGCCGATCACTTTGATCGCTGCATCAGCCTGTCCGAGCTCGCCAATGTCGCAGGCCTCTCCCGGATGCATTTCGCGGCACAGTTCCGCGCCGCGACCGGCTACCGCCCGCGCGAATATCTGCTCAATCACCGGGTCGAGTACGCGAAGACCTTGCTCACGACGACCGAGCGGCCCCTTGCGGAGATCGCGCTTGCCGTCGGCTTCAGCACCCAGGCGCATTTTTCGACCGTGTTCAAGCGCATCAGCGGCCAGTCTCCGGCACGCTGGCGCCTGACCACCAAGGCCGTGCGGCCTGCTGCGGAAGCGCTTCCGCGGCGCCGTCCTGCTGCGGACAGCGACTGGATGGGCGCGGCCGCGTAGTTGGCGATTGGTTTGGTGTGGGCTGCGAATGCCACGTGCCGGCCGAGGGGTCCCGGATTGCGTTTCGCTCCATCCGGGCTACGTCCCGGCGACGCGCCTACACCGGATCGAACGCCCGGATCGGCGGCAGATTGCCGGTGAACTTCTCCACCTCCACCGTCGTCAGCTGCCCAGTGCATCCTTGCGCAAACGACGAGGTGCCGATGTCGCGGGTGAGCACATTGGGATTGCCGTGGACGCAGAGCGGCGCCTCGTCCTCGGGGTCCATCGGGTCGTACCACGCGCCGGTCGGCAGCTGCACCACGCCGGGCGCGATGCCGTCGGTGACATGAACTGCCGCAAGGCACGCGCCGCGTTCGTTGAACAGGCGGATGATGTCGCCGTCCACGATGCCGCGCGCGGTCGCATCGCGCGGATTCATGCGCGCGACTTCGCGGCCGCGATGTTTTGCTCCCAGCGAATGTCCGCCGAAATCGAGCTGGCTGTGCAGGCGCGTCACCGGCTGGTTGGCGACGAGGAAGCACGGCGCCCCTCGCCTGGGCATGTCGGACTTGTCGAGCCAGACCGGATGGCCGGGACAATCGGCATCGCCATGGCCCGCGATCTTCTGCGAAAATATCTCGATGCGGCCGCTCGGCGTCGGCAGCGGATGCGCGGCCGGATCCTCGCGAAAACTGCGCAGCCGGCCGCCGTCGTCAGGCTGTTGCGGCACGACCAGGCTGCCGCGCTTCCAGAATTCGTCGAAGTCAGGGGCCTCGAGGCCGCGCGCCTCGAGCGAGGCGCGGGTCGGCTCGTAGAGATGTTCCAGCCATTGCCGCGACGTGCGGCCTTCGGTGAAAGGTTCACGCGCGCCGAGCCGTTCGGCAAGATCGGCGAAAATCTCGTAATCGTCGCGCGCAAGACCGAACGGCTCGGCGATCCGGTGCATGGCGACCATCAAGGGATCGTTGCTGGAATAGCCGATGTCCTCGCGCTCGAGCGTCATCGTCGCCGGCAGCACGATGTCGGCGTGCCGCGCGGTGGCGGTCCAGCCGAGTTCGTGCACGACCAGCGTGTCGACTTTCGCAAAAGCCTTGCGCAGGCGGTTGATGTCCTGGTGGTGATGGAAGGGATTGCCGCCGGCCCAGTAGACGAGGCGGATGTCGGGATAGGTGCGCGTCTCGCCATTGTAGCGATAGGTGCTGCCGGGATTGAGCAGCATGTCGGCGATGCGCGCTACCGGAATGAAATCGCGCACGCCATTGCGGCCCTGCCCGAGCGTCGGCCCCGGCACGTCGTTGACGCGGCGGCCGTAATAGCCGATCGCTCCCAGCGAATAGGCGTAGCCGCCGCCGGGAAGGCCGATCTGGCCGAGCGCTGCCGCGAGCACCATACCCATCCACACTGGCTGCTCACCATGTTCGGCGCGCTGGAGCGAATGCGAGACGGTGATCAGCGCGCGCTTTCCGGCGATGCGACGGGCGAGCGCACGGATCGTGTCTGCCTCGACGCCTGAGATCGCGGCGGCCCATTCGGCGTGCTTGGGCTGGCCGTCGCTCTCGCCGGTGAGATAGCGCAGGAACACGGGCCACCCTTCCGTGTAGCGATCGAGGAAGGCCTGGTCGTGCAGGCCTTCTGCGACCAGCGTGTGGACGATGCCGAGCATCAGCGCGGTGTCGGTGCCGGGCACGCAAGTCATCCATTCCGCGCCGGCCTCGACGGGAAGATCGTCGCGGAGGGGGCTGACCAGGATGAACTCGCAGCCGCGACGGCGCGCCGCTTCCATGGCGCCGCGCTCGACATGCTTGCTGATCGAGCCGCCGGCCACCATGGAATTCTTCAGCGCCATGCCGCCGAACGCCAGCACGATGTCGGTATCGGCAGCGATCTGCTCCCAGGTCACGTTGCGCTTGGTGATGTCCTCGTAGCCCGCCAGGATCTGCGGCAGCAGCACCGAGGACGCGCCCGAGGAATAGGAGTTCACCGAGCGCACATAGCCGCCCATCGCGACGTTGAGGAAGCGATGCACCTGGCTCTGAGCGTGATGGAAGCGGCCCGCGCTCGACCAGCCATAAGAGCCGCCGAACACCGCGCCGGGCCCGCGCGTGTCGCGGATGCGGCCGAGCTCGTCGCCGAGGAGATCGAGCGCCTTCTCCCAGCTCACGGAGACGAACTCGTCGCGGCCGCGACGGTCGTCCGGGCCCGGACCACGTTCGAGCCAGCCGCGGCGGATCGCGGGCTGGGCGATTCGCGCCTGATGCCGCAGCGCGCCGGGGAAATTGTCGATGATGCCGTTCGGATCGGGATCGCCCGCATAGGCCCTGACCTCGAGCCCGGCTGCGCCTTGACGGGCCGAAAACACGCCCCAATGCGAGGTGTGGGGCTTGAAGCCGTCAGACAGGTCGAGGCCGGGGTCGGGAAAGCCAATCGTATCGTCCATCGTCTGATCCTTGTTCCGGTCGGTGGTGGCAGTATACCGATCCACGTTCCGATGTCATCGAGATCAGGCCTGACGCAAACGCTAGGCTCCCGTGCAGCGAACATCTTCCGGCGGCAGGCCGAATTGCGCGATCCGCCGGTCCAGCCGCCATAGCTCGATGCGATGGATCAGAACGAGCGCGGCGGCCTCGCGCTTGGCCTGCTCGTCATCGTCGCAGGCGAGATTGATGCATCCAAACACGTGCCCGTCCGGATCGATCTGGAAAGCGCGGTAGTGCTTGATGCTCCGCATGGTCATGCTCTTCGTCTCGGATAGACGGGCGCGCTCAGCCAGTCCGTCAGGTTCGAGGTCATCTCGTTCTGCTTGGCACGTCGCAGCAGCATCTCGCGCTCCTTGCCGGGCGGCAGGTTACGCGCGCGTTCGCGGGCGTTTTCGGCGAATGTCGCCAACCGCTGCTGGAGCGACTGGGTCTGTTTCCTGCGGTTGCGTTTGGCAGTCATTGTACCTTCGCAAGGGACTTCGGATACAAGGAAATTGGGCCCGGCGGGGAGGCTGAGCGCCGGGCCCAGGTTCGTGCCGGCTGGACGGCCCAGGCCGACAGTGTTCGTAGCTTCGGCCGCAACAGCGGGTTCCGGCATTTCAATAAGTTAACCGCGCTGGATTTTGCTTGCGACGACAGCAGGCGAGCAAGCGATGCACTCGCCGACGCGTGCTAGTCTTTCCGGTTATCGCGGTGCGCCTTGATCTCCGAACGAACCATGGCGCTTTCCATCACTGCCAGGCGCGCCTCGTCCAGGGCGCGGTCATGCCGATCCGTGACCAGTCGATGCTGGCTCCGGAGATCGCGGCTCGCCTCAATTGCGCGGGTCGCGCGGGCAAAGAGCGGGTCGCGCATTTTTCTGTCATAGCAGCAGCATCGCCATCCGGCATTTGCTTAGGTTACTTAAAAGACGTCACCGCCCAGCCTGCGGTAGCGCTCGATCAGCTGCTGTTCCGACAGCTTGAGGTGATTGGCCGCCCTCATGGCGCTCAGCATGCGTTGTTCGTAAATGGCGGCCATCTCTTGAAGAAGGAGCTGGTGCTCGGTGGCCAAGGTCTGGCTCTCGGCGATAGCGGCCGCGGCGCGCGAGAACAGGGGATCATCCTCGACCATCATTGGGGAACTTAACACGGGCTGCGCCCGGTTCCACGGCCCCGCCCCGAAATCCCGAACATTTGAGGGGCATCCACCCCGAAGCTCAGCTCCGCCGGTACAGTTGCAGATAACTCGGCGAAAACAGCGCCGCGTCCTTGAGCGCATCGAGATCGTTGATGGTCAAGGTGCGCTCGCGCAGCACGATCAGGCCTGAGGCGCGCAGTTCCTGGACGGTCCGGTTGAGATGGACCACCGACAATCCGGTGGCGTCGGCGAGGTCCATCTGCGTGATGGGCATGAGGCAGGAATTGCCGTCGACCATCCCGACGGGACGAAGCCGCTCGAAGATCTCGCAGAACAGATGCGCCACGCGCTCCAGCGCGACGCGGCGCCCGAGATTGATGGCCCATTCGCGCTGGACGGCGTTGTTGACGAGGGTCTCGCACCAGAACGCTTCCGCAAGCGTGCGGTCGGCCGCCACCAGACTCTCGAAACGCGTGCGCTTGATTTCAGTGTAGATGACCGGTGTCAGCGTCGCGATGGAATGGTCCATGACCGAGAGCAGATAGGCATGCGCATCGCAACTCTCGCCCGGAAAGACGAAATTGACGATCTGCCGCCGGCCGTCCTCGAGCGTCTTGTAGCGGCAGAGCCAGCCCGACAGCACGACACGGACGCTGTCGACGGGATCCCCCTCCGAGATCAGGTCCTCGCCGGAGCCGGCACGCTCGAGACCTTCGAGCATCGCATATTCAAGGGATGCACGGGCTTCCGCCGACAAGATCCTCAGCGCATTCAGCCGGCGAAAGACCGGCTCCACCAGGCTCCGATCGGAGGTCGACAAAGTCATCAGCCAGCCACCGCAGGTGTATGGAACGTGCGCTTGGTGAGGGGAAGCGTGATGGTGCATCGCAGCCCAGCAGGATTGAACGCCATCATGGTCTGCCCCTTGAACTCGAACGCCAGCGTACGCTCCAGAAGCTCCGTGCCAAAACCCTTTCGTGGCGGCGGCGTGACCTGCGGCCCGCCCCGCTCGCGCCATTCGAACACCAGCTCCGCGGGCTCCGCAATCTCATCGAGGCGCCAGGCGACCTCGATGCGCCCGGTCGGCAGGCTGAGGGCGCCGTATTTCAGCGCGTTGGTCGCAAGCTCGTGCAGCGCGAGTGCGAAGGTTTCCGCGGCCTTGGGCTGGAAGCGCACCTTCGGTCCGGACACCCGCATCTGCTCGCCCTCACGGGCGTTGTAGGCGAGAAGCTCCTCGACCACGAGATATTCGAGGTCGACGCCGCCCTCGGGATCGCGAGTCACGAGTGCCTGGGTGCGCGCAAAGGCGTTCAGCCGGCCGTCGAGATGAGCGGCGTATTCCTCCACGGTGGAGCTGGATTCCGCAGAGCGGCGGGCGATCGAGCGCACGACGCCAAGCGTATTGCGGACGCGATGCTGGAGCTCGGCCAGCAGCAGGCGCTGCCGCTCCTCGGCGCGGGTGATCGCGGTGACGTCGATGAAGGTGATGACGACCCCGGCGATGAAATTGTCGATGCTGCGATAAGGCAGGATACGCACGATGTAACGCGTGCCGCTGTCCGGCGCGCTCAACTCGCGCTCGGCGCTCGCCAGCGTTCGCAGCACGCGGCGGACGTCCTCGTAGAGCTCCTCGATCGGAATGCGCGCCTTGATGTGGGCAATGGGGCGGCCGGCGTCGGTTTCCACGAGATGCAGCACCTGCGTGATCGCGGGCGTGAAATTCATCACGCGCAGATCGTTGTCGAGGAATACGGTGGCGATCTGCGTGCTCTCGAGGAAATTCTTGAGGTCGCTGGTGGCGCGCGTCAGTTCCTGGACACGATGCGCCAACTCGCCATTGACGGTGGTCAGCTCCTCGTTGACCGACTGCAACTCCTCACGCGAAGTCTCGAGCTCCTCGTTCGCCGACTGAAGCTCCTCGTTGAGCGACTGGTATTCCTCGTTCGAGGATTTCAGCTCTTCATTGGTGCTCTCCAGCTCCTCGATGGTGGCCTGGAGGCGCTCCCGCGTCGCGCGCAGCTCGCTTTCGAGACGCTCGACATGCTCGGTGCGCACCAGCGCATTGGGATTGCTCTGATCGGCCTCGAGGGTGCGGACCGGGCCGTCCTTGAACAGGACGACGAAATTACGATGGCCGCCGGCGCCGTCCTGGATCGGCTCGACGGTGATGTCGACCAGGACGCGGTGACCGTTCACCCCGAGCTGCACCTGCTCGGCATGGGCGGGCTCGTTGGTCTCGGCGGCCCGGCTGAGCGCCGTGCGCAGCTCCAGGCGGATATCGCGGTGCACGAGCTGGAGCAGGTCGAGCGTGGCGGCGCCCGCCGTCGGCTCGATATAGCGCCCGGTACGCCCGGAGAAATGCAGGATCTGGAAATTGTCGTCGGTGATGACATAGGCGGGCGCGTAGCGCTCCGCGACCCTTTGCGCGCGGCGCTCCAGCCCGACGTCCGGGCCGAACGAGCGAACCGTCGGCACTTCGACGGGCACCCTCCCCGCCGAGGTCGTGATCGGAAATTCCGGCGGCAGCCGCGTTCCGGTCTCGAGCTTCTTGAAGATGCGGGCGCGGCGGTCGACGGGTGCGAACAGCTTCGGGTGCCGCGTCACGTTCTCGGAATTGCCGAGGAAGAGATAGCGCTCGGACAGCAGCGCGAAGTGGAACAGCGGGATCACCCGGTTCTGCAATTCGGCATTGAGATAGATCAGCAGGTTGCGGCAGGAGACGAGGTCGAGCTTGGAGAACGGCGCGTCCTTGATGACGTTGTGCTGGGAGAAGATGCACATCTCGCGCAGCTCCTTCACCACGCAATAGGTGTCGCCCTCGCGCACGAACCAACGCGCCAGGCGCTCGCTGGTCATGTCGGCCTCGATGTTGGTGCGGTAGCGGCCGACGCGCGCGGTCGCGAGCGCCCGCCCGTCGATGTCGGTGGCGAAGATCTGGACCTGCGGCGCGGAGTCGAGTGTCGCCATGTGCTCGCGCAGGAGAATGCCGATCGAATAGGCTTCCTCGCCGGTGGCGCAGCCGAGCACCCAAACGCGAACCTGCTGGCCGGTGCCCTTGCCCTCGAAGATCTTCGGGATGATCTGGGCCTCGAGCACCTCGAACTCGCGCTTGTCGCGGAAGAACTCGGTGACGCCGATCAAGAGATCGTTGAAGAGGTTCTGCGCCTCGTCCTTGTCGTTGCGGAGAAAATCGACATAGGCGGGAATGTCGTCGATCTGGACCACCTGCATGCGCCGCTGCACGCGGCGCAGGAAGGTGTTCTGCTTGTAGCCGTGGAAATCATTGCCGGTCTTGTTGCGCAGGATGTCGGCGATGCGCGACAGCGAGGTCGCGGCCGCGGCGAGCACCTCGTCAAAACCGTGCTTCTCGTCCAGGCGGCGCAGATGACGGGCATAGACCTGGATGTGCTCGGGAATATCTTCGGGCGGCAGCACGTAATCGGCGATCGCCGCCGGCATGTTGCCGTCGAGAAGATGATCGGCCTCTTCGCGGTTCACGATCTTCTCGGCGATGGCGAGACCACCGTGATCCTTGAGCGTCGCGGTGCCAAGCGTACCATCGCCGCCGGTGCCGGCGAGGATGACGCCGATCGATTGTTCGGCGCGCTCTTCCGCCAGCGACACCAGGAAGCTGTCGATCGTGGCCCGCTCGCCGGGCGCCTGCTCGGCCTTGCGGATCGCGAATCGCTCGCCCTGGATGGTGGTGATCATCGCCGGCGGGCACAGATAGATCGTGCCGCCTTCGATCGCCTGGCCATCTCCGACGTCCGCGACCTTGCCGCCATTCGCCCCCTGCACGATCTGGCGCAGCCGGGCTCCATCAAAGGCCTCGTGATGCTGAAGCGCCAGCACGATGGTCTGGTCGGCGCCGATGGCCAGCTTGGCAAAGAAGCGCTCGATGCTGTCAAGTGCGCCGGGCGAGGCGCCGACCCCGATGATCAGCGGGGACCTGATCTGACGCTCTCTCTCGACCGGCTGGTCGCCGACTTCATGCATGGCTCTCGTAGCTTTCGCTTGCTGGCGGGCCCCGGGGGATGCCCGGTTCCTGCAAATAGCAGAAATTGATATTACCCCAAGAGGCCAAAGGCGAAAATGTCATGCAGAGCTTTTGATCCGATGGCAGATCGCTGTAGCCCTCCGGTCCATGGTGGATCGCTGCTTCGGAACCGCGATGCGGACATCCATGAACGCTGGGCCTGATCAAGCGGGGTCGGGCGGGCAGCAGCGAGAGAAGCGGCAGCCCGACTGTATGTTCGAGGCGCCGAGGCGAGCCGTCAGCGGCCCGGCCGTGCCGGATCGACCTGCTGCCGCAGATACGCCACCCGCTCCTCGATCAGGACGCGGTGACGTTCCCACTCGGTCAGGGTCTGCTTGAGCAGCTCGACCAGCCGTTCCGCCTGGCGCGTGTCGTGGCCGTCCGCCATCAGCTCACGCACCCGTTCCTCCTGGTCGCGGATGCGCTGCCAGCCCTCCTCGATATCCCGATCGGCCTTGACGAGAAGGCGCTGCTCGGCATTGAGCTGCTCGGCGAAAGAGACGGCCATGGTTGGGTCTCAAGCCTCGGGCTTGCGAGCCGGAGGATCGAGCGATTGTAGCACGATACGCCGGATCATGTCGGCATATTCACGATACTCGGCGGCCCGCGCCGCGTACAATTCGGCGATGGCGGCCCGGCCGCTGCGCCGGCCGTCGGCAGCCATGCGCTGCACCAGTTCCGCCCGCTCCTCGATGATGCGCAGCGCGACGCGCAAGGCTTCGTCGACCCGCCCTTCCTTCTCCTTGGCGAGTATGTCGGCAGTGAAGGCATGGCCGACCTGACAGCGGAAACGCATCGGGCGCGCCTCCTTGATCGCGGAAAGCACCCCGCCACATCCCGGACAGGTCAGCGCGACGGGATCGGCCATCGCGACGAGCTTGTCGCTCCCGATCCGCTCGCCGGTCGCGATCTCGACCTCAAGCCTGATCTCGGGCGGAATCGGCAAGGCAACTCCCGCCTGCTCCCTGACGAGTTCCGACAGAACGTCGCCCATGGTGGCGCCCGGAACGCAGAGGTCGACGGTGGTCGCCTCGAGCGCATTTCGCGGCATATCGCTGGCGACGGCGTCCGAGGGGTCCTGGACCACCGTCATCCCGCCGCAGCGTTTGATGGCATTGAGGCCGGCTGCGCCATCGGACAACAGGCCGCTCAGGAGCACACCGACGACACGCGGTCCGTGATAAAGGGCTGCGGAGCGGAACAAGGCGTCGATCGCCGGCCGAACCATGTTCTCGCGCGGGCCGCGCCCGAGGAAAACCTGATGTTCCGACAGCATCAGATGGTGGTCCGGCGCGGCCAGATAGACATGGCCCGGCTCGATCGTCATGCCGTTTTGGGCCTGCCGGACCGGAAGCGGGCCGGCACTGCTCGCGACCGTCGATAGGATGCCGATGCCCTGCGCCGGAATGTGCAGGACCACGAAGATGGCGGCCGGCAAATCCGTTGGCAGCCGCCCGAGGATCTGCTTCAGCGGGGCGGTCGCTCCGGCCGAGCCCCCGATGACGATGATGTCGCGGTTGCTCATGGAACCCACCTTCGGTTGCATCGTTTGCACCAAGGCGGGCCTCCGTCTTATGTTCCTATGGCTCGCAGCGGCTGGAGGCGCCATGGCGATATCGCCCACATTGTCACCTCAACGAACCCAACTGGACGGGCGGCGCATTCTCGTCGTCGAGGACGAATATTTTCTCGCCGATGACATCCGCAATACGTTGCGCGGGCTCGGTGCCGAAATCGTCGGTCCCGTCGGTCACCTCGAGGATGCGCTCAAGATCCTGCACGACGGCAGCATCCTTGATGCCGCAGTGCTTGACGTGAACATCCGCAGCGAGAGGATCTTTCCGATCGCCCGCGAACTGAAGGCGCGGAACGTGCCCTTCGTGTTCACGACGGGATATGACAAGATCATTGTCGGTCCGGAATTTCAGGACGTGCCGCTGCTGGAAAAACCGATCGACCTCGCGGCCATGGCGCAGAAGCTGGCCGAACTCATCGCCGATCCTGCGATTTGACACGCAACGAGGCGTGTTCCTTCGCCATCACGGCAAGACAATCACGGCAAGACACAAGGAACCTTCGATGATCTATGCACCTAATACCGCCATCGACAAACAGCTGCTGAGCCATTCGCACAAGCTGGTTCGCGAGGCCATGTTGTTGCTGCGCAGCAGCGACCATCTCGTGAGCGCGCAACGCCTGCGCGATGAGCTGGAGCAGGAACGCCGCCAGCCGCCGCACCGGGACAGCGCGAGAGGTGGCAGCGACCACTGAACTGCAGGCACGCAGCCGATCAGAACAGATGCGCGAAAGCGAGCCAGGCAGTCACCGCCAGGCACAGGGCCACCGCAGCATAGGGCAGCGCAATGCGCAAATCAGGAAGTCTCCCGGCCGTCAAGTTATCATCATCCAGACGATTGCCGCCATCATCACGACGAAACCCGTGATTGCCGTTGCGACAAAGGCCTGTTCGACGCGATCCATCGCCATCACAGCCCCGTTTTCTTCAGCCTCATCTTTCCAGCAGAGCTAGTCTGACGGCTCGGCGCGCTTTGCGCATTAGGCTATGTGAATCGGCGTCCTTCTTTGTCAGTTCGCGGGACGAGCCGGGCGCCGGCTCGGCTTCATCGACGGCTTTCCTGCGGCGAAAGCCTACTTCAGCGAAATCGTGATCTGGCTGATATTGGCCGCAAGCTCGAGGCCCGCTTTCGGCCCCTGCATGACGATCGTCACGCCCTTCTCGTTGCGCAAGTGGACACCGCTCACGCCTCCGACCAGCGCGAAGCCGCCGCCGACGGAACTGTAGGTGCCGGCGAAGTCGCCGATCTCGCGGATGCCCGACGCCCAGCCGTCGAACCGGCCGACTGTCGCACCCGCAGTGATGCCGAAGCTCATGCCCGTGATCCTGAATCGATAGGCTTTGCCGCGATAGGTCAGCGTGCCGCTTCCGACGCCACCGCCGACAAGAAGACCCGCCTTGACGATCCTGACGTGCACCTGGCCGGCGGCTTGCGCGAAAGCTGGCGCGACTGGCGTAGCGAACACCAGCGCCAGCAGCATGACCGCGATCAGCCGGCCCGCAGGGAGATATGACGCCGTTCCCTGTTCACGGTTTTGCGGCATCGACCTTCTTCCAGGTCTGGTCAGGATCGAACAGCGTGGTGCGCTCGGCGATGACGGCCGTCCGCTTGCCCAGATCCTTCTGGTAGACGGTGCCGGCATGGTTGACCAGGAAGGTCATGACGCCGGAATTGCCGTATTCCGCAGGCCAGGCGATCAGCCCGAAGCCGCCGATCATCTTGCCCTTGACCACGTAGTTGAGAGCGCCGCCGGGCGCATCGCTGCCCTGCGCTTTCAGGATACGGAAATAGTAGCCGTGATAAGGCGCCGGTCCGACATCGCCAGCGCGATAGCCTTCCTTCGAGGCCTCGGCCGCCAGCGCGCCGAGCGGGCTTGGATCGCTGTCATCGCGCCAGAACAGGCCGTCCTTCTTGCCCGGCGAGGAGACGATACGCTGCGCGTAGACGCCCGCGCCCTCGCCGCGGTCCTTGTCGGCGTATTCGTTCTGCGCGTCGACATACGCGAGCGCGGTCTGGATCGCGTCGAGTTCGTTGCGGCCGATGCGACGGCGCAGCACTTCGATCCGTCCCTCGTCGGTATCAAACGTCCAGCCGGCCTTGGTGTTGACCAGCGGAATCGGGAACGGGAAATCGTCCGGTCCCAGCATCAGGGTCGCGGTCTTGTTGCCCTCCGCCTTGATGCCGTGCCTGGCGTCATACATCGACGTGAAGCGCTGGCGGATGTCGTTGTCGGCGACCTCATCGCCGGAGGAGACGATGTCCTCGGCGGCCCTGCCGAGCACCTTCAGGATATCGTCGGGTCCGCTCTTGACCGCGGCGGCGAGCGCTGCGGCTGCGTCCTCCGGCGTCTTGTAGGATTGCTGCGCCTGTGACGCAGAGCCAAGCAGCGCCAGCGCGATGAGGCCCGGCAACACCGCGCGGCGGAACGATTTCAGACCACTCATTGCGTCACCTCCGCAGGGATCTTCGCGCCGCCGGCGAGCCAATCATGGTAGGTGCGGAATGTCAGCCCGAGCTTGTCGTAGTAGACACGCAGGTAGCCGTCGCTGCCGCGGGTCACTGCGTCAGGCATCAGCTGCTCGACCTCCTGCGCCATCACGCCGACATAGGCCTTGTCGCTGCCGATGTAGCTGAAGCGGTAATAACCGAGGCCGCTCGCGAGATGGCCGAGCAGGACGACATCGTGCTTCAGCGCGATATCGGAGCGCCGGCCACCGCCGCCGCCGCGGCCGCCTCCCCCGCCTCCACCGCGGAAGCCGCCGCCTCCGCCGCCACGCATTGCCATGCCACCGCCGCCGCCGCGTCCGGCCATGCTCGGTCCGCCACCACCGCGCGGCATGCTCGCCATGCTGGATCGCCCGCGCGCCGATGCCGCTGCGGCGGAGCGGCCGGACGAGACATTCATCGCACCGCCGCGATTGCCGCCGCCACGGTTCGCCGCACCGCCGCCGGCACGGTTGGCAGCCTTGGCGCGATCGCCGCCACCCTTGGCGCGGTCACCGCTGCCTTTCGCGCGGTCGCCGCCGCCCTTGGCGCGATCTCCAGCACCAGCGCGATCGCCACCGCCGGGCCGATCGCCGCGATTGCCGGCACGGTCACCCGCGCGATCTCCCGCACGATTGCCTGCCCGATCACCGGCACGATCTCCTGCGCGGTCGCCCGCCCGGTCACGCGCGCCCTGATCAGGACGCAGCACTTGGTTGCCGTCACGGCCGCGGAAATCCATCCGGTCGGACGCACCGGCCTTGATGTTGGTGTTGCCGAAGCGCTGCTGGACGTTGACGTTGTTGTAGCGCACGCCCTGGCGATGCGCCGGATTGTGCTGCCAGCCGCCCGCGATGTTGGTGGTGCGATGATTGACGTAGACGTTGCGGTTGCCCCAGTTGCAGCCGCCGCCCCAGTAATTGCCCCAGCGCCCGATTGCCCAGGCCGTGCCGAACGCGAGGCCCGCCGCGACCACGCCCGCGCCAATATAGGATGGATAGCCCCAGTAATACGGCGGATACTCCGCATAGGGCCAGCTGCCATAGACGGTCGCCGGATCGTAATACGGCACATACATCTCCGCAGGATCGGCCTGCTGGATCACGACGACCTGCTTGCCTTCCTGGGACTGCACGCTGACCTTCTGCTGCTTGGTGGTGGCGAGCTTCTTGTTGTCATAGGCCTTGGTGCGCAGGCGCTGGATCGCGTCCATCACGTCGGGCTGCTGCGCGAGAAAGGCATCGCCGAGCTTCTTGGTCCAGTCGAGTTGGTCGCTCATCATAGTCAGGACATCCGCGGTGCTGGCCAGCGCCTTGACGCTGTCGTCCCACCCTTGCTTGTCGACCTCCGTCTTCAGCGCATCGCCCTTCAGGCTCTTGTGCTCCTTCAGCCAGCGGTCGGCCTGCACCACCTCCAGCGGATAGGTCGAGGCGGCCAGCACATTGGCGAGGAGTTCGTCGGGATAAAGCGCGATCGGTGCGACCAGGGCCTCGAGTTGCTCGGGCTTCAGAAGCTCGGCCGTCGGCGCAGGCGGACTCGCCGGCTGCGCCTGCGGCGCCGGGGTCGCTGGTGTCGTGGCAGGCTGCGCCGTTGCAGCGAACGACGTCGCCATCGTGAACGCAAGCACCATCAGGATCTTGCCGCAGCGAAACATCACATCCTCCCTCGGACTTCCAACGGGAGGATCGGGCCGGGGCACTGACATTTGTTGATTAAGATCAACGAAACGAATTCGTCGCGGCTGCTGCAGCGCGAGAGCCGCGCGTCATTCGATCAGTTCGGCCTCCATCAGCAGCCGGTTCGGGACTGCCAGCCCAAGGGCATTCGCCGCCTTCATGTTGATCGCGAGCTCGAACCTGGTGGCGAATTGCACCGGGAGGGTACGAATCTCGGAACCGCGCAGGACGCGATCGACGTAGCCCGCGCCGTCACGAAACTGCTGGGTGAGATCGGCGCCATAGGACATCAGCCCGCCGTTCAATGCGTAGAAGCGGACCGCGAAGATCGCCGGCACGCGATGCTGCGTCAGCAGGGCAATCGTCATTGCGCTCTGGGGTCCGAAGAAGCCACCATCGGGCAGCACGACCAGACCGCCGCCGGTGCGTGCCGCCGTCTCGATCACACCGGCGATGTCGGGGCCACTGCGAACGGCGGCGCCCGCGACCTTGAGGCCGAGGCGGTTTTCCATCTGATGCGCGGCCTGAAGATAATACGGCGCATAGGGCGAGGACTCCGGATTGAACAGCAGCGCGGCATGGCTCATCCCCGGCACCATGTCTTTCAGCAGGCTGAGCCATTTCCCGCTCATCGAGTGCTCATAGAGCGAGAAGCCGGTGAGATTTCCGGTCGGCCGCGCCAGATTGGTGACGAGGCCGGTCCCGACGGGATCGGAGAGCCCGACGAAGACGATCGGAATCCTGTGCGTCGCATCGCGCAGCGCCCGCGTCGTTCCGGTACTGGTCGAGAGCAGCACGTCCGGCCCGGCGGCGACGAGCTCGAGCGCCTCCGAGCGCTGCCTTGCGGGATTGGGACCCGGCCAGCGCACCTCCAGGCGATAGTTCTGGTTGGCGATCCAACCGCGATCGGCGAGCCCCTGCTGAAAGGCGTCAACTCGCATCTGCGCGCCGGGATCGCCGACGACATTGCCGGTGAGCACGCCGACCGAAGGCATCCTCTCCTGGGCCCTCGCCAAGCCCGGGAATGCAGCCGCCGCACCAAGCAGCGACATGAACTCACGGCGTCTCATGGCCACTTACGCTCCCCAACACGCGCCCCGCTCCCGGTCATCCCGCAACCGCGAAAGGAAAAGGCCTCACCGAACCCCGAGGTTTGATCGAGATCAAGATAGCGGCCGTCAGCGAGCGATCGGAAGCCGGATCGTGAACAGCGCACCGCCCGCCGGCTGGTTCGCTGCGGCAACCGTGCCGTGATGTGCCTCGATGATGGTCGCGGCGATCGCGAGCCCCATGCCCATACCTTGCGGCTTTGTCGTGAAGAACGGATCGAACACGTTCGCCAGATCGGAGGCGGCAATCCCGGGCCCGGTATCGGTGACCCTGACCTCCGCCTGATTGCCGGCGCGCGCAGTCGAAACGCTGACCTCGCGTTTTCCGGCGTCCGCGTCGGAGATCGCATCTATCGCGTTGATGATCAGGTTGAGAACCACTTGCTGAAGCTGGACCGGGTCGCCCTTGATCGGTAGATCGGCCTGAACAGGCATGTAGGTCAACGTGATCCGGCGGCCATCGGCAACGGCTCTCACCAGACCGATGGCTTCCCGCACCGTGTCATTGAGCTCGATCTGCTTGATCTCGAATGGCGTCTTCTTCAGAACACTGCGCAGCCTGCGGATGACCTCGCTCGCCCGCTGGTCGTCGCGTCTGATGTCGGCGAGAATCTGACGGAGCTCGCTGATGTCGGGCGAAGCGGACTTGAGCATGAGCTCAGCGGTCTCGGCGTTGGTCAGGATGGAGCCGAGCGGCTGGTTCAGTTCGTGCGCGATCGACGTCGTCAACTCGCCGACGGCGGAATAGCGATTGGCGTGAGCAAGTTCGGCCAGGCGCTGGCGCGACTCGACCTCAGCGACGCGGCGGCGCTGGCGCTCGTGCAGCAGCCCGCTGATGAGGCCCGCCTGCACGAGGAATACGGCCGAGATCAACAACATCTGCCAACGATAGCGCTCCCAGATGCTGGGCTCGCGAAACACGACCTCGCTGCCGGGAGGCAGCCGACTCTCGCTGATGCCCCACCGCCGCAACTCCCGCCAGTCGTATTTCGGCGGCGCAAATTCGATGGGCTCGGACTTGATGCTCTCCGGCTTTTCGCCGCCCAGGATGCGCATCACGGCGTTCACCGTCTTGCGGCTCGTTTCATCGACCGAATGCATCGGGCCGCCGACGGTGCTGCCGCCAAAGAACGGCTCCTGATAGGAAAAGATCGGCGCGTTCGCGACGGCGTGCAGGCTGCGGAGCGCAAGGTCGCCCTCGTGGACGATGCCGGCTCCGTCGACTGACATCAACCCCCAGAACAACACGGTATGAGGCGAAAGTTCCGATGCACGCTTCAATATCTGCTCGAACGAAAGGTCCGAATACCAGACGAGATCGAGCCGGCCCTCCAGCGGCTTCAACTCCCGTTTCACTTCGTCGACCCAGAACTTTTCGAGCGGCGAGGCGCCGATCACGATCGCGGCCGCCCTGGTGTCCGGCAGAAGCCGGAGAATATTGTCGAACACCGCCATGAAATCATTGCGGATCGACACGACGACGTCATTTCCGGTGAGGTCGGCGCGGTTCACCAGGCGGTGCTCGACCGCGCTCAGCACCATCGGAGCATCAGGAAAGAGCTTCATCCGGTATTTCTGGACGAACCGCGCCGCGGGCGCGCCGATGCTCAGCACGATGTCGGGCTGCGCGCCCTGATAGAGCGAGCCGAGATATTCGACGAATGGTGCCTCCGGCCCCGGATTGTTGAAGCGCGCAGTGAGCAGAGTGTGCTCCTGGACATCGAGCGGCCAGAGCGACTGCCGCTCGAGCTCGGCCTTGATGCTACGCGCATATTCGCTCCAGGGCCGGAATTCCCGCCCGAAGGAATGCAGCACCAGCACGCGCTTGAGCTCGCGGTAACGTGCTTCGCCAAGCCGGGCGGCATCGGCCGGCGAGGACAAGACGCAGGCAACCAGCACCAGGCCAAGACGAAGCCACGTGATCGCCATCGGCCACATCCTGACCGAAACGCTGGCCATGCGCCCGCTCATCTGCTCCCTCGACGGCCTTTCGAGCCGATCTTGGCTGCAATTCTAGCGGTAACTGTGCGGTTTCGACAGCCCCCGAGGACGCTATCCCTGGGTCTCAATGGCCGCTCAACACCAGCGTCTGGATCGGCAGCAGCAACGCCTGGATGCGTAGCAGGAGCGCGTGGACCAAGCCGACGCCGTCGACGACATGCAGGGCAATCTTCCGGCTGGTCGAAGTATCTTTAGCGGAGATTTCCTCGTGATTGCTGGTGTAGGCATTAACGATGCAACTGCTGCCGGGCGTGACGCCGTCGAGCCCGCCCTTGTACAGCGGCTCCATGAACACCAGGATCGTGCCGGGCCGCACGGCGTTTTGCGCCTCGATCAACTGCTCACCGGAACGAAACTGCCCGGCGGCGATATAGTCCTGCACCGTCGTGATCACCATCGGGATGATGACCCAGGGCTTTGAAATGCAGGTCGCCTCCGCAACCATGCCCGTCTTCATCACCTGGGCCTCGATCTGGCCGAAACCGGCCTGAAGCAGCTTACGGCCGGCTCCTTCCGGAATCAGCACGCCCGCCGGGCGCATCAGCTGATTGACGACGTCACCAGTACGGATCAGGAACTGCTCGACGCGCCCATCGACGCCGGCACGTACGATGGTCTTGTCGAGGTCGACCTGGGCCTGATCGCGTGCGGCTTCCGCACTGGCCTTCTGCGCCGGCAGCAGGGTGGAGACCTGCAGCGATGCGGACTGCCTTGCGGCCGTCGCTGCGTCGATACCCGACTGGCGCTGATCGACCAGCACCTGGAGCTTGTCGATGTCACGCTGCGGGACGATGCCGGGATTGCGGCGCTGGAGCTCGCTCTTGACCTCGAGCTCGTCCTTGGCCTGCTGATAATTGGCTCTCGCTTCACCGAGCTGCGCCTCCGCCTTGACCACGTCCGCCTGTGCGGTCTGCATCGCGGCATCGACCTCCGCGATCTTTCGCTTTGCCGTCTCGTAGGCGGCCTGCTGCTTCGAGGCATCGAGCGTGAACAGCACGTCGCCCTTCTTCACGGCTTCGCTGAAGCCGACCTTGACGTCGGCGACACGGCCCGAGCCCTCCGGCAGGATCGGCACCGTGCGGAAATAGAGCGTCGCGGACGACGTGGAGGGATGGAAGTAGAAGATCATGGTGATCAGCGAAACCGTCAGCATCAGGCAGCCGGTGATGCCCCATCTGAGCTCGTACCAGACCGAGAAGAAGGTGATCTCCTTGCCGAAGCGCTTGCCCTGGACGTAACGGCGATACAGATAGTCCGGCAGGATCGTCAGCAGCGAGCAGAACATCAGCTCAAACATGGCTGTGCTCCTTCTCCTTTGCGGGACCCGGCTTGTCCGCAGGCGGTGGCTCAGTCCCGATCCCTGTCCGGACTTCCCCACCATCGGCGGCGGGCGTCGCATCGGCAATCTTCTCGACGGACCCGGCGATGCTGCGCAGCGGTGTGCCAAAATCAGGCAGATCGATCAGCGCAAGCAGCAGGCCCGCGACCCAGAAGATGTGCATATGCGTGAACAGCGAAATGAGGCCGAGCACTGCGACGAGTTCGAATTGCAGCTTTTGCGATTTATGCGCCATGCGCTCGGGCAGGCTGTGCAGCTTCCAATAGAGCGTACCGACCCAGAGCACAGTGCCGACCAGGAATACGCCCATCACCACCATGAGCGGATCGGTTCCGCTCCCCGGCGCGAGATAGAACGGAAGATGATGTGGGGCCATCGGATGAAGCTGGTCGCTCAAACGTCTCTCCCGGTCAAATGCGCCTGTACGGCACTGTGTTCAGGCAGGCTTCGGTTTGCTTGATTTGAATCAAGGGAACGCCCTCTCCCGGACCTAGCGTTCCCTGGACGCCGATTTGCACAATCATCAGGAGCCGCACCATGCCCGGCCTCGACGATCTCATTCCCAACGCCGCCCAGATTCGCAAGGAAGCCGCCCTCAAGGAGGCCGAGAAGGCTGACGAATATGTCCGCCTCGCCGCCGCCGCTGAGGCCGAGAAGCGGGCGCTGATCGAGCGCCTGAGCAAGCCCTCCGGCAAGAGCGAGGAGGAGAAGATCAAGCTCGCCTCGACCATCATCCAGCGCGCGGTGCGAAACGGCCTGACGGAGGTGCTGGTCTATCGTTTCCCCAATTCGCTCTGCACCGACAAGGGACGCGCCATCAACCAGATGGAAAAAGGCTGGGAGAACACCCTGACCGGCATCCCCAAGGAGATCTACCAGCTGTGGACCGACTATCTGAAACCGCGGGGCTACCGCATCGCCTATCAGATCATCGACTTTCCGGGCGGTGTGCCCGGCGACATCGGCGTGACCATTTCGTGGGACGATTGATTCCCGGGACGATTGATTGCTGATGCTCGCCGAGCGCAGCAGCGAAAGGACAGGCATGGCCAAGGATGCGCCCGCGGAGCGGATGAAGCGGAAAGACTATGAGAAGGAGCTCGAGAAGCTCCAGGTCGAGCTGTGCCATCTTCAGGACTGGGTGAGAGCCGAGAAACTGAAGGTGATCATCATCTTCGAAGGGCGCGACGCCGCCGGCAAGGGAGGCACCATCAAGGCGCTGACCGAAAAAGTGAGCCCGCGGGTGTTCCGCGTCTGCGCCCTGCCCGCACCGTCCGACCGGCAGAAATCTCAGCTGTTCCTCCAGCGCTACATCGAGCAATTCCCGGCCGGCGGCGAGATCGTGATCTTCGACCGCAGCTGGTACAATCGCGCCGGCGTCGAATATGTCATGGGCTTCTGCACGCCAGCCGAGCACAAGCGCTTCCTGGAATTGTGTCCGCAGGTCGAGAAATTCGCCGTGGATGCCGGCATCATCCTGATCAAGCTCTGGCTGGAGGTCGGGATGGAGGAGCAGGAGCTCCGCTTCAAGGCGCGCATCGAGGATCCGCTGCGACAGTGGAAGCTTAGCCCGATGGACACCGAGTCGTTCGGGCGCTGGTACGACTACTCGCGCGCGCGTGACATGATGTTCGAGGCGACCGACACCAAGCATGCGCCATGGCGACTGATCCGCTCCGACGACAAGCGGCGGGCACGGCTCAACGTCATCTCGCACATCCTGAGGACGATCCCCTACAAGAAGATCGCGCGGGCAAAGGTCAAGCTGCCGAAGCGGTCCCACAAGGGACGCTACAACGACCAGGCGAGCCTGCGCGGACTGAAGTTCGTCGAGGAACGATACTGAAATGCGAAACGGGCCGCGGTGACGCAGCCCGTTTGCTTTTGCGACCCGCGCGACCAGTCCTGGGCTTACTTCAACTTGATCGTGACGCCGCCCACCGCAGCCGACACTTCCGCGCCGACCTTCGGACCGCTGAGCTGAAGGATCACGCCATTGCCGTTCTGCAATTGAACGGCGCCGGCGCCGGCGGCAACGGCTCCGCCCGCACCGCCCACTGCGTAAGAACCTTCGATCGACTGCGGCCCCTTCAGATTGAGGGCGCGGCCGACGAACTTCGTGGTCGAGGCGCCGACCGTCAAGCCGACGCTCATGCCGGAGACGGTGAATGGATATTTCTTGCCGCGGTAGACGAGAACACCCTCCCCGCCACCGACGCCGACAATGAAGCCGCCCTTGGTGAAGACGACGGCGACCTGGCCGGTATCGGCATGCGATGGCGTGGCGAAGCCGGTAAATGCCGCAAGCGTGGCAACCAGGACGGCACCGGTGGCAAATTTTCTCATGACGTTCTTTCTCCTTTCGTTATGACCCCTTGGGGCAAAATGGTGCGGGATCGTGAGTTTGGCGCCGGGAACTCCATTGATCCAAGTCAACGGTCGGACGCATTCTGATAAGGCCGTCCACCACGGCGATCGTTCGCACGCAACGCGCTGGTCAGATCGTCCGTTGCGCGGTCGTGGCCTGCTCTTCGAGAACACCGTCGAGCGAACGCAGCCACTGGCCACTGTCGGTCTTTTCGCCCAGCCCTTCCGCACGTAGAAGGTCGCGGAGCTGCGCATGCGCCCCGGCGATGCAGAAAGTGACCTTTCGCGAGGCAAGCTCGTCGTAGAGCTCATGCAGCATGCGCGCGCCGGCGAGATCAATATAGGGCGACGCCGAGAGGTCGCAGACAACCAGCCGAATGTCGGGCGATGTCCGGAGCGCGATCAGCACCGTATCAAGAATGGTCTCGGCGTTGATGTAGAGCAGCGACGCTTCGGGACGGAACGCGACAATGCCGACCAGCGGCTCGACCCCCTCGTGCCTTGCGCTGTCGGAATAGCGGCCCGTGCCGGGCAGACGGCCGAGGAACGCCACATTCGGTCTCGAAGCCCGTGCCAACAGGAGGAAGATCGACGCGATCGCCGCCAGCAGGACGCCCTGGAGGATGCCGAGCAGCAATACGGCGACCAGGGCAATCGCCGCCGCATAGAAATCAATCCGGCTAACCTGCCACATTCGCAGCAGCGCGCGGACATCCACCAGCTTGTACACTGCGGCAAAGACGATGGCGGCGAGCACTGCCTTGGGCAGATTGGTCAGGAGCCCCGTGAAGAACAGCAGACACAGCCCGAGCGTCACCGAGCAGATCACCAGGGCAAGTGGCGTCCGGGCGCCGGCATTATCATTCACGGCCGATTGCGATAAGCCGCCGGCGACAGGATAGCCATGGCCGAGGGCCGCCGCGAGGTTCGCCGCGCCCAGCCCCAAAAACTCCTGCCGCACGTCGAGCGGATAGCCGTGCTTGGCGGCGAAGCTGCGGGCGGCTGAAACGCCCTCGATATAGGCCAGCAGCACGCACCCCGCCGCGAGTGGAAAGAGATCGTCGAATTCCAGCAGGCCGAAAGTTGGTATCCCGAGCGCCGGCAGGCCCTCCGGGATCTTTCCGGTGACGGGCACACCGAGAGCCGGGAGGCCAAGCAGAGTTGCCATTGTGATCGCGAGCGCGACGATGGTGATGCCGACCGGTTTGCCCGGCAGGAGCCGTTCGCCGAGCAAGAGCAGTAGCAGCGCGATTGCGCCGACAGCCAGCACGAGCGGGTCGATGGCGCCAAGCTGCCCGACCAGCTTGACGGCCCGGTCGAAGAAATTGTGGCCGCCGCCGGCAACGCCGAACAGGCTCGGCAATTGGCTCATGATGATGGTGAGCCCGGCACCGGCCTTGAAGCCGACCAATATGCTGTCGCTGACGAGCCGGACCAGAACGCTGAGCTTGAACATCCACGCGATCAGACACAGCACCGCGACCGCAAAGGCGGCAAGGCTTGCGATCTGGGCATAGCGTACAGCATCTCCTCCGGCCAACATCCCGACGGTGCCTGCAATCATCAGCGAGATCGCCGAGGTCGGCCCGATCGCGAGCTGCCGCGATGCTCCAAGTAACGCATAGCCGATGCCGCCGAGCATGTAGCCATAGACGCCGATCTGCGGCGGCAGGCCCGCCAGCGCGGCATAGGCGAGCGAGACCGGGATGGCGTAAGCGGCGAGCGTGATGCCTGCAACAGCGTCGGACGGTAGCCACTCGCGCCGATAACCACCAAGCCATCCGGCCGGCGGAAAGAAGCGCGTCCAGGTCGGTTCGGGAGGCGAACTCATCTGATCAGCTCACGTGACGTCACTTCGCAGCACAACAAGACGATCAACAGCGCGACCACGGGAAGGCCAAGCGCGAGATAGGGGATGGTCTTGGTCACGAACGCACCGGCGGCAGCACCGAATCCGAACACCACGCACAGAGCGAACAAGATGCCGGAGGGTACTCATGTCGGCGATATCGGCTGTCGCAAACTCTCTTCATCATGTCATAGGCATCGCCTCGCCTCCGCCGGGGCTTGATCTGGATCAAGCAATCTTCTCCCGCTGCCAATCAAATCCAGCGCAACGCGCCGGGGGATATGCGACCATGGACACCGTCAGGTGGATCATCACCACCGCACGGGAGACATTCCTGCTGCTGGCGATTTGCGCTCGGCACCATTCTCGGCCGCCAGAAGACTCATGGGTTCTCGATCGGGATGACCGCCTGCATCCTGATCGTGTCCGTCCTGATCGGACAGCTCGGCAGTTTCACCTTCCCGCCGACCCTCCGGGCCGTGCTGTTCAGCCTGTTCGTATTCACCATCGGCTATCGGTCAGGGCCGGAATTCTTCGCATCCCTGAGGTGACCATGCATCGCTTGATCCTCCGGTTTTTCGCGACCGCCTTCCTCGTTCTGCTCATCTTCGCCGCGCGTGCGCGCGCCGAGGACGAGGTCCGCATCCAGGAAGAGATCTGGGCCCTTCCGCTAGCGTTGCCGATGTTCGCCTATCTGGTGCGTCCGGTCGGCGACGGCCCGTTCCCGCTCGTGATCATGAATCACGGCGTCTCGCTCAAACCGACCGATCGCAGCTTCTTTCCGCTGGTCGAATTCCGCGACGCTGCCAAATGGTTCGCAAGGCGCGGCTACCTCGTGGTGGCGCCGGTCGGCAGCGGTTATGGCGCACAGGCGATCGACATTCCCGAGCGCGCGCTTTATGGCCCGTTCTTTTCGAAGGTCGGCAAGTGCACCAATCCCAATTTCCACGATGCGGGCCTCGCGGTCGCCCAGGTCGATCTCCGGATCATCGACTACATGGCGGCCGAGAAGCGCATCATCCCGGACGACGTGATCGTGGTCGGGCAGTCCGCCGGCGGCTGGGCCTCGATCGCCTTGTCGAGCCTGAACCCGCCGCCGGTGAAGGCCATCATCGCCTTCGCCGCCGGCCGCGGCGGCCGGGTGGACGGCAAGCCGAACAACAATTGCGCGCCGGACAGGCTCGTCGAGGCGACCGCGGATTTCGGCCGCACCTCGCGCGTGCCGATGCTGTGGATCTACATCGAGAATGACACATTCTTCGGTCCCGCCCTGTCGCAGCGCATGCATGCTGCCTTCATCAGCGCCGGCGGCCGGGCCGAGTATCATCTGATGCCCCCATTCGGCAACGAGGGGCATTTCTTCATCGGCTCGCCGGACGCGATTCCGCTGTGGTCGCCGCTGGTGACCAAGTTCCTCGATGCGCAGAAATAGCGCTCCGATCCGGAGGCGTGACCATGCTCAATGCCCGTGACTGTCTTGCTGGCCTTCTTGCCATCGCCATCACCGGGACCACGACATTGCCCGGCCGTGCCGCACCAAAAACAGCCCAGGCTGACAAGCCGGCCGAAGTCGCAACGCGTGGCCAGCGCGAAGCGAAGGACATCAGCTACGGCGATTGGCAGAAGCTCTGCTTCAAGGCCGGAGGTGCACCCACGCTGTGCCGGACCTCGATCACCGGGCAATTCGCGACCGGACAGACGGCTGTGCGCGTCGACCTGATCGAGCGCGAAGACGCTGCCACGGCCCGCCTGCAACTGTTCGTGCCGGTCGGCATGTACCTGCAACAGGCACCCAGCTTGAGCATCGACCAAGGCGCCTCCTTCCGCGTGCCCTATAATTGGTGTCTCACCAATCTATGCATCGCGGCGGATGTAGCGGCGCCGGAGGTCATCAGGGGAATGGAGGCCGGCAAAACGCTGACGCTCGAACTCGTCGATTCCAACCTCCTTGCCCTGACGACTTCGATTCCGCTGGCGCAATTCGGCTCCGTCCACAAGGGCGCGCCAGCCAGGACGCTCGAGCAATATGTCGACGAATAACGCCCCGAGTGGATCTACGGGATGCCGGCGCGTTCGACGGATTCGATCAGCGACTGCGCCATGAAAGGCTTGATCAAATAGGCAATGCAGCCCGATGCAAGCGCCGCGGCGCGGTTCGCGGGGCTGTCGTTGCCGGTGATGTAGATCACCGGCGCAGTGACGCCCTGCTCGGCCAGTTTCCGCCGCACATCGATACCCGACGTTCCACCGAGATTGATGTCGAGGACGATGCAGATTGCGTTGTCAAATCGCCCGTACTCCAGCAAGGCCCCTGCGGAGTCGAACAGTGTCGCGTCGAAACCGTGCCCGCGCAGCAGCCTGTTCATGCTGGTCCGCATGGACAGATCGTCATCGACGACAAAAACGGACTGGCCTGGCGGCAAGACTATCTGCCTTTTCGGGAGATAAGCGAACTGCGAGCGCGGCAACGGGGGCTGGGTACTGGATTCGCATGCTCAGCATTGCCAACCCGACGCAAGTATGTTGGGCACGGCACGCCGTGCAGTGTCAACACGCCTCAATATTGTCCTTTGGTGCAGTCACATCGTGTGGGGAACCGCATCGGAATGACAATGTAGCTAATGCTCATTCACATCGATCATTCCGAGCCGCTCCGCGATCGAAACGAGCTCAGCAAGCGAATGAACCTGCATCTTCTCCATCACCTGATGGCGGTGAGCCTTCACCGTGCGTTCGGTGGTCCCGAGCTCATGCGCAATCTGCTTGTTGATCCGGCCACGCACGATGAGATCGAACACCTGCCGCTCGCGCTGCGTCAGCCTGGCCAGTTGCGCCCGAAAGGTGTCGAGCCTGCTGCGCTGGGCACGCGCCGTCCGCTGACTCGCCAACGCGCGCTCGATCGCGTCGATCAGCTGCTCGGAGGATATCGGTTTGGTCAGGAAATCTTCCGCCCCCGCCTTGATCGCACGCACCGTGGTCGGCGTGTCCGCATGTCCGGTCAGGAAAATGATTGGCAGCATCAGGCCGGACGCGATCAATCGCTCCTGCAAGTCGGGACCGCTCAATCCGGGAATCCGCACGTCGAGCAGGATGCAACCAGCCTGCTCGTCATCCAGCGCGCCATCCAGCAACTCCTGTGCTGACGCATAGGTCGCGACCTGATAGCCCGCGAGCTTCAGCCGGCGCGCGATCGCCGTCCGAAAGGACTCGTCGTCGTCGACCACGTGAACCAAGCCCGGCACCTTCACCTCTCACCTAATTCCAATGAGGACCCTTGACGTCTCCTCATTCTGGAAAGTCTTCCTCAACAGTTTGAGGACCAACTATCTGCGTCGCTATGGGCCAAATCCCCGCAGCGGCAGCGCTTCTCATCCTGCGCACCAAGCCCCCATGCTGTCCCTTGGTACAATGAACCTAGGGACAATGGATTGAAATACCGCCTTGGTCATACATCAACCTCGGCGGGAGTGGGACGGCGCGGCGCATTCCCGACTGCGAAATATTTCGTTTGACGGACCAATTCGGCGGTGAGCTGGGGAGTTGGCCTATGTTTGTTCGCATCGCAACGGATTCCGCACTGCGTCCAAATTCTCTTCGTGACCTCGGCATGACCAGCGATTCAAATGCGCTCGTCAATTTAAGCGAATTTTCGTACAGGAAAGGCACCGAGATCTACGGCGAGAAAGAGCCTGCCGAGTATGTCTATCAGGTCAGGTCTGGCGCGGTAAGAAGTTACAAGCTGCTGCCGGATGGCCGCAGGCAGATTGGAGCATTCCACCTCGCCGGCGACATCTTCGGGCTCGAGAACGGTAGCGCCCACCGGTTCACGACGGAAGCGATCGTGGACACCACGGTGCGCCTGATCAAACGGCAAAGTCTCGAGACGGTCGCCGAGAGCGATGCCATGGTGGCCAGAAATCTGCTCAGCATGACCACGAACAATCTCCAGCACGCGGAAGACCACATGCTGCTGCTCGGACGCAAGACGTCGCTGGAGCGGGTCGCGGCGTTCCTGCTCGAGATGGACAAGCGGCTGACGGCCGCGGGCGTCATGGCGCTGCCGATGTCGCGGCGCGACATCGCCGACTATCTCGGCCTGACACTGGAAACCGTGTCCCGCGCGCTGTCCCGGCTGCATGACCTCGGCGTTCTTGGATTCATCGGCAACACCCAGCGCCAGATCGTGTTGCGCGACCGGAGCCGGCTCGCCGGCCTCGACTTGCAATCTTGAACTTGCGCTTCATCGGCAACAAGCAGCATCAGATCATCCTGTTGCACCGCCAACAGATGACTTAGCTCGATCTTGAGACCTGGACGGCGATCCCGACGGCGCAATCGAGGCAAGATGCTCGAGCGTCTTGCGCAACACCTCGAACAGGACGGCGGTCGACCAACCGAACATCAGGATGCCGCTCATCGCCGTCATCGGCCCGATCAGCCGCCAAGCCTCGACCGGTGTAACGTCGCCATAGCCCAGCGTGGTGTAGTTGACGAAGGCGAAATAGAGCAGGTGGCTGCCGGCGGGCGCGGCGCCGACGATCATGTAGGCCAATGCCCAGACCAGGACCTCCAGCGTATGCGCGACCATCAGCGACGCTGCGGTTACGACCATTACGGCCATCAAATGCGTCCTGGGCCACATAGTGTGCCGCAATCCCGCCCTGCGGGCAGCGCCGATGGCCGCAATGGTCACCAGAGCATGAATCATGATGTCGATCACGCTGACCAGTGCCCCGACCAGGAACTGAAGCGCCATCCGGACCGCCGGGCTTAATCGCGCTTACGTGGCTGCCGGTCGAGCCGTAGTCTTTGCGCCCTCATGCGGCTGATCTCCTCATTGAGCGCGTCTGTCTTTTCGTCCCGCCGCTCCTTCTTCGATTTCGGCGGCTCGTCGCCGCGCAGCTTTTCGAGCGCTTTCTCGACCGAGAGCTTTGTCGTTTCCGTCATGATGGACCTCGTCTAGGGGTTGATCTCGGCATGCGATTCCAGTGTGACACCGCCCTCTCCGTCATTCTCCCACTTTGCGAGATCGCCCAGATCGTACTTCCCGCCGAGACGAAAGTTCGCGATCTCGTAGGTTCTCTTCAAACCGTCATGCTGCATTTGCGACGAGCGCCGCGTGGGGGCTGGGCGACGGCGAGAGCCGTGCCGACCAGCAGCAAGATCAGGCCGACAACGCAACGCTTCAGGGCGCTTGTCGCTGTCATGGCGGCGTCCTCCCGGCGGTATTTTGGAGGGACGCTAGGAAGGGCGACCATGGGAGTGTTGATTTAACTCAATGGAATCCTGCAGCACGAGTTGAGGATCGGAGGCATCAGACCACCGGCCGGTTTCGCGATGCGCTTCCTCAGCCACGGCTCATATCGACTACGCTATGAGCTCGAGGGCCGACGAATGCACCCGCCCATGTGCTGGTGGACGGGCTCACGCAATATGCGGAGCTTTGGACGACCTATCGCGCGTTCACGCTGGAAAAGGCCGCCCTTGACGGCCGACCCGCTGGCACGCTTCGCCGAAGACGTGCTGGCGGAGCGCTGGCAAGGCAACAAGGCGGTCTGGATCGCGCCCGAAGACAACGGCGGCGAGCTTACGCCGTTTCCAGCCGGCTACGACTATCTGCGAGCCATCCCTGTGCAGGATCGCCCAAATGAGTGAGCTCCTTGGACCGCTCGATTCCGAGGGCCGGGTGCCGCCGCACCAGCAGACACGTGTCGCCGCATTCCTCGTCTCTGCCCACGGGGCCCTGGCGCGACAATCCGCATTCACCTTGCCCGCAAGGTTCGAATCCGCCTGGCAGAGCGAACTGAACGCACAAATCTACCGCGAGACCGAACTCGTCTCGCTGCTGCTGCGCGCGACGAGCTGGGCGCCAGACCCGGGCCTGGGCTATATGGCCGTAGCCTGGGAAAGCGTTTGGTATCCTCAGCCGATCTACGAGATTTCGGACTGGCCGCTAGCGGTGGCGGCCGGTCTTGCCACCCTCGCCCATGCCGTTCACGCCAGCATCCGGCCGGCGGCGCTGTTACCGTTGGAAGCAGATGCCAGCGATCCCTTCGCCATGGCACTGCGCCGCATCGAATTCGAAAGCGGCCGCCTGCTCCAGGCACAAATCCTGTCTCTCAACGGGCCTGACCTCGTGCCATTTCGCGAAGCCGTCGACTCTGCCCTGGAACGGCGCCATGCCGACGTCCGTAGGCAGTGGAGCGAGATGCTGCAAAGCGTCGGAATAAGCCACCGCGACCCAAATGACGGGAAGCCTTGACGCAAATCAAAGGAGTGCAGTGACCACCGGCCAGCATCCTTGCGCCGCCGCCCTTCGCACTGGAGGTTGATCATGAAGACCGTTTCCGTCGAAGAGGCTGTCGCCATGATCCCCAAAGGCGCCAGCGTGATGGTGGGCGGATTCATGGGTGTCGGGACTCCGGAACGTCTGCTCGACGAGATCGTCCGCCAGAACAAGACCGGGCTAACGCTGATTTCCAACGACGCTGCAATCCCCGGCAAGGGCGTCGGAAAGCTGTTCGAGGCGGGCCTCGTTTCGCGGCTGACCGCGACCCATATCGGCCTCAATCCGAAGGCGCAGCAGCAGATGCTGACGAACCAGATCGCGGTCGATCTCATTCCCCAAGGGACCTTCGCCGAACGTATCCGTGCCGGTGGATGCGGCCTCGGCGGCGTGCTGACGCCAACCGGCGTCGGCACCCTGGTCGCGGAAGGCAAGCGTCAGATCGAGGTCGACGGAAAGCCGTTCCTGCTCGAGACCGCGTTGCGCGCGCAGTTCGCCCTGGTGCATGCCTTCCTCGCGGATTACCTCGGCAACCTCGCCTACGCGCTGACCTCGCGCAACTTCAATCCGGTGATGGCGATGGCGGCGGATACGGTGATCGTGACGGCGGAGAACATCGTTCCCGTGGGCGTCATCGCGCCCGATCACGTGATGACGCCGGCGCCGCTCGTCGACTATCTCATTGCCAACGGGTGAGACCATGGACGCACAGACCATCATCGCCCGGCGCGTCGCCAAGGAGCTTCACAGCGGCGACCTCGTCAATCTCGGCATCGGCATTCCGACGCTGGTCGCGAATTACGTCTCCGCCGATCTGAAGGTGTTCTTCCAGTCGGAAAATGGCCTGATCGGCACCGGCCCGATCCCGGAGCAAGGAATGGCGCATCCGCTGCTGACGGACGCGGGCGGTCGCCCGATCAGTGCGTTGCCGGGCGCCTCCACCTTCGACAGCGCGATGTCGTTCGGACTGATCCGTGGCGGCCATGTCGATGTCACCGTCCTTGGCGGCCTCCAGGTCGACGCGCACGGTCACCTCGCCAACTGGATGATCCCCGGCAAGATGGTGCCGGGCATGGGCGGCGCAATGGACCTCGTCAGCGGCGCCAAGCGCGTGATCGTCGCCATGCAGCATGCCGCAAAAGGCAAATCGAAGATCGTCCGGAAATGCAACCTGCCCCTGACCTCGGCGCGGCCGGTGAACATGGTGGTCACCGATATGGCCGTCATCGTTTTTCCCGACGGCAAGGCGACCCTGCTGGAGACGGCGCCCGGCGTCAGCGTCAGTGAGATCATCGCCGTGACGGACGCCGAGCTCGTCATTCCCGACGACGTCGGCGAAATGCAGATCTGACGAGGTCATGGCCATGCCGATATTTGGCGATTTCAACGAGATCAAAGCCGCCGTCGGCACCGAGATCGGCGTCAGCGACTGGATCGGGGTGACTCAGGACCGCATCAACAAATTCGCCGAGGCGACCTGCGACGAGCAGTGGATTCATGTCGATCAGGAGCGCGCGAAGAGAGAGCTGCCCGGAGGCACCACCATCGCCCACGGGCTGTTGTCACTTGCGCTTGCGCCGCTCTTCATCCGCTCGGTGATCGGCCTGAAGGGCCTGCGAAGTACCCTGAACTACGGTGCAGACCGGATCAGGTATCTGGCGCCGGTGCCGGCCGGCGCCAGGCTGCGCGGCCGCGTCACGGTCGCGGAAGCCGAGGACGTCCCGCCTGATGGCCTTCGCGTGAACTATCATCTCGTGATCGAGATCGAAGGCGGAAAGAAGCCCGCCTGCGTCGCCGAGCTGATTGCCTTGCACTACCGCTGAGTCAATTCAGTCGATGATGTGGTAGCCGCCGTCGATATAAAGAACGCTACCGGTGATCAGCCTGGCGCCGTCGAGCGCCAGGAACGCCGTCGCGTTGCCGACGTCATCGATGCTGACGAGACTTCGCGCCGGTGCCTTCGACTGCGCCTTGTCCATGAGCTCGTCGAATTCGGGGATGCCCGATGCCGCGCGCGTCGCCAACGGGCCCGGCGAGATCGCGTGGACGCGGATGCCCTTCGGGCCCAGCTCTGCCGCGATGTAGCGAACCGATGCTTCGAGGGCGGCCTTGGCCACGCCCATCAGATTGTAATTTTCAACCACCATCTGACTGCCGTAATAGGTCATGGTGAATATGGTGCCGCCATTCTTCATCAGCGGCTCGGCCAGATGCGCCATGCGCATGAACGACCAGCACGAGACGTCCATGGTCTTGAGGAAGCCATCGCGGCCAACATCCACCACACGGCCGTGCAGCGCTTCCTTCGGCGAGAAGGCGATCGAGTGCAGCAGGAAATCGAGCTGCCCCCATTCCTTCGTAATGCGTTCGAACACCTGCTCCGTCTGCCCTTCGGCCATCACGTCCAGCGGCATGAAGATCGAGGACTCAAGCGCCTGCGCCAGCGGCTCGACGTGCTTTTTGGCGCGGTCGTTGAGGTACGTGACGGCGAGATCTGCTCCCAGCGCGCGAAATGCCTTCGCGCAACCCCACGCGATCGATTGGTCGTTCGCGATGCCGACAATGAGGCCTTTCTTTCCCTTCAGGGCGACCTTGGTATCCGGAAATACGGGAATCATGACACCCTCTTGTGTTTTGCGTCGCGCGATGGCCCGTTCATCAGCAGCGACAGCGTATGCCGTGCAATCATCAATTCCTCGTCGGTCGGCACGACATAGACTGGTATGAGACTGCCGGGCCGCGATATCAGTCGCGAATGGCGCGCGTTTTCCGCCGCGTCGAGCGTGACGCCCAGCCACCCGAACTGCTCGACCACGCGCGCACGGATTCCGGCGGAGTTCTCGCCGATCCCCGCCGTGAAGACGAACGCGTCCAGGCCCTGCAACGCGGCGACGAGCATGCCGGCATTGAGCCCGATCCGGTAGACGAAATGATCGATCGCCAGTTTTGCATTGAAGCTGTCGCTGGCCTCGAGTTCCCGCATGTCGTTGCTGAGGCCGGACAGCCCCTTCAATCCGCAATCGCGATAGAGGAAGTCCTGGATTTTCGCGGCGGACAGGCCCTTTTCGGACATCAGGTAAAGCACGACGCCGGGGTCCAGCTGTCCGGGGCGCGTGCCCATCGGAAGCCCGTCGAGCGCGGTAAAGCCCATCGTGCTCTCGACGCTCTGCCCGCCTTTCATCGCGCACATCGATGCACCGCTGCCGAGATGGGCGACAATCACGCGCAGCCCGGCAATCTCGGGCGCGATCTGCGGCAGGGCTTTCGAAATGTATTCGTACGATAGCCCGTGGAATCCGTAACGCCGCACGCCCTCGGAATGAAGCTGGTGCGGGATCGCGTAATGGTCGGCGACCGCGCTGTGCGTGCGATGAAAGGCCGTGTCGAAACAGGCGACCTGCGGCAGTTCGGGAAAGCGGCTCAGGATCGAGCGGATCGGGGCCAGGTTATGCGGCTGATGCAGGGGGGCCAGCGTGGCAAAGCGCTCGAGACGCGACACCACGCCATGTTCGATCAGCACGGGCCGATCATATTCCGGGCCGCCATGCACCACACGGTGTCCGACCGCGACCGGATGAATCCGCATTTCCTCCCGCAGCCATTCGCCGGCAACACCCATCGCGCCCGGAACATCCGGGACTGCCTCGATCGGATAGGCACGATCGGCCAACGGGTCGCCGGTCGTGCCGCTCGCCCGCAGACGCGGGCGGCTGCCGATGCCCTCCATCTGACCCTTGATCTGGCGCCGCAGCCTGCCTTCCCCCTCGATCGAGAAGACCTGGAACTTGACGCTTGATGAGCCCGCGTTGACGACAAGAATGGTGTCCATGGCGATCACGCCGCAACTGTCGGTGCTTTTTGCCGTCTAGCTTGTGCATAAAGCGCCGCGACGGCGCAGGACGCCATTCGCGCACGCGGCGCGTCGGCGCGCGATGTCAGCACCACCGGCACGCGAGCGCCGAGCACGACGCCGGCGCCATCCGCCTTGGCGAAATAGGCCAGGTTCTTCGCCAGCATGTTGCCGGCCTCGAGGTCGGGAACGACCAGGATCTGCGCCCGGCCGGCGACCTCCGACGTGATGCCCTTGATCCGTGCCGCCTCCAGATCGATGGCATTGTCGAACGCCAGCGGACCGTCGAGCAGGCCGCCGGTGATCTGCCCGCGATCGGCCATCTTGCAAAGCGCCGCCGCCTCGATCGTCGAGGGGATCTTCGACGTCACGGTCTCGACCGCCGACAGGATCGCCACCCGCGGCAGCTTGCCGAAGCCGGCCTGCACATAGAGGTCGATCGCGTTCTGGATGATGTCGCGCTTGGCGTCGAGGTCGGGGAAGATGTTGATTGCCGCATCGGTGACGAAAATCGTCTCGGCATAGGCCGGCACGTCCATGACGAACACGTGGCTGATGCGCCGGTCGGTGCGCAGGCCACCGACCTTCGCCGTGACCGCACGCATCAATTCGTCCGTATGCAGACTGCCCTTCATCAGCAGCTCGCCCCTGGCAGCATGGATCAATTCGACGCTCTTGGTGGCTGCCTCGTCACTGTGCGCCGCATCGACAATCTCGAACGATGAGATGTCGAGGCCAAATTTGGCGGCGGTATCCCTTATCTTTCCGCTAGGTCCCACCAGAAGCGGTCGGATGATGCCGGCACTTGCGCTATCGACGGCACCGCGCAGCGATGTCTCGTCGCAGGGATGCACGACGACGGTCGGCGCCGGCGGCATGGCCTTGGCGGCTGCAATCAGCCGGTCATATTTGCTGGGCGACCGCGTCTGCATCGTGTCCACCGACATGATCTCTCTCCCGCTCCCGTGAACCTGCCTTACGACGCTTTCGCCTTGGGATCGAAAGGGGCTACGTTCGAGTCCCGCTCCCCTCCGGCCTCCACGCCGAACAGACTGGCGATGCGTGTCAGGCGGCTTGCCCGCTCCCCCGTGATGTCCTCGCTGGCTGACAAAACGTCGCGGATCAGCGCGAAGGCTGTGCGCCTTTGATTGACGTCGTCGGGCAACAGCTTTGGAATGGCTGCCAGCGCCCCTTCCCGGTCCAACAGCAGCATGAAGAACTGCTCGCGCACCAGCATCTTGAACTCCGGCAGCGACATGCGCTCGCCGCCGTGCTCACGGCGAGCCCGCCGCAACGCCTCGATGCTTCGCTCATCGACCATGCCTCGTGCCGAGCCGACATAGAGCAACGCACGAAGAGCGGCCTCGCGCAGCCCGCCCTCGCCGATCCCTGACTCCAACTCCGCAATGCGTTTTTCGAGCATCGCACGGTGTTCGGGCGACATTTCCCGCCGGCGGGACGGCTCGGACTTCGGATCGATGCCGACGGCAACCTGAAGCGCGGGCGAGCCATAAACGTTGAGGAAGATCGCCTCGCTCATCGCCTCCTGCGAATCGCGCCAGCTGTCCAGCGCGTGAACGATCTGCTTGGACATTAGCTCCTGGAACGCCAGGAAAGGATTGTCCTTCGAAACCGGCTTGCGGTTCTCCTCGACCCGTTCGACCACCGAGCTCACGGCGGACATGATCGGGTTCTTTTCGCTGAAGGCTTCATACTGGAGCCGCAGCGGATGCATGTTGCGCGCCAACTCCGCCATCTGCGGTGTCACCATCCGCTTGATCCAGGGTTGGACGTACTTCTGGTAGGCGGCGAGATTGAGCTCCGAGACACGCTTGGCGGTGGCAAAGCGCCGCTCATCCTCGGGCGAATTGCCGCCCATGGCGCGGATGTCGTCCAGCGTTCGCGCCTCGCAGCGCATCACCCATTGGCCGACGGCCAGCTCGGCGTTGGCGGTATCGGCACCCTTGGCTTCGAACGTGGCTTCATAGAGCCCGGGCGGCAGCACGTCGATCAGGTCGATATTGCTCGAGAACTCGGCATGCTCCTTCTTCGCCACGCCGCCGGACACGAAGATGCCGAGATGGCCGACGCTTTCATGAACCGTATAGACGATGGTCTGCCCATAGGCCCTGATCTCGTCGACGTCGGCATAGCAGTCAAGGATCCAGTCCAACGCCTGTTGTGGCGGCGTGATGTTGTCGCCCTTGGAGCAGAACACCACGATCGGCGAGCGGATATTGCGCAGGTCCACTTTGCGGCCGCCGGACATTTCGATCTTGCCAGCGGCGAGGTTGTTGCCGATGAAGAGCTCGTCGACGATGAACTGGATCTCCTCGGCGTTCAGGTTGACATGCCCGCCCCACCAGCGTTCGAATTCGAGATAGCGATCGGCTTCGGTGTCGACCTTGGAATAGACGTTGTATTGCTTGGTCCAGAGCGTGTTCGAGGGATTCTGGTTTTCGAAGTTCTGCACCAGCCAGGCACCATCGAACTTGCCGGCACCGAGATCGCCGGCCAGTGCCGTCAGCCAGCTTCCGCCCAACAGGCCCCCCGAATAGCGCATCGGGTATTTGCCATGTACGCCCGCCCAGTAGGCCAGCGGTGCGCCGGCGATGATCAGCGGCCCGAACAATTCCGGACGCAGCGACGCCAAAATCATGACGGCCCAGCCGGCCTGGCAATTTCCGATCACGCACGGCTTGCCGTCCGCGTCCGGGTGTCGGCTGATGACTTTCTCGATGAACAGCGCCTCGGCGTGCGCGACGCGCTCGATCGTCTGCCCCGGCATCGGCTCGGGCAGGAAGCCGATGAAGTAGCAGGGGTGACCGGCGTTCATGGCGACGCCGATTTCGCTGTCTGCCTTGAAGCCGCCAATGCCCGGACCGTGACCGGCACGCGGATCGATCACGATGAATGGCCGCCGCTTCAGATCGATTTCGACGTTCTTGGGCGGAATGATGCGGACAAGCGCATAATTGACCGGCTCGTCCAGCTTGCGGCCATCGATGATCAGTTCGGCGGCGTATTGCAGAACATGGGGCGCCGTCTGTGCGACGTGATCCCGATACTGGTCGCCGCGCTGACGCATGACGTCGAGGAACAGGACGCTGCGCTGTCCCGCATCGACCATGTATTCGATCGCCGATGCGATGAGTTCGGATATCGGACCGCCCGGCAGGCTTGCGTTTTCCATCGCCATGTTCCGCCTCACTGTCGCGCGAATTCATTCAATGCGGTGCGGCGCGGCGAACGTTGATCTAGGTCAACGATCCGGGTTCGCGTTTGTTCGGTATGGGGCGATCGTCGCGGATCCAGGCGGCCATCAGTTCCCAGGCCACCGACAGAATGATCGGTCCGATGAAGAGGCCGACGATCCCATGCGCGAGCGTCCCGCTGATCACGCCTATAAAGATGACGAGCGTGGGCGTCGTCAGACCACGCCCCATCACCAGCGGCTTCAATATGTTGTCGAGCACTCCGACAATGCAGAGATAGATGGTCAGCAGTAGCGCGGTCGTGAAATCCTTGTCCATCCAGATCCAGATGATCGCAGGCAGGATCACGATCGCCGCGCCGATCTGCACGATGGTGAGGAGCATGACCGCGAAGGCGAGCAGTCCGGCACTCGGGATGTCGGCGAGTTTGAAACCGATGCCGGCCAGCAGGGCCTGAACCACGGCGACGCCGATGACCCCCTGGGATACCGCGCGGATGGTGGCACCGGCCAATTCAAGGAAGTGCTCGCTTTGCTCGGGCACGATGTGGGACAGAAACTCTCTGCCGGCTGCAACCAGCTGCGGTCCATAGGGAAAGAGGAAGCCGGCCACCGCAACCGAGAGGAGAAACTTGAGCGTGCCCATCCCAGCATTGCCGGCAAGGGCCAGCATCGTTCCGGCCAAAGGCTTGAGATGCGGCGCCACCTCTCGCAAGGCTGCCCGAATATTGTTCGAGGCCTGATTCCAGAGTTCATAGATCTGCGGGCCGACAAGCGGCCAGTCCTTCACCCGCTCGGGTGGAGAGGGAACCACCAGGTCGCCCGCGCTGAGCGACCCGGCAAGTTCCTGCACCCCCGCGACGGCACTCACACCGAGCCATGTGGCCGGCCCGATGATGATTCCGAGATTGATGATAGTCAGGATCGCGGCGGCCGTCTTGGGTCGCCCGCCCAGGCATTTCGCCAGCCAGGCGAACAGCGGATAGAAGGCGACCGCCAGGACCGCGCTCCAGGCCAGGATCGGCACGAAAGGCCGGAGCAGGACGAACGTCCATGCGATCAGCAGGGCGAGCAATCCAAGCCGAAGCACAAGCTGGATGATGTCGTTCCCGGACAGGAGCTGGCGAATGGTCTTCACGAACGCGCCTTCATCTCGACCAGGCAGGTGGCGCCTAGGCTAGCTGCCGCTCTGGTGCAGCGAGCTTGATCCAGATCAAGCGACCGCACCTCATCGCGCCAGCTCGCTGCGCCGCTTCGAAATCCTCGCGGCTGTTGGTCTCGAAGGCGGACGATGCTTTCGGGCCGTTGACGGCTTAACCACCTCGGCGTAACGTTCCGGTTGGTTCCGGATCGCCGTCCGAATGAAATCGGGACGGCTCGAGTAGAAGCCCTCCAGATCCCTCATGCTTCGTGATGAGAAATCCGCTTCGCAGGGTCCCCAGGAACGTTCTTCGGCCGTAGCGCTCACCAGAAACAATGATGATCGCCCAAGCGACAAGGATCGCCCCGTCGCGACGAGTAACGAAGCATCCGCCTTCCATGGTGTGGACGAAATCGCCCCAGATGTCTTTGCGTTGCCGGACCATAGATTCGGATCCGGGCAAGACGCCTCCCCGCCCTCCGATTTCCTCTTGAGGCTAAGGGCGCGCATGCGGCAAGGGATGAATGCCTGGCGCCGCCACGTTCACGAGGATCAAGCGCGTCAAGTAAGGCGAACTTCGAGTACAAGCGTCGAGCGCGGGCTGCTTGCGGTGCTGAGCCTGCTCGTCATCATGAGTTGCGCCGGCGCGGTCGGTGCTCTCATGCAGGTCAAGTCCTTGAAATCGGAGTTGACCATCCTGCAGCGCGAGCTGCCTCCGCTGAAGGAGCGGATAGCAGCGCTCGATCAGATCGAAAGAAGAAAAGAAGTACAGGAGAAACAGAGCGAGCAAAAAGCCCAATCATTGCGAGAGACGCGCGGCGAACAACCCCCGCTTGTTCTTTCGCGCGAGGAAATTCAGCTCATTCGCGACTATATCAAGCCTGCTCCGGTCGTAGGTTCTCCCACGGCCGCGGTCAATGTTGGGGATGCTATCGCCGGGCCGACCATCCCCTTTCCGTCTCCGGTCACGGAGAAGATACCCAAATTGCTCGGCGCGACTTTCGCGATACGAAATGGGGTAATTGTCATTGTCAGGAAGGACAGTCGTAAGGCCGACGCTGTGCTGGGGCCTTGACGGACAGCGAGCCATAGCCGGATGGATGCGAGGTGGACGAAGGCATGATAGAAGGCTGCAGGCTTATCGTAGCCGGGCGGCTGCAATATTTTCGAGTTGCGATTAGCGAAGCACCGCCGATCGTTCGCAAAGGCACCCGATGACCATTACCGTTCGTCCAATGACTTTGCAGGAGACTGCGCTGATCATTGAGTACTTCCACGCAGCGACGCCAGAGCACCTGGAAATGCTCGGGGTCGATCCGACGCGACTGCCGCCGGCATCGCAATGGCAGCGACTCTATGAGCAGATGTTCGATCATCCCGTTGAGCAGAGAGGCAGCTTTTTGGTGAGCTGGCTTAGCGATGATAGGTTCTTTGGGTTCTCGACTGCCGACAAGATCCGCGTTGGGCAGCAAGCAAATATGCACCTTCACATCACGGATCCTTCACTACGCAAGCAGGGGATCGGCGCAGAGTGTGTCAGGCAGACCGTCGAACTCTATTTTCAGAGTCTGAAGCTGAAGCAACTCTTCTGTGAGCCCAATGCGTTCAATGTGGCTCCTAACCGCGCCCTACAAAAGGCAGGTTTCAAGTACGTCAAGACGCACATGACCGTTCCGGGCCCTCTTAACTTTCATCAAGCAGTAAACCGCTGGATGATAGATAGAGGCTGAGGGCATCTAACGGACCGCTGTCGACGAATCGATGAGTACGCGCCCCAGCCGAAGGCTTACAACGGCTGGGCGATGCGAATTGGACCCGAGTGCGATCGTGAAGATCAAGCGTCCGTCTGCACGGGGCGGAGATAGAGCAAGTGCGAAATGACGCACGACAGCAGAGTCACACCCAGAATCCCCGTCAGCATATAGAACCCTTCGCCTGCCGGGACCGCGATCCACCCCAATGCAACCTGCGTGGTTGGCCGCGCGGGGCTCTGCCACGACATCAGCAGGAAGCCCGCGTAGCCGGCCGCGAACTGTGTCGACACGGCCAAGGGCAATCTGGAGCGCGTCACGAGCCCGGCACAGGCCAGCGCAAAGATCGGCAGCGCAATCCCGAACAGCTGGAAGCCTGCCAGGTCAACGTACCCGCTTAGCGCCTCATGACTGCGCTGGAATAGCCCGAACACCCCAAGATTGAGGTGCCAGAGCGTCTCGGAGGAAGGCGCACATTCAAGGGCACGGGCGGCAAGTTCGGCCGACAGCGTGGCCACGAACAGCGCCGACGGTCCCAGAAACTGGAGCTGCAGTAGCCGACTCATTCAACAAGGTTAGCTTCACAAACGTTGACCTTGTTTTAAAAGCTCCCGCTCTCCTGCCGGAGATCGCACTGCGTCACCCCGTACGGCATCACCCGCTAAGACTCGTCAGGGCTGGTTGTTCGGCGGTCTTTCGATGAATCTGCGGCTGCCATTGAGCAGTTCGAGATTATTGGCGATGACCGGATTGCCCGGATCGAGTGAATAGGCTTTCTCGAACTTTCGCCGCGCAGCATTCAGATTGCCGCGCAGCATGTAGGAATAGCCCTGATCATTCAGGATCTGGACGGTTTCGCCGCCAAGGCGGATCGCCTGCGCATAGGCTGGATCGGCCAGATCAAAGCGGCGCAATCGGTCGTAGCTCGCCGCGAGGCCGATCCAGGCCGTCACGTCCTTGGGCGACTTCTCGACTGCGTCCTTGAAGTAGCGCTGGGAAATCCCGTAACTGCCGCGGTTGAAATGCTCCAGCCCAAGCCGCACAGGCTCGTCGGAGGGGTAGTATTTGACGTCGGTCGGTTCCTGCACGGGGTCCCCACCCGGCGGCTCCACAGGCGCCACGATTGCGGCCTCCCTCAGCGTCTGGTCACACGCAGCAAGGCCGGTCGCCAACCAGCAACACGTCAGCATCAAGATAAGACGCCGCATACTCTTTATCCCCCACGGCCCCGCAAACCCGCTGCGCCGTTCGCAAACAACACTACTCGCCGAAAGCCGCTACCGGCCTCCTGCCCCGCCGATCGGCACCGATACGCCGGCTGACGAACCCGCCCCCAATCCTTCTATGTTGACGTTTTGGTTCGTGGGCGGCCGCTGCCCCATTGCCTCCGTCGCATTTCCGATATCGGGAAGCTGGTCCACAGGTCGCGTGGTTCTGCCATAACGCGTGACAGCGGCGCCCGCACGTCGCGCATCGGTCGCAATCCTGGTATCGCCGACATAGCGCGGCCATGGATTGATCGTGTGCGTGACGGCGTTGACCTGCTTGGCATCGCCGGCGGTCATCGTGATGGTGTCGGAGCGCTGGTAGTAGCGGTCCACCTCGTCATGACCGGCGAGCCCATAACAGCCCCCGAGCAGCACGGGTGCGACCAGAGCCAGATACCTGATGGTCATCTCTCGCCTCCGCTAATTCAGGGTTTTCACGACCGGCTGGTCGGCAGCCGCGGCCGGTAACACGACGGGCGCCCTGACTTCGGGCGCGATGATATGGCCGTACGGTCCTTTCACGTCGCCACCAGAGTTGACGTAGTCGTTATAGCGCTTGCGGACTTCCATCTGCCCGTTGAGGAAGAAGTCGACATCGTTGGCCGGCAGGCGCGAGTCGAGCGGCGAGGCCAATTGCTGGCCGGGTGCGGCCGGCGCGACCAGGCGCGGCGTCACGATGATGACGAGATCCGTTTCCTCCTGCTGGTACGACTTGCTGCCGAACAAGGTTCCAAGCACCGGCACCGAACCAATCCAGGGCAATTGCGAAACGTCCTGACGGTTGCGGGTCTGCAGCAGGCCGGCGATTGCAAAACTCTGGCCGTCCCGCAATTCAACCGTGGTGCGCGCGTCGCGGCGGGTCAGCGCCGGAACCGTTGTCCCCTGAATCATCACCGCATTGGAGAAGTCGAGCTCGCTGACCGATGGCTCGACCCGAAGATTGATCACGCCGCGCGAGAGAACAGTGGGCACGAAGGCCAGCTCGACACCGAACTTTTTGTAGTCGATGGTGACGGTGGGAAAGCCGTTCGTCGTCGTGTTCGGGATCGGTACGGGAAACTCTCCGCCAGCCAGGAAGCGGGCGGCATCCCCCGACAGCGTGGTCAAGTTCGGTTCAGCCAGCCGGCGAGCCAATCCCTTGGTTTCCAGCGCGGAGACCAACAAGTCCACCGAACCGCCGCCGCTGGTCCTGATGATGCTGGTCAACAAGCTCCCGAACGGGACTGGAGCGATGCCGCCTGCGGTACCGATGAGCGTCTGTGCGGTTCCGAGTATTGGAAGACTACCCGTCGGAGGAGCGCCGACGGCCCCTCCCCCGGCACCGAGCGGACCGTTGTTGGTATTGATGCCACCAATCGGTGATCGACCGGCGGCGGTCACCCCACCAAGCCCCGTATTGCCAATGTTGGTGCCATTGGCATTCGCGGCATAAAGGTTCACGCCGAGATTACGCCCCGCTTGTCGACTGACCTCGAGGAAGCGCACTTCCAGCATCACCTGCTGCGGCGCAGCGACGCTCATGGCATTGACGACGGTACCGCCCCTGGCAACGCTGCCGGTGGCAATCGCCACGGCACGCTCGGCAGCGACGGCGTCGGCCGCCATTCCGCTCAACACCACCTGGCCCTCGGACGATGACACACGAATGCCGTGAGAGCCGGTACCGGACCGAATGTTCTGCTGAAGATTGCCGGTATCGATCCCGACCTCGACATCGAGGATCCCGATCTGCTTCATCGAGGAGTCCAGCAGGATGACGTTGGTGGTGCCGGTCTGCTTGCCCTGGATGTAGATCAGGCGATCGCTAAGCGACTTCACATCGATGATGTCGGATGAGCCGGCCACAATGGTGGCAAACGCCGTGTCGACTCTGAACGTTCGCGACTTGTTGACAGTCACCCGGACGCGCTGGACGTCGTTCATCTCGCTGACGAAGACGCCGCCGGAAGACCCCCGCCGGTCTGCGGCCTCCGCGGGATCGGTCGAACTCGACACCGCTAGCCCGGCGCCGAGACCCATCACACTCAAAACGAAAAGGCCTGTTCGTGCTTTGCTCGAAACGCGTACGCACCCCATTTCGATACCCCTTCGCCGCGATCCGCGGCCCCCGCAAATCTACGTACTCGGCGCTTCGCGCAACTCTCCTTCACGCATCCCCGCCGCAAAGTTTACATTCAGTCCCAATACAAATCGTTACTGCGCAGTCCAGTTGCCGGCGCGCCCGCATCTGATCTTGCGATCCGCTGTCGCGTGCGACGCCGGAAACATCATCATCCTTCCCCCCGCCACCTTGCAAGACGAGACAATTACTGTGCTGTCGCAGCTCGGGAAAAACTTGCAAGTTGTTGCCAGCGCGCACCACTCTTGTATCCGAGCGCGCTAATCGGTCGCACGATCGGCTTCGGGTTTTCCGTTTCCCGTCCGCGCAGCAAGCTCCATATCGATTTTCGGAAACTCGGGCCCCCGTAGTCGCTTACCTTCTTACCGTCGCGCAGGCGCATTTCAGGATGGCTCCGCTAGAATGGGACCTGAGTGGACGCGCTCGGCGCGTTCAATGCCGTGCCCCATACCGGCACCAGCATGGTGAAGCCCGGTTCAGATGCCGTCACGGTAAAAGCGGAGCCTGCCATCGTCATACCCAGCGTCGGGGACAGTCCGCCGGCATACAGGAAGGGGGCAATGGCCCGTTTGGCCGCCGCCGACGGCAAGGGATCTCCGCTGCAGGTCGGGACCGTCTTGTTGATAGCAGCATTGACATAGCAGTCGCTGATCATCATCGATCGAGCGCCCGCATTTGCGAGCGCCCGCAGTGACTGCATCGTTATGGCGTAACGTGCCAGATCGAGGATGGCGAACACCAACGTGAAAAACGCCACGGCGACGACGACGAATTCGAACGAAGCGACACCGCGCTGATCGAGCTTGCGCATCACTGCACCAACCGCACCGTCTGGACATTCGGCGTAGCGGCCGAATCCTGCTTGCACTTCGAATTGTCGAGATACGTATTGCCGGAAAACGTTACGGCATAGGCAATGAGTTGGTAGCACCCCGTGCTGGGGGCAGATGTACTGCTGTTGCCGGAATACGTTACGGGAGAATTTGGCACATAGATCGTGCCGTTGAAATAGCTCGCCGAGTTGCCGCTGATGTTGACGCCTTTGCTCGAATAGGGCTCATCGTCATAGATAAGAAGATCAGTCATCAAGCCCCTAACTCCTGAAAGCGCCGGTGGCACCGCAGGAGACTTCATCGCCGTGAGCTGTATCGTTGGCCCGCCGGTAATCGTCAGCGACCCGCCCCCGAAGAACACCAACGTAGCCGTTCCCGTTATGAGGGGACTGCCATTTATCTTCACGTTTCCAGTGAAGTAATAGGTGCCGCTCAGCGTCATGCTGTTTATCGACTGAGTGCCGGCGTTGTAGCAGGCCCCTGTCTCGTACGACTTGATCGTTGAACCGCCGCACGACTTGTTGGGAAAATCCGACGTCTTCAATGCCGTGATCGCCGTCTTCAACGCACTCAGCGGATCGGGGATCGCTTGCTGGTAGGTCTGCACCTTGCTGCACTGGTTGCCTCCCGTCTGGGAGCAATCGCCAACCGTGTAGCTCGGCGCGTTGACCTGGATACCGGTATTGCCTTTGAATCCAATCGCATTTGCCGCGGTGCTGTTTGAGGATATCCCGCAATTTGCCGAAGATAACGTCGGACTGCCCTGGAACGTGATCGGATCCTTCAATGCCAGGACACAGGGAGGTTTCGCGAGCGCATCTATTCTTGCCACGGCCGTCGCCCGTATATTGACAGTGGACAGACTGAGCACCTTCGACAGGTAAGCCGATTGCTGCTGGGTTACCGTGGCCTGGACGTAATTTCCGTTTGCGCCGTTCCATGACGTTAGCGAAGCAACCGTGACCTGCTGTGAGACGCCGCTCGGAAGGCTCGTGCTGCATATGGATCCGGGGTAGGACGTGTCGCCCGAATTGCAGAAGGAGTTCCGCGCCGCTGATTGCTTTGCGCGGTAGTCTAATGGTTGTGTATCGGTACACGAGCCGGCAGCGATTGAACAAGCAAACCGCAGCCCCCCCGAATAAGCCGCCGCATCGGCGGCGTTTTGCGCGTGATGCTTGGTGACGTACCACGACCCAGCCTCGGCCCCGAGGGCAATGGCCCCGACCAGCGGCACCATGGCCGCTACGGTTGCGAATGCGACTGAACCTCGACGGGAATGAAGCAGGTTGCGCATGGTGGATCCCTATTGAAACTGCTCCGAATATCGCAGCGTATAGGTGCAATTTCCGGCGGCGCACAAAACCGGTCTCAGGACCATCGGGGCCAACGTCACGTTGGTCGCATAGGCATAGTACTTGGGGTTCGCGGTATTGCCCGAGGAACAGACAGCGTTGCCGTCACCGCATATGAGCACAAGACTGGAAATGGGATACTTGGGATCGGCCTTGCCGATCGCAGTCGATGCCCAGGTCGACGGGCTGGCGACGTCGGGCGGTGGCGAGTACTGAATCGATTGTCCGAAGGCGCGCAACGCTTGCCGTGCGGATATGTACTGAAAGCCTGCAATCGCGAGGTCGGCGAGCGGGAGAAGGACGGCCAGCATCAAGAAAAGGAAGACCGCCGGCAGCTCGAACGCGACGGCGCCGCGTTGGTCCGCGACGAAGGGCATTTTACGTCTTAAGAGCCTGCTCATGGCTGCTATCAATGACCGAACTTGCTGAAGGCACGAATGAGGTGGAGGAACGAACTTCCGCCCAGAACGACAAACATGGCCGGAAGCAGGAACAACACCATCGGAACGGTCAGCTTGGCGCCCAGCTTGTGCGCTCTTTCTTCCAGCTTGGTGATACGTTCCCGCCGCAGGTCCACGGCGATACTGCGCAGCGCCTGGCTCAGCGGCGTGCCGTATTGCAGGCTTTGGCTGATCATGGTGCCGAAGCGGCGAAGTCCATCCGATACGGATCCCAGCTTCTCGAATGCCTCGAAGCGGTTTGGCAACATGCGCAGATCGTCGAGCAGGCCGCGCAGGACCTGGGCCATGGCCGGGTTGGTCCCCACCATTTCCGCCGCGACGCGCTCCAGCGCACTTTCCAGGCCCAGTCCCGCTTCGCTGCACACGACCAGCAGATCGATCGTATCCGGCGTGCCCAGCCGAACGGCCGCGTCAAAGCGGCGCTTCAGAACCCACAGAACCAGTCGCGGCCCCACGATGCCGATCATCACGCCGAAAACCGCGAAGATCAGCATATCCATCGGCTCCCGTCCCGAGAGCTGCGCAGCCAGCAAGGCGAGCGCCGGAAACAGGAACATGCTGACTGTCTTGATGCCGATCCAGACCGGCAAGGCCCGATGATGATTGAATCCCGATGATTGCAGGACCGCCCGCAGCTGCTCCAGATTTTCCTCGGCGTAGAAGCGCCGATACCGCTTTCCGACCGATGACATCCAGCCGACCAGATCCTGCGAGGTCGTCGACCGGTCGGGGATGCCCAGCACCGCATTCGAAACCCGTGTGCCCAGCGCACGGAGATGCACCTCACGGATAATCAGCAACATGGTCGCAGCCGCGACTGCAACGGCAAGGGTCGCCATACCGAGAGCGGCAGTCATAGCGCCGTTTCCCTTCTGATCATCCAGCGTATTACAAAGTGCCCCGCCAGCACTGACGCAACCGCGTAGGCCAGCAGCACGTTTCCGGTCGCATCATGGAACAGCAAGTCGACCGATTGCGGACTGATGGTGTAGAGGATCGCGCCGATGATGAGCGGCGCGCATGAAAGCGCACGCGAGGAGAAGATCACCTCACCTGCCAGAGCCTTCGCGCGGGCTGCCAGCGCCACGCGCTGACTCACCGTCTCTCCAAGAGTCTGCAAGGTTTCAGCCAGACTGCCACCCGACTTCAACTGGACGGCAAGCGTCACCGCGAAGATTCCGTATTCCGCCACCTGCGTCCGCCGGTAGAGACCTTCGACGGCTTCCTCCGGAGGCCTCCCCAGATTCAGTTCGCTGCATACGATGGCAAACTGCCCCGCTGTCGGTTGCGGCATCTCGCGAGCGATGGTTCGAAACGCTTCGTGCACCGGAAGTCCTGATCGAACGGTGCTGGTCACCAGCTGGATCGTGTCCGGAAGCTGCCGGAACAGCTTGTCGACGTAACGACGTCGCTGCCATCCGAACAGACCGCGCACCACCAAGATGGCGGCACCTGCCGCCGCAATCGAGGCGAAGAGGGTGGGAAATTGCAGCAGGCTGTTGGCGTAAAGTATTGTGGCCGCCGCCACGGCACCGGCAAGCAGCACGTAGGCCGGATGCAAGGCGTAGGGGATCTGCGGCCTGTAGTTGGCCAGTCGGTGGAGGAACAGCGAGCGGGCTCCAGTCTCCGCCCGACGAATTGAAGGCAGACTGGCGGGATGTGAGGCCGGCAGCGCCACCGCGAGCTGACGATCGACGCGCCTTTGCCGCGCGTCAAGCCACAGCGAAGTGCATGCTGCGCACACCAGAAGGCCGAGGACAGTCATGATCACGGACGTCGGTATCATATCTGCCTCATGGCCTCGGCCCAGGCTCGGTCAAGTCCGTAATAAAGGAGACGGCTCTTGAACTTCGGGACCGCATGAGTAGACCGGTAAGTGCCGGACAATCTGCCGTGAACGTCCTCGTCCCTGTATTCGAATGCCGCGATGTCGTTGGTGGTGATCACCTCGCCTTCGAGGCCGGTCACCTCGCTGATCTGGACAATGCGGCGCTGTCCGTCCCGCATGCGTTCGACCTGGACGATGAGATCCAACGCCGCGACGATCTGGGTTCGAATAGCCCGCGACGGCAGATTGACCTGCCCCATCTGCACCATGTTCTCGATCCGGGTCAGCGCGTCGCGGCTGCTGTTGGCGTGCACGGTGGAGATCGAGCCGTCATGCCCCGTGTTCATCGCCTGAAGCATGTCGAATGCTTCAGCACCGCGCACCTCGCCTACAACGATCCGGTCCGGCCGCATGCGCAGCGCATTCCACAGGAGATCGCGTTGAGTCACCTGCCCGGTGCCTTCGAGGCTGGGCGGCCGGGTCTCGAGGCTGATCACGTGCGGCTGCTGAAGCTGCAATTCTGCGGCGTCCTCGATGGTGACAACACGCTCGCCATGATCGATGAACTGGCTCATCGCGTTCAGCAGCGTCGTCTTGCCTGAGCCGGTACCGCCCGAGACCAGAACGTTGAGTCGCGACCGCGCCGCAATCTCCAGCAATTGCCCAATGGCCGCAGTCATTGATCCGTTTTCGATCATCCCGGCCATATCCAAGCGGCGGCTCGGAAATTTCCGGATGGAGATGCAGGGGCTATGCAATGCCAGCGGCGGCAGGATGATGTTGACCCGGCTGCCGTCCGGCAGGCGGCAGTCCACCATCGGGCTGGATTCGTCGACGCGCCGGCCGACCTGCGCGGCGATTTTCTGCGCCACCGACGCAATGTGATTGTTGTCGCGAAACCGGACGGCGACCCTCTCGAGCTTGCCGGCCCGCTCGACATAGATGTTACTGGGACCGTTGACCATGATATCGTTGATCGTTTGATCCAGGAGCAGCGGGCGGAGCGGACCGTAGCCCGTCATGTCGTCGGCGATTTCGTCAGCAAGCTGAAGCTGCTCGCGCCCCGACAGCTCGAGCCGCTCCTGGTTGGCGATCCCGTGGATGATCTCCTCGATCTGTCGCCGAAGAACATCGCGTGAGACAGTTGCGGCGGCCGCGGGTTCAATCTGCTCGATGACGCGCTCGCGCAGCGAAGCCGACATCGCGGCATGATGCGAGGCAGGTTCGTTAAGCCGTGGCGGCGATGCCGGCGAACTCGCTATCGACGCCGCCGGGCCTGGCGAAGACACGGGCAGGGTCGGCGCCAATGAAGGCAAGCGAGCCTGCGTGTCGTCTGCGCGTTGACCGAATCTCTTCATAGCCCGAGCAGCCTCCTCAACACTCCCTTCCGCTCGGCATCGACACCCGATATCTCCCTTACGATCGGAGCAAGGTGACGGCGCAGTCCCGATACATGCTTGAGCGCCGGAATCCCGAGATTGACCGCTTGCGTCATCCCCTTCCCGAGATCGGGAACCACCATGTCCGGTTCTGCACCCAGCGCCTTGACAATCGTGGCCCTCGGAAGACCCCCCGCACGATTGGCGCGGTTGAGCAAGGTAAAGACCCTGTCTTGACCGGCGATGTTGGTGACGGCCATGCGGAGCGCATGGGCATTGCGAAGCCCGGTCACCTCGGCTTCCAGCAGCACCAGCGCGTGACGAGAAAGACTGATCACCGGATGCATGGACGGCGGAAACGGCACCGGCACGTCGACGACGATGTAGTTGAAACGTTGCCGGAGCAGACCCAGCACGTGCCGAACTCCCGCCTCTGTGATGTCGAGCTGCGCGTCCAGCTCCTCGTCGGCGGAGATCAGGGAGACTCGCTCGTTGACTTCGATTGCGGCGCGCTCGAGGAATAGCGTGTCCGCCCGCATGGGGTTTTCGAGAGCAATCCGCAATCCGGGCCCGGGCCGGACGCCCAGCATCACGGCAGTTTCGCCGCCTTGCAGATGAAGATCGAGCAGCGCGACCTTGGCCTTGGTGGTCTCGGCCAGCTGCAGTGCGAGATTGATAGCGATGCTCGTTGCTCCGGCCCCTCCCTGCGCACCGCAGATCGAAATCACGTGTCCACCGCGATCGGCCGGACCGGGCGCCGCGTCTCCCAGCAGCTTCGGACGCAGTTGGTCCAGCACCATATCCCGCGTCAGCGGCTTCGGAAGATACTCGGTCAGGCCGAGTTCCATCAGCTCGCGATAGAAGGTGATCTCCCTGTCTTCTCCGACCAGGGCAACCCGGACATCCGGCGGGCAGACGCCGGCCAACCTTTGCAGCTCCGCAAATGGGTTGTCGATGCCGCTGATGTCCGTCACCAGCGCGAACAGGTCGGTGTCGGTTTCAAGCATCTTTATGGCGTTGCGGATCGTGCCACGCCTGATCGACAAGTTGCTGCCTTCGAGGCCCTTGCGCAGGGCCGCAGCAGTGAGCTCGTCGTTCACAAAGCACACGATGCGGCTGCGGGCGACGACGGACGTCGTTTCTTCGGGTGGGGTGGCTACGGCTATGTTCATCGACGTTTCTCCGGCGTCATGTCGAGGTCGCGCATCGCCGTTGCGGTCTTGCGCACGATTTCGGACGAACCGTCGCAGCTCGCGACGGAATCGATGAGTTCGGTGTCCTGCCGCCTGACCGTGTATTGTTTGACCTCGCCACCGGAATGGACGACCACCGCCGTTCTCTGGCCGGCGATCGCGTTCTGGCGAGCAAGCTCCGGTGACACGTCGCAGCTCGACATCGCGCCGGTGTCGCCCTTGTCCCACTGATCGACCGCCGCCCGTACGGCCAGCGAGAGCGTTCCAAGCTGCTTTGCGACCGTGACTCTCTTGACCTGATCCTGCGTCAGCTCCAGCGACACTGTTTGCGCCAGCCTGCCGGCTACGACGCTGATGCCTCGCCCGCCTTCCGTGATCTCCTGGTCGATTGCGATCACCCGGACGTTGCGCAAGACGGTTTCGCTCAGGGCGCGACGCGCCGGATCTGCCTTCTCGAACACCTGGGTCAACACGACATCCACGTGGTCACCGGGCCTGATCAGCCCCGAAACGCCCGACTCCTCGTCAACCTTGATGCTGATGGCCCGGCTGTCGGGAGCCAGGACGCTGGCGAGAAAGCCCCGATCCCGCGGACGCAAAATGTCCTGCAATGTCACGGGACTGCCTGCCTCGACGAACCTGCGAACCAGAGAACCGGGAAGCCCGACCTTGGACTCCGGCGTTTCGACGATCACGCCGGTCGGGACGCGGTCCGGCGGTACCGAGCGGATCGTGAAATCCTCTTCGCGGGCCAGCGTCCCCTTCGGTAGCGGGCGTGCGGCAACGAAATAACCGACGGTCGCGGGCGCCGAAGGTCCCGTGTCGGTGATCTGCACCGGCGCCTGCTTCGGCAGGTTCATGTTGTAGGCAATCAGACCGAGCGCTGTGGCCGCAAGCAGCAGCACCATGATGATCGAAAAACGCAAACTGGACGACATGTCAAAATCCTCGATTGAAAATGCTCCAGATGCCCCCGCCGGCTATGGCGACTCCGTAAGGCAGAGGTGCATGGCGCAGATGACGCCAGCGCTCGACCACGTAGACACGGCGTGCGATCGACGACCCGGCGGGCGCCAGTTTGGGATATGGCAGGTTGCGCATCAGCAGATGCACCAGGGCCAGCGCTCCGCCGACCAGCGCGGTGACAGTCAGCAGTTCGGCGATGCCCGCGAGGGGAAGACCGACTGCCAAGGCCACCAGCAACTTCACGTCACCGCCGCCCATCCATCCCCGCGTATAGATGAAGAGCAGCAGCAGAAAGAGGATTGCAGCCGATATCAGGGACTCGACGAGCTGCAGCGGGCTGGCGATCTGAGTGGATATCCCGAGCAGCGCCAGCGCCAGACAGATCTCATTTCTGATCAATCGTGTCGCGATATCGAGCGTCGCGACATAGAGCAACAGGAGAATCTCCAGAACCGAGGCTATGGGAACGATCCAACTCATATTACGCGTGCCTCAAACTCATCAAACAAAGCACTCAGGAAAACGCTGATCGCGGATGCCGATGTCCGCCGATCCGAACGCCCGCACTAACCTCCGCCAAATGTTGAGACAGCCGTGCCGACCCTGTTCAATGTACTGGTCAGTGCAGTCATGATGGGGCCGGCAGTCGCCGCCTTGAACACGGCGCTCACAGTGGCAACCACAATGGCCGCGACGGCGACGTACTCAAAAGATATCAAGCCGCCGTCATCCGTGCCCAGGCGCCTCAGCGCGCCCGAGGATTTAATGCGATGGGACATGGGAGAAATCCCCGAAGGCAACATTTTCAATAGGGTGATGCGGCTCGCAGAAACAGGAAGTCTTCCAAAATAGAGAAGTGGGCGGAGGGGACTGCCCTCCGCCGGAGCCACACTTACAGCGTGCCGATGGCAGTCGTGATTGCGGTGAGACCGGTGTTGAGCGCGCCTCTGATGGTACCGGCGCCATTACCGTTGAACACGGCGATCACGACGGTGACGACGCAGGCGGCGACGATCACGTACTCGAAGGAGACGACGCCGTCCTTGTCCGAGCGCAGCTGCTTCAAGGATTCCGTGGCCGTGTGAAAAAACTTCGACATAAGACATCCCTCTTGTTAAGATTGGTTAACCCACGAGGCCGCCGGATAATTCGCGCCAGCCACCGACATTCTGAACAACAAACTTGTCGTGCTGCCATCGTTCATTGATCCTACCTCTGTTGGTCCTTCGGTCGTCGCTTGGGTAATCCGAAATCAGGGGCGGCACGTAGTAATACGGTCAAACCGAATTTCTATAGCGTTGCACGAAAAGTCTCGTAACCTCGCTCATGCAGGTTGCGAGCAGATCGAACACTCGCAAGCTGACGTACTGGCGATGCCGCGATCCGTTTCAACCGGAAGACGCGCTTCTTCCAGAAGCACTGCCTGACGTAGCAACCGCTGCTCACTCGTATCCATCGGCGTCGGCAGCGCGGAAGCTCCTTGACGATGGCCGCCGCCTGTCGCGGCGCCGCAGCCGTGCTCGTCAAAAGGACTCTGGTCTCGTGGGCCTGCCTCTACTGGCAGTGATGAGCTTCATCTCGATCCTCCGGCGCACACGTGGCACACACGGAGACTCACCATCGCGAACCGCTGAAGTCGGACTCCGATCTTGTCAGCTGAGCAACGACACCGTCGGACAGGAAGGGAGCCCGACTTGCGATGCTCAACTTCAACGTCTCGCCGGCCAAGGCGTTGAATGGTGGGCGCACCTGGGCTCGAACCTGGGACTCGCTGATTAAGAGCGGCATCCGCCAGAATAACGGATAACATAACAGACGTCGTACCCTGCATCAGTTCATATCAAACTGTTGCAAATGTGTATTATTTGTTCGCTAGAGAGTGGCAATCAACGTTACGGGAGCTGGCGTCACGGCTCAGCGGGCGGTGCTTGGTCATGGCACGACCATGAGCCGAGATACTCCTAGCCGGTAGAGTTATGCGACGATCAATGCCTCTCCAGAGAGGGCGAGATGCCTCGGTCAGGGGAGACTCCCCTGCCAACGACGCGCTGTGCGCTGAGTTCATCTGAGACATCATCGCGATCGCCGCGAACGTAATCCCGGCTGCGCATCAAAACGGCGCCGAGAAGCTGATGTTCCTAGGCTCGTCCTGCATCTATCCGAAGCGGGCGCCACAGCCGCTGCGCGAAGGCTCGGTGCCGACTGGCCCGCTCGAGCTGAGCAACGAGCCCTATGCGATCGCTAAAATCGCCGCCATCAAGATGGTGGAGGCCTATCGCAGCCAGTATGGCAGCGACTTCATCAGCGTGATGCCGACCAATCTCTACGGTCCCGGCGACAATTATCATCCGGAACGGTGCCGCGTACGTCGCCGCGCTGATCCGCCGCTTCCACGAGGCGAAGGTCGCGGGCGCGCAGCATGTCGCGGTGTGGGGCACCGGCACACCGCGCAAGCTGCTCGACGTCAGCCGCCTCAAATAGCTCGGCTGGCACGCCACGACCTCGCTCGAGGACGGCTTGAAGCGAGCTTACTAAGCGTATCTGCCGGACCATCCAGCCGCAGCACGTCCAACCGTCTCGAGTTTTGCGCTAGATTCGTGAAAGCGATATGGCAGGCCGGAAGGTCGGTTCTGGCACTAGCCGTTGTCGGGGCGCCGCAATCGCGTCCCTTGGCGCGCCCGAAGCTCCTCTTCGTATTTCAGCTTTTCCAGCAGCATGTCCGTCACGAGACGTCGCAATTGCGCATTCTCAAGCTCTAACCGCTTGATCGTGTCCACAGTGCTGGCGTCGCTCGGACCGGATCGCCGGTCATCGGTCTCGCAGCGCCGACCATCAAGCGGTGCTGAAGAACCAGGCATCTTCTTCCAGCGGTGGTAGGTCATTACGCTGACGCCAAGCGCCTTCGATATCTCACGTTGGGTCTTCCCCTTGGCCGCAAGTTCGTTGGCCTGCGCCAGCTTGGCCGTAATCTCCTCCGAGGCATGCCTCTTGCCAACCATAGTAGTCCTCTCCGGCCAAAATTTCGCCAGTCCGGGCTTAGTAAGCGCGACTCGTACACGTTTTTCAATTGGCCGGCGAGAAATCCTGGACCGGATATCGACCGGCTGCCCCAATAGCACACACGACCACTGATGCGACCAGACATCATAAAGCGGCTGTCCGCTGCTCCAGCCGGGCGCGCCAATGAACCATTCCCAGATCTACCAATGTTAGCTCTTGCCACAACACCGCTTCGAGGCCGATCGCAACCGGCAAGATCGTGCCCGACGGCCGCACCAAGGTGATCCAGCCGTTCGAGACTGCGGTCGTCCGCGCGATCCATGTGCAGGACGGCCAGCGCGTGAAGGCAGGCGACCTCCTGATCGAGCTCGATCCCACCATGAGCCAGGCCGAGCTCGGCCACCTCCAGAGCGATCTGCTCGCGAGCGAACTCGACATCGCGCGCCTGCACGCGGCCCTGGCCGGCGGCGATCCCGCCAGGTTCACCCCGCCCGTGCGCGCGTCCTCCGATCAGATCCGCACCGCAAAACGCTTCCTGGCGTCGCAGACCGCCGAACAGGCGGCCAAGATCACCTCGCTCGAATGGCAGGGGACGCAGAAGAAGGCGGAACGTTCGACCACCGAGGCCACGATCGGCAAGATCAGCGCCCTGATCCCGATCATGCAGCAGCGGGTCGACGTGCGAAAATATCTCGTCGACCGCGAGTTCGGTTCGAAACTGCAATATCTGACGGAAACGCAGGACCTTGTCGCGCAACAGCAGGAATTGCTGGTGCAGAAGAGTCATTTTGCCGAGGCCGATGCCGCCGTCGGAGGCATCGAGGAGACGCTGCGACGCACCGAGGCGGAATACAATCGCGGCCTGTTCGACGAGCTCGCCAAAGCCGAGCAGAAGGCGGCGGGCCTACGCCAGGACATCGTCAAGGCCGAGCAGCGCACCAGCCTGCTCCGCCTCGCCGCGCAGGAAGACGGCATCGTCCAGCAGCTCGCGGTGCATTCGGTCGGCGGCGTCGTGACGCCGGCGCAGACGCTGATGGTGGTGGTGCCGACCTCAGGCGGTCTCGAGATCGAGGCGATGATCTCCAACCGCGACATCGGCTTCGTCACCCCCGGCGAGGAAGCCGCGATCAAAGTCGACACCTTCAGCTTCACCCGCTACGGCCTGCGCCAGGGCAAAGTGCTCAGCGTCTCCCAGGACGCCATCGTCCGCCAGAAGCCCCCGGAAAAGCCCGGCGACACGCCCGCCGGCACCGACACCGCCTCCAGTGAGCCCAAAGGCCAGGAGCTCGTCTACTCCGCCCGCGTCTCGCTCGACCGCGCCCAGATGGACATCGACGGACGGACGGTCAACCTCACGCCCGGCATGGCGGTGACGGTGGAGATCAAGACCGGCTCCCGCCGCATCATCTCGTACGTGCTCTCACCGCTGCTCCGCTACAGCCAGGAGAGCCTGCGCGAGCGATGAGAAGGCCAATAATGGACCAGCTTGAGCTAGCTTCGGCCAAACAGCGGAAATCAAGCAAGGCGCGACACAATACCAGCGCCCGCCTCATCCATCGCAGCTCGCGCACTCGGCATCTACGATATACACCCAGATGACTACCAACGATTTTACCGAGCTGTTTCGCGCGAGCGCTCTTGCACCGAGGCGATTGCCGATAACGAGGAGCAACGACGACTACTCTTCCGAACGGAAGAGCGTCGCAACGCAAAATGGCAGATGACGCAGTCGAGACTCTCGTTGACGTCGCGCATGCGATGCCCGTGAAAGGCCATCCAATTCTCGATCCGGCGCACGCCCGTGCGTCCCAGCCCCGGCTGCGCAAGGAGTTCGGCCCTGGTATGGAGCGACGCAATCTCGAGGAGATAGTTCATGCGCGTCAACGGCTCTCGGCCGATCAACGCCGCAAGCGGGCTGTGGACCAATATGACTGCAATCCGCTCCGGCAAATGACTGTGGCTTTGCTTGAGAGCGAAGATTTTCGTCACGTAAGTTCCACCCGAACCTGCAACCATTCCAAAGATCGTTCTAAGAACATCTCTATCAGAGCCGTTCGGCGTTGTCCCCGGCGCACACGCCCTGGTTGATCTCGATTAGACAAGTTCTAGATCGAGGCCGCTCCAAATCGAGATCGGAACACGCCAAATTGCGTTCAGCGGACATCGCGGATGGATGGAGACGGTGCAGCTGAAGGCGGAATACGGACCATTTGCGAGTGCGTCATCGACTCTGCTTGCAGGCGAGACGTTCGTCTGGTCGATCGCCGTCAGATCCGCGGTTCCGCTCGGTCAATCGCGCCTGCGATTCCTGCCAGGTCCGTGCCTTCTGGGACAAGTCGCGTTCCAGAGTCCGCAGGAGATCCTCTTATGGGTCGGCGAGACGCATGGCTGGCGCGGCGCGACGCGCGACACCTACGCGGTACTCGGCGTCGACGAAGCCAAGCTGCTGCTCGATACCGAAGAATCTAGGCGTCTGGCACGATTTCGCGACGCGGAAGATCGACTGAGCTTTCTTGCCGCACACGCCGGCGCGCGTCTCCTGCTGGGAGCCCTGGCCGGGCAACCGGCCGACCGGGTGCGATTTGAGACATCCCCGCTGGGCAAACCCCGGCTCGTTGATGCCCCCACAGGCCTCGACTTCAGCTTAAGCCATGCCAGAGGCGCGGTCGCCGTTGCCGCGGCATACATGCCGATCGGGGTGGATATCGAGCCGATCAGACAAATATCAGATCTGGATCAGATGGTCGAAATCGCGTTGTCGCCAGAGGAACGCAGGACCCTCGCAAGAACGCCCGACTCGCTGCGATCCCGTCTCTTTCTTCGCTACTGGACGTTGAAGGAAGCAATCCTCAAGGCCGCAGGCGTCGGTTTTGCAGTCTCACCGCACACATTGATCCTCGATGCGCGGGTACCGCCGGCAGTGCTTGCCGTGCCGGATGCGCTTGGTCCGGCAGAGCAATGGCGGGTCACCACCGCGGGTTAAGCGATGAGCTCCCGGCGCGATATGGTCGAGAGCAGTGACTCCGCAATCTCCTGGGACCGCACGGCGAGAACCGAGAGCAGCGTGTCGCTCAAGCCGTGGGAGGACTCCGAATAGCCCTGGAGATGGATCTGCGGGCGGAACGCCGGGCCGGTGACGAGCCTGTAATTGCGATCGAGCGTCGCACCGCGAATGTAGCGACGGACCGGCTCGAGAAACCCGTGCGGGGTTTCCCTGTCGTATCCCGTTGCCAGGACGACGGCGTCATAGGTCGAACGACGATTTTCGCTACGGAATTTGTCGACCAGGCCGATTTCGATACCGTCCGGTCCCACATCCACGTTCGTAATCTCGCTGCGAGGGCGCAATAGGATCGTTTCGTCGCCACCGACGCGCTGCTGATAGAGCAGCCGATAGAGCTGATCCAGCAGGTCGGAATCGACCACGGCATAGTTCGTATTCCGGAAATTGCGAACGATTACGTCTCGCCGCTCGGCAGGCTGGGCATAGACGAAGTCCGTATAGTCGGGGTTGAAAATCTCGTTGACGAAGGGGCTGCTGTCCGACGGCTTGAGGGCATGACCGCGAAAGATCAGATCGATATGCGCCTGGGGGCGTCTGCTATGGAGATCGACCGTCACCTCGGTCGCGCTCTGTCCGCCGCCGACGACCGCCACGCGGACGGCCTGGCCGCGCGGGACGATTTGCTCGATCAGGTCGAGATAGCGGCTGGAATGCAGCAGCCTGCGGTCGTCAGCGAGCCTGGCAAACACCTGCGGGACATACGGCTGGCCTCCCACCGCGACCACGAGGTTTCGTGCGAGCCGCACGGTCTCTCCGCCGGTGAGCGAGCGTGAATGCACCCGCAACGACGTCACCGTCTGCCCGGCTGTCACCGGCTCGACGGCGACGATGGATTCGCCGTAAGCGGCCTGCGACTTGAAATGGCCCGCCACCCACTGGAGGTAATCATTGAATTCGACGCGGCTCGGATGGAACGTCCGGCAGTTGATGAACTCCAGCAAGCGTCCGCGCTTGTGCAGATAATTCACGAAGGTGAAGGGACTGGTCGGGTCGCGCAAGGAGACCAGATCCTTGAGAAACGATATCTGCATGTCGCTGCCTGGAAGCAACATGCCGCCATGCCAGGTGAAGTGCGGCTGCTTCTCCACGAACAGCGGCGCGCATTTTAGCCGCGATCGCTTCATGCATTCGTCCAACGCGATGGCGAGCGCGAGGTTGGATGGCCCGAATCCGACGCCGATAACGTCGTGCTCGATCGCAAGTTGATGAGACATGAAAGCTGCGCTCCGCTCGCGCTTTAGGACAGGACCGCCTGGCCGGCGGCTGCCGGAAGCCAGAGCCGATCGCCGAAGAAGCGCTCGCGCATCAGCATCACCAGGGTCGCGCGCTTGTGGGGAAAGTCGAAATTCTTGATCTTCGCAAATCCCGAGAGCTCGAGATTGCGAAGCTGCTGGGAATGCGCCGCCGCCGGCTCCCCGACGATCCGCTGCGTCCGGCAATCGTCGAGGAACATATAGTGCATCAGCGAGGGCAGCCACGCGCTGATGTAACGACGGCCACGAAAAGCATCCTCGCCTACGACCACATGCCATCCCCGGTCATAGTCGCCAGCGTTATAAAACGGCGCGATGCGGTTTTCCTTGGCCCAATAGAGCTCGAAATAACCAAATGGCTCATCACCGAAGCAGCCGATCAGCGGCAGCATATGCGGGTCGGCCAGGATGCCGGCCAGATATCGACGATGCTTGTCGAGATCGCCCGCCTCGTTCCAGAATGCATCGACGCGAGGGTCATTCATCCAGCGATGCAGCAAGTGGAGGTCATTCTCGAGATCGGCCACGCGGAACGAGATGACCTCGGACAGCCAGGGAATGAACCGGCCATACACTTTTCCCGTCGGTTTTGCGGCGCGACGCGGATGCCTCCGTCCGTCCGTCATGACGTGGAGCTGCGAGAATGGCGGTCGCCCGGGGTTCACCAGCCAATTGTCCCGTCGCTGCATGACCAGTTCGGAAAGCAGCACCAATTGTCCCTCGGACATGATGGCCAGACCGCCGTCCATCAGCGCTCGTGCAAGCGATGCTCCATCGGCGAAATCCAGAACGAGCCGATCAGCACCCGGCCGCCAAGCGAGCAGCGCTTCGGCGGACGCCGACACAGCCCGTGCCGCAAGCTGAAGGTCCTCCGACGCATTCAGGATCTCGAGGTGATCGCCCCGATCCCGAAGCCGAAGTTCCAGTGCCGTGACGCCGTCGGCAACGACGCGAAGGCGATCGCCCTCCTGAAAAACGGTCAGATCAGAATATGGGCCGACCGGAAACGCACGAGGTCCGGTCCCGGAATCCGAAGCCTTGTTCATCCGGCCCTCGCATCTCGATCATCGCTGACGCGTGGTGTAGATCACTCGCCTACAGGCTGACAAGAAATGCGCGCACACGTAGATTAGATTCTCTACAAATCTGACAGCCTGTCGCAAAACGGATCGCGTGTTGTCGTTTGCATGCGACAAAAAGGTACCCGCACTTCACCACAATAAGTCTAAAGCGGCGCGTCGGTCGGAACTGCGGAAGCCCCGGCGACGTTATCGGCCTTCACCTCGCTTGCGACGATCTTGCCGTCGCGCAGCCGCACCAGATGATCCGCGATCCCGAAATAGCGATCATCGTGCGAAATCACGATGATAGTTTTTCCGAGACGCTTCAGATCGGGCAGAAGCTCCGTGTAGAAGATGTGCCGGAAGGCCGGATCCTGATCCGCGGCCCACTCGTCGAACACGAGGACGGGTCTTTCCTCGACCCATGCATTCATCAGGGCCAATCGCTTGCGCTGCCCGGTCGACAGGTCCGTCGTCGTGAATACGCCTTTCTCGACGGAGACCTTGTGCGCGACTTCCAATCGCTGAAGGTAGCGTTCCGCGACATCCGGAACTACGCCGCCTTCTCCACGTATGAGATCTTCGAACAGATAGTAGTCGGAAAAAATGGTCGTGAAGAGCTGGCGGTAATCGTCCCGCGTCTCCGCCAGGACGGGCGAACCGTCGCGAAGCATCGTGCCGCCGTGCGGAGCATACAGGCCCAGCAACAGCTTGATCAGGGTCGTCTTTCCGCTTCCATTCTGCCCCACGATGAAGACGATGTCTCCCTGCCGGACAAAAAGATCGACGGGCCCAAGGACAAAAGGGTCACTTCCCGGCACGGCGCGGAAGGCATAGGTCACGCCGCGAAGCTCGATGGATTCGATCGCGGTCTTGCCCGGCGCGGCAGGAGCAGTGGCCAGCAGATCATGCTCGGGAGTCGAGAACTGCTCGGAAAGCTCCACAATGCGGCGCATCGCGACCTGGGCGCGGCCAAGCGCCGGCAGGATACCGATGACCTGATCAATCGGTCCGCGCATATAGAGCAGGACCAGCACGAAGCCACTGGACACCGCGGCGGGGCTGTCCGGCCACAGGAACGGACGCAGGGTCAGCGCCACGCCGATCACCACGAAAAACAGCATCGTGCCGAACGCCCGCGCCGTCACGAACAGATTGATCGACCTGATCTGCACCGAGCTGATCCGGTCGACCGTGCGCTGAAGTTGCTCGACATAGACGCGCCGACGGCGTACGCGATTGAGACGCAGCTCCTTGGCGCCTTCAGCGATCGCGCGATACTGCTTGTGCAGCTGATCTTCCGAATCGCGCGCCGCACTGAAGCCGTGAACGCCTCGCGTTCTTGCATAGCCATGCGCAAGCGACCCCAGGATGATGACGGCTCCCGTGATCAGGAAAAGTGGCCACGACAGCACTGCAAGGTAAACCATGCAGCCGAGCGCAATCACGAGCGACACGAAAAAGGACGAAAAGAAGAACGCGAAATCACTGATCGTATCGACGTCCTGGGTGAGGACCGGGATCAGGCGATGCGTCCGGTAGATTTCGAGCTGATCGATCGGCGCCGCCAGGATCCTGGCGGCCAGCGACTTGCGAAGCTCGGCGATAATCCGCTGTCCGACATAATTGGCGCTGATATCGGCGCCGATGGAGCCGATCAGGATCAGGAGACACAAGCCGGCGAATGCGAAAAGCAGTGTGACGACGTCGGCCTGCGTCGCATAGAGCCCGCGATTGACGACCGCGAGCAACGCCGCGACGCTGGCGCCACCCACCAGACCCAGAGCGATGCCGCCGAGCACGAGCGGCCAATAGGGCCGCAGGAGGTGCAGGATCTGCGCCGTCAGGCCGCTTCGTGAGTTCATGATGAGAGCCGCGCTGGAGGGGACCTGAAGCGAACCTATACGGCCCGTCACGATCAGAACAAGCCGTGCCGATGTGATGCGAATACATGATGGCAGCACCGCACTTCCAGCGCTTATTTTCCCCGCTCTTTCGATGGATTCTAATTTGGGATCGGCAATGCCTTTAATATGATGCGGGTAGTACCGCTTTTGCGTCGCAGCCGGCGAGCGAGTGGGATTTTGATCCAGTGCCGGGCTGCAACATCCGGACATCGAAGCGCTTGCAGGCCAGCATCGGGCAGGCCCGATGGAGAAATGACTTTGGACTTGCTTATCTCCGAAACCTGCATCGCGCTTCCCGATGCCGCCGGCCTCGCCGCGCGGATGATCGATCATCTGGCCGAGCATGACATCGCCTTCGAGAAGCGGGACGGTCTCATGGTGGCGAAATTGCCGTTCGGCACCAGTTCCCTCGCCGTCGAGGCGGAAGCCCTCAAGATCCGCGTCGAGGCCAACGACAAGGGCAATCTGGAGATGCTGCGCTCGGTCGTCGCCTCGCATGTGATCGAGTTCGCGGGCGACGACGCACCGACCATCGTTTGGTCCGGTCATGAATCCAGCGGCGGCATGCTGGCCAACTTCCGCGAGGTGCGGCTGAAGGCCGCGATCACCCTGACGCCGCACATGCGGCGGCTGACCTTTACAGGCGACGACATCGCCCGTTTCGCGAACGACGACGAGCTGCACGTGCGGCTGTACTTCCCGCCCGAAGGCCTCGCCAAGCCCGAATGGCCGTGGCCCGCTCCCGACGGGCGTATCCTGTGGCCGGAGCCCGACCGCAGGCCCATCACCCGTTATTACACGATCCGTCGCATCGACCTGCCGAGCCGCGAGATCGATATCGACTTCGTGGTCCATGATCACGCCGGACCGGGCTCGGCGTTTGCCGTCAACGCGAAGGCCGGCGCCATCTGCGGCATGGCCGGTCCGCTCGGCCGCGGCATTCGTCCGGCGCGCTGGTTGCTGCTGGCGGGCGACGAAACCGCCCTGCCCGCCATCGCGCGAATTCTCGAGACGCTGCCGGCGACGGCGACGGGTGAGGCCTTCATCGAGGTTGCGGATCGGCGCGAAGAAGTTCCGCTGATCGCCCCGCGCGGCGTAGCGATCCGCTGGCTGCATCGCGCCGGCCGTCCGGCCGGGACGACGCAGCTCCTGGTCGACGCCGTCAAGGCAGTGCAATGGCCCGACCATCGGGAGGTCTTCGCCTGGGTCGCGTGTGAGGCGCAGGCGCTGAAGGCCCTGCGAAACCATTTGCGCGACGAGCGAAAGCTCTCCCGCGATCAGCATCTGGCCGTCGCCTATTGGAGCCTGCGCCAACCATGACGTTCCAACATGCGCAGACGGGCGAAAGGACGCTCGCCTTGCCAACCGGAATCACGCAGGCCTCGCCCGATGTACCCGCGCCCCTGTTCGAGCTCGACCGGGTCGGCTTCGCGGTAGGCGGGCGCGCGCTGCTCGAACCGCTCACCTTGTCCCTCCCCGCGCGCAGCGTCGTCGGGCTGATCGGACATAACGGCTCCGGCAAATCGACCCTGCTGAAATTGTTGTCGCGCCAGCAGCCAAGCTCGTCGGGAACGATTCGTTTCGAAGGCCGCGCGCTGCGCGCATGGAGCGATCGGGACTATGCCCGCAAGGTCGCCTATCTGCCGCAGCAGACGCCACCTGCCGCCGGCATGCTCGTCAAGGAGCTGGTTGCACTCGGCCGATATCCCTGGCACGGCGCGCTCGGCCGGTTCGGCGACATCGATCGCGAGAAGGTCGCGAACGCCATGGCGCTAACCCATATCGAGCCGTTCGCGGATCGGCTGGTCGATACGCTGTCGGGCGGCGAGCGACAGCGGGTCTGGATCGCCATGCTGGTCGCGCAGGATGCCGAATGCCTGCTGCTCGACGAGCCGACCTCGGCGCTGGACATCGCCCATCAGATCGAGGTGCTGTCGCTCGTCAAACAGCTCGCCCGCGAACGCAATCTCGGCGTGGTCGTTGTGCTCCACGACGTCAACATGGCCGCCCGCTTCTGCGACGAGATCATCGCGCTCCATTCCGGAAAGCTGATCGCTCGTGGCACGCCGGACCAGATCATGACGCCGGCCGAACTCGAGACCATCTATGGCATCCCGATGGGCGTGATGCCGTCACCGGATCACGGCCATCTCATCAGCTTCGCGCGGTAGGGGCAGTCATCCCCGCTGCGGCCGCAGCAGCCAGATGAGATAGGGGCCGGCCAGCATCATGGCGAAAATGCCGGCGGGCATCTGGAACGGAAATATCACCATGCGGCCGGCCCAATCCGCCGTGACCATCAGGATCGCCCCGATCAATGCGGCCAGCGCCGCCTGATGCAGGGCGCGCTGCGCGCCCATCATCCGCGCCATGTGCGGCGCGATAAATCCGACCAGGCTCAGAAGCCCCACCATCAGCGTCGCCGTCGCCGTCAGCAACGCCGTCAGCAGCATGATGATGATGCGGCTTCTCGCCAGCGAGATGCCGATCGAACGCGAGGTCGCCGCTCCCAGCGGCAGGATGTCGAGCCAGCGCGACAGCATCGGCACCATGATCAGCAGAACGAGCGCCGCGGCGGCCAGGATTGCGGCCTCGGCCGGACCGATCTGGTAGAGCGACCCGGTGAGCAGCGCCAGCAGCGTGCCGATGCGCGGATCACCGGTGGCCAGCGCCATGGCGATGATCGCGCCGAACGCTGCACTCATGGCGACGCCGGCCAGCAGCACGCGCTCTGGACTGAACTCGGACCGCCGGCTGAACAACAGCACCAGCGCCAGCACGATGAAGGCGCCGATCCCGGCCGCCCCTATCTGCGCCAACCGCGTGTGGGCGGGAAAGAGATAGAGCAGGACGATCACGCCCATCGCGGCGCCATAGCTGATGCCCATGACCTCCGGCGCGGCCATCGGGTTTCCGGTCATCCGTTGCAGCAGCGTACCGGCGACCGCCAGCGTCGCGCCTGCGGCCAGCGCCGACACCACACGCGGCCAGCGCCACGGCCAGAATTCCTGCAAGCCGGACAGACCGCTCCAGCGCCAGCCGTCGGCGCTGACCCCGAGGGCGAGTGCGATCCAGACGGCGAGCAGCAGCACGGCGAGCGCGAACAGGATCACGCGCCAGGGGTGGTCGAGACGCGGCGGAGCGGATGGCGTGAGGTTTCCCATCGGCATGGCGGCCCGCAGCCGTGGCAGCAACACGAGCAACATCGGCGCGCCGATCAGGGCCGTCACCGCGCCGGCCGGCATTTCGCGATAGCCGGGCGGGATCAACAGCACGAGCTGATCCGTCAGCCACAGCAGCAGGGCGCCGCAAAGAGGCGCCCAGATCAGCCGATCGCGAAAGCGGCGCGCGCCAGACAGCATGACGATCGCCGGCGCGGACAGGCCGACAAATCCCATGACGCCGACCACGCTGACGACAGAAGCGCTGAGCGCGATCGCGATGACGAGCGCGAAGACCCGGGCTCTCGTCAATCCGAGGCCCAGATTGCGCGCGGTCTCGTCGTCGAAGCCGAGCAATGTCAGCGGACGAACCATCGCCGCAATCAGGACGATCGAAATCAGCAGCCGCGGCGCCAGGAACGTGACGTTGCTCCAGTCCTGTTGATTGAGGAAGCCAGCGCCCCAGATGAACAGACCAATCAGATATTCGTGGTTGAGCAGTACCAGCGCCTGGGTCGTCACGGCGCAGTAGTAACTGACGATCAATCCGGCGAGCACGAGGACGACGGGCGACAGCGCACGTTTCCAGGTCAGCCCGAACACGCACAGGAACGCAGCGAACCCGCCGAACAGCGCAATCCACTCCCGGCCCAGAGACAGCAGCGACGGCGCCCACAAGGTGGTCACGGCCAGTGCAAGATAGGCGCCGTTCAACACACCGATGGTGCTCGGTTCAGCGAGCGGATTGCGCAGCACCTGCTGAGAGACAGTGCCGGCGAGACCGAGGGCTGCGCCGGCCAGCAGCGCCACCGCGATGCGCGGAAACACGGTGTAGTGCACGAGCATCTGCTGGGGATCAGTGATCTCGGGCTGCCACAACACCTGCAACCAGGCGCTGACGGGCAGATATCCGGACAGGTTCCGCCAGGTGAGCGCGGCCGCGGCCGTCACCAATAGCCCGATCAGAATCGCCGGATGCATGTCGAAGCCGGACCGCGCCGGCAGCGCATCAACCTTGCTCATGGCTTTCCCGCGGCAGACGTTCGGCGAGAAGGCGAGCGAAACGTTCGGCCGCCGGCACGCCGCCATAGAAGAACTGATTGTCCAGGACCGTCAGCCGATGCGACCGAAGAGACGGCAGGGTCCGGAGCACCGGGCTTGCCTTCAGCAGGGCCTCGACGTCGGCAACCCGCGAGGTCATCAGGACGAGCCGCGCGTCCGGAACCGCGGCAAGCACTTCGAGGCCCACACTGGTATAGCCCCATGGGCCGCTCTGTCCGGTCCAGGCATTCTTCAATCCGAACTGATCGAGCACTTCCTGATAGAGGCTGTTCGGACCGAACACGAGCGCGCGGTTGCGCGCGATCTCGCTGACGAGATAGAGCGGCTTGCCGCCGCGGTCGCGGAGCCGCTCACGATAGCCGGCCATGGCGACATCGAAGCGGGCGAAATAGGCTTCGCACGCCGACTGCACCCCGAGACGCTTCGCAAGCTCCATCGTCGAACGGCGTGCCGTGTCGAGAGGATGACCGCCGGGTCTGAAGATCGTGAACATCTCGACCGGCGCGATCAGCTTGAGCCGGGGGACGGCGGCCGCGATGCTGGGATCGATGATGATGATGTCGGGCGCGAAGCTCTGGAGAAGCTCGAGATTTGGCTCCGAGCGCAGGCCAATCTCTTGCACACCGGGCGGGACAACCGGCTCGACGACGAGCCGGCCATAGCGCTCGATCTCCGGTATCACCAGCGGCACGACGCCGAGCGCCAGGATCGTCTGGGCACAGGCCCAGCCGAGCGCGGCGATCCGGGGCCCGGATGGCGATCCGGCGGCTTGGGCAAATGCCATTGGCCATGCCCCCGCAAGTGCCGTGCCTCCGATCGCAGCACCCGCGCCGAGGAGCGCGCGGCGGGACAGCCTGTGGTCTGGGATAGATGAGCTCATGGGATTCGGTTCAGGAGCCCCTTGCAGAGAGGCCGCGGGAGATGACAGTCATGACATATCCCCCTTCATGCTGCATTACCATATCAAGCCGCTCCTTCGCCGGCGGCACGAAAGGCGCTCGCCAGCGCCTGCCCGATCGCTGCCCTCGCCTGCAAGGCATCGGCCACGACATTCCCCATGCGCAGGAATTCATGGATCATGCCCGGATAGACGCGCAGGTCGACCGGAACGCCGGCCGCGCTGAGGCGTGCCGCATAGTCGCGCCCCTCATCCACCAGGGGATCGAACTCGGCGAGCACGATGAACGCGGGAGCCAGGCCCGATAGATCGTTTGCCGCAAGCGGTGCGAAGCGCCAATCGTCGCGATTGGAATCGTCGCGGAGATATTGCTGGAAGAACCAATCGACGGTGCTGCGCTCCAGGAGATGGCCGGAGCCATACCGTTCGTAGGACGCGGAGGTCTGCCTGGAGCTGAGGCCGGGATAGGCGAGAACCTGAAGCACCGGCCGCGGAAGGTTGCCATTTGCCCTCGCCTCAATCGCGAGCGCGGCGGCAAGCGTCCCGCCGGCGCTGTCGCCGCCGACGGCAACGCGGTGCGTGTCGAGCCCGATCGCGCGGCCCTCGCGGCCGATCCAGGCCAGCGCATCGACCGCATCCTCGAAGGCGGTCGGAAACTTGTGCTCCGGCGCAAGCCTGTAGCCGACCGACAGCACGGCCGCGCCGCTGTCCTCGACAAGGCCGCGGCACAATGGTTGATGCGAATCGAGGCTGCCGACGACGAAGCCGCCGCCATGCATATAGAGAAAGACCGGGACCGGATTGCGTTCGCTCGGCGCCTCACTTGCATAGAGCCGCGCCTCGATCATCGCGCCGTCCCGCGTCGGCAGCGAGAGACGGCGCTCGTAGCCAAGCGCCGGCGGATCGACATCGAGCAGCGGCGAGGACGCATCGAAATCGGCCCGCGCCTGCGCGGCGGTCAACTGCGGAAACGGGATGCGCGCGCCGCTCTCGGTGCCCGCCTGCACCATCTCAAGCAATGCGGCGATGTCTGGATCAAGACTCAAAAGTTCACTCCGCCGGTTCAGTAACCGTATCCTGCGCGATCGTCGACGCCGCCGCCGGCACGAGCAGGCCGCAGATCTCATCGAGCAGGCCGATATCCTTCAGAATTGTGAAATGGTTGTCGCCTGCGACACCGCGATCGATGGCCGTCGGCAGTTGCAGTTCCAGCCGATCGCGCTGCGCCACGCGGACCGACGTCCACCAGCAGAGCGGCGTGGCTTCGAGGCCGCGCGGCAGCGTGGCGTTCTGCGCCAGCCTGTTGAGATGCCGTCCGACCGCGAAGGCGGCGGACAGGTCGTCTGCGCCGAGCAACGCGTCGTCGGCCTGCACCCTCCGGCCCTGCTCCAGAACAGTCGCCACCAGATCGCGGATGTTCTCCGGCGTCTCCCGCAGGTCAGCGCGTTTCGCTGCCTCGACCTGCGCATCGATGCGAAAGGCCGCCGCGTTCGGAAGAACCGCCGACAGCAATCCGGCGAGATCATCGACCCAGTGGGACATCGTCTCTTGCCGGCTCGATCCATCCCGCTGCCGCGGCACGAAGCTGTCGACCATCGCAAGACGATCGACGCGCTCGCCGCCGCGTTCGAGATCGGCTGCGACGAGGCTGGCCAGAAGCCCTCCCAGCGACCAGCCGACCAGGCTGTAGGGGCCCCGCGGCTGCATCCGCCGGATCTCGGTCGCATAGTCCATCACCATCGCTTCGAGCGAGCTGTCGGTCCACGAACTGTCGACCAGCATTCTCGACTGCAGCCCGATCACCTGGCGGTGTCCTTCGAGGCGGCGCGCCAGCGGCCCATAATCGAAGACCGTGCCGAAGCCGCCATGCACGCAGAACACCGGATTGAGGCCGCGAACCACGGCATTCAGCGGCAGCAACGCCGATGGCGCCGCCGCAACGGCGGACGCCGCGGTGGCGTTGCCGGCGAGCAGCGCACGGATCGTCGGCTTCTGAAGCAGATCGCGCAGCTTGATCTCGATTCCGAACGTCTTGTCCTGACGGAGCCGCGCCACGACCTTGAGGCACAGAATCGAATTGCCGCCCAGCTCGAAGAAATTGTCGGTGACCCCGACCTCCGGCACTTTCAGAATTTCGGACCACAGGCGGGCCATCGCGATCTCTGCCGGGCCTCGCGGCGCGACGAAGCTTCGCAGCGACGCGTCGGGAGCCGGCAACGCACGGCGGTCGATCTTGCCGCTCGACAATGTCGGCAGTCGCTCCAGCACCATGATCCGCGCCGGCACCATATAGGCCGGCAGGATCTGCTTCAGGAAGGCGATCAAACGCTCGACCAGGCTCGCGGCTGCATCGGGCGTGGCGCCGCCTGCCGCCTTCGGCGCGACATAGGCAATGAGCTGATTTCCGGCTGCGCCCGGCACTGCCACAACCGCGGCTTGTGCGATCGCCTCGTGACGAAGCAGCGACGTCTGGATCTCTCCGAGCTCGATCCGGAAGCCGTTGACCTTGACCTGGTCGTCGCTGCGGCCGAGATATTCGACGATGCCGTCTTCGCGCCATCGCGCCAGGTCGCCGGTGCGGTACAGCCGGGCGCCCGGCACCGCCGAGAACGGGTCAGGCACGAAGCGCTCCGCGGTCATGCCGGCCTTGCCGTGATAACCGCGCGCCAGCCCGAAGCCTCCGAGATAGAGCTCGCCTGCGACACCGGCGGGAATGATGTCGAGCGCGCCATCGAGAATGTAGGCGCGGCGGTCACCGACCGGAACGCCGATCGGCGCATATGGCGTGTCGCATTCGGACGCGCCGTCAACCTTCCAGACCAGGGGTGTGACGACGGTTTCGGTCGGGCCATAACCATTGATCAGGATGCGCGGCTTGAGAACGCGCCTGACCTTGTCGAAGCCCGCCTTCGGCATCGCCTCGCCGCCGAACGAGTAGAGCTTGACCGGCGGCGGGTTGCCGCTCTGCTCGACGTGCTCCGCGACCTGCTGGAGATAGGCCGGCGGCAATCCGATATGGCTGACGCGATGGGCGTGCAGGTTTTCGACGGTCTGCTCTGGCGTCCACAATTCGGCGTCACGCATCAACAGCCGCGCGCCATGCGACAGGACCGTCAGCCAACGCTCATGGGCGCCGTCGAAGGCCAGCGACAGGAAGTGCAGTTCGCAGGAGCTTTCGTCGATCTCGTAGAGGCTCCCGGTGACGTGACAGTGCATCGCCAGCGGCCCATGGGCGACGGCGACGCCCTTCGGCGTCCCCGTCGAACCCGAAGTGTAGATCAGATAGGCCAGGTTTTCAGGATGCAACTCGGGTTGCGGCGGATGGCCGGGTCCCGCGTCGAAATCGAACGTGGACAGCGCGATCCTTTCCACACCATCCGGGCTGCCCCCGATCTCGAGCCGTCCCGTCAACAGGAACGCGATTGCGGCATCGCGCATGACGAATGCATGCCGCTCGGATGGCAGCTCAGGATCAAGCGGAACGTAAGCCCCGCCTGCCTTGAGCACAGCCAGCAACGCGATCATCGTGATCTCAGATCGCTCGACCACGACGCCGACGCGCTGCTCGGGTTTGAGCCCGCGGGCGATCAGGTGATGGGCCAGACGATTGGCCCGGCGCTCAAGCTCTCCGAACGAGAGCACTGTGCCGCCGATGGTCAGGGCCGTCCGCCCCGGATGACGCTGCGCGTGGCCGCTGATCGCCTCGTGCACCAGCGGCAGCGGAGCACTTGACGTGGCGTTACGATTGCAGCGTTCGGCAAGCGCAGCGTCGGCGTTCGTGACGGGATCGATGCCGCCAAGCAGAGCCGTGGCGTCCCGCGTCAGCGCCGCCAGCAAATGCTCGAACTGCGCCTTGATCTGCGTGGCCTGCGCCCCGGTGAAATGGCTCGGCATATAGGTGTATTCGACTTGAAGCGTGTCTTCGACCAGCACCGACAGGTCCATCGGGTAGTTCGTCACGTCAACATTCCGCAGGTCGCTGAACTGCAATGCGCCCGCGCCGCGATGCATGCTGCGTTCGATCGGATAGTTCTCGAAGACGATGATGCTGTCGAACATCGTCTGACCGGCGCGGCCGGCCCAGCCCTGGATGTCATAGAGCGGTGTATGCTCGTAATCCCGGATCGCCGAATTGCGGTCCTGCAGCGCGCGCAGCCATTCTCCGATAGAGCTGGCGGACGGAAGCGTTTCGATCACGGGCAGCGTATTGATGAAGAGCCCGAGCATCTGCTGCGATCCGTCGAGACTGGCCGGACGACCGGCCACCGTCACACCGAAGGTCACGGTGTTCTGGCCCGTATAACGCTGTAGCAGCAGCGCCCACACGCCCTGGACGATGGTGTTCAACGTGATCCGCTCGCGGCGCGCGAACGCCTTCAGCTCCGCGGTCGCCGTCTCTCCGAGACGCGTGTAGCAGCGTTCGTGGCCGGATACCTGATGGCGGCGCGCGCCGAAGGCGTCGGCCAGCTGCGTCGGCTGGTCGAAGCTCTTGAGCTGCTCACGCCAGAAAGCTTCGGCTGCCTTGGCATCCTGCGCCAGCAGCCAGGCGATGTAGTCGCGGTAGCGCGTCGCGTTCGCCGTAGGCGTGCCGCCGTAATAGCACTCCAGGACTTCTCCGACGAACCTGGCTGAACTCCAGCCGTCCATCAGGATGTGATGATAGGTCCAGATCAGCCGATATAGGTCGTCCTGCAGCCGCAGCAGCCGCACCCGCTGTAGTGGCGGTGCCTGAAGATCGAACTCGGCGGCGCGCTCCTCGGCAAGGGCAGCGGCAATCCGTTCGTCGCCGATCTCCTGCCCGCGCCAGTCGTCCTGCTCGAACGGCACGACGATGTCGCGATAGACGGCTTGCAGTGGAGAGCCGGAGAGCTCGCGCCACAAGAAGCCGGTTCGTAGCATCTGATGACGCGCGCTCACCTCACGCCATGCCGTGTCGAGGCGTCCCGGATCGAGGCCCCGGATCTCGACGCTGACCTGGTTGACATAGACGCCGCTGCCGGCATCGCGCAGGCTATGAAACAGCATGCCCTGCTGCATCGGCGACAACGGATAGACGTCCTCGATGCGGCTCAAGTCCAGACCGAGCCGCTCGAGCTGCTCGCCGGACAGCCCCGAGAGCGAGCCACGTTGTGAGGTCGCGTCGTCCTTGCCAGGGCCGACATCGCGGGACGCCGCCGCCAGTGTTTCGATGGTCTGATGCCGGAAGACATCGCGCGGCTCGATGAGCACGCCTTCGCGCCGCGCGCGGCTCACCATTTGCAGCGAGATGATCGAATCGCCGCCGAGCTCGAAGAAATTGTCGGTGACGCCGACTTTGGGCTGGCGCAGCAGATCGGCCCAGATCGCGGCCAGCGCCGCCTCGGCCGGCGTGCGCGGCGCGACATGCTCGACGGACGCCGCGAGCTGATCCGGCGCCGGCAGCGCCTTGCGGTCGATCTTGCCATTCGGCGTCAGCGGCAGGCGATCCAGCACCGCGATCCGCGCCGGGACCATGTAGTCCGGCAGCACCGCGGACAAGGCCGCCTTGAGCGCGGCCCCATCCAACGCTTCGCCGCTGACATAGCCGACCAGCTGGCGGCCGGTGCCGGCCTCGCGCGCCACCACCACGGCCGCGCGCACACCTTGCTGCCCCAGAAGCTGCGCCTCGATCTCGCCGAGCTCGATGCGGAAGCCGCGGATCTTCACCTGGTGGTCGGCGCGGCCGACATAGTCGAGCACGCCGTCGGGTCGCCACCGCGCCACGTCGCCGGTGCGGTACAGCCGCGCGCCCGCTGGACCGAACGGATCGGGGATGAAGCGCTCCGCCGTCAGCCCGCCGCGCCGCCAATAGCCGCGCGCCAGCCCCGCTCCGCCGATATAGAGCTCGCCGGCAACGCCGACCGGCGCCAGGTTGAGATCGCCGTCGAGAATGTGCAGCGTGGTGTTACCGATCGGGCCGCCCAGCAGCGGACGATCGTTCGCCTTATCGAGCCGGTGACGGGCCGACCACACCGTGGTCTCGGTCGGACCGTACAGGTTCCAGACCTCGCCGGCCTGCCCCACCAGCCGCCGCGCCAGATCCGGCGGCAGCGCCTCGCCGCCGCACAGCACCCGGCAGCTTGCCGGCAGCGAGCGACCTTCCTGATCGAGCAGCATCCGCCAGGTCGATGGCGTTGCCTGGATCAAGGATACGCCGTGCCGCTCCACGATCGCCTTGAGCTTGACCGGATCCTGCGCCGCCGCACGATCCGCCAGCACCACGCAGGCGCCGATCGTCAGCGGCAGCCACAGCTCCAGGACCGCGATGTCGAAGGACAGCGAGGTCAAGCCGAGCACGCGGTCGGCGGCCGTCATGCCGGGCTGCTCCGCCATGGTCGCCATGAAATTGGTCACCGCGTGGTGGCGGACCATCACGCCCTTCGGCAGGCCGGTCGAACCGGAAGTGTAGATCACATAGGCGAGGCTCTCGGCGTGAACGGCGACATCGAGATTGCCGGCATCGCCACCCTCGCCGTCCTGCCCGTCGAGCAGCCAGGCCTCGGCGCCGGTCTCCTCCAGCACCGCGGCGAACTGATCGCGCAATTCCTTCTGCGTCAGCACCAGCGCTGCGCCGCTGTCGCGCAGCATGTGCGCCAGCCGTTCCGGCGGGTAATCCGGATCGAGCGGCAGATAGGCCCCGCCGGCCTTCAACACGGCCACCAGAGCAACCAGCATCTCGACGCCCCGGTCGAGCGCCAGCCCGACCACGACGTCGGTCCCGACGCCGTGATCCCGCAATCGCCGCGCCAGCCGGTTGGCACGCGCGTTCAGCGCGGCGTAACTCAGCTCCGTCTCGCCGACCACCAGCGCTATCGCTTCGGGTGACTTCCGGACCTGCGCCTCAAATTGCGCGACGATTCCCTTGCGCAGCTGGTCTCGTCGCGTGTCGTTCGCCCGTGCGAGGAGGACGTCATCCGTGGGATCGCAGGCCGCAATCGCGCCGACCGGTCGATTGGCATCGATGCTCAGTGCTTCGATCAGCCGCACAAAGGCGCGCTGTAGCCGCGCGATCTGCGCCTCATCAAAATGCGCGCGCTGATAGTTGAAGACGAGACGCAGACGCTCATCGACGCCGACACTTGCGAACAGCGGATAATTGCTGGTCTCGACGATCCGGGTCTCACCCACCTGGATCTGCCGGTTCTTTCCGATCAGTGCGTGGTCAACCGGGTAATTCTCGAACACCAGGATGCTGTCGAACAGCGGCCGTCCGGGGCGTCCTGCCAGGCGCTGGATTTCGTAGAGCGGCGTCGAGCCGAATTCGCGCAGGGCCAGATTGCAATCCTGCAACTCGCGCAGCCATGCCCCGACAGTCTGCTGCGGGCTGACGTCGTCGACGACCGGCAACGTGTTGATGAACAAGCCGACCATCTCTTCAGCGCCGGCGAGCTCCGGCGGCCTGCCCGACACGGTGACACCGAAGCAAACCCTGCCCTGCCCGGTATGCTGCCGCAGCAACTGCGCCCATGCCGCCTGCACCAGCGTATTCATCGTGATGCGCTCGCGCACCGCAAATTCCTGCAACCGTCCGGTCACGGCAGGATCCAGCTCCAGCGCAAGCATGCCGTGGCCGGATGATTCCGCGCCCGTTGGTTCAGCCAAGCCGCCCGCCAGGAAACTCGGCTCGTCCAGCCCAGCCGTCGCGTTGCGCCAGAACGCCGCCGATGCGGCGCCATCACGGTCCTTCAGCCACGCGATGTAGTCGCGATAGCGGTGCTGCAACGCCGGCAGACGTCCCTCGCCGTTGTGCTGCATCACCTCGGCGATCAACCGCGCCGAGCTCCACCCGTCGAGCAGGATGTGATGGTGCGTCCAGATCAGCCAATGCCGGTCTTCGCCGAGCCGGATCAGCCGGACCCGCTGCAAGGGCGGCCGTGACAGGTCGAATCCTGCGGCCTGCTCCTGCCGCGAGACGTCCGCCAGCGCCGCGTCTAGTTGGGCCTGGTCCCACCCCACAATCCGCGTCCGCCAATCGTCCTCGGTAAAGGGCACCTCGGCCCGCCGATAGACGATCTGTTGCGACGCGCCGGACAGGTCACGCCAGACGAATCCCGTCCGCAGCACCGCATGGCGATCGCTGGCCGCCTGCCAGGCGCGGTGTAGCTTTCCGGCATCAAGGCCGTGGATCTCCGCGGCGACCTGATTGACGTAGACCCCGCTCTCGCCGTCGTGCATCGCGTGGAACAACATGCCCTGCTGCATCGGCGACAATGGATAGATGTCCTCGATCTCGCGCCAGTCGAGCGCAAGCCTGTCGAGCTCGACCTGATCGAGTCCCGACAACGCCACGTCTGATGGCGTCAGGCCGCAGGCGCCGCCGGTGCAGTGTTCGACCAGCTCGCGCAGTGCAGCCTCGTACAACGCGGCCAGTCGCTCGACCGTCTCGCGCCGATAGCGCTTGCGACCGAAGCCGAACGACAGCCGCAACCGGCCATCGCGCACCGTGCCGTTCACGCTCAGCCAGCGTCGTAGCACGCTCGATGCATCGCGCGACGGACCGGCGCTTTCCGCTGCCATCGTAAACAGCGCGGCCTCATCGTCACCGCCGTCGATCTGGCCGAGATAGTTGAAGGCAATCTTCGGCTCACTGAGGTTCGACAGCGCCATGCGTTGCTCTTCGGAGCCGAGATGCCGCAAGACACCATAACCCAGCCCGCGGTCGGGAATCCCGCGAAGCTCCTCCTTCACGGTCTTGATCAAGAGCGAGGACTCTTGCGAGCCGCCAGCCAGCCGCACGGGAAAGGCCGTCGTGAACCAGCCAACCGTGCGCGAGAGGTCAAGATCGCCGGACAGGTGCTCGCGGCCATGACCTTCCAGCTCGATGAGAACGTCATCCTGCCCGCTCCACCGCCAGACGGCGCGTGCAAGGCCAGCAAGAAGAAGATCATTGATCTGCGTGCGATAGGCTGACGGCGCATCCCTCAGCAGGCGCTGCGTCCATTCGCTTTCGAACGACAGCAGGACCTCATCGGCATCCGCAATGCGATCGATGCCCACATGATCGTCATCGCATGGAATATCCGCATTCGCACCGCGGCCGATCCAATAGGACAGTTCCGTCGCCAGTTCGGGCAACGTTGCGTAGGCTCGCAAGCGCTGTCCCCACAGCGCGTAGGCGTGGCTCTTCGGCGGAAGTGCAACTGTGGTGTCGCCTCTGGCAAGCTGCGTGTACGCAGAAGCGACGTCGTCTAGCAGAATTCGCCATGACACACCGTCGACCACCAGATGGTGGATCACGATCAAGAATCGCTGGCTGCCGTCGGAGAGATCGATGCCGACCGCCCGCAACAGCAATCCGCTGGAAATCGACAGGCTTTCCTGCGCCGACGACGCCAGTGCCGTCACGGCCTCGCGGTCAACCGCCCGCCGGACCCAGAGCAGCGCGTCCGCGGCCGGAGCAGCACCGTGCTCGGCACGCCAGCCCCCCTGGCTCTCCTCGAAGCGAAGGCGCAGCGCGTCATGATGATCGATCACGGCGGCGAGCGCGCGCCGCATCACGTCCCAGTCGAGGCGATCCTTCGGCTGCAACAGCACCGCCTGGTTCCAGTGATCGCGATGTCCTGTGTCTTCGGCAAAGAAGCGGGACTGAATCGGCAACAGCGGATGCGGGCCGCTGACCTGCCCCTGATCGGCGAGCGTCCCGGTGCGCTGCTCGGTTCGAGCCGTGAGCGCCAGCGCTTCCAGCGTCTGATGCTGAAAGACGTCGCGGGGCTCGATCAGATATCCGGCGCGCCGGGCGCGGCTCACCATCTGGAGCGAGATGATCGAATCGCCGCCGAGCTCGAAAAAATTGTCGGTGAGGCTAACGGCCGACCGGCCGAGCAGCACGGCCCAGATCGCCGCAAAGGCCATCTCGGCCGGCGTGCGTGGCGCCTGATGCTCCGCATCCCCATGGGCCACGTCGGGAGCCGGCAGCGCATGGCGATCCACCTTGCCGCTCGGCATCAGGGGCAGCCGCTCCAGCACCGCGATTCTCGGCGGCACCATGTAATCGGGCAAGACGGCCGAGAGCGCCGTCCGCAGCGTTGCCTCTTCCAATTCACGCGTGCCGCTGACGTAGCCAACGAGCTGGCGGCCGGCGCCGACCTCGCGCGCCACCACGACTGCCGAGCGAACGCCGGGCTGCTCGAGCAGCCGCGCCTCGATCTCGCCGAGCTCGATGCGGAAGCCGCGAATCTTGATCTGGTGATCCCCGCGCCCGACATAGTCGATCGCGCCATCGGCGCGCCAGCGCGCCAGATCTCCCGACCGATAGAGCCGCTCGCCGGTCTCGCCGAAGGGATCGGGAATGAAGCGCTCCGCCGACAGCTTTTCGCGCCGCCAATAGCCCCGCGCCAATCCAGCCCCACCTATGAACAACTCGCCGGTGACGCCCGCCGGAACCATGTTCAGATCGGTGTCGAGAATACGAATCGTCACGCCGGGAATGGGCCGTCCGATCGGCACGCGCGCGGCACCCTCGTCACGACAGTTCCAGTAGGTGGCGTTGATCAGCGCTTCGGTCGGACCGTAGCGATTGTCGAACCGTACATTGGGGAACGCCGCAAGCACGCGCGTCATCAGTTCGAGCGACAGCGCCTCGCCTCCGGCAAACAGGCGCTTGAGCGAGGTGCAGCGTGTCGCGCCGGGCTCGGTCACAAAATGCTCGAGCATCTGCGGCACGAAATGCAGCGTCGTCACGTCGTGCGCGATGACGGCGTCCACCAGAAGCCGCGGCTCGCGATGCGTCCCCGGAGCCGCGATCGCAAGCCGCGCGCCGATCACCAGCGGCCACAGAATCTCCCAGACCGAGACGTCGAAGCTGAACGGTGTCTTGTGCAGCAAGGTCTCATCGACATCGAGGCGATATTCCGCTTGCATCCAGCCGAGCCGAGCCGCGAGCGCGCGATGCGAGCAGGCGACGCCCTTGGGCACACCGGTCGACCCCGACGTGTACATGACATAGGCCAGGCTGTCCGGATGAAGTGACGCATCTAGATTGCCGGCGAGCCCCTCGATGCCAGATACGTTCTCTCCATCGATGGACCAGGCCTCAGTGCCCGCATCCGCGATCACTGCCTCCAGACGCGGGAGCAGCCGTTCCTGGGTGAGCAACAGGGCTGTTCCACTGTCGCCCAGCATGTGAAGGAGGCGATCGGACGGATAGTCAGGATCGAGCGGCAAATAGACGCCGCCGGCCTTCAACACGGCGAGGACGCCGACGATCAGCTCGACGCTGCGCTCGATCGCTATTCCGACCAGCCGGTCACGACCGATCCCGTGGTCTCGCAGCCGCCACGCCAGCCGATTGGCGCGTGCATTCAGTTCGCCATAGCTGATCTGTTGGTCACCGAAAACCAATGCGATCGACGATGGCGAGGCCGCAGCACGGGCCTCGATCTGCGCGACGATGCTGTCGCCAAGCTTCGGCGTCCTCTCGACGCTGCCAGTCCAGCCGAGCACCTTCCGCATCTCGTCCGCATCGAGGCTGTCGAGTGCGCCAAGCGGCCGCGACGCGTCAGCCACGATCCGGGCCAGCAGCCGCGACAGCGAGGCTTGCAGATACCTGATCTGGTCGTCATCGAAGCGACCGCGGTCGTAGCGAAAACCCAGATTGATGCCCTCCGACTTGGCGAACACCGCGACTGTCAGCGCATAATTGGTGATCGAGATCTGCTCGACCCGGCCGAACTGGCGTCCGCTTTCGTTCTCGCCTCGCAGCGCCTGATCGATCGGGTAGTTCTCGAACACGAGGATATTGTCGAACAGCGCGCGCCCGGAGCTGCCGGCAAGACGCTGAATATCATAGAGCGGCATCCAGCCGTGATCGCGCAAATCCGTGTTACGCGCCTGGAGGTCACGCAGCCATGCTCCGACTTCGGCTTGCGGGCTTGTCTGTTCGACGACGGGCAGCGTGTTGATAAACAAGCCGACCATGTCCTCGGCTCCGCTGATCTCGGCCGGCCGGCCCGATACCGTCGCGCCGAAACAGACCGCGCGTTGGCCGGTGTGACGACGCAGCAGCCGCGCCCACGCGCCTTGCACCAGCGTGTTCAGCGTGACGCGCTCCCGCCTGGCAAATGCTTGCAGGCTTGCCGTCAGGTCGGCCGCGAGGAGCAGGTCCAGCGAGCCGTGGCCAGACGCTCCCCTCCTGGCCGGTCCTCCCAGCGTGTCTGCGAGAAAACTGGGCTCCTCCAATTCTGCCAATGCGGAGCGCCAGAACGCCGTCGACACATTGCGGTCTTGCTTTTGCAGCCACTCGATGTAGTCGCGATAGCGGCCCGTTACGGACGGCAAGCGCTCGCCGCGCTCGTGCTGCAAGATCTCGGCCATCAGACGTGCCGCGCTCCAACCGTCGAGCAGGATATGGTGATGCGTCCAGATCAGCCAGTGGCGTGCGTCGTCGAGCCGGATCAGCCGCACCCGCTGCAGCGGCGCGCGCGCCAAGTCGAATGCTTGGTCGCGATCAGCTCGCGAGACGCGTGCCAGCGCGGCCCGGAGCTCTTCGTCGTCCATGGAGGCGGCCTGCGCGCGCCAGTCTTCTTCCTCAAATGGCAGATTCGCAGAGCGATAGACCACCTGCTGCGCCGCCCCCGACAGTTCGCGCCAAGCAAATCCGGTTCGCAACACGGCGTGCCGCGCGCTGACCTCGTGCCAGGCTGCGCGCAGCCTGCCAGCATCGAGGCCGCGGACCTCCAGGCCGATCTGATTGACGTAGTTGCCGCTCTCGCCATCACTCAGAGCGTGGAACAGCATGCCCTGCTGCATCGGCGACAACGGATAGATATCCTCGATCTCACGGCAGTCGATCGTCGCGACCAGCGCGTCGAGATCACCCTGGTTCAGGTCCGACAACGCGAAGTCCGAAGGCGTCACGCCGCGCGCGCCACCCGTGCAGTGGTCGACCAGCTCGCGCAAGGCCGCAGCGTAATGCTCCGCGAGACGTTCGATCGTTGTCCGCCGGTAACGCCGGCGGCCATAGCTGAACGACAGGCGCAATTGCCCTTCGCCGACTTGGCCGTTGATGCTCACCCAGCGACCAAGCGGCGCGCTGTCGCTGCGCGACGGTCCGGAGCTCTCTGGCGCGAGCCGGAACGGCGCGCCCTCACCCATGCTGGAATCGAACTGGCCGAGATAGTTGAAGACGATGCGCGGCTCGGGAAGCGCCTCCAGCGCGCTACGCTGCACCTCGGTGCCGAGATGGCGCAGGACGCCGTAACCCAGCCCGCGGTTGGGAACGGCGCGAAGCTCCTCCTTGACGGATTTGATCAGCGCGGCGGCGTCACCGGAGCCGCCCGGCAGGCGCACCGGAAAAGCCGTGGTGAACCAGCCAATGGTGCGGGACACGTCCACGCCCGCGAAGATGTCCTCGCGACCATGCCCTTCGAGCTCGACGACGACATCCTCAATTCCGCTCCAGCGCGAGACCGCTCGCGCAAGCGCGGCCAGCAGGAGATCATTGACCTGAGTGCGATAAGCGGATGGCGCTTCCTTCAGCAGCCGCGCGGTCAATCCCGCGTCGAATGCCAGCAGAATTTCCTCACCGTCGGCAACCCTGTCAACGCTGCCATGATCATCGTCGCAGGGAAACTCGGCACGTGATTGACGTTCCAGCCAATAGCCGAGCTCGGCCGCCAGCTCATCGGCACCGCCATAGGCGTGCAACCGCGCGCCCCAAGATGCATAGGGCTCGCTCCTCGCCAGTGCGACCGCGGCCGCACCTTGGCGGAGCTGATTGTACGCCGTCGCAAAATCTTCGAGCAGCACACGCCATGACACGCCATCAATGACGAGATGATGCACCACCACCAGAAGCCGCTGGCTGCCGTCCGCAAGGTCCATACCGACCACACGCAGCAGCGGTCCGGCCAGCGAGAGGCTGGCCTGAGCTTCAGAAGCAACTTTCGTGACCGCGACAGCGTCGCAGACGTCGCTGCGAATCCAGAGCAGCTCCGATGTCGCCAGCGGCGAGCCATGGGTCGCACGCCAGACGCCATCCATCTCCTCGAAGCATAGGCGCAAAGCCGCGTGATGAGCCACAAGGGCATCGACCGTGCGTTCGACAAGTCTCCAATCGAGCCGCGACTTCGGCATCAACAGAACCGCCTGGTTCCAATGATGGCGGTCCCCCGCATCCTCGCCAAAGAACCGCAACTGGATCGGCAGCAGCGGATGCTCGCGGCCCTCGATATCGAGCTCTGGGGCGACATCTTCCGCCCTGCCTTCGCTGCGCGCCACGCGCGCCAGATCCTGCAAGGTCTGATGTCGAAAGACGTCTCGCGGCTCGATCAGCAGGCCCGCCTGGCGGGCGCGGCCAACCAGTTGCAATGAGATGATGGAATCGCCACCGAGCTCGAAGAAATTGTCCTCGACACCGATGACGGGCTGGCCGAGCAGCTCGGCCCAGATCGCGGCGAGCACCGTCTCGGCCGCCGAGCGCGGCGCGACATGTGCGGCGGTTGCGGTGGGTGTCTCGGGCGCTGGCAGGGCGTCGCGATCCACCTTGCCGTGCGCCGTAAGCGGCAGCCGCTCGAGCCTGACGATCCGGGCCGGCACCATGTAGTCGGGCAGTTCGTCCGAGAGTGCCGCACGCATCGCCGTTTCGTCGAACAGACCATCGCCGGCAACATAGCCGACCAATTGCCGGCCGACGCCGGCTTCGCGGGCGATGACGACGGCCGACTGCACGCCGGACTGCCGCATCAGCCATGCCTCGATTTCGCCGAGCTCGATCCGGAAGCCGCGGATCTTCACCTGGTGATCGGAGCGGCCGACATATTCGATCACGTCGTCGGCGCGCCATCGCGCCAGATCGCCAGTACGATAGAGCCGAGCCCCCGGCACACCAAAGGGATCGGGAACGAAGCGCGCGGCCGTGAGCTCGGCGCGCCGCCAATAACCGCGCGCCAGTCCCTCGCCGCCGATGAACAGCTCGCCGGTCACGCCGACCGGAACGATGTTGAGATCACTGTCCAGAATGTAGGCCGAACGACGGCCGACCGGACGACCGATCGGCGCGTAATTGCCATCGATCTCCTCGCTGGCATCGACTTTCCAGACCAGCGGCGTCACCACGGTTTCGGTCGGGCCGTAACCGTTGATCAATGTCCGCGGCCTGAGCGCACGCTTGACCTTGTCGAAGCCTGCCTTGGGCATCGCCTCGCCGCCGAACGAGTAGAGCTCCACCGGTGGCGGATCGCCACGCCACATCGCGAAGTCGGCGAGCTGTTGCAGGTAGGCGGGCGGAAATCCGGCGTTGGTGACGCGCTGCCGACGCAGAACATCGATGGTCTGCTCCGCCGACCACAAATCGGCATCGCGCATCACGAGCGTTGCACCGCAGGTCAGCGCGGTCCAGAGCCGCTCATGGGCACCATCGAAGGTGAAGGACAGGAAGTGCAGCTCGCGCGACTGCCGGTCCATGTCGTAGAGCCTGGCCGTCACCTCGCAATGCATCGCGAACGGACCGTGCTCGACCGCGACACCCTTGGGGATGCCGGTGGAGCCGGAAGTGTAGATCACATAGGCAAGGCTGGTCGCGGCCACCGCGATCTCCGAATCGCTTTCGCTCTCCCGGGCGAGGTCGATCGCATCGAGCGGGACGACCTCGATGCCGGGTGGCGGCGGCGCCAGTGCCGAGCCATCCGCGTCAACCAGCACGACACGCGCACCGGCATCGCGCATGGTGCCGACCTGCCGCCTCACGGGATGCTCGGGATCGAGCGGCAGATAGGCGGCACCCGTCTTCAAAATGGCGAGCAGGGCCACAACGAGATACGGCGAGCGTCGTGCCGAGACGCCGACGAGATCGGAATGCCTGACGCCCAGCCGCAACAGATAGTGCGCGAGCCGATTGGCGCGACGGTTGAGCTCGGCATAGGTGATTTCATCATCGCCGAAGACCAGCGCCGGCGCGGCGGGCGTTTCGGCCGCCAGCCGTGCGACCGTCCGGTGCACCGGCGTGAACGGTGTGCTTGTCGTTCCACCATCCGCATCGTTCCATTGGCGCAGCCTCTCCAGCTCCTGTTCGGAGAGCAGCGCCACATCGGCGATGGATTGCGTGTCGTCAGTGACCATCGCCTTCAGGATCGTAGTCCAGTGCGCGGCAAGGCGCTCGATCGTCGCTGCCTCGAACAGCGCCGTCGCATAAGTGAAGATCGCGCGAATTTCGCCCGACGGCCCCTCGTCGGTGTCGAGCGCGAGGTCGAACTTGACCGTATCGACGTCGGCGTCGATCGTCTCGATCTGGAGGCTGGTGCGATCCGGCGGATGGCCTGACGCCCGACGGCGCTGGTGATTGTAGAGGACCTGGAAGAGCGGATTCTGGCTCAGGCTGCGCGCGGGCTGGTGGATCTCGAGCAGTCGCTCGAACGGAAGATCCTGGTTTTCCTGTGCCTCGATCGTGGCCGCATGGACCGCCGCGATGAGGTCCGCGATCCCAATGCGGCCGTCGATCTGCGTGCGAAGCACCTGGGTGTTGACGAACAAGCCGATCAACCCGCGCGTTTCATCGCGGTGCCGATTGGCCACGGGCACGCCGATGTTGATATCGGATTGACCGGTGTAGCGATAGAGCAGCAGTTTGAAGCTCGCCAGCAAGACGACGAACAGCGTCGTGCGGTGTCGCCGCGCCAGAGCGCGCAAGCCATCGGCCAGCACCGGATCGAGCGGGATGCGGCGTGCCGACCCGGCAAGATCCGGGACCGCCGGCCGCGCCCGGTCGATCGGCAGCTGGAGCACGGCCGGATCGGCAAGGCGCTTGGTCCAGTAGTCGGCCTGCCGCGTGCCGTCGACCGCGCTCATCCAGAGCCGCTGCCACTCGGCGTAGTCGGCATAGTCGATCTCTGGCTCCGGCAGGACCGGTGTTTCGCCGCATGCAAATGCCGCGTACAGCTTCCAGAATTCGTCGACCAGAACGCCCATCGACCAGCCGTCGGTGACGATATGGTGCAGGCTCACGACGAGGATGTGGTCGCCCTCGTCCAGCGTCAGCAACGCCACGCGCATGAGCGGGCCGGCTTCGAGATCGAACGGCAGCGAGGCTTCCTGCCGCGCCAGCGAACGCGCCTGCGCTTCGCGGTCATCGCCGTTGAAGGTCACATAGCGCACCGCGACCGGTTGCGGCTCCCCTATGAATTGTTCGGCTATCTCGCCTTCCTGCCGAAACACGGTGCGAAGCGCACTATGGCGGGCGACCAGTGCATCGAACGCCTGTTGCAAGGCGCGCGGTTGCAGCGTGCCGCGCACGCGCACCGTCGCCGAGATGTTGTAGGCGGCGCTGCCCGGATCCATCCGCCAAAGAAACCAGAGGCGAGATTGTGCAAAGGACAGCGGCGCCCGCTTCCGCTCCTGGTGCACGATCGGCAGCATGGCGAGATTGACGCCCTTCGCTGCGAGCTGCGACAGGAATGCGTGCTGCTTGCCGGCATCGAGGCGCATGAGCCGCCGTGAGACGTCGCGCAGCTGCTGCTTTTGCGTGGTTGCCGTGTCACTCATCGGACAGTTCGACTTCCTTCAACATATCGAGCATCGCGGCAATGTCGCCGCTCCGCTTATCGGTTTCGCCCTCCAGGCCCAGCCCAGCCGCCATGGTTTCAACAGTCGTCATTTCGAACAGACGGTTGAGCGGCAGATCGTGGCCGAGATCGCGCTTGATGCGGCTGACGAGCTGGACGGCGATCAGGGAATCGCCGCCGAGCTCGAAGAAATTGTCGGTGACGCCGACTTTGGGCTGGCGCAGCAGATCGGCCCAGATCGCGGCCAGCGCCGCCTCGGCCGGCGTGCGCGGCGCGACATGCTCGACGGACGCCGCGAGCTGATCCGGCGCCGGCAGCGCCTTGCGGTCGATCTTGCCATTCGGCGTCAGCGGCAGGCGATCCAGCACCGCGATCCGCGCCGGGACCATGTAGTCCGGCAGCACCGCGGACAAGGCCGCCTTGAGCGCGGCCCCATCCAACGCTTCGCCGCTGACATAGCCGACCAGCTGGCGGCCGGTGCCGGCCTCGCGCGCCACCACCACGGCCGCGCGCACACCTTGCTGCCCCAGAAGCTGCGCCTCGATCTCGCCGAGCTCGATGCGGAAGCCGCGGATCTTCACCTGGTGGTCGGCGCGGCCGACATAGTCGAGCACGCCGTCGGGTCGCCACCGCGCCACGTCGCCGGTGCGGTACAGCCGCGCGCCCGCTGGACCGAACGGATCGGGGATGAAGCGCTCCGCCGTCAGCCCGCCGCGCCGCCAATAGCCGCGCGCCAGCCCCGCTCCGCCGATATAGAGCTCGCCGGCAACGCCGACCGGCGCCAGGTTGAGATCGCCGTCGAGAATGTGCAGCGTGGTGTTACCGATCGGGCCGCCCAGCAGCGGACGATCGTTCGCCTTATCGAGCCGGTGACGGGCCGACCACACCGTGGTCTCGGTCGGACCGTACAGGTTCCAGACCTCGCCGGCCTGCCCCACCAGCCGCCGCGCCAGATCCGGCGGCAGCGCCTCGCCGCCGCACAGCACCCGGCAGCTTGCCGGCAGCGAGCGACCTTCCTGATCGAGCAGCATCCGCCAGGTCGATGGCGTTGCCTGGATCAAGGATACGCCGTGCCGCTCCACGATCGCCTTGAGCTTGACCGGATCCTGCGCCGCCGCACGATCCGCCAGCACCACGCAGGCGCCGATCGTCAGCGGCAGCCACAGCTCCAGGACCGCGATGTCGAAGGACAGCGAGGTCAAGCCGAGCACGCGGTCGGCGGCCGTCATGCCGGGCTGCTCCGCCATGGTCGCCATGAAATTGGTCACCGCGTGGTGGCGGACCATCACGCCCTTCGGCAGGCCGGTCGAACCGGAAGTGTAGATCACATAGGCGAGGCTCTCGGCGTGAACGGCGACATCGAGATTGCCGGCATCGCCACCCTCGCCGTCCTGCCCGTCGAGCAGCCAGGCCTCGGCGCCGGTCTCCTCCAGCACCGCGGCGAACTGATCGCGCAATTCCTTCTGCGTCAGCACCAGCGCTGCGCCGCTGTCGCGCAGCATGTGCGCCAGCCGTTCCGGCGGGTAATCCGGATCGAGCGGCAGATAGGCCCCGCCGGCCTTCAACACGGCCACCAGAGCAACCAGCATCTCGACGCCCCGGTCGAGCGCCAGCCCGACCACGACGTCGGTCCCGACGCCGTGATCCCGCAATCGCCGCGCCAGCCGGTTGGCACGCGCGTTCAGCGCGGCGTAACTCAGCTCCGTCTCGCCGACCACCAGCGCTATCGCTTCGGGTGACTTCCGGACCTGCGCCTCAAATTGCGCGACGAACGACCCCAATTCCAGATATTGCGCCTGCGTCCGATTCCACGTCTCCAGCAAAAGCTGGCGCTCCTCGGGAGGCAGAATGTCGAGTTGTCGGACCGGCGTGCGCGGCGCATGTTCCAGCACCTCCGCCAATTGATCGAGTGCCTGCTGCATCAACGCGCAGATACGATCAGCCGAGAGCGGAGGGACGACCTGAGCGGTCAGACCAAGTGCCTGACCATAATCCTCGACGGCCAGCATCAGGGGGTAATTGGTGCGCTCTTCGCCTCCGAGCCATTCGATACCGGAGCCACCACTGTCGGCGGTCAAATCAACCGGCATTGCATTATGCCGATAGTTCAGAATCGAGCTGAACAGAGGCGCCGACGCCGCGACGCCGCTGCATCGTTGCGCAAGCGCCAAAGAGGCGTGCTCGTGCGCCATCAGCTCGGTCAGCCTATTATGCGCATCACGAACACTGTCTTCGACCGCCGTATCATCGAGATCGAGCCGCAGCGGCAAGGTGTTGATGAACAAGCCCATGGTGCGATCGCCGCCGGCACCGGCCTGCATGCGACCGAACAGGACGGTCCCGAACACGACGTGCTCGCGCCCGCTGGTTCGCGCCACCACCTGTCCCCAGGCAAGATGGCAAAGGCTGGCGAGGCTGACGCCCAACCGCCGCGCCTGGGCACGAAGCCTTGCGCTCAGTTGTTCAGGTAGTATCCGCCGGGCTTCGGTCACGCCGCCACCGTCGCCGTGCACCCGGTCCAGCCCAAACGGCGTCGTCGGCTCGTCGATGCCGGCGAGCATGCCATGGAAGAAGCGCTCATGCTCGGCGGTGGCCGCCGATCCGCGCGCCTGCGCCACCAGATTCCGGAACGGATATGGCGGCGGCAACTCGTGGCTCCGCCCGGACAAGATCTTCCCGACCTCGTCGTGCATCACCTCCAGTGTGGAGTGGTCGCCGATCAGGTGATGCAGCAGGACCAGGAGCAGCCAGCGCCCTCGGTCAGGATCGGCAGCGACTGCAAATCGCAGCAGCGGCGGCTGGCCGAGATCGATCCGATGGAAACGCGGATCGAATCGTCGCGCGAGTTGCTCATCGGCGGGGCCTTCGCCATCCAGCACGACCTCGCTGACAACCAAGGGAGCCTGCCGCCAGACCACCTGCGCCGGCGTGGACAGTCCATTCCACACAATGGACGTTCGCAGAATGTCGTGGCGGCTCACCACCTGCTGAACCGCGTCGAGATAGCGATCGAGCAGATCGCGGCTGGCAAATGCCATCCTGCCGACCAGCAGATATGGATCTCCCTCCTTCGACAGCAGATGGTGAAAGAGGATACCATCCTGGAGCGGCGACAGGCCGTAAATGTCCTGGATGTTAGCGACACCGCCGGGAACTCCGGCCACGATGGTGTCGATGTCGTATTGCGTTAGCGCGATCAGCGGCAACAATTCGGGCGTGATTGCCGTCGCCTGCCGCGTGATCTGGTTAGCTGGAACGTCGGCTTCTCTGCCGCCATCGAGGCCAGCAGCAAAATCGGCCAGCACCGGCTTTGCGAACAGCGTGCGCGCGTCCGCACTGAGTGCATGCCGCTGCAACCGCTCCAGCATCCGGACCGCAAGCAACGAGTGGCCACCGAGCTCAAAGAAGTGGTCGGTGCGTCCGATCCGATCGACGCGCAACAGCTCGGCCCAGACGTTCGCGACGATCTGCTCAACATCGCCTCGCGGTGGCTCGAAGCGGCGCCGCCCGTACGCATCGTCCTCCGGCGCCGGCAGCGCCTTGCGGTCGATCTTGCCGTTCGGCGTGAGCGGCAGTGCATCGAGGCGCACAAAGGCTGACGGCACCATGTAGTCCGGCAGGCGCGCACGCAGGTGATCGCGCATCGCGCAGGCAAATTCACCGGCGTTGAGCCCCGCACCGTCCCCGCGACGCGCGGCCACATAAGCGACCAGTCGCGAGTCGCCGCCGGGATGCCGGTGCACCAGCGCGATGGAGTCGGCCACGTCGGCGTGCTCGTTGAGACGAAACTCGATCTCACCGAGCTCGATGCGGAAGCCGCGGATCTTGACCTGATGGTCGTTGCGGCCGAGAAACGCGATATTGCCATCGGGCAAGTAGCGCCCGAGATCGCCGGTGCGATACATGCGCGCGGCAGCATCGCGGTGGAAGGGATCGCGCACGAAGCGCTCCGCCGTCAGGTCGGCGCGGTTGAGATAGCCGCGCGCAACTCCGGCTCCACCGATCCAGATTTCACCCACCGCGCCGAGAGGAACGGGCACGCCGAACCGATCCAGAAGATAGATCCGCGCATTTGGCAGCGGTCGACCGATCGGAGCAGCGTCGCCATCGAAGCCCGGAGGCCGCAGCCAGCTCGTGGCGCAGACCGTTGCTTCCGTCGGCCCGTAACCGTTGAAGACGGCGACGCCAGCAGGCAATCCCTTGATCAGCTCGGCCCTGGGCAATTCACCGGCAAGGACAAGAACCCGCAGAGAGGCAAGTCGGTCGAGATCGGTCCGCCCGTGCAGCATCGCCGGCGGCAAGGTCGCATGCGTAATCTCGTTGTCCGCAAGGAAGCCGAGCAATTCCGAAGTGTTCTGATGCTCTCGCGAGCCCGCCAGAAACAGCGCGGCGCCCGAGCACAGCGCCATGACGATTTCCCAGATGCTGGCATCGAAGCTGAACGAGGCAAACTGCACGACGCGGCTGTGCGAATTGACGTCAAATAGCGCCCGTTGCGCCAGCGCCAGATTCACCAGGCCACGGTGCTCGACCATCACCCCCTTCGGCCGGCCGGTCGAGCCGGACGTATAGATAATGTAAGCGAGGTTTCGCGAGGTCAGTCCCTGGACGAGGTCGCTTGGATCCGGTGTCGCCTGCGCCGTGACGGCGGATGCATTCGCCTCCGGATCGACGATCTCACAGGTCCCATCCAGGAAAATCGCTCTTCTCGCTTCGTCAGCGATCAGCACCTTCGGCTTGGCATCATCGACAATCTGACGCAGCCGCTCCGCTGGATAGGCGGGATCGAGCGGCAGATAGGCACCGCCCGCCTTCAGCACGGCCAGCAGGCTCACCACCATGGCAATACCGCGCGGCAGACAGATTGCGACGGGCTGATCCGGCACCACACCCAAGGCCATCATGCGCCGCGCAAGCCGGCTCGCCCTGGCATCGAGGTCGCCATAGTTCAGGCAAACGCCCTCGTGCACCAGGGCGACGGCCTCCGGCGTTCTTCTCATCTGCTCCGCAAACAATTCATGAATGCAGCGCTCGGAGGGAACCGGTGCTGCGGTCTCGTTCCATGTATCGAGAACGCGGTTGCGCTCTTCCGCACCAACGATATCGATCCGCTCGACCGCCTGGTCCGCATCAGCAACCATGGCCCGCAGCAGGACCAACAGGTAGTCCCGGTGGCGCCTGATCGTCGTCTCGTCAAACAGCGCCGTCGCATAGTTCAAGGACCCGACGATACGTCCGTCCAGCTCGCCCAGACCAAGCTCGAGATCGAACTTGACCTGCTGGAGCGGGATATCGGCGACCTCGGCCTTGAGGCCGGGCAGCTCGAGGGCCCCCGTTTCGTTGCTCTGCCAGGCGAACACGACTTGAAAGACCGGCGTCTGCTCCAGCCCTCGCAGCGGCTGGGCGATCTCGACGACCTGCTCGAACGGCAGATCCTGATGATCCTGCGCGGCCAGCGCCGCGGCGCGCACGCGACGGAGCAGTTCGGCGACGCTGGGCCCAGCCGAGAGATCGATGCGGACGGCCAGCATGTTGACGAAGAACCCGATCAGGCCCTCGATCTCGGGTCTGTTTCGATTTGCGGTCGGCGTACCGATCACGATGTCCGTCTGCCCGGAGAGCCTTGATAGCACCGCCGCCCAGGCCGCCAGCACCGTCATGAATGAGCTGGCGCCGAGCGATTGGCCCAGCCGCCGGATGCCGGATACCAACTCCGCATCGATATCGATCGGCAGAGATGCGCCTGCGAGCGACCTGACCGGCGGACGCGGCCGATCCGTCGGCAATTCGAGCATGGCCGGGGCATCCGCGAGCGCCTCCCGCCAATAGTCAACCTGCCGCTGCAATCGCTCGCCGCGAAGCCATTGCCGCTGCCAGGCGGCATAGTCGGGATACTGGATTGCCAATGGCGGCAGGAAATCGTCCTTGCCGGCGACGAAGGCCCGGTAGAGACCACCCAGCTCGCGTATGATCACACCGATCGACCAGCCGTCGGAGACGATGTGATGCTGGGTGAGCAGGAAGAGATGTTCCCGCTCCTCCGTCCGGATCAGCCGGCCGCGGATCAACGGTCCCGCGGCGAGATCGAACGGCATCGCAGCCTCCTCGCGGCAGAGGCGCGCGAGCTCCTGCTCGCGATCGTCCCGGCCGCGCAGATCGTGTTCGAGCAGCGGCACGCGTTCATGCGCGGGCAGCAGCATCACGTGCGGCTGTTCGTCGATCATGCGAAAGACGCTGCGCAGCGCTTCGTGGCGCGCGAACAAACGGTCGATGCTCCGACGCAGCGCCTCGACATCGAGCACACCCGAGAGCCGCAATGCTCCGCGAATGTGATAGCTCGAATTGGCACCATCGAGTTGCGCCAACAGCCAAAGCCGCTGCTGCGCAAAGGACATCTCGAGTGATCCGTCGCGCGCCACCACAGGAATCGCGGTGGCACCGCTCCTGTCGGCGTTCCGGCCGCGGTCTCTGGCGAGCGAGACGAGCTTTCTCATCTGCGCGGGATCCAGATCTCGCAAGCTCGGTTTTGCCGTGTCGGCCATGCTCACTGCTCCGCCCCAACCAGTTCCTGGAGCTCTTCGGCGTCGAACTCCTGTTCGATCAGCCTGATCGACACGACGCGCGCAAACGACACGAGATCCGGATGAGCGAACAGATCCGACACCGCGATCGGCACGCCGATCTCCTGTGACACCCGGCTGAGCACCCGCACGGCAAGCAAGGAATGTCCGCCAAGCTCGAAGAAGTGATCGTTGCGTCCGACCTGGTCGACATCGAGCAGCTCCGCCCAGATCCGGGCCAGCGCAAGCTCGATCTCGTCCTCGGGCGGTTCATAGGAGCGGCGCATCAGCGCATCCTCGCCCGGCGCCGGCAGTGCCCGCCGATCGATCTTCCCATTCGGGGTGAGCGGCAGCTGCTCCAGCACCGTGACCGTCGATGGCACCATGTAATCGGGCAGAATGGCCGACAATGCGTCGCGCAACGCGCGGCCGTCGAGTAAGGGGTCACCGCTGGCATAGGCGAACAACTGGCGTCCGGTCCTGCCCTCGCCGGCCACCACGGCCGCCGCACGCACACCGCGCTGATCGAGCAGGCGCGCCTCGATCTCGCCGAGCTCGATGCGGAAGCCGCGGATCTTCACCTGCTGGTCGGCACGGCCGACATATTCGATCACGCCATCGTCGCGCCAGCGCGCGAGATCCCCGGTGCGATAGAGGCGCATGCCGCTGTCGTCGAACGGATCCGGGACGAACCGTTCGGCGGTCAGCGCCCCCCGGTTCAGATAGCCGCGGGCCAGGCCAACCCCACCGATGAACAGCTCGCCGGTCACACCAACGGGAACGATGTTGAGGTCGGAATCGAGGATGTGCGCGGATCTCACGCCGACGGGCCGTCCGATCGGCGCGGACTGGCCAGGCGTCAACGTGGCTTCGTCGACGATCCATGCTGTCGGCGCGATCACCGTCTCAGTCGGACCATAGGCGTTGACCAGAAGGTCGACATCGGCAGCCCCGCGCAATGCCTTGATCCCGGTATCCGACCACGCCTCGCCGCCGACGATACAGGCCCTCATCGCCAGCCTGCGCCCGCTCAGCCGCAACGCCGCGCTCAATTGATCCGCATAGGCCGGCGGAAGAAAGATCGAGGTCACCGAATTGCGCGCGATCTCGCTAACGAGATCGTCGATCAAAAGGCCGGGTTTCGACGGCAGGACGAGCGACCCGCCCGTCATCAGCGGCACCAGCCATCGCTCGTGGGCAATATCGAAACTGATCGACGCCGTCTGGAACTCGCGGTCGCGGGACGTCATGCGGTACAGCCTTCCGATCGCTTCGCAATGCATGGCCAGCGGCCCACGCGCAACAGCCACGCCCTTCGGCATGCCGGTCGACCCCGACGTGTAGATGACATAGGCCAGGCTGTCGGGATGGATTTCGACGTTCAGATTACCGCTGTCTTCGCCGGCGGGCGGCGATAGCTCATCGATGCAGAGCGCCTCGACTCCGGCGTCGCGTAGCACCGGCAAGAGCTGCTCCAGCAGCCAGCCTTGCGTCAAGACCAACGCCGCGCCGCTGTCACGCAGCATGTAGGCAAGGCGCTCGGCCGGATAGTCCGGATCGAGCGGCAAATAGGCGCCGCCGGCCTTCAGGACCGCGAGCAGCGCAATGATCATGTCCGGGCTTCGCGTCAGGGCAATGCCGACCAGTCGATCTGGACCGAGATTCCAGAGGCGCAGCCGCCGTGCGAGCGCGTTAGCACGCGCGTTCAACTCGCCATAGCAGATGTGCTGGTCGCCCCAGACAAGGGCAACGGCAGACGGCGCCTGCGCGGCCTGCGCTTCGATATGCGTCACAACGTCGGCAGAGGAAGCCGGCGGCGCCCCCGCTGCGCCGCTCCATCCGAAGATTCGTCGCGCATCTTGATCGGTGACCGATCGGAGATCACCGAGCACGCGCTCCGCATTCGCTACGATCCGTTCCAGCAGATCATGCAGAATATCGCGAAGACGCAGGATGGCCGCCTCATCGAACCGGCACCGATCATAATTAAATTCGATATTCAGCCTGTCGCTTGCGGCGAACACGGCAACCGCCAGCGCATAGTTCGTCGGCGTCACATGCGCCACACGCCCGAGCCGAGGGCCGCCCTCCCCGCCCCGGAGCAATCCCTCGTCGATCGGATAGTTCTCAAACACCAGGATGCTGTCGAATAGCGGCTGCCCGGCATGGCCTGCGAGGCGCTGAATCTCATAGAGCGGCGTCCAGCCATGCTCGCGCAGAGTCAGGTTCTGTTCCTGCAACTGGCGCAGCCAATCGCCGACGATGGCCTGCGGGTTCGGTGCATCGACGATGGGGAGCGTGTTGATGAAGAGGCCCACCATCTCCTCTGAGCCGGGCAATTCGGCCGGACGGCCCGATATGGTCACGCCGAAGCAGACCGCGGACTGACCTGAATGTCTGCGCAACAACTGTGCCCACGCTCCTTGTATGAGCGTGTTGAGCGTCACCCGCTCGCGCTTGGCGAACGATTTCAGACGCTCGGTCAGCCTCGCGTCCACCGCAAGCCCGACACTGGCGTGCCCCTCGGCCCCGGAGATCTTGCTGATCGCGTTCGCAAGCAATGTCGGCGTTTCGAGCCCCGCCAGCGCTTCGCGCCAGAACCTGTCAGCGCTTTCGCGATCGCGACCTTGCAGCCATGCAATGTAGTCACGATAGCAGCCCTGTACGGCGGGCAGTGTGTCACCGCTCGCGTGCTGCAACACCTCCGCGATCAGCCGGGCCGAGCTCCAACCATCGACGAAGATGTGATGATGCGTCCAGATCAGCCAATGCCTGTTGTCGTCGAGACGTATCAGGCGAATGCGCTGGAGAGGCGGCTGTGAAATGTCGAAGCCACTCTCGCGGTCATGCCGGGATCTCTCGGCCAGCGCGGCTTCCATATCCATGGGCGTGTCGTCGCGCCAGTCCTCCTCAACGAACGGCACCGTCGCATGGCGATATACCACCTGCTGCGCTGCGCCCGACAGGTTCTGCCAGACAAACCCGGTCCGCAAGGCGGCGTGCCGGTCGCTGACCGCCTGCCACGCGGCCTGCAGCTTGCCGGCATCGACGCCGAACAGCTCGAGCCCGACCTGGTTCACATAGGCATCGTTGGGGCCGTCACGCAGCGCATGGAACAGCATGCCCTGCTGCATCGGCGAAAGCGGATAGATGTCCTCGATGCCGCGAGGATCCAGGGTCGTCGCGAGCCGATCGAGATCGACCTGGCCGAGCCCGGCCAATGCGACGTCCGATGGCGTAAGGCCGAACGCTCCGTCACAGCAATGCGCGACAAGTTCGCGCAGCGCGTCCTCGTAATGCGCCGCCAGTCGCTCGACCGTGGCGGGCCGATAGCGCCTGCGTCCATATCCGAAAGTCAATTCCAGCCGGCTCTCACGCACCAGGCCGGTGATGTTCAGCCTTCCTCGCATGGGCGCCGTGGCGCTGCGCGAAGGACCTGCGCTCTCCGGTGCGAAGGTAAAGAGCTGGGTCGTGCCCATGCTGCCGTCGAACCGGCCCAGATAGTTGAAGACGATCTGCGGCTCCGCCAATTGCGCCAAGGCATGGCGCTGTTGCTCGGAGCCGAGGTGGCGCAGCACGCCATAGCCGAGCCCGCGGTTCGGAATTGCACGAAGCCGTTCCTTGACCGCCTTGATCAGTGAAGCCTCGTCGGCGGCGCCATCGTTCAGTCGGACCGGGAATGCTGTCGTTAACCAGCCGACGGTCCGGGAGATATCCGCGTCCGGGAAAATGTCCTCGCGGCCGTGGCCTTCGAGCTCCACCGTGACCTCGTCGTGCTGGCTCCAGCGCGACACCGCCCGCACGAGGGCGGCCAGCAACAGGTCGTTGACTTGCGTCCGATAGGCGGCCGGCGCCTGTTCGAGCAGCCGCGACGTCAGGTCGGTATCGAACACCAATGACACCTCGCCGCCATCGCCGACGCGATCGACGCCGTCATGATCATCGTCACATGGCAGGGGCGCGCCGGCACCACAATCGCGCCAGTGGGGCAATTCGGCTGCAATCTCCGCGGTCGCCGCATAGGCATGCAGCCGCTCGCTCCACGAGGCATAGGAATCACTCTTCGGAGGCAGCGAGACCGCATTGCCGCGTTGCAGCTGGTCATAAGCCGCCGCCAGGTCTTCCAGCAGGATGCGCCAGGACACGCCGTCGACGACGAGATGATGGATCGCGAGCAGCAGCCGCTGGCCGCCGTCTGCCAGGTCCATGCCGACCGCGCGCAGCAGCGGTCCCGAAGATAGCGAGAGGCTTTCCTGCGCGGCGTGGGCGAACCCGGTGACCTCCGTCGCCCCACCAACGTCCGCATGAAGCCACAGCAATTCCGAGGGGGCCGGCGGGGGGCCTTGCTCGGCCTGCCAAGCGCCATCGACCTGCTTGAACCTCAGGCGCAATGCACCGTGATGGTGCACGATGGCTGCGAGCGCGCGCCGCAGCGTCTCCCAGTCGAGCCGCATCTGAGGTCGCAGCAGAACCGCTTGGTTCCAGTGATCGCGGTTGCCGATATCCTCGGCGAAGAAGCGCGCCTGGATTGGCATCAAGCGACGCATGCCGAGTGCAGCATCGCCATCGGTCGACGTCTTCGCGTCCCGCTTCTCGTTCTTCGCGGTCGCCCCTGTCGACAGGACGGCAACCGTCGCCAATCCAGCAATTGTCTGCTGGCTGAAGATCTGCTTCGGAGTCAGGCGGATGCCGCGCTTGCGCAAGCGCGCGATGATCTGGAGGCTGAGGATGGAATCGCCGCCAAGCTCGAAGAAATTATCATTGCGACCGATACGGTCGCGGCCGAGCACCTCGCACCAGACCGCCGCGATCGCCCCCTCGGTATCTCCCGCAGGCGCGGCATAGCCGACGGACGCCTCGTCTTGCGCCGGCTCAGGCAACGCGCGACGATCGACTTTTCCATTGGGCGTCAGCGGCAGTCGCGCCAGCATGACCATGTGCGCCGGCACCATATAGTCCGGTACGATCGCAGCCAGCTGTTGCTTGATCGCATCGGCCTGCGGACCCACGCCGCTCTCAGGCACGCAATAAGCGACCAGTTCCTGGCGTTCGGCGTTCCCGCCGATCGCGCGCGAGACCACCACCGCATCGTCGATCCCCGGCAGCGCCTTGATGACGCGCCCGACCTCGCCGAGTTCGATGCGATAGCCGCGCAATTTGATCTGATCATCGGTGCGGCCCAGAAATATCAAGCGCCCCGCCCCGTCGCAGCGGACACGGTCTCCGGTTCGGTAGAGCCGCTCGCCTGCGGCCCCGAACGGATCCGGCACGAAGCGTTCCGCAGTCAGACCTGCCGCGCCACGATAGCCGCGCGCCAGCCCGGCACCACCGATATAGAGCTCGCCGGTGACGCCAATCGGCACTTCGTTCAGTGTGTCATCCAGGACATGGGCTCGCAGATTGGCAAGAGGTAGTCCGATCGGTACAGGATCGGTCTCATGCTCAGCCGCGCACTCATGCGTCAATACGCCGACGGTCGTTTCCGTAGGCCCGTAGTGATTCAGAATGCGGCATTCCGGCCGCAAGCGCCGGACTTCGTCCAGCAGCGCCTGGTCGCAAGCCTCTCCCCCAAGGATGAGCGCTTCGCGGGGCAAAAGATCGGTCGAACGCGAGGCCTTCAGCAACCCTCGCAGATGGCTCGGCACGATCTTGAGAACGTCGACCTCCCCCTCGCGCATGGCTTGCGCGAACGCATCCGCATCGAATACGGCGTCCGGAGGCAGCAGATGCAACGTCCTGCCGGTCGCGAGTGCTCCGAACAAGACAGTGTGGCCGAGATCGGCCGCCACCGTCGATACCATGGCCATGTTCGCTGACGGACGCGGCTCCAGGCGTTGCAGCAGCGCCTGCACATAATTGGCCAGAGCGCCGTGCGAGATGCTCACGCCCTTCGGCGCGCCGGTCGATCCCGACGTATAGATGACGTAAGCGGTCTGCTCCGGGTGAATCGCCGTGCCGACCGGCAGGCTCGATAGCTCTTCACGCGCGGCTTCCGCTTCCACATCGAGCACCAGGCCACCGAGCCCGCGCGCTTCGGCCAATGCCTCACCCGCCGCCAGCACGATATCGATGCCACCGTCCTTCAGGATGCGACGGACGCGCTCCAGCGGCCATTTCGGATCCAGGGGGACATAAGCGCCGCCGGCCTTCAGCACGCCGAGCAAGGCGACAACAAAGGCCGGTGAACGCTCGATCCACACCGCGACCGGTGTCTCGCGCGTCACGCCTTTGGCGATAAGGACATGCGCGATGCGGTGGGACGTTCGCTCGAGATCCGCAAAGGTCAATTGCTCATGGCCGCATCGGACGGCTACGGCCTTCTGACTATCGGTGGTCGATGCATAGTGGAGGCTGAGCACATCGGTGAAGCCGAACGCCGCATCCTGCTTCGACACGATCTGGCGGTACCTCTCATCGAGGACGAAGTCCGATATCCGCCGCTCGGCATTGCCGGCAATCTGGCGCAGTATCGAACCGAATTGGGCCGCCAGCCGCGCAATGGTCGGACGATCGAAGAGATCAGTGGCGTAGTTGAACGCCACCTTCATGCTGCCGGCGCCATCGATGACGTCGAGCGCGAGGTCGAAATGCGACCCTGCGAGATCGATGATGTCGATCTCCGCAGCCAGCCCTTCGACGCCCTCGAATCCGCCCGGCGCCGTCATGTAGTTGAACTTCGCCTGGAACAGCGGATTGTGGCCACCGCTGCGTTCGGGCCGGAGGCCGTCCACCAGCATTTCGAAAGGGAGATCCTGATGCGACAGCGCTTCGGTCACCGCTTCCTTGGACTGATGCAGCAGGCTCGGGAAGCTCGCTTCGCCGGCCACCTCGGCCCGCAGGACCAGCGTATTGACGAAACATCCGATCAACCGCTCGATCTGCGCGTGCCGTCGCCCTGCGATCGGGACGCCGATGCGAAGATCGCTCTGCCCGGTGTAGCGATGCAGCAGCACCTGATATGCGCCGAGCAGCAGCATGAAGATGCTGACGCGCTGCTTCGCAGCGATCTCCCGCAGCCGGGCGGCGAGCGCGGCGTCGACGGCAAGTCGGATCGTATCTCCGGCATGACTCTGGATTGCCGAACGCGGCCGATCGAGCGGCAACGCCAGGACCGGATGAACATCGCCAAGTCTGGCGCGCCAGTACGCGAGCTGCCGATGGCCCTCGCCTGCCGAGAGCCAGTTTCGCTGCCAGGCCGCGAAGTCCGCATATTGAATCGCCGGGATCGGCGGCGCGCCCGCGCCCTGCCCGATGCCGCTGCGATAGAGACCGGCCAGTTCCTCAAGCAACACGTTGAGCGACCAGCCATCGACGATGATGTGATGGGCAAGCAGCAGCAATTCGTGCGCGTCGTCCGCGAACTGAAGCAGCACCGCCCGCAACAGCGGGCCGTTCACGAGATCGAACGGCTTGCCGAGCTCCGATCGCTTGAGAGTCTCCGCGCGCTCGGCCCGTTCCCGCGCAGAATGAGACCGGAGATCCTCGTGCCGGATGCCAATGCGCATGACATCGTGGATGAGCTGCGTTCCACGACCATCCCTTGCGATGAACGTGGTGCGCAACATCTCGTGACGACGGACGATCTCGCCGAGAGCGCGCGACAGCACGGCGCCGTCGAGCCGTCCCTTCAGGCGGATTGTGCCTGCAACGGTATAGGCCGTCCCGGCCGGGTCCATGTTCCAGAGGAACCACAGCCGCTCCTGCGCGTGCGACAGCATCGCGCGATCGGCCGGCGCGGCCCACTGGATCGGCGGCAACGCCCGACCAGCACCGGTCCCCGCAACGGTATCGATCCGGCCAGCGAAGGCTGTCAGCGTCGGCGCGTCGAAGAAGGCGCGCAGCTCCACTTCCACGTTCAAGCGGTCGCGAATCGCAGCGGCGACCTGGCCTGCCGTGATCGAGTTTCCGCCGAGCACAAAGAAATCGTCCTCACGGTGCACCGCGGCGACGCCAAGCGCGTCGCACCAGATCGAGGCGACCGTACGCTCGGTATCGGTCGCCGGCACCGTCAAGGATGCACCGCCGCGGCGACGCCCCTTCTCGAACACCATAAAACTGTCGAGCGTGTCATCGGCGAGGCGTGCCGCGCAGGCCGACCGCTGCAACTTGCCGCTCGTGGTCAGCGGCATCGCTTGCGGGTTCAGCAAAACGATCACGGCTGGATATTCCTGCGCCTGACGGAGCACGGCTTCGCCAATTGCATGTGCGAGCGCTTCCGGCTCGCTGCGCTTGAGCACGGCTCGACTGAACTCCGCCGCCACTCCGATGGCTTCACGCCCGTCCATCTCGACCGCGAAGGCGGCAACCCGTCCGCTGCGAACGGATTCGACCTCGGCTTCAACCGCCTGCTCGACATCCGTCGGATAGACGTTCTGCCCGCGAACGATCAGCAGATCCTTGAGGCGACCAGCCACGACGAGCGCACCGTCGCGAATGAAACCGACGTCGCCGGTACGCAGCCAACGCACGCCGTCCCGCTCGACAAAGGCCTGGTGCGTCGCCTCGGGATTATTCCAGTATCCAAGCGCGATGCTGGAGCCCGCGACCCAGATTTCGCCGACCTCATTCGCCTCGGCCGCCGCCGAGCCATCGACACGCATGATGCGTATGGTGTGATCTGCATCGGTTCGACCGCATGCCACGAGGTCGGTGCCTTCGCCGGCGCTCGCAATGCGGCCTGCGGCGAGCTCTGCCGTGTCGAGCGTATGGCTGACGGTGTCGGCGGTGTTGTCGCCGGCCGTGACCAGCAGCGTCGCTTCGGCCAGACCATAGCAAGCCGTCAACGCCCGTCGATTGAACCCGGTCCGCGCAAATCGGTCCCCGAACTTCTCGAGGGTGGTTCGGCGAACGAACTCCGACCCCGAGAATGCGAATTTCCACCGGCTCAAGTCCAATCGACTGATGGTGTCGTCCGAAATGCGGTCGGCGCATAGCGAGTACGCAAAGTCGGGGCCACCGCTCATCGTGCCGCCGTGACGATCGATGGCCTCGAGCCAGCGTCGCGGCCGCTCGAGAAAGTTCCGCGGCGACATCAGGACGCCGGTAAAACCCGTGAACAACGGATTCAGGAGCCCGCCGATCAGTCCCATGTCGTGATAGAGCGGCAGCCAGCTCACAAAGACGTCGTCCGGCGTTCCTCCAGCAGCCGCTTCGATGGCGCGCTCGTTGGCCGCCAGATTGCCATGAGAGACGCAAACGCCCTTCGGCTGCGAGGTCGATCCGGATGTGTACTGGAGGAACGCGATTGCATCGGCCGCAAGCCTGGTCTCGCGCCACTCCGCTGCGAGTTCGGGCGTGATTGTATCCACCGCAACGATTTGCACGTCGCCCAATGCGGGCAGCGTTGCCTCGATGAGATCGCGCAGCGCCGTCTCGACCAGGATGAAGCGCGGCGCCGCATCCCGCAGGATGCCGTTGAGACGTCCCGCATAGCGCTCGGGGCCGCCCTCCGGCGCATACGCCGGAACGGCAATCACGCCCGAATACAGGCAGGCGTAGAACGCCACGGCATAATTGATCCCGCTCGGAAGCAGGATCACCGCCCGCTCGCCTGCACCGCCCATCTGCTGCAGCCAGGCAGCGAGCGCCCTGATCCGAGCGTCGAGCGCAGCAAACGTCAGCTCATCAGCAACATCGTCGCCTTCCAGGAACCGCAACGCCACCTTCTCCGGTCGCAAGGCGGCATGCTCTCGCAAGCATTCGACGAGGTTGGCTCTGTCCATGTTCTCGAATCCCTGTCCGGCCGCGAGCCGGAAATCCTCACCGCCCGAATGACGAGTGCTGCCGGTCACCCCTGCCGATGAGCTTCGGCCATTGCGACGATCACCTTGCGCGGTCCCTTGAATGGAGCACGCGCATGCGCGGTGAGCATATTGTCGAGCATCACGACGTCGCCGGCCTGCCAGGGAAAGCTGACCTTGTGTTTCTCGAGAACGGTCCGGACGATCGACAACGTCTCGTCCTCAATGGACGAACCATCACCGTAGAAGACATTGCGCGGCAGATCGGCTTCGTCATCGACCACGTCGAGCAGACTCTCGCGTACTTCCGGCTCGAGATTGGAGACGTGGAACAGATGTGCCTGGTTGAACCAGACCCAGTCGCCCGTGACCGGGTGCCGCGCCGTCCCCTGACAGACCTGGCGCGTACGGAGTTCTCCATCCTCTTTCCACTCGCATTCGATGTCGTGGCGAGCGCAGTATGTCTCCACTTCCGACCTGGAGTCGGTGCCGAACACCTGCTGCCAATCGACATCGAGGCCGTTGCCGTAGTTCCGCACATACATCACGCCCTTGTCCGCGAACCGTTGCCGGATGGCCGGCGGCATGTCGCGATAGATGGCGCGGCTATCGGCGATCGGCGTCTCCCCGCCTTCCAGCGCCGGCTGCATGCAATAGAACCAGATCTTCATCGGCCAATCGCGGGTGTAGGCCTGCTCGTTGTGCAGCGGGATATGCTGGTGCGGCGGATATTCCGTAGACGTGTAGACCCCTGAGGTTACCTGCGAACGCGGCGTCGATCCAAACTCGTAGGTGAGCAGCGGGTGACCGAAATCGGCCGCGAAGGCCCGAAACGCATCGGGACCATCGAGCGAGAAATCGCGAAACACGATGCCGCCACTATCGACCAGGTGCCGGTCGACCGTCTCGCGCAGCATCGGAAGCGCTTTGCCGAGCGGCTCCCCGGCCTCGCCTGCCTTGAGCAGCAGGGGAAGGGTTTTGCCTTCAATGAGTGGCTGAACGGAAAACGCGCTCATGACTTTCGCTCCGATGCACATCAATCGATCGCCCCGATCGCCGGGCCAGCTCGGCGCCGATGCGGTCGATCAGCTCGGCTTGCTGCGTGTGAATGAAGAAGTGATGCCCCGGCAGGATATCGAGCGCGAATGACACTGAGGTCTCCTGCCGCCAGGCCTCGAGCGCTTCGCGGCCGGTCCCGTCGTCCGCTCCGCCGAAGACGTGCACGGGGCATGGCAACGGACGCCGTGGCCGGTAGACATAGGCCCCGCACATCAGGAAGTCGGCGCGGAGCACGGGCAGCGCGGATCGCATCAACTCCGCATTCGACAGCGCCTCCTCGGGCGTGCCCTGAAGATCGCGCAACTCCTGCATCAGAGCCTCGTCGCTCAGCGGCTGGCGCCACTTTCTGCCGTCCCGAACCGCCGGCGCCTCCGCACCCGAGGCAAAGAGAATGGTCGGCGCAGGCGCTCCGCGATCAATCAGGCCGTGCGCGAGCTCGAACGCGATCACCGCACCGAGGCTGTGCCCGAACAATGCGTAAGGCCCGTCGAGTTGCGCACCGAGTTCGCCAGCGAGCTGCGCTGCCAATACGTGCGGATCGGTCGCGAGCGGTTCATCCATGCGCGCGCCGCGCCCGGGCCATTCCACCGGCCGCACGTCGATCCACGACGGCAGAAGCCTGCGCCACCGCGCATAGAACATGGCGCTGCCGCCGGAGTAAGGCAGACAAAAAAGCCGCATCGGACGACTGGACTCCGCTGACTACGCCGACTGCTTGGGCGTCGCGTCATCCATGAATTTGCGCAAGCTGAGCGGGCGCATGTCGGTCCACACATGTTCGATGTGGTCGAGACATTCCTTCTTGCTGCCCGTCTTGCCCGCCGCCTTCCAGCCGCCCGGAATTTCCTTGAACGTCGGCCAGATGGAGTATTGCTCTTCGTGATTGACGACGACGGTGAAGGTGACGTCGTCTCTGTCGAACACCATCATGGCTCGGTCCCCTTTTCGGAAAGCGAAAGCAGAGACGTTTGACTAGGTCAGAAGCAGACGATGGTCAAAGCAATAACGACGCCGCATTTTTTAAGAGCTCAAAACTGGCGACGGACGCACACAATGCAACCTCTGCGCTTGCACGCCAACACGTGGTAAAATATCGAGATTTCAGGACGCGTCGCAGATTGCTGCAAATCTAACTGCACAAGGAGGAACTTTCCCGATGCGACTTGATCGCGCGGTTTGTCGCGGGCCATCCTTCATCGCACTGTCATCAATTCCGTCGAATGGCTCGTGACGAAACAATGCCGCCGCGGATCGACCGCGGCGGCATGAATTCCGGCTCCAAGACGGCGATTCAGAAATTGAAGGTGGTGGACACCAGATAGGTTCGAGGCGCACCGAGTGTGATGACCCCGCTATATGCCGAGGCCCAGTAGGCCTTGTTTCCGACGTTCTCGATATTGGCGCGCACGACGATCGGTTTTCCGTTCCAGGGGGATATAAAGGTATATCGCGCCCCGATGTCGACACGCGTCCATTCGGGCAAGGTCAGCGTATTCGTGACGTTGACGTATTGCGAGCCGGTATAGATGACCCTGCCCGTGAACGTGAGACCACGCACGAACGGCGTATCCCATTCCGCGCCCATATTGACGTTGACGACGGGCACGCCGACCGCCTTCTTTCCGTCGTTGATCCCGCCTTGGGTCTGCTCCTGCACACCGTCAATCAGGGCGACGCCGCCGAGAACACGGATATCGGGCGTGATCTCGCCGAACACGTTGAGTTCCGCACCCCGATTGCGCTGTCTGCCGTTGAGTTGCTGGCTCGCGGAAACACCGGAGGCCACCGAAATAATGCTCGGCTGGCTAATGTCGAACACGCTCAGCGTGGTCGTGAATCGACCTGCGTCGATCTTCATACCCGCCTCGGCCTGCTTCGTCTGGGCTGGCGGGAACACCGTCCCGACATTCGTAAAATTGCCCGAGACCACAACGGGTGTCTGGAGACCTTCGATGTAATTTGCATAGAGCGCGACGTTCTCGACCGGCTTGACGAGAATTGCGTATGCCGGACTCCACACCGACGTGTCTTGCTCCGGGCGACTCAAGGCCGGGCTCAGGATGTTCGTCACTTCCGTTCCAGCGGTCTGGCGGCGAACGCCAAGCGTGAGCTGAACGCGCTTGTTCAGGATCGACATCGTGTCGGAAACGCCGACGCTTGACAGCGACACCCCAGTGACCTGGCTGGCAGATAGCGTCGAGAAGTTAGGTTTCGCAATGTTGGTCGGCTCGGTATACAAGTTCCAGAAGATCAGATCCGCAAGAGCGCTGCTCGAGCGGGTCCAGACCTTCTGATTGTAGGTCCGGTCAGTGATCGAGTAGTTGACGTTTACCGCATGATTGACCGGACCCGTATCTGCCGTTGCCCGGACACCGGCCTCGCCCGCCAGCGTCTCGAACGTTTCCTTGCCGGCAAACGGTCGCGACCACAAACCTCCCAACTGAGAGACGCCAGGCGGAGAGGTCAATGCTCCCGCAGCGACGTTGGAAATGTTGGGCGACGGATAGGCGTAGTTGATGTTGCTATCGTGATAACCGAATGCTCCATACGCAGTCATCCAGTCGGTGACATCCACTTCGCCTCTGGCGGTCGTAAAGAAGTCGGTCGGTGCATAATAGGCCCACGGAACCTGAAAGTTTAGCCCGGCCTTTGGCGGCGCGGGAATGACCGTTGTTGTGGTCGGGACATTGAAGAAACGCATCGGCGGGTTCAGATTGTCGGCCTGATAGCCGATATCGACTGCCGCGCGCACGCGCTCTCCGCGATAATCGAGGCCCAGAACCGCGTTGCCGAATTCATCGGTCTGACGGTTCCAGGGCGTGTTGCCATTCGAGTAGGTGCTATTCAGCCGAACCCCCCACTCCTTGTGCTCACCGTAGCGACGGCTGACGTCAATATTTTCGCCAAACTGCGATTTTGAAGCGTAGGTTGCCGTGAGCTGCGTAATGTCGATATCGGGCGCATGCTTTGTGATCAGATTGACGCTTCCGCCGACCGCGCCACCGCTCGAAACACCAGTGCCACCGGCCGTCATACCGTTGAGCAGCGCGCTCGGCCCCTTCAGCACCTCGACGCGCTCGACGAAGTTTGCACCCGTAGAATAATAAGGTGCAATTCCGTAGAGGCCGTTCAGTCCATAGTCACCACTGTCATAGTAGAAGCCGCGAATGAAGAGACTATCCGCACCACCACCTGCCGCTTGAACGACCCTGACCGAGGGATCGTTGGCGAGAACCTCACGGATCGTGCGCGCTTGCTGGTTCTGGATGAGCTCGGCCGTATAGCTGGTCTGGTTGAACGGCGTGTTCATCACGCCGCGATTGCCCAGAAGTCCGAGACTTCCACCGCTCGCGACCTGCCCGCCTGCATAGGCAGGCGGTACAGTGCCGACCGTACCGGTCGAAGGCACCACATAGGGAACAGGCGCAGCCTGACGCGGAGCCGTCGTAGCGGCCTGCCTCTGTCCCCGCGACGCGCGCGTCGACTGGGATCTTTGGATCGACTGCCGAACTCTTGGCTTGGGAGCATCGACGGTTACAGGCGGCAGATTCGATTGCGCAGATGCATGCTGAAGGTCACCCGACGATTCGATCGACAGCGCAAGATAACTCACCGCTCCCAGCGATAGCGTACGTACGATTTTCTTGGCCGAGAGTTCACGCGTCATTCCTGCACCCCAATTCCACTTAGCAAGCAAGTCCCCGCGCTTCCTAACATGCGAGGGTGCTCCGAGAAGGAATTGAGAACTAGAAATTATCTAAGGTTGCAGGACAAACCGTCGCGACTGGAGGATCGATTCTTCATCTCCAATTGCGTCGTCAGATTTTGAACGCTTCTATTTTCTAATCGTTCTAATCGTCGATCCGCATACGGCACGTCGGCGACACTTTGCGGCTTTGTCCTGAATTTTCGATCTAGCCAAGCAGGTTGCGTATCGCCCGCATGAATATTCCTGCGCCAATTCCTATCAGCTCATCTGGAAAGTCATAATTCGATTCATGCAGGCCGGGATGCTCCTCGCCCGCCCCCAGAAAGAACATCGCCGCCTTGGATCGCGCACCGAAACGCCCGAAATCCTCAGAGCCACGCAGCGGAAGGCCATGTGCAGAATGTCGCACCCCTTCCAAATCGAGAGCACTTCGAAGATGGGCAACAGCGTCGACATCATTTGCGCAATGATTGAACACGTCGCGATAGGCGATTTTCAAACTCAGTCCCTGGTCGGCCGCCACGCGTCGAATCAGGCCTTCTGCTTCCAGGCGAGCTCGTTCCATCATCTCGTCGGTCGGCGTTCTCAGTGTCGCCCACAGCTCGCCATGCCCCGGCGCGATCCCGAACGCCGGCTCCCCAAGCCTCGCGTGGGTGACCGTCAACATTGAGAAATCCTCATCCCGTTCTTTGCCGTGCCCGAGCGAGGGAAGCTCGACCAAGAGCCTGGCGAGCGCATTTCCCGGGGAAATCCCGAGCTCGGGGTTTGAGGCGTGCGAAGTTCGCCCTGATAATTTGATCTGCATTCCCTGCGAGGCGCAATTCACCAATCCCTCGCCAAGGGAGACCTGTCCCAAACCTAATCCTGGCAGGTTATGCAGCGCGAAGACAAAGTCGGGTTGCACTTGCCCGAACTTCGCATCGGCAAGGACAGCGGCTGCGCCGGATCCGTCTTCTTCGGCGGGCTGAAACAGGAGTGCCGCGCGGCCTCGTCGTGGACGTCGTCTCCCCAGGCCCTGCGCCACGGCTACCAGAATTGCCATGTGCCCATCGTGGCCGCAGAGGTGCGCCTTTCCAGGCGCCAGCGACCGATGCTCGAATTCCGATGTTTCCTGAATCGGCAGTCCATCCAGTTCAGCCCGAAGCATGATCGTCGGGCCCGGCTCACATCCTTCATAGATTCCGAGCACTCCGTGACCACCGAGCCCAACAATGATCCTGTCGGCGCCCGTAGCGTGAAGACGGGTCCGTACCGCCTGAGCGGTCTTTGCCTCTTGCCCTGAAAGTTCGGGCTCAGCGTGAAGACGGCGCCGCCATGCAATCAATTCATTCAAGTCGTTCTCGGTCAGGAACATCGGGTTAGCTCTCGCTGGTCGTCGTCGCGTGACAGATTCGGCCAAACGTCTGCTCGCACGTATCATCTGGAACGACAAATCGCGCTTACCAGCATCACCAATGCGGCGGACCGCTTCATCTGCAGCAACGATGATTGCCAGTCCGACGCGACGTCGTCCCACTTGCCGCTGATTAGGAGTCAGCCGCAAGCTGCGAACAATCAATGGTTTCCCGGTCGCAGACCGGAGCTTATCCGACCGAAATTGGGCATCCGTCGCACGATCAGGAAGTTGTTTTTGCACCGCGCCTGCTCGAGCTCGCCCGCCCGGGTCCTGCTGCACTGCAACTTGAAGTGTTCGTACGCGCGGCATGGCATGCGTGTCAGTCGGCACTGGATATTGCGGATGGACCGGCGTTCCGGGAAAAGAGAGGGGTCCCCGCCCTCCGCGTTGGACGGCTTAGAGGCCGAACAAGGTAACAACGCTTGTCGAACATCAATCTCAAGCTTCTCCATACCTTCCTGCTGGCGGCCGAGCACGAAAGCTTCCGGAAAGCCGCACAGGAATCTAACCGGTCTCCGTCCGCGGTGAGCATGCAGGTCCGCGACCTGGAAGAGCAGATCGGCGTCCTGCTCTTTCGCAGGACGCCGCAGAAGGTCTTGCTCACCCCCGAAGGCAAGATCCTGTTCGAGCAGGCAAAGCGCGCCCTTCAGGAAGTCCAGTCCGGCCTCGACCTCCTGACCGAAGCGGCACAGTCCCGCAGCCGCCACATTCAAATGGCCTGCGTTCCGACGCTCGCGACCGGCTGGCTTCCCAACATCCTGGCGACGTTCAAGGTCCGCTATCCGCGCAGCCAGGTGCAGCTCATGGAGCTGCCCACCGCTCCCATGCTCGAATTGCTGAGGCGGCGCGACGTCGAGTTCGGTGTCGGTCCGCAGATCCCAGGCATGGAGGATTTCGAGTTCGAGCCGATCCTGGAGGATCCGCTTTATGCCTGTGTGCCGCCGATCTTCGACGAGGGGCAGTCGAGCATCGGCTTTGCCGACCTCGCCGACAAGCCCACGATCATGCTGTCGACGTCGACTGCCGTCCGCGGGCTGATCGACGACAAGCTGGAGACGCTCGCCATCCGCCTCGACGTTCAGTTCGAGGTTCAGCAGGCCACGACGGCCATGGCCCTCGCAGCGTCGGGTCTGGGGATTGCTATCGTTCCGCGGGTTGCGCTGGTGCAGGCTGGTGTGCAGCAGTTTCGCATGGTCCCGATCTCCGACGACGTCGGGCTTCGACGGGTCGGCCTGATCACTGCCCGCGGCCCGATCCTGCGCCCGAACACCGAACGGCTGATTGCATTGATACGGACGAGCCTCGCCCAGCTCCGCTGAGCGTGGCGCATCAAAGCAGCTTCAAAAGAGCATCCACGACCTGACCTGTTGTCGCGAGGCCGCCAATGTCGCGGGTCCTCAACGCAGGGTCCTCCAGACCGCCGCGCACAGCAGTCTCGATCCTGTCGGCGCCAAGCCGCAACCGTCCATCCCGATGGCGCTGATCCAGACGCCGGAGCATCAAGACCGACGCCAGAATCGTTCCGTAGGGATTGGCAAGCCCCTTGCCCGCGATGTCGGGAGCAGAGCCATGCGAGGCCTGGAACAGGCCTATTCCGTCCCCGACCTCCTCCGACGGCGCAACACCCATCCCGCCAACGGTCGCCGCGCCCAGATCGGATATGATGTCACCAAACATGTTCTCGGTGACGATGACGTCAAAATGGGATGGCCTGTTGACGAGATGAACCGTCATGGCATCAACGAGGACGTGCTCGGATTCAATGTCCGGATAGTCCTTCGCCACCTCATCGAAGATAGCGCGGAAGAACGCATAGGTGCGCAGCACGTTGGCCTTGTCGCAGCAGGTCACGCGGCGGCGTCCGTCCTTGGGCGAACCGTTGCGCGTTCTGGCAAGTTCGAACGCGAACCGGACGACGCGTTCGATGCCCTTGCGGGTCTGGACAAGCGTGTCGACGGCAACCTCTTCCCTCAGCAATGCGCCTGCGCCGCGCGCGGCATAGAGCCCCTCGCTGTTCTCTCGGACGATGACGTAATCGATCAGCCCCGGGCGCCCGAGTGGGGACGGAACGCCATTGTACAGCTTGATGGGCCGCACATTGGCAAAGAGGTCCAGCTTGAAGCGGAGCGTCAGCGTGAAGTCGAGCCCCGCCTCAGTCCCATCGGGATGAACCACGCCGGGAATGCCGGCCGCTCCGTGGAGAATGGCGTCGGCCGTCCGACAGCCCTCGAAGGAGCTTGCCGGAAACGAGTCACCGGTTGCAAGGAAATGATCGGCGCCTGCGGGATATTCCACGAACTCGAGCGTGCCAGCCTGGACGCCCGCCTGCAGCACCGCAACCGCTGCTCGACCCACTTCTGGTCCGATGCCGTCGCCATGCACGACCGCAATTCTATAGGTGTCCTTCATGATACTCGCTCGACGGATTGCAACTGTGGTCGCCTCACATGGATCGTCCGGGGATCAGTCCAACTTGATCCAGACTCCCTTCGTGTTCAGGTATTCGTCGAGCTGTTCCGCGCCGCCCTCACGACCATATCCGCTCATCTTGTAGCCGCCGAAGGGCATTGCAGGGTCGATCGCGTGATAGGTGTTCACCCACACCGATCCTGCGCGGAGGCTGCGCGAGATGACGTGGGCCTTGCTCACGTCGCGCGTGAAAACACCTGCGGCGAGCCCGTATGGCGTCGCATTGGCTCGCTCCACGGCCTCGTCGAGCGTATCGAATGGCAGTGCCGAAATGACCGGGCCGAAGATTTCGTCGCGGGCGATCTGCATGTCGTCGGAAACGCCGGCGAACACGGTCGGCTCGACGAAGTTACCCTTCGCGAGGCTGCCCTCCCTCACCCTCCGGCCTCCGGTCACGACCTTCGCGCCCTCGTCGCGTCCACTGCGCAAGAAACCTTCGACCTTGTCGAGCTGTCGCTCGGAGACAAGGGGACCGATCTCGGTTGAGGGATCAGCTCCATCGCCGATCTTCAGCGCCGAGGCAAACTTACCGAGCCGTTCGACCAACTCGTCGTGGATCGCTCGCTCGACGAACAAGCGGGAGCCGGCGATGCAGATCTGACCCGAATTGGCAAACGCGGCCATCGCGGCAATCGGCACCGCCTTGTCGAGGTCCGCGTCGGCGCAGACGATGACCGGTGACTTTCCGCCGAGCTCGAGGGAGACCCGCTTGAGGTTGCCGGCCGAAGCTCGGATGATCGCCTGCCCGGTTGCGGTGGATCCCGTGAAGACGATCTTGTCGACACCGGAATGTTCGGCCAGGGGCGCACCGGCCTCCGAACCCGTTCCGGTCACGACGTTGACGACACCGGGAGGCACGCCGGCCTCGTTCATCAGATCCGCAATCAGCAACGGCGTCAGCGGCGCTTCTTCGGAGGGCTTGAGCACAATCGTGCAGCCGGTCGCGAGCGCGGGCCCGATCTTCCACACCGACGCTGCGGTGGGTGCGTTCCAGGGGATGATGGCTCCAACGACGCCGACAGGCTCCTTCCGCGTGAACGAGACGATGTCCCCCGGGAGTGAATTGTCGATCGTCTGCCCGTGGAGCGCCGTCGCCATGCCGGCGTAGTATCGCAACATGCCGAGCACGCGAAGCTTGTTCGCCCGCGTTCGGGCGATCGGCATTCCCATGTCGGCCGTATCGGACTGGCTGACCTCCTCCCAGTGCTTCTCGAACAGGTCGGCGATACGCAACAGCAGCGCTTGCCTCTCGAACGGCTTGAAACGGCTCCACGGTCCATCGAAGGCACGACGAGCCGCGGCGACCGCAAGGCCGATGTCGGTCGCATCCCCGCGCGGCACTCGACCGATCACTTCACCGGTCGCGGGGTTGCGCGTCTCGAAGACTTTTCCCGAGCGGGCCTCAACCCACGCACCATCGATGAACATCTTCCTGATACGGCCGTCGATTGGAAATCGGATCTCGGCGTTTGTCATCGCAGTACTCCTGTCTCAACAGTGGCGGTGGTCGGATGCCCCGCCGTTGATTGATTTCGCCGCTTTCGTTTGCGGAGATCTTCGCCTCGGGCCCGGCCTTCAGGAAAGCCGTCTACTGCTTCCGCAGGAAGCGCGTCAATTCCGGAATGTAGGCCTGGCCGTGGCCACTCTCGACCACTGCCGCGATCGCACCGGCAACACCGTCGGCGATCGTCCTGGATGCGCCGGATGTACCGGCCATCGTCCGGTAGTAGTCGATGTCCTTCAACGCATTGCCGATGAAGAACGGGACCGTGCCGACGTCATTCGTCACGATGGCGGGCGTCATCCGCTGTAATGCAGCGCCGGCCCCGCCTCCCTTGGCGAGGACCTCGACGAAAACCGCCGGATCGACGCCGGCATCGGCCGCCTGTGCAGCGGCTTCGCTGAGCAGCGCCATGAACCCGATCGAAACATAGTTGTGAAGCAGCTTGAGCCGATGACCAAAGCTCACCGGCCCAACTCGTTCGACGCCCTCGGTGAAAGCTGCAAGGACCGCGCGGACGCTTTGAAAGTCTGCTTCGTCGCCGCCAACGAGAAGGTTCAACGCCCCCTCTTCCGCATGCTTTGCCGTGCGTGTCATGGGCGCATCGAGGAATCCACCGCCGGCGGCCCGGACCGCAGCAGCCATTCGCAACGTCGAGTCCGGCAGCGCGGTCGAGCAATCGACGACGATGGCCCCCTTGCGCAGACGGGACAAAACGCCGGCATCACCGGTGAGGATCGCCTCGACCTGGGGAGAGCCGGTCACGCAGAGGATGACAACGTCCGATATTTCTGCCACGTCGGCAGGAGTCCTGCAGGCTGTAGCACCGAGGCCGATGAGGTCGTCGACAGGCTGATTGCCCGGATGATCGAGAAAGGCCAGTGGAAAGCCGCCACGTGCCAGGACGTTCTTCGCGATTCCGTGGCCCATCAGGCCTACGCCGATAATTCCGACTTTCGTCACAATGACCTCGTTCATCGTCTCGCATGTCCGGTCGCCGGATCTCATGCCCCAGCGTTGGAGAACCGGCATCCACTTCGCTCGAAAACGCTCTAGTGGACGGCGGCGTACATGATCTGCTGCTCAGTCGCTTCGGTTGCCTTGATCTCCTCGACGATCTTGCCCCGCTTGGCGACCAGGATGCGGTCCGACAGTGCCAATACCTCAGGCAGGTACGAGGAGATCACGACCACGGCCAGGCCTTCGTCGGCCAGGCTGTTGATGAACTGGTGGATCTCAACGATGGCTCCGACGTCGACGCCGCGGGTCGGCTCGTCGAAGATGATGAGCCTCGGCTTCTGAATGAGCGACCTCGCGATGACGACCTTCTGCTGGTTGCCGCCGGAGAGCTCAATCACCCTGGCCTTTTCGTTGATCGACCGAAGCTGAAGCCGGCCTGCCCATTGACGCGCCAGCTCCTTCGCTTGTGTCATCGAGATCACCGATAGCGGATTCGACGAGCGGGAGAGCTCGCCGAGATGCAGGTTCTCAGCCACCGTCATCGTCTCGAAGAAGCCGTCGAACTTGCGATCTTCCGTGACGTAGACGATGCCGTCGCGAACTGCCTTTCGCGGAACCCGGTAGCGGACTGATTTTCCGCAATACTTGATCTCGCCGCCATGAAAGAGGTCCCGCTTCAGCACGCCCGCGACCACCTTCATCATTTCGGTGCGGCCGGCGCCGACCAGGCCGAAGACGCCGGTTACCTGTCCGGCGAAGATCGAGAACGATGTGTTGCGGACCATCGTGCCCGAGGACAGGTTCTCCACGCTGAGCACCCGTTCGCCGTACGCTCTGGGCTGGCGCCCGCGGTCGCCATGGAGTGTCTCGGTCAGGCTGCGCCCGACCATAGCCTGAATGATCGTATCGCGCGTGAACGCCGCCTTGACGTCCGATGCGACTAGCCGCCCGTCGCGGAGGATGGTGATGCGGTCGGCCAGTTGCAGCGCCTCCTCGAGCGCGTGCGAGATGAAGATGATCGCCACTCTGTCGGCGACCAGACGCCGGATCAGGTTGAAGAAGTGCCGCTTCTCCTCAGGCGTGAGAGTCGCCGTCGGCTCGTCGAAGATGATCACCTTTGCCTTGTGATGGACCGCGCGCGCGATCTCAACCATCTGCTTCTGGGCTGCCCCCAACTGCGAGACCTGCGCCGTGGGATCGACCTGGAATCCCATGCCGGCCAAGAATTGCCTGGCCTGGATGTAGAGTCCCCTCAACCGATTGAAGGTCTTCTCCTCGCCCAGATAGATGTTCTGGGCCACCGTCATCGACGGCACGAGATTGGTCTCCTGGTAGACCATGACGATGCCGTGCTTCAGGCCTTCGGCCGGCGCCGACAGATGCACCGGCGTTCCGTTCAGAAGCATCTCTCCGGAGGTGAGTCTGTAGACGCCGGCGAGGACCTTCGTCAGGGTCGACTTGCCGGCACCGTTCTCGCCGAGGATCGCGTGCACCTCTCCGGGCGAAACGGCGAAATCGACGTCCTCGAAAGCCGGGATCCTGCCAAAGAGCTTCGTTCCGTTGCTGATCTCCAGAATGTGCTGCATGCAATTACTCCGAGAGGACGGCCGCAGGATCGCGGATTGCCAGAACCGCATTCGAACCACGGCTGGCGACGTAGAGAGCGCCGCCGCATTCGGCAGCGGCGACGGCCCCGTGCCGCGTGCCGTCCGCGCGGGAATGGAACGACCCGATGGGCGTCATGTTCGCGTCGCAATACGCCACCAGCCCGTAGGAGCGCGTGACGGAATAGGGCTTCAGGATGCCCATCTGCTTCAGCTGGCTTCCCTGCATCGGCTCCTTGAAGCTGCGCCCTGAACAGAGTGAGGGCGCCATCCAGTAGTCCTCCGGCACTTCGTTCACCATGCGCGTCCTGTACGCGTCCTCACGCAGGATGAATTCCACCAGTTGGTTGCGCACCGAGTAGAAGCAGAGCCACACGCCGCCGGCGGCCGAGCGCGTCAGGCGTGCGGGATAACCAGGCAAGCCGGTGACGAGTTCGCGAATCCCGCCACTCGGGAGCGCCACCGCAAGAATGCGGTGCCGCAGGCACTCGGACACGAACACCTGTCCGGCTGACGCCACCAATCCGGATGGCCACCCCAATCCGGCCGCTGCGATGGTGACCTTGTCCTTGGCGAGATCCACGACGACGACTGAGCCCGAATTATCTCTCGTCATCAACGCGCGCCGCCAGTCGAGTGCGCCGACATGTTTCGACCCGTTGCACACAGCAAGCGTCGACTCATCCAGCCACGCGATCGCGGTTGGACACTGCAAGACATCGCCTGGGGGCTGCACCACCATGCCGTCGAAGCGGCCGCCCCGCACGACAACGCCGTTGCGGTCCAGCCCGATCGCAAGCGCTTCACCCAGCCCAGCCATCGCCGTGATCGGAGTGTCGAACCTTGCCACCGTCTCCGGGCTCAAGGACGAGGTCGGCTCCAGACGGAGCAGCGCGGAGCCGCTCGAAGCAAGGAGCTTCGCGCCGAGCGCCACGAGGTTGTCGACCTGGTCGATCTCGCAGAGAACCGGAGCGATCTCGAGTTTCTGGTTCGGCAAGAACGGCCCGTCGAGCACGGGAACGGTGACGGCGCCCTCGCGACGCCCCAGCACTTTGTCTATCCACTTCACCTGCGGGAGCCCCAATAGCTATCCACCCCGCAGAACGAAGGATCAGCTCCCTGCAGCCGGTAGGTCCCCATCCGGTTGTTGAAGATGCCGCACAGATAAAGCACGCCCTTGTGCTCCCGCATCGAGGTAATCATGGGGTGCTTCTGCCCACCCTGATCCCAATAGCTCTCGAGGATCTCGCCCTTCTCGTTGAACTTGAGCACGCAGCCCGTATTCAGGTTCGGCATCAGCCAGGCATCCTCGGAACAGCGCCGCGACATCCTCTTGCGGAAGCCCGGCATTTCGAGCGACAGGTCCAGCGCGGGTGTGCGCATCCCCATCAGGGCCAGCCAGTAGCTCCCGTCAGACGCACGATTGATGTTGTCGGGATAGCCGGGAAGGTTCGGAATGACGACTTCGACCTCGCCTTTCCTGGGCCCATCGAAATAGTACCGGCTGATCCGGCAAGCCCAGCTTTCCGCGAACAGGACGGAGTGGTTGTCGTAGGACATACAGATGCCGTTTGGAAACACCAGGTTCCTCAGAACGGTTCTGGTCTTTCGGCTCTTCGGATCATAGCGGATGATGCGGCCATTGCCGCGGCTCTCGAGTGCGTCCGAGTACCAGTCGTGCATCTCGAACCTGGTCGTCGCCTCGCTGAAGTAGATCGAGCCGTCGGGCGCAATGTCGAGATCGTCCGCGAGCTTCATGTCGGAATCGTCGATGATCGACAGCAGGCTCCGGTTCGTCTCCGCGGTCAGCCGGCGCACCGTGCCGTTCATCTCGACCTGATAGAGACCCATTCCCGCGACGCAGATATTGAGATGTCCCTGGCGGTCGAAGGCCATTCCCAGTGGCGACCCGCCGATATGCGCCAGCACCTCCCAGCGCTGATAGTCCGGCGGAAACCAGCGCAGGATGTCGCCGTGACGGTTGCCTGTGTAGAGGTTGTCGTCGCGATCGAAGATGACATCCTCCGCTCCCTCCAGGACGCCGAGGCCGATGACGCCGACATCGCGCAGCTTGTCGTTCGGCGCCATGGCACCGGTTTCGGAATCGGTCAAAGTGGCCGGCATGCGGGCGTAGGCCGGAGAGATGTACACGCTCCGCAACAGCTTGTGGCGGTTCTTGACCCAGCGCACGTCGAGAAAGACGGCAGCGACAAGGATCAAGCCGAGGACGAGATCTGCACCCGGGCCGGAGATCGCGAGCGCGAGGAAGCTGTTCGACAGCAGCAGCACGAAAACAGCGCCCATGATTGCCTTGGAGACGGTGCCTCGTCCGCCGCCGAGCGAGATGCCACCCAGCACCGTGGCCGTGAGCGCCTGCAATTCGAGGCCGGCCCCGACGTCCGATGCCGCGCTCCCGATACGGCTGGCGAACAGAAAACCAGACAGGGCGACGAGAGTGCTGCAACAGACATAGGCGCTGAAGATCGTCCAGCGCACGTTGATGCCGGCGTTGTATGCCGAGCGCCGTGCGCCGCCGACCGCGAGAAGGTGCCAGCCGTACCGCGTGCGGGAGAGCACGACGTGAATGCCGATCGCCATGGCGGCCGTCATCATGAAGGAGATCGGCACCAGCCCGATCGCCGCGGTGCCGAGATATTCGAACGCGGCGGAGGAGGATACGTTGGTCACGATCGCCGTCGAGAACTCCGGAAAGACGATCTCGAACAGCGATCGGAAGATGATGAGCGTGACCAGGGTCGTGAGAAATGCCCGCATCCTGACATAGCCGACAAGCAATCCGTTCAGGGCGCCGCACGCAGCCCCGACGGCCAGGGCCGCAATGAGACCTGCGCCGGCATTCCATCCTTCGACGTTCATGCCAATCAGCGACATGAGCACGGAGAGCGCGAAGACCGACCCGACGGAGAGGTCGATTCCGCCCGAGATCATCACGATCGTGAGACCGAGAACGATCAGGCCAAATTCCGCAAACTGGCGCGCGAGATTTCCGAGGGTCGTCCATTCGAAGAAATGCGGAACGAACGGCCCCAGACCGAAGACGAGCAGCGCCAGCGCCAGGAACGGGATCGCGCTATCGACCCACTTCTTGGTGAGGATCTCCCCGATCACGTGATCGGGAAGAAGCCTGTAGCGCCACCGAACGATGTCCGTCGAAAAGCTCATCTCGGATATTCCCTGCGCGCGCCGGCCTACAGCCCATCGCGCGACCTGCCTGTTACTTGAGTTCGTCGAGCGTCCAGCAGTTGCGGCCCGTCGCGTTGCTCTTGTCGACGCGCGTCACCGGACCGAAGAACACATCCTTGATGGTCCCCGCCTTGCGGTTGCCCTGGAGCAGCTCCGAGATCTGGCCAGCGGCGATTTCGCCCTGGATGTCGGCATGGAAGTTGTAGACGACCGTCAGGAGGCCCTTCTTGACGCTGTCGCAACCCGTCTGGCTTCCCGCGCCGTTCGTCACGATGGTGACCTGGCCCGTCTTGCCTGCAGCCGCCACGGCGGCTCCGGCGCCGACCTCGGCATTGTCCCAGATCCCCATCACGCCACAGAGATCGGGATGCTGCTGGAGGACCGTCGCGGTGATCTGGCGCGCCTTGTCGGAATCGTAATTGGCGGCTTGGTCGGACACGAGTTGCAGGTCCGGATTTGCGGCGAGCACCTCGTTGATGCCCTGGCGCATGTAGATGTTGGCCGCCCCTGTCTCCACGCCCGCGAGCCAGACGACCTTGGTGGACGGGCCCTTGCCCTTGGCGCACGCCTTGGCAAGTTCGCCCATCTCGAGCCGGCCCATCTCGATCCAGTCGTTCCCCACGTAGGAATCGGTCTGGGTCGCCGACTGCATGTTGACCTGAAGGACCGCAATCCCGGCGTCCTGAGCCTGCTTCAACTGGCGCGCATAGGTCTGCACGTCCGGATTCTGCACGATCAGCAGATCAGGCTTCTCGGCAATCGCGCCCGTCAAAGCGCGAATGCCCGCCTCGGTATTCATGTTCGGATCGCGCACTTCGAGCGTGAAGCCATACCGCTGGGCATGACGCTGCCACACCGTCACCCAGGCCTGGTTCAGGTCGAAGCCTTGGGAGATCGGAACGAAGATCACCTTCTTGCCCTTGAGGGCTTTCAGGTATGCCTCTCTTCCGACCTGTTGCACCTCGGCTGCGACACTTGGCGCCGCGGCGGAGGCGAGGCCTCCGATCACGAGGCCAGCCAGCAGCAATTTTCGCAGAATGAAAGACATGATGATCCTCCCGTTGTCTTGAAATTCTTGCAGCATCCGGCGACCGCCCTAGATGTCACCGCTCTGCGACGTCTGTTCGTCGCGCGGGTTCAGCACCGCATCGATCGCCAGCGCGCCGAGCAGGATCACGCCCTTGATCAGATTCTGGGCCGTGAAGCTGATGTTGAGAATGGTCATTCCGTTGGTCAGGACACCGACGAGGATGGTCCCCACCACGACATTGCGGACGCCGCCCTGCCCGCCGCTGAGGCCGATCCCGCCAAGCACGACGACGAGGAGCACATCGTAGATCAGCGTCGAATTGTACAAGCGGGTATTGATGCCCGAGACCACCGCACACATCAGGATGCCGGACAGAAAAGCGATCAATGCGCTCGCTGCATATTGCGAGATGATCACGGGGCGGGTCGGCAGTCCCATCGTTCGCGCGGCAAAGGGATTGTCGCCGGTCGCATAGATGAATCGTCCGAAGCGGGTGTTGCGCAGGAACAGGGCCACCAGGCCGGCCAGCGCAGCCGCCACACAGACCGAGACGGGAATGCCGGCGATCGATCCCGTCCCCAGAAACGTGAACCATTCGTAGCCCGTCGGGGCGTAGACCACGTCCGACTTGAAGACGATCCGCCCGGCGCCGTAGACCACCGATGCGAGGCCGAGGGTCGCGAAGATCGGCGGCACGTCGGCCACGGCGACGAGCGTTCCCGTGCCGACGCCGACCAGCGCGACGAGAAGCCCGCCGACCACGAGCGCCCAGCCGAACGGCAAACCGGTCGTCGACAGCCAGATGCTGAACGCGACGCCGATCACCATCACGGCGATCATGGTGAGGTCGATTCCGCGCCCCACCACAACCAGCGCCATACCGACGGCGAGGATGCCGAGCGTGGCGACGTTGTTCAGGAGCGTGAGGATATTTCCGGCGGTGAGGAATCTCGGCAGAAAGATCGAGAACGCCGCGATCAGGACGAGCGTCACGCCGAAGATGACCTCTTCCTGGGTCAGCTTGAACGACACAAGTCCGCGCGCCGAGGTCTCCGAGCGGCTCATATTCCGATCCAGTCTCGCCTGCTCCGGCTGCTACCGGGCGCACCGGACCTGGAGGCGCAACCGGGCCGAGCCCGGGCGCAAGATTGGCCGCTCACGATCATCGTTTCCTCTGCCTGCAACAGGCTCTTCTTCGTGAACGCAGATGAGCGAGGTCGCTACGCTTCATGCAAGGCGCTTTTTCTGACCCCCTGTTTCGTTTTTCTGACCTGCCTGCATTCCCGGGGGTAACCTGGGAGACATCTCTGTCATTGAGAAAAACTGACCCCCCTTTCAGAATTACTGCTCTGCGTCGGCATTGCCTCAGTGCTCCGTCCACCTAAGATCGGAACTCGATCGACGCATCCATCAATCACAGCGAAAGTCGGTCTGGCTCATCAGGGAGGTTCAAGCATGAAGGTTCGTAAGTTGCTGGCGCTTGCGGGTATGTTCGTCAGCATGTCCACTGCCGCGCTCGCTCAAGGTCAGGCAGAGGACGAATGCTTGAATCCCGGAAACGATGATCTCCTGAAGCAAGGATGCGCCTATCTCGACGAGTTCATGAAGGCGTTCAATTCGCGCGATGCCGAAGCTTGGGCCAAGACCGTCCACTATCCGCACATTCGGATCGCCGCCGGCCAGGTGCAGATCTGGAACACGCCCGAAGAATATGCGCAATCGAACGATGCGAAGCAGTTGGCGCAGGCCTCGACCTGGGCTCGTTCGGCATGGACGTATCGCAAGCTCGTGCAGAAATCCGACGACAAGCTCCATTTCGTCACGAGGTTCACGCGCTACGATGCCAACGACAAGCCGATATTGTCGGCCGACTCCCTCTATGTGATCGTCAAGAAGGATGGACGATGGGGAGCCCTGGTGCGATCGAGCTATGTCGGCATCATCGGCAAGAAGACCGCGTTCTGACGAACCACACCGTTTCAGTTCGACCTTATGGAGCAGACGTCAATCCGCTTGACGTCTGCTCTGTTCAAGGCGGACCGGCCTTGGAAGGATCGATGGAGATCTGGCGCTTCAGAGTCCGCAAGCCAAATGTCGTTCGCGACTGCCGGATGCCCGGTATCCTGTACAACGCCTGTCGCAGGAAGCGCTCGTAGTGATCGGTGTCCCGCACGACGACCTTGATGAGATAGTCGTAGTCGCCGGTCACCAGATAGGCTTCCATCACCTCCGGAATTCGCGACAGGGCGGCGCCGAAACGCTCGAGCACCTTGTCGTCATGCTTGTCCAGCGTGATCTCCACGAAGGCGATGTTGTTGTAGCCGAGATGGGCGTGATTGAGCACCGCGACGTATTTCTCGATCGCGCCGTTTTCCTCCAGGCGCTTCACCCTGGTCCAGCACGGCGAGCTCGAGAGCCCGACCTGCTCCGCAAGCGCACTCGTCGTCAAGCGGCCGTCCTCGCAAAGCGCCGAGAGAATCCGGCGATCCAGTTGATCAAGCTCCTCCGTGGAGCCGCGCTTGGAGGACATCAGTTAATCCTTCTGTCGTTTTGCAGGTTCTCGGGAAAATATCCCGATACTTTAGCTATTCCGTCAAAATTTTGGGAAGTTTTCTTGCCCCAGGAGATTATCATTGCGCCGCGAGAGAACGTGACATGCAACCTCAACAGCGGCGACGCGTCAGCGTCACGGCCACCACGTCCGATCCCTTTGACGGGATCGTTCGACTTGTCCTCGACGCAGGGCGTTTCGGCTTCGGCCTCGACCAGCTCTCGATGACGACGCATTCCGACGGGAACCAAACGATACGGATGGTTCTTGAAGTCCAGCCGTCGGCCGACTGCGCGGACCTCACGGAGCGGTTGTCACGCCATCCGGCGATCATGGACCTTCGCGTCGCAGAGCTTTCGCGCGAGACGTACAGTCAACCGGCTGTTGCCTCTTCACAACCCGCAAACGGGCGGACGCTTCCATGACCAGTCTCACGCCACTTCGCTTTCACGTTCCCGAGCCTGCAAGCCGGCCGGGGGGCAAGCCGGATTTCTCCGGTGTCACGATTCCGAAGGCAGGTTCGGTCCGGCGTCCGCCGGTCGACGTGGCGCCCGAGGAGATTCGCGATCTCGCCTATTCGATCATCCGCGTGCTCAATCATGAGGGCCAGGCAGTCGGACCATGGGTGCCGGACCTCTCCCAGGACGAACTGGTCGCTGGCCTGCGCCACATGATGACCCTACGCACGTTCGACGCGCGCATGCAGATGGCGCAACGCCAGGGTAAGACGTCCTTTTACATGCAGCACACCGGCGAGGAAGCGGTGAGCTGCGCCTTCCGCATCGCGCTCGGCCCCGACGACATGAACTTCCCGACCTACCGCCAGGCCGGCCTGCTAATCGCGCATGACTATCCGCTCGTCGACATGATGTGCCAGATCTATTCCAATGCGAACGACCCGATGAAGGGACGTCAGCTGCCGGTAATGTACTCGTCCCGAAAGCATGGCTTCTTCTCGATCTCCGGCAATCTCGCCACCCAATTCGTTCAGGCCGTCGGCTGGGCGATGGCCTCGGCGATCAAGGGCGACAGCCGCATCGCCGCTGCCTGGATCGGGGACGGCTCGACGGCCGAGTCCGACTTCCATGCCGCCCTCGTGTTCGCCTCGACCTACAAGGCGCCCGTCGTCCTCAACGTCGTCAACAATCAATGGGCGATCTCGACCTTCCAGGGCATCGCGCGTGGCGGCTCCGGCACCTTCGCAGCGCGCGGCCTCGGCTTCGGCATCCCGGCGCTCAGGGTCGACGGCAACGATTATCTTGCGACCTACGCCGTCGCGAAATGGGCCATCGAGCGGGCCCGGCTCAACCTCGGACCGACGCTGATCGAATACGTCACTTATCGCGCCGGCGCGCATTCGACCTCGGATGATCCGTCCGCCTACCGGCCGAAGCACGAGTCCGAGGAGTGGCCGCTGGGCGATCCCGTGATCCGGCTCAAGCAGCATCTCATCGCGGCCGGGGCCTGGTCGGAAGAACGCCACAAGCAGGCCGAGGCCGAAATTCTCGCCACAGTCATCGCCGCACAGAAGGAGGCCGAGAGCTTCGGTACACTGCACTCGGGCAGCAAGCCCTCGGCCCGCGACATCTTCGAGGACGTCTATGCCGAGCTGCCGCCGCACCTACGGCGCCAGCGCCAGCAGATCGGAGTCTGAGCCATGCCACGCATGACGATGATCGAGGCAATCCGCTCGGCGCTCGACGTCTCGATGGCTCGCAACGACGACGTCGTGGTTTATGGCGAGGACGTCGGCTTTTTCGGCGGCGTGTTCCGCTGCACGCAGGGCCTGCAACAGAAATACGGTGTCTCGCGCTGCTTCGATGCGCCGATCAGCGAGTGCGGCATCGTCGGCACCGCGATCGGCATGGCCGCTTACGGCTTGCGCCCCTGCGTCGAGCTTCAGTTCGCCGACTACATGTATCCGGCCTACGACCAGATCGTCTCGGAGGCAGCTCGCCTGCGTTATCGCTCGGCCGGCGATTTCACCTGTCCTCTGGTCATCCGCATGCCGACCGGCGGCGGCATTTTTGGCGGGCAAACGCACAGCCAAAGCCCCGAGGCGCTGTTCACCCATGTCGCCGGACTGAAGACCGTGGTCCCCTCCAATCCCCATGATGCGAAGGGCCTGCTGATCGCGGCCATCGAGGATCCGGATCCCGTCATCTTCCTGGAGCCGAAGCGGCTCTACAACGGCCCGTTCGACGGTCACCATGATCGCCCGGTCACCGCATGGGCCAAGCATGAGCTTTCCGAAGTGCCGGAGGGACATTACACCACGCCGCTCGGCAAGGCGGTGACCCGGCGCACCGGCGAGGCCGTCACCATCCTTGCCTACGGAACCATGGTTCACGTTGCCCTTGCGGCCGTCGAGGAAACAGGGATCGACGCAGAGGTGATCGACCTGCGCACCCTGCTTCCGCTCGATCTCGAGACGATCGCTGCCTCCGTTGCCAGGACCGGCCGCTGCATCGTGCTGCATGAAGCAACGCTGACCTCCGGCTTTGGCGCGGAGCTCACGGCGCTGGTGCAGGAGCACTGCTTCTATCATCTCGAAGCGCCGGTGATGCGCGTCACCGGCTGGGACACGCCCTACCCGCATGCGCAGGAATGGGACTATTTCCCCGGCCCCGTCAGGCTCGGGCAAGCGCTGCGCGACATCGTGGAGGCACGCTGATGGGCGAGCGCAGCGTCAAGCTCCCGGATATCGGGGAAGGCATTGCCGAAGCCGAGCTGGTCGAATGGCACGTCAAGGAAGGCGATCTCGTTCGCGAGGACGACTTGCTCGCCACCGTGATGACCGACAAGGCCTCGGTCGAGATTCCCTCGCCGCTCGCGGGCGAGGTCAGCTGGATCGGCGCCAAGATCGGTGAAGCGGTTGCGATCGGCTCGACGCTCGTGAAGCTCAAGGTCGCCGGCGACGATGTTGCGGAGCCAGAAGATAAAGCGCCGAAGAAAGACGTCCCGACGCCGCCCATTGCGAAGAAAGCCGAAGCCGCGACGACCGAGTCAGCGTCCGCTCCCTCCATCCGCCCCGCGACCCTCGAAGCCCGCCCGGCGACGACATCCGCGATCCGCCGCGCCCCGGGCGAGAAGCCGCTGGCCTCACCGGCCATACGCCTCAAGGCGCGCGAAGCCGGCATCGACCTGCGCCAGGTCCACGGCACCGGCCCCGCCGGACGCATCACCCACGAGGACATCGACGCCTTCCTGTCGCGCGGGCCGGCACCTCGCCATGGCCGCGCCATGCCCCCGAAGACCGCCGTCACCGACGTGAAGGTGGTGGGCTTGCGCCGCCGCATTGCCGAGAAGATGGCGCTGTCGAAGTCCCGCATCCCGCACATCACCATCATCGAGGAGGTCAACGTCTCGCCGCTGGAGGATCTGCGTGCGACGCTGAACAGGAAGCCCGCGCCGGAGCATCCCAAGCTGACGCTGCTGCCCTTCCTGATGCGCGCCATGGTCAAGGCGCTTGCCGAGCAACCTGCACTCAATGCGCTCTATGACGACGAGGCCGGCATCGTTCATCAGCATGCGGGCATCCATATCGGCATCGCGACCCAGACCCCGTCGGGCCTCGTCGTGCCCGTGGTGAAGCATGCGGAGGCGCGTGACCTCCGCGACTGCAGCGCCGAGCTGAACCGTCTCGCCCAGCGCGCCCGCGAGGGCACCGCGACACGCGAGGAACTGACCGGCTCGACGATCACCATCACCTCGCTCGGCGCGCTCGGCGGCCTTGCGACCACGCCGGTGATCAACCATCCTGAGGTCGCCATCGTCGGCGTCAACAAGATCGCGATACGTCCGGTCTGGGACGGCACGCAGTTCGTGCCGTGCAAGATGATGAATCTTTCCTCCAGTTTCGATCACCGCGTCATCGACGGATGGGACGCCGCAATCTTCGTGCAAAGGCTCAAGGAGCTGCTGGAGAATCCGGCGACGATCTTCGTCGACCCCTGAGGCAAAAGAAGAAATGACCGAGATCACCTGTCAGCTTGTCGTCATTGGTGCCGGCCCCGGCGGCTATGTGTGCGCGATCCGCGCCGGCCAGCTCGGCCTCGACACCGTCCTCGTCGAACGTGGCAAACTGGGTGGAAGCTGCCTCAATGTTGGCTGCATTCCCTCAAAGGCCATCATTCATGTCGCCGAAGAATTCGAGAAACTGGTCGATGCGGCCGGCGGCAAGACGCCATTCGGCCTGACGGCGGCGCAGCCAGCGCTGGACTTCAAACAGGCGATCGCCTGGAAGGACGGCATCGTCCATCGGCTGAACAACGGCGTCGCCGCGCTGCTGCGCAAGGCCAAGGTCAAGATCGTTCAGGGCCACGCGCGTTTCCGCGACGGCAAGACGATCGTCGTCGAGACCGAGACCGGCGCGAAGACGATCAAGGCCGAGACGGTGGTGATCGCGACCGGCTCGGCTCCCGTCGAACTGCCATCGCTGCCGTTCGGCGGCAACGTCATCTCCTCGACCGGTGCGCTGTCGCTCGCAGAGGTGCCAAAATCCCTTGTCGTCGTCGGCGGCGGCTATATCGGGCTCGAACTCGGGACGGCGTTCGCCAAGCTCGGGAGCAAGGTCTCCGTGGTGGAGGCGCAGGACAGCATCCTGCCGCTCTATGACGCCGAGTTGACGGCTCCGATCGCCAGGCGCTTGACCGCGCTCGGCGTCGAGGTGCTGACCGGCGCCCGGGCGCTCGGCCTCACCGCCCAGGGCGACGGATTGCGCGTCGAGATGGCCGACGGCCAGGAGCGCAGCCTGACGGCCGACAAAATTCTCGTCACGGTCGGGCGCGCGCCGGTCACCGCCGCATTGGGGCTCGAGCAACTCGTGCTCGACATGGATGGTCGCTTCATCCGTATCGGCCAGCATTGCGAGACCTCGATGCGCGGCATCTATGCGATCGGCGATGTCACGGGCGAGCCGATGCTCGCGCATCGCGCCATGGCGCAGGGCGAGATGGTGGCGGAAATCGCAGCCGGCATGCCGCGCGCGTGGGACAAGCGTTGCATCCCGGCGATCTGCTTCACCGATCCCGAGATCGTCTCCGCGGGCCTGTCACCGGAAGAGGCGCGCGAGGCCGGCATCAACATCAAGGTTGGGCAGTTTCCCTTTGCAGCCAATGGCCGCGCGATGACGCGCCATGGCGAGCCTGGCTTCGTGCGCATCGTCGCCAGGGCCGACAATCAGCAGGTGATCGGCATCCAGGCGGTTGGACAAGGAGTCTCGGAGCTGTCTGCCGCGTTTGGCCTCGCGATCGAGATGGGCGCCGTCTTGCAGGACATCGCCGGCACGATCCACGCGCATCCGACGCTGGGTGAGGCCATTCAGGAAGCCGCATTCAAGGCGCTCGGCCACGCGATCCACGTCTAGACCCATTCCCGAAGCGGAGCGCGTTGTGCCTTCCGTACGTCAGGCCACAAAACGCCGCACGAGACCCATTTGTTCTCGGCGACCACTCCGCGACGGTCCTGGAAAATAAGCATTTTCCTTTGGTGGGCGCACCAGGGCTCGAACCTGGGACCCGCTGATTAAGAATCAGCTGCGGTTTCAGGATAATCAATGACTTGCCGGTCGCATCCCAGGCTTATGCGGCTGAAAATGGGCATCCGTCGGACGATCATAATCCGTCATTGCGCTATTTCCAACAGGAGACCGTGTTGTCGCTGATCGCTAAGCGACGCGGCGGCTCGTACTGAAAGCTCCATCAAGGGTTGACGAGCTTCCTGCGAACGGCGTAGCGGACCAGCTCGGCCGTCGATGACATTCTCAGCTTGCGCATCGCTGACGCGCGGTGGGTCTCGACGGTCTTTACGCTCAGCTTCAGGATGACGCCGATCGACTTGTTGGTGTGTCCCTCTGCAATAAGCTGGACAACGCCCTGCTCGCGCGCGGTGAGCAGCATGTCGGACGTATTTTGCTTGCCGGCCTGGTACTCGTGGAGCAACTTCTCCAACAGAACGCCCGTGAAGTAAGGTCTCCCATCGAGCAAGGCCTCGATCGCGAAGATCAGGTGCCTACTGGCGTCCGATTTGAACAGGAAGCCGCGAACGCCAGCCAGGATGGCTTCAGTCAGCAATTCCTCATTCTCGTGCATCGTCAGGATCAATACTTCGGTGCGCAGGTGCATCGACTTGAGGCGGCGGCTGACCTCAAGTCCGTTCATCAGCGGCATCGAATAGTCGACTATCACGACGTCCGGACGCGTCTCCATCGCCACGGCCACAGCCTGCTCGCCGTTGGTCGCCTCTCCGCTGACGATCCAGTCTGAGCGGGTCTCAACGATCGCTCGGAGCCCGGAACGTACGACTTCATGATCATCCGCAACCACGATGCGTTTCACGGCCTCGTTCCCGTATGCGGGCCCAGAACCTGTCGGGCAATCGATGGAGATTTCCAGCAGTCAAGTTTGCCAATCTACCGATTATTCCCCAATGGGTTATCCTACAAAACCCTGATATCTCCGGGCGGATGTACCAAACATCGGCGTTTCCACAGACATCGACCGGTCTTGCCCACACGCAACCCAAATCGGACCGCGACACGATCATCGTCGATCGGCCTTCGTTTCGCGTAGGGAACTCCTGGAACCGACGGACAGAGACTGCCTGCCCTCGGGGTCCCTGATCTCCGTCATTCCGTGCACACGCTGGCTTATGATTTCAGTGACGCGCGCCGGCTACGCCTTTTGGTCATGAGACCATGCGGGAACACCGCACACAGCGTCGTGCCGGAATGTCGCGGTGCAAGATCGGACCTGATCTCGAACGTGCCCCCAAGCTGCTTAAGTCTCGCTCTCATGGCGGGAATGCCGACACCGGGCGATATCGCACCGTTGCCACGTTTTGTGTGATCGACCGGAAAACCGCGCCCGTTGTCGCTGATCGTCAGATGGAAGTGACCCTCGATCGCCTCGACGACGATTCTGACCTCCGTCGCCTTCGCGTGGCGGAATATGTTCGTGAGCGCCTCTTGAATGACCCGCAGAACCGAGAGCTGGCTCGCGTAAGGTAGCTTATCGACGGCGGCGGGTATCCTCGTGCTCACCCGCAACGACGTACGTGCACGAAACCCCAAGGCATGCTGCTCGATCGTCGCCTTGAGTCCCCGGTCCGTCAGATCCTGGGGGTGGAGCAGATAGGTCAGGGAACGGATTTCCCTGAGTGCCGCGTCGATCGACGCGTCGATATCATCGCACAGCCGCTCGACGCCGCGCGGGTTATCGAGGCAAGTGCGGACACGCATCACACCAAGACTGGCGGCAACCAGCTCTTGGCATGTCGAATCATGAAGCTCCGATGCGATCCGCTGGTGGATGTCCTCGCGGATGGACATCAGGCTGACGTCCCCGTGAAGGAAAGCAGCCTCTTTAGTCATACAGTCGAGCCCCTCCTTGTGGAGTAACCGATGACCGCCAATCAACCGGGCCGCATTGCCGGCCATGGGATGGAGGATCGGAACAACGGTTGTCTCGACATCCCGCAGCAAGCCGCCGAGCATCAGACTGTGCTGAATTTTGGCCTCGGTTCCTTCCGCAAGACATCCCTTGAGGATTTCACAGAGACGCTCGGCGTCTTCCTTGGCAAGACATTCGAAGACGTCCAGCTCTCGGACCTCCTGCTGCGACATTCCAAGGAGAGCCTCGAAGGCCTGATTGATTGCCTCGTACACGAAGCGCCCGCCGCGTAAGGGGCGGACCGCGAAAAGGAGCTCTTCGGAGTGTGTCCAATATGAGCGATCGCCAATTGCGCCCTGGCCGATCAGGTGATCGTTGCTAAAGGGACGCGCCGGCTCGCGAGCAGGAGAACTGTGTGGCTTCACGGTGCGCACCCAACTTTCCGGGTCGTTTTCGAGGTCGAACTCAACGCTCAATCTCTAACGCTCCCCTCTCCAGTCGTCCCAGTATCGATCACCGGACTACAGGAAACGCCCTAGGGGATAGATCGGATTATACGCTCGATCTTACCCTGAGCCAGCAGGTTGTATTCTCCGAAGACCAAAACCTCGCATGACTGGCATGAATTCCGGCATATGACTATGCAATTCGTGCCACGTACGGGACGCAGCGCACAGTGGTGGGATTGTGAGCCATTTCGATTTCACGCCGCGCTGCAGGATGATGTTGCGCCGACCGAGCGCGATGCAACTGCGTTGCGGTACAACCGAAATGGCACAATCTTGCCGAAAATTTCGACCTGCGATGGAGCTGGCTTGCGATCGCTGAAATCAAGCGCAAAACTCGATGTGCCCCAAACTTGTCAACAGGAGGCTTGCGTGCGAACATTCCGAGCGCTTTGCGGCGTTGCATCAATCGCAATATTTTCCGGTCCGGCTTTGGCGCAGACACCCGCCAGCCAGGACCAGAAACCTTCCATGGAAGAGTTGATGCGCCGTCTCGATGCGCTGCAAGCCCGCGCAACAGAAGGTGACAAGCTGATCAGCGCGCTGCGCCATCGCGTCGACGAACTCGAAGCACGCGACAAGCATTCGAAGTCCCAGGCCGCCACCGCACGTCGTGACGTCGTCGCACCGACCGCCGGGCAAAAGCCGCCTGCGATTCCGGTTGCGTCGACTGAGCCGCGGGTAGCTGCGAATGCTGCGGTCCCGCCACAAGCTGCGGCGGCGCCCATTCCGGGCCTGCGTCCGCCCGAACCGATGGGCAGTCAGTTCGACGGCGAAGGCGAGGACGCGCTGCGTTCCGATCTCCCGGGTTTGTCCTTGCGCATCCCGGGTTCGCAGTCCGAGGTGCGATTCTACGGTTTCGCGAACGTCCATGGCTACCACGACTTCAATGGCCGCAATCAGTCCGATGCCCCGACCGTGCAAACCATTCCGCTTTCCGGAAGCCCCGCCGACATCCAGGGAGGCGATACTGGATTGTCCGCCCGGTTCAGTCGCATCGGTATGGATACGCGCACGGCGACCGCTTGGGGCACTCTGGAAACCCGCTTGGAAGGCGACTTCGGCGGGGGCGCGGCAGCCTCACCCAATGCGGTCTTTCGGCTCCGTCAGGCCTGGGGCGAGGTCGGCAGCGAACAGTTTCGTGTCCTGGTCGGCTGGGCGAACAGCCTGTGGAACGAGGGCGTTTATGAAACCGTGAACTTCTCGACCAACCTCAACCAGTCATTCGTGCGCCAGGCGCAGGTTCGGGCGACCGCGACATTGGCTCCGGGATTGACCGGGCACGTTTCGATCGAGATGCCGGATACGCAGTACACGTCCGCGGCAGGGGTATTCACGCAGATCAGCACCCCGGCTGGCTTTGGTGGATTGAGTCCGTCATTTGCCTCCGTGCCCGATCTACTCGGCCGGCTCGAATACCGGAACGATGGCCTGGGCCTCGACTTGCGCGGCCTGCTGCGCGATCTCACCATCCGCACGGCTGGTACGGCGGCAGCGCCGCCAGCGGTCGAGCGCAATACCGCCGGTTGGGGTCTCGCGGGCAGCGGTCGCTTCCCAATGCGATGGCTGTCACCAGCTTTCGGTCCGGACGAGCTGGTTGGCATGGCCTATTACGGCCAAGGCATCGGGCGCTATTTCGGCGCCAATACCTTCGGCCAGGATGCGCTGTCCAACATCGGCCCGCCCGGCATTGTCGATCCCAGCCTCGACGCCCTGCCGACCTATGGCGCGAGCGCAGGCTACCGCCGCTTCTGGACACCGCAATTGCGCAGCAATTTCGTCTACTCCTACGCATGGCAGCAATATCCGTCGTATGCGCAATTGTTCGTGCCGGGATCTGCCTCGGCGACGTCGTTGAACAGCACCATGCAGCAGGGGATCGTCAATTTGATCTGGAGCCCGTTCGCCGAGCTTCGTGGCAACAGCGTCGGGACCGGATGGCTCGACGTCGGTCTTGAATATGTCTACTCCCATCGGGACGTGTACGGCGGCACCGCAGCAACAGCCCCGGTCAGCGCCGGCTCTGGTACCGCCAATCGCATCCTAGGCTCGGCCACTGTGCGGTTCTGAAGACAGCCTTGTTGCTTCGCAGGCAGACATGGAAGCCTTGCTGACACAGACGTTCGTTCGGGTCGGTAATTGCCCCGGAACAATCTAGGCCCATTCGGTATTCAGCCGGATTTTGATGCGCCTTATTGATTGTTCGTAAGGCAGCGTGTGAACGGACAGATCGCGAAAGGATAAGCAATCCTCTCCCGACAGGCCTCCGTGTCTCCATGGTCCTTTCAGATCGTCGCCGCACTCGCGGCGATGACGCTGGCATCTTCGTCAGAGGAGTAGCGGGGTCGTCGCGTTGATTACGAGATCAGCGGTTTCGAGCGCGCATTGGCGTCCGATCCTTCCTCGCTGTTCTCATAACATGGATCATCATGGTACCAGCGCTGCTCCAGCCGTCGCGAATGGAGCGGGAGGATTTCCGACATGAGCGCGCGCAGTGACGCCACGAACACGCCGCCATCGAAGACGATGACGCAAAGAGCCCTCGACACTGTCGAACGTGTCGGAAACAGCGTCCCGCACCCGGTCGTGATATTTCTGATCCTCATCGCCATCGTGTTGGTGCTGTCTCACTTACTCTACATGTTGGGGGCAAGCGTCACCTATCAGGCCATCAATCCGGATACTCACAAGATCGAGACCGCGACCTCTGCCGCCAATAGCCTGCTGACGGCGGATGGAATTCGTCATATTTACACCCGGCTCGTGCCAAACCTCATGGGTTTCACCGCGGTTGGGCTGTTGATCGTCGCCATGATGGGCGTCGGCGTCGCCGAGGAAGCCGGCCTGATCAACGCGTTGATCAGAAAACTCGTGGCCGTCTCTCCGAGCTGGGCACTCGTTTACATCGTCGCGTTCGTCGGCATCTTGTCCAGCATTGCCGCAGACGCCGGCTATGTGGTGTTGATCCCGTTGGCCGGCGCCGCCTTCTTGAGCGTTGGCCGGCATCCTCTCGCCGGGCTCGCTGTGGGATTTGCCGCAGTCGCCGGTGCATTCACCGTGAACATGATCATCAAGCCGCTTGATGCCGTTCTGACGGAAATTACCAACGACGCAATCCACATGGTCAACCCCACCACGTCGCTGGATCTGACCGCCAACGTCTCGTTCTCGATCGCCTCTGTTCTTGTCCTGACCATCGTCATCGCACTCATCAACAACCGGATCATCGAGCCACGGCTGGGCGCTTACCAGGCCGAAAAGACCGCCAACACTCGGCCGGGGGCGAACGGAGGGCAGCTTTCCGCCGACGAGTCGCGTGGGCTGAGGTACAGCGGCTCTGCGCTGCTCGGGGTCGTGATCCTGTTCCTTCTGTTGACGGTTCCGTCGGGCGCGCCCCTGCGCAATCCGACGACAGGCGTCCTGATCGGCAACTCACCATTCATGAACGGCCTGATCGGGGTCATCATGGTGCTGTTCCTTGCAACCGGGATCGCATACGGCATCGGCGCGAAAACGGTGAATAGCTCCACGGCCGTCATCGCGGCCATGACCAAGGCGGTGGCTTCGCTGAGCGGCACCATCCTCCTCTTCGTCGTCATCAGCCAGTTCGTCGATTACTTCAACTACAGCAACATTCCAACGCTGATGGCCCTGACGATGGCCGATGTCTTGAAAAGCGCGAATATCGGCACGCTGTGGCTGCTGGTTGGCTTCATCATTGTCGTCATGATCCTGGACTTCGTGTTCACGCCCGCGATCGCCAAATGGGCCATCTTCGCGCCGGTCTTCGTACCGGTGTTCGTGCAGCTTAACGTCGATCCCGCAGCCGTCCTGGCCGCCTACCGCATAGGCGACTCGCCGATCAACGCGATCACCCCGCTCAATGCCTACTTTGCCATGGTGGTCGGATTTGCCCAGATTTACGACAAGAAAGCGGGCGTCGGGACGGTTGTCGCGCTGATGTTGCCGTACACTCTCTGGATGGCCATCATTTGGACCGTGCTGTTCGTTGTCTGGTACCTGCTGGGCTTGCCTTGGGGATTGTGAGGCACAAGGCAGCCCTAACCCGGAAAAACCCCGAGATGTTCGGGTAAATGGCCTGATTGTTCACCAAGGAAAATCGACGTTAGATGACGGTCCGTTGGGCCTCGTTAAAGGCGGCGAACGAAAACGGCGAGCGTTTGACCCGACACATGTCGGGGGCTCCCTCGGTGCTTCTCATTATGGAGGCTTGGAACGCGCAATGAATGCGAACGCCGATGCCGACAACAACTATTCCTACGTATCAACCGGACACTTGCCGGCCGAAGCTGAAGTCATCTCGCTGATCGACGAGGTGTACGCGCGCTACAAATCAAATACGGATGGCAGGAACTCTCAAGTTTATCCCGCGCTCGCGGAAGTGCCGAGCGACCTGTTCGGCGTTTGCGTGGTCGGTACCAACGGCGCCGTATACGCCGTAGGGGCGGCCGAATACGAGTTCTCGATCATGAGCGTTTCCAAGCCGTTCATCTTTGCATTGGTCTGTCAGGCCCTCGGCGCGGCGCAGGCACGCCAGAAGCTTGGAGCGAACGCGACCGGCCTTCCGTTCAACTCGCTCGCTGCCGTCGAACGCAGCCCCGATGGCCGCACAAATCCGATGGTGAATGCGGGCGCGATTGCGACGACAAGCCTCGTCCCGGGAGCGACGGCTGATGCGAAATGGAATTTCATCTACGACGGATTGTCACAGTTCGCCGGACGTCCGCTTGCGCTCAACGACGAGGTTTATGCCTCGGCGACGGAGACCAACTTCCGAAACCAGAGCATCGCCCGTCTGCTCCAGAGTTTCGAACTGATTTACTGCGATCCGGCAGAGGCGACCGATCTTTACACCAGACAATGCGCGCTGAATGTGAGTGCCAAGGATCTGGCGGTAATGGGTGCGACTTTGGCGGACGGTGGCGTGAACCCCATCACGAAAGTGCGCGTGGTCGATCCGTCGGTCTGCCACTACGCACTGGCTGTCATGACGACTGCCGGAATGTACGAGACATCAGGCGATTGGCTTTACGATGTCGGGCTACCGGGCAAGAGCGGCATCGGCGGCGGGATCGTCACGGTCTCCCCGGGAAAGGGCGGTCTGGGGACTTTTGCGCCACCGCTGGACAGCGCCGGAAACAGCGTCAAGGGACAACTTGTAGCGAAGTATCTGTCGCAGCGGCTGGGCATGGATTTATTCATGTCCAACCCGGAAGCGTAGGTTTGCACTTTCCGGAGATTCAGCCCGCACCGACTGGGGCTGGACTTCAGAAAAAATGACAGGGACACGCCATGACGATGGCATCTGCGACGACGGTTCACTCCGTTGAAGAAGAGAATGCATCCTGGGTGCCGATGATCACCATCGCCCTCGGCCAGATGATCATGTCCTTCAACGTCGCCTCCTTGCCGGTTGCGCTGGGCGGGATGGTCAACAGTTTTGGCGTTCCGCCCACGACGGTCGCCACCGGTATCGTGGCTTATTCGATGCTTGTTGCCGGCTTCGTCATGCTCGGCGCGAAGCTGACACAGCGCTACGGAGCGACGCACGTATTCCGCGTTGCCGTTGCCGTGTTCGGCGCCGCGCAGGCGTTGATGACGTTCAGTCCAAACGCGGATCTCATGATTACTGCGCAGTCCTTGTCCGGCGCGGCTGGTGCGGTGATCGTACCGTCGCTGGTGGCGCTTATCGCGGAAAACTACAAGGGGCGGCAGCAGGCAACAGCCGTTGGCGCATTGGGTTCCGCGCGCGCCGCTGCGGGCGTTCTGGCGTTTGTCATCGGTGGTACTCTAGGCACATTCATCGGATGGCGCCCTGCGTTCGGGATTCTGATCGCCGTGTCGGCTGTGGTTTTCCTTTTGAGCTTTCGACTCAAGCCCGATGAGGCGCGTCCGGAGGTCCGGATCGATTTCGTAGGCGTCATCCTCGCTGCCGCAGCCATCATTCTGATCAGCTTCGGCTTCAACAACCTCAATCGGTGGGGGCTGGGATTGGCGGGGCCCAATGCGCCATTCGACCTCTTTGGCTTATCTCCCGCCCCGATCATGATCGTGGTGGGTATCGTGCTCGGTCAGGGCTTTCTGAGCTGGACCCACAGACAGCAGGCTGCGGGGAAGACGCCGCTTCTTGCGCTCGAGGTGATCGACTCCCCGCAGGAGCGGGCGGCGGTGTATGCGATGTTTGCTGTCGTAGCGCTGGAATCGATGCTCAATTTCTCGGTTCCATTGTACATCCAGATCGTGCAGGGACGGACGCCGCTGGCGACAACGATCGCCATGATGCCGTTCAACCTCACCGTCTTCTTCGCGGCGATGCTGATCGTGCGATTTTATGGTCGGTTCACGCCGAGGCAGATCGGACGCTATGGCTTCATACTCTGCACTGTGGCGCTCCTTTGGCTCGCCTTTGTCGTGAGGAATGATTGGAGCGCCGTCCCGGTTCTCCTTGGGCTGGTGATTTTCGGTATTGGACAGGGATCGCTGGTCACACTGTTGTTCAACGTGCTGGTCACGGCTTCGCCGAAAGAGCTCGCGGGTGACGTCGGCTCGCTGCGCGGCACGACCAACAATCTCGCCGCAGCCGTCGGCACGGCGGTGGCCGGGGCACTCCTCGTCGGCTTGTTAAGCGCGGCTGTCTTGCGGACCATCGCCGAAAATCCAAAATTGCCGCCTGAGATACAGGCGCAGCTGGACCTGGATAACATCACCTTCATCAGCAATGACCGGCTGCAGAGCGTGATGGAGCAAACCACGGCCTCTCCGGCTCAAGTGGCGGAGGCGGTGCGCGTCAACACTGTCGTGCGATTGCGCGCTTTGAAAATTGGCCTCATCATCATGGCTGGCGTTGCCTTGCTTGCGATTTTCCCGGCAGGAAAGCTTCCCAACTTCCTGCCAGGCGAAATTCCCGACCCGGCGCCGCGTAAGCGCGGAAGGAACGAATAGCAATCGTAACCTCCTGGCAAGAAACAGCGTTTGCTACGACGGACAATGTGGCGATCGTGCCGCGTTCTGACCAACGGCTCAGAAGACCCTCCGGAGGGCTCCATGACCAAGCTCGATGATGTCCTGTCCAACGTCGACGCAAATCTCGATGCGGCCCTCGAGCGTCTGTTCGCGATCCTGCGCATCAAGTCGATTTCGACCGATCCGGCTTACAAGGCCGAATGTACGGCCAATGCCGAATGGCACGTGGCCGACCTCAAGAGCATTGGCTTCGACGCCTCGGTGCGCCCGACACCGGGGCACCCGATGGTCGTGGCGCATGACCGCAACGTGCCCGGCCCCTCGGCGCTGTTCTACGGCCATTACGATGTGCAGCCGGTCGATCCGCTCGAGCTCTGGGAGCGCGATCCCTTTGACCCGTCTATCCAGACGATGCCCGATGGCGCGAAGATCATCACGGGCCGCGGCGCCGCGGACGACAAAGGCCAACTCATGGCCTTTGTCGAGGCCTGCCGCGCCTGGAAGGCGGTCACCGGCAAACTGCCGATTCCGGTTTCGATCCTGCTGGAGGGCGAAGAGGAATCCGGTGGCGTGAACCTGCCCGGCTTTCTCGATGCCCATGCCGCCGAACTGCGCGCAGATATTGGCCTGATCTGCGACACCAACATGTGGGACCCCGAGACGCCGGCGATCCAGACCATGCTGCGCGGGCTCTGCGGTGAAGAGGTCATCATACACGCCGCCGACCGCGACCTGCACTCGGGCTTCTATGGTTCGGCCGCGGCCAATCCGAACCGCATCCTCGCCCGCATCCTCTCTGACCTGCACGACGACAACGGACGCGTCACGCTGCGCGGCTTCTATGATGGCGTACCGGAACTTCCCAAGGCGCTGCGCGAGCAATGGGACAGCCTGAACTTCAGCGCAAAGTCCTTCCTCGGCGCCATCGGGCTTTCGGTTCTCGCCGGCGAGAAGGGCCGCGACGCGCTGGAGATGGTCTGGTCGCGCCCGACCTGCGAAATCAACGGCATGGGCGGCGGCTACCAGGGGGCCGGATTCAAGACCGTGATTCCCGCCATGGCATCCGCAAAGGTGTCTTTCCGCCTGGTTTTCGATCAGGACCCCCTTGCCATCCGCAAAGCCTTCCGGGAGCATGTGCATGCACGCGTCCCGGCCGATTGCCGCGTGGAATTCCTGGAGCATGGCGCGGGTCAGGCGATCCGCTTCCCGATCGATGCCCCGGCCTTCGGCAAAGCGCGCGACGCACTGACGGCCGAATGGGGCAAGCCCGCAGTCTTCATCGGCGGTGGCGGCTCCATTCCCGTGACCCATCAGCTCAAACAATCGCTGGGCATGGACGTGGTGCTTGCAGGCTTCGGCCTCGAGGATGACCGCATCCACAGCCCGAACGAGAAGTACAATCTCAAGAGCTTCCATAAGGGCATCCGCTCCTGGGCACGTATTCTGGAAGCGCTGTCGCGGTAGAGCGGCACGGGCACGCAGCGCTGGCTCCGGGCCGGACCGCCCTCGCGAGGTGCGATGACGCCGCATATCCTCATCACTTTCGCCATCATCGCCACGATGGTGCTGCTGTTCGTCTCGAACCGGGTGCCGGTCGCGGTCGTGGCGCTAAGTGCGACACTCGTGCTTTACGCGACCGGCATTCTGGAGCTCTCCGAGGCGCTGGCAGGCTTCGGCGACACCACGATACTCTTCATTGCTTCGCTCTTCGTGGTGAGTGCCAGCCTGGATTCGTCCGGCGTCACCACGTGGGCAGGCCAGGTGCTGATCCGTTACGCCGGCGAAAGCCGGACACGCCTGTTGGTGCTGTCGATGTTGCTCGTGGCCTTTCTCACGGCGCTGATCGGCTCGGGGGGCGCAGTGGCTGCCCTGCTGCCCGTGCTGGTGATCGTCTCCGTCCGGCTCAAGCGTCCGCCTGCACAACTCATGATGCCTCTCGCCTTCGCCTCCTATTCGGGTTCGATGCTGGTACTGACCGGAAGCCTTGTGAACGTGTTGCTGTCCGACGCGGCAAGCGATGTCGGCCTCGCGCCCTTCGGCTTTTTCGAGATGACGGTGATCGGCGTACCACTCCTGGCCGGTACCGTGGCCATCGTAGTTCTTTTCGGCGATATGCTGCTGCCGGTGCGCACTAGCCGGGAGATGCCGGAGGACCTGAGCCATCATTCGCGCATGCTGACCGAGCAATACAAGCTGTTTGACCAGGTGTATCAGCTCGAGATCACCGCCGCCTCGCCCTATCGCGGCACGTTGCAGGCGGTGCTGGAATCGCGGCTGGAGCGCGAGAACCACCCGGAGCTCAGCTTCATCGCTATTCGCCCGCGCCGCCAGAACAGCATCTCGTGGCAGCATTCTCTCGTCGAGGGCGATCGACTCATCATGCGCGGCGAACAGGCGGCGATGGACGCGTTCGCAGAGCAGCATGGCCTGACGCCCTGCCAGGAGACGATCGGCAAAATGCGGGAGGCACTGTTTAACGATAGCCACGGCTTCTCCGAGGTGGTTCTTCCGCCCCGCTCTCGTTTGATCGGTGAGACCGTCTTCCCCGGCATGGTCACCGAAAGTGGTGATCTGATTATCCTGGGCGTTCAACGCGGCGGCGAGAATCTCGGGCCGGGCGAAACCGTTCTTGCGGCGGGTGACACGCTGTTGCTGCAAGGCCGTTGGGAGGCGCTTGAGGAGTACGGGCGCGATCCCAACGTGCTCGTCATTGCTGCCCCCGACATGATCCGCAGCCAGGCCAGGCCCCTGGGCACCGGCTCCGTGCGCGCCATTGTCATTCTCGCGGTCATGGTTACGCTGCTAGCGACGGGCGTCGTGCCAAGAGTCGTCGCTGGATTGGCGGCGGCCTGCGCGGTAATCCTGCTGGGCGTACTCAAGATCGAACGAGCCTATCGGGCGATCAACTGGAACGTGCTGATCATGGTCGCTTCGCTGATCCCGCTCTCGACCGCCATGTACAAGACGGGTGCAGCCTATCTCATCGCCGATACCCTCGTTGCCATTGTCGGCAATGCGAGCCCGTACGCGCTGCTGGCGGGGCTATTTTTGCTCACGGCACTAATCGGTCAGTTGATCAGCAGCACAGCGACGACACTCATCGTCATTCCGATAGCGATTGCCTCCGCGGAAGCCGTCGGTGTCTCGCCGCGCACCGCGCTGGTGACTGTGGCGGTGGCTGCGGCCGCTTCCTTTCTTACGCCAATCGCTGCCTCAGCGAGCCTCATGGTGCAGGGCCCCGGCGGCTATCGATTTGGCGATTTCTGGAGGATGGGTCTACCGTTGCTGCTCTGGTTCTTCCTGGTAGGCACGTTTCTCGTGCCGATGCTCTGGCCATTCGCAGGATGAGCAGTTTGCGTAGCATGATTGGATTGCGTCTTAACCGACCGGGTATTTCCGCATGAACACCAATCTTGCCTTGGTTCTTCTGCTGCTTGCGGCCGCGATCGTGATGTTTATGGCCAATCGCCCGCGCATGGATGCGGTCGCGCTGCTGATGATCGTGATCATGCCATTTACTGGGGTGATTACCATCAACGAGGCGCTGGCGGGGTTCAGTGATCCCAGCATCGTGCTGATCGCAGGTCTCTTCGTGATCGGAGAAGGGCTGGTGCGCACCGGTGTGGCGCGTCGCCTCGGCGATTGGCTGGACGCGACCGCCGGCAGCAGCGAGACGCGCATGCTGGTGCTGCTGATGCTCGCGGTCAGCGGGCTCGGTGCATTCATGAGTTCGACGGCCGTGGTGGCCATCTTCATCCCGGTCGTGCTGCGCATCTGTCAGAACACAGGTGCCGCGCCGAGCCAGCTGATGATGCCCTTGAGCTTTGCGGCCCTGATCAGTGGCATGCTCACCCTCGTTGCGACGGCGCCAAATCTCGTGGTCAACGCCGAGCTGATCCGCCAAGGTGCGGCAGGCTTCGGCTTTTTCAGCTTCACGCCCTTTGGGCTCACATTCCTGGCGCTCGGCGTTGCCTATATGCTGTTCGCGCGGCAGTTTCTGCCCGTCTCGGCCAAGAGTGTGGATGGCGAGCGCCGTCAGCCGAACTTGCTTGATTGGGTGACGCAGTATGGCCTCGCCGATCGAGCCTTGCGCGTGCGCGTGCTGACTGACTCGCCGCTGATCGGCAAGCGTCTGGAAGAGCTTCCGCTCCGGAACCGTGGCGTGAATCTGCTCGCCATCGAGCTCCCCGGCCGCTTTGGGACCGAGGTGAGCCGCCCGAATGCACGGACCGAACTGGCCGCCGGGCAGATCTTGCTACTCGACGTCATCGCGCCCAATGTCGAGACCGATCGGATGCTGCGTGATTATAAAGTCGAGAAGATTCCTCTGGGCGATGGCTGCTACTTCACCGATCGTTCGCAGGCGATCGGCATGGTCGAAGTCATCGTCCCGGCGGAATCCAGGCTGATCGGATCGAGCGTTTTGCAGGCGCGGGTCCGTAGCGAAATGGGATTGACGGTGCTGGGGTTGCGGCACGGTCGCGAGGTCGTGAGCAAGGGGCTGCTCGATGAGACCTTGAAGGTCGGTGACACCCTTCTGCTGACCGGCTTCTGGTCTGATATCCGCAAGCTGCGATCCGAATTCTCGGATCTTGTCGTCCTGAACCTGCCGACCGAGCACAAAGAGGTTCTGCCGGCCGCGAACCTCGCACCTCAGGCTCTGGCGGTGCTGGCTTTGACGGTCGGTATGATGGTCAGCGGTGTGGTGCCGAACGTGCACGCGGTTCTGATCGGCTGCTTGCTGATGGGGTTGCTGGGCTGCGTGGATTTCAACAGTGCCTATACCTCGATCAATTGGAAGAGCCTGGTTCTTATTGTCGGCATGCTGCCCTTTTCGCTGGCGCTGCAACGAACCGGTGGCGTCGATCTCGCCGCCGACGCGGTGACGCATCTTGCGGGCGAGGCATCACCGCGAGTCCTGTTGGCGCTGCTCTTCGTGATCACGGCTGCCCTTGGCCTGTTCATCTCGAATACGGCAACCGCGGTGCTCATGGCGCCAGTAGCGCTCGCTGTCGCGAAGGACATCGGCGCCTCGCCGTATCCCTTCGCGATGACTATCGCCATCGCAGCCTCGGCCGCCTTCATGACGCCTGTGTCTTCGCCAGTGAACACCTTGGTGGTCGGACCGGGCAATTACGGTTTCGGCGATTTTTTGAAGATTGGTGTCCCTTTTACCGTCGTCGTGATGGTAACGACCCTGGCGCTGGTGCCTTGGCTGCTCCGATTCTAGCGGCCGTCAGGCCGGGCGCGATCCCGCGGACGGTTGCTCTTTCTCGTCCCGCGCAAACCAGGCGACATACAGCGTCGGCAGGAAGACCAGCGTCAGAACGGTGGCGACAAGGAGTCCGCCCATGATCGCAAATGCCATCGGTCCCCAGAATACTGTTGGCGCGATTGGAATCATCCCGAGAACAGTCGATACGGCCGTTAACATGATCGGCCGAAAACGGGAACTGCTGGCATCCACCGCAGCGTCCCAGGCCGTCTTGCCCAAAGCGCGTTCGGCGTCGATCTGACCGATCAGAATGACCGCGTTCTTGCTGATCATGCCCAGCAGCGCGAGCACGCCGAGAATGGCGACAAAACCCAGGGGCCTGCCGGACAGCATCAACGCTGCCACCACGCCGATAAGGCCGAGCGGCGCCACGCTGAGCACCATGAACAGCCTCGGAAAGCTCTGGAGCTGCACCATGAGGACGGTAAACATGACGAACAGCATCACCGGCACCACTGCCAGCACAGACGCCTGCGACTTCTGACTTTCCTCCACGGTGCCACCCACGACGACGCTGTACCCCGAAGGAAGGCTCTTTCTGAAGTTCTCGATCGCCATCGAAAGCGACGTAACCACGCTCTCCGGCAGCTTGTCGCCGGCAATAGCAGCCTGAACCGTCAGGGTCGGAATGCGATCGCGCCGCCAGACGAGCGGAAACTCCTGGTCATATTCGAAGGAGGCGAACTGGCTGAGAGGAACAGTTTGCCCACCCGGCAGCGCCACCTGCAAGTTGCGCAGACCGTCCAGCGAGCCCCTCTGCTCGTTGGTCGCACGCGCCACCACATTGACCAGATAGATATCGTCGCGAACCTGGGTAACGGGTGTGCCGGATATGACCGTATTCAGGACTGTCGCGATCGCTTGCGAACTGAGGCCGAGAAGGCGAGCCTCGTTCTGGTCCACGCGAATACGCACTTGGCGATTGGGTTCCATCCAATCGAAATTCACCTGTTTGGTGTCCGGACTGGAGGCTACGATCTGTCCGACTTTGAGCGCGATTTCGCGCACCCGTTCCACGTCGGGCCCGCTGACCCGATACTGCACCGGCCATCCGACCGGCGGTCCGAGCTCAAGTGGAGAAACGAACGCAATCGCGTTAGGAAAGTCCTGCGCGAGCAGCTTTTCGAGCTTGGCATGCAGGCGCTCGCGCGCAGCGACATCCTTGGCGATCACCACGGCCTGCGTGAAGAAATCGTTCGGTAGCTGAACATTAAGGGGCAAATAGAAGCGGATGGCGCCGCGCCCGACATAGGTGCTCCACCGCGCAACATCGGCATCGGTCGAAAGGGCAGCATCCAGGCGCTTTGCCGCAGCCTCGCTCGCGTGGATTGACGAGTTCTGCGGCAAGCTCAGGTCCACGAGCAATTCGGGACGGTCCGACGATGGAAAGAATTGTCGCGGGATGAGCGGCAGCGCAAGCACCGAACAAATGAAGAGCGCCAAGGAGATCGCGATCGTTAGCCATTTCGCGCGCATCGCGACAGTCAGGAAACTCCGATACATGCGGAAGATCCTGCCCGGATCCGCCGTACTTGTCTGCTTCGGTGGAACAAGGATCGCTGCTCCGAGCAGCGGCGTGAAAATGACCGCAACGAACCAGGAAACCAGAAGTGCGATCGTGACCACTGCGAAGAGCGAGAACGTGTATTCACCGGCGGAACTCGCGGCAAAGCCGACCGGTATAAAGCCCGCTATCGTGACCAGCGTGCCCGCGAGCATCGCCATTGCATGGGTCCGATATGCGAAAGTTGCCGCCTCGATCTTACTTGCGCCCTCTGCGAGCCGACTGAGCGTTGCGTCGGTCGTCGTCATCGCATCGTCGACCAGCAATGCGAGCGCAATGATGAGCGCGCCAAGCGAGATTCGCTGCATATCGATGCTGAGAAGTCCCATGATCGGAAACACGATCGCCAGCGTGAACGGTATGGCCAGCGCGATGATCAGGCCGGGTCGTACGCCCAGGCTGATGAAACTCACCACCATGATGATGCCGATCGCCTGCATCAGCGAGACCGTAAACTCGCGGATCGCCTGATCGACGACAACGGGCTGGTCGGCGACCAGGCTGGGCTCGATTCCAATGGGGAGATCCGCGGTGATTTGCGCCATTGCTTTTCTGATATTGGCGCCGAGCGCGAGAATGTCGCCGCCATCCCGCATGGCGATTGCAAGGCCTATTGCCGGTTTGCCATTGATCCGAAACATCGGCTGGGGCGGATCCGTGTAGCCGCGTCGCACCTGCGCAATATCGCTCAGGCGGAGCATGCGGCCACCGGCGGAAAAATTGATGTTGGCGATGTCCTGCTCCGATTGGAAGCTGCCTGATACCCGAATCGAGATGCTTTCCAGGCCGGTCTGTATCGTTCCCGCCGGACGCACGATGTTTTGCGATTGGAGCGCCGCAATAAGAGCGGACCGATCAATTCCGAGGGCCGCAAGCTCCTTCGTGGAGAACTCGACGAAGATCACTTCATCCTGTTCGCCCAGAAGCTCAATCTTTGACACGTCAGGTACGAGAAGCAGCCTTGAGCGGATGTCCTCGACCCGATCGCGCAACTCGCGCCGAGTGAAGCCGTCACTGGTAAAGCCATAGATGATGCCGAATGTATCACCGAATTCGTCATTAAATCCCGGCCCGATCACGCCTGCGGGTAGTGTATGACGCATGTCTCCGATCGTCTTTCGTACGTGGTACCAGGTGTCGGCCACCTGTTTCGCATTCGCGCTCCCCTTCAGATTTACAAAGACGGTCGCGACACCGGCCCTTGTGAAGCTCCGCAGGAAGTCCAGATGCGGCGTTTCCTGCAAGTGACGTTCGAGGCGCTCAGTCACCTGCTTCATCGTCTCTTCCACAGTTGCGCCGGGCCACGCGGCCTGGACGACCATGGTCTTGATGATGAAGGCGGGATCTTCGTTTCGCCCCAACCGGAAATAGGACAGCGTCCCCCCGACCACCGCAATCATCATCATATAGACGACCAGCGAACGGTGTTTCAGAGCCCAGTCGGAAAGATTGATTCCGCTCATGGCTCGGATCCAAGGATCCGGACCTTCTGACCCGGATGCAACGCCTGAACGCCGGCGGTGACAACTATTTCGCCGATGTCGAGCCCCTGGGAAATGATGGCCTGCGCTTCATCGAATCGCAGCACGTCCACATTGCGCACCGCGACCGTGGCGGTGGCCGGGTCGACGACCCATACGGCGGGCTGCTCGTTCATCCTGGTCAGCGCGGAAGATGGAATATCGATCATCGGCCCTGCAGTGGTACTCACTCGCCCTATCACTGACGCACCCAACCGCATCGCGGCTGGCGGATCCGTCAGGCCGACCTTGACCTCGAAGGTTCGGGTCACAGCACTGGCCTGTGCAGCGACTTCGCGAATGCGCCCTTGCGCCGTTATCGACGGATCGTCAGCCAAGCTGACAGTAATCTCTGGATCGGTGGAGGCCGATCTGATCAATTGAGCAGGGACATCGAAGATCGCATCGCGACCGTTTTGCCGTGCGATCCTGGCGATCATCTGCCCGACTTGGACGACCTCGCCGGCGACCGGACCTGTGGCTGTTATCACACCGGGTGCATCAGCCTTGAGTTCGGTGAAACCAACGAGGTCATGCGCAGAGTTCAGTTGCGCTTCGGCCGCATCGACTTGCGATTGCGCGGTTTGCCGCGCCTGGGTTGCGGCATCATAGTTAGCGCGCGTGGTCCACCCCTGCGCCAACAGCGTCTCCTGACGATCGAAGTGATTGCGCGCCTGGGTCAATTGCCCCTGAGCGGCGGCAAGGGAGGCCTGCGCCTGCCGCAGCGTGCTCAGTTCATTCTGCGACTCCAATCGTGCCAGCACCTGGCCGGCCTTGACCCGGTCGCCTATCTTGGTGTCATTACTCAACAATCGTCCCGAGATCCGGAATGCGACATTCACCTCGTCTTCTGCCTCGACCCGTCCGGAGAATGTCAGCGGCGTTGTGACCTTGCGTTTTTCTACGGTCGCCGTACGTACGATCCGCGGCGGAGATGCGTCCTTGGTTTCGGTTTCCCGTCCACATCCTGCCAGCATCAGCGAGAACGCCGTCACCAGCGTCGATGTGAGGATGTTTCGGGGCGCGGATCGGCTGCCGTGCATGAACATGACCTGTTCCATTCCGGGAGTGAGATCTTGCCGGGAGGATTGCTCAGTCCGCAGTCGCATTTTCCCCGGTACCGCCATCCGCATTTTTGCCGAAGGAGTCCGCCGTCAACATCGGTAAATCTACTCGGTGGTGCCGGATGGAATCCGTGCTCGGCCATCAGCAGATTCCTGAGACATGATCAGGCAATCACCCGATGTCGCCGGTTCCGTCCACGACGCATGATGCAATCGTCAGGTGAAGCGGTCGCGACCCCTGCCGCGGCTCCGTCGTTTGAATTCTCGTCTGGGGCGCGCAATCGCGCTTCCTCAAAGCACGGCAGACCCGGACGACGCAATCCGGGAGCAACCGAGGAAACCGGGATGACAGGGTCCTCAGGTGATCGATATGGGCGTGCCGTCGTCGCGGTTGGAGGATCGTGGCGAACTGCGACTTTCAGAGCCGCATTTTTCCTTTGCCTCTGGCTCGTGCTCGCCGGCGCCGATCCGACAGATATTCCTGCCGCCGCGGCAGCAATCGCGGCAGCAACCTGGATAAGCCTGCACCTGCTGGAGCCGAGCAGATCCCGGCGGTCAATTCCTGCCATGGTCCGCCTGGCGCTGCTGTTCCTATACCAATCGGTGGTCGCCGGCGTAGACGTCGCACGCCGCGCGCTCGATCCCCGGCTGCCGCTGCGGCCGGGATTTGTGTTCTATCCGACCGGCCTCTCACGCGGGATGCAACGGAACGTGTTCACGACACTCACCAGCCTTTTGCCTGGCACTGTGCCAACCGGGGAGGAGAGCGGGCAGCTCGTCTATCACTGTCTCGACGTCGAGCAACCGGTCGTTGCCGAACTTGCCGCGGAGGAAGCGGCATTGGTTCGAGCCCTCTACAATGACTGAATTCCTCACTGCCGCAGTCGGCTTGATCCTAGCGATGTTGGGGCTCGGGCTGGTCTCCATCTTGCGTGGCCCGACAGATGCCGACCGGATGATGGCGGCGCAACTGATCGGGACTGCCGGCATTGCCGTCTTGCTGCTGCTCGGCACCGTGACAGGCGTGCCGGCGGCCGTCGACGTGGCATTGATACTGGCACTGCTCGCCACTTTCGCATCCATCGCATTCGTCAAGAAGGGGCTCTCCCGCCTCGAAACCGATGGGGCCGATCCGGGGGAGGACAGATGAGCGTCGCACGCGACATCATCACGGTTGCGGGAGTGTCGGCAGGCGTATTCTTTTTTTTCGCCGGCACCGTCGGCCTTCTTCGCTTTCCCGACACCCTGACTCGTCTGCACGCGCTCAGCAAGGCCGATAACCTCGGCCTGGGTTTCGTCGTGCTCGGCCTGCTCCCCCAAACAGGAGGCCTGCGTGACGGGCTGAAGCTGATCAGCATCTGGATGTTCGTGCTGCTCGCTGGCGCCACCGTCTCCCAATTGATCGCGCGCACGGCACGTCAGAGCGGGTCAGGCAAATGAACATCGCAACAGTGTTCGAGATCGCGCTCGCCGCCGTGGTGCTGGGCCTCGCCATCTGGACGATCGCCGTCCCCGACACCTATTCGGCCACGGTCGGTTTCATCGCCTACGGACTGCTGGTTGCGCTGATCTGGGTCCGTCTTGACGCCGTCGATGTCGCGCTGACCGAGGCTGCAATTGGCGGAGGCCTGGGCGGCGTCGTGCTGTTGGGTGCGGCGGCCCGGCTGCGCGATACCGAGGCGATGACAACGGAAGGGCCCAGCCTGATCATGCGCTTGAGCGCGGCCATACTGTCGGCGTCGATCGCGGCAGCGCTGGCCGTCACGATCCTGCTGCTGCCCGATCCGGCGCCAACGCTCGCGCCCTCCGTTGTCGCGAATGCCGGGGCGACCGGCATGACCAACCCCGTCACCAACGTTCTCATGGCATTCCGCGGATTGGACACCATGCTCGAGAAGGTCGTGCTCCTGCTCGCCATCGTCGGTGTCTGGTCGCTCGCGTCGGACCAGGCCTGGGGCGGTCGTCCCGGACCACGCCACCAGGCTGATCCAAATGGTGTTCTCGCCTTTCTTGCGCGCCTGTTGCCACCCGCCGGCATCGTCGTCGGCATTTACATGCTGTGGACGGGCGCTGATCACCCCGGCGGAGCATTTCAGGGCGGCGCGGTTCTGGCATCGATGTGGCTGCTGGTGATCATGGCCGGGCTGGTGGATACCCCGCCCGTGCGCAATCGATGGCTACGTCTCATCCTGGTGGCCGGCCCCGGCCTATTCCTTGCCGTCGGCCTTGGGGGGCTCTGTTTTGGGTCGGCGTTCCTTGCCTATCCCGTTGCGTTCGCCAAGCCGCTAATTCTGAGCATTGAGGTCGCGATGCTCCTGACGATCGCGACGACGCTCGGTCTGCTGCTCGCCGGTGCACCTGAAAGGAGCGCTGAGCGATGAGCGCCGTGACGGTGTTCGGACTGTGCGCCGCCGCGGCGGTCGGGCTCGGGCTCTACGGCCTGATTGCCAATCCGCAACCGCTTCGCAAGATCATCGCATTCAACCTGCTCGGCAGCGGCGTGTTTCTTCTGTTCGGCATCGTCGGGCGACGAGGCGCCGCAGCGGGCTTTGGCAACGACCCGGTGCCGCAGGCGCTGGTGATCACAGGAGTCGTGGTCGCGTTTTCCGCAACGGCTCTGGCGATAGCCTTGTTGCTGCGGCTTTTTCAGATCGCAGGCTCCACGACGCTTAACAGTCGGGCGGCGGCGAGCCCGCGCTCCGATCCGTCCGGTCACTGATGCTGCCCCCCGCCCCCGCGCTGGTGACCACCGCCGGCGGCTTCCTGCTGGTGCTGTCGATCGTCGTGCCGGTCGCGGGCGTCTTGCTTGCGTTCGCTCTCGGCCAGCGCTACGTCCGGCAGGTCGCCTCCACGGTCGTACCGGTCGGGTCGGCGATTGCTCTCGCCGTTCTCGTGCTCCTGCCTCGGAGCGACGGCCACCTCGTCTACCTACTCGGCGCCTGGCCACCCCCGCTCGGCGTAGCCCTCCGCGCGGACGGATTGTCGGCGGTCATGCTCGCGACGACGGCGGTCGTGATCTGCGCGGTCGCCATTTTTGCCGCAACCGATTTTCGTCCCCAATCTGTCGAAGCGCGCGCACCTTTCGCATTCTGGATCCTGCTTCTGGCAATCTGGGGGGCGCTGAACACGATCTTCGTCGCGGGAGACCTCTTCACGCTGTATGTTGCGCTGGAATTGCTAACGTTCGCCGCGGTGCCTCTGGTCTCCCTCGACGGTCGCGCGGAGACGCTTCGGGCCGCGTTGCGGTATCTGCTCTTCGCACTGCTCGGCTCGGTCCTCTACCTGATGGGCACCGCGCTGCTCTATGGTCTCTACGGCACCCTTGATATCGAGTTGTTGTCGCATCGCGTGAGCGCGGACTCCGGCGTGCTCATCGCGGCAGCCTTGATGACGACCGGTCTCCTCGCAAAAACTGCACTCTTTCCGTTGCACCTCTGGCTGCCACCCGCTCACGCTGGCGCACCGGCCGCAGGCAGCGCGATCCTGTCCGCCCTGGTCGTGAAGGGATCGTTCTTCATCCTTGTGCGGCTCTGGTTCGACGTCATGCCAGGTTTGCCCGGCTTGGCTGCCGCACAATTGCTCGCAGCGCTGGGAACCGGAGCGATCGTGTTCGGAAGCGTTGTCGCTCTCCGGCAAGAGCGCCTCAAGCTCCTGATTGCATATTCGACGCTGGCTCAGATTGGATATCTCTTTCTGATGTTTCCTCTTGCGTTCGGCGCGTCCGGGAAGCTCGAAAGTGACCAGGCCCTGGCGGGCGGCCTGTTGCAGGCAGTTTCCCATGCGACTGCCAAGGCGGCGATGTTCATGGCCGTCGGATCAATCTACACCGGGCTCGGCCACGATCGCATCACCGGGCTGCGAGGTGTCGCACGGGCCCTGCCCTTGAGCGTCCTGGCGATCGCAATTGGCGGTATCGCCCTGATGGGTGTTCAACCGAGCGGAGCGTCACTCGCGAAGGAGTTGTTGCTCCAGGACACGGCGAGAACGGGGCAGTGGTGGTGGGCCGTCGTGCTCCAGGCCGGCGGAATGTTCACGACCGCCTATGTCGTGCTGGTCCTGTCCCATGCGCTCGCGCCGTCGGACCAGCCGATTGCCCTCGTCGGCCCAGCACCGCTCAGCCGCGACCTCGCGGCACTTGCCTTGGCCCTCTGTTCTTTGTTCCTTGGCTTGCTGCCCTGGGATTCGTATTTGCCGGTCCCGTATGATGCGACATCGAAGCTGTTCGGCATCGACGCGCTATCCAAATTGCTCCTGCCGGTGCTGGGAGGGGCGGCGCTCGCGATCCTGCTCAGCCCGTGGCCACACCCGCTGGGCTCATCCGCGGCCTGGAAAGCGCTCATGAGGGTGGTCGGTCCGCTCCGGCGCGGCTGTCTTAGATTCGGCAGCCTTATCGAAAGAGGCGACGAAGTTCTCCGTCAATGGTCCGCCGCGGGCATCTCCCTGCTTCTGGTGTCGCTGCTGCTCGCCGCGTCGATGTTGGCCGCAAATTGAAGACTCAGAACAGCCGGATCGCGCAGATCGGGTCGAGGGATTCCCCTGCTCTAATGATCCGGAACATTCTCTCCCGCGCCCAAGGGTTTTCTCGGATGTCTAGCTTGCAATTCGCCGTTTAGTCTCCGCGCCATGCAGTTGGCATCAGTCTTCCCGCGGACCCTGCGGGAATGCCCAGGAGGTCTCCATGTCTGATCTGGTTGCGATCGTATACCCGACCGAAGCAAAGGCCGAAGAAGTCCGGAATCGGCTGCTCAAATTGCAAAAGGAATATTTGATCACCATCAGTGACGCCGTGATCGCCGTCAAGGCGGAGAACGGCAACATCAAGCTCAACCAGCTCGTCAACACCACGGCGACGGGCGCGATTACCGGCAGCTTCTGGGGACTCCTTGTCGGCGTGCTCTTCCTCAATCCGATCATCGGTGTCGCGGTCGGCGCTGCGTCCGGCGCGCTTGGAGGCGCCTTGTCCGATTTCGGCATCAACGATTCCTTCATGAAGGAGCTGTCCGCTTCGCTCCACCCCGGCAACGCCGCGCTCTTCGTCCTGATCAAGAACATGACGGCCGACAAGGTGTTGAACGAAATCAAGGATGCCGGCGGAGTCGTATTGAAAACGTCCCTGGACGAGACCAAGGAGAAGATCCTGCGCGATGCGCTCGCCAGCGCGGCGGAGCGGCCGGCGGCCTGAAGCTGCCTACCGCCTGCCGCCGAGCAGGCGCAGCAGCATCATGAACAGATTGAGGAAGTTGAGGTAGAGCGACAGTGCCGCGATCACCGACTTGCGGCCTGCCGTCGTCGCATCGTCCCTGCTCTCGTACATCGCCTTGATCCGCTGCGTATCATAGGCCGTGAGTCCCGCAAAGACGCCAACGCCGACGATCGAGATCAACCAATCGAGCCCCGTCGACCTCAGGAAGATATTGACCAGGCTTGCGACGATGATGCCGATCAGGCCCATGAACAGGAAGCTGCCGACTGCGGACAGGTCGCGCCTCGTGGTGTAGCCGAAGACGCTGAGTGCCCCGAACATCGCAGCCGCGATGAAGAACACGCGCGTGATCGAGGCGCTGGTGTAGATGTGCAGCAGCGTCGAGAGCGAGACGCCGACCAGCGCCGCATAGACGAAGAACAGAATGCGCGCCGTTTCCGCCGACAGCGTATTGATGCGCGCCCCGATGAAGAACACTAGCCCGAGTGGCGCCAGGATGAAAACCCACATCAACGGGCTCTCAAGCAATGCGGGACCCATGAGCTGATATGTCAGCCACGCCACAATTGCGGTCAGGCCCACGCCCGCGGCCATATAATTGTAGATGCGCAGCATGTAGGCGCGCAATCCGGGATCGATCGCAAGCGCGCTGCCACCAGTGCCTGAGGCAGTCAGATTCGGATCATAATTCGACATCGCTTGCCTCCCGGGATTGGTTCAAATGAACAAATCAAGCTAGCGGTCCGGCGCTTGCGGGGACATCGGATGATCACCCGAGCGTCGGAAGATATATCACCCTAGCTCGGGAGACCCGTGTTCCGACAGAGCGGCTTACCGAAACGTAACCTTGGGTTACCCGAGGCTCCTTATCCTGCTTCTTTTTGCCTGGACTCTTACACCTTTGTCACTGGAAGCTGGTCACGCACCGGCCTAATCCGTTCGCATGCGCTACTTCTTTCACATCGTCGACAAGTACGGCCTTTGTCCGGACGGAATTGGATGCGAGTGCGCCGACCAGGACGCCGCCGTTCTGCACGCCAGGCATATCGCGACCGAACTCGCTAAAGCGGGCGAGTTGTTCCGCGCGAGCTTCGTGCTGGTCGCCCCGGCCGCTACGCCCGGGTCGACAAGTCCTCATTAGGGGCTGTCGACCGATTTCCTGCCTCGCCCTCTACATAGAATCCCTGATGTGCGGACCGAGACGCCGCCTCTAGTCTCGTAACCGACGGTGGCCGGCCTACCCCGTTCAGATAGCCCCTTCCGCCCACCTCATCTCCGGGGTTGAGGGCTCGCCGCATGCGTCCGCGTCTATGCGTTGGCCGTCGGCGCTATCTCGATCTGAAGTGTTGCGGATCAGTTGGAGACAATCATGAAAGTCCGGACCATTTGCGGTACCCTGATCCTTGCCGGATCGATTGCGACCGCGCACTCGACCAGTTCCCAGGCGCAGACGACCAATCCGACCACAGCCGCGCCAAAGGAAGTCACGACACCTGCGCCAAGCGCCGCCGCGCCAAATACGAATACGAACCCCACCAAGCATCGCTACTGGCGTCATCGCGGCGGCTCGCATCCCCATTTTGGCAGCCGCCGTGTTCGCACCTGAGCCCCGGCGCGACAGTTCGTCATTGCAATTCGCCGCCGAGACACCCGATCGATGAGCGACGTGAGGACAGGACAAGAGCAACCGCGCGAGGTCGTGGTCCGCGTGCCTCCAGACCAGGGCATGACCGACAGGCGGCGCGGCTTTCTCGCAACGGGTCTCGCCCTGCTCGCCGTTTGCGTTGCTCTCTTCCTCGTATGGCAAGCGGCCTCGAGTCTTCTCCTCATCTTCGCGGGCGTGCTGTTCGCTGCCTTTCTGGATGCCGCCGCACGCGCACTGGCGTTACTAATTCCACTCAATCGTGTCTGGCGGCTGACATTCGTGCTGCTGCTGTTCGCCACCATGGTCGGACTAGGCCTCGTCTGGGGAGGCGGCAAGCTGCCGGAGCAAACACGCATCCTGCTGAAGGTCATGGACACCCAGTTCGACGTCTTGCAGCAACGCCTTCTGACCTACGGCGTCGATCTGCTTGGTCCGGAATGGGGGCGCGATTTTGCGCAATGGCTGCTGTCCGATCAAGGCCGGTTCTTCAGCCACGCCCAGCTCGTCCTTGGCAGAGCGTCGAGCTTTCTGACCGGTGTGCTGGTGATCGCGTTCGTCGGTATCCTCTTCGCCTTTGACCCCACCAGCCATCGCGAGAGTCTCGTGATGCTGGTGAAGCCTTTCTATCGCGCCCGAACACGCGCCGTAATGAACGAGATGGGAAACGTCCTGCGGCTGTGGTTCGTCGGTCAGCTGATCCGCATCATCCTGATGACACTGTGCGTGTGGGTCGCGCTCTATCTGATCGGGCTTCCCGGTCCCTTCGTGCTTGGGCTGCAGGCGGGCCTTTCCAACTTCGTTCCGTATCTGGGGCCCATCCTTGCCGCGATCCCGATCGCGCTCGTCGCGATGCCGCTCGGCGCATCGCTGCTGATCTGGGCCGTCGTCATCTACACAATCATTCAATCGATCGAGGGCTATGTGATCGGCCCGTTGATCCAGCGCCAGGCGGTCGAAATTCCTCCCGCATGGACATTGGTCGCGATCGTGCTGTTGGGCGCGATGCTGGGCGTGATGGGTATCGCACTCGCCATGCCGCTGGTCGCGGTCGGCCGGGTCGCGATCATTAGATTGTACGTCGAGGATTACCTCGGCGATAGCAGCGGGCGCATGTCCAACAAGGGACCATCGCAAATGGGCGCGCCATGAGCGAGATTCGAGCCGAACGGAACAACGGAATGGAGCCATCCCCGGCGCACGCGCGGATGAAACATTTTCTGTGGCAGCAACTTCCATACATCATTGCACTGGTGCTCGCCGTCGCGGGCGTCGCCTATACCAACGCCTCTCACCAGCCTCTCGTTGGTTATTGGGAATTTCTCGCGCTCGCCATCGGCGTTGTGTGCGTCATCAACAAATGGCAGGAGGTCGATGGCAAGGAGGCCCGGTGGCGACTGATCTGGACCCAGGCGCTGCACTGGGTTGCCGTCCTGGTCACGATGAACATCATGCTGGTGTCAGGCGTTCAGCAATTGTTGCCGACGCCGGCGACCAGCCTCGTCCTTCTCACATTACTTGCGCTCGGCACCTTCCTCGCGGGCGTCAGTCTTCTGTCGCCGCAAATTGCCTTCCTCGGCCTTGCGATGGGCGTCACGGTTCCGGCGATATCCTGGTTACAGCAATCCATCATCTTCTTCCTGTTGGGCGCCGTCCTGTTGATCGGCCTCGGCATCACGTTCTGGCTTCGCCAGGATCGCAGCCCAGGGAGTTCGCCCACCAACACCGGAAGTCAAACGGAGGCCTGAATGCGCATTAATCTGCTTCTTGCGATCATCTGCGGATCCGCCTTGATGTGCGTCGACGCCCTGCCCGCACGCGCCGAGGCGTTCAGGGTCGGCCGGCTCGTATGCACCAGCACTCCGCGCGTTGGGCTGGTGCTCGGCTCCGCGCAGGAGCTTCGTTGCGTATTCATCACGAGACGCCCGACCCGGCAGTACGTCTACGACGGACGGATCAGACGCGTTGGTCTCGACATCGGCGTGACCAGCGCAGGAACCCTCTCATGGGCCGTCTTCGCCAGGAACTCGCGCGTCGGCCCCGGCACGCTGCGCGGGAGCTACGTGGGGGCGAGCGGCAATGTCGCGTTCGGTCCCGGTCTCGGAGCGAACGTTCTGATCGGAGGCTCTCGCCGGACGATTGCGCTCCAGCCTCTGTCGATCGAGCGATCGATCGGATTGAACCTCGCGGCGGGAGTTACGAACCTGACACTCGGCCCGCGCGGACCGGGATAGTGGCTTGTCCCGAACCCCGGAGCAGAGAGCGGACAATGGACCTTGCGGACGTCTTGACCAGGATGCTGGCGGCGGGTTTCCTGACATTCATCGCTCGCGGCGCGGGCTGGACACAGCCAGCCGCAGGCCCTCCGCCCGCTGTCGGCATCGTCGAAGCGATCAGACGATGGCACGCTCGCCGCAAGCTCAATCGGGATTTTTATGGTGCCGATGCTCTACGTCACGTTTCAGCGCCTGCGCGAGCGCGCGAAGGCACGTCCGGTCCCGGCGCGAACCACATGACCCGAGTATCCAGGACGGCGGGAATAATCCGAGCCAATTGCTCGGGGTTTCGTCGGATGCCAACGTTGCCGTTCCCCGCTACCGTAGTCCGTACTTGAAACTGCGTAACAAGAAGAGAGAAGAACAATGGACGCTCCCACACGTCGTGCCTTCCTTGGTTTTGCGCAGGGCGCCGTCGCCGCAGCAGTTGTCGGCGCAATCGGCGTTCGTTTCATTGCGACAGCGGAGGCTATGCCGGTCGCCGCAAATCCGGGACGGGCCGCGGTAACCACCGATCTCGCGACGCAGGCGCAGTGGGGGCCTCCGCATGGCCCTGGTTGGGGGCGGCCGCGACCGCGCAGGCGCCGTTGGGTTTGCTGGTGGCATCGCGGTCGCCGCCACTGCGGGTGGCGCTGGAGGTGACCGTCCGCGATCCCTTCGCGGACGGGGAAGGACAGAGCTGTGCTTCCGCAGCGATCAGCTCTGCTTCACCGCAGCGATCGGTTGCGAAGCGCAGCGGGCCGCGCTGATTTCGTTCACTCTTCAATCAATTTTGCTCGGATCGCGTAGCGGACCAGTCCAGCTATCGAATTGACCCCCAGTTTTCCCATGGCCGACGCCCGATGCGTTTCCGTGGTTTTCACGCTTGAGCTCAGCATCGCGCTGATACCCTTGTTGCTGTACCCCTCGGCCACGAGCTTAACAACGAGTCGCTCTCGCGGAGACAGCTTCACATGCCCCTCACCAGCTTCGTCTTCTCGACCCGACTGACCACAAAATCGTCCGCCGACGAATGGCTTACGTGCCATTAGCGCTTCAACGGCAGCCAGCAGCAGCTTGTTTGCGTCCGACTTGACCAGGAACGCGCGCGCACCCGCTTGAAGCGCCTCTTGAGCCAGCACTCCGGATTCGTGCGCGGTAAAGATCAGCACCTCAGTTTCGCGGAGATGTTTTTTTATTCCTCGGGTTATTTCCAATCCCGTCATGCGCGGCATGAAGAAGTCGACGATCGCAACATCGGGCCGCTCTTTGAGAGCGGCCTCAAATGCCGATTTTCCGTCGGACGCCTCGGCGACAATCATCCAACCCGGCCGCTGCTCGAGGACCGCCCGTAGCCCGGATCGAACAGCATCATGATCATCAGCAATGAGAATTCGTTTCATGAGAGGGCTGCCTCGATGATCTTGTCGCAAGAGAACCTGGACGAGCTATAGGCTCTGCGTTTGAGCAGCATCTCCAACCGGGCCATCTCATTCGCGCCCTTGCGCGTGCGCCTCGACCTTCCGGAGGCATTTCGAACATGTCGGCTGACCGGCGTCTCCTGAAGGGACATGATACACTCGCCTTCCTGCAGTGCTAACTTTCGAACCGCTAGTTTCCTGGCATATGCAGACAACTCTCCGATAAATTTAGCCTACCGTCGCGACACATCGACCACACAATCAGTATAAGCCACTACGTAGAAATCCTCTAGGCAGCCAATCCCCGTCGTATGCCGAGCATCCCAAATTTGGCGCGATGCTCCCTGATTCAAATCAAGGAGTTGCTGGCAAGGAGCAGCATGCGGGTCGTCGAAAACGCGATTATGAAGACGCGTCCGTCAATCTGCGCGCTGTGTCATCGCCCGCTTGACGGCGGCAGCAATCGAGCGGCCCGGCGAGGGTGTTGCGCCGCAGAACAGTCCGCCGCCGCTTAGGTAAGACGTCTTTCCATATTCCGCCCGGGCGACCTCTTTGAAATTCCGTAATTCGGAAATCAACAGAGGCATCGCCGGCTTGTCTTTCGGCGTCGCATCGATCTCCGGATCCATCGCGGCGTTCTATTCGGAGCTGTTCGACACGCGGATCCGCTACACTGTCTCGTCTTCTCAAACGAAGTCAGCGGCGCTGTCGTCGGCGGCTTTACGCAACTGATTTCGAAGCTGCTGGTGCAGCGGAGTGGCGACGCGAGCTGGCCAGTCTCGGACTACATGATGGTCACGGCGCTGGCAGCGCTCTTGTGCGCCTATCTCGCCAGGGACGTCCTCGACGTCGGTCAGCGTCACAACTTCGACGAAACGCGACGCTCTCGTGGGCGTGCGACAAGTCATGGACGATACATGCGAGATGACGAGCGCGACGGTGATGCGAACCAGCAAGAACATCTCGCGAACATCGCCAAGTCACGCACGGTGCGATGTCCGACCGCTAACAGCGTCGCACGAGACGCTCTTTGCTCTGTCGCCTGAAATGGAAAACCCTGCGCTAATAGGGCTTTCGATTTGGTGGGCGCACCAGGGCTCGAACCTGGGACCCGCTGATTAAGAGGCGAATGATCTGCCAGGAAAATCAATGCCTATTCCGACAACCGAGCCGCCAAACCTACGTTGAAGACGCAACGGGTTTTCTCCTTGTCGGAATGACGAGTCTCGATTGACGAGAGCGAAAAAGGCGGATCGTGCATCCGTCGGGGGGTTCGAGTCAGGAGAGCGCTACCGCCGTTCCCCACACCCATCGGAGCTGCGATACCTTATTCAGTCTTCCGCATGGGGGCCGAAGTGAGCTAGGTGGCTTTTGCGCTCCTGTAACTGAATTCTGAGCGGGCCTGCCGCCCGGATCGCGATGTATGTCGAAGATTGAACCAGTGCGGACGTACCCTGCGATCGAGGCTGATGTCGGCGAGCGTCGCCAGCGTCGCGCCATCGATGAAAACCGTCGACGTCGACGGTCCCGAACCGAGATTGCTGGCGGAGATGATGGCCAAGGTACCGCCATCGACATGCGTTTCGCCGCTATAGGTGTTGTTGCCGGTCAACAGCAGTGTGCCGGAGTCGGTCTTGGTGAAGTTGCTGAACATGATGCGCCCGTCTCGCGCCATGCGCTCCAGCGGAAGCTCGCGTGAATAAACGCCAGCGCCGAAGACGCGATCGCGGATGGCATCAAGGCCGCGCCCGCTGCCACCGATGCTCAGAAGTACCGGCCCAAGCACGGCTATTTTGGGACGGGCACGCGGGACCGCACGGGTAATACCCAAGTGGTCTGCCGTTGAACGGCACAATTTGGAGTCGTCTGATTTGACGACCTCTTTCATAGCGACGTCGCCTCCTTGTCCTGAAGGCGACGTTCGGGTCATCGGGCCTCAATCGGAACAAACCGATGGTCATGGTAACTTTCGAGATATCCAGAATGATAGATACCCTGCGCTATCTCGCGGGATTTCATGTAGCCGAATGCTGAAACCCGCCCACCACTCGAAGCCGCTTCCAAATCAATAGTCAGACGGCAATTGCCCGGCTTGCCTACAGACTCTATGCGGTCAAGCGTCGCGAGCTGCGCGACATCAACCTGATAGACCTCGCCGAGAATATGGTGCCCTTCTCCGGGCTCGTTGAACATCATCGGGGCGAACCATGGTCCCGCAATGACAAGTGGAAAACGCTCCTGTGTTCGATAGGCACCGATCAGCCGTGCTTCCGACAGCCCTCGATTGTGGAGCGGGAAACCTTTTTTCAAGGTACCAAACACAAATTACAAGCACCTGCGGTTCAACCTGATTGGCTGTCGCCGCCACCTACCATCCAATCCTCGATACCTTCTTCATCTTCCTCGGCGCCAAGCCGCCGATCGCGCCGACGAGCTTGTCCGGATGCCTGGTGTTTTAACCGAGTTCTGGTGCGGCGCATCGATAAAGGTTCTCCAACTCTTCAATAGTGAAGCACTTGGCAGCGTTCCTAAAAGGCACTGCTGTCAGCGCGTCTGGATGCTCGGAGCTAGGGTTTGGAACCAGTCGGCTCCGCTAAGATTGTTTGATTGGGGCAGCCAGACAGCGACGAAGCGATGCTTCGCGTGGAAAGACAAGGAGCTCGTTTGTCGTCCTAAAACCGGAGAGAGAACCTACCCATGGCAAAGAAAGCCAAGAAGAAGCGTCGGTACTCAAAGAGCTCGGGCTCGGACGTCAAGAGCGAGATGCGACGCTACAAGAAGGGGACGGCTAAGAGCGGCCGTGGCGGAAAGGGCGGCAAGGTGAAAAGCAAGAAGCAGGCAATTGCGATCGGCCTTTCAAAGGCGCGCAAGAAAGGCAAGAAAGTTCCGAAGAAGTGACGGCGCCGTTACTGGGCTTCGTGGCCATCAGTCTGATCGCATCGGATTGCCGCCAATCTCTTCGATGATCCCTTCGACATCAAGGATACCCTCGTCCTCCGTTTTGTTGCAAGCGCAGGGCATGCCAGCGCCGCACTGGCAGCCGCCTTCTTTCTCAGTCCACGCTTTATCAGGGTGATTTTCGCACACCCAGCCGAGGCCGCCGCAGCTCGGACAATTCGGATCAGTCAACAAATATCTCCTAGATAGGCAAGGTCATCTCGAGTCCCGACAGGGCACCCGGCAGTCGCAGACGCGCTGCCTTGTGATTGGGCATCGAGCCAACCTAGACCCGCGGAAGGCGTTCCGATAGTTAATCGCGAAGTTGCCGTTCAATGGCGATCGCTTGACCCTGCATTGCGGACTCTCTCACGCTGGCAGGGAGATAAGGGAGTTCGCCGCAGCAGGAGCAGCTCAGTAACGCGAGGCACCACCCGCGCCCGACCAGCAAGCGCGGTCGTATCTGGAACCCGGCTTTCGCTCGCCGGTTCTCAACCCATGGTGAATTTTCTCAAGCTGCCGACCTGGGCGGACAAAGACCTGGCGAACTGTGTTGTGGAGACGCCGCGCGGCAGCTCCTGTAAGCTGGACTGGGATCCCGAACTGAAAGTCTTCACGCTCGCCAAACCATTGATGGCCGGCCTCACCTACCCGTACGACTGGGGGTTCATCCCTTCCACTAGGGCCGAGGATGGCGATCCGGTCGACGTCCTGGTAATCCACGACTCCCGGACCTATCCCGGTGTCGTGCTGCCCTGCCGTCCGGTCGGCGTGCTCGAGGTGCTGCAGAGAAGCAAGGGCAAGGAAGAGCGCAATGATCGGGTGTTCGCGGTGCCGGACCGCTCGCCGCTCGAAACCGATCTGGAGGACATACGGAAGCTCCCCGCCCGGGCGGTCGAGGAACTCGAACAGTTCTTCCGCGCGACGGTCGCGCTCGAAAAGAAGGAGCTTGAATTCCTGGGTTGGCACGGACCGGACCACGCGATCAAGACGATCAAGCAGCACTCGAAATGATGCGCTGCCTTGCTCGGATGGCGAACGAACTATAGACGCGGATCGGCGTTTACCGACCATCATGTCAGATGCATTTGACTACTTTCGCGCCTTTGCGGTCCGAGCCCTTTGCAAGGCCCGATCGATGCCAAAGGGCAGGATGAAGCACCTTCAGCTTGTGGCCGGGCGGATCTATAGTCTCCTCAAGAAAGAGGCCTCTTATGGTCCTAACACCCAGCACCTTGAGGACTTTCGGACAGCGCAGAAGCTTGAGAAGTCTATCGATCAACGGGCCGATGACGCCCCGGCCCTTCAAAGTCGCTTTGATCCCAACTTGCAAAGCACGGCACGGGAGATTCGTTGATTGCCGTCGCTCGACTCTCGCACCGTTGCAAGTCTCCTGCGAGAATATGCGCAACGCACCGCCCTGCGCGGTGGCAATCCCTACCGGGCGAAAGCCTATTCTCGGGCTGCCGATAGCCTGGCGGCCCTCGCCATCCCTCTCGATACGCTCATCGCCGAAGACCGGCTCAAAGAGATTCCTGGCGTCGGCGACGCAATAGCTGACATCATCACCAAGCTTCACAAGACGGGCACTCATCCGAGCCTCGAGAAACTGCGGAAGGAGATTCCTGCGGGTGTGATCGAGATGCTTGCTGTGCCCGGTCTCCGTCCGGAGAAAGTGCTGCGTCTCTACAAGGATCTCGGCATCATCTCCCTCGCCGAATTGGAGGCTGCGGCCAAGGCCGACCGCATCAAGAAGGCGAAGGGGCTGGGCGCCGCTCTCCAGACCAAGATCCTGCAGAACCTGGCCATAGCGAAAAGCGGAGAAGGCCGCCTCCATCTGCACCGTGCCGCCGCCCTGCTCGCGCGCGCCAAGGACTCGCTCCGTAAGGCCCGGCCAGAGCTGAAGCGCGTCACAGTCGCAGGCGACTTCCGCCGAGGCTGCGAACTTGTCGGTGATCTGACGATCGTTGCGGAAGCTCCCGATGCCGGCAAGGCCTCGACGGGAGACGGACTGCGGATCCACCTATCCGATCGTAAACATTTCGGCGCCGCCCTCCTCTTCGCCACCGGCTCCGCAGCTCATGTCGAGCAACTTCAAGCTTTGGCCGCGGAGAAGGGAATGCGGCTGGAGACCGATGGCTTGCACAAAAGCCGCACGCTGATTGCGGGCGACGAGGCCGACATCTACCGCGCCCTCGGCCTGCCTTTTATCGACCCCGAACTCCGTGAGGGGCGTGGCGAGGTCGAACTAGCTCTAAAAGGCAAGTTGCCGAAACTCGTCACCGACATGGACCTGCGCGGGATCCTTCACTGCCACACGGACGCCTCCGACGGCACCGAGACACTGGAGATGATGGCGAAGGCGACCCGCGAACGCGGGTTCGAGTATTTCGGGGTCGCTGACCATTCCAAATCGGCGCACTATGCCGGTGGTCTGTCGGTGGACGAGATCGCGCAGCAGCACCGGGAAGCCGACCGGCTCAACAAGCGCTTCGGCAAGGATTTCCGGATCCTCAAGGGCATCGAGTCCGACATCCTGGCCGACGGCTCGCTGGACTATGGGGACGATGTGCTGGAGCACTTCGACTTCGTGGTCGCGAGCATCCATGGCCGTTTCAAACTGGACCGCAAGGCGCAGACGCAACGCCTCCTCCGGGCCATCGCTGATCCTCATATCACCATCATTGGCCACATGACCGGTAGACAGCTCCAGCGGCGGCCAGGTTACGAAATTGACGTCGAAAAGGTGCTGCGGGCCTGCGCCAAGCACGACGTCGCCGTCGAGATCAACGCCCATCCGTGGCGTCTCGACCTCGATTGGCGCTGGCACCAGGCAGCCCTTGATTTCGGCTGCATGATGAGCATCAACCCGGATGCCCATTCGATCCCCGAGCTCGATCACATGCACTGGGGCGTCGAGATGGCGCGTAAGGGCGGCGTGCCATCTGATCGGGTCCTGAACGCGATGACGTTGCCGGAGATCACGCGATATCTTCGCCAGAAGCGGCGCTCCGTCGCCCGGGCGGCCTGATCACAGTTGCAACCGATCTTCCCCTTGGGGGCGAAGTGCAATCGCCCCGATCGCGAAAAGGTCGAGCACTGATCCGTCCCCTCCATAGGTCGAGGTGAATGCCTCTTGGAACTCGCCTCGAATCAGATTCCTATGCCCGCCGGCGTGCAGAAGCGAGGACGGGGATGGGGTCGATCTTAGGCGACGCGGGCCGTGCCGGTTCGGGCGTGCGAGCTTTGTTTGCAGCAAATGCGATTTTTGGGGCAGCACGCGGATTGCAGGCTGTTCAGGTGCGACGCCTGTGCCCTCGTAAGCACCGAAGCTCTCGGGGGCGTCGTGAATAGGCCCATGGAAGTTGAGGCAAAGCGGCCTTCCACGTGGCGCTGACGTGTGTATCCGCTGGGGCGAGGCTCATCTAGCATTGGCTTACCGTTATCCGCCGCTCGACAGGCTGGCCAGTTTGGCGGCGAGTTCGTTGCTGCTGAATGGCTTGACCATCCGTGGTAGATCAGGCGCAACGCCTTCGCCTTCGGCATAGCCGGACACGAGCAGGACTGACCACGATGCGACGCAAGCACGTCGCGATCGGTCGTGGTGTCCTGCGGTTCGAGTTCACTGGCAAGTCGGGAAAGCTATGGAAGCTGCGAGTCGAGGACAATCGCATCGCCGCGATTGAAGCGCTGCGCTGAACTCCCGGACCAGGAACTCTTCAAGTACCTGGACGACGACGGAGAGCCGCGCACAGTGGATTCGGGCGACGTCAACGTCTACGTCAAGGAGATCACGGGCGAGGACTTCAGAGCCAAGGATTTCCGCACCTGGGCGGGGACGGTGCTGGCGGCGATGGCGTTGGCCGAGTTCAGGAAGTACGACAGCCAGGCCGAGGCCAAGCGCAACGTCGTCGCGGATTGAGAGCGTTTCCAAACAACTCGGCAACACGCCGGCCATCTGTCGCAAATGCTACGTCCATCCCGAGGTCCTGAACGCCTACATCTCCGGCGATCTGGTCAAGATGATCGAAGCCAGGATCGCGCAGAACTTCAAGCGCCAGTACGCAAAGCTCACGTCCGACGAAATCATGGTGCTCGCGTTTCTTCGCAAGCGGCTTGGCGCCCTAAGGGCCGCCGCCTAGCGCCGAATATGGTGAGACGGCGGCGATACCGTCGCCCTCCATTGTCCGGCGGACGCAGATCGTGAGGCACTTGCGCACAACAGAAGAAACAACGCGCGCTCGGCCTTGTATCTCGCGCCCGCCCGACTGCAATCCGAACCGGACAGCATGACTTCGCCTCCAGCTCCGCAAACGGCCCACTTCCACCGCCCGCGTCCGCGAGGCTTCAACACGATGTCGAAGCCCGCGTAGTCATCCTCTTCGGTTCGGGAGTTCATGCAGCGAACAGTCCGGGTAAGCCATTCTGGAGCTGGTCCAGCAGCCGCTGCTCGCGGTCGATCCTAGTCAGGTAGAGCTCCCGTTCCTCTTCGGTCTTCGCCCCGGCAAGCAGTTGCCGGTAGTGGGCGACGACCTTTTCGTTGCCGCGGATCAGCAAGTCCCTGACGTCGGTCATGACGCCGCCCCCACGCTCGTCGGTGCGGGCGTTCTCGGAGGCATGTTGAACGCGATAGGAAAGGTCCGGGAACTCAACGCCTCCAGCGCCGCACTCTCCTCGGAAAGACGCCGTTCGATGAACTGGCGTTCAAGATCCGAGAGCCGCGTGTTCAGCAGGCTGCGATAGCGGTGGATGTTGCTGCGGTGCGCACGAATGCGGGCAAGATCTTCATCAATCATCATCGTCACTCCTGACGGTCTTCTAGATCCTTTATGATTCGAGAAACGGGAAGCGACTTCCCGGCGCAAAAAATATCTAGGCCGAAATCTCTGTCAAGAGGGCAGTCGTGCAGCGCGCAAATCCGGCCACTGCGGGTTAACCAGTCGGGGCTCAAAAATTTTGACCGTCCTCTTGAATCGCCATTGCGGTTCTCTAAGTCGTTTTTCGCCGCGAGAGCGGTGTGCCGGACGCCTTCACGGGTCCGCCGCGGGCGCCAGCCGGGATCTCCGGACCGCCGTCTTGCGCTCCTTCGTAACCATCTTGCTCTTAGGAGGACTTGGTATGAGGACCACCTTCGACTTCGCGCCCCTGTGGCGCTCCACCATCGGCTTCGACCACCTGGCCGGCCTCGTCGACACTGCGCCCCGCCAGGCGACCGATGACAACTATCCACCCTACAACATCGAGCGTTCCGGCGAGGACAACTATCGGATTACGCTGGCGGTGGCCGGCTTCGGCGCCAACGACATCACGGTCGTGGCCGAGCAGAATGCATTGACCATCGAAGGCAAGAAGCCCGAGACGGCGGCCGGCGAGTATCTGTATCAGGGCATCGCCGCGCGCCCGTTCCGGCGCATCTTCAATCTCGCCGACTACGTCCAGGTCAAGGAGGCCTCCTTCCGCGATGGTCTTCTGATCATCGACCTCGTCCGCGAGGTGTCGGAAGCCATGAAGCCGCGCCGGATCCAGATCGGAAACGGCGGCAGCAATTCCTCAACGCAGATCGAGCAGAAGGCCGCCTGAGGCCGCTTCCAAGTTCGACGCGGAACGTGGCGCGCGCAAGCGTGGCCGCGCTCCGCGGCGGCTCCGGTCGTCACCCGACGACCGCATCCCACACGAAAGGAGAGTAAAGGGATTCCACGATGACCAACGCAAATACCAATAGGGGCAACCTCAACCCCCTCTTCCACCCGGCCGCGCACTACTCGTCTCCGGACGACGTCCTGAACGACAAGGAACTCACCGCTCCGGAGAAGCGCATCATCCTATCGTCATGGGCATCCGACATGTTCGCCGTCGAATCCTGTCCCGCCTTGCGCGAAATTCCCGGCATAGCCCACACGTCAATATTTTGGCACTCGGTGAAACACGCCGAAACTACGAAAACCCTATGAAATACGTGCTTTTGCGCTACCCTGATGCGAGCTGTTTCAGCGGGCTTCACCAAAATAAGGGCCCGGCCCTAAAGCCTTTCAGTGTCCGCACGACAGACTGAAAGCCCCAAAGCCGAGCCCTTTGGTCCGAAGCCTTAGGAGCCGAAACCATATGGATACTACCATTGTCCCCTCCCCCGCCGGCAAGCGGGGCCGCAATAGCAGCGTCATCCTGAACGACCGCCTGTGCGAGAAACGAGTCGCCAAGAGGTCCAAGTTCTACGACCGTAAGTGCCCTGGCCTGTACGTCAGCATCACCACGGCGGCGCCTCTTAGCTTCGGTTCGTCCTCGCAGATTATTTGGATGCTGTGCTCAATGTGCCCATCAAGGCCCATGATATGTACGCGGTACTCTTCCATCTGCTGCCCCCTTTCGCAAACGACAGGCCACCAACTGAAGCGGCGTTATTCTTCAGGAGCTTGCAGGCCTGGTGACGTCAGCCACCCGTCTACATGAGAAGCGGTTTCGAGCTGGCGCAGTTTGCTTTCTAGAAGGTCATGCTGCGGTCCTGGCTGCGTATTTTCCAATTCCGCTATGATGCTGGCTCTCTCCGCGTGCAGATTCTCATCAAAGATATAGGGTTGTGGGCGTCGTCTCATGGCACTCTCCTTCCCCTAGCGAATTGGGCGGGAGCGCAACCGGCGTTCTCATCACCGATCGAAGCCACGGTGCCGTGCGGTGATGGAACCACTATGCACCCTGGGACCGGAGCGACGCCAGAACGAATCTCAAGTCGAAGCCCTCAAGCATGCTGCTCGCGGCCCAACTGCAGCAAGCAGATGTTGTCATCGCGGCAGCGGAGGGGCGCACGATTTGCGAGGGGCTTTCGACCAGCCGACGATACGTTCCCCTCCCCGCGCCTCTAGCAGTCCGTTGCCTTTTTCTCGGACGGTGCGGGCTCCGCTGCACCGGCCGTCGCCTTCTTTGACTGTTCAGTGGGCGCGGGACGTGTCTGATCGACCGTGCCTGCCGTCTTATCCGGTTGCTGTGCGGAAGGGGCAGGCTTGGTCGCCGTCGATTGCTCGGCAGCGGTCGGCTGGCTCTGCATCTGGCGCTGCGCGTCTTCCGACGACGTCGCGGTATGCTCTGTGGCTTTGCCCATCGAAGATGTCGGCGGTTGCTGCTTGGAACCAGCTGCTGTGGAACCAGTGGTCTGCCCGGTATACCCCGGGACATTTCCTGATCCTGCATCGCGGCTCGCCGTGTTGCAGGGGCCAGCATACACGGACGTAGCGCTGAAGGCGAGCACCGCTCCCAAGGTCATAAGTCTGTAAGCAATCATGGCCCTTTTTCCTTAGTTAGGCCCCGGACGATTGAACAAAAGTATGGGCCTTCTGTTCCGATCGCGGCGGCATCGACGCGCGGCCCAGACGCACCGGCCTCCCGAGCAACGATAGTTGGGGCAAGGTGGGAGCGCTTGGATATTACCGTCGCTTCATCTTCGAAGCCCCAGCAACCGATTTGAGCCGGCGTAGATCGTTCGACGCCTCCGTGAGCAGCCACTCGCGAAAGGTGCCAATCTTTGGCAGCGACGTGGTCGCCTTGGGGCAAACGATCCAATAACTCTTCGACAGTGGCAACGACTCCGGAAAAGCCAGCGCCAGCCGACCGTTGATCAGATCCCAAGCCGACAGGGTCGTGCGAGCAAGAGCTATACCCTGCCCATTGATCGCCGCATCGATGACCATGCTCGCACGATTGAGGACCGGGCCGTGCGTGACGTCGGCGTCATCGATGCCGACGCCCCGCAGCCAATTCGCCCAGTCTGACCGGCTGTCCAGGTGGATCAGAGGAAACTTCAGAATGTCGGCTGCCCCGTTGATGCGGCGGCGCCCCACCAGCAACTTTGGACTGCACACGGCAAAGAGCCGCTCCGAGCAGAGCCTAACGGCATCCAGACCCGGCCAATTGCCGTCACCGTGACGTACAGCAAGATCGACCTCCTCGCGGGCAAAATCGACGTGATGCATCGTGGCCGAGACGCGGAGGTCGATGCCCGATTGCGTCTCCGCGAAATGGCCGAGCCGATGCACCAGCCACTTGGCGGCGAAGTCTGGTGAGGTCGAGACCGTGAGTACGCCGGCATTCTGCCGCTGCAACAACCGCTCGGTGCCGATGGCGATGCGATCGAGCGCGTCGCGCACGACTGCAAGATAGTCGCGACCGGCCTCGGTGATGATCAGACGCTGCCGCTCACGGTTGAACAATTTTAACGCAAGCTCCGTCTCCAGCGCTTTCACCTGATGGCTTACCGCGCCTTGGGTGACACAAAGCTCTTCAGCCGCGCGCGTAAAACTCTCGTGCCGCGCGGCGGCTTCGAAGGCCTTCAGGGCATTGAGCGGTGGCAGGCGTGGGCGCATCGTACCGACCTCATGAGAAAAACTAGGGCAGGCGCGAGAAACGATGCTTTGCGGGAGAACGCCCCGCACCATTATTGAACAGCTCCAGTGATGCATTTCAAGCAAATTGGAGCCCGTCATGTCCGTCCTTTTAACCGATACATTTTCAAACCCACCGGTGCGGGCCGCCGACCCGGCCGCCCCACTTCATCAATCCAACTCAGGAACGTGATCGGGCGCCCAGCGCCCGGGATGGTGGAGCTGGCTTGACCGGCCGTTCCAGCGCATGGCGCTGCGCGAGATTGCCGACGACCCGCATCTGCTTCGCGATCTCGGCCTGACGCGAGAGCAAGCGCTGCGCGAGGCCTCCAAGCCGTTCTGGTGCTGAGACCAAGTCAGAAGGAGAAAACGATGTCCGATCCGATCGTCTACGGCTTTCCACGCAGCACTTTTGTCAACATCGTCCGCCTAATCCTGACGCACAAGGACGTGGCCTACCACTTCCAAGACCTCGAACCGGTCATGGGAAAGCCCGATCACCTGGCGCTCCACCCGTTCAACCGCGTCCCGATCCTCAGGCACGGTGATCTCACCATCTATGAAACGAGCGCAATCGTTGCCTATGTCGACGAGGCCTTCGGCGGGGTGTTGCTGACACCGAAAGACATCAAGGCGCGGGCGCGGATGAACCAGTGGATCAGCGCGATCAACAACTACTACTACCCCTACATGATCTACCACGTGACGCATGAGCGTCTGGTTTTCCCGGAACTCGGCATTGCGTCCGACGAGAAGGTCGTGGCGCACGCGTTGCCCAAGGTTGAGACGGGCCTTACAGTCGCTGAACGCCAGCTTGCGCATGGCAAGGACTTCCTACTCGGCGACGAACTCTCGATTGCGGATTTCTATCTGCTTCCGAGCACGTTCGCCTTCAGCCTGACCGCGGAAGGGCAGTCGATGTATCCGAAGTTCCCGGCATTCTGCCGCTGGCGGGAGCGCATGGACAATTTGCCAGCGACGCAAAAGGTGCGCGCGTCGGTGCAGCGCTTGCCGATCGAACACGCACGCGAATGGGCCACTTCGCACCGGCCGAAATACTGACCGCTTCGGCCGGGGCATTGCGGGAACAAAAACAGCGCTCGTTTCCGAACAATGCTCATGACGGCGGAGTTAGCACAGTGTTCTGACGAGAAGGGAGAAACCTGTGAGCAAACCCAGATCGCTCGCGGTCTTGTCAACTTTGGCACTAGCTCTCGCATTCGCCGGAACCTGTGCACAAGCCGTATCTTTCATGCCCCCACGATTCGAGGGGGGCGACAAGCGTTGCTGAGCCATCAAGGTTCGTCCGCTACGATCTTGAAAGGTCCGGAGGAGTTCACTTAGACTGCCTGTGCGGGATCAAGCAGACTCCCGGTGAGACCTCGGTCCAAGTTCTGCGCAGCACGCAACACGTGGAGCTTGCGCATGGATACCGAACGACAACCCTCTCCTCGACGTACCGTCGCCATCCTCTCGCGAGGAGATGCCGTCGCACGCCGAGATGCCACCTCGAAAGACGGCCGCTTCGTCGACGTATTCGAAGCGCTCGCCGCCGTCGGCGTGGAAGGGCACCCCGCGATCTACGACGAAAGCTTCGCCGACGCCGTCCGCGAACAACTGCTCGCAGTAGACGGCGTGCTCGTTTGGGTTAACCCGCTTCAAGACGGTCGAAACCGCGCCGATCTCGACGCTCTGCTGCGCGACGTCGCCGCGCAGGGCGTGTGGGTGAGCGCTCATCCGGACGTCATCCTCAAGATCGGCACAAAGGAGGTCTTCTATCGCACCCGCTCGATGGGCTGGGGAAGCGACACGGCGCTATATCAGACCGCTGCGGCCATGCGCGCCGAGTTGCCGGCGAGGCTCGCCGCCGGCCCGCGGGTGATCAAACGCAACCGGGGCAACGGCGGCCAGGGCGTCTGGAAGGTCGAGAAGCTGCCGACCTCCTCCATGATAAAGGTGCTGGATGCAACCAAGGATACGCCCGAGGACCTGACGCTGGATGATTTTGTCCGTCGCTGCGCGGAGTATTTCGAGAACGGGAGCGTGATCGACCAGGCGTTCCAACATCGCCTGACCGAGGGCGTAGTGCGCTGCTACATGGCAGGCGATCGTTGCGCCGGTTTCGGCCATCACAAGGTCAAAGCCCTGGTCGACTCGCCGACCGCACGTTCCGAAGCCGGGTCGCGGGTCTACACGTCGAACGCAGATCCCCGCTTCCAGCGGCTGCGTCGGTTGATGGAGGACGAGTGGACGCCGCAGTTAACCTCGCTGCTGGACATCGCGCGAGGCGACCTGCCCGCGCTCTGGGATGCCGACTTCATGCTCGGCCCCGTCCAGGCCGATGGGAGCGACAGCTACGTGCTCGGCGAGATCAATGTCAGCTCGGTGCATCCCTACCCTGACGAGGCGCCGGCGGAGATCGCTCGGCGGGTTGCCGATCGGCTGCAGCTTAAGCTCTGACGCATGCTGACGGTCAGCGGGCTCAGGCGCCTTCACATCTCAGTGTCATTCGACCTGCCGGACGGCGAATGCGTCGCCCTGCAGGGGCCTTCCGGAATCGGAAAGACCTTGCTGCTCCGCTCCATCGCGGATCTCGATCCCAACGAAGGAACGGTCAAGCTGGACGGAACGCCCAGGGAGGCGATGCCCGCCCCCGCCTGGCGAAAACAAGTGACCTATCTCGCAGCCGAGCCTGGCTGGTGGTCCGACACCGTGCAGGAACACTTTACGGCCTGGGATGATGCCCTGGCGCTGGTCAAACGTTTGGGACTGCCGGACGACTGCGGACCTTGGTCGATCCAAAGACTTTCGACCGGCGAGCGACAGCGATTGGGGCTAGTGCGGGCGCTCATGCTGCGATCGCGGGTGCTTCTGCTGGACGAGCCAACCTCGGCGCTCGACTCTGCATCCGCTGCGGCCGTGGAATCCTTGATCGCCGAACGCATTTCGAATGGAACCAGCGTCATCTGGAGCACCCACGATGACGCTCAAGCCCGCCGCGTCGGGTCAAGGATATTTGCGATGGGCCCCGATGGTGGCATCGAGGATAATCAGCCGTGACCTACATCCAGCTTTCGTACGGCGATCTGGCCCTCCCCGCTCTCATTGTCGTGATGGACGGCGTTCTCTCGCTTGTTCTCCGCCTCAAGCTTGAAAAACAACTGGCCATCGCGACAGTGCGGATGGTGGTTCAGCTCGTCCTTGTTGGATACGTGCTGACGTTCTTGTTTGCCGCGGTATCGCCGCTTTGGACCGCGCTCGCCGCTTTCATCATGGTTCTCTTCGCCTCGCGGGAGATCGTCGCGCGGCAGAAGCGGCGCCTGCTTAGCATTTGGAGCTACGGCTTGGGCGGCGGATGCACGCTGCTCGCCGCCGGTACCGTTACCATGTTCGCGCTCTTAGCGGAGATACGCCCGGATCCCTGGTATCATCCGCGCTATGCGCTGCCCTTGCTGGGCATGATCCTGGGCAACACCATGACCGGCATAAGCTTGGGCTTGGACGTGCTGACGAACAGCCTGGTGCGCGAACGAGCCGCCATAGAAGCTTGTCTTGCGCTCGGCGGCACCCGCCACCAAGCCCTGCTGCCAATCATACGGGACGCGTTGAGAAGCGGCTTCATGCCGATCATGAACAGCATGGCGGCGATCGGCCTTGTTTCCCTGCCGGGAATGATGACCGGCCAGATTCTCGCGGGCGTCGAGCCGGTCGATGCAGTAAAATATCAACTGCTGATCATGTTTCTGATTGCCGGCGGGACCGGGCTGGGAACGCTGGCCGCCGTCCTGGGCGGGGCACGCCTACTGACCGATCATCGGCATCGGCTACGACTCGATCGAATATCTACCGATGGGTCAGGTTGAGTGCTGCTCTGTGCCTCGCGTGATGGGAGTTCGGGTTCTGTGGCGCCTGCGGTGCCGCGGCATTGCCCGAGTTCCGGATGCGCTCTCGTCGCTTGAAAAACCAGCAAAAACCTTCTTAAATGGTGCGCGTGTTGCGCGGTCGTCTCCAACGCTTTCGTCAATTCGCCAGAACAATCATGTTCCTGGCGATATCGGCGTTTCTGCTTCAGGGCACCTCGATTTCCGTCTCTCAAGTGGAAGCTGTCTTCGGCGCCATGCCTGAGCCGGCCGTGTCCTTGAGCGGTTCCGTGCATTTTCACGATCAGCTCGCGGGCCATGTCCACTCGCATGGCGGCGACAATTCGGAAGGCCATGTTCACGACGGGGCTGCCCACGATGACGATGGTGGTCCGAGCCTGAGCTGGAACCTGTTCGGCACCTCCATCGCGTCGCCTGCGCTGCCAACTATGCTCAGCCCGTTCGAGTTGCTTGGTCTTGTCGAATTGGCTGCCGTGCAGCCGATCAACGGCGTCAAGCCCGAAGGTCTGATCCGACCACTGTGATCTTCTTGAACCACGTGTCGATCTCAGAAACCTCCGGCAGCCTCCGGACTTTCATAAGCTGCTCAATGTTTCCTCTATGGAGAAAGTCGCCGCACTCTCCGTACAATCGTTGAAGCTCGCGCTTGGTTAGGTGCGGTTCATCGACAGGGATTACCTCCACTACCTTGCCAGTTTGATCGTGCACTTGCCTTCCCGGAATCGGATGAAAGTCCGGGTGAAGGTGTTCCAGTGCCTTCATGATTTGGTCGGCATTGTAGGCTTTCGTCAGTCTTTTGCTCGTCGTTTCCGGCACATCACCGTGCGCGGTCAGGCAGGCCAACGCGATCAATTCGCAGACCATCCTGAGCTGCAAATAGGCAAGTTCAAGACTAACTATCGGTGGCACTGATATGCGCCGCCGCACTACTGCGCGCACCACTTCACCTCTATTTTTGATCTCCTCCATCAGATCGCAGTAGAACCTGAAACGACGTGATGACGGGCTTGAGGTTGTCAAGACATCCCAATCACGATGCCGCCGCGCGGTCCTCTTTGTCGGCCCCGCGCGTTGCGATCTTGAGCGCGTCATCTGCCAGTTGCCGTTGCAGCGCCTTCGCATCATCCCACGGCGCCCGCATCCAGACATCTCGCTGCTAGTCCGTCGTCAGGACCGCGGCATGGCCTTCGGATGGATCGACAAGACGACACGTTCGGTGACGTCGTCAGGGAGCCGCAGCAGCCGAGTGAGGGCGACTGCATCTCGCTGCCCATAGCGGCAGGTCAGCTAGACTTGTTGCCGAAACACCGCCCCGCACTTATGGGCAGGAACGCCGCCGTCCGTCATAGCCGATGTAAGTTCCGGATGCCGGATCGTAGGTCTGAAAGTGCTGGCAGCCGTAGCCCCCGCGCGGTTTGTGTTCAACGCGAGCTGGTTCGCCTGGTTTAATTGCCGATTTGCTGTTCTCCGTGCCCACGTCCGGTTGACCTGCGGTCTGGGCGGGGTTCACGAAGGCGGCGTAGCTGTTTGCCCAGGCGGGCAAGGAGACACCGGGCCTCTCTTCCACAACGGCAGGTTTCTGTTCCATGGAGCGCCGCGCGTCCGCCAGTTCGGTTGCAAGCGCTTCGGCCCTGTCGCGCTCCTGCTGCAGAGACTGCCACAGTACCGCCGTCGCGCTGTCGACCGCTTGGCTGAACTGGTGCGCCTCGCCGTTGGGCATCGACAGCAGTTTCCCGACGTACCGCCATGCCTTCACAAGTTCTTTTTCGAGCGCCTCAGCCCTCGCGTGCTCTTGCTGCAGAGACTGCCGCAGTTGCGCTGTCGCGCTGTCGACCGCCTGCTTGAGCTGCGCCGCCTCGTCGTCCTTCGACAATGGCGTCTGTTGCGCCATGACCGGCGGGACGATCGTGATGAACTTAGATAACTCCTGCTGAGCGGCGTAGCGCGCCACATAGGCGACGACGTCGGCATTGAGACAGAACCCGATGAGTGCCGCCGTGACGAGGGTTCGGGCGATCCCGGAAATTGGAAATCCCCGCCGCGCGTGTGACGCCTCGAGGATGACGACGTTTGGTGCGGTCTTAATCGTATGGCGCATGTAGACCACCGCCGGGTTATCAGGCCATTGCTTCTTCACTTTGCCGGAAGCCTAATCCCACCCGTTGTGCGCCTCAAGTTTGGTGTTACTCCTCGGTGATAGTTCCGGCTGCAGCACGCGGCGATGCGCCGCCCCAAGTGAGAGAGGCAAGCCGCTACCGATTGCGGTGGACAACGTGCCGGACACAAAGGAGGCCCCCGCGTTAATGCGCTCGCATCGAGGTCGATGATAGGAATCTTGGTCTTCAAGGTACTTTGGGGACCGGACCTTCCGCGGGGTACGCGCGACCGCAGGACTTCAGCATATTTGGCATTTTTGTTTTCGACTTTCCTTTGCTGAATTCCGCTTTTAGCTTCCTGGCCGCCTTTGAGGACTGCTCCGGCTAACATCGAGGTTGTTAGCCAGAGACCCTCGCTCACATCACCTTTGTGAGCGGCAGTCCACTGGGCGGCTTGTTGTGCCCCAACAAATCAACGCCAGTGGCGTTGAGCGAGCGCGAGCGCATAGGGGATCTGGTAAAGGTTCACGCGACATGCGGCGCACTGATCTGACCGAGGCGACGATGCAGGGCCGGGCGCGGCTTGACGCAGCGCAGCGCCAGAAGTTTTTTGAGGCGTTCCTGACCGGCGGCACTGCGGCTGGATCAGCTCGCCCTGCGCGCTTGGCTTCGACGTCGGCTCAAGAGCCCGCCGCTCGCTGCTCCGATCGATCCAGCCTGCTTGATAGGTTTGCAAGGGTTCCTTCACCTTGATCCAGGGATACATCCGAATGATCTATAGCCAGAGATCGCTTCGCGCCGAAGAGTGAGACCGCCGCTGCTGGGGGCCAAATGGAGATGTCCGATGGGTGTGGCAGGCTGGCGCTTTGCGCATATGAAGAGAACTCTCCGCTTCCGGGTGGTCTTTATCAGCGTGCTGGCAGAGTTGCCCTTTATCTGCCCGGCGGCGGTCGCACTCGGCTCGCTGATCATGATCGGCATCACGCTCTATAACGATTGGTCGCAGTGAGCGGCAACAGTGGGCTTACCATGGCGGCTTCCCCGGCCCGGCCGATCCCGAATCGCCACGGTCACCGCATCGATACTCAGGCGTCGTTTCTGATGTAGGTCAGCATCGGCGGCTTGAGCCTCAGCGGCTGCAATCGAGGTGCTGTGCCAATGCCGACGCACTGACGCTCGCGGTCCTTTTGGATCGAGGTCGAGGGACCGGTTTGGCGAGGGACGCGACGGTCGCGGTCATCGGCGTCATTCCTGTTGCGTCGCGGTCGGATACTCCAATTGCAGCGTCAGCGCGAAGGCGGTCTAGGATTTGCGGCTGGCCAACACGGGCCCCGAAGCGCCGCGTTGCTGACCTCGGTAAGGCACCTGTTTGCGCATCGCAATCGCCCTTGGCAGGATCATCTGATATGGGCGCTCGCAAAAGGTGTGAAGCAAACGACGAATGAGACGGGCGGGCGAGACGACGGCCAAGGTCCCTAGCATCCGTCAACGAGGAAGCTCATCGAATGCGGATGCGTTGCGCAGGATGGCTGATGGGCACGCAGTGCCGGGTGCGTTATTTTCGAGTTCCAATCGTACAGAGATAGTCGCGCGGCATGGCTAACCCGACCGGCGAGCGGTGCTTCTCATGCATTTCGATGAAGTCTCGCTGAAGTGCCGTGCGCCTTTCAGGGTCGAGCGACGCGGCCAGCGTTTTTGTCGGACCATAGCCAGTCACAAATATGTCCCATACCGTTTGGCCGCTCGGCATGCGGAGTACCGTGGTGCCAGGTTCAAAGGCCAGATCGAATGTATCGCCAAGCAATTCCCGAACGCGGCCTTCCCGGCCCCACGCGAATGGCGAAGGAGGAGGATTGTCAGGCGGTGGCGGCATGTATGGCCGCATTGTCTGGAATATTTCTTCAACCGCGCTGCCAGGCAGCCAAGTGACCAGCCCCAGTCGCCCGCCCTTGCGCGTGACACGTGCCAACTCGGCAGCCGCAGCCTCGGGGCGCGAGACAAACATGACACCGAACGTCGAAGTCACACAGTCAAAGCTTTGATCCGGAAATTCCAGCGCTTCGGCATCGCCGAGCTTGAAGTCGATCTCCGGTGCAATCAGTTTCGCCGCCTCGATAACGCCTTCGCCAATATCGATACCAGTCACCTTTGCGCCTCGATTAGATAACCGCCGCGCAGTCCAGCCCGTGCCTGTCGCAACGTCAAGGATGCGCTCTCCCGGTTGCGGCCAGATTCGATTCACGACGTGATCAATGGCGTCTGCTATGCTTTGGCTCACGGTATCGTAGGACGCGCCGCCGGACCCCCAGGTCGCGGCGGGTTTGAGGTTATGAGCAAGAATTTGCGCCATGAAATTTACTCCTCGATCTCGATGGAATAATCAGCTCAGTCGCTTGAGCCCGGCGTGATGAGAACATTGGCACGCAAGACGAGCCTCAACCACAGTTTACAAATCGGTTGCGGCACAATGTCTCAGTTCAACGTAGACCGCCTAGCGCGATGATATGAGCGCACGCCCGAAACAGATGCATGTCCTCTGCAACTGCAACTACGGATTTTCTCGCGCCAGATATTCTCAATAGGTTCGGTCGCACGGTCCCCGCGCTTTTCGTCGCCCTCCATAGGACCTCGACCATCCTGTCGTGTCCGTGCGATGCACGACGTGGAAGCTGCGAGGACATCAGTTTTGACGCATCCGGGCTAAATTGGGTCGGGATCGCTGCTACATAGTTGGTGACTGCTGCGCTATAAAGGGACGATCCGCTACGTGCGGCGAACTCCCATTCACATACCCTTGCATGCGAAATTTAGCTGCGCACGCGCGCGTCATTGGTTGTGAGGGTTCAAATCATGACGAAGCACTTTTGGAGGCGCATCATGACTGATGTGCTCGTAGTCCTAGTATCTGTAGTGATGATCACGATTGCAGTGACATTTTTGGGCGATCCCATTCGGGCCCGCATCGCTGCTTCTATCCCAACCCCATTCGATCTTGCGATGGTCAAGACACTCGCAACCGCTGAACCGAGCAAACCGAGCCTTCCGCGCGCGCAACCGAGTTGCCGGCTTCGTTCGGCTCCTCTGCAATGGAACGTAGACTGGCTTTTCCGTCCGCACGCAGCTCGCGGATGATGTGGGCTTGCTAAAGAAGCAAGCCGTCTCGGTTGGCGGCCTTCAGGCACGGCGTTTTCTTCACCTTTTGAGGAGTGACGCAAGTCGTATCGGCTGTGGATTACACATGCGCATCCTGAAAGTTGCACACGCAAATTCTTCGTGCCGTTGCGGCATTTCGCGCATCATAGCAACCTCGATGCGAACCGTGTCAGCATCGAAAGCCTGACGGGAAATTCCTCATCATTTTCTTGAGAGCTTACCTCCATCTGTAATCCACCTCACACCTGCACCGGAGCTGCGGTGCGTTATAATCTGGTGAGACGAGTTGGCGTCTTCGAGTAATTTACAGATTTCGTTCGGGCAGCTCAGTCGTTCTTGCGTGGTTGGCGCCGAAACGGGAGGCCAGCATGCCAACGTCATCTCCCCTTGTGCGGTGGTCGACTGAGATGCTGCCGGAGCGCTTACGGTTCTCCACGTTCCGTGAAGAGTTTGCGCGGCTGAACCTCGCCTTGGACGTGATAGATCACAGCGGCGGCCGCCCGCGTATCGACGTCACTTACTTGCCGCTCGGCACGGTTGGCGTTTGTAGCATTAGCACCAGGCCGGTCGAGTTTATCCGTCACAAATACCACCTCAAGGATAGCCGTGAGCAATTCGGACTGAACATCGTCGAGGCTGGACCGGTCCAATTTGCAAACGTCGGCGAGGAGCATGTCTACAATGCCGGCTCCGCTTGTTTGGTTGACCGGGGAAGGCCGCTGCGAGTATTTGGGTCGCGCGGCGCCAGGGTCAGATTCGTGACCGTGCAGGCTGCCGCCCTTAGGTCTCTGGTCGCGCAGCCGGAAGATCTATCAGGTCGGCCGGTGCATCCTGGACCGGCGCTTCGGCTGCTTCACCTCTACCTGCGGTCGCTCGCATCATTCAAAGAAACATCGTCATCAAAACTCGCCTCCACCGTCGGCGCACATCTACTCGATCTCGTAGCCGCGACGCTCGGACCGACCGCCGAAGCTGCAAACATCGTTGCGGAGCGTGGTGTGAAGGCAGCCAAGCTACAGGCGATCCTGGCGGAGGTCGCGAAGCGCTCCAGCGATCCCAATTTCGATCTGCACCATGTCGCTGGAGCAGTCGGTATGTCGCGGCGATACGTGCAAAAATTGCTCGAGGGGACTGGAAAGTCGTTCACCGAGCACCTTGCAGGATGCCGGCTTGAGCGTGCCTTCGCGATGCTGACTGACCCGCACAATCTGCATTTGGCCATCATCGATATCGCGTTTGCAGTCGGCTTTGGTGACGTTTCTCATTTCAATCGCTCGTTCCGCCGGCGCTTCGGCGAGACGCCATCAGGCGTGCGCGCCGCATCGATCGTGCGGCAGAAGTCATCCTGCGTCCCATCACAATGCGCGGGCGACGGCCGCTGAGAACGCGGACAGCTCGACCTCACGGACGGCAAACGCGCACACCTGGCGCTGAAGGCGTCAGGGCGAGGCTGTAGGAAAGCCCTGCACAGCGCCAGGAGCGCGGGGCTACCAGCGTGCTCACGGCCTACTGCAGCGGCGCTGATCGGCTGCAAGGGGCCGAGCAGACCATGCAGGGGTTCCTTCACCTTGACCCAGGGATACATCCGAATGGGCTATAGCCGGAGATCGCTTCTCGCTGAAGAGTGAGACCGCCGCTGCTGGGGGCCAAACGGAGATGTCAGATGGGTGTGGCAGGCTGGCGCTTCGCGCATACGAAGAAAACCTCCGCGCCTGGGCGGTCGTTATCTGCGTGCTGGAGGAGTTGCCGTTTGTCTGCCCCGTGGTGGTCGCAATCGGCTCCCTGATCATGATCGGCATCACGCTCTGTAAGGATTGGCCGCAGTGAGGGACCTTACCGCCAAGGCGCTTATGACAGCAGGTAGACATCGATCATCAGATGCTTCTCGTATTCGGTCAGCGCCACGCTGCCGGGCGCGGCAGCTCCTCTGTGTGCGATACGGTACGAAATTTAGATGAGATTGCGAAAATGCTAATACGTTTAGGGCGGGCCGTCGCGCGGTCCCCGCGCATGCAGCAAACTCAGAAGGACCCGGACAACTTGCGGGCGGACCGCCATCCTTGGGCCTTCCGCCGCTCATGTCTGCTGGTGCAGTAAGAGCGGACTTCGATTTGGACCGCGTGGAAGTCCGAAAGTGACCCAAAGCGGACCTTTGCGCCGGTGGTTCTCGGCAGCTATGATGCCAGCCCATGAAGTCAGCATCTGACATAGCAACGAGGCCTGTGGTCGATGAGACTAGTGTGCGTGTTCCTGTTGCTTGCATCGATGCAGTCCGTCGCCGCGCAGCAGCAAAGCTCGAAAATAACTTTACGCTGCACTGGAACGAGTAGGTTGGTGGGTAAGCCCGGAGCAGAGTTGGAATTTACGCCCCTCTCCAATCTAAGCATCATTGTGAGCGACGTCGATCAAACAGTGTCGTTCCAGGACAAGATCGTACCGATCACGAAGATTACTCCCTTGCTTGTCGGGTTCAGCAGCCAACACGCGAATGGGAGGCCGACCATCTCTGGCCGGATCGATCGGCTGACCAAGAGCGTCGAAATCGATTGGACGTACGAAAACGTCGGCGAGAACACCCATTGGGAGCTTGAGTGCCGTCCTGAAGGTCCCTTTCGTGATTGGGGGGTGAGCAGCTTTACCTGGGGAGTCGGTTCATCCTGACCGGGCACCATTGGGCCGACGTGCCACTTTCCGCTTCTGGCCCGAAGCCGGCTGCGAGGGCAAAGCAGAGCCCGTCTGCTCTGCCCCCTAAATCAGACGTCGACTTGTTCCGCTATCGCGAGGGCGTCATCGACCTCGATGCCGAGATACCGGACGGTACTCTCGATCTTGGTGTGCCCCAATAGGAGCTGCACGGCTCGCAGGTTGCCGGTTCGGCGGTAGATCAAGGTCGCTTTGGTGCGGCGAAGAGAATGCGTCCCGAACAGGTGCGGATCCAATCCGATGTCAGCGATCCAGTGAGATAGGAGCCGGGCGTACTGGCGGGTTGTCATGTGTCCAGCCTGCCGTCGACCAGTGAACAGGTATGCGCCCGACTTCTTACCGGTTGCCCGGAGGTAGTCATCGATCGCCTGGCGGGTGGATTCCGTCAGTTCAAATTTGACTGGCCGGCCGGTCTTCTTCTGTCGGACGCTCGCGCGGTCGGCAGCATACCCACCCGGGGCAACGTCATCGACTTTCAGTGCTACAACGTCGCAGCCGCGCAGCTTACTGTCGATGGCAACGTTGAACAGCGCCAGATCACGCATCCGGCCTTCCACCTGGAGCTTGGTGCGGATTGACCAGACATGTTTTGGCCGGAGCGGCGGCTTCGCGCCGGCGATCTTTCCCTTATTCCAGGGAGTGCGCTTCGAGACGGCGTAGGTTACGTTCAGAACATCGGTCATGTTGACCTCCTCAACTTGTGAGGCTGGTCATTTTCAGCTCGGAGCCCTTCCGACCCCTCTTCCGCTTTCAGACGATTGGAGACGTACCGCGTCCACTTCGAGCGATGGGAGGGGCGATATTGACCCATAGCTGACTTATGGCGGTCCCCGTTTCCCAAATTACCCGCTTTTGGCACAATCTGCACAGGCGCTCGGTCCTAAGCTCCGTTAAATGGTGGGCATGGGTAGGGAGTTATTAGTGAGTGCGGCTGTTGTTGCGGCGGGTGTTTTCACCGTAGCTGCCATCTTCGTATTGGTCTTCGGTCATTGATCGAAATCAAATTGAGCGTTGCAATCAGGTGCAAACCTTTGGACGACAGATCCGAGCGGCCAGTGCACGTGACCGTGAATTGTTCACGCGATGCTTAGGTGCTCGCCGGTCTCGACTTGCCATTGAGGCAGCCTCTAGCCGAGAGGACGGTGCCACATGACAGTTCGCGAACTTGTAGACGCGCTTCGAGCGCTGCCCGATCAAAATGCGACGGTGGTTATTGGCGAGGGCAATAGGCCTGACGTGTGGTTGCTCGTGTCAGGCTTAGTATTGCGCCGGATTTTCCAACTGGACGATGACTTCGCAATGCCTGGAAACGATGCGGCGGTTGAGATCGTGTAATCGAACGGACGTTTGGTTGATTTTCGTTTTCATCGTCTTTTTGCGTCGGTACCTCTCGCCATGCAGATGGCTCGGCAGCGAGGACGGTCACGCCGAGCTTGGCCCTTCTCAGACATGCCGAGCACGTTGGGTGACCGGGTGGCATAACGGCAGAGATACCAGGCCGACTGCGACTTCGCCTTTTGACCCAAAGCGGTCACCGCGTTGATCTAGGAGCCGTCTTTCTCCGATGCGACTGCAGTGCGCACGGCATCACCCAAGTCTATACTCAAGCGTGCTCTTGCTTCGAGTGGGTCCTGAGCTTGCGCAACGAACGGCAACATCGGCAGAACGATGGTCAGCACGCGCACGATGGCTCCCTGCTCTAATTCCTGCGCCTCATCGTGCGGGCGGTCCGGGGTCGCGGCCATCTTCTTCATTCGCTCCCAGATACCGGGAGTGTGGTCCTCCAACGTCGCAATCACTTCCCGCGTCTGCTCGTCGGTAAAGAACGTGTCCATGAAAATATTCCGGTGTGGTCGCGCTCACGCTCTGGGATCGAAAGCATCCGGGTCTGACAGACCCTTGAAGCCGTATAGAATGCGCATAACGGGCTCGGCATCCGTCCAAATATATCCTTCGTTCGCTTTCTCAACATAGCCAAGCGGCACAAGGGCATTAAGAACTTGAGTCATTCGTCCGTTTCGCCCGAATGGCACGTATATGGCGCTGGAAAAGTCGTGATAGTCTTTTCCATAACTATCAAAGAAGTCGATGAAGGCTTCCAGCAATTCAGGCAAGCTTGGGCCGCCATTTTGGGAATTGCGTTCGGCCACTTGAGCGGCCTCTTCTGTGCTGCACTCAAACGCAAAAGCACTCGCCCATCCCTTGGGTCCTGGATTAAGTGGTCTGAGAATGCCGAGCGGCCACAGAACAAGCGCAAGCGATGTGAACGTGTCATTATGAGCGAAGATCGGACGCGGAGCGTTGGGAAATTGGGACGCCAAAGCGTCAGCGTTTAAATCGCCCTCGGCAAGCTGGTAAGCTCTCTCGGCGAGAGCTTGCGCGAGTTTGCCATAGGCATGCAGCTCCATTTCGTTCATGGGACCTTCAACGGCGCTGACAGCTTGGCTCACTTTTCATCGCTCTACCCCAGCCAGTATTGAGGGATAGCTCGGCAGATGTTTCGAACTTTAACGATTTACGCCGCTTCCGGTTCTGGCCCTTTTGCGACATGCCGTCGAACACTGCGAATGTCCGCTCGTCAGGTTATACCGGAAGTAACTGTCGGACAGCCAAAACGACGAGAATGACCCGAAGCGGAAGCTTCGAGCGTCGTGTCTCTCATTCGGGTTTGAATGCGCCTTTGACCGGATAGCCAACGTTCACAGCAATTTTCCAAGCATCATAAATCCTATTCAGCAGGTATGTACCCCCAGACCTGTTTAGTTCGGCAAGCGATGTCGAGCGGTGACGGCTTACGATCCTTCGTCGCCGATGTCTCGAATTTTTTCATGCTGTGCATCGGATAGAACAGCGTCAATAGTTCGCTTGAGCGCTTCCTGCGAGCAAGGCTTGTTCAGGACAGGCATTCCTTGAAAGCCATCAGGCACACCTTTCGTGCCGTAACCACTCACGAATACCAGTGGAAGGCCGCGTCCTGTCACGGCCTCGGCGACGGGCCTCACATTGAACCCATGCAAATTGATGTCGAGGATCGCGCAATCATAGTCCTCAATCTCCGCAAGGGATCGGCCTAAATCGACACTCCCGGCTTCGGCAATGACGGTATGCCCAAGCTGCTCAACCATATCTACGAGCATCATCCGAATGAGGGCTTCATCTTCAACGAGGAGTATCGATGCATGCTTCATCCGATGCTTCCGGTGCCGGTAAGAAGCGACTAACTTTGATTGAGTAGCTGCGAGGCCGCTGCCACAAGCTGCGCCGAGGCGAATGGCTTCGTCAGCGTGATGCCGTTCGGAACGCCTTGCACGGCCCATTGGTCGGCCGCCATTCCCGACATGTAAATCACCGGGAACGCGGCATCCACCTCGCGGGCCGCTCGCGCTACTTCCCAACCATTGAACCTTCCGAGTAGATTGATGTCAGTGACAAGGCTCCGATACGCAACAAGCCCGCCTTTGAGTAGAGTCACTCCCTTCCTGGCGATGGCGGTCTCAAAGCCTCCCTCACTCAGCGCATCCTCGACAATCCCTTGGATGGCGTCGTCGTCCTCGACGACAAGGATTAATGGCACTTCCGGCAAGGTCGCCCCCAACTTACATTTTCGCTGAACGTTACAAAGTGCACAGAAGCAGAAGGTTCCCGAGAACTGGGAATAATCGGCAGCATGGGCACTCCTCACTGGACTAAGCGGGAGGCTCTGACGCTTTTTTGGCGTTGTTCTTTTGTCGGAGGAACGTGACCGCCAGCTCATCGCCGTTCACTCTGTCGAGCAGGCACCGGCGATAGGCAAGGCCGGTCGAAGAGAGGACAAGAAAGAACTCCGTTAAGGCCAGTCCTTCGATTGATCCTTCAACCTGAAGGATCCCGCCGGCTTCCGAGACTTCCTTGACGCGGCATGAGCGACGCCAAGTCCCATCGATGGCCATTATCTGCGCGGGCAAATGGTGCTCAAACGTGACCTTGCGGCCTGCTTGTTCTTTTTCTTTGGGCATGGGCGAGTCGAGCCAGTAGATCGTATCCCTTCTATCGAGGATGACTAAGAGGACGCAACCAGTTCCGGGAAAACTTGGCAATTATCAGCGCGGCGGCGGCACCCGCGCGGAACTTATCTCGGTGGTTGTAGCCAGCTGAACGAAGCCATAGTCTCAAGAAGTTCCGCAGGCCGGAGCGGGCGAAGGGCTGGCAGGTTCGTGTCAACCGCTCGCCATGGGACCTACCTGACGTGAAGGCTTGTTTGGTGGCGGCAGGCCTATTTCTTCCGCCCGCAACGCAGCGAGCTTCCGGTAGGCTGTCGCTAAGCCCTCAAGGCACGCCCTGAGGTCGCCATCAATCTCGTTGGCGGCTAGCCGCTCGAATGCAACGGCCGTCTCGATGTCGTAGTGCATCAGCGCATCAATCATCGGCTCGATCTTCGCTTGCATGGGTGTCATTCCTCCGGCTGCTTGAGGCTGTTCGCAGTTGCCCAGCGAGCCTCAGCCTGAGCAACAATCTCGGCGCTGCTGGCGAGGGTGGAGTAGCTACGCTCTAGGGTTGCGAGCGAATGTTTGGCTCGCCCTTCATTTGCAGCCAACTTTGCGGCCCTACAACGCTCAGCCAACTCGCGGTATTCTTGCGCTTTTCTCATGACAACCAAGCCATCGGCGCTCTGGACGTTCCTACGCTGCGCGACAGTAGCGGGGTTTCACCGGAGGCAGAAAGTCCGCTGTCCGATAGGAACGGCAAAGAACATGACCCGTTGCCGGACATCGATGACGATCATTGCTCTCCTCCGCATTGACTAACCCGGTCAGCAACGCTGGCCGGGTGCTTGTCAGTGGCAAGAACGGGCACGAACGTAGGCAGAAAAAACAATGAAGTGGATGTTGGTGGTCTTGGTAGGCGGCGTCGCGCCCGTCAACACCGATCTGGTGTTCGATAAGTTCACCGACTGTCTCGCCGCCGAGGAGCAAATGCGACAGCACTATGCGGATGCGTTCGATGCGTGGGATCGTCAGGCGGCGGCAAGGATCGACCGGCGCAAGGACTACAAGAAGGCCCGCGACATTGAGGCCAAACGACTGCTGAGTAACGTGGGGACCTGTGTCCCGCATGGAGGCGGTGATCAGCAGCCCGGCACGGCTCCGCAGCGGTAGCCCCCTGTTACATCGTCGCAGCATCCCGCAACGTCACCGCCTCAGCCAGCACCTCAGCCGACGCCGCCGACCTAACGGCAGCGGTGTCAGCTTCTGGCCCATAGCCGAAGGTCTCGGCAGCCGTCGGCGCGTCCGTTGTTGGGGGTAGAGCGGAAGTCGCGAAGATCGGCCATGACCGTACCGCAGTGAGCTTCTCTCCGCTGCAGCTGGACGGCGATGACGACCCGCCCCGCTGCGGCGGGGTGCCCATGCGCTTGCGGCGGCCTCGGGCCGCCGCTTTTCAGAGGCGGCCCCGATCCTGATCCGAGCGGTCAGAGACGGCCGGCGGAATCTCCAACTGTCCCTCGGCGGGAACTCCGTCCCTCACTCGACGTTTGCGGGAATGCCCCCTGCCCACGCCAAAGGTTGGCTGACGGAACTCGGTGTCGCGATGTCGCGTCCGGCCGCGTTCGTGGTCTATCTGATCTATTGTGTTTGCTGGCTCACCCTTGGAAACGGCCTGGAGTGGCATTCGATGGCAACGCTTGCCACGTGGGGAATGACGCTCCTCATTCAGCGAGCCGAGCACCGCGATACCCAAGCCATTCACGCAAAGCTCGACGAACTCCTGAAGGTCCACGGCGGAGCCGACAATTCGTTGATGAGCATCGACGACAAGGACGCAGAGGAAGTCGAGAAAGACCGCACGCAGGTGCAGGAAGCGAAGTAGCAAGAGCGAGCGTCGCCACCTAGACAACCTGATGGCACTGACATCTGAATTAGGAACAAAGGTCGACAGCCACCGGTTCGAGAACTGAACTTTCTCGTACCCTGAGGGCAACCGGAATGTACCATCACGTCAAGAAACTCATGTTCACCGTCCGTGTCGACGAGCCGGATCCGCGGTTCGGCAACATGCTTCTCGAGCAGTTCGGCGGCGCCAACGGCGAGCTCGCCGCTGCCATGCAGTATTCCATCCAAGGCATCAATTGCGAAGATCCGGACCGCAAGGACCTCCTAATGGACATCGGCACCGAGGAGCTCAGCCATCTCGAAGTCGTTGGAACGCTTGCGCGCATGCATCTCAAACCGATGAAATTCGATCGCGAGGCGGCCGAAGCAGACCCGCTGATCGCGATCGCCGGCGGCGGGGGCGTAAATCTGTTCAACTCGCAAGGAAACGCCTGGACCGCCGACTACCTCAAGATTACGGGCGAACTCGATGTCGATCTGCGCAGCAACATCGCCGCCGAAGCCCGGGCAAAGATCGTCTATGAGCGGCTCATCAACTTCACCGACGATTCCGGCACAAAGGATGCGCTGCAATTCCTGATGACCCGCGAGATCACGCACATGAAGGCCTTCTCGCTGGCGCTCGAAAGCATGGCGAAGCCGGCATTCAGCATCGGGCGCATCGCTCCGACACCTGGCCTCGTCGACCAGTTCTTCAATGATTCGACCGGAACGGGCGATCACGGCGAGATCGATACGCGCGGGCCGTGGAACGAAGGGGGCGAGTGGGTCTTCACCGAGTCCCCTGCGATCCAGGCGGGTGAGCCTGGCCCGGCGTCGGCGATCGTGACCGAGAGCTCCCCGCCCGTGGACGAAGCCGGACTCGGTGAGCTCCTGATCGACGAGCTGCGCGACATCCTTCATGCAGAGAAGCAACTAACCAAAGCGCTGCCCAAGATGGCGGAAGCCGCGCGCTTCGATCAGCTTCGCGAGCTGTTTGAGCAGCATCTCGCCGAGACCGAAGCCCAGGTGGAACGCATCAACGAGTGTTTTGAGTTGCTCGGGAAGTCCGCGCGAACCAAGCCGTGCAAGGGTATGATGGGCCTCGTCGAGGAAGGCCAGGAGATCATGGACGAGGGCGAGGAGAAGGAGGATGCCGCCGCCGACCTGGCCTTGATCGGGGCGGCGCAGCGAGTCGAGCATTACGAGATCGCCGGCTACACCACCGCGCGCAACCTCGCCCAGCAACTCCGCCACAGCGCCATCGTCAGCTTGTTGTCGAAATCTCTGGCCGAGGAGGAAAATGCGGACCAACTGTTGAACCAGGTGGCCCGCTCGCTGATGTCGGTCGCAAAAATGCCGGCTACGGTCGAACAGACGGAGTAGACGCTACAGCCTGGCTCGGCAGTGCCAAGCAACGGTTCTGCCGCCCAACTGTTCTCCGTCAGACCGGCGGCGTCATGTCGCCGCGTCCAACGACGGAGAATTCAGTGGCGCGCGTCATGATTGGCACATCCGGCTGGCATTACGATTCCTGGCGAGGGCCATTCTTTCCGGAAAGTTTGCCGCTGAAGGAACAACTTCGCTACTATGCGAGCCAATTCGACACGGCCGAGCTGAACGGCGTCTTCTATCGCACCCCGACGCGCGAAGCGGTGAAAGCCTGGTGCGAGCAGACCGGACCAGAGTTCGTCTTTGCCTGGAAGGCCTCGAAGTTCATTACCCATTGGAAGCGCTTATCAGATCGTTCCGAAAACAGCCTTGAACTCCTGGAGGATCGCATTTCCTGCCTGAGAGGCAAGGAGGGCCCGATCCTGTTCCAACTTCCCCCGCAGTTCGAGGCAAATCCCGACCGGCTTGCCTCGTTCCTCAAGCTGCTGTCGAAGAAACGTCGGTACAGCTTCGAATTTCGCCATCCGAGCTGGTATCAATCCCGCATCCTCCGGATGCTCGCCGATCAAAACATCTCGCTATGTTTGTCGGACCATCACGATGCGCCTGCGCCCTGGAAACGTACGGCGGACTTCGTTTATGTGCGTGGTCACGGCCCGAGTGGACGCTATCACGGTCACTACACGCGACCGGCGCTGACGCAATGGGCAAAGCGTATCAAGTCATGGAAGCGACAAGGTTGCGACGTCTACGTCTATTTCGACAATGATCAAAAGAGCGCCGCCCCGGCCGACGCCCAGAAGCTAAAAGCTCTGCTCTAGCGCGCAAGGATTCAGCACATTCGAGCCATGCTACTGCTTGGCTGTGCCCGGCTCGGCCATCTTGCGGTGTTGCTTGGCCAGTATCTCGTTGGGCATGACATTCGCTATGCTCGACTGCACTTTGTTCTTGAAGCCCGTCACGATGTCAGACTCGCCATTCATCATCGCCGCGAAGCCGGCCTTCGCAACGTCAGCGGCACCATCCTTTTCTTCCGTTCCGACCTTGGTATCCATCATGTCGGCGCGGCGGAAGAACTCGGTCTCGGTGGCGCCAGGCATCAGGCAAGTGACGGTAATGCCGCTGTCACGGAGCTCCTCGCGCAGCGCGAAGGAAAACGAATCCAGGAATGCCTTGCTGCCATTGTAGACGGCTTGGAAGCTGCCCGGCGTGAATCCGGCGATCGAACCCGTAATCAGAATGCGTCCCGACTTGCGCCGAAGCATCTCGTTGGCGGCCCGATGGATCAGGTACAGCGTGCCGGTGATGTTGGTATCTACGACGTTCCGGATCCGACGAAATTCCTGATCGAGGAACGCCTTTCCTAGTCCGACGCCGGCATTGGCGAGCAACGCGTCGATCGGCCTGTCGCCGACCGCAACACAAAGTTTGTCGACACCCTCGGTGGTCGCGAGATCGGTCTCCACAGCCTGCACGCTGACCCCGAGCTTCCGGAGCTCGGCCCCCGCCGTCTCAATCGCCGGCTCGTTCGCGGCGATGAGGAGATCAAAGCCATCCTTGGCGCAGCATTTTGCAAGTTCCAGGCCTATTCCTGTGGAGGCACCAGTGACGACGGCGAATTGCTTGGCGGGCATGGGAGGGTCCTCGATATTGCTCTGACGAAGCTCAATCGTTCCGCCGGTCACCCGTTCCTAACCGACCTGAAGCGACCGATCGGCCAGCTACTGTAGTTCTGTATCGACCATAGCAACCTTCGTTCGGCGCTCGGCTTTGATGTGTTTGTTCAAGTGGAGGGACGAGGATGAAGGCGCTGACCAGGCACGGCAAAAGCGACATCCGCTGCGAGACGGCTCCTGATCCGAAGATCAGGACGGCTGCATCAAGGTGGTGATGAAGCCCTTTGACGCATGACACCTGCGAAATCGCGCTGGCTGGCGGCAACCCAGCTCGGAATCGTCAGCAGCAGTTTTTCAACCTTACTGAGCCAGGTGACGGCAGGCCAGATCGGCCGCGACCCGCTGGTCGACTGGATGACGGTCGCCGCGATCCCGGCGCGCGACGCGGTGCTGTCGTCCGAGCCGGGCGCTGCCGCGGTTGCGATCGGCATCGCCTTTCACCAATGGGCCGACGTCTCCTGGGCGCTGGTGTTCTTCGGCCTGTTCGGCCGCTGGACCGGGCGCCTCCACCCGGCAACTCTCGCCGGCCTCGCCCTGCCCTGGGCCGCCCTGACGTCAGCGACCGAGTGGTTCGTGCTGGTCCCCCTGTTTCCGTTCCGGCAGCCGATATTCACCCTGCAGCAGCCCTATTGGATCGGATTTCTGGTCCATCTCTCCTCCGCCCTGATCTATCCGCTGTTCGCGTGGCTCCGCTGGCCGATCGGCCAGGCGCCGGCGACCAGTGAGGTCCGGTTCGCGCAACGCTGGACGATCGGGGCGTTGTGCGCCCTCGCCTTGTCGACAACGCTCGGACTGGCCGAGGGAATGTCGGATCCGTTGCCGCTCGTGAGCGGCGATCCAGCCGACGACCAGCGCTATATCCGACACATGAGCACGCACCACGAGCAGGGCATCGAGTTGGCACGGCTTGCTGCCGCCCGTGCACAAGCACCGCACTTGCGCGCTCTCGCGGCGTTGATGGTCGCGTCGCAGGTGGGCGAGAACCGCATCTTCGCGCGCTGGTGGGACGGCTGGTCCACCGAGCCGATGCCGGTCTGCTCCAGCGAGGAGCGCGCGGCGATGCCGGGTTATCTTACCGCCGCGCAGATGGAACAGCTGCACGAGGCCACGGACGCCGAGTTCGACGCGATGTTCGTCCGCCTGATGAGCCTGCATCATGCCGGCGCGGTGCGGATGGCCGATGCCGAATTGCATTCATCGGGCGATCCGCAGCTGCGTCTGATGGCTCATGCGATCCGCCATGAACAGCAGGGCGAGATCGCACTGATGCACGGTGTCGGCGGCATCGAGGCGGTACGCCAGGCAACGCGGAACATGCTGGCGAACAAACTTTGACGGAACGGTCAGCGGGTTGTCTCGAGCCGCGCGGGCTACTCCGTGAACGTCTCGGCGGATTCTTCCGAATTTATGGCACTATGGTTCGAGAGCTCGCGCTCGGCATCGTGCCAGAACTCGTCGTCCCGCCCTTCCGGCCTACCCGCCAATTCCCAAAGCTGATGCGCGCGGGTCTTGATCTGGTCGTCCGTCGGCTTTTGCATGTGATTCCTCCCTATATCCTTCGCTCCAACGTAGCTTCCCTGCCTCACGATCCTGCCGCGCACGCACGCTGACGTGACTCGGACTTCGCGACCCTGGCCCGGCCTCGCTTGACCGATGTTTGCCGAAGCTGGTCCATCCGGCATTGCGAGGCTTTCTTGTCCGGGCGCCAGCGCAGGAGCCTCGTGCCATGGCGAAACCGGTCGCCGGACACATGGTCGTAGCAAACCTCGACGACGTTGACGGGGCACACCGGCTGCCACGCCGCGGATCGCTTCGTAGACCACCGGCTCGGCCCGCCCGGCGCCTTGCCAGTAAAGCTGCATTGGCTTGCAATCTTCTCGAATTTTTCGGTCAGGCCTGGCCGGTCTGAGGTCTTGATCGCCGAGGTGAAGCCGACGTGATGCAGAAGGCCGGAATCGTCATATAGACCAAGCAGCAGCGAGCCGATCACCTTGCGGCCACCCTGCTTCTTCTCGCCATAGCGGAAGCCGCCCACCACGCAATCGGCAGAGCGCAGCAGCTTGATCTTCTGCATCCCGTCTCGCGTGCCACAGCAATAGGGAAGGTCGAGCCGCTTTGCGACGACGCCGTCGTGACCGTCTTCCACATGCTGCAGCCATCGCGTCGCCTCGGCGCGGTCGCGGCTTGCCGGCGACAGCGTGAACACGTCCTTGCCGCCAAAATAGCGCCGCGCGAATTTCTCGAGCGCTGGGCGGCGCTTCGAAAGCGGAAGCCCCGCAAAGTCGGCGCTGGCCGACCGCAGCAGGTCGAAAGCGATGAAGCAGGCCGGCGTCTCGACGGCAAGGCGCTTGACCCGGCTGGCGGCGGGATGGATGCGCTGGAGGAGTGCGCCGAAAGAGTAGCCCTCCTCCAGGTGGATGATCAACTCGCCGTCAAGGATGAAGGATTCGGCGGACATGGCCGACGCAGCGGCAGCGACCTCTGGGAAATAGCGCACGAGGTCGCGACCGCCCTTCGACTGCATACGAATTCGTCCGCCATCGCGGCTCAGCAGGCAGCGAAATCCGTCCCATTTCGGCTCGTACTGCCACTCCGCCCCGCGGGGGATCTCAGTGACGGACAGCGCTTCCATCGGCTCCATGAGCAGCACCCCACTTCGATCGTCGAGAGGGCCTCCGTCTTGACGCATCGTAGCAGATGGGAACCCCGCGAGACGCCACGCGTTCCTCACCATCATTGCGAGAGGAGAAATCGATTATGGGCTTCTTCACGAAGGACATCAAAACGATGGAGGACCTGCTGATCCACGGTCTGCAGGACATCTACTATGCCGAGCAGCAGATCTTGAAAGCGCTGCCGACGATGATCGACAAAGCGACCAACCGCGACCTCGTCACCGGCCTCAAGAACCATCTGGAGGAGACTAACAAGCAGGTCGAGCGGCTGGAGAAGGCGTTCGCGAAGGTCGGGAAGGAGCCCAGCGGCACCAAGTGCCCGGCCATCGACGGCATCATCAAGGAAGCTGACGAGACCGCGGGTGAGATCGAGGACAAGGCAGTGCTGGACGCCGCCATCGTCGCGAACGCTCAGGCCGTCGAGCACTACGAGATGTGCCGCTACGGCACGCTGATCGCCTGGGCGGAAGAACTTGGCCACGACGAGATCGTCCGCTTCCTGACCACCAACCTCAACGAGGAAAAGGCGGCGAACACCAAGCTCAACACGGTGGCGCTGCGCAAGGGCGTCAACGCCAAGGCGTCGACGGCGGCCTAGGCCAGCTTCTTCCGTCTTGATCTCAGCGGCTCCGCGACATCGCGGGGCCGCTGCTCGTTGAGCCGAGAGCGTGACGCGAATTGGCGCAGCACGAACCAGGCGGCGACCGCGACGCCTGGAGCATCCGTTCAGCCCTAACCGCAGCGGCTCCTCAGGTCGCTTCATGCCCGGATATCGCGAGACCGCCGCGAATGCCCGTTAATGCGGATCAATCGTGAAGCGTCGCAGCAAGAAGGCGATTAACTTATGACATTTTCGGAACTGCGCAAACATTTAGCAGTTTGCAATTCGCAAATCAAAACGTTCAGGACGGCTGCAGGTGCGCATACTCATTGTCGAAGACGACACCCTCATCCGCGAATTCGTCGTCGATGTCCTCAGGGACGAGGGCTACGACGTCATCCATGCGGCCGACGGCGAGCAGGCGCTGGCCTGGTGCGGACGCAAAGCCGCCGACGTTCTGGTGACCGACGTGAAGCTGCCTGGAAAGATCGACGGCTGGCAGGTCGCCGAACGTTGCCGTCAGGATCATCCTAATCTTCCGGTGATCTACGCCACCGGCTTTTCGCCGGTCACGCCGCGTCCGGTCCCCGGCAGCCTCATCCTGCAGAAGCCGTATCACCCTGACCAGATCGTCGAGGCGATCAGGGAGGTGACGTCCGGCCGGTCACCGTCTGCCTAGCTCGTGCGTTGCTGCGGTTGATGAAGCGGGCATTACCTAGACTGGTCCCGACGGTCAGCATGGCAAAGGCCGAGACTACCGCGCCGCTGGCCAGAAAGCGGATGACATACTCGCTCATTTCGGCTTTTTCCATAGCTTGGGGAGCGGACCATCGGCGCCGTACGCCGGGTCCTTTCGCGGTACCGGCACTTTCGGGATCGTCTTCAACGCCCGCGAACGATCCTCGACGGTCGTGCACTCGTCGTACCTGCCCGTCCAGGGGTAGGCCCCGACGACGAGAAAGTACTTGTCTGCGGACAGGCACTGATGGCCCGTACCGGCGGGCAGGATCGCGACGTCACCTGCCTTCAGCTTGAATATCCGGCCCTTGCTGCCACCGAACCGGACGCGGCCCTCACCGCGAGCGATGCCGAGCACCTCGTGAATGCGGGAGTGGTAGTGAACATAGTCGTAGATGCCGTCGCGCCAGCTGTCGGCCCATCCGTTCGCCTCGAACAGGTCTTCGAGCACTGCCGCGGGATCGTGCTCCCCGTCGAAGTCGACCGCGCCCCTGTACAGGATCAGGGCCCAGCGTGGATGGTTCGGGATCAACCCATCATCCTTGAACCGAACGGTGTGGGGCTTTCTTGAACGCACAAGTTCGGGCGCCTTCCGCTTGCCAGGCCGGCGCAGACCGGTGGCTCGCTCCGCATATTCCTTGAAGTCTTCAAGTATCGGCATGGTCCGTCTCCTTCCGGGATAACCGGTGCAACCGCGAAGCATTCGTCCGAACCAGCACCGGGTGCACAATCGGCCACCATCGTCCGTCCGATCCAACATTCGGACTCCATAACTCCGAAGCGAGTTCCGGGTTCGATCCTCGTCGACGGAACGAACCGCGCAAGTCGTTGTTAGAAAAGCGAATTGGAGGCGCAGTGAAAAGGAAAGCGCGGACGTCGACGTTAGACGTGGTCGGACTCGCTGTGCCCGCAGCAGCCGCCTTCTATCTGCTTACCGGCGGCAAGAATGCCGGCGTCGTTCACGCCGACACTGGCGTCACGACGCAGAAGGCGGCGAACGCCGCCGGTGCGCGCGTCCTGCCCTCCGACCCCAAGCTCAAGGTCGAGCCGAATTAATCGGAGGAGTCATCATGCGAGCACACCTGCCTGTCGGGAATGCATCACCGGCGTCGCAGCGGAATGGCGATTGGTTCGCCCGACTGGCGGTAGCGACGTCGCGAATCTCCGGGCGCCCGCTCACTTTCCTTCTCGCGGTTACCACGGTGCTGGTTTGGGCCATCACGGGACCGCTGTTCGGCTTCAGCGACACCTGGCAACTCGTCATCAACACAGGCACCACCATCGTCACCTTCCTAATGGTCTTCCTGATCCAGGCGACCCAGAACCGGGATACGCTGGCGCTTCAGGTTAAACTCGACGAGCTCATCCTCGCGACCAAGAATGCTCACAACGCTATCGCAGGCATCGAGGAAGCTCCCGACAAGGAGATCGAGAAGGCGAAGGTGGAGGTCCTCAAGCGCGCCAGCTGAGGAAACGAGGAACGGCATCACGCCATGTCCGGCTCCATCGCTACCTATGTCGGCGGCGTCGCCGCCTTTCTCGCATCGCTCTCCTACATTCCGCAGGTTAGGAAGGCTTGGCCGCGCGGATCGACCCGCGACCTCTCGCTAGGCACGCTGGCTGCGCTTACGCGGGGACTGGGCCTCTGGACCGTTTACGGCGCGATCCAGGGCGACTGGGTCATCGTGCTGGCCAACGTCGTGGGAGCGACGCTCTCCGGTATCGTGCTGGCGTGCAAGATCCGTAACCTGCTGACCGCAGCGCTCTCTGCACCTCCTTGGCGTCATAGCCGGCATAGACGGGGACCGTGGGCTGCTCGTCCGTAAACAGGATCCAGTTTCGCGCCTTTCTTGGAAGGTCGCGCCAGGGCGTGTCGACGTCGTAACCAAGGGTCGTCAGGATATCGCGCAGGTTCTGGCCGTGCCATGCCGTCGGCCACGCCGCGACGGCCCGCTCGCGGATGGTGAGGGTGTCGTCCGGCACCATCGAGCGTTCGGTCACGTCGTAGACGCGGCCGAGACCGTGGCATTTCGGACAAGCCCCTTCTGCCGAATTGGGCGAGAAGGATTCTGCATGAAGCAGAGGTTGCGACTTCGGGTAGTCGCCGGCGCGCGAATAGAGCATCCGGAACAGGTTCGACAGCGTCGTGACGCTGCCGACGCTGGATCGCGTTGTCGGCGAGCCCCGCTGCTGCTGCAGCGCGACAGCCGGCGGCAGCCCCTCGACCTCGTCGACTTCGGGCACGGCCATCTGGTGAAACAGGCGCCGAGCGTAAGGGGACACGGATTCCAGATATCGTCGCTGCGCTTCTGCATACAGCGTCCCGAATGCCAGGGATGATTTTCCGGAGCCGGAGACGCCGGTGAACACCACAAGCGCATCGCGCGGAATGTCCACGTCCACGTTCTTCAAATTGTGCTCGCGCGCGCCCCGCACCCTGACTAATCCGTGTTCCGACTGCGCCGGGCTCTGCTTTAGTCTATACGCCTTGTCGTCCATGACTCGCTGCCGCTGCGGTTAAGACAGATAACGGGCCCGAAACGCCGACGATCCCAAGAGACTCGCGGGCTACCTCATGGAACCATTGCCAAGCGCGCAGGTTCGTTCCAACGACCGCCGGATATGAGACACATTATTCTGCTTCCATACTGGGCCGGCACGCCTGCAGGCCCATCCGGTGTGCAAATGGCGGGATTACATCGTGCGCTTGCTGCCTGGATCTCGACGCCGCTCAGCGTCCCACTCGCGGAGCAGGCAACCCTTTAACATTGGGCTATGCCGGGGTTTTCAATGATATCCTCCATCACGCCTGCGGTAGAGGCCGGAATATCCACTCGCGCCAAACCGCCAGTAGCGCGGCCATGATGACCGGCCCCACGAAGAGACCCATGAGGCCGAACGCAGCCAGTCCGCCGAAAATTCCGACGAACGCGAGCAGGAAGGGAAGCCTCGCCGAGCCGCTCACCACCGTCGGCCAGACGAAATGATCGCCAGCGATCATGACGATCGAGCCCCACAAGAACACTCCGGCCGCAGCGACCCCGCTTCCGCCCTCCGATATCGTGACGATGGCCGCGACGGTGAACGCCAGCCAGGCGCCGAACGGGATCATCGCGAACGCCGTCGTGAAGATGACGAACATCAGCGCATTGGGGACGCCCGCCACGAAATAACCGATGCCGATCGCTATCCCTTCGCCAAGGGCTACCAGCACCGTGCCGTTCACGGTCGCACGGGTCGCGTCGATCATCTTCTCGACTAGGCACTCTCCCGCGTCTCCAAAGAGCCTGTCGCAAGTCTCAAGGAAGCGGCTCGTAATCGAGCGGCCGCTGCGGAGCAGAGCGAATAAGGCCAACAAGGAGAAAAACAAGAGAAACAGCCGGTGGACCAGTTGACCGCCCAACGTCCGGAAGAGGTCGGATACGTTGTCCGCATTCACCGACTTCAACCACTCCGTAGCCGCCTTCGGATCCGAGAGATTGGCCCGCCACCATTGCTCCATGCTCCCGGCGGCGATCGGCAGGCGGGCGATCCAGTCTGGCACTTCGGCGCCGCTCTCCCGCGCCCTCTTGAGCCAGTCGGCCAGCAAATCGCTCTGCTGCGCGACTTCGTACACGGCAAGGGCAATTGGCGTTACCAGGATCAGTGCGACGAGGACTGTGAATGCAAAAGCCGCTGCTCCGGAAGGACCGCCCATGACGCGCGTGGCGAACGCCAGATAGAGCGGCCACAGGGCGACCGCCATGATGGTCGCCCAAACGAGAGCAGGCAGGAAACTCGCGGCGGTCCAAAGTCCGAGCGCCACTAATATCAGTGCCAGGGCGATCCTGGCGTTCATGCGCGCGCCCGCCCCCAGCGGGAGTGGCTTTTGATCGGCTGGCTTGGCCGCTGCGGGAGAGCCTCTCGATTGGAGTTTCTTTGATGGGGCTTTGGCCGTGCCGGTCATGCGCCTTTCCGACGTTTACCGGCTGCGCAGCTGCGGTCTTGCGGTAAGGAGCGCGCGGTCCGCTGACGGACGCGACGCCGGGATCACGCGTTTCGTGATACGAACCACATGCACTTTGCCTGTCGTGGTTCCTTGTCGCAGGCTGCGCCTGCTACGCCAGGCAGCCACCTCGTCCTCCAGACGGAATGCTCCGTCCTTGCCTTTGCCCTCGTGTTCGATGGTCGCGCCCATCTGGTTTTCCTCTTTAAGTCTCGCGCATAAAACGAGATAAGGCGACAGATGTTCCTTTATCCGGAACAACCGGCAGACCTCGGTCGTCTTTCCGAAGGATAATCGCCTTGCTGGCGCTTACGATCGGGGCTCAGTCAACCGACCAGATCGACTGGGCCGCATCGTCATGGTCCGGCGATGCAAGGTCCTGAAATGCGCGCGGCCTTGAATGCGCTTGCCGAGGAGTTCGACGTAGTCGCCGTTCCCTCTCAATATCAACACTGAGACGCATTCCTAGGAACGGTCCAAACCGCACACGATTTGTCCTTGGTAAACCTCAAGGAGAAACCTTATGCGTAGGACAATTCTGACGATCTTCATGGCCACGATGCTGGCCAGTGCCTCAGTGGGCGCCGCATTCGCACAGGGAGCGGGCGGTGCAGGCGCGGGAGCCGGCGGTGCGGGAGCAGGCGCTGGTGCAGGATCGGGCGGCGCGGGAGCAGGTGGCGCGAGCGCAGGTGGTGCGGCCGGTAACGGTGGCACTGGCGCAGGAGGGTCCGCAGGCGGATCTGGCGGCGGCGGCATCAGCCATGTCGAGCGCGGCGGGCAAGGCGCCTCCAGTCCTCCCGGCATGCGCAACGAGACGACCCCACCGTCGAACGGGACGACTCCGAGGCGTTGACCCCCGACAGCAACTGCGCGCCTGAGTACATCTCCTTCAAACAGCGCGCGTAAGAGCGGCCCCGGCGGACCCTCCCATGCGCCGGGGCCGCATTCGATTCGCGAATGATTTCCCTCGATGAACGAGGTGCCGATGAGTATCGCCCACCATTCTGAGACCCAACACCTCGCGGCCGGGAGCGCTGGGCCTGAACGGGGCCATCAGCAGAAAGGCACTCCATTTTCTAACAAATGATAACGCAACTTCCGGCAACAGGAGATTTCCTACGCGACGCAATCGTCCGATGGTGATTCCTCCGTGCCGCGATCCAAAGACGAGCAATCCGTTACGTTCGAAACCGCGCTTCCGGCGCAAATGATGGCCATCGACGGAACCTGGCGGCCTCCCTGTGCGGTCGAGACGATCTCGGAAGAAGGTGCGAGGCTGACGCTCGAGGTTTCCATCGAATCCCTTTCCTTGACAGAATTTTTCCTAGTGCTCTCCTCGACGGGCCTGGCCTATCGCAGCTGCGAGCTTGACGGCGTCAACGGCGCCGAGATAACCGTCAAGTTCTTGCGGGCTCGGGACAGGCGAAAAGAGCGTTCGGGAACCCGCAACGCGCCCGCCTGACCCGCCGCCCCCTTTCAATGGCCGGACGCAAGCTGCAGCTCCAGCATCGCCATCCGCTGAAGCACGGCAGGGTCCCGCTCTCCGGCATTTGCCGCCCGCAGGATGGACTCCGCCAACATATGGACGTGACGCGCGTGAACGGGCTCCGGCAACGTTGCAACGGCGGCTTCCAGCGCAGTCGTCATGAGCTGGACGACGTCAGGCGAAAACGCAGCGTGCGCAAAATCCTTCATGGCGCTTGGCGTCCTCCGCGAGCGATCAGCTCGCGATATCGGTCTTCGTACTCGCTCGCCATCCGGCTCGCGAGGAATCTCTCCTCGAAGCGGGCGCGGACCTTTCTTCGATCCAGTCGAACGACTTCCTTGACTGCTTCGATCGCCTGCTCTTCACCGTCCACGATGAAGCCGGTGACGCCGTCTTCCACGACTTCCGGCACCGATCCGGAACGATAGGCGATCACGGGCGTGCCACATGCCATCGCCTCGATCATGACAAGCCCGAACGGCTCGGGCCAATCTATTGGAAACAGCAAGGCGTCGGCGCCGGCGAGAAAGGGCTGCTTGCCAACCTCGTCCACCTCTCCGATCAGATGGACGTTCTCGCCGTCAATCTCGGGTTCGAGCTTCTTCTTGAAGTAGGCCGTCTCCGCGCGGGGTATCTTGGCGGCGATCCTCAGCGGCATCCGGACGGCGCGCGCAATGCGTATCGCATCTTCCGGCCCCTTCTCAGCCGTCAGCCGTCCAAGAAAGGCCAGGTAAGAACCTGGTTTAAAGGAGGGCCGAAACAGACCTTTGGGCAATCCGTGCGAAATCGTGGCGATCCAGTTCGCGTCCGGAAGCGCACGGCGCTGGTTGTCGGAAATGGAGACAAAGGGAGCTTCCGGAAAAGCAGCGATCACGTCGGATAGTCCCTGAAGGTCGAGCCGGCCGTGCATGGTCGTCAGAAACGGCACGCCGGTCCGGCTCAGGACCGGCAGGGGCAACCAGTCGACATGAGAGTGAATCACATCGAAGTCGCGCGCGCGCTCGGCGACAGCCTCGATCAGCAGCGCGCAGGCGGCGTTCGGATCGACGCCCCTGCGCCCCAAGCGCAGCGCTCGCGGCCACACCGGATGGAGGGTTCCCTTCGCCTTCGAATCCCCGCTCGCGAACAGGGTGACGGCGTGCCCGGCGGAGACCAATTCGTCCACCAGCCACGCGATCACCCGCTCCGTGCCGCCGTAAAGCTTTGGAGGAACACTCTCGGCCAACGGGGCAAGCTGGGCGATCCGCACCGAACTAGTCTCCAAGCGCGATGCGCAAGCCGATCACGACGACTGCGGATATGAGAAACGAAAGCGCGAGCAGCGTCCAACTGGGTCTTGTGCTTCCGCGGGCTACGCGCGCAACGAGCATTTTCATGCTCGTCAACATTCGTCACGGGGAAGCTGGTGCAGGTAGGCTATCCCGAAGCTGGCGAGCTCTTCAGTGTCGCTCTCTCGCTCTTCCCATCTCCTGTGCAGATGGCGCTGCAGCAGGCAGCGCCGGCTGTCGCAGGCGCCGACTTCGGGATGCCGGGCACGATACACCGTCCAGGCGGTCTCCGTAGCGTTCTTCAAGACGACTTCATCGACCATGCTCAGTCTCCGGAGACGAACCTCGTCGTTGCCAACTCAAGGCACTTGGGAAAGTTTCCACTTTTTCCCGACTAATAACGAAGGGAGGATTGAGAGGCTTTGTCGCCCGCGCAGTGCCGCACGACAGCGCAGCAGGCGTTGGCTGCGGCCAATCTTGCGAGAGAGTGCTGCGGCATTGCGCACTTCGCACAGCAGCAACCAATTCGGGTCTCAGTTGTTGTCGCCGGCATAATCACTAGCAGGAGACAAAAACATGTCACGTCTAACTTTGCTGGCCGCAACCTTGTTGCTGCTCGCGTCGTGCCCCGCGGGCGCCCAGTCGCAGCCGGCGCAAGGCGGGCCAGGCAACAACGCCGTCAACAGCTCCGACAAGAACAATTCGAACGCGCCAGTCGCGGGCCGCAACAGCTTCACCGAGGGCCAGGCGAAATCGCGGATCGAGGACGCGGGATATTCCAACGTCTCCGGCCTGCAGAAGGACAACGAAGGCGTCTGGCGCGGCAAGGCCGACAAGGCCGGTACCAAGACCGAAGTCAGCGTCGACTTCCAAGGCAACGTCAATCCCGCGAAGTAAGGAGCAGTTAGCATGACGACCACCATCTCTCGCCTATACGACAATTATTCCGATGCCGAGCGGGCCGTCACGCGGCTCGAGAGCGCCGGCGTGCCGCACTCCGACATCAGCATCGTCGCCAACAATTCCGACAATTGGTATGGTTCACAGCGCGGCAAAGTCGACCGTGACCGCGACGGCGTCGACGATCGCGCTGAAGGGGCCGGCGCGGGTGCTGGCATTGGTGCCGGCCTCGGCGGCGCGGCGGGCCTTCTCGCCGGCCTCGGCCTGTTGGCCCTTCCCGGTCTCGGGCCGGTCGTGGCTGCTGGATGGCTCGCCTCCACCGCCGCCGGCGCGGCCGCGGGCGCGGCCACCGGCGGCATCGTCGGCGCGCTCACCCAGGCCGGCGTTTCCAAAGAAGACGCATCGCGCTACGCGGAAGGCGTTCGCCGCGGCGGCACCCTCGTCTCCGCGAAGGTGCCCGACAACGATCGCGCGCGCCTCGATGCGCTTCTCCATGAGAGGTCCGTCAACCTTCAGGAGCGCAGTTCCGCTTGGCAGAAGGCCGGCTGGAGCGACTTCGACGCCGCAAGCCCGCCCTTGTCACCGGACGACATCGGCCGCGAGCGCGAGCTCTACGGCGCGGGGACACGGCGATAGTCCTCAGACCGGATATGACAAAGGCCCCGCGCTGCGGGGCCTTTTTTATCTGGAAAACCCATACACCTGGCTGGCCTCGACGAACCAGGCAAGATGAGGTCGGGCTTCGGAACCTAGAAGCTCTCTCTCGCAGTATACGTCACTGCCTCTATCTTGTTTCCGTCGAGGTCCCGAACGAACGCGCCGTAGTAGTTGGCGAAGTAATTTTCGCGGATACCGGCAGCTCCTTCATCAACTCCGCCATTCGTTATGGCAGTCTTGTGAAAGGTCCGAACGGTTTCGCGGTTTAGTGCCTGGAAGGCAATGTGAGCGCCATTGCCAGCCATTGCCGGCAGCCCATTTAGCGGTGTTTCAAGGCTAAAGACGATGTCGGATGCTCCATAGTGAAGCGACCTTTCGGAGCCTTTCAGTAGCCGAAAGCCAATCAGAGACATAAGCGGATCATAGAAAGCTTTGGCACGCCTTATGTCATTAGTGCCGATTGAGACGTGATGGATCATGTGTTTGCCGCCTTGATCATCCGCCCAACTCGGCAATTGGGGCTTAAATAGAGTTGCAAGTTCTTGGCCTAGATGAATGGCTTTCCGCCGGTGACGGCCAAGGTTGCTCCTGACGTGTAGCTCGATAGAGGATCGGCCAGCATGACATAGGCCGTCGCGAGCTCGGCCGGCTGTCCGGCGCGCTGCATAGGCACCTGCTTGCCGAAATTCTTGACCGAGTCCTCCGGCATGGTCGACGGAATGAGTGGCGTCCAGATCGGACCGGGCGCTACCGCGTTGACGCGGATCCCCTTCGCTGCCAACATCTGCGCGAGTCCTCCAGTAAAATTCTGAATGGCTCCCTTGGTCGTGGCGTAAGCGAGCAGGGTCGGGTTCGGCATGTCCGAGTTCACCGAGGCCGTGTTCACGATCGCGGCTCCCGGCCGCATGTGCGGGACGGCAGCCTTCGTCAGATAGAACATGGCATGAATGTTCACCTCGAACGTGTGCCGCCACTCCTCGTCGCTGATGTCTGCAATGTCCTTGAAGCTGGCCTGATGGGCGGCGTTGTTGACGAGAATGTCGATCCCGCCGAGCTCCGCGACCGCGCGCTCCACGACGGCGCGGCAATGATCTGGCCGACTGATGTCGCCGGGGATCAGGATGACCTTGCGCCCTTCCCGCTCAATCAGCGCCTTGACCTCGGTGGCGTCCTCGTCCTCGTTCAGATAAGCGATGACGATGTCGGCTCCCTCGCGCGCATAGGCAATAGCGACCGCGCGGCCGATGCCGCTGTCACCGCCGGTGATGATCGCCTTCCTGCCGGAAAGGCGGCCTGAGCCCTTGTAACTCTCCTCACCATGATCAGGCCGTGGATTCATCGCACGTGTCGAACCGGGCATCGGCTGCTGCTGCGCAGGGAAAGGCGGCTTTGGATATTCGGTCATCGGAGGCTCCGGCAATTTCCCCCGCTAACGGAGCTCCGCCGGAAGTGTTCCAAGGCAGCAGATGAGACACGATCTCGCGCGGAGCCGCAGCGCTAGGAACGCTAGATCGGAGGTAGCGTTCACGAATTGAATCAGGAGCCTTCCATGAAACGCGCCACCCTCATTGCCCTCACCGTGGGAGTCATGACCAGCTTCGCCGCCGCAACGCCGGCAATGGCGCAAGGTCGCTACTGCCTTCAAGGTCGCATTTGGGGTTATCCGGGCAACGGCCAGTTCGCGAGCTATGGCCAATGCATGGCGAGCGCCTCGGGAACAAACGCCTATTGCGGAATCAGTCCCCGCTACGCTTATGCCCGCCGCGGTCGAGGATACGAACGCTGAGGTAATCCGACCGGATATGGCAATTGATCCGCCTCTCACCGCCCTTGTCCTCTCCGGAGGCCTGGGGCTCGGCGCCTACCATGGCGGCGCCTTCGAGGCCTTTACGTCCTTGTCACTTTCGGCCGGCTGGGTTGCGGGCTCGTCGGCCGGTGCTATCTCGGCTGCACTCATCGCGGGAAGCGCTGCGGCCGACCGGATTCCAAACTTGCGCAACTATTGGCGAGCACCGGACGGCGTAACCGTGACGCCGAATGCCGGTCGCCACCTGTTCGGTTGGATGAACGCGATCAACGCGCACCTGTTCGGCAGCGCGGGGTTCTTCCATCCCCGACTTCCCCTTCCGGCGTCTCATTTCGGTGGCCTGTATGATCTAGGCCCCACGCGAGAGCGCCTCGAGGCGCTGATCGATTTCGATCGCCTGAACGATGGCAGTCCCCGCATCACGATCTGCGCCACGGACTTGGAAAGCGGCGACACCGTCCTATTCGATTCTGCATCGGAGCGCATCGACATGGATCACATCCTGGCCAGTTGCGGCTTTCTTCCCGAGTTCGCGCCGGTGCAGATCGCCGGCAGATGGCTTGGCGATGGTGGCTTCTCGTTGAACGCGCCCTTTGACCCCATCCTCGAAACGCCGGCCTCGCTCCGCCTCTATGTCATCGACCTCTTCGCCCGCGACGGTCGAGTTCCCGACGGAATCGAGGCCGCAGCCGAACGCAAGACCGACCTGACATTCGGCAACCAGACCTTTTACCGGCTTCGCCACGCCCTCGAAGCTCGCCAGCTCCGGGCCGAATTGCAAAGCCTTGATCACCATGACCTGATCCATCTCCTGAGCTACCGGCCAGGGCTGGAAGAAGCCGGGCCGGAAAAATCCTTCGACCTGTCGGAAACGGCGATGGCCCAGAGGTGGCGCGCGGGTTTTCTTGACATGCAAGCCACGGAAACCGCTCGTGCTCAAGATGGAATCCATCGCGTGCGCCGATGATATCGCACGGGACACGCGCTTGGCACGCGTCCCAGACAAACGAGAGAGGCTGCCATGGCATATGCTGTGTTCAACGACGACGAAAAGCTGAGCCGGACGTTCGCGACCAAGGAGAAGGCGCTTGAGAAAGCCGACGAGGCCGGCCTGGTCGAACAATCGAAGGGGAGCCGAAGCTGGAAGATGACCTGGAGATCAAGCCATGCACGCCTGATCCCCAGCCTCAAAACGATGCCGATCTCGACTGGACGCCCGATACGGCAAAACCCTGATCCTGCGTCAGCATCCCTTGCAGATGCTCTTGATCTTTCGATCGACGTTGGAGTTCCGCGAGGTCTCTGAGCGAATCTGGTCGTCACCCTGCAGCGAAGGACCGGGCGTCACCGTTCCGTCAATCCGGCCGCTGCTGGTCCCGCCCGCCGGGTTTCCGGCTCGTCCGACCGTGGTCGATCCCCGCGGGCCGGCGCCGCTCGATTGAGCCGTCCCGGCCGAGTTGGTCCCGGTGGGTGAACTGCCGGACGCGCCGGCGGCACTGCTCGCGCTTCCGCCTGAAGCTCCACCGCTCCCGCTTCCTCCCTGGCCCCAGACCGCGCCTGTAGTGGCACTAGTCAGGAGGGCAATCAGTATTAGGCCTGACTTAGTCATGCGCATCGCGTCGCTCCATTTCGACATCACGGGGTGCAATGTCTTGATGCACTTGTCGTTCCTGCATAGATCGTCGCAGCTCTTGCCGGACGGGTGCGGCGATCACGCAGGCTACGCCGACCCCGGCCAGGCATCGCTCCGCCTCCGGCCGCAACAGACCGTGCGTGTCCGAGATCACTCCGATTTTGAGCATTTCACCTGCAGCCATCCTGCCCAGTTAGGAACGACAGCTGCGCCTTGTCGCTGCAAGCGGCGATCGATGCGTACTTCAATGCCCTGCCCGAGAAGGCCTGGCCGGTGTAGGTGATCGGCGGCCACGACAAGCAACGGATCGCCAGCAAGATCGGCGAGGCGCAGATGCGCGTGCTTGCGATGCTCCTGATGTCGCTATGGGGAACGCCGTTCGCCTATATGGGCGATGAGATCGGTCGCAAGCGCGTCTCCATCCCGCCGGACAGCATTCGCGATCCCTTCGAGAAACTCGTGCCCAGCTACGGCCTTTGTCGCGATCCAGAGCGCGCGCCGATGCGGTGGGATGACAGTGCCGATGGGGGGTTTTCGAGCGGCTGTCCAGGGCTCCCGCTCGAGCCGGAAGGCTCGCCCAATGTCGGCGAACAGCAGCGCGACGAGCGCTCGCTATTGGCGCTCTTTCGGGCGCTGATGGCGCTGCGGCAGGAGCATTCATGCCTGCGCCAGGGTGACTATGAGCCGCTGCGATCGCGACACGACGTGCTCGCCTTCAAACGCGTGCAGGATGGGCGCGAAATGCTGATCGCCCTCAACATAGCCGCCGAGCCACGGACATGGCATTGGCAGGGCCTCGGACGCCTGCTGATGTCCAGCCATCTGGACCTGCGGCCGCGATCCTTGCCGGACGCCTCGATCCTGCTTCGCGCCAATGAAGGCGTCATCATCGCGCTCGACCCGCGATGATCGGATCGCGGACGCCCTACCGTTCCACCGCCGTCGCCTTCCTATTCCAAGGGCCTGATGGGGCGCAAAGATTTGTACCGTTCGATAGCAACCATTGTTCCTTTCCCGACTTGGATGCCACGTGTTGAGCGGGAGGAACAGAGATGAAGGCGCTGGTCTGGCACGGCAAGGAAGACATCCGGTGCGACACCGTGACCGATCCGGAAATCCAGGATCCACGCGACGCCATCATCAAGGTGACCAGTTGCGCGATCTGCGGCTCAGACCTCCATCTCTTCCACAATTTCATTCCGGGCATGATGCCCGGCGACATCATGGGCCACGAGACCATGGGCGAAGTGGTCGAGGTCGGCTCGGGCGTTGACGGCAAGCTGAAGAAGGGCGACCGCATTGTCGTTCCCTTCACGATCATTTGCGGCGAATGCGAGCAATGCAAGCGCGGCAATTTCTCGGTCTGCGAGACCACCAACCGCAAGAAGCACCTCGCCGACAAGGTGTTCGGGCATTCGACCGCGGGCCTGTTCGGCTATACGCACCTGACCGGCGGCTATCCCGGCGGCCAAGCCGAGTATCTGCGCGTTCCCTTTGCTGATGCCACGCACATCAAGGTCCCCGCCGGCATCCCCGACGAGCAGTTGTTGTTTCTCAGCGACATCTTCCCAACCGGCTGGCAGGCCGCCGTGCAATGCGACATCGTGCCGACCGACACCGTCGCGATCTGGGGCTGCGGCCCCGTCGGCCAGATGGCCATCCGCAGCGCCATCCTGCTCGGCGCCAACCAGGTGATCGCGATCGACTGCCTGCCTGAGCGGCTGAGCATGGCAGAGGCCGCTGGCGCCACCACGATCAATTTCGAGAACGAGAGCGTGCTGCAGCGGCTCAAGGAACTGACCGACGGCAAGGGCCCCGAAAAGTGCATCGATTGCGTCGGCATGGAATCACACGTGATGGCGTCACTGCCCGACACCATTCTGGACCGCGCCAAGCAGATGGTGATGCTGGAGAGTGACCGGCCGCATGTGCTGCGCGAGATGATCTATGTCTGCCGGCCCGGCGGCATCATCTCCGTGCCCGGCGTCTATAGCGGCTTCTCCGACATGCTGCCGATGGGCGCCTTCATGAACAAGGGACTGACGATGCGGACCGGCCAGACCCACGTCAACCGTTGGACCGACGATCTGCTTCGCCGCATCGAGGAAGGCGAGATCGATCCATCCTTCGTGATCACCCACACCGTCCCGCTCAAGCAAGGTCCCGAGATGTACCAGGTGTTCCGCGACAAGCGCGATTCCTGCGTCAAGGTCGTGCTGAAGCCCTGAAGGAGCAAACCATGTTTCATTTCTCCAACATCGTGCGCACCAAGGGCGACCCGAAGCTGATCGAGGGCGGACCGAGCCTCAAGCGGCCGGAAGACCAGCTCGCGCGCGCGCTCGGCTGGTTCAGCATCGGCCTCGGCGTCATGGAATTGTTCGCCCCGAGGCGCGTCACCGAAACGCTGGGCATGGAAGGCAACGAGACCCTGGTCCGCGCCTTCGGCGTCCGGGAAATTCTCGCCGGGATCATGACGCTCTCGGTGGAAAAGAATGCGGGCCTTTGGGCGCGCGTCGGCGGTGACGGCCTCGATGCGGCCGCGCTGATTTCCGGACTGACGCCGGATAATCCGAGGAAAGGCAACATCGCGCTCGCGCTGCTCATGGTCGGCGGCATCGCCGTGCTCGACTACCGCGCCGCTCAGGAAACCAAGCCGCGACGGCCGCCGTCCAAGTCGTCGCGCAAGCTCTATCCGAACCGCAGTGGCTTTCCCAAGGGAGTGGAGGCCGTAAAGAATCGAGCCAAGGAGATGATCCAGCACGCGACGGCCGGTGTCGCCTCCTGATTTGGCAGCTCGATCGAGTCCACATTGGGAATGCTTCCGGCTGTGGCTCGGCTTCCTCGATCGCGACGAGGCACAGCCGGCCATACGCTGGGAACGGACGGAGAGCGGCCTGTTACGGCTGAAGGATCTTGCGGAGCGAGCCTGCGTCAGCACGTCGACGCTGCAGCGCCGGCTCGCGACGGACGGCGGATTTCGACAGACACGCGAGCGGACCCTGGCTACATCAGCAATCCGCTGGCTGCAGGATACCAATGATAGCATCGAGACTATTGCCGCGGATCTCGTACCCGGCGGCGCTATTGATGTGGCGCGGGAGCAACTCACTCGTGTTGACACGAAAGGCGATCGATCGTTGGGCTTCACCTTCGCAGTCGGGCCTTGCGATTTCGCTCTGGAGCGCGAACGCCGCCATGAAGTCTCTGTTTGACACGCTGAACATCGTCTACGGCGCGCAGGAGAAGCGGGGCTTCTTCAAACTGAATGCCATGTCGCTGGCCTTCACCGTTGCCGCCATCGGCTTCATCCTGGCCGCATTGGCCGCCGTCGTCGCCATCCCCATCGTTTTGCAGCACCTCTGGCTCTCCGACCCCGTCGAACTTCTCATTCGTTTCGCGGCTTGGCCGGCGATGTTCGTCGCCGTCGCGCTGGGCCTGTCCTGCATCTACCGCTTCGGTCCAAGCAGGTAGGCACCGCGATGGAGGGATAGCACAGGTGCAACCTTGCTTTGGCTCGCGGCCTCCGCGCTGTTCTCGTGCTACGCCGCCAACTTCGGTACTTTCAATGAGACCTACGGCTCCCTGGGCGCCATCATCGGCTTCATGACGTGGCTATGGCTCTCGGCGATCGTGATCCGGCTCGGGGGTGAACTCAATGCGGAGATGGAGCATCAAACCGCGCGCGACACCACCACAGGACGGCCCAAACCGCTCGGCGCTCGCGGCGCGAAGATGGCGGATACGGTCGGCGCGACACACGCCGCGACCTAAAGTTTTTGGCGCAGACGGTCTAAACGTTCGGAGGTTTCATATAGATCCGTGCGTCGTCGTGGAGCGACGAACGCTGCCACGTCTTCCACGTCTCGGACTGCGAGAAGGCGCTTGCGTGGTGCAAACGCACGGCAGCGGACGTGCTGGTGACCGCATCCCGATGCCGGGAAATATAGACGGGTGCATCGCAGAGCGTTGTCGCCAGCACCATCCGGAGCTGCCGATCATCACGCAAGACAAGCGGTCTTGGATGCCGCCGTTGTCGCAAACGCGCAAGCCGTCGAGCACTACGAGATGTGCCGCTACGGGACGCTAATCGCTTGGGCCGAGCAGCTGGGCCTCGACGAGATCGTGCGCTTCCTCACGACCAACCTGAACGAAGAGAAGGCGGCGAACACCAAGCTCAACACGGTAGCGCTCCGCAAGGGCGTCAACGCCAAAGCCTCCGACGCGGCCTGAAATCCTTCCGTTGAATGCTCAGCAGCTCCGTGACATCGCGGGGCCGCTGCCGCGTTCGGGCTTGCGAGCAGCACGCAGCTTGCGCCGGGCGAACCAGGCGGCCACAGAGACGCAAAGCCAAGCTAGGGAGGCGCCAGTGAACGCGCCGACGACGCCGCGTTCGACCAGCAACCAAAACACTACGGCGAACGCCAACATGCCCAGCGCCCCGAGCGCGGCGCCTGCGGCGTCGAGCGCTGCGGCCTGTTGGCCTCGCCGCTCGCCTTGTAGCCCAGCCTGCCGCATGCGGCGGATTTCATGTTTCTCGATGAGCGTGGCGCTGGCGCAGAAGATGGCCGGCAGAGCGAGGAATAGGCCGCCCACGGACGCTCCATAGCGGCTGCTGATCAGACCGGTGAAGACCGTCGCCGCCCCGCCGAGCGCGAAGCGGACCTCATACTCATACCAGCGGCCTTCCCGCAGCGAGGACGGCGAGACGCGGATGGGCGTGCTCATGTCTGACCTCCGGCGACTGCCCAAAGGCAAAAGGCCGTGGTTAACCAAGCGACGATCGACAGCAAGGTCGCCAGCAGCGCGCTAATCCGCGCGCGAATTAGCAACTGGCAGACGACGACGCTGTCAAGTGCGACCGCACCCGCCATCATCGACAGGCTTTGGACGGCTGCGTAGGATTCGCCGTGCCGGTAAATCGCGATGCCCAGCGTGGCCAGCGCGACCGAGGGCGCGGCCCCGAACAAGCCGGCGAAGCTCAGCACGTCCCCAAGCATTGAGAACGCCGACACCACGGCGCCACCGATCAGGAAGCGGATGACGTACTCGGTCATTTCGGCCGCCTCTCATCCGAGGATCGCAGCGGATATCCCGTCCAGAACCGCAGCATCCGCTCCATGACGGCACCGAGCGCAAAGCCTGCGACCACGTCGCTCGCCCAGTGGGCCAGTACGACGATCCACGTCAGCGAAAGGCCCACCGCCAAGGTTTGGATCACTCTTCGCGGCATCGGCGGTAAAGTGCCCGCGGCGGACGCCAAGGCGCCCATATGCAGCGCATGCCCCGATGGAAAGGCGTCCTCCCGCTTGCCCGAAAACGAGACGCCGTGCACGTGGCCGAGCACCGTCTTGCGATCCGGACGAGTCTGGTCAATCACTGACTTCAAGGCGTGAGGTACCAACGACACCGCGACAGTAACCAAGAGCGCGTGGTTACCGGCGCGTTGCAACTGCTCCGATCTGCCTCGGCTCGCGACCCACCCAGCGACAGCCAACGCCAGCAATATCTTTTCGTCGGCGCCCCATGTCAGTCCACGTGAGACTATCTCCGCGCGATGGTTTGTGTTGCGCCACGGTTTGCGCAATCAGCAAATCGGGCTTGGTAGGCTTAACCTCAACTAGGGCCATCAGCTCGTCCGTCGCTGCCCGGAGAAGGCAACGTTGTTCTTGCATCTGCCATCATAACGTCCGGACGAATTCCAAGTTCATATGCGTGTCATAAAGCCGATTCGTCTGGCCTTCATTGCAGATGCATCGGCTCTGTCGGGAGAGGGGGCAATCGCAATGGCTGCCGGCAGCTCCTATCGGACGACGCCTATCGTTGACAGCATGGCGACGTCCGGCCGAGCAATACGTTATTGATCGCCGCCACCGACAGCAGCGTTCGGATAGGTCAAGGCATTAAATAGATCGAATGCGAGCCGTTCTCAGCATCAACACACCGGCCTAGGCACCGGTCTCCGCCTCCGCCAGCTGTACGCTTCGTCAAACACTCGGGCGGCCTTATCAATATCTACGGCGAGTTAAACGGGACGCCCTCAAACTCTACCTGCTTCACTATTTGGGAAGTCAGTTGTCGAAGACATCGCTGCGATGACCAAAACCATTGTTGACGGCGCGGAACTACTCGCGCAACACGATCGTTCATCAAGGACGTCTCGATCCGGGCGTTGATCTCATCCAGAACCAGCTTTCAAGCGGAGAAATCACGGGATTTGGTCGGGCGGATTTTCGACAAGTCTTGACCGCACTTTCATGCGCGCCACGAATGTCGCGCTAAACCGCGCTCAAGAGTGGAAAAACAATGCCCATACGGCGACGAGGCTCGCGGCTGCCAACGAGGCTGGCAAGCAGGAGCACGAGGACACTGGGTCCGGGTTCTGCCTGACGGGCTTCCACGGACTCTCGACGATCGGGCGTTGGCGATTGCTGCACATGTTGGAATCCTTCCTCAGAAGCAAGCCCGCGCCAAAGCGTTGGTTCCTGCGGAGGAACAGCGCCGCCCGCCAAGCGCTCATGTTGGCCGGAACAAAGGAAAGCCCATGGCTGAAAACATTCGATCCGGCACCACGGACAAGCATGCCAAAGACCCCAACCAAAACGAGCAAGGAAAAGACGAACGACGAGGAGCTCGACAGCTTCCCAGCGTCGGATCCGGTCAGCAGCACGCAGGCATCGAAGGCGCAGCCTGACTGAGGCGGCGCAGGTATTCAAAGCGCTATGATGTGAAGATACATCCCCAGCACGATAGCGATGCTGAGGATGATGATGCCGATGAAAAACCGGCCCATCACTTCTCCTTCCAAACACCCTTAAACTTCTTCGCGGTCTTCTTGACGGCCATGAACTCGCCGCTCGTCTTTTTGCGCTTGGTCGAGGTTTTGGCGAGAGGGTTCTTGAGTTGCGTCCGCTTCTTCACCGCGCCCTTGCGTGCGTTGTCTCCGGACGGTTTGTTTACCGCCATCGGTGCCTCTAAAACGGCTCAAGGCACGAAGCAGGTTGTTGGTTCCTGGCAGGAACATCGTCCAGCTTGTGGGCTTTTCATTCCTACGGTCCCCGTGCTCGCGAGGAGGTCGTCAGCGCGCGGTTTACTTGCGGTGTATGGTGCAGGGCCCGCGCTCTTTTTAACCTTCCTGTTTGGGAACGGCGTCGGCGTTGAGTGAGAGCTTGACGACGTCGCCTTCGACCGATCCGACAAGCTTCTTGTCGATATAGTGGTGATGGTCCTTGTGACCCTCGGGGTTATCCTTCTTCGTCAGCTTGATGCGATCCCCCTCTACTTTATCGACAGTGCCAACCTGGACGCCGTCCTTACCGACGATTTTCATGTGTTCTCTGATTTCGGACATGTGCTTCTCCTTGCGAAGAGGCAACGGGAACAGCGGTACATCGTTGCAATGCCCTGAGGGCTGTTCTGGCGAAAGGATGGCGCTGCCCCCAGAGAATCGCAACACTCCTCAGATTTCAATCACTTCCTAAAGTGACGGCCGAGCGGGCTTCCATCTCCACCGGTTTCGACCGAACTAGTAGGAGAGCTCCGGCGTTTACCCTGATCATGTCAGACGCTTTTGATTACTTCCGCGCCTACGCTGTTAGAGCCCTTTGCAGGGCCCGATCGATGCCGCAGGGCAAGATGAAACATCTCCAGCTTATGGCCGGACGGATCTATAATCTCCTCAAGAAAGAGGCCGCTTATGGCCCGAACACGCAGCACCTCGAGGACTTCCGGGCAGCGCAGAAACTCGATCGATCTTTCGGCGATCGGCCCGATGACGCCTCGACAAAGTCGCTTTGCGCCGGCGACTACGCGAAGCATGGGACGGTAGGCTCGTTGAGTGGCCTCCGACGCTCGCACCGTGCAAAGGCCTCCTGCGGAAACGCAATGACGCTTGCGGAGATCACGCGCTACTTCCGCCACAAGCGGCGCTGATGCCGCAGGGGCACGATCGCTCGCTCGGGGGAAGGGTGGTTGCGGTCGCCGCCGATCGCGGGCACCGTTTCAGCAAACCGACGAAGGACCGCATAGTTCTGGTGGAAGGCAATGGCGTCGAAGGCGACGCCCACGCCGGCCCTTTCGTCCGGCACCGCTATCTAGCCCGCCGCAGACCCCGCCTGCCCAATCGCCGGCAGGTCCACCTGATCCCATCGGAACTCTTCGCAACGCTACTTAAAGCTGGCTTTGAGGTCAGTGCCGGCGACCTCGGCGAGAACATCACCACTGCCGGCCTGGACCTCGAGCGCTTGCCGCTCGGGTGCCTGATCGAACTCGGGCCGACGGCGATCATAGAGCTGACCGGGCTCCGGACGCCCTGCGTCCTCATCGACCGCTACCGAGCTGGCCTCAAACGGCACGTGCTCTCGTCGGCGGAAACGGGCCGTCCGTTCAAGTCCGGGGTGCTGGGCGTGGTCCGGGCCGGCGGGACGGTTGCGGCTGGCGATATCGCGCGAGTTCGGCTTCCGTCCTCGCCATTTCGCGCCCTCCCGGCTCTGTAGAAGGCCCAATATCTCGACGGCCCGCCCCAGATTATCCCGAGGCTTCATGAGCCGGCCCGATCTGATGATCTTCTTGGCGATCAGTTCGCTGAACGGGTGGCCTTCCACGATCCGTGATGCTGCCGTCCTCGACGACTTCTGGCATCGATCCAAAGCGGTTGGTGATCACTGGCCTGCCGCAGCCATCGCCTTGATCATGACGACACCGATTCCGTCCTCGCCGTATGCGCGCCATCCCAACGTCCTCTCATGCGACGGAACATTCAGGTCCGGCGCTGGTTCGCCAAGTTCCCGGCTGCGCGCTTGAGCTCCCAAGAAGACGCTTGTTCACGGAGAGTCCGCTGATGCCACCATCCAACGCGGTCAGAAGCGCTCCTGATCGGCGCCAACGAAGGCTTCTAATCGTATTGGCGATGGGATTCGTAGCCTTCGGCGCTGCGGCGGCCGCCCTCTTCTACGTGCTGCAGCCCGAGACACTCCGGATCGCCGTCGGCCCCTCAGGCAGCGAAGATCACCACGTGGTCGAGGCGATGGCCGAGGCCTTCGAGGAGGAAAGCAGGACGGTCAGGATCTTGCCGATCACGACCGCAGGAGCGGCCGAATCCCTGGCCCTCATGGGCGCCGGCAAAGCCGACTTGGCGGTCGGCCGGGGCGATCTTGCCATGCCGTCCGACGCGCAGACGCTCGCCGTCCTACGTAAGAATTACGTCGTCCTGTGGTCGCCCTCCGGTCGACAGGGCAAGGACATCAAGAAAAAGGCAGGGGCCAAGATCGCAGAGATGGCCGATCTGTCGGGGCGTAAGGTCGGCATCATCGGAAGGACCGGCGCCAACGTCGCACTCCTGCGGACAATTCTAGAGGGCTCCGGCGTGCAGCCTGACAAGGTTTCCACGGCTCAATTCGGGACCGAAGAGATCGAAAAGCTTGCGCAAGACACCACGCTGGACGCGTATCTCGCCGTCGGGCCCCTCGACAGCAAGATCACGGCCGCGGCCATCGCCGCGACGTCCCGATCGCGCGGATCGCCGAAGTTTATTCCAGTCGAAACGTCCGAAGCCATCTCACTGAGGCATCCGCGCTACGAAGCCGAGGAAATCCCCGGCAGCGTCTTCAACGCAAATCCGGCTTGGCCGGAGGACAAGGTCGACACCATCAGCGTCAACCATCTCATCCTGGGCAAAAAAGAGCTGTCAGAAGCCAAGGCCGCGGCGTTCTACCGGCAGCTTTTCGCCGTCCGGGACACGATCACGCAACGTGTCGCCGGCGCCGCGCACATCACGAAGCCGGAGACGGAGAAAGAGGCAGAGCCTTCCGTGCACCGGGGCGCTGCGGCGGTCATCAACGGGACCGAGCGAACGTTTCTGGACAAGTACAGCGACTACTTCTGGTTCGCCCTGCTTCTGCTTTCCGGCATCGGTTCGGCAGCCGCCTGGCTGCGTCGCTACCTGAACCGGGACGAGCGAGACGACAACGCCAGCAACCGCAACCGCATTCTCAAACTGGTCTCGGGCATTGGGGAAGCCCGGTCAGAAGAGGATCTGCTGACATCGCAACGCGAGGTCGACGCGATCATCGCCGAGACGCTCAAGTGCTACGATGATGGAGCAATCGAACAGGAGGACATGGCCGCATTCGGTTTGGTGCTCGAGCTCTTCGATCATGCCGCCGCCGAGAGGCGAGCCGCGCTGCAGAGCGGTTCGAGCTCTTCGCTTCCCTTCTCGAAGTCGCCTCGAGGTGGCGTCGGGTGACGGGCGCCAACAGCCGGCGATGCGGTTTCGGGCTCGGCCTTTCCTTGTCCGACGGAACTCACGATGCATCCTACACGTACTTGCCCACTGTTGTCCCGTCGTCCGGCCATGACCCGAAAATCCACGCTGCCTCATCGCCTGCAGCCCATGCTGGCCACGCTGACCGATTCACCGTTTGACGATCCCAATTGGGTCTTCGAGGACAAATTCGACGGTTTTCGTATGGTCGCGGAAATCCGCGGGAGCAGGGTCGCGCTCTATAGCCGCAACGGCAAAATCATCAGCCACTCCTATGTCGAGGTCGCGAAAGCACTTGAGGGCGTGATGGCCGACGCCGTGATCGATGGCGAGCTCGTCGCGATCGGGAAGGACGGCGTATCCCATTTCCAGTTGCTTCAAAACGCCCTGCGCCACGAGGCTAAGCTTTTGTACTGCGCGTTCGACCTCATGTTCGCAGACGGCGAGGACCTGCGTGCGCTGCCGCTCCTCGAGCGCAAGAAGCGGCTCAAGGCCATCCTGCCGCGCCACAAGCTGATCGCGTTCAGCAACCACCGCAAAGGCAGCGGCACAAAGTTCTTCGCAGAAGCAGAGCGGAGACATCTCGAAGGCATCATGGCCAAGCGTGCCGACAGCCCGTACGCGTCCGGGCGCCGGACCGCCGACTGGCTGAAGGTGAAGACCGCGCAGCGGCAGGAGCTAGTTATCGTCGGCTTCACGGCGCCGAGGCGAACCCGACCCTTCTTCGGAGCCCTCGTGCTGGCGGTACGCGAGGACGATGCGTGGCGGTACATCGGCCACGTAGGCACCGGCTTCAGCCACCAAGTTCTCGAAGAGCTTCACGGCAAGCTCGTGAGGCTCAAGACAGCCAAATCGCCCTTTCCTGCCAGGGTGAAGGATGAGCAGGTCACTACCTGGGTGCGTCCTTCGTTGGTCGCTGAAGTGAAGTTCGCGGAGTGGACCAGCAAGGGCGAGCTGCGTCAGCCGGTCTATCTCGGCCTGCGGTCCGACAAAAAGGCCAAGGATATCGTTCGCGAAAAGAGTCGGTCGCGAAAATAATTTCGCCGAGACGAAGCGTACGACCTGGAGTTCAGCAGGTTTCGCGCTCGGATGCTGAAGGCCACGGCGGCAGGGGCGGCAACCCGAGAGCCTTGCGTATAGGTCCGAACGACCGCCGGTGAGCTGCGCATGCGCCGAGCCTCGCGAGCGCCTCATAATGAGCCGGCACCGAGTAGCCCTTGTGATCCGCGAAGCCGTAGCCGGGGTGGCGCAAATCGAGCGTCCGCATGACGGCGTCGCGCTCGACTTTCGCGAGGATGGAGGCGGCGGCGATGCTGGCGGACTTGGCGTCGCCTTTAATGATGGCCTGCTGAGGGATGTCGATTTCCTTCAAGCGCTTCGCATCGATCAGCAAGTGCTGCGGCGTCAACCCTAGTCCCTGGACCGCACGCTGCATAGCCTGGATGCCTGCCCAATAGATGTTGATCGCGTCGATCTCCTCGACCTCGACGAACGCCACACACCAACTCTCTGCCTTTTCCTTGATCTCCTTCGCGAGTTCTTCGCGAGCTGCGGCGTCGAGTTTCTTCGAGTCGTCGATTCCGACTATCCGCGTGCCCGGTTTGAGAATCACGGCGCCAGCGGAGACGGGCCCGGCTAGAGGGCTCATCCCGGCCTCGTCCACGCCTGCCACTGCATGATGGCCGCTTTCCCAGAGAGATGTTTCGAAGCGGAGCATCTTGCGGAGACGCTGCCCTTCGGACCTATTTCCGAAACGCCGTTTGTCGATTGAAGCCAGGATGGCACGGGCTCCCGCGCGGCTGTCGGCCCGCAAGATCTCCTCGATGCTGGCCTCGAGCGGTCTTTTCTCGACGACATAGCGCTGACGCAATAGATCGAGTGAATACCGGGACATAGCGGCCTTGGTGGGGTCTGACTCTGGGGAGCGTGTCGATGAACTTTGTGGCAATTGTCTGAAGTTAAGCCATGCCCCCTCCTCGACTGCGCAGCGCTTGTCGAAAGGAACCACCGGCTCCCACCTGTGGTCCGGATGGTCTTCGCTGCATCTACACATCGCGTCCGCCGCCCCCAGAACGGAACCAACAGGTGCCTTCGTTCCTTTAGAGGGAGTGGGGCCTCAATCTCAAAGTGCTTCCGAGGGACAGGCCCATGCTCCGACAGACCGGCAACGAAGAACAGGTTCTAGACCGCACCGCCGAAGTGGCGGCCACCATCGCGGAAGAAGGGCTTCGGTACGTCAGCGACTCCGCCCCCGGCTACACGCGCAAGCGGACCGGGACCACCTTCAGTTACTACGACAAGGACGGAAAGCGCATCACCGACTCCGGCGTCATCCGGCGCATCAAGTCAATCGGCATCCCGCCGGCCTACGAATCCGTGTGGATCTGCCCCTCGGCCAACGGCCACATCCAGGCGACCGGGCTCGATGCGCGGGGCCGCAAGCAGTATCGCTACCACGCGAAATGGCGCGAGCTGCGCGACCAAAACAAGTACGAGCACATCATCCAGTTCGCAGTCGCGCTGCCCGCGCTACGCGACCGTGTCGCCGCCGACATGAAGGCGGACGGACTACCTCGCGAGAAGGTGCTGGCCACGATCGTCAGTCTTCTGGAGAAGACGCTAATCCGGGTCGGCAACGCCGAGTATGCCGAAACAAACAAGTCCTATGGGCTCACCACCATGCGCCGCAAGCATGTTGCGGTTGGCCGCGGCGTACTTCGGTTCGACTTCACGGGCAAGTCAGGCAAACAATGGAAGCTTCGCGTCGAGGACAAGCGGATAGCCGCGATCGTGAAGCGCTGCGCGGAGATCCCGGGACAAGAGCTCTTCAAATACCTCGACGACGACGGACAGCCCCGCACCGTCGATTCCGGCGACGTCAACGCCTACATCAAGGACATCACGGGCAAGGACTTCAGCGCCAAGGATTTCCGGACTTGGGCAGGGACGGTTCTGGCGGCGTTGGCGCTGGCCGAATTCAAGAAGTACGACAGCCAGGCCGAGGCCAAGCGCAACGTCGTGGCCGCGATCGAGAGCGTCTCGAAGCAGCTCGGCAATACGCCGGCCATCTGCCGCAAGTGCTACGTGCACCCGGAAGTCCTGAACGCCTACATGTCAGGTGACCTCGTGAAGATGATTGAAGCCAAAATCGCGCAGAAGTTCAAGCGCCAGTACGCCAAGCTCACTTCCGACGAGATTATGGTGCTGGCATTTCTTCGCAAGCGTCTCGATTTTCTGATTGCCCCCACCTAAGCCGTGGCTTCGGCGTCCTGATCGCCGACAGCCTTGCCGAACGAAGCCGGTCCCGCCCCTCGCACTAACCATGTGAAAAACTTCGGAACATCGCACAACGTGCGCAGTTTCAGGTTTTTGCAACAGGGTTGAGTGCTTGAGGCCAGGAAGTGCATATACCGCTTTCGCCTCGTCGACAGCGGCCTGCTGGGCTGGCTCGAACGCGGCGGGGTTTCCGTAAGAATACCCGCGCGCGAAGTTCGAGCATTGCCGTGAGAGGGCACACATGGCACGGCATGTCATTCCAACCCCTCCCGGCCGCCGATCCAATTGGGGATTTGAGCGCCGGGAGTGCTAGGCCCGCCAGCGCTCGAAGCTTCGCAGGAAACTCAACTGAGGCCGCCGGCTGAGGCTGTCTACCTCTGTTCGGTCCTCGCGAGGAACGCGAGTCTATCTAGTTGGCCGGCCAAACCCACAAAAGTTCGGGCGATATTTCTCATGACGGCGGCGCGATCCTTGGAAATGCCGCTCGCGCCAGAAAGTCTCTTGTAGCGGTCAGCATGTTCTCGGCACTCAGCAATGTCGATCACTTGCTCAGCCTTCCTGTTGCCCGCGCAGGACGGGGGATCGCCTTTCCCCACTGCCTTCCCTTTTCCCATGTTGGGCTCCTCAAATCAGGTTCGGACACTGAGTTAGATACGGACAGCGCCGGCTTGAGTTTCGAGAAGGAACCGCACGGAGGGCGTCTATGTGAACACCGCCCAACAGGTCGGCGACGTCGATCACTTCAAGGTCTTTGCCACGGCTGACGCCGCTCAGGCCTGGTTCGAGCAGATCCTAATGGCGACGCCGCCGAATACGATGTGATCAAGTGATGGAGCGGATAATCAGCGCCACGTTGTTGGTGGGTTCAGGGCCTTGCGACCCGCCGCTTTCAACGCGTCGGTTGAGAGCTGTCCATGTGCAGCGGCATCGAGGAGCTTCGAAGCAACGTACGCTCTGGCGCCCGTCTCGCTCACAGGAATATTTTCGCAAACTTCCTCAAGGACGGCCCTAAGGAGCGAAGTCGTTTCCGCACTGAACATGCACTAACCTCGAAAAAGAGAGGACATGAACACTGCGCGAGCGGAATATGTTCGCTCGGCAGCGTTTGTAATGCATTCCCATCTGGGCGCTGAAATCCCAGCCCCTCAACGCTGGCACACGCTCATCAAAGTTTTGTGACAGAGGCCGCCAGCGTGAAACCGGCGCCCCTCCTATCAGGTCCGAGCCATCGCCCGCCTTGAGTATTTACGATAACCTCTAGGCCCCGGCTCATCCCCCATTTGAGCTGGGGTCCTTTTCTTGCGGGACAAGGGATTAGGGGAAACGACAAGGGCGGGCAAATATTTGAGTCGTCGCTGGCTCGCCGCCAGAGCTGGCGGAGCGGCCCCGGCCAAAGTGTGGAATCTCAACAAGTCGTCCTTCGGGAGGCCAAGGCGGCTGATGGGTGGTTTGGCCTGTAGGCTACCCGCGGAAATCGGCATAGCTAGATAAGTAGCGCCGGTGGCCGAAAAGCGCCACAGCGCTTTAGTCGTGATCGGCAGCCTGCGTTCGGTTCACCCTTGGAACCAGACTCCGCAATGGCCCCTGCGCGGTTCAGCTAAGGGCCAAATCCGGACTGATGCGCGTACTAGTGACCGTATCATGAAGACATTGCCCGATCCACGCCCTTCAGAAGCCCCCGAAGTGGTAGTGCCTCCAGCTACGAGAGGGGCCACATAGAGGTTGGACCTTCAAGCGTTGAAGAAGGTCGCAAGTAGCCAAATCACGGTAATACCGATGCCCATTAGGGTGGCCTGTTAGATGAAGCCATGGTGATGAAGAGGGCGCTCTCAAACAAACAAAAAGTCATTCGCCATCATCAAGCCCGTGAAGTTTGCAAGCGTGACTTGATCAGCTCCAGCCATGATAATGGTGCTAGTTCCGCTTTGGGTGATGACAAGATCATCAAACGACTGCACGCCCGCAATATCAATGAAAGCTATCTTATCATCCTGACATTGGCTGAAATCCTGGATGACATTATTGGTTCCTACGGTCATTGAACCGTCGTCCTTGAATACAAACGTATCGGCACCTCCATGAGCATTGCCGCTCAGTTCACCATCTCCCCACATCTCATTGCTAACGGTGCAACCTTGCCCAGCCGTCCCCGCGTATAGGACATCGCTGCCGCCCTTCGCACGACCTGAAATTTGCGCCGCATCGCCCCATAAGAAATTGTCGACCCGGCCGCTATCAACGGCGTGGCCCCCGAGGATAAGATCATCACCTCCTTGGGTCGCCCCGCCCATGCTCTGTGCGTCGCCATAGAGCTGGTTTACAACATCAGTTGACGAGCTGTCGCCGCCGCTAAGACTATCGTTACCTCCGCTGGCAGCGTCGAGCATCGTAACAGCATCGCCGACGGCGAAGTTGTTGCTCCCCTGTAACGTCGCAAGGTCATCGCCGCCTTGCGCATGGCCGGACATTGCGGCGCCGGCGTCCCCGTAAAAAGACACTGCGGAGCCGCCCGCGTTTATGAAAGTATCGTTGCCGCCCTTGGCAGAGCCGGAGACGTCGCCCCCAGCATCGCCGTAGAAGGTCTTTGACATTATCGCCCCACCTGAGCCGGTAAAAGTGTCGTCGCCTCCTTCAGCATGGCCGGAAATGTTGCCTCCTGCATCACCGTAGAACACCTGCGTTGCGAACAAGGCCCCGTTGAAGGTGTCATTGCCACCTTTGCTGTGGCCGGTCATGTCACCGCCGGCATCTCCGTAGAACGTGTTGCCTGAGTCCGTTCTGGCTGTGAATGTGTCATCGCCGCCCTGGGCGTGGCCGGACATGTTGCTCCCGGTGTCCCCAAAAAAGATATTTGCAGCCTGCCTGGAGCCCTGGAAGCTGTCATTGCCACCCTTGCTGTGGCCAGACATGTCGCCGCCCGCATCGCCGTAAAAGGTGTGGGTGCCGCCCTGTACCGTCTGAGTTATAAAAGTATCGTCGCCGCCCTGAGCATGACCCGACATGGCGCCGCCGGCATCGCCGAAAAACGTGTTGATTTGCTGTCTGCCAGTCCCACTCAAGAACGTGTCGTTGCCGCCCTTACTGTGGTCCGACATGTCCGCGCCAGCGTCCCCGTATGCGGTGACACCACCCAATGGGAGTCCGTTGAACGTGTCATCCCCGCCCTGCGCAAAATCGAAAATGCTGCCAACCACGTCGCCATAAAATGTGTAATTGGAAAGTCCGATTTCATCGAAGGTGTCGTTCCCTCCCTTCGAAAAGTCAAACATGCTACCACCAGCATCACCGAATAGGGTCGGTGCGTCAGGGTTGCCTATCAGGTTGTCGTCGGTGCCAAATTGACGATTGACTAGGTCACCCGGAGTAAGCGGAACAGGCTGCCTGCGCATTGGAAATCCTCCTCGGCTGCACGCAACACAATCTTAGGATGTTTTTCCGGCCGCCAACCAAACTATAAGTGGGTATATCTTTCGGCCACACGTCCTGGAGATCGTGCGGGTGCAGCAGGAAACGAAAGTGGACGTTGCGCCATTTGGGTAGGCTCTGGCGTCACCGGTCAGGGACATGACAATGCCCTCGATCAGTTTGGTCCGTCTCACGCCAGGGGCAGCCGGCACGTACGCCAAAGTCGTCAAGCACCAAGTAAATGTCGCGGTCCGGCGATCGGCCAGCACGATCGAGGGCGACGAACGCATACGTTCATTCGATACTATCGATGGCGAAATGGCGACCGGCGTCGGGACCTATTGCTAGAGCTGCTTCTGCGCGGCTTTCACTGAGAAACTCAACACGGAATGGGGCACGCGATTATTTTCCGAAGTTTGTCCGGTTTTGCAGGTTCAGAGGGCGACCCACTTGGCCGTGCTTCCGGCACGGGGGTGGCCCGTTTTTATTGCGGATCGCTTTTCCATTCGGCGCCTGGGATGGCACTCGGTGCCACGACTGATTTGAGCACGATTGTCGAGCCACGTAATGAACCATTGCGGCGGCCCTTCGGGCGGTCTCTTTGCATGAGGTGCGGTGCGAAATTGATTTTTTGCTGGCTTTTCCCGCACGAAGAGTCCAGACTCGCTGACATTGAGAACTGAATTTTTTTCAAGGATATTGCGATGGGAAAGCCTACCGTTTCCCGTGATGCCTTTCGGGGTTTTTTCGCTTTCTATGCGGCGAAGGCTCATCACGACCACAAATCCGATGGCGAACATTGCCTTCTGAAGCTCTTCGGATCTGCGGATATTCCCGATAGTTTACTGCTGCAGTGGTCGGACAGAGTTGAACTGCTCGGCTCCGAAACCGTTGGCCGCTTAATAGAGCCGCGCGCCCGTCAAATCACCGATGGCAACGCGCGATACGACCATGCCAGCGACTTTCTCCACGCACTCCTGAGAGATCTCGGTCGAAAAACGCAGTGAGCAAAACGGCATATTGTCGGGGTAGCCGTCAGACGCGCAGATTTTCCGCGCTGCTCTTGCCGCGCTTGCGGTCAAGTTGGACCTCATAAGAGACCTTCTGCCCCTCGGCCAGGCCCGATAAGCCGGCGCGCTCCACTGCGCTGATATGAACGAAAACATCCTGGCCGCCGTCATCCGGCTGGATGAAACCAAATCCCGATGAGTGAGTGATGACAGGCGATGACTACGAGACTTGTGAAGCAGTTCACAGATCGGGACAGCAAAGCGCACTACGGTGAACGACAACGAAGGGCGTCGTCCTTTTCTGTCGTCTAAGTCCGTCAGAATTAGATGGGGCGCGGCAGCCGGATATGTCGGCTTCGCGAAGTTAGTCCGCGCCAGCGACGTCGTGGAATGACGCCTCGGGATTGCCTCACCCCACAAGCAAAAAAGTGGAACGGTTGGTATTCGCCGCAGGAAGACGACGATGATTGACGACCATTTGGCGTGTGCACATCGCAACAATATCCAACGTTATCGCCTCTTATTACAAACCACCCTGACAGAATTCGAGCGTCAGTTTGTCGAAAGGCGCTTGAGCGAAGAGCAATCGAGGCTGGAGATGCTCGTCCGGTCGGACTCAAACGAAGTGCACCGCGACCAGTCAACTGGCCCAGATAACCGCCTCGGCTAGGTCACAGGACGCGTTCCCTCGGCGGCCGCTCGTATCGGGCACTCCGCATGAACTCCGTCGTTGCTGCGCCCGGCGTCCTTGGAGGAGTCACGCGCCGTCCGGTAAGCGGCGCGTGGGCTTGGATCGCGTCTAGTGCTGAAGCGGCTCCTAAGCCGCCGGCTCGGTCAAGGCAGCAAGGCGGAGATCGGCCGCGTTTGCAACCTTGGGGAAAACTCACCATTGGTCAGCGGGGCTGCATTTTTCGAATCGACGCTGCGTGCACGCTCCTTGATGGTTAGGAGTTTAGGGTGCAGAGGTGAGCCAGTTCTTGTCCGTGCTGATGCTTCTAACGACCGTGTTGCTCACGGTCTGTTTTGGAGTGGCGGCTTGGCGCATCTCCGATGAGAAGGGGGTAGAAATCGCCGGCCAAATCCCACACCAGTCCTACCGCTCGAGGCCGACGACACAATAGGAACGTTTTTGCCGCGAAAGAGTCCGATGGCGACAATCCGCGCTTCGAGCGATGGACAAAACGATTGCCAAGGCGATCTCAGTATTCATCGTCGTCTTCGGCGTCGGGATCCTTGTGGTCGGCATTGGCTCGAGCTCGCCCGCCTTATGGACTTGTGTTGCCATCACTCTCATCGCGATTGGGCTCGTAAGTGCTTTCGGCGACTGCTAATGATAAGTCCACATTGTAGGGACCAGGACTTGGAACAAAGCTCATGGCCTCGATTGCCGTTCCATGAAATGGATCTTCGTCACGCAACCGCCGCCCGCGCGCTCTTGCGTTGACGGTCCGTCTTTTAGCCTGAAACGAATTTGCCGTGCCTTTAAAGAACCCTGACGCCATCGCTTCCGTCGTATCGGCCCTCAGGCTCGTCTACGGGGACGGAGCCGCGCGGACCATGCTCCTGGAGGGTATGAGCCTTGCCACGCTGAAGGACACGATGTTCTCCGCGCCGATAGCACATCGCGATGCCGTTCGATACATTGCGAACGCCTTAGACGACTTCGCAATCGCACCAGAACTTGGCCCGGTCTGGCACCTTCGCTATCTATACGACGACCAGCCCGGCTCATTTCGCGTCATTGATATGGAAATAGCCACACCGGCCGGTACGCTATCCAGCAACGACCTTTGGCTTCGGCTACCCGTCTAACTACCTTCCAACCTCGGTACGTGACCCGATCGTTAGCGAGGGTCCGTGCGTTGCCCTTGTCCCCGTCCGCTTAGCCGACCGGCCCCGGAAGCGTTTGTAGTCCCGCCTCAATGGCCGCAATGTCCCGCTCGATTTGAGCGATCGACGACCGGAAATCGAAGCCTGTTCTGGCCGTGAGGTCGATCACTAGGTTCCGGCGGTGCATCCTTAAGCCCTCGAGAGACTGGTGGTCCTTGAGCCTGGCGTAGCCGTCCACAATCAATTCAATCGCACTCGACATCACCCTACCCCACAATCAAATTGTCATTTGAAATAGTGTCTCCGGACGATATCGGCCGCGAGCACGAGCCCTACGGCGCGATCGGAACCCGGTCGAGCGACCCAGGTTGAAAGGAACGGGTAGACACTCCCGGAGACTTGTAATGCACACCGACAGGGCGACTTTTCTGGGCGTTGAGGCTTGTGACTTGACCACCACCCTGCCTGCAGCCGATGTCATCTTGTTCGGCGCTTCCGATGCCACCCCGTACGTTGTAGGTCAGACCAGCCATGCCGCCAAAGCGCCGGACTTCATTCGTCGCGCTCTGAGTCATTATGAGAGCGATCTCACCCGCTGGGACTTCGATCAAGAAGCGGAGCTGCTCGCTCCAACCAAATTGAGGGTGCTGGATGGTGGAAACTTGGTGACAGATCCCACGACGCCTGAGAGCAACCGCGATGTCATCAGAACCACCACGCAAGCAGTCCTTTCGGCCGGCGCGATTCCGATCTTGCTAGGCGGGGATGACTCGGTTCCGATACCCTTCTTCGAAGCATTCCGCAAAAGCAAAGGGCTGACGATCTTGCAGATTGATGCCCATCTTGATTGGCGCGATCAGCGAAACGGATCGGGGTATACATTCTCGAGCACAATGCGACGAGCCAGCGAATTGCCCTGGGTCAGACGCATCGTGCAGGTTGGTTTACGCGGCATTGGCGGCTCCGGTCGTACCGAGTATGACTATGCAAAGGCGTGGGGCGCGAAGATCGTCACCGCGAGAGATCTTCGGCTTCACGGGATCGCGAGCGTTCTTGAAGAGATAGAGGACGATAGCGAGTGCTTGATTACCATTGATTGCGACGGTCTCGACCCATCAGTCATCCCAGGCGTGCTTATACCGCAGCCGGGCGGACTGTCCTATTTTGAGGTTGTCGATCTCATGCGGGGTGTCGCGTCGAAGTGCAGAATCGTTGGGCTGGACATCGTTGAGTTCGTCCCCGAGCGCGACGTGCAAAATCTAGGGGCGATTGCTGTCTCGCGGATTCTCTGCAGTGGGCTAGGTTGCATTCGAAAACGAGCCGTATAGCCGCTACTTCTGCCGCCATGCGCAGTTGCAACTGCCGGAAAGCCTGAAGGGTGAGGTGCCGTAATCTGCCTCTGCGAATGTCCTAATTAGGACAGCCCCCTGCGAAAGAGTCGCATATCGAACAGACCGTTGCGAACCTCTCAGGCAAACTGACCTAATCCGGGATTTTGCCAAACTCTCCCCGGGGCTGGAACGACGTCGCCCGCCCATTTTCGGGCGGGCGACATTGTGTGATTGCGATTAGAGGACAGGATTATGCCTAAGGAAAATTGCTTGATCGTTCGTGCTGCCGGACGACAATTGGACCTGCTACGCGGTGAAGCTTCCCGCATCGCAAAAGGAGCTAAAGCCGATTGGTGGATTGATCGCGCAGAGGTCGGAGCGCGCTTTTGCTTCGAAGCTGCTGAGGCGAAAGAGTCATTCGCGCTCGCTTGCGATAGCTTCGGAATTCCGTGCCGAGACGGTTGATCTACCTCGCCGCCCCTTGTCAATGGCCGCCAATTGAGGCGGCCTTACCCTCTTGGAAATCTAGGGGCACCGATTCACATTTGTTATAGAAGGAATTTGTTAACCGGGACAAAGTGGCAAAACCGGGCTGGCTAAGGATTTCATTTCGGAATTATTGAAACCCGGAAGCGCGAGGGGGGCCGCTGTGTAGGACAGCGGCCCCTTGCTGTCCCTACTTGACCCCAAGCGTCCTGGTTCGCAATATCCTAATTAACCTGGGTTAATGCAACCGTGTGCCGCCAATCCTAAAATACCGCTGTATCGACATTCGACATGGTGCACGAGCCATGACCAAGCGGCGACGCAGACTCAAACAAACCGACAGCCTCGAAGAACGTCTTTCGGCAGAGGCCGAACGTTTGCGGGAGCAGGCCAAGCGCCTCAAGCCTGGGATGGATCGCGAGGTCTTACTGCGCAAGGCTCGGCAGTACGAGACTAGCTTTCACATGAGCGAGTGGCTGCGTTCACCTGGACTGCAGCCGCCGAAGTAAAGCCATGATCCAAGACCCTCAGGTCGAGACCTACTCGTTCCAAGCGCGGGTTTGCCTTGGCATCGCCGCCATTGGCTTCGTAATCTTCGTCGCCGGGTTGCTTATGAGCGTCTTCTAGTAAAGCCGGTGTCGTTGGCGGCCTCTTTCAGCCGGATGCGCTGACTTTTCCGAGTGCCTGTTGAACAGTACCCGATTTGAAGACGTGCACGGTGGAACCGCGCATTGTCGACTGGATTGTGTGTGCGGTGACTGCCTCTGTCCCACAAGGCAACGCCTGTCCGGAGCCCCAGCATCATCAAGCCCCCCGGCCCGATGCTGGGGCCCACAGACGGATGTCCAGGCGGACGCGCATAATTCATCTTCAAAATTTGCTTCGGGATCTGGGAGCCAGGAACCTGCGGAAAACCATCGCGTTTCTTCGTCGCCAACGTCACGATTGGCAGCATTGACTGGTCCCGGCGGAAGACTTCTCCCCATGCGGTCCGCTGGGGCCACTTCTTCAGGGAGGAATGCATGAGCGGCAAGCGACGTCGTTTCAAGCAAACCGTGAGCCTGGAAGAGAGGCTTGCGGTGGGAGCAAGATTGCTGCGTGAGCGAGCTATGACTTTACCACCCGGTCCCGACCGGGAAGCCTTGTTGAGGAAGGCAAAGGAGATCGAGATGACGGGCAACGTTTCGCATTGGCTGAGCTCGCATCCGCTGTCGTCTTTAGAGTAATCTGAAGCGGTCGGTTCACAGAGCTGACACTCAGACCAATGCGGAGCCGCGCCGCCTACGAGCAGACCCTTGGAATGCTTCCGGAGATGTGCCCGCGATCTTGGAGCCGCAGCCGCCCTCAGCGAGGCGAGATTCCCGACGCACATGCCGCCGCCGCCTTAGCGTTTTTTCTTTGTCTTGTTTTTCTTCTCGACCCGTACGCCTTTGAATTTTTTGGCAGCTGTCTTCGCCGATTTCGGCTTCTTCACAGCCATGAACTCGCCGGACGACCGGTCGCGCTTGGTGTAGCCGGTAACGCCGCCAATGGTTGTTTTGGTCTGCAAGCGCTTCTTCACGGCGCCCTTGCGGGCATTGTCGCCGGTCGGTTTATTGACTGCCATGCTTCCTCCGCTGGTTGCCTCTCAGCTTAAAGAGCGCAAGCGCACAAGCAGTTCCAACCGCAAGAACTAATCTAGCCAATTCAAATTGAATCCCGGCTGTTGCGTGGAGTTGCGTATGCGTCAATCCGGCTGGCCCCCCTCAATCGTCCCGGCTAATGCCCCACGGTGTATCTCGTGGCAGATGATTTCGGGCGCGCAGGTAGCGCCTGGCGCGAAACCGACATGGAGGCGGCGGATCTCGAGACCGTCATTCAGGATCTGCTCGCTGGCGAGTATAGACGGCCGATCAGGGTTATCGCGTTCAACACGTCGGAGCGCTGGTCAGAAGACGTCTCCGAGGACGTTGCGCGCGAGATCCAGCACCGGTGCATCTGCAACTCACCGACATTCCTTCACACCTGCAGGAATTCGTCGATCGCTACGGACACCCGTCAATACAGCCTGCGCTTGGTCTGGCCGTGGCATTCCAGCGAAAAAGCCCGAAGCCCTGGGCATCAAGGCGTCCTTCCCCGGCTTAATCGAACCGGCCTTGGCATCTTCGATCGACCGTGTGCCGTCCGGCGAACGCTGGATTCACGAGATCAAATTCGACCGCTACCGCGTCCAGCTGCATCTAGTTAACGAAGCCATCACCGTATTCACCCGCCGTGGGCACGACTGGACCAAGCACTTCAAGAAGATCGCCAACGACGCCTGGCACATCAAGGCGAGCCCGGCCATCATCGATGGCGAAATCGTTGTGCCCGCCGCGGACGGTACAACCGGTTACCCGGTACTCATCAAGGAGCTGCGGGGCAACTTGAACAAGATCGTCTTCGTTGCGTTCGATCTCCTCTATCTCAACGGAATGGACCTCCGGAAAATCCCCTTGCTCGAGCGCAAGAGCGCGCCGAAGAACATCGTCGCCGGCAGCGACGTCCAGTTTAGCGAAAGCTTCGAGATCGACGGTCGCGCGATGTTCACGCACGCCTGCAAAATTGGGCTCGAAGGCGTGGTCTCAAAAGTGCGCGACAGCATCTACGCCAGCGCGCGCGGCAACAACTGGGTCAAAAAGACATGCGCCCAACGAGAGACTTTCACGATTGCCGGCTTCGCACTCGATGACGGAAAATGGGACGGTATATATCTGGCCTGGCGGAAGGGTAACGAACTGACCTATGCCGGCAAGGTTGATCACGGCTTTGACAAAACATCGGAAGCCGAACTCCGCACTAGGTTGCAGCCGCTGGTACGAAAGACACAACCTCATAGCAAACGCATCGCCCACAATGGCATTTGGTTGGATTTTCTATGCGGCTTGGGCCTGTTCGGGCACTTCGGCGCGGCCGAGGCGCTGGCCATCGGGCTTGCCGTGTACGTCTGCCAGGTATTCTTCAGCGCTGGGTGGCTGAGGCACTATCGATATGGTCTGGTCGAACGGTTGTGGCGAACGCTCATGTACGGCACGCAGCAGCCGATGTCTTTGAAAGGACCCGCTCGCGCGGAATACCGCCTCGCCTAGTCGGCGATGAAAGAGGCCCCAATTGAGGCGGTCTACTAGAAGACGCTCATAAGCAACCCAGCGAGGAAGATTACGGAGCCGACGGCGGCGATGCCAAGGTAAACCCGCGCTTGGAACGAGTAGGTCTCGACCTGAGGGTCTTGGACCATGACCTTACTTCGGCGGCTGCAATCCGGGTGAACACAGCCACTCGCTCATGCGAGACGAGCCAGGAACACTGTAGCTTTTGCCAAGTTTTCCCGATGCCCTCAAGCTCGTGAGGGCAAACTTGGAGGCCCCGGCTCATTGCCCCCCTTTGGGCTGGGGCCTTTTTTAGTCAAGCCTAGTTGACCAACCTGTTGGGCTAGGCGTTATCCCTCCCTCGAAATCCAGCGGCTGATCTGAAACCCCGCTCTTCCCTAGTCTTGGGCATGACCGCCCTCACCCGCCGCCGCAGCGAGGATTCGCACTAGGAGACTTGGCACATCTATTTCAAAGACGTCCACGTCGGCACCATTGGCACGCGCGCCGGCGTACCGACCACCGGCGATCAGTGGGGCTGGCGCGTCGGCTTATATCCCGGCCTTCACCCGGGCCAGCACAGCGATGGAACGGCCGAGACTTTCGAACTCGCTCGGGCCGCCTTCGACGCTGCTTGGACCGACTTGCTCCCGACCGTTCCGGATGACGCCTTTGCCAAGTGGCGCCACGATCGCGATTGGCGCGCCGATATGGCGGCCAGGCGCGCACGGGGCGAGAAGCTCGACAGCGAGATCAGAAACACGCTGATGCGCTGCGTCTGCGGGACCACATTCGACAGTTGGAATCCGGCGGAGAGCTACCCGCACCGCGGACATATTTACGCCGCGCAGGCAGGAAAGGTTCGCTGGTGAAGCACGTCAAAGTCGCCCTTACGCGGAACGCGCTCGCAATAGCAGAACAAATTGACGTCTGAACTATTGGGGCGGAACGGACATGCTCTGCCCGTCCCTTTCGGGGGCTTCGGGCCATATCCGCGCACGTGCCATTCCGAAGGATGGAAATTCACTGGCTTTCCGCTATTTTGTGTTGAGCCGCAGTTCTGTGGCGGCGATCTCGAAACGAGGTTCGCGATGACCTCCAGGTCCTCGATCAGGCGGTTCGGCGCGCCGCTCGTCGCTTTTTTTCTGACCATCTGGCCGTTGGTTCCTCCGGTACATGCTATTGAGGGCGCTGGAAAGGTTGGCGTGGTGTCCTTTGGCCTGTACGGGGATCAAGGCGTGTTCAGATCCGAGGCGACCGGCGCGGCTCAGGTCGTGGCCGGCCGTTTCGAGACTGGACCAATCAACGTGGAGTACAATTCCAAGAAAGGGGGAAGTGCAACGATCGAAGCTCTGACCAAGTCGTTGCAGACGGCAGCCAGCCGCTTGGATCCCGAGAAAGATGTTCTCTTTTTGATTCTCACCTCGCATGGTTCTCCTGATGGCCTTGCAATCAAGGCGGGGCGGCTCACAGAAACGCTCACACCATCTCGTCTCCGCGATATGCTCGCGAAGACAGGTGTGCGACACAAGGTGGTGGTCATCTCGGCTTGTTATTCCGGGGTTTTTATCCCGCGCCTGGCGACTCCCGATGTGTTGGTCATCACCGCGGCCGATGACAAGCATCCGTCGTTCGGCTGCCAGGACAAGGCCAAGTGGACCTATTTTGGCGACGCGTTTTTCAACGTCGCGCTCCGGAAAGCCGTCAGCCTGAAGGATGCGTTTCTCGATGCGCGCTCACTCGTCCGGAAGCGAGAACTGCGGGAACGTTTCGAGCCGTCGAATCCGCTCATGGCCGGCGGTGCAGACGTGCTGCCGTTGCTTGTCGGACGCCCTTGAACAACCGGCCGCGAGCGCAGAGGCTATTACGCGCGGGCGCATCGCCGTTTCCGGTTACCCCCGATTATGCAGACTGTTTGGCGGTCCCCTCGGACTTCGCATTTGGGCCAAGAGGCGAAATTGACTCGGCGTCACGCAAAAAAGCAATATCCTGCCGAGGAAGTGATCGGCACCTCTAACGGCGTGCACTTCTGGCTGAACCTTCGCGCGGTTCCGACGACCCACGCAAATGGGCTGGGAAACGGAGGTTTCCATGACCAGTTCCAATGGACGCCCGGCGCATCTTTATCGATTGACGATAGCGCGCACGGTGGGATTGTGTACGGTCGCATTTTTCGGCATCAACACAGCCTATTCACATGACCTGATGCGACCAGAACTGAACGCTTGGTTCAAAAGTCTCAAGAACAAGGCAGGTGAGTCGTGCTGTGATGGTGGGGACGGCCAATATGCGGTGGCCGAGTGGGATATGGCAAAAAATGGCTATAGAGTCCTTCTGAAGCATCCGCATCGGCCAAACGAACCCGGGCAATGGTTTGACGTGCCAAACTCTGTCGTGCTCAACCGGCAGAACCTCAGCGGCAGGGCGATGGTTTGGTGGTGGCCGTCCTACGCCGACGGAAGAATGACTCCTCTGTGGCGCTGCTTCATTCCCGGACCGGAGGGATGATTCTTCCCTGGCAAAACAATAAGCCACCCGTAGCCCGCCATGGGTCATAAGCGGCGGTGGACGCCGGGGCCGCCCAGCGTCTCGTCTACCTCCCACAGCCGACATCTTAATGGTTTGAGCGTTGTTCGGCTTGGGGCCAAAACCGAAGTGACAAGCCTTATTCAATCACCTCGTCCGCGCGCGTGAGAACGTTCGCCGGGATTTCGATACCGAGCGCTTTCGCGGTCTTGAGATTAATGACAAGCAGGTATTTGGTGGCCTGCTCAATAGGAAGCTCGGCCGCTTTGGCGCCCTTCAGCATTCGGTCGGCATAGTGTGCCCCGATTCGAGACAAGGCAAGAAAGTCCGGCCGTAGGAAATCAGTCCACCCGCTCGCGCAAAGGCCGGGGTCGAAGGAGATCGATGGTAAGCCGGCCTTTACCGCGAGATCGGGTACACGGTTCGACGGAACGGAAAATATTGGGTCACTAAATATGTCCAGGGCCTCTGCTTTCTGGGTTTTTGCAGCGGCAATGGCGCGAGGCACTTCTCCCGCTTCGCGCAAATCAAATACGTCTAGCTGAAAGCCGAGCTTCGTGCCGCAGTTGGTATCTCCGGAAATACCAGCCGATGCATCTCATTTAAGGTGTTGAGGAACACTGCGAATGCGCGATGAAAAGAAGCCCGATCCCAGGGCGATGCTTTTTCCGCATGAGGTGGTGTCCGCTGGAGTTGTGATGCAGGACGACCAGGTAAAGGTCTCATGCGTGTTGGCAGACCATCCTCCGCTTCCAGTTGCGTTGTCATATCGTTTTGACACGGCTGATCGTTCGGTCGTTTTCTCAGGGAATACCCGAAAGACCGACGCTCTGATCGATCTTGCCAAGGGCGCCGACATATTCGTATGCGAGGCGCAGTATCTCCCGGGAACGCGCAAGGTGCTCGACCAAGCTGTGCAGGCCGGCAGGTTCGACAAGGATACTGCGGCTGATCTTTTCAAGAGCATTTCAGGGAACGCTCTCACCGTCGAACAGGCGGGCGAAGTCGCTCAAGCCGCGGGCGTCAAAACACTGGTCCTAAGTCATTTTGTCCCTGCTGTGGCCGACCAGGTTTTCGTGGATGAGGCTCGTAAAACGTTCTCTGGCGATATTATAGCTGGGCGAGACCTGCTCGAACTCTAGTCGTGTTCGTGGGCTCAATGTCCACTATGGGTCAAAAGCCGCGCAAACCTTGCTCAAGAAGTTCTCGCGATCGATCTTCAGTGCCTCCGGAAAACGTATCGATGTTTTAATCTTGCGGTTGTCGTCCGAGCGGCATACTCGATGCGATCTATGTCGGCGTTATCGGCCGCAGTAACGTCCAAACGCCAATTCATGTCGTTCGGATAACCTTCGTCGCATTCGATTTCGACCGCGATGACCAATTCGCCCCCCGGAAAGCTCCGGATCTCCTGCAGTGCGATCAGCTCCAGATCTTTCCTTGACACGCTGATCATTGCGAGGCTCCGCCGCCACTTCCTCTGACAACACGTTGTGTTATTGCCTCGTTCCTAAAGCTCGAGACGAACTGCAGTCTTGTCGCACACGGAAAGGCACAGAAGACCCCGTCAGTTTTAGAGGAACCTGGCTCTCCACGGTTCATTGTCGCTCGAGGAGGACGCCATGACTGACACGCCATCCCAAACCCAAACCTCAACTTTCGCTGCCGCCAACGAAACGGTCCGCGAGGTCGCACGCGATGTCCGCGAGGGGCTCGGCGATGGCAAGCCGCCTGGCAGTGGAAGGCCATCGTCAGCAACCTAACGCGCGAGGCTCCGCTCGCATCGCTCGGAATCGCCATGCTGATTGGATATACATTGGCGCGCCGTTGATCGCTCTCCGCTCTTGGCGTCGAGGAGAAGGAATGTACGGCCCTTCCAGGTCGAGGCCGAAGCCAACGACAAGAACGCCGAATGCGTCAAAGAGCGCTGGCCAACTTCGACGACAACCGCGGCACAGCCGCGACGCTGCTCGCTGAGGCCGGCGCAATGGCCCCGGAGATCGCCGCGGCGCTATGCTGGAGCGTCGACAAGGCGCGGAAGGTGATCGATCTCTACCTCGTCAGACGGGGCGTGCTGGCGGCCAATGCAATAGCGAAGCTTGAGCAATTTCGAGATCAAAAGACTGCATCACCGGAGTAGAAGCCAAGCAGCGGATGCTGGAGGCTAATATGATTTGTGCCTTCGGTTTTGCAGCTTCTACGGCGTGATGCGTCGCAGCACGATGGCTGCTTGCTGCGCTGCGCCTAAACACTCTCGCAACCACGCATCGAACTATCGGTATGCATCACCTTTGTTCTGCACGTGGATGCGCGTGCAGGAACACAAGGAGATGAGTTCGCATTGTCCATCAGTTTCATTTGTGCGTGAGGCCGATCATGCAAGTTCTTTGGAGAATGATCGCGATTGCAACAATCCCAGCTTGGATGGCGATCTACTCAACTCCTGCTGTCGGACAAAACTTCGATGACAGGTGGTCCATCATTCCAAGAGCTCGCGCGGAGCCGGCTCTTGAAGGAAGCGACCAGACAAAGAAGGACGAAACACAAACGCAACCTTCGACCACACAGCAAACGCAACCTCACACTTCGGAAGAGCCCTCGAAAGATCGTTCAGGAGCTCCCTCTCCGAATCGAGTCTTCTCCGGCTCGGCCTCCTACTATTCTTATTCCAAAGGCAAGACAGCGAGCGGTTCATCGTTTGATCGTAATCGGCTAACAGCAGCGCACCGCCGCCTGCCCTTCGGCACCAAGTTGCGCGTCACCCACGGAAGCCGAAGCGTCATCGTCATAGTCAATGACCGCGGTCCGTTCGTCCGCGGTCGTGTCCTCGACCTTTCGTTGGCCGCGGCGCGGAGCTTGGGTATTACGGATCGTGGCGTGGCTCAGATTCATGCGGAGGTGTTGTGAACATTCGACCACTCGGGGAGTATCGGGACAGGATCGCTTGTGCAGATAAATAGGTGACGAGGATCGCTAACGCTTCGCCTTCTCCGACTGCGCGGGTTGATCGATAAGGGTCATAGGACAGCTAACTGCTCGGCGGGCAACAGCCGGGCCGTCTCTCGCTGGCTCTGATTATCTCGCAGATAGGTCACCGACTTTGGCAGCGAAACCGCAACGGCGGGCGCTGTCACAAACCTGTGGCACGGGCATTGCAGATTTAGAGGTAACTGGGATTTCAGGGCTCAGTTTGAGAATAAAACGCTGCCGGGACGTGTATTTCGAGCCCGGCAGCGTTCTAATTTGGGATTGATGGGACACCCGCCCAGTGTGAACGACGGGCTCTACGCCTCCCGATCGGCGCATCCGGACCTTTGAGACACGACAAGCGTTGACGCTCCAACCGGCAGGACCGTGAACCTGGAGTGTCGGACGTGAGTATAGTCCCTCTGGAACTTGAAAGACGGTTGGCGCAGCGGTGGGCGGCCAGATTCCAAAGGCCCATTCCCCCAGTACAGCAAGAGCGTCAGCCGAGGTTGGCGGGTCGTCTCGAAGCGAAAACAATCATCTGCCAAGAAGAGGCGCCAGCGTATGGAGAGCCCGCCGGCTCGATAGCCGGCGGGACATTTGTCGTTCACCGTCCGAGCTGGTGGTACGAGAGCTACGAGGAATCCGGCTGACACCGACTTCGCGCTACATCCGGGACAAGTTGTTTCCGAACTGAATTGTGTCCCCGTCGTTCAGCACAATCGGCAACCCGCCTCGCATGATCTCAAGGGCTAGTGGTCTGGCTTTTCGCGCACGATGACGCCGGTCTTAGGGTCGGCATGAAATTCCATCTTCTGTCCGTTCTTGATACCTTCGCCCTCCCATTGGCCGTCGTCGGCTTCAAGCTTAGTGACCTGCGAATAGCCCGACTCCATGACCTTAGCCTTCACTTGCTCCATCGGCATCCAGTCGGGTCCGGGTTGATCTGCTCTGGCTGCTGAGCCCATGGCGAGGGAACCAAGAACTAGAATTGTGGCAAGCTTCATCACAACCTCCTTTCGAGTGAGAAGCTTCAACGGGCGCGCTGAATTGACGTTCCTCTGTTACGCCTCGCGGCCCTAGCAGGCCGTGACCTCACGGCCGTAGGAAGGGCGCGCGGTGATCTCAGACAGCATTGCCTTCCTCATCGTCTCAGGCCCGTCCACTTCTTACATGCACGATCACTGGAAGCTTCTCCTCCATTGCCTTCGCGAGCACGCTGCCGGTGGTCCGGTCCAGCTCCGCAGCAATCTTCATGAGTGGCATGGTACCAGCCAAAGATCTAAGCTTTTGAACTTCCTCTGTGGTCCAATCCTGCTTCCAGCGCGCCATTTTCGTCCCAACGATGAAGCTTCCCGAGAGATAGTATGGCTGAAAATTTGCAAATTTCGTTGATTCCAATGATTTCACCAGCGACAAGGGGCTTTCCGTTTACGGCACATCGAATGGCACGAACTGCACTTGTCTGTGACGGGAGGCTCGTCTCAGTGTCGTCGGTTCCTCCGTCTGATGATGTCATTCCTCCAGAAGCTGCTCGGTAGGGAGAAGCGACGGCTCCGGCGCTCTATCAGCCCCCAGCCCCGGCGCCGGGGCCGTTCTTCTGAAAAGTTGGTCACCCAGGACCATGGACGAAGAGCGCTCGCTGGCGCGATGTCCGCTGCGGGTCACAAGGTCTCCTCTGGCCGACTGCTGTCAGGCGTCCGCTAAAGATTGAAAGGCGGTCGTATCAACCCCGTGGCTCTGTGTGTCACGGGTGCGGATACCGTCGACTGGCAAACGTGGGTTTGTGGTGCGCTCGGAGGGCGTTCGCATTTCCTGCGATTTCAATGGCTTATTCCAGCAACCTGGATCGAAAGGTTCATTTCACCCGCTAACGGAGCCTTTCAGCTTCCGGTGCCAGACGGGGAGCGGGCAAGCCGGTCGAAATCGATGGTTTCCGCCGGTATCCCCCGCAGCGGATTAAATCCCAGCAGATTGAGATCATAGGGCGAGAAGACACGCTCATCAGATCCATCGCGAGATAGGCTGGCGACGTATCGAGCGTCCACCGCCCCATCAGGCGATCCACCGGGGAGCGTTGCAGCGGGCTCAACGCCGCCGCCTGCGACACGCGCCGCCAGAAACGCTCCAAAGCATCGCGCGCGGCGTTGGCGCCGTCGACCAAACAGACCGCCAGCACTGCTGCGTTCATGGCGCCTGCGGACGTTCCGGATATCCCCGCGATCTTTAGGCCATCCTCCTCCAACACGCGATCCAGCACGCCCCAAGTGAACGCGCCATGCGAGCCGCCCCCCGAAGCGCAAGGTCAACGAGGGCCGGTTCGTCTTTGCTGTTCGGCGTCATTCGTCGCCCCCCTCGCTAGGACTGCTTCTCGAAGCGGAAAAGAAGAAAATAGCCGGCCGGGACGAAGAACAGCGTCAGCACCGAAGCGATTGCGAGCCCGGACATCATGAGGACGGCCATCGGCTGCCACAGAGCGCCTCCGGCGAACGCCATTGGCGCCAGCCCAAGGACAGTCGTCGCCGATGTCAAAAGGATCGGGCGAAGACGCTTCTCCGACGCCACGACGATCGCATCGCGCAACTGTCTGCTTTCGCGCTCGATGTCGATTTGATCGATCAGCACGATGGCGTTGTTGATGATAATCCCGGACAGGCTGATGATGCCGAGCGTTCCGAAGAAGGACAACGGCTGCCCCGCAGCCAGCAGCCCAAACGGGATGCCGATCAGGATAAGGGGGATGCTCACGAAAGTGAGGAGGGTCCGGCGGAACGAGTTGAACTGAAGGATGATCGCAAGAACCATGACGCCGATCGCGATCGGGAATCCTGCGACGAGCTTCTGGCTGGTTTCAGCGCTCTTCTCGATCTCGCCACCGATGTTGATGTGATACCCGCCCGCGAGATCCAAGGCTTTCAGACCGGGATCGATCGAGGCGAGGAGTTGGCCAGCCGTCAAGGCGGTGCTCCGGGCTGTCACCGCAATCGTTCGTTCCTGATTCTTGCGGCGAATGCGCGCGAAGTCGAACGTCGGCTTTAGTTTGGCGACCTGCGCAAGCGGGATCAACGTTCCGTTTTTCGCCAAAGTAGCGCTGGTCAGACCTTCGAGACTGTCAGACGTGTAGGCACCGGCTCTGAGCACGATCGGAATCAGATTGTCGCCCTCTCGGTAGACCGATACGTCAGCCCCACTGAAATACGTATTCAGCAACTGGGTGATTTCTTCCGAGGTGATACCGAGCTGCCGCGCTCGGTCCTGGTCGATCTCCGCGACGACCTTAATCAGCTTGTTGCCCCAATCGTCCTCGTTGTCGCGGATCCCCGGGGCAGTTCGAAACAGCGAGCGCACCTGCTGGCTCAGCGCAAGGAGGCGATCGCCGTCTGGGCCCGATATCTCGACGTCGACGATTCCCGATTCCACCGATCCCATCGCCAGCCGTTTGATCTTGAACTGCGCTTCGGGGTGATTGGCGTACAGATAATTCCAGGCGCGATCCGCGGCGCGTACCGCGCCTTTGTAGTCGGCCGCGTTGACCAGGAAGAAGGCCGACGCGGGATCGGGCGCGACCGGAGTCAGCGTCAGATAGAACCTCGGCCCGCCGTCGCCGATATAGAGGATATGGCTTCCGATTTCGGGGTTTTTGGTCTTGTCTCCCAGCCACTTCGAGATCCGCAATGCCTGCGCCTCGGTCTGCGAAATATCCGTTCCGTCGGGCATATTCATGTAGACGAGGAATTGATTGCGTTCGCTCAGCGGAAACATCTGCTTCGGCAGACTGCCGAACAGGCTTATCGAGAGCAGGACCAGGCCGACGCAGACCGCCATCACGATCGGCGAAAAGCGCAAGGCGAGATCCAACGCCATGCAGTAGAGCCGCTGCAGACGCGGGGACGACGCCCGTTCATCGCGCGGGCTTGTACGGCGACCGATAAACCAGACGGTCAACGCCGGCAGAATGTAGAGGGCGGCGACCCATGATCCGGCCAGCGTCATGGCGACTACGGCCGCGAGCGAGAAGCCATACTCGCCGGACGAGCCGGGCAGAAGAAATAGCGGAAGAAAGGCGGCGATGGTCGTGATCGAGGAAATGAGCAGCGGAAGTGCGTATTGTTCTCCAGCGGCAAGACCTGCCGCCTCGGCCGGCGTCCCCCGATCGATCCGGCTGACGATGTCCTCGACCATGACCACCCCGTTGTCAACCAGGAGGCCCAGGGCAATGATGATGGCAGCAATCGACACCTGCTCGAGCGCGATGCCGGCGACCCGCATGCCGATGACCGAGAACATGACGGCGAACGGGACGATCATGGCTGCGATCAGACCAGCGCGCAGTCCAAGAAACAGGACCACCAGGCCGGCGACGACAATGAACGTCTGGCCGACGTTCGAAAGCGCCGAACTGACGGAAGCGCGCACTTGTTCGGCCTGGTAGGTCGCAAAATCGACGACATATCCGATCGGGAGCTGACGTTCATAATCCTGCGCCGCGCTGCGGAGCCGCCGGCCGAGTTGCGTCACGTCCTGATCGGGCTGCATCACCACGCTCAAGACGACCGCGGGCCGTCCGTTGAAGTAGATCGGCTTGAATTTCGGTGAGACGTAGCCCCGGTGGACGGTGACCAGATCGGCGAGCCTGACCAGGCTGTCCGTGGTGCCTACCCGCGTCAGCATGGTTTCGATGGCTCGTACGCTGGGAAAATCTCCGGAGGTCTCCAGCAACAGCCGGGTGCCGTCGGCGTTGATCGTTCCCGACGGAAGCACGACGTTCTGCCCCTGCAAATCCTTGACGAGGGCATTCACCTGGACGCCGACGGACGCCAATTTTCGGGTGTCCAACTCGAGCCAGATGCGCTCCTCCTGGACGCCAAGAATGTCGATCTTCGAGATGCCGGCGAGCCGATAGAGCTTCTTGCGGAAATCCTCAGCGACGTCCTTCATCTCACGCTGGGAAAAGCCGTCTCCCGTGATGGCAATGGTGGCTATGGCCACGTCCCCGAAATCGCTGTTGACGAAGGGGCCGGCTACACCGTCGGGAAGCTCCAGCTTCACGTCGCCCATCTTGTCGCGGAGCCGTTGCCAGGTCGCCGTTACGTCGCCGGCGTCGTCCTTCAAATCGACGTAAATGGTCGCGGAGCCCTCCCCGGCCAACGTCCGGATGTCCTTCACCTCGGCGAGCTCTCGGATCTTGCGCTCGATCGGCACGGCGACCAGATTCTCGATGCGTTCGGGTGCCATTCCCGGAAAGAACGCGGAGACGACCGCGGTCCGGATGACGATTACGGGATCCTCTCGCTTCGGAAAGTTCGGATACAGAACGACGCCGGCGACGATCAGGCAAAGCATAATCGCGATTGTGAACCGCGATCGCGCTAGACCAAACCGCGTCAGAAGATTCACGGCCTTACTCCTGCACGGGTAGAAGCTTAACTTTTTGGCCGTCGACGAGATACGATACGCCCGCGGACGCAACGATATCGCCCTCGGCGAGCCCCGAGGTGACGATCAGACGGTTGTCCCGAACCCCGCCGACCATCACCTTGTGCTTTTTGACGGTCGAACTCGCGCCGTCGTAGAGAAAGACGCTCGCGGCCCCCTGCGGCTGGCTCGCGCTCTCGGGCGCGACGACGCCCAACGGGACAAGGAATCCAGCCGAGCCGCCGTTCAAGGGCTCCTCGATGGAGGCCTCGACGGACATGCCGGCATTCAATCCAGCGACCTTGTTTTCGAGGCGGACCACGACCGGAAAAGCCGATACCTGCTCTGCTTTGGAGCCGAGTTCCTTGATCTCACCCGTCAACTCGAGATCAGGTAGATCCGCGACCTTGACGTCGACTGCCCGCCCCACGGCGAGGCTCTGAAAAACGGGAGCCGGCGCCAGGAACGACAGCTCGAACCGATCATCGCTGTACAACGTCAGGATCGGCTGACCGGCTGCGATCTGCGCGAACGACTTGACCTCGATCCTCGCAATGGTCCCCGAAAATGGCGCGACAAGCTTGCCTCGCTCCAGGTTGTGGCTTGCCAGGTCGAGTTGGCGCTTCGCTTGATCCAACTGGGCCTTCGTACTCAGAAGGGTGGCCCTCGCCTGATCAAAAACGGATTGGGTCGAAACCCCCTTCTTGAGCAGTTCGTCCTTGCGCTGGAAATCGGCCTCCGCGTTGTCGGCCTGCGCTTGGGCCTGCTGCACGCCGGCACCTGCCTGCTCGACCTGCGTCTGCAAGGAGCGAGGATCGATTTCCGCCAGCACGTCGCCAAGCTGCACCTTCTGGCCGACAGTGAGAGCGATCGCTTTCAATTGGCCGGCGATCTCGAATGAAAGGCTACTGACATCTGCCGGCTGCAACACCGACGGGAAGCGGCGCACGCGGCTTTCGGCCTTCGCGGAGACCTTGTAGGCGCGAAGCCCGCGCACCGGGTCCTCCGAGCCCTCCTGCTTCTTGTCGCTGCAGGCCTGCAGTCCGAGCACGACGAGCCCCGCGCAGATCAGCAGCCGCCATCGCAATCGAAACATCGCCGGCTCCGCGTGCGAGTTGAATACGCCCGTGCGCGACGCTCCAACGTCAGGGTACTACAGCAAAGAAGACGAACACGGCGAAGATCACCAGATGCACGATCCCCTGGAGAACCGTGGTTCGCCCGGTACCCAGGGTGATCATGCCAAGGATCAGCGTCAAGGCAAGTACGACCTGATCCTTGACGTCCAGACCGAGTTCGAGACGCTGCCCGAGAACGATAGACACGACGGCGACCGCGGGAATGGTCAGGCCTATGGTCGCGAGCGCCGACCCCAATGCGAGATTCAGGCTGGTTTGCAGTCGATTCTTCCGAGCCGCCCTGAGCGCGGCGACGCATTCCGGCAGAAGCACCAGGGCGGCGATGATGATACCGACCGTCGACGCGGGCATGCTGAGGTTGTCTATCCCCGTCTCGATCGTCGGTGTCAGGATCTTGGCAAGGCCAACGACGGCCGCCAACGAAACGACGAGAAGGCCGGCACTTTCGAGCGTGGTCTTGTTGGGCGGCGGAGGCGCGTGCTCCTCCTTATCGTCGACCCCCGGAAGGAAATAGTCGCGGTGCCGTATCGTCTGCACGAAGACGAAGGACCCGTAGAGGACCAGAGAAATCAGTCCCGCAAAGACGAGCTGCGGCTTGCTATAAAGTGGTCCGAGCTCACGCGCTGCGAAATTTGGCAGGATCAGAGTGAGCGTCGTAAGCGCGGCCAGGACCCCCATCGCAGCGCTTGCCCCTTGAATTCGAAACTCCTGCTCTCGATAGCGGGCTCCTCCCATAAGGAGGCAAAGCCCGACGATACCGTTGCAGACGATCATGACAGCCGCGAAGACCGTGTCGCGCGCCAAACCTGCCTTTTCGGTCGGCGACGATATCATGACCGAAACAATCAGCGCCGTCTCGATGATCGTTACGGCCAGGGCGAGCACAAGTGTGCCAAATGGCTCACCCACCCGATGGGCAACGACTTCGGCATGGTACACGGCCGCGAAAACGGTCCCCAGCACAACGACCGCAGCAACGGTCGCGACAAGGCCGCCCTTGCCGACGAATGGGGTGATTACCAAGGTACCGCAAGCCAGCGCGGGCCACACCCTCGCCCACAAGGGCGTTTGAGCACTAACCACGCGGCTTCTCCTCACGCCCGAGATCAGTGACGATCGGCGCAGCGTTCCTACCCAGTGTCATCATTGTCCCCCCGAGTTTCCGTCACGCATCTCAGTGCGTGCAACTGAACGCCGCGCTATCCAGGCACCGTGGCCTCCCGCTTCCGACCGCTCGCATTTGAGACGAGCTCGTCCAGCCGCTTCGACCAAGCGACGTACTAGTCGACGGCCGACATGAGCCTAATGCCGCATCGCGCAATCAGCACTTGAATCAACAATGATCCTGAGCTGAGCGTCAACAGGAAATGTCCAAGGAAGAATCGAAGGGTCGATACACAGAACACGGCGAGGGACTGCTGCCCGCACCATATTGCAGGAGCGAAGACCGGCCATTCCAACATTCACGATTCTTTTGAGATGAACCGTGCTGCCAACAGCGCAATCGCCATAAAATGAAGGAAGCGGGGCAACCCTAGGCTCGCTTTGTCAGGACGGAAGGCATCCAGAAGTCAGGATGGCAACAACTTCCGAAACGTCGGAAACCTCATTGCCAAGGTCAGCACCGGCGCAAACGCAAAGTAGCAGGCGGCAAGAGCGACCAGGTTGGGAGAGCGCAGGATTTGGGACTGCGCCTCGGCCAATCCTCCGAGCGAGCACCATGCACCGGGCACAAATGGCAACTGCCAGTAAACGGATTGAAACACCAGGTCAGGGCCAGGGCATCAAGTCTTGGAGTTTCGCGCCAGGTTTCCCGTCAAGGTCACTCTCTGTCTGCGATTTCGTCTCGACAGACAGACCCGACAGGCGGTGGAGGGCAACGAGTTTCGGCGCATTTTCGTGCGCATAAGTGCCTTTTGCCCGAGACGCCGAAGAAGAGCCCTGCCGTGTATGAGGTCATGTTTGCCCACCGCTCATAACGGTCTGGTTGCAGGTTCGAGTCCTGCCGGGCCCACCAACGGGATCAATAGCTTACTTCGTTCTCGTTGCCTGCCGCGCCGCCGCCGCACCAGTAACCGCACCAGATACGTGCCCTCTTCGTTCGTGGGCGGTTCGCGCTCCGCCTGGATTTCGCCTGACGGGGAGAAGGTGAACGAGCTGATCGCTGGTGCCCATTTTGGTGGGCATCGCCTATCGAAAATCGAGCCTCAAGATAAGTGCAAGCCGAAGTCGTAGTGCAGGTGGAAAAAGGGCGAGTTTTGGATAAGGCCGTCCGGCGCCTGCCCCGCCGGCATCTCGACAAATTTGCGCACCAGGCTGTCCTTGACGCCGAAGACGACGTCGGTGTCGAGATACGCATCGCCTTCCGCGAATATGTGCGTCACCAGCTTCTGATAGCCAGGCGCCGAAATCATGAAGTGGATGTGCGCCGGTCGCCACGGATGCCGTCCCTGCTTCTCTAACATGGCTCCGACAGGACCATCGTGAGGAATGGGATATGCCGCCGGCTTAATACTCCAGAAACTGAACCTCCCATCTCCGTCCGTCGAGAACCGGGCCCTCATTGCTAGGCCACCAGTCTCCCCGAGTTGCTGGACATCGTAGTAGCCATCGCCGTCCGAATGCCAGACATCGACGACGGCGCCGTTGATCGGCGTGCCGTCCGGAGCATTCACCGTTCCTGTGACAATGAGCGGGTCACCTTCGAGACCGCCAGAGATGTTATCCCCACGCCCTTTCTCGGGTGGCCCCTCGACGTAAAAGGGCCCAAGCACCGTCGACTCGGTGACGCCCTGGGCTGCTCCGTGATTAATGGCATCCACGAGCATCGAGACGCCGAGCGTATCTGACAGGAGCACGAACTCTTGGCGGGTGTCACTGCACATTTTGCCGGTATCCGTCAGGAACGCGATCCCCTTTTCCCATTCCTCGATCGTCGGCCGTACCTCCCTCACGAAAGCATGGAGATGCCGGACCAAGGCGACGCTGACCTCAGCCGCTCGCCGGTCGCTCGCACCTGAAAGACGGTCGACGACCGCGTCAGTGATCGTGATCTCGTCAAAGTTTCGCATAGTTCCCTGTCCAATTCATCTTTGGTGAAGTCACGTCAAATCCTGGCATCGTCCACCAGGATTACCTTCGGCGGACGGCCCTCGCAGCCGATCGACCCGATGGTCCGAGAACCAAGCACCACGCGTGTCGGCAGGCCGAGAAAAGTGAAGTGCTTGTATCATTCACCTTCGAAAATGCTGAAGGGACCGCGAAAGCCGACTGGGGGCTTCCGCGATCTTGGGTGATGCTTCGCCTACTCGGCCGCGTCGTTCATGTAGGATTTCTTAACGTCCTGGGCCTTCGCGTAGTCAGGCTGGAAGCGGACGCTGGCGTAGTGGGACTTCTGCTCAGCTTCCTGCGCACGCTTCCCTAGTTCCGCCGTGTCGCCGAAGCCGAGGACCTGCCGCGCCAGCTCGGTCAGCGGTCCATCGACCTGATACTCTGTGCGCTGCATCGTCAGCAAGTTGATGAGATAGAGAGGCGTGCCATTGAACTTCTCGAACATCTCATGGCGGTTGCCCCACTCGCTCAGGAATCGCTCGCTGATTTGGCGGAAGATCTTGATACGGTCGTAGGCACTGATCTCAGCACCGCGGAGGGCCTCTGCGAGTTTCGGGCCGATATATGGATCCTCCATCTCGCGCTTCGACGGCTGGATAACAACACCGCGACCGCAGAAATCGATCAGGGTGTTCACCATCTTGGCCTGGTTCTCGAGATAGTAGGCGCGGCCGAAGTCGATGTAGATATTGTTCGGCTTGAACAGCCCCCCGGGCGTCGCGAATCCCGTCTCTTCAGCGGCGATCATGAAGGCCCGACAGGTCTCGCGGAAGCGAATGAGCTCAGCGAGCTGCGCCGCCACGACCGGGTTGGTGCTGGTGCCCAGCGACTGCGTCAAGAGCAGAGCGAGGCCGACCATCAGTTCGGCATGGACGCAGTGACGGATCTGGGTTTCGAGATGCACCCAGTCGAATTGACGTTGCGGATACCATTTCGCGTGGTCAGGATTGCCGACGTGCTGAACCCGGTCCCATGGAATGAGGACGTCATCGAAATAGACCATCGCGTCGAGTTCGTCACCGATGGTGGCCAACGGGCGATCGTACGGATCTGCGTCCGGCTGCGCGTTCGACTTGCGGGCCACGACCGAGATGCCCTTGGTAGCGATCGGCACCAGCGCGTAGACAGTCTGCTCCGCGGTCTGGCCGGGACGCCACAAGTTTCCAATAAGAAGATGATTGACGAACGGAACGGACGTGCCGATCGCCTTCCAGCCGCGGACAAGGATGCCGTCGTCGCGTTCTTCGATGATCTTCAGCATTGGCGTCTCGGCCATCGCATTGTCACGGCCGCGATCGAACTGGACGTCGAGGAACATGGGCGAGATAGCCAGATCCTGAGACGTCACCTCCTCCCACTGACGCTGAATATTTCCGGAGAGATCGCGCTTCTTGCCACTGAAGCGCGAATTGTCCGACCAAGGCTTCTGGTCGTCCACCTGGGTGAACATGACCACGTTCATGCCGGCTGGCGGCCGTGTGAAGATGCCGCCCTTGAAGTGACGGCAGAGGAAGTCGCAGTACTGGCGGCGCTTGACTACATCTTCCTTTGACCGCGGAAGGAACCAGTGCATCGACTGACGCTTGCCACTCTCATCGATGAAGGTCGCGATGTCTTGATGCTTCGGGTCAAGATGAAGATCGTAGTATTCGGCGATGGCATTCGCATACCCCTTCGTCATGGGATGCGTGGTCACGTCCTCGATTAGCTCACCACCGACGTAGACGCGGCGACCATCTCGTAGAGATTGAAGATACTCGGCACCGGTTCTCATAGCTCACTCCTTCTCATGTTCTTAGGAAACTTGCCGCTGGAACGTCGCTGCATCCCAGTAGTCTTCGCTGTGGCGTATCCGGCCGTCCTCGACTTGAACCAGTTGAACACCACGCAACGAAATGGTCTTGGCTTCAGCCGTGCCGTTCTTCTGCGGAGCGGTCGCGCGCATGACGTAGGCGACGGCGACCGTTCCATCCCCTCCCACAATCATGGACTTCACCTCCCATCGGACGTCCGGGAGCCAGCTGAACAGCTTCTGCATGCCCACCGCGATCTCGGCGGGGCCTTGCTTCGTCTTGAGTTGCGAGACTTCGTCGTGCGTCGCATCATCGCAATAGAGCGCGAGGATCGCGCGGTGATCGTGCCTGCAGTAGGCGTCGTAGAGCGCGTTGGCGACTTCCTTCGGGGACGACGCGGACGTCATGCGCGCGCCTCCAGATCGACGCCATGCATGTAGCGCCCCTGTCCGTAGAGTAACGGCGGACCAGCGGCCGGCGCATGAATGCACTCGATCGCGGCGATGGCGATGCGATGGCTTCCGACCACGAGTTGCTCGACTGCCCGACATTCGAACACAACCGATGCCTCGCGTAGCCGCGGAACTCCGCTTCCGCCGAAAACGCCGGCCGATAGCAAGACGTGTTCGTCAATGAATTTGTCGACGCTAGGACGCGAGCAGAGCTCCGAAAGGTGAAGCTGATCCTGAGTGAGGAGGTTCACCGCGAAGCGCCCGCCCTCCCGGACGTGCGCGGCGGTCACGGTCTTGCTGTTCAAACAGATCAGGATCGTCGGCGGCTCGGTGCAGACCGAGGTAAACGAATTGATCGTCATCCCCCAGGGTCTAGCGCCATGCCAAGTCGTCACGACGCTCACGCTTCCGACGAAGTGCCGCATTGCCGCCCGGAATTCGGCCGCATCCGCAGTCGTCTGCGAAGGCGAAACTCCGAGGTCGTTTCCAATTCCCGAGTTGTTATTCATGGTGCGCCTCGTAGCGACTTATTCGTGTCACAGAAGCTAGGTGGCGCGCCTGGCCGACGTCTAATCGATAATAAGTATTCCAACTATCTGCCGGATCGATCCATCCGTCTCATGCGCCTTAAGACACCATTCGAGGGACGCCGAAAAGCCGAGAGCCAACACATCGCCGGCAACATCTCGCAACCGCAACATGCGAAATGCGGCCGATCGAAATACGGCAAGGACGAGCTCATTCCGATAGTGCACGACGATACAAATTGTTACGGTCCGAGGCTGCATTCACCGGGAGGCCTGGGGTGAACCTACGAAGTATTGACCTCAACCTGCTTGTGATACTCGACGCGCTCCTCACGGAGCGCAACGTGAGCCGGGCTGGCGAGCGCATCGGTCTCAGCCAATCGGCGATGAGCGCGGCTCTCGCGCGACTGCGCGAAGTCTTCCACGACCCATTACTCGTGCGCGTTGGGCGCGATCTGGCTCTAACGCGAAATGCGGAAGACCTCATCGTCCCGCTGAAAGAATCGCTTAGCAAGGTCGAACATCTCCTGCTGCGTCGTCCTGGATTCGACCCTGCGACCGATGCGCGGACGTTCTCGATCAGTGCGTCCGACTATGCGGGGTTGGTCCTGCTCACGCCGCTCGTGAGGATGATCTCCAACGAGGCTCCGAACGTGACGATTCATCTACTGCCTCGTGCTCGCGACGCCGCGCGCGTGCTGCAGACGAACCAGGCGGACATTGTCATCGAGCCGATCGAACTCTTCGGACCGAACGACTATCCGACGGCCTCGCTGCTAAGCGATCGCTGGCTCTGCGCCGTCGATGCAAATCACCCCGACGTCACAGGCGATATATTGAGCGAGACGCAGTTTCTCGAGCTCCCGCATCTCGTCTACGGCATCGGAGACGATCGGCAGCTGAACCTCGCCGACCAACATCTTGCCAATGCTGGCGTTCAACGGCGTATTGAGGTGACGGTCGAAAGCTTCCTGTTGAGCCCATTTCTTATCAAAGGGACGCGGCTCATCAGCCTCGTGCTGGAACGGGCGGCCAGAAGACTGATTGGCACGGTCGATATCAAGCTGCTGGAGTCCCCAATATCTGTCCCGGACATCCACGAGGCCATGTACTGGCACCCACGCCATACGACCGATCCAGCACACAAGTGGCTAAGAGAGAAGCTGCTTAACGTCGCGCAGCAACTGGATTGAGCCTCATCCACTCACATTCTGCATCGCGACTGACTTTGCGCGATCTTTTCGGCGAGCGTGCTTCCACCTCGCCAGGCTAATGTGATGTCTGTGGGTTATGGTGTGCTCGGAGGGCGTTCGTATTTGTTGCAATTTCAATTGCTTACGAAGGCAGACGAAGAGTTAAGGTGCATTTCACCCTCAAAAGGACTTTTGGCCATATCACACTTCAGGTACGTCGGAGCTCATCTTTCTCACGACGCGAGCCGGGTTCTGGTCCGGTTCAGCAGGTGCGGAATGGCGCCCCCGTATGCCAGGCGATTGGGCCGCTTATTCGCTCCCATCAGCACAAGCGTTCAAAACAGGCACTCCAAATTAGCTTAGCGCTACGCGCTGGCGTGAGGCCGCCTTGGGGGCCTTGAGATAGCCAGCGCTCCGACAAGGGACCCACCAACGGCGAATACGGGTATGGCAAGGGCGGCCGCATGAGGATCCGTCCCGCCGGGGGCGAACAGCGGGAATTCATCATGCGAACCAGGTGGTTCGGATCGGCGAAGCGTTTGCGCAATGGCGGGGGCCAGTCGTATCCTTAGCATGGAACTTGCATAAGCTTTGGGCGACATGGACGCCGCATGAACCTAATTAGTCTCGACATTCGTATGCTCCGGTCGCTGATCTCGGTTGTCGAGACCGGCAGTATCACGGAGACCGCGCGCCGGCTGGGCCGCACCCAGCCAGCCATCACTTTGCAATTGCAACGGCTGGAAGAATTGACCGGCAAGCAGTTGTTCGAACATAGCGGCCGAAGGCTCACGCTAACAGAGGATGGCTCTACAGTCCTTACCTATGCGAAATCCATCCTGCGGTTGCATGACGAATTGATTTCGCAATTGGCGTCACAGGAGATCGAGGGCCAGGTTGTGCTTGGCACGCCAGATCTCTATGCCGCTTTCATGTTGCCCTCGATCCTTAGCGTGTTCCGAAAATCGTTTCCGCGCGTCCAAGTTGAACTCAATTGCGCTCTGTCCACGCCGCTAGTCGGCCTCGTCAAGCGCGGCGATGTTGACATCGCGCTTGTTACTCGCATGAACGACTTCACCGGCGGCCAAGTGGTGCGACGAGAGCAATTGGTCTGGATGACCGGAGAGCAATCCTCGGCGCATCAGGAACGCCCGATCCCGCTTGCACTGCTTCCGCCCGGGAACATCTATCGCGATTATGCAATCGACACTTTGGAACGCGCGGGCCTTCGCTGGCGCATCGCCTGCGTTAGCGAGAGTGTCGGCGGACTGCAGGCTGCGGCCTTCGCGGGCATGGCCGTCACTGTGCTCGGCCGCAGCGCGTTGGTGCCGGCGATGCGCGAGATCGGGCCGAATGAAGGTCTCCCGCCGTTGCCAAAAATCGAACTCCTGCTCTACAAATCAAGCGTCGCTACTTCGACGGCGGCGACCGCGCTGCACGACTATCTGGCACACTATCTGCGCCTCGACGAAGAACTCAGCGGCCGCGGCCTACCAATTGAGCTTTCTTAGCGACACACCTCCGTCCGCATGCGTCCCTTCTCGCTCTGAGTTATCCAAGGCCAGAACTTCGCCCATGGCTGCGTCTGCTCGAACGCGGCGGCAATGCGGAAGATCGTGGGCTCGTCGAGCCAGGGCGCGACGATCTGAAGCCCGATCGGCATGCCGTCGCGATCAAAGCCGCAGGGCAGCGTCGCCGCGGGAAGACCGGCAAGATTGATCGGCCAGGTGAAGGGTGACCAGCCGAGATGCGGATCGACCGTCTTGCCATCGATGGTGCTAACGCCGAGTTGGCCGGCCTCGAACGCGGTGACAGCAACGGTCGGCGTCACCAGCACGTCGACGCGCTCGAACAGTTTGACGAAGGCATTGCGCGCCTGGCCGCGGCGGTAACTGGCTTCGATGTAGTCCGTGCCGGTGTAGTTGCGGCCGGCGCTGACGACATCGCGATAGTCCGCTTCGGAACTGGCGAGATCGGCGGAAGTCTTGGTCGCAACCGCGGCCGCCTGTTCGGTGAAGGCGATCGGCTTGAGCGTATGTTCGAGGATGCCGGGGTCGAGACCCGGCCCATCCATGGTGACCTGCGCACCGCAAGCATCGAGAACGGCGAGAGCCTTGCCAAAGGCCGCGCACACGTCAGGGCTGACGGCGGCATAGCCGAGATCGGCGCTGGCGCCGATGCGAATGCCGTCCAGGCGGCGTGCGCTCGTATCAAAGCGACGCTTGGACACAGGAAGGCTCGCGGCATCACGCAGATCGTAACCGGCGATGACCTCCAGCGTCAGCGCGGCGTCTGCAACGGTGCGCGTGATCGGCCCGGTATGGGCGAGCGAGGCCCAGGACGGCGGCGAAAAACCGGGCGAACGCGGCACGAGTCCAAAAGTCGGCTTCAACCCGAACACGCCGCAGAAGGAGGACGGCACACGGATCGAGCCGACACCGTCGGTGCCGATCGCGATCGGACCGCAGCCGGCGGCTACGCCTGCCGCTGCGCCACCACTCGATCCGCCGCTGGTGCGGCCCGGATTCCAGGGATTGCGCGTGAGGCCGGTGACGGGGCTATCAGCCGTCAGCTTGTAGCCGGACTCGCAGGTCGTGGTCTTGCAGGTGATGATCGCACCCGATGCCTTCAGCGACGACACCACGGCGGCATCGGCCTCGGGAACGAAGCTCGTGTTCATCGGCGAGCCGGCATAGGCCGGCACGCCCGCGACGAAGACGAGGTCCTTGATCGTCACGGGCACGCCGGCGAGCGGCCCCTTGGCCTCGCCCGCGCGCATCTCTCTGGTGATGCGATCGGCCTCCGCCCTCGCCTGCTCATACATCGGCGTCACCACCGCGTTGCAGGTCTCGCAGGTCGCCTCCAGCGCAGCGATAGTGTCATCGACGACATCGCGCGGGGTGAACGCCTTGCGCTTGTAGCCTGCCATGATCTCGGTTGCAGAAAGCGCGCCAAGGCCAGTCGGCGCCGGCGGGAACGCCGCACGGCCGGAACCATCAGTCATCATCAACCCTAAGAAGTTAGCTGAGCGCCGCGTCGACGGCGCGCTTGGCCATCACCGTGACGAGATGTGCACGGTAATCGGCTTCGGCGTGGATATCGGTGGTGAGGCCGTCGGTATCGATCTTGATCGCCGCGATCGCGGATGGATCGAAATTCTCCGACAACGCCGCCTCCATCGGCGGCACGCGGAATACGCCGGGACCCGCACCGGTTACGGCGACGCGGACACCATCAGCGAATTTCGCGACGAACACGCCGACCAGCGCATAACGCGATGCCGGCGCCTTGAACTTCGTGTAACCGGCCTTGAGTGGCACGGGAAAGCGGATCGCAGTGATGATCTCGCCCGGCTCGAGCGCGGTCTCGAACAGGCCGAGGAAGAACTTGTCGGCCGCGATCTCGCGCGCGCTGGTGATGATGGTGGCGCCGAGGCCGAGCACACCGGCGGGATAATCCGCGGCGGGATCGTTGTTGGCGACCGAGCCTCCGATGGTGCCACGGTTGCGCACGGCGGGATCGCCGATCATCGAGGCCAGCGCCGCGAGCCCGGGGATTTTCGCCTGCACCAGTTTTGATGCCGCCACCACCGCATGCGGCGTCATCGCGCCGATGGTGATGGTGACGCCGTCGTCGGTGATGCCCTTGAGGGACCCAAGCTTTGAGAGATCGACCAATGCGACCGGGCTCGCCAACCGCTGCTTGATCGTCGGGATCAGCGTCATGCCGCCGGCGACGAGCTTGCTGTCCTCGATCGAGGTCAGGAGCTTGGCCGCATCGGGAATTTGGTCGGGCTGGTGATAGGCAAATGGCTTCATGGATATCCTCCCTATTCCGCAGCGACCGGCAGCGACGCGTTCTGCAGTAGGCGCCAGATCCGGTTCGGCGTCGCGGGCATGTCGACATGGGTGACGCCAAGATGCGACAACGCGTCGACCACGGCGTTGATCACGGCAGCCGGCGAGCCGATGGTGCCGACCTCGCCGCAACCCTTCACACCCATCGGCGTGTGCGTGCACAACGTCGAATGGGTCGCGACCTTCATCATCGGCAGATGGTCGGCGCGCGGCATGCAGTAATCCATCAACGAACCCGACAGCAGCTGGCCGGAGCCTTCGTCATAGACCGCGTTCTCGAACAGCGCTTGGCCGACGCCCTGCACGATGCCGCCATGCAGCTGGCCCTCGACGATCATGGGGTTGATGACCGTGCCGACATCGTCGACCGCCGTGTAGTTGACCAGCGTCACCGTGCCCGTCTCCGGATCAACCTCGACCTCGGCGATGTGGCAACCGCCGGGATAGGTGAAATTGACCGGGTCGTAATAGGCCTGCTCTTCCAACCCCGGCTCCAACACTTCGAGCGGATAATTGTGGGGGACGTAGGCCGCGCCCGCGATCTCCTCGAAGGTCTTCATGCGGTCGGTGCCGGCAACGGAGAATTTGCCGCTCTCGAACTGGATGTCGACTTCGGCCGCCTCGAGCAGGTGCGATGCGATCTTCTTACCCTTGGCGATCACCTTGTCGGTCGCCTTGGACAGCGCGGCGCCGCCGACCACGAGCGAGCGGGAGCCATAGGTGCCCATGCCGAACTGCACGCGGTCGGTATCGCCGAACACGATGTCGACATTCTCGAAGGCGACGCCGAGCTTGTCCGAGACGATCTGCGCAAAGGTGGTCTCGTGGCCCTGGCCGTGATTGTGGGTGCCGATCATGACCGTCACCTGGCCGGTCGGATGCACCCGCACCGTGGCGCTCTCATAGAGGCCGCCGCGAGCACCGAGCCGTCCGGCAAAGCGCGAGGGCGCAAGGCCGCAGGCCTCGACATAGGTGGAGTAACCGAGCCCGCGGAATTTTCCTTTGCTGGCCGACGCCGCCTTGCGAACGCCAAAATTCTTGACGTCGGCGGTGACCAGTGCCCCGTCGAGGCAACCCATGGGATCGCCGGAATCGTACTGCACCAGCACCGGCGTCTGATAGGGATAGGCCTCCTTCGGGATCATGTTGCGGCGGCGGATCTCGACGCGGTCGATGCCCATCTCGCTGGCGGCAACGTCGACCATACGCTCCAGCACGAAGGTCGCCTCGGGTCGGCCCGCACCACGATAGGCGTCGACGGGCACCGTGTTGGTGAAAACGACCTTCACATTGCAATAGATCGCGGGCGTGGTGTAGACGCCGCCAAGCAGCGGCGCATAGAGATTGGTTGGGATGTTCGGCCCGAAGGTCGAGAGATAGCCGCCCATATTGGCCAGCGTGTTGACGCGGAAGGCGAGGAATTTTCCGTTTTCGTCGAGCGCCAGCTCCGCCTCGGTGACGTGATCGCGGCCGTGGCGATCGGAGACGTAGCCCTCCGAGCGGCTCGCGACCCATTTCACCGGCCGATGCACACGCTTGGCGGCCCAGGTAATCACGGCCTCTTCACCGTAGTGGAACTGCTTAACGCCAAAACCGCCGCCGACATCGGGCGCGACGACGCGCAGCTTGTGCTGTGGAATGTTCAGCACCAGCGCGCCCATCAGGAAGCGGACGACGTGCGGGAACTGGCTGGTGGTCCACAGCGTGAAGCGATCGGTGCCCGGCTCATATTCCGCGATCGCCGCACGCGGCTCCATCGGGTTGCCGATCAGGCGGTTGTTGACGAGGCTCAGCTTGGCGACATGCGCGGCCTTCTTGAAAGCGGTCTCGACCGCGGCCTTGTCGCCGAGCTCCCAGTCGCAGCAGATGTTGTTCGGGACGTCGTCGAACAATTGCGGTGCGTCCGGCCTGACGGCTTCGAGCACGCCGACCACGGAGGGCAATACCTCGTAATCGATGTTCAGCAGCTCGGCGCCGGCATTGGCCTGCTCCGGCGTCTCGGCGATGACGAAGGCGACCATGTCGCCGACGAAGCGCACCTTGCCCTGCGCAAGCATCGGGAAAGGCGGCTCCTTCATAGGCACGCCCTTGGCGTCCGAGATGCCCCAACCGCAGGGCAACCCGCCGAGACCATCGGCCTTGACGTCGTCGCCGGTCAGGACCGCCATCACACCGGGCGAGGCCAGCGCGGCGCTCTTGTCGATACCGCGCAACACCGCATGACCATGGGGCGAGCGCACGAACACGCCGGCGGTCATGCCCGGACGTTTGATGTCGGAGACGTAATTGCCGCGGCCGGTGAGGAAGCGCTGGTCTTCCTTGCGCTTCGGTGCGGCGCCGATTCCGATGACTTCACCCATTGTCACTCTCCCTTGGCGGCATTCATGGCGGCGGCGCCGGCCATGACCGAGACGACGATGTTCTGGTAGCCGGTACAGCGGCAGATATTGCCTTCGAGGCCGTGGCGGACATCGGCCTCGGTCAGGTCAGGCTTCTCGGTGGCGAGCGCGATCGCGGTCATCAGCATGCCGGGCGTGCAGAAGCCGCATTGCAGGCCGTGATGCTCGCGAAAAGCCTCCTGCATCGGATGCATCTGGTTCGAACCGGGCGCGCCCTGCAGGCCTTCGATGGTGAGCAGCGGTGCGCCGTCGAGCGCGGGCGCCAGCAGGGTGCAACTCTTCACAGGCAGGCCGTTGAGATGCACCACACAGGCGCCGCACTGGCTGGTGTCGCAGCCGATGTGGGTGCCGGTGAGGTTGAGCTGCTCGCGCAGCAGCTCGGCGACGAGCGTCGCCGGTTCTACCTCGACAGTGGTGGGGCGGCCGTTGAGTGTAAAGGATATCTGCACGGTCATACTCCTGTGCGCGACGGGGTCGTTAGGCGAGAGGCAGTGCGCTGCCGGTGGCCCATGTGGCCATGACGACATCGCCGACGGTGAAGGGATCTGCGAAGAAGGTCTTTTCAGGCACGTAAGCGACGAACTCGTCGTCAGGCACGGTGTCGAGCATGACCTTGACGAAATAGCCCTGATATTCGATCGCGAGCACGCGGCTCGGTAACGACGTGGTGCAGCCCGGCGGCAGGTCCCTGCCCGGCCGCACCAGCGCAACATCGTCGCGGCGCACGGCGATATCGACCTTGTCGCCGACGCTGACGGTCGGCCGCGCCTGAAGCGGCACTTCGATGCCAGAGGGCGCGGCTTGCGCGAGCGTGAAGCTGGCGCCATTGACCTTCTCTACCCGACCGGACAGCACGTTCTGGCCGCCCATGAACTCGGCAACGTAACGATCGTGCGGATGGGCGTAGACGTCCCGCGCGGCACCTGCCTGCTTGATCTTGCCCTGTTCCATCACCACGACGAGATCGGCCAGCGCGATCGCCTCGAGCTGGGTGTGGGTGACGTGGATGAAGGTGATGCCGAGCTCCTGCTGCATCCGCCGCAGCTCCTGGCGCATCTGGACGCGGAGTTGCTCGTCGAGCGCGGACAGCGGCTCATCGAGCAGCAGCACGCGCGGCTCGGTGATCGCGGCCCGCGCCAGCGCGACGCGCTGCTGCTGGCCGCCGGAGAGCTGCGCCGGAAGGCGATCGGCAAACTGGGTCAGCCGCACCTTCTGGATCATGGCGTCCGCGGCGCGCAGCCGATCCGTCTTGGACTGGCCGCGCACACGAAGCGCAAAGGCAATGTTCTCGCGCACGGTCAGGTGCGGAAACAGCGCGTAGGACTGGAACATCATCGCGGTGCGGCGCTGCACCGGGGCAAGGCCGACGACGTTCTGGCCGCCGATCACGATCTCGCCCGCGGTCGGGTCCTCATGGCCGGCGATCATGCGCAGGATCGTGGTCTTGCCGCAGCCGGACGGGCCGATGAAGCAGCAATAGGCGCCGTCGGCGATTTTGAGGTTGACGCCGTCGACCACGTTAGTGACGCCGTCAAAGCTCTTGCAGACGCCTGCCAGTTCGATATCGCCGCGATCGCTTTTCATTCCTGACTCAACCCTTGCTCAACCTTTGGCCCGGCTGCCGCGCTTCTTCTGGATCAGCACGATGGTGCCGAGGCTTGCGCCGATGACGATGAAGGAGACGATGGTGGTCACCGTGCCGAGCGCATAGAGCGAGGGCGAGGTGACGTTGAGCGTCATGCTCCAGATTTCCAGCGGCAGCGTGTTGAGCGAGCCCGCGGTCTGCAGGCTGCGCGCGAACTCGTCATAGGACAGCGTGAAGCCGAACAGCGCAACTGCGACGAGACCGGGCGCCAGTACCGGGATCATCACCAGCCAGATCGACTGCCAGCGGCTGGCGCCGAGATCATAGGCCGCCTCTTCCCAGACATGGTTGAAGCGCGACATCACCGCGAACATCACCAGTACGCCGAACGGCAGCGTCCAGGACAGCTGCGCGCCGAGCGCCGAGGTGTACCAGCTCGCATCCAGTCCCAGCGCCTGGAACAGCAGACCCGTGCCGAGGCCGAGCACCAGGCCGGGCGCGACCAGACTGCCGATCATTATGTAAAAGACGAAGGTGTCGCCGCGGAAGCGCTTACGGAAGCCAAGCCCGGCGAGGAACGAGACCACGACGGTAATGATTGTGACGATCACCGCCAGCTTGATCGAGCGGTCGAACGAGCCCTTGACGTCGCCGGTCCGCGCTTGCGTGAACAGATCGACGAACCAATGCAGCGAATGGCCCTTCATCGGGAACACGAGCCCGCCGCGGATATCCTGGAACGACAGGATGTAGATGCAGAACATCGGGCCGTAGAGCGCTATCACGTAAGCCGCGAACAGCGTCGCCAGCACGTAGAAGGTCCAGGGCCGGCCGCCCTTGCTCGGCGCGATCGCCTTGGTTGATGCGGGCGCGATCGTTTTGGATGTGTCGGTTTTGGGCATGTCGGCGAGAACCGCGCTCATCGCGTGATCTCCTGCCTGATATCGACGGTGCGCAGGATCAGCGAGACGATCGCGACCAGCACCAGCGTCAGCAGCACCGCGCTTGCCGCCGCGGTCGGATATTGCAGCACGCCGACGTCTTCGTAGAACGCGCTGACCACGGAGGCCGAGCCGCCGCCGGACATCACCTTGACGACGAAGAAGTCGCCCATCACGATCGAGACCACGAAGATGGTGCCGAGCGCGATGCCGCTCTTGGACATCGGCACCACGATCAGGCGCATGATGTCGAAACGGCTGGCGCCCGCGTTGATCGCGGCCTCGATCAACTTCTTGTCGATCCGCGCCATGGAATTGAAGATCGGCACGATCATGAAGATCGTGAGCTGGTGGACATAGGCGATGATGACGGCGAAGTCGGAGAACAGCAGCACTTCCAGCGGCTGATGGACCACGCCGAGTGCCAGCAGCGCCTGGTTGATCAGGCCTTCCTTGCCGAGCAGCGGGATCCAGGAAATCATCCGGATGATGTTCGAGGTCCAGAACGGCACGGTGCAGAGCAGGAACAGGCCGATCGCGAGCAACTGGTTGCGGACATGGAAGACGAGGAAATAGGCGACGAAGAAGCCGATGATCAGCGTGAAGATCCAGGTCAGCACGGTGAATTTGATGGTCGCCAGATACAGTTTCAGCGTCAGGGCCGAATGCAGCACCTCGACATAGCTCGTGAGCGTAAAGTCGGGCGTCAGCCCGCCGAAGCCGTCGGTGGCGAAGAAGCTCGCGGTCAGCACGACCAGGATCGGCGCCACAAAGAACGGCACGAGCACCAGGACCAGCGGCGAGACGTAGAGCCAGCCGGCGAGATTGGCGCGTGATGGAGCTTGACTGGGCTGCATATCAGCAAATGCCTCGAAGTCGGTCTCATCAGCACCGGCGCGTGACGGCGCCGGTGCTTCGTTGACGTCAGGGAAAGCAGGTTTCAGGCCACCTTGAAGTCGTTCCAGCGCTTGTTCATGTAGGCGGCTTCGTCCATCAGCGTGTTCCAGCAGGAGATGTTCTTGACGCGATCGAGGAACGAGCCGCCGTCGCGCTTGGTGCCGGCCTTCTCCATCGGCACGCCGTAGGGATCGTTGATGACCTCCGGCGCCGGCTTGCCGTCGTACCAAAAATCCCATTCGGCGGCGGTCAGGAACTTCTTCGCGGTCGAGGGCACCGGGCTGTAGTAGCCGTAGCGGCCGACGAAGCCGCCCTGCCAGCCCGAGAGATACCAGTTGAGATATTCGTAGGCGGCATCGAGCTTCTTGCCGGAGAGATGCTTCATCAGGCCCATGCCGTTGCACCAGCCGCGATAGCCTTCCTTGCCGTTCTTGACGTTGACGGGCGCGTAGACGCAGGGGATTTCCTTGACGCGCACCGCGGCAACCGCCGGCGACCACATCGACTGGATCACCACTTCGCCCGCGGCCATCAGCTGCACCGACTGGTCGAAGGTGGTCCAAGTCGCGCGGAATTGGCCCTGCTTCTTCAGCTCGATCAGCTTGTTGCAGGTGAAGTCGATCTCCTCCTTGGTCATGTTGCCCTTGTTGCCGTACTTGATCAGTCCGGCACTTTCGAAGCAGAGCGCGGCATCCATGATGCCGATCGCGGGCACGTCGAAGATCGCCGCCTTGCCCTTGAACTTGGGATCGATCAGGTCCTTCCATTCGGTCACTTCGTGGCCGACGAGGTCGGGGCGATAGCCGATCGAGTCAGCGTTGTAGACCTGCGGCAGGAAGGTCGCCCACTCCGTGACGCCGTCGTGCAGATCGGTGGAGACTGGCTTCGAGATGTACATGGCCTCGTAGGGCGAGATGCCCTGACGCGGGATCTTGTGGCCGTCGATCTCGCCCTTGGTGAAGATCGGCAGGATGTTGTCGAACTCCTTGATCTTCTTGACCTCGATGCCCTGGATCACGCTGCGCTTGGCGGCGAGCTTGGCCTGCCAGCCCTCGAGATCGGCGATATCGACCGTATTAGGCTGGCTTATGAAGCGGTTGATGGCGGCCGAGGTGTCGAGGTTCTGCATGGTGACCTTGAAGCCGAGATCCTTGGCCGCCTGATCGCCGATCGCCTTCACCACCGAATAGGACACGCCGACATGGCGCAGCTCGATGTCCTTGATCTCCTGCGCCCAGATGGTCGGGAATCCGCGGATCGCATCCGAGCCTGCGGCTGCGCCCGCAACGGCCGCTGCGCCCTTCAACAGCATGCGCCGGCTCAGCTTTTTGGTCGACTTGTCGTTCGCCTTGGCTTTCAATCCCGCCGGATTGGAAGTGGACGTCCCCTTCGTCTCGTCAGACATGGCAACCCTCGTTGGTTACGATGAACGCTCGCACCGATCGCCATTGATCGGCTGCTTCCGTGATCAGTTGCGCGTGAGGCTAGGGGTGGGACTTTGCGAAGTAAAATTGGAAGTAAAAATTCGCCGCATAAACGCGGCTAATGGATCAGACTACTGCATTTGGTTTTGGCAGCGCGCTTAATTTGACGTCAGGATTTGCAAACGTGCGCAGTTTTAGAGCGCGATAGGTTGGATGGCATAAGGTTCGATTCCCTCAGCTAGGCCATCGATTTAGCCGACAAAAAGCAAATCCAACAAAATCAAATAGTTCTTCCGAATGGGCTTGCGCCATCCAAACGCCCAGCGCGACGTCCGCCGTTCTGCTAGGCGTAGCCGGCATGCTTTGGAAACCACGACCAAGAGTAAAATAGCGGGGCGTTCCTTACCTGCCTTCGACGAACCGCGCGCTCCCGCAATACAGTCACCAAACGCCACCTGAACAATCCAGTAAACCTCCTGCCGCGCGGCCTCGCTGGGAAACACTATTGGTCGAACGGGAGGTCGCACTTGGTCAGGTTGGCCGCACCGCTCATAACGGTCTGGTTGCAGGTTCAAGTCCTGCCGGGCCCACCAACATGATCAATAGCTTACTTCGTTCTCGTTGCCCGCAACGCGGCCGCCGCACCAGAAACCGCACCAGGCACGCCGATCTTTCGTTCGTGAAGACGTTTCGCGCTCCATCTCCCCGGCTGTGATCTCCCTCGCAACAAGTGCCATGACCGCTAACGAACAATCTCGGAGATGGATTTTCGAACTTTGGTGCGTCCGCAAGGGGCCATTCCCGGACTCGTGCACGGCAGCAACAAGGGTTTCTGTTCGATCGCCTCGTCGGCACCCGCGCACCGCGCTTATTCGGGTAACCCAGCTTTGCGAAGACCCTCGGTATACAGCTTCCAGCGTGATTGCCCGCCCCGGGCGATCCACGCAGATATTGTAAAAGCGGGATCGACTTTAAGCACATGCGCTGCCCACTCACGCGCCTCTGCGTCGCGTCCGAGATGGGCGAAAGCGGCGGCGAGACAGCGGTAAGCCGACGAATAGGGGTTCTGACGAAGGGCCTTCTTTCCAGCGACGATTGCCTCGTCAAAGCGCCCAAGCTCAATTAAGGCCACCCCCATCCCAGTAAACGGCCGGTATAGCAGCGGGTCTACCGGGCTCAAGCGGATAGCACGTTCAAAGCTGCGGAGCGCTTCCTCCGGCTGGGCTGCAATTGTATAGACCCAACCTCGGCCATTCCATGCGTGATGTGAATTTGGATTGAGCTTGACCGCCCGCTCTGCCAGTTCGATCTCACGTTCACTATCGCTGACCATGAATGCCGAGGTTGCGGCAGCCATAGCTAACGTATCGGGATCATCATCGTCGACGCTCAATGCATAGTGAGAAAGCCGAATTGCTTCGTTCCGCTCGGAATCAGGATCGTCAGCATAGCCAAAGAGGACGTTGTTCATGTGACAGAGACCTGCCAGAGCAGCGACAACGCCGAACCGGGGATCTAGCTCCAAAGCCCGACGAGCCAGCCTGATCGCCTCGGCCACCCCTTCACGGGTCATTGGGTAGTACTGTTGCGCGGCTCGAAGATAGAAATCATACGCGGTTAGGTCCTTCGGTCGTCGCCGCGCCGCCTCCGCAATTTCTGTTTGAAGTAATTTCGGGTGAATGGCTGAGACGACCGCGACCGTGACTTCGTCCTGAAGAACGAAAATATCAGTCAGGTCGCGCTCGAACCTGTCCACCCAAATGTGCGCGCCTGTCACCGCATCGACCAACTGCCCAGTGATGCGAACTTTGCCTGACGCCTTGCGCACCGCCCCCTCAAGGACGTAGCGCACGCCAAGTCTGCGCCCGACTTCCTTAATATCGACGGCTCGGCCTTTGAAGGTGAAGCTAGAATTGCGAGCGATCACGAACAACGATTTGAACCGCGAGAGCGCGGTGATGATCTCCTCAACCATTCCGTCCGCAAAATATTCCTGCTCGGGATCGCCGCTCATGTTATCGAACGGCAATACCGCGATGGAGGGCTTGTCGGGGAGCGCAAGAGCGCTCTCGGGCGCATCGCCCGGATCCGGGCCCGCAATTTGTCGCGTCTCCTGCACCTGTCCCACGAAACGGAAGCCCTTGCGCGGAAACGTCTTGATGAGGCGCTGCTCCTTGCCGGTATCGCCGATGGCCGCGCGGACAGCATTCAGGCGGGTCGTAAGCGCAGCATCGGACACAATGCGACCATTCCAAATGGCATTGATGAGGTCGCCCTTGCTGACAACCCGCTCCCTGTTGCGGATCAGGTAATCGAGCAGGTCAAAAACCTGCGGTGTGATCGACACCGCATCGGTCCGCCGATGCAGCTCGCGCCGGTTGGTGTCGAATGCATATTCCTCGAAAAGATAGCGCAAGCTGCCATTCCTTCTCGGGGCCGCCTCTGTATTAGCGCATGAAGAATAAGCCGCCAGTAAGAGAAATGTAAGCCACCAGTTAAGCGCGCCGGCACCTCTTGGCGCAACCTCCGCCTGGTGAATAGTCGGGACAGGATACCCTCAATGAGCACGATCCAGGGGATTACCAAATTGGCACCGGCAACAGAAAGGCGGCAGGTCTACGGTCCTACAGAAGCATACTGGAACGCATTTCAGGAGTGGCACAAACGCCGGAGATTACTGGCCAACTTGTGCGATTTAAGTGACAGGGAGCTTATGGATATCGGTATTACGCGCGGCGAAATCGGCTACGTCGCCTCGCACCGGGGTAGCGATCCGAGAGGCATCCTGTCTGGTGAGTGAAGCCGACATCTGATAGCGGGGGAAGGTCGAACGATTAGTCACGGCCAGAAGGCGTAATTGCGCAGATGCTGACTTCCGATATGGGTCAATCGAATCGATCGGCTATGTCCGTGGTCGCGTCCGGTCTACCACAGAGAGCTGAGGTCAACGCGAATATGGACGTTCGACGCTAAGGGCCACGTGCGGCCGTGGCAGGGACCGCTCAGGTCGAGCGAAAGGCGAGAAAAAATTTGACGGGACGTGAACCAATTCACATCTGGCGAGGCCGGCCGGGGAAAGTATGAAGCGGTACATTAGCAGAACCAAGGTCGGGGGAACGATTGCCAAACCTGCTGCTACGGAGTGCTCCATGAGCGGCGAACGGTGGCCTTACTTTGCCGGCGTTGCATCGATCATCCTAGCGATATCCTTTGCGTACTTGCTTGAACGGAAGTGCCAAAGAGAGCTTGCATTTCAACGCTCCTTTCCATCCGCTCTGTCCGAGCTAATTGTAGGAGACGAGCCGATTAGGTGTTGGTTTGATAATTGATCTATGTGGAGGCCGGCTACTGCTCTGGGGCACAAGCAGCGGTCCGGCCCCTCGGCGAAGGAATCCGTCTACGGGCAGAAACGGCTTTGTGCATCGCAGGACGAAGCCCCCGGCGCCCCGCCCGGCCTGAGCGTTGACACGCTACCGGCCACACGCCTGTGATCACTAAAAACAACCGCGCCGGGTAATATTGAACGTGGATCGATACCGCTTGTGTTGTCCGACTTCGACTGTCACGTATCCGCGAACTCCTACATAACCGAATGTTTGCATAGGGGTGATCCGATGAATTCCAATGCAGATTTTTCGAGAATTCTAGACCGCATACTTGATACGGCGGCCGACAATTTCAGGATCGCAAAGATCCTCGTTCAAATGGGATTTGATCCCGACAACATCACCTACGACGCACTGTTCAATCGGCTGTTTGAAATTGTGTTGGCGAATATCACGCTCGCCAACATGTTCGCCTTGGTTGGCGCCATATTCTTTGTCGCTACCTTGCTGATGCAAAGAATGGTGCCGCTGCGGGTCGCGAATATGGTCGGCTGTACATTCTTCGCAATTTCTTGCGCGCTTTCCGGAAGCGTCGCCACCTTTCTGCTTTATCTGCTGCTGTTGCCAGTCAATGCCGTTCGCCTCCGCCAACTGCTCAAGCTCGTTAAGAAAGCACGTAACGCGACGCGGGGTGACAGGTCGATGGAATGGCTCAAACCATTCATGACCGAACGTAGATATCGCCGAGGCGACATACTCTTCAGGAAAGGTGATGCCGCTTCGGAGATGTTCCTCATCGTCACCGGGAAGTTTCTCGTCAAAGAAATCGGCGTCGAGCTTCCGCCAGGGCGCTTCATGGGAGAGCTTGGCTTCCTCACACCCGATAACCGGCGAACCGCGACCGTCGAGTGCATAGAAGAGGGCCAAGTCCTGACCATAACTTATGAAAGGCTACTTGAAATCTATTTTCAGAGTGATCAGCAATTCGGCTACCATATCCTCCTTCTGACCAGCCAGCGTCTCCTGGAAAACAACCAACGACTCCAGGAAAGCATCTCGCGGCTGGAAGCAGCTCGCGCACAAGAGAAGGCGGCGCGACAGATGGCAGCTGCGCGGGGAGCAGCTTGAATGGCATTAACTACCATGGGGTACTACTGTCGCCGCGCAGTGCGGCTCTCGCGACGCAACGATGTCCGCTTGGGGTCACAAGCGGACTCCGCTACGTTGGTCGTCGAAGGTCCGCTAACGGCCTAATAGGCGTCATCAATACCGTCGCACACGAAGGTTCGCCAAGGGCCACGGGAAGGCGTCGGGTTGACTGCGGCAGGCGTCCACAAAGGGCGGAAAAGTGGTCGAACATAGAATATGACTCAGGCGGCTCGGTGTCTCGCGGTGCGGATACAGGCAACTGACAAACGTGGGTTTATGGTGCGCTCGGAGGGCGGACTCATCTATCGTGATCTCAAGCGGCCGCCACCAAAATCAGTAGGGCCTCCACCGAAAAGGAAAAGGTGTTGATGAGTTGGCGCTTCCCGCCGGTAACGTCCCGGCTCCGCAACCGAACCCAGCTATAGTGTCTGCCAGGCAGTGGTCCGCGCGGCTCTGCGTATGGTCGCCGCCGACCCGTTGGGGTGCGGCGGCTTCCAAGGTGAACGATCCGTAGAGGGTCGGTTTGGGGCGGTGCTCTTAGCGGGGAACCGCCCCCTTCCTTTGCGGACGTTGACAATCAACATACGTGAAAAACATCGTATTCCCATGCGGAAAACCCGTAGTTCACAGCCTATGAACACGCTGCAGCGACAAAGCGAACTGCAGATCATCACCACGGCACGAATTTCGCTCATAGCGTGCGTTTTTATCGCGGGCACGATCACGGGCGCGGCCGCCGGCGAGATCGTCGGCCAGGCGAACGTTATCGACGGCGACACACTGGAATTGCACGGCGTTCGCATACGCCTTTGGGGCGTCGACGCACCAGAGAGCGGCCAGTTCTGCCGCGGTGAGGACAGCCTGCAATATCGCTGCGGAGCCCAAGCCGCGAACGCGCTCGACGCTTTCATCGCGCGGCGGCCGATAAATTGCGTGTCCATCAGCCTCGATCGTTACGGACGCAGGGTCGCGACCTGCGCGGTAGCCGATGCCGACCTCGGTGAATGGCTTGTACAGCAGGGGTTGGCGCTCGACTGGCCGCAATATTCCAACGGCCGGTACGGTGCAGTTCAGCAGCAGGCCGAGCGGTCGGGTCGCGGCATCTGGAAAGGCAGCTACGTCGAACCCTGGCTCTATCGGATCTGTGTCAGAGGTGGTGGCAAGCCGGCCGTGTGCTCCGATGACGCGAACGTTCGACGGTGAGAGGCGACGCGTCATTCCGGCTGTTAACCTCGACGCTAACGCCAGTTGCTGACAACTTCTACTGCAACCGGCAGACGCGCGCGTAAGCCACCGTCGGCGCCCGCTGGCGGCGGCGATGTTCCCTTGCTCGGCGTGGAGCGGAGACTGCTGGCAGCCCTCGCCGCGGTTCATCCCGCCGGCATGACCGAGGCGCAGTGGGCGGTCGCGGCCGGCCGGAAGCGCAAGGGCGGCACTCGGAGCACCTATCTGTCGAGCCTGCGCACCGCAGGCTGCATCGAGCGCCGCGGCGAGAAGTACTTCGCGACCGCCGACGCGATCCACGCTCTAGGTGACGTCGTCCCGACGCTGCCGCCACCCGGGCCCGAGCTGGTCGCCTTCTGGAAACCGAAGCCCTCCGGCGTCGGACCGATGCTCGATGCGCTCACCGAACATTACCCGAATGCGATTAGCCGCGAAGACCTCGCGGCCGAGCTGAAGCTCGCCGCCGCCGGCGGGACTTTCAGCACCTACGTCTCGCGGCTCCGCTCCCCGGGACTCGTCGAGGTCAATGGCCGCGATATTCGCCTGGCGCCGGCCCTGATGGGGGACGCTTCGTGACTGATCGTGCCCCTTCTCAAAGCTGAAGGGTCCGGTTTCGTTCGCGATCGGCGTGATGGGCCTCAGTGACGAGCCAGGAACATCGTCGCGCCTGCCAAGTTTTCCCGATGTCCTCAGGCTCGTGAGGGCAAACCTTGGAGGCCCCGGCTCATCCCCCTTTGGGCCGGCGCCCTTTTTGACGAAGCGAGACCTGTTGACCAACCTCTTGGGCTCGGTCTCATCCCTCGAAACCCAGCGGCTGGTCTAGAAGCCAGCACTTCCCTATTCTTTGGATATGACCGCCCTCACGCGCCGCCGCAGCGACAATCCAAACCAGGAAACCTGGCACATCTATTTTGACGACGTCCGTGTCGGCACTATTGGCGAGCGCGCCGGCGTGCCAGTTCATGCCGATCAATGGGCTTGGTCGGTCGGCTTCTACCCCGGCATGGAGCCGGGCACGCGACGCAGCGGCATCGCCGAGAGCTTCGATGCCGCTCGGCAGGCCTTTGAGACGGCTTGGTCCGAGTTAGAGCCCTCCATCCCCGATAGCGCTTTCGCGGAGTGGCGCTACGACCGAGACTGGCGGGCCGAGATGCCTGCGAGGCGCGCCCGCGGCGAGAAGCGCGACAGCGAGATCCGCAGCACGCTGATGCGCTGCGGCTGCGGCGCCGAGTTTGACAGCTGGAAGCCGCAAGAGAGCTACCCTCACCGCCAGCACATCTATGCTGCGCAAGCGGCCGAAAAAATCCAGAGGCGTACTGGCGCACTCGCAAAGCTATCAAGATAGTCGATGCTGGCGGACTTCTCCTGGCTTCATTTGCAATGCCGCCGCATCCTCGGCGCTCAACTCCCGCTGGACTAGGCTGGCCGTCCAGCCCTCCGGGATCGCATCGAGCACGTAGTTGACAGCGCTGTCGCGCTCCGTCGCTGCAAGCCAAATCTGGCGCTCGCCGCTGTCAGTTGTCACCCGCACTAAATGAACTCTTTGCATGGGCCTACAAGCACAACAATGCGCGTTGGTTGCATGGCAACCCTAGCTGAATTAGGCAGAACTCACCATTTGGAGTTAGGAAGACTGGATCAAATATGGAAAGCTGCGCATGAAGAACGTTGAGGCCCGCCCCTACTCCGACCCTGAAGCTGCGGCCCGAAAGCTCGTCGAACTCGCCGCCAGTATCGAGCCGGTGCAGGATGGTCGGATCTATATCGAGCGCATCAACGCGCCCTTCCTATTCACGCTGAAGGCGAGCGGCAGCGAGTTCGGAGCCGGCTTGAAGTTTGCCGTGCAACAGGGCTGGCTCGAGCTGCACGAGAGCGGAACGTTTGTGCGGCTCATCGATGGCAGTAAGGATCTCATTGCGACTTAGAAACCACGTCCTCCAAGCTGAGGCGGACTTAATTCATTTTCCGAGATCCAATATTGATCAAGAAGATCGGCTTGCCGGCTTCATCCGTCACCTCTAGCGACCATTCCTGTCCAGGGCGAAACCTCCCGTCGATGTCCTTAAAGACTTCGCCAGCAAAGATCGTAGCGTTGTGCCACGCCGCTTCGTCGTCGGGCAAATCCTCTCCTGTGTCATCGGTGCTCGGCACTGCGCTATGAACATTGAAGAAGTATCTCGGCATTTCCGATTAACACAGGTTAGTCGTCGTAGTTCCACAATCTTCTACTTCGCGCGTTGTCGGCTGACTTGTGTGTGCGGTGGGCTACCTCTGTCCCACGAGGTAATGCCTTTCCGGAGGCCGCAGCGAATGGAAGATGGCCGTAACTTCGAGAACAGGCCCCGCTCTATTGCGGACCTCGACAGCAATCGAAGACCCTTCGACGACTGCTTCACGAGCTGCGTTTAGGAGGGCATCATGGCCAGGCGAGTTGACCCACTCGTGGCGTGATTTGGTTCTCCAGTTTAGCCTGAGCTATGGCCTACGAGCGTTCCAGAGAAGTGTACCGGCCGTTCCGCGAGGATCGCGCGAGTTCGCGGTGGCCTACGCCCGCTACCTGACGGGCTACCGGAACAGTCTTGAGGCGCTTAAACAACCGCCTCCTGACACGTTCCTAGGCCGGAAGACGCAAGAGCCGTTCCCCAAAGAAGATGCGTAGTAAGGCCGAAGGTTAGCCAAATGCGCCTCTTGAGCGGTTCCCGAAAAGTTCGAGCCGCGCGCAAAAATAAAGTTCCCGGTTCGTTAACCTAAGTTGTCGTCGCACGGTGCCGATACTGTACGGTTAGTCCATCACCGCACGGTCCGTGGCATTTATCGGTGATGAGAACGCCATCACGCGCTCCCGCCTTCCCCCAACGGAAAGGAGCAGCGCCATGACAGAGCGTCGGCGTCGTATCAAGCAGACTGTGGACTTGGAAGCGCGGCTCGCGGCGGAAGCCATCCGCTTGCGTAATGAGGCCAAGAAGGCCGCCCCAGGTATCGAGCGCGAGAGCCTTCTGCGGAAGGCTCGCCAGTGCGAGACGGGTTCGCACATGAGCGAGTGGTTGAGATCGCCCGGCTTACAGCCGCCGAGATGAGGCTATGATCGAACAACCTCACACCAATCCATATTCGGTTCAGGCACGTATCTGTCTTGGCATCGCGGCCTTTGGCGCCGCACTGTTTGTTGCAGCACTATTCATGGGCATGAGGTAAGGCCGCCTCAGTTGGCGGCCTCTTCATTGGAGCATCTTCAAAATCTGGTGCTATCCTAATTAGGACAGTAGCCAAAATACGCCACTGCGCTCGGAAAGGCAGGGACCGCTCCCGCTGGGGCTGGCTGAGCAGGTGGCCGTCCCGCGACCGAGCATTGAATCAGATCCATCCCGATCGTTCTCAAGCTGGCATGTTCGGAGGGATTGACTGTTCACATTGCACCGCTGAGCACACTAACTTTGCGGACGGTTCGGGCAAGCGCGTGCGATGCAGCACAAGATAAGGGCCGCTGCTTTGTACAGCGGCCCTCACTTTCCGGGTTTCAAAATTTTCGACCGGTTTGCCTAATTATCCCGACAAGCGCCGCTTCCGCCATAACATTTGTGAATCAGTGCACCCATCAGCGACATAGTTATTCCAGGGTTGCAGCCGTGAGAGGGAGACGTTGTCGATCGACGTCGCTGACCTCCATTTCGGCTTCTGTTGGCAATTCAAACAGGAACTCCCTGAGTCTTTCTAAAAGGGATTCACATAGGTGATGCGTAATACGCGATGGCTCGAATTAGCTTGCCCGGACGTCGGGGGCAATTCAGGGAGAAACGTCATTGAATGAGAGTGGGCCACAGTCGAGATTCTTCGTACGGCAAGGAGGGAACGGTTGGATGGTTTACGATCGAGAACGTAGAGGACCAGCTCTGATTGGGAGGAATTTTGCGGAAAATCTTACCCTGGAACAAGCCGAACGGGCGAAGCGAATTCTGACGCCGACTACTCAGCCAGATGGCGGTGTCTGATCTAAGCGGAGGATCGATTATGGCGCATTGCGTGATTGTTCGAGCCTACGGAAGGCAACTGGATCAACTTCGCGGCGAAGCTTCCCGCATCTCAAGAGGTCACAAAGTAGATTGGTGGATCGAGCACGGCGGAAAAGGCACTCAATTTTGCTTTGAGGACGCTCGAGCAAAGAAGATGTTCGCCTCGCTCTGCGACGATTTTGCTGTTCAATGCATTGAGACCTGATGAGGGCCGGCCACTGTGGACAGGGCGCATGAGGCCGACAGCTGGGGCGGCCCTACTCCACGTCCATAGGCACATTTGTGGGCGTCCGCCTCTTCAGGCGCCAATAGCCTATCAACGCGCGCCACTCGAAAACGTTGATCGTGACGCCGATAATCGCCGTCCCGATCCCCGACATTGGCAGAATCATCTCGAGCATCGACCCACCGCGCGCCGGGTCGATGTTCCTAGGTGCGAAAGTGAGCAGTCGTTCCAAATAGCTTTTCGGGCTCAAATCGGGAAAAACCGGCACCTACCCGCTTGACCTGGATATCAACAACCTGACGGTGACCGATCCAATGGGACCGTCTTGCGAGGAAACATCCAGAGTGAGCTCCCCCATCGTTTCGTCGAGTTGCTCAATCGCCATTGAGAGCGCCGCGTCGGCAGCCTGCCGAAGTGCCTCCTCGGCGTCGGGATAATCAATCCCTTCGTCGGTTAGTTCTCCCCGTTGCTGAAAGTAGAAACGCATCGCTTGATCCTGGCTCGCTGCAAATCAGACATAAAGTTATAAGTTCCTATTGAGATGAAGGTAGCTGCTATCGAAGCCGCCCTCGGTAAGGACCTTATCGTGGTCCACGATGATGATTTGCTGCTTCTGTAAGTCCAGGACGCGCCGTGCCCGGAAGGACTGGAGTACCCTGTTTATATGCACGGCACTCAGCCCAAGCGCCTCTGCAAGGTCGTTCTGCGTAATTGGAAAATGAAAAGTACCGTCCTCGGCGAGGCCAACTGACGCCATGCGCTCTCGCAGCTCAGCGAGCAGATGAGCCATTCTTGCTGCGGCAGGACGGACACCCACATTTACAATCCATTCCCTGAAAATTGCCGAATCTATCAGGGTCTCGCGCCAGAGCGCGCGGCCTACCGACGGGCGAGCATCGATGAGAGCATTTACGGCGGAATGATCGATGAAGCCGAGCGTCGCCTCAGAAATCGTTGTCAGGTCATGATCCATCGTCCGAAGAAAAAGGCTTTGAAGGTCGGGAATATCACCTGGGATGTGAAACGAAAGGATCTGGCGGCGACCCGAATCGGTGACCTTTGAGCGGCAGGCGAAACCTTGGATCACCAGACAACACTTGGTCGGCCGGTCCCCTTCAGACACGATGAGAGTGTCGGCATCAACCTCCTTGATTTGCATAGGAAGGTTTGAAAGTGCTTCTGCGTCTTCATCGGATAAATGCGTATCGACCCGCAGCCGGCGGATCAGCATCTCGGTAGGATGCATGACGGTTTCCTGCGATGGCGACGATCAAGACCATCGACTTGAGATAGGTGGAGAAACCTTAAAACGACCAACCTAAGCCGCTGCAAGGCCGCATATCGCGGCGAACGTGGCGAAGCCGCCAACGTGGACCGGGCCTCCCCCTTCTGAGAGGCGAGTTCTGGACTCAATACGCGGTGCAAGCCGAAGTTCCTATCAGATAGGATAGGGAGCAGTTTTCTCCGAAGCGGTTTAACCTTTGAGAAAGAACTGAGATCATGTCCTCCGTTACTCTCGGCGCAATTGAGGAGGGTACGCGATGCAGCGCCGACGACGTTTCAAGCAGGCAACATCTCTTCAGGAGCGCCTCACGGAATTTGCAAAAGTTGCCCGGCAGCGAGCGAAGGCTATGCCTCCGGGTAAAGATCGCGAGATGCTGCTCAGACAGGCTCGCGAAGCCGATACTGGCTCGCACATTGAAGAATGACTTTCTTCGCCGGGACTCAGGCGTCCGACATGATCTGACCGAGTTCAGCTGGAAGGAAGGACCGCCGGGCTTGTCGATTGATGTCCGTTCAGGGCGCCGAAGTCCTGCAATGGCCCCCTTTCTCGCCGCTAACCGGGACTACCCGACGTCAGGAAGCGTCTCCGATTTAGGAGTGCGGCCTTACTGCCCCCTAAGCCGTTCGATTTCGACGGTAAACCGGACCCGCATAACCAAGCCGTTATCGTCGCGGACGACTATCGAGGATTCGCTAGCCCTTATAGGCCGTTCGAAGTTGCTCGCCGCCGCGTCGGCCATAGGCCTTGGCAGCCTCGCGCTCTACGGCCTCAAGATGGGCGAACTGTAAGCCTTCCTCGTCAATTAAAGGCCATCCTGGTCAAGAAGATCGAAGTAGTACCGCGCCATAAACATGAGTCTAGCATCGGCAAGCTTAAGTTCACCCAATGAATGTTAGCGCCAAATCAATCCGCAGAATGTCCAAAAGTGCACGCCAATCACGGCACAATGCTTCGCCCTGTCTCAGGATGCAAAGACAGCTTCTCCGCTCTAGCTGGGCTACCATGCGATCATTGGCATCGTTCATTTGCTGATCGGGTATTTGAGACTTGAGGCGCCGATAACGGGCAATCATCAGTTCGACAGTTTCGCCCTTGTCGCACGGGCTGATTTCTCTTCGCCGTGGACCACATAGCAATGCTGAATTGCCCACCGCGGTTTTCACCTTGGGCCACGGAGGTCGGAAACAGACACCCACTCCTAAGAATCTACTTCGGCGGCTGCAAGCCCCGCGAGTTGATCCACCGATCCATGTCGTCTCCTTCGCTCGGGAAAGGATCGTGCGCCTCCGGCGCGGGCCGCTTCACTACCTTGCGAGCTTCTTCCGTCCGCTGACGGATTTGTTCCGCGTGTTCTGCATTGTTGGGTGTTAGGTTAGCCGACTGCGGCATAGCGTGCACTCCCTGTCATAGCAGGCGGGAGCACAATGGTCTCTCAGCCACCGGCGCCTACGGACAGAGCCATGGCCGGTGATGCAGGAACAATGGACTATTTCCGAAATTGTTGCCAACCAAAACTAGGGCACCCATCCTTCCGCATCAGGATCGCTGGGCGCAATGAAAGCTGCCCTCATCATCCCAAACAAGCCGCGGACCAGGATGCCAGAGTTAGGTCAGGTTTTTCCAGCAAGCCGGCAGGCCGAACTACGCCGGCCATGTTGGTTGCCCTGCGCGAGACGTAGCTGGTTAGACTTCGCATCATCCCACGTGAGGGCAGCTAAACCTATCCAGCTGGGTGGACAACCCGGTAACGCTCCTCGCGATATTCTTCAAACGGAGGCTCGGCTGGGATTGGTGCCGGCAACTCGTGATAGAGCGTTGTATTGATCTGCCGATTCTTTGCAGGGCAACCCTTGGGACGTTCCGGAAAATCATTACCTTCCAAACCAGCTGGCGAGCCTACGGGCACGATATGACGTTTTCATCAAATGATTGGGGCGCTCCGGACAATCGGATTAGAGCTGCGCCGACGAAGTCAATGCTTGGCGGGTGGAGTCGCCAGGCTCTCCACGAGAACTCGGCTCCGGTCAGGCTCGACATAACTGTCACTGTGATTGCATTTGCAAAGCATGCCGGCCCCGCACTGACAGCCGAATACCTCGCTCCATGCACGGCACGGATGGTTTTCACACACGAAGCCAATGCCGAGGCAGACCGGACATTTAGGATTGATCATATCGATCCAGCTACGAACATCAGGATTGTGACGATGAGTCCGGCTAAGGACACCGCTATACCGAGATCGACCAGGAAAAGCAGCGAGGAAACGCTCTTCGTTGTCCACGTCGGCCCCCGGGAGATAAGTGCGGCCTTTGCTCTTGCGTTTCCAGGCATATCGCGCCCTTCTTACTGCAAGACGACAGCAGCTGTATCAGGCAATCCAAAAGCTGCGCCTCTTTTCAATCGATTTTGGCTTAAGAGCTCTTGATTGATACGCAACGATCGCGCGATTGGCGATCATCATCGGCCGACGCTCGCCCGCTCTGATCTGGTCTTCAATGAACCTAACCAGAAAGCCAGTGCATGCGTCAGCTTCGCCAAGCTCCCCTGACCTCTCAAGGAAGCTCCAGGCGATGTTGAACGAGTCCTCGATCATGCTGCCCATATACATGACAGGAAAACGTCGTCGGGCCGCCGCTGTTCCTATTTACGACTAAGTCCCTTGAAGGAGCTTGCGCGCAGCAAGCCTTCCGATGTGATGTCCCGGTACTCGACGTCGGCATAGAATTTCGGCTCGACCCAGGTTGCCTTGGGCTTCCTAATGGGTTTCGTGAGTTTGGTTTTCGGGCTGACCACCGTTTCCAGCGCCTTGCGGATTTCTGCTGATTTCGTCCGGCTCCAACCGGTCCCGACCTTCCCCATGTATCGCAGCTCTTTGCCATCCTGCTTGCCGAGATACAGAGCGGCGACGCCGGATGGATCCTTGACGAATCCGACGACAGGAAATTTCTGGCGTTGGACGGCTTTGATCTTCTGCCAAGCCTCGACGCGATCCGAACGGTATGGCGCGTCCACCCGCTTCGATATAATGCCCTCGTAGTTGAGCTTGCCGGCCGCTTCGAACAGCGCCGGCCCGTCGCCCATATGATGCTCGCTGTAGAAAACGGGCGTCTCCAGCTTGTTGCTCTCGATCAGCTCCTTCAGCAGCTCTTTGCGGGCAAGCTGGGATAGCTTGCGAAGATCTTGACCGTCGAGCCATAAGAGATCGAAGGCGAAGTACAAAAAACGATCCTGGTCGCCTCTCCCGAGGTCAGCCTGCAACTCAGAGAAGTTGGTCCGCTCCTCATGGATGACAACCACCTCCCCGTCTACGATCGCCTGCCCCGTGATGTCGAAGGCGCCGACGATGGCTGAGAACCTATGTGTCCAGTCAAAGCCATTCCGCGTGAAGGCCCTGCGGTCGTCGCCATCGAGGTGAATCTGAATGCGATAGCCGTCGTATTTGATCTCGTGAATCCACTGGGATCCTGAAGGTGCTTTCGTCTTCAGGGTCGCGAGCTGAGGATCGATAAAGCCGGGCATCGGAGGAGACTCCACTTCAGGCGGAGCCCTCTTGGTACGCTTTGGCACTACGCTACTCACACTGAAAGCACACCACTGAAAGAAACGGCCTCAGCGGCACCGGGGGGATATGCTGAGGCCGGATCAATGCCCTCCTGTAACGGAAGACAAGATTAAAACGTCGGCTATTAACCCTTGTTCCCGGGAGGCGCCGGCCCCGCAGGAAGCCTCAAAATTTTTCGTTCGCCCCTTGAAACAAAAAAGCGCTTTGCTAATTTCTTCGTCGCCATCTGACGGTGGCGTCCGGGCGCCTGATGGGCCCGGGCAAAGAGACGGGCACCGGTCGTGTCCGGTGCCGCTCGTAACCATCTTGCTCTTTGGAGGATTTGGCTATGCGCACTTATGATTTCGCCCCCCTCTGGCGCTCGACCATCGGTTTCGACCGCCTTTTCGATCTCGCGGAAACCGCCCAGCGGGCGAGCGAGGACAACTATCCACCCTACAACATCGAGCGTCTCGCTGACGATCGCTATCAGATTTCTCTGGCAGTTGCCGGGTTTGCGCCCGAAGATATCGTGATTACGGCCGAACAGAACGTCGTCACCGTTGAGGGCAGCAAGTCCGACATGACCGAGCGCGACTTTCTCTACCGCGGCATTTCGACCCGCAGCTTCAAGCGACAGTTCAGCCTCGCCGAGTACGTCCAGGTCAGTAGCGCGGCGTTCGACAACGGCTTGCTCACTATCGAGCTCGTTCGCGAAATTCCGGAAGCCATGAAGCCACGCCGAATCGCTATCGGCGATGCCGGCAACGTTCGTAAGCTGGAAGCCAGAGCCGCCTAATGCAGGGCTTTCTGAGCCGCGCGACACTTCGCGCGGCTTCCGTTCCTCGTCAATGAAAAGGAGCAGGATCATGCGGCCGACGACCGCCGACGACCACGTTTTCGATTTCAACGCGCTGCTGCATCCCCGGATTAGGTTTGAAACGCCTGGAGATGTCGTGAAGCACCCTCACCTGAGAACGGCCGAGAAACGCGCGATACTGGCCTCATGGGCGTCCGACGCATCTGCAATCGCCTCGCGTCCCTCCATGCGTTTGCCAATCGGATTGGGAGCACCAGTCTCGATCGACGACATCCTCGCCGCCTTGCGCGCACTCGATGAAGATCCGGGCACGCCGCCGGGCGGCAAACCGTATCGCCTGCGCTCGACCGAACGTGTCATGGCCGCCTGAATTGCTCTCGGGAGGTATCAATGGTGATCGACGAAAAACTGGCGCGCCTGCGCGCGCGTCACAATAACATCAGGCGCTATCGCCGGCTGCTGAGCACCGAGCTTCGCCTCTGGAACGGCAGTATATTCAACGGCGGCTCTCCGAGGAGACGATGGCGGTTGATTCCCTTTCGACGTCAACCTTTCCCCGAGCGATGAACGCTCCGCGACCTGCCAACCAGCGTAGAACGGAGGCGATGGCATGAATCCGACAATCGATCGGCTGGTTCAAGGCAGCGAGAAGATCATCAATCACTATCGCTGGCTGCTCAAACGCGCCAAAACGGATCGCGAGCGGGCGATCTACGAGCGTCGAATTGCTCAGGAAGAACGCTTGCTTCAACAGCTCTTCCAATGCTCACCGGGGGCAATACAGACCTGACCACATACGCCAATCGAAACTCTTCGCTAAGGTGATTATGGAGCATTTGTGACGCGCGGCCCTCGTCTCGCGCTCCGCGCGTCAGGACCCGCCATGCCCGCTATTGAACCCGATGCGAAGACCCTGAAGAAGCGCCTGGAGCTCTGTCTTGAGGCGCTCCGTCTTCGCAAGAAAATCTCGCCGACTACCACGCGGATCGAAGGCATCAAGGCGGAGCTGAAGATCTTCGCCAATGATCTCGGCCGTGGCTTCCGGGAAGTGGACACGAAACTGGGCACGTTTCGGTCTCGCCGGAAAAGCCGGAACGGTTCGACGGAGACTTCCCTGCCGTCGACGTTCGCAAATGGCAATCACTGCCCGGCTCCGAACGTAAGAAGCACCTTGAGAGCGGTCTTGTCGTCATTGAATCCCAGTGGGCCAAGCCATACCACGGGCGCGTCGATATCGAGCTTTATTGAAGACGCCCGTCGTCACACGGTCGGCCGACTGCGGGGACAGCGCGAATCTATCGCCGGCACGCTTGAGGATCGCACCGCGCGCGGCATCACAAAGGCGATCGTGCGCACCGGCCCCCAGGTTGAGCTGCTCTCGATCGAGAACTTGCGGCAGGATGATCAACCTGATCTCTTTTGAGCGGCTCAAACGAACACACCGCCGGCGCGGGGATGCGCGTTCGCTCCAACGCTGAAAGCGGACCATCGCTGCGCCGTCGGTCCAAATCAGCTAAGGGCCGCAAACGGACGTCCAACTAAATGGACGCTGCTATTCCCCAAGCAATTCAAGCTGGCTCGCCAAGCCGCTAAAGCTGTGTGAGATGTTGTTCATGATCGAGGCTGCTCTACTTGGAGCGCCCGCCTCTTTGGCTTTGGTTCTAAAAGCTTTGGCTATTGCACGACAGTCGGCAGCGCTCGGCACCACAGGTTCCTCGAAGTCACGCCCGGATGTTTGGCTGAGGAGTTTTTCACACGCAGCAAGCTGAACACGGAACGTGCGATCTGCTCGCGCACTCCTTCGGGGGCGAACGGGTGCTGGTCGAGAGTATCCCGGTATGCTTGGTCAACTTCCTCGTTTTTGTAAGAACGCATGGTCATCTCCTGACCGCCAGCATTGGAAAGGTTTGGGCCGAGTCATGGGAGGACTCACTGCTAAAAGCCTTCGAGACTGCTCTAGCTGTTCCTCTGAACGAGCAAGCATAACGCTCGTAAGCTCAGTCCCGGTTGCTGTTCTCTCTCGGGCATTCGCGACGCAGTCTGCGAAAGCTTCCAGCTCTCGGAACGCCGACATAGGAACGTCTCCCACCTGCGTGGCCATCGAATAACATACGTTAAGTTGATGACTTCGGACAGTCAAAAACGAGATGCGGTTAAGCCTAAACACGGATAGCCAGTCAATTGAACAATCGCGGTGACCCAGCCGCGTCGGCTTTGGACCACAAGCTGACATCAACCGCGTGAACGTCTCCTCGTCCTCGTCGGCGACGATCCGGGACGTCTTTAGCTTGCGCTGGTTCCGAACACTGCAACCGCTGCCAAGCATAACAACACACCAACCGCGCGGCTGAACCATTCCGCGCCCGGCGCCCATTTTTCTGCGATGACGTAGGCGGCAATGACCGCGATCCAGAGCAAATTCATGACGCCTGCGACGAACAGTAGCGCCATCAACGCCCAGCAGCAGCCGACGCAAAAAGCGCCATAGCGAAGGCCCTCACGCATCGAAATTGAAGAGCTCGACGGATTGAGCACCGCCCCCCATGGCGATCTGCAGCGGGCGAGACAGGCGTGCTTGAATGGCGTGAATTGGAAAAGGCCAGCTGCGGCCAGCACAGCGGCGCTTAGTAGCACGCTAACGCTTTCCATCATCGGCGAGACAAGAGCCGCCTTGAGGAGTGCCCAGTGCAAGAGAGTTGCTGCGACGCTGAATCCGCCCCACACCACAAAATATCCCGCTATGAACCCCGCGGCACGCGCGGAGCCGTCGATGCGGATAAGAACCGCGATCACTGGCAGAACCGATGGCAGCATCATTGCCGCCATCATCACCGCCCACATCAACAGCACGAGGCTGAGATCTGTCACATCCCAATCTACCATTTGAGGCATGATCCACATGTCCATGCCGACATCCATGTGGCGCATGCCCCAATCCATGTAGACAAGGTACGTCCATGCCCCTCCGATAAAGAGCCCGAGCAAGACCCCCACCGGCAGAAGGCGCCAAACCTCCATTGAACGTGGGCGCGGAATCTCAGGCCGAGCTAAAGGCGAAAGGCGCATAGAATCCATTCTTGCCGCTAATCTCCCACTGGAGATCAAAGTCTTTGTACGCGGTATGCGTCGATTTCGCGAGCACGTGTGGAAGCGCTCTTCCTAGCAAGTTCTCGACACGAATCTCCTTGCCGCCGAACCCCTCGATCGCGGTGATGTCAGCATCCCCGATTCCAGCAATGGTCATCTTCCACTGCCGTCCTTGGCCCTCGAACGTGATTGGCACGAACTTGACGCCGAGCACTTCGGCGACCAATCGGGCCTGCGCCGCGAACGCACCACCAGGCTTGAAGGAGAAGATCGCGCTCAGTGCCTCGCGCTGTTCCGGGCTTGCCCGCTCGTCGATGTAAAACGCCCCCCGCCAATTGCCTTTAGCCATATGGCCCGGCAAGGAGTTCATTCTCACCACATTCAATCCATCGAGCGCGACATCGCCTTTCCGGCCGGACTCGATATGGTAGCCAAGAAGGACCCCACATGTGCCGGGCGTCGGGACATTACCCACAACGCAGGGACACATTGCTTCGCAATTGCAGGCTTCCATAAAGAGGCCTTTGACGTTCCACGTGCTTTTCTCCTCCGCCGCTTCCGCAACTCGGACGGGGCGTAGCGCGCTTAGAACAGACGCAGCAGTTATTGAGCCAGCAATGTCGAGCAAACGGCGACGGGAGAATGGTGTCATCGTAACCTCCCCGCGTACGCTGATCAGCGTATTAGACGCGTTACCCGTATGAAAGGTTAGGGTCACTCGGCCTTGATGTCACAGGGCTCCTGAAGTGAGTATAGCCCTGTGGCCGATCCGTGGGTAGCAGCTTTCCAAGGTCCCTGAAAAGGCGGATTTGGGTAGCAGCTTTGACGTACTTTTCATGCTGGGAACAAAAAAGGCCAAGCCCGGCGCAACCGTCAGCGCCGCCGAGCCATCTCGAAGGCGCGATGAAAACGAAAAATCGACCAAACGTCCGTTCGGTTACACGATCTCAACCGCCACATCGTTTCCAAGCACAGCGAGGTCATCGTCCAGCTGCAAAATCCGGCGCAATACTAAGCCTGAGACGATCAACCACTCGCCAGGCCTATTGCCCTCGCCAATAACCACCGTAGCATTTTGATCTGGCAGCGCTCGAAGCGCGTCTACAAGTTCGCGAACTTTCATTGACATCGCCCTCTCGGCTAGAGGCTGCCTCAATGGCAAGTTCATAGCGGCGAGCGCCTAGGTATCGCGCGAATAATTCACGGTCGCATGCACTGGCCGCTCGGATCTATCGCGCGAAGGTCTGCAGCCCGATAGCAACGCCTCGAAGACTCCACGTGCTCGATCAACCCGATCGACGTTTCACCGTTCCCTCTCTCCTGCCGGTTTTTCCCGATTGTTTTGATGGTCCCGCAAGATAGAGACTCGCCATGGGCCTAACATCTCGGCGCATCGACGAAAGTCAGAAACGGGTCACTTCCGACATGAACTTGAACTATCTGCATGTCTGCTTCAACAAGCGGATATCAACGCCCCAGCAGCTTCGCTCCGTTCGCAGCGATCGTCAGCAGCACCGCGACGAAGCCGAGGCCGCCGGCAATCCAGGCGCGCTGTCTTCGTCACTTCTGCACCGGCTTGATCGTTGAGACAGGCCACTTCCCAGGATGGCCAGCGATGGAAAGCCGCAAGCCGTGCGCTTCGTCCAAATATAGTCCCTCGACGGTCCCGGCCTTACCGTCCGTAAGCACGACCGCCCTGCCGATCAATTCCGTCTCGGCCTTGTGATATTCTCGCATAATCGCGGCGGCATGCTCTTTAGCTCGGGGCATTGCCTCTCAATCGCATTAGAGCGACGGTGCAGATGCAAACTTGGAAAATTAAGCAGCGTTCCCTTTGAGAACACCTCGGCCGACGGAGCCAGCTCTTTTACCGGGCTCGACGGCGGCCCCGGCGCCGCTTCGGCAGCGGAACACAACGAGCAGAGTGCTGACCGTTCTCAGGCCAAGCGCCGTCAAATATTGATCTCTCGGATTGCAAGTTCGGCGTTCGTGGTCCGGAGCTGCTACCTAAAATATCATATGCACGATTGAGCTGAGGACATCTCGCAGAATTTGCGCCTTTGGAACGCCGTATTCCAAAGCCTGTTGTCTTTACAGAAATGACCCCATCCCTTGGAGCGTCAGATGAGCAAACGTAAGCTGGCAACAGCGTCGAAGCGCGTCCGCAACCCGAAAAAGACCGCGCGGGCCCAACGAAACAAGCAAGCCCTTGTTAGAAGTTCGAGAGACGATCTGCACTCTGTGGCTGCAGCGGCGATTGAACGGCCTCTTAAGCTTCATAACGATCTAAAGCCCGACGCTCCACTCCGCGAGCCTCGGGTGGATGCGTTACCAGCTGACCTCAGTCAGGGGATGAGAGATAGCGATTCAACGACAGGCATCGCTTTGGCGACGTCAAACCTGCAGGCTTATCAAGCGAAACTTCTCGAGATAGCCCAAGACAACGGGCAATTTGCTTTTGAATTCGGTCTGAGGCTTGCGGCGATCAGGTCGCCAATTGAATTCTTCGCCGTTGTTACCGAATTTTCAAGAAGACGGATCGACATGTTCGGGCAGCATTCGAGAGAAATTGCTGCATATCCGTTCTGGCGGACCGAAGCGTCCCGGAAGCTGACGACTCTGCCGGGACGATGACGGCAAGCCGCAACGCTGCGGCAAACGGACGGACGCAAGCGGATCGCGCACACCGACGGTTTGCTTGCTTCGGCTGAAGGGCTATTCGCTTCGACGTGAGCTTACGCGCGACCCTAGTGAGCTCTCCGGTGCGAATGTCGGCTTTTCGAGCAAGGGTCCTCGGCTATTCCGCCCATTCGATGTACCGCGCCAGCGCGGACGATCTAAGGATTGACCAATGTCTACAACTGAAACCGTCCTGCTGATCGTTTTGGCCGGACTTCTCATTCTGTTACTCGGCAATATCGCGTTTCAGGTGGCCGCGGAGCGAAAAAATCCACCAATCGGCATCTTCATCGAGTGCGACGGAGTGCACCTGCATTATATCGAACGCGGTGATGCCGGCGCGCCTTGCGTGGTCCTGTTCCACGGGAATGGCACCATGATTCAGGATCTCATCCTAAGCGGTCTGGTCGACCGCCTGGCGCACAACTATCGCGTCATTTGCTTCGACCGGCCCGGGTTTGGTTACAGCGACCGTCCGCGGACGCGCATCTGGACGCCCAAAACGCAAGCTTCCTTGTTCGCTATGGCTCTTGATCAGCTTGGAGTGCGCCAACCCGTGGTGCTCGGCCACTCCTGGGGAACGCTGGTGGCGATCGCGCTGGCGCTGCGAAGCGGCCATGCCGTGAGCGGGCTCGTGCTTGCGTCTGGCTATTATTTTCCAACCTCTCGGATGGACTTTTGGCTCATGTCGGGTCCGGCACTGCCACTGCTCGGCGATCTGATGCGCTACACGATCTCGCCGATCATATCGTGGGCCATTATGCCGAAGCTAATGCGCACGCTGTTCGCGCCGCGCGCGGTTCCGCCGGCATTCAAGAACGAGTTTCCGCTCTCGATGGCTCTCCGGCCCAAGCAATTGAGGGCGGCCGCCGAGGAGAGCGCGTTCCTCATCCCAGCTGCCGCGCAGTTGCAGCGTCAGTATCAGGACATACGGTGCCCCGTTAGGATCGTGCATGGAACGGCTGACCGGCTCATCGAGGCCGACCAGTCGCGCCGCCTGCACGAGGCGTTGCCCCGCTCCCTGCTACATCTGGTCGAGAATGCCGGTCACATGGTTACCTATGCAGATCCGCTTGCAATAGCGGATGCCGTGGCGACGCTAGCGCTCACCGCACCGACGAGGATCGCGTAGGCCTTTCCGCCGCCCGCATGAGGTTTCGGCACAGTTGGCGCAGCGTTTGCGCCCGCTGAAGCCTTTGCGACTCTCGTCGAACTTACTGGTGTTCGAGGACGCGGAGATCGTCCAGCAGCTCGGCCTCCAGCAACTTGATGTGCTGAGCTTGTCGGATCTTCCGGAAACTCCTTGGCGAGCCGCAGGCAACGATGCAGTCGCTCCTGCAGAACCCGCTTGTCTCGGTCCCGATGAGAAGGAGAACGCTGATGAAGGGCGATATAGGCATGCTTTTCCGCAACTTTTTTCCCGCCCTCCCCCGACCAAGATTTCACTGCGCTGGCTTGCTGATTGAGACGCGCGGAAACGCGCCCACGCGGCACGCCCGTTGACTTGCAGCACGCTCGTTGACTTGCAGTACATGCAAAATATAGTTGTCCTTCTCAAAGAAAGTGGAGTTTCATCGGCGGTCTGATGGTGCGGCGTATTCCCTTCGTCGTACCGAGCTCGGTCCCGACGTGGGGCCGTTCACGCTGCATATTCATTCATAGCCGAGAAGGTGCGATGCATCGCTCAACGCACCCCACCCGTCGGTCAGAAAGTCGTTAGCCGGAAATTTCTCGATCTAGTCTGCTGGCTGCAGCGCCCCTGTTGCCGGGCGAGTCTTGCTCGATACCCCTTCCGAAGAAGGGGATTCCGAATTGCGCTTTCGATAGACGCACTTCAGTTCTTCGCGGCCCCGCGGACGCCCTCGTCGTCGGAGCAGGTAGCGACAACCAGGTTCTGCGCTCTGGATTGCCGCGCAGATGCCGATTGCAGCACACGAGGGACGGCGTTTTTGGTCAGGATCTTCTTGGCCGTCGCCCTCGAGCGCCACCTTGGCAATCTTGCCGACCTCGGTGATGACATGCCGCATGCAGTGCGCAGCGGACGTCTGAATCGTGTAATCCAGCGAAGGAATTCTTCCACGCTAGAGGACGTGGCTTGTCGGCCACACATCCGACTAAACCGAGACGGTGTGTCGGGATTCGCACAGACGCGCCAGCGCCATTTATTCAGCCTGTCGGCCATTGAAGCGGTGTGATCGGCGGATCAGCCCGGCGGTATCCTCCAAGGCCGCCGGGTTTTTTCCGGTCTGCCAGTGGCGAGGGGCTGACGGCGCTGTGTGAGTAGAGGCAAATGGGCTTAGATAATGATCTTCATCTCAAAATTGCTGTCATCGCCCTTGGCGTATTTACGACCGTCTTGGCGATCAGGCTGATAATTTCTTTCTGAGTTTCCCTCAGTGGGTGGTGCTTGCTCGGCCGGACCGATCACGGAACCGCGACTGCAGACTGCATATCCCGCATTAAGATTCTGCGAAAAGGGCATTCGATAATGCTCTTACGGGGCTGTATAAGTCGGTAGCTTCTTCCTCCTATTTGAAGAGGCTATCATGAACATATTGCATACGTGGCTTTCGCAACAGTCGCCCTTCCTCGTCGGCTATTTTGGGACCGCGCTTGTCATCGGCGCCTACGTCCCTCAGATCTGGCGCCTCTTGAGTGAGCAATGCTCCGCCGGAATCAGCGCGCGCGCCTACGCACTATGGATGTTGTCGTCAGCGCTCTTTCTTGGTCATTCGATCACCATAGGCGATTTGGTGTTCATGATGACACAGCTCGTGAACATTGTCGCGCTCGGGGCTATCCTCGTGCTTGCACGGCGGTTCCGTAACCAGGTCTGCGCCGCGCATGCGCGCAAGCTTCACGTTGTACAAGAGTAATTTTCAGGAAACGCACAACGCCAAAATTCGGCCGACATGGCGTCTGTCACTTCTGCGCCAGCTTGATCGGTGAGACGGGCCATTTCCCGGGATGTCCAGCTACGGAAAGACGCAAACCGTGGGCTTCGTCCAAGTGTAATCCTTTGACGGTCCCCGCCTTGCCATCCGTAAGCACGACTGCCTTGCCGATCAATTCTGACTCGGCTTTCTGATACTCCCGCAGGATAACGGCGGCATGCGCTTTAGCTCGAGGCATTGCCTTCAGGCATCTCGTTTTTGGTGCAAACTGCAAACGAGGGGAATTGAGCTGCGTTCCTTGAAACGTCCAGATCAGTACCACGTCTGCACCCAACCGTGCAGACAATCGCACGTCGGGAAAAATAGGAACTTCGCTCACTTATGCCGGTTCTTCCCGCCACATGCCCACCATCTATTTCGACATTCTCAGTGATGCCGACACGATCATCGACGACGAGGGCGTCGAATTGCCGGACACGTGCGTGGCACCTCAGATGGCTCTGGAACTGCTAGGTCAGGCGATTTTAGATGGATCGCGCCGTGGCACTCCGGGCGTGACCAAGGTCGAATTGCGAGATCAGAACGGGCCTTTTCTGCGCGTGTCAGCCGCTGTTGTGATCGAGAAACTGTAGCGAGATCTCGGTGATCGCGCCCCCCAAACGGACATTCATCAATGAGCGATTTTCTACGTCATTCTTCCGCCGATATGTCCGTTTTTCCGGGACGGGACGACCTGCTTAGTAGGACTGAGAAAACCTCGCCGGTCAACGACCGTCGATGGACTGATGGCTATCTGTTGCCAGTCGTATTCTTATGCGTCGCCGGCGCGGCCTCGGTTGTGTGGATCGGCGCCATCGGATGGACCAGTTGGCGGCTGATCAACTGGGTGATTTCATAGCCGTCCCGCAACCATAAGCCGCGGCGCCACCCGGCGGCGAGATCTCGAATTGCTAGCAGTTGCAGCCGGCGCGAACGGCTCGTCTAGGAACGTTGGGCTTCTCCCGCCATTGAAACAGCAAAAGGAAGGACATCATGATCCGCGACCTTTTGCTCCTGCTCGCAGTTCAATCGTGTTGAGCGCATTTATCTGGAGCATCTTCGGAAATTCACAAACACGGTCCGGCACCCGCGAGGTGAAGCATCACTATCCCTGAATGCCGCTCTGGATTTTTTTCAACCGACGTCTGAGTTCATCCGTATATGAGGACCGAACGCTGACGCGTCTGTCGCCCGGTGCCCACTTCAGCGCAGGCAGGCCAGTCTTAAATCTCCTGCGCGCACTCTCGTGCGCCCAGCACGTTCTGCACAGGGTCAGCGGAGGAGGGCTGTCAGGGTAGATCCTGACCTCGCCTGCGGAGTAGCGGCACTTGTCACTGTCGCACTTGGGATTGTTGTTCGGATTGTTCAAGCCTCGGTCAGTCGCGATCTGCCCAGTGTGAGCGAAGTTTGTGACGCGTGCATGCGCGGGTGACCGGCAACGGCCTCACGGCGCGCTGTTGCCGGACAGTGCGCTGTGAGGCCAGTCACGACGAGCCATCACTTGTGGGGGCTCGGGAAAACCCCGGCAACCGGCCGGTCGTTCCTAAGAGAGGGGCCACTTCCCGACGAGACGCTCGGCCCGCTGCGTCAGCTTCGCGCAGGTGCCGCGCGCTCGAAAAGCTCTGCGCTCACGTCATGGCTTCGACGGCCACCGCCGCTCCGGCCTTGCCGAAGGCAACCGTGCGGCTCTAGGGCAAGCGTCCGGTAGTGGCACGTCCGCCCCGCCCCATTTGAAACCAGAAGCCGGCGTAATCCGTTAGGGTCGCGTCTCCACGGCCGCCTTGCCCAAGCTTCCGGCGCCGTTGGAGGGGACGGGTGCGCTCAAGGGCGTGCCCGTCTTATCAATCTGGTTTCGCTCTGTGCGCCCGGCCCCGAAACTTCATGAAACGGAGGCGACCATATGGAGAATCCCGATCTCAAAGCGTGGGTCGATGGCTGGATGGAGAAAGTGAAGCAAGGCGCTGAAGTCCATCGCCAGCAAGGTCTGTCACCGGAGGATGCCGAAGCGCGCGACTATGCCCCCCCTGTCGTTAAGATCCTCACCATCGCCCACGTCCCGGAATCCCTGCAACAGGCGTGGCTGCAACATCTGCGCGACTTCGACGTCGCGCATCCCGGCTGTCATTTCGAGGTGATGGTGGATGCGCCCGAGATGCCGCTGCCCGACATTCTCAATATGCTGGCGATCAATCCGGGGCTGACCTTCACCAAACTGCTCGAACGCAAATGAGCTGGCCCGACCGGCGGTGCCATACCGAGCCCGGCTTGGGGCCTGAAATCAGCGGCGCTTTGCTCGCCGTTTTCCTTGTCTCAGCTTGCTCCCGTGATCGCAGGTCGGCATTGAACCAGAGTGGTGGCTGCCTCGGAGCGGCGGTGTGTCGGTGATGCTGCTGGGAGCCCTCATCATCGCGCTATGGTTCTTTTACTAGAACAGCACGATGAATCCGCCAACTGGGCCAAGGCTTACGTTCGCTTCTCAGCATTGATACGCAGGACTTAGAGCGCGTTTTGGGACTCGTCCACGACTTCCATCCGCCATTCGCGGTGGGGTGTGAGCTTCCCGCCGAGGCCTTGGAGTATCTGCCCAGCCGTTACCATGGCCTTAGACCAAGCGGCGTGCTCGTCAGCTAGCTCATAGCCTGCCCGGTCGAGTTCGCGGCGTTTGTGGGTGACGTGGAAGAAATAGCGCGGCATGCGTCAGAGTCCTACAGAGCCGGCCGCGTTCCACAACAGCCAGGGCGAAGGGCCGCGGTACGACGCGAATTCGCTCCTGATTGCATTTTTGCGGTCATCTCCCGATTCCTTTGGATGCTGTCCTGTCCACAACGAATTCGCGGCGAACTGGCATCTAGGATGTTGATTTGGATCAACCATCCCGCGAATAAGCGGGACGCCTAGGGTATACAAGTGAACAGATGGAACAGGCGGTGGTGGGACTGGTCACTGCGGTGCGCTGGGCTTATCCCGGCGCGCTCGCGCGGCCCCAGCGTCCCGCTCTTGTTGTTCTCCTCCCGGCGACGCTTGGGGCCGTCGGGCGCTGATCATGTACGTGCCCGCGAAACGGCGCTACAAAACGCGCGACGTTGTCGACTTGCTCAGTCCACGCGAGAAACGATTTTTGATGCGCTTGGCTGGCGGGAAGACTGACGCGCAGATCGCGGTCAAGCCTCGAGCAAGTCAAAGAGCAGAGAGCCCGGTTACTTGCGCGATTGCAGATCAATTCGCCCGACAAGATCGCTGATGCAGCTAGGCGATGGGCGAACTGGCCCCGCTATCGAGGCATCACTAAGAACGCAACAAATGTATTACTTCTTGAGAATGCCGATGTCGGTGTTGCCTAGGTTCTTTATGGCGCGTTCGGCGGCGGGCGTATCCACCGCGTTGTCGTGGGAAGTTGGAGCCGGACCAACCGAGGAAGCATCCACGTCGCCGGTCGCTGCGTGGCTGAGCGCGTTGCCCACGTTGGGACTGGAGTAGCCCCCAGTGCCGCTTATGGTATGCCCGGTCGATAGGGTGCCGCCCGCATAACCTTTCGAGCCGGTGGCCGCAGTTCCACTCGCTGCCGAGCCGCCACTGCTCGATTTACCTGTACTCTGGGCCAAGGCGAGCGAAGAGCCGCCAACGAGCAAGATCAAGATAGCGGCGATGTGATTCAAGAGCGGTCCTCTACTTGAATGACCGCTCAACGGGTTGCACCTCCGAAAGTTCCTAGGAACCTCCCGCTCTCCAGCCATTTCGGAATCATTGAAACCCGGAAAGCGTGAGGGGCCGCTGTGGACGACAGCGGTCCTTTGCCTTGTTGTGCAAGCTACTTCGGTGCCTGCGAGCCCGGGAATCGCAACCCTCGCTCATATGCAATCCAGTCTCGGCTTGTCTGGCTTTGCGGAGATCCTGCTATGACCGCCCTGACCCACCGCCGCCCCGCCAGCGCCGCCGAATGGCGACATGACCGCGACTGGCGTGCCGAAATGAAAGCTAAGCGCGCACGTGGTGAGAAACTGGACAGAATCTGCTAGCCGGAGAATATCGCAAGCCGATCCGGATTGTCGCCTTCAATCCAGCAGAGCGGTGCTCGGAAGATGTTTCCGGGCCGATCGCCCGCGAGATCCAGCGTCGTTGCAATGTGCAACTGAGCGATGTGCCGTCGTACCTCCAGGAGTTTGTTGATCGCTGCTCCCCACAAGACCTGCGGCAGTTCAGTCTGCACCTGGTGTAGGGATGGCCTTCCAGCGCAAAAAACCGGAAGCACTAGGCGTCAGGGCGCCCTTCCCCGGCTTCATCGAGCCGGCCCTGGCATCCTCGATCGACCGCGTGCCGTCCGGCGAACGCTGGATTCACGAGATCAAGTTCGACGGCTATCGCGTCCAGGTGCATCTCGCCAACGAAGCCGTCACCGTATTCACCCGCCGTGGGCACGACTGGATCAAACGCTTCAAGAAGGTCGCCAACGACGCCTGGCACTTCAAGGCGAGCTCGGCCACTATCGACGGCGAGATCGTGGTTCCCTGCCCCCGAATAGGATGCTCCGAGGAAACGCTGTCTGATGCAGGACTGAAGCCTTGGCAGACCAGTGGGTCTCTATGCATAACCAGATACGCTAGGGGCGCGCTCCATAATTTGTGCCGCACGATCTCGACCGCCCGCATCAAGCTGCGTTCCTTAACCGGCCCCGGAGCGGGGTCGCGTTCCTATTGTTAGGAGCACCGCGGTCTTTTAGCGGAGCGTTAGATGCCCGCTCCACCCGCGTCCAGACCAGTCAGCGCGAAGCGCTCGCTACATCGCGCTCTAATGCAGAAAATCGCTGGCTGCCACACGCCGCCGCATAAGCCCGTCCAGCACGATAAGACGCCCGCTGACCAGGAACCGTCCAGCCGGATGATCATTTGGCTCTCATGCCGACATTTGTGAGGCGATTAGCGTCGGCAACTGCTTCCAAGGATAACTCAACATGGACCGCCTGTTTCTGGCTGTCATCGTCTCGGCACTGCTGCTACTTACCGGCGCCTTAGGCTTGGCGCTCCGCGGACTTGGTGGATCTGATATCAGCGCGAAGCACTCGCTAATCACGCCCTTCCTCGTCCCGCCGTCCCCACCTCCCGATCCTGCGACGGTGGGACAGGCTGCTCGTCCTGAATTTCGTCCAGGACGAAGGGAAGAACCTCGGCCAGCTCGACCACCTGGGTGACTAAGATTGAGATCAATGCGCTCACAGCAGTACTCGCCGTTCAGGGCATACCTGTGACTGAGAGTGTTGCGCTCCCGCCTTAGTCACAGGGTGCGTCATGTCCCAAATCCCCCTGCGCCCCAGGTGTCCGAAGTACAGAAAGCCTATGCACTTGCCGATCAGGAAAACGGCGCCCAGACATTCAGCGCGTGATCGAGAGCGAAATGCGGGCGCCTGAGTAGCGCCTGACACGCGCGAGTTCGGTGCACTCTACCGTGCAGATAATCGCCTGTTGCAGCCGGCGACAAATGGCTCGCCTAGAAAATGGGCTTATTTCCCCATTAGCGAAAGGGACGACACCATGGTCCGTGACTTTTGCTCCTATTTGCCATTTCAATCGTATTGAGCGAACTTATCTGAAGTATCTTCGGAAATTCGCAAACAAGGTCTCGGCATCCGCGGGTTGAATGTCGCTCCGGATTTGCAGCCGACGCCTGAGTCAGTCCCTAGACGTATTCGGCGACCTCGTTAGAACGCGGCGGATCAGGTTTTCGTCCTTCGAGCGTCGAGACCGGCGGCTGATCGCTGGGAAGGCACACCGAAAATTTGGAACACCATTTGGCGGCGCGAGGTTCTTGCTCATCAGAGGCTAGGAAACGGAGTTTCCTTCCATGGCTACCCAGATTGTAATGGACCGCACAGGCGACGGCAGACATTTTTTTGAGCAAGACGACCGCAAGCAGCTGGCCGAGGCTGAGGAGCGCTTCAAGAAGCTAACCGGCCAAGGATTTACCGCTGCTACTCGGACAGCGGCTGGCGATCTAAACGTCGTACGGACATTTGATCCGACGGTGGAGGAAACGCTTTTCTATCTTGGCGGGGCCGGTGTTTCTGTTTAGAGGCGGCGGCGTCGGCAGCAGGGCTGCCAGCTTGCGGGCCGTGCGTGCCTTCTACCGGAGCTTTGCCAAGCAAAATGACCCGGAAACGCGTGCGTTCCGTCTCTTGCGAGAATGGCTATCTCCAGAGCAGCGCGCGCAATTTGATGCAGAAGATCATTTCGAAGTCATCGGTTCTCACACTGGCCGACGGTATCGAATTCACCGAGGCACCGTGAGTAATGTTTTGGAGCTCGATGAAGAGGGGCAACCCAAATTCGGGTGGTGCTTTCTTCCCGAATGTGGCTTGGCGGCTGGCGACGTCATGCTTGCTCAGAAGATTGCGCTCGAAACTGACGAAGCCGCAGTGCTCGCGATCGCCAACCGGGTTTCTACGAGACCGCCCTCGCGGCCCCGAGTGGTGCGGCGCGCCTATTAGGTCCGATCGCTTAGCTGCGAGACTTTCGATGCGCTGCTATATCTTCACGCTTCGACGACTGCGGCAGGACTAAACGCGCAAGAGACTGCACGAAGAGGTTGTACAACTGAGCTCTGCCTGTAGCGAACGACCCCTGTCGAGGTTTGGTATACGTGGGAAGTGCACTTGGAGGAAAAGGGCTGGGTCGACATGGCTGATCTCCGTCGCGCCATGACATTTGCTCGGGCGAAGTGGCCGAAGAAAACGTAGTGGCTGCCCCTTGCGGGCTCGAACCCGGACCTGTCACCGGACGTCCGGGCTGCCGCTGCTGCGTTCCATCAACGCTTTTAGCCTCCAGCGTCCGCTTCACCCCGGAAGCCGACCCCGACGAGCCGGTCCGGCATTTCGCCTAAGGGCCACGACCGGACACATGCACCGCAGCAAACAACAGACGTCGGTGCGCCAACGGACAAGATAAAACAAGCCGCCGGTGGCGATCCGGCTAACGTATTCAGGGAAGCAAGACGTGGGTAGATGGCTTGCGGGAGAGCCACGGTGCGCAGTCGATAAACCGCGCCGCTCTGCCGTGCAACGCCAGGGTCCCGGCTGTCCGGGACCCTCGCCGGCTGGCAAAATTCCCAACAGTCAGGTTGGGCTCAATGGGATCAACGTCATTTCCTCAGGATAATAGCGGAAGCCATCGCCCTGCTTCGCCACGTGGCCGATCCCCGGCCAAGCGAAATGATAGGCGAGCAGGCGCGTCCGGCCCTCCGCCAGCATGTTGAGCACACGCACCCGGCTCTTCGCCGACTGTTTGGCGTCGGTATCGTACATGAACTCGGTCAGGGGTTTCTCCAGAAGCAGGACCGGGTGGTGAGCGAGGTCGCCGATGTAGCACAGCGAGTCCTTGCCGGAATTGATCATGAAGACCGTGTGACCAACCGTGTGGCCCGGCGCCAAGATCGCATGAACACCGGGCAGGATTTCCTCGCCGTCCTTGATGAAATGCATCCGGTCCTTGTTCGGCTGCAGATTCTTGCGCGCCGTATCGAGAAAGACCTTGAACTCCGACGGCACCTTGGTCTCGTCAGTCCAGAAATCGTAGTCCGGCTGCGTGATGAAATATTCGGCGTTCGGGAAGTGACGCGATCCGTCGTCCGCCATGCAGCCGCCGCAATGGTCGATGTGCGCGTGCGTCATCACCACCGCGTCGACGTCTTTCGGATCGATTCCCGCCAGCTTGAGGCTGCTCATCAGCCGGCCAGTCGTCGGACCGAATAGCGTCAGGCTTCCCATCCCAGTATCGAACACGATGAGCTTGTCACCGGTATTGACCACCAGCGCGTTCTGCTGGAGCACCGCGTTGCTGAGCGGCAGGAAGTTGTCGGTAAGCTGCTTGTCCATCTCGGCAGCGCTAAGACCATTGAAGTTCTTGTGGGGGTCGCCGAGGGGCAGCGGCCCGTCGGTCACGATCGTTGCTTCAAAATCGCCGATCTTGAAGCGATAGAACGGGGCAACCTGGGTGCCGAGCTTCGGGGCCTTGGCGAATGCTGGGCTGAGCGAGCCGAGAGCGCCCATCGTTCCAACTGCAGAGGCTCCGATCAGCAAGTTACGGCGTGATACCGCATCGTATCTGGCCATGTGCTTCCTCCTTTTCGTCGCATCATTGGCGCTTATGCGCGAGCGAACGTTACCGCAGCCTGGGCCGCGCTTCGAGCAGAAAGTCGCAAAATCCGGATTGAGGTCCGGTCGCCCCGAGCATGCTGCCGATGCCTGTCGTCGCAAAAGCCGTTCCGAAGGGAGAAGTGCCTCGACCTATTCATGAACGGATTGCAGTGGGCTTGTGATCGACTACAACGACCTTTCGTGCCCCAAAGGTCATCCTCCAAAAGCGGCTGAAGCCCTTGATCCGGAAGACGCAGCTCTACGCGAAACGGATCGCCCACAAGGGCATCTGGGTCGAGCCGAAGCTGCTCGCCGAGGTCGAGTATCGCGCCAAGTCGGCTGAGGGCAAGGTGCGACATCCCTTTTTCAAGGGCCTCCGAGAGGACCTATGACGGCCCATAGGGACGCGGAATTCCAAGCTCTCAGCGCGCGCGGTCCGCCTTCTCGCAAGGACGATCTCCGAAATGCATCTGCCGGCTCGCCAGGTCCGTTGGTCAGCGACCGGTGAATCCGCCGTCCACCGGCAGGACGACGCCGATCACGCAACTAGCGGCCGGGCTGCAAAGCCAGGGTGCCGCGGCGGCGACCTCCGGGCGGCCCAGCCGTCCGATCGACTGCTCCTTCATGATCTCGGCCATCGCCTCGGACTAACCGTGCGGCATTTCCGCTGCCCATATGCCTGCATCGACCATCCTCCTTGCGATAAGGAACCAGGCACGCGCCGGTCCGTTAGAAGCGGCTGTCGAGGAAGAGCAATGTCCAAAGACGACCAGCTCCGCTACGGGGCGCCCGGCGAAAGCGCCGTCCATCACTGCGTCGACATGCAACGCATGTTCGCGGAGAACACCGACTGGAAGATGCCGTGGCTGCCGCGGGTCCTTCCCAACGTCGCCGCCATCGCCTCAGCGCACGCCGAACGAACCATTTTCACCCGCTTCATCCCTGCGCGGACAGCCGGGCAGGCCGGCGGCATGTGGCGGCGCTACTACGAACGCTGGAGCTCGATGACGATGGAGCGGATAGGCCCGGAGATGATCGAGCTGGTGCCGGAGCTTGCCCGCTTCGTGCCGCCCGCGCGCACGTTCGACAAGCACGTCTACTCGCCGTGGATAGGGACCGATCTCCACGCGCAACTGCGCGGCGCAGGCGTGGACACTCTCATCGTCACGGGGGGCGAGACCGATGTCTGCGTGCTCGCAACCGTCCTTGGCGCGGTGGACTGGGGTTTTCGCGTCATCCTCGCCACCGACGCGGTCTGCGGCTCCGCCGACGAGACGCACGATTCCACGATGAACATCTACCTGAACCGGTTCGGCCAGCAGGTCGAATGCGTCGCGACCGAAACTCTCCTCGCCGCGTGGCCTGGAACGGCGAGGCGTTGGTCGTGAGCATGGCATACCGCGTTCAAAACCTGCTGCCCAAAGAGACCGGAGCGCGCCCTGCGGGAGAGGCTCCAGAAGGAGCTGGACCAGGAAGAAATCGTCATCCGCGCCCAGGAAATCATCCCGCTTTGAGGGCGCGAGGAACGGTCGCAGGCGCCGATCGTTTGCTGTCCAAACCCAACCCGGAGGACACCATGGGATTCTTTACCAAGGACATCAAGTCACTGAACGACCTCTTCGTGCACACGCTGCGAGACATCTACTACGCCGAGCAGCAGATCGCGAAGAACCTCCCGGACATGATCGACAAGGCGAGCGACCAGACGCTGAAGAACGGCTTCGAGACCCATCTCTCGGAAACCAAGGACCAGATCACGCGGCTCGAGAAGGTATTCCAGATGCACGGCGTCGAGGCGAAGGGCGTCGACTGCCCGGCGATCGACGGCATCCTGAAGGAAGCGAGCGAAGTCGCGGGCGACGTGGACGACAAACAGGTCCTCGACGCCGCCCTCATCGCCGCCGCCCAGGCCGTGGAGCACTACGAAATCACGCGCTACGGCACCCTGATCGCCTGGGCGAAGAAGCTCGGCCGGGACGATTGCGCCTCCGTCCTGCAGCAGAACCTCGACGAGGAGAAGGCGACGGACCAGAAGCTCAACAAGCTCGCGCTGAGTGACGTGAACCAGAAGGCTGCCTGAGGCCTTCGCTCGCGCTACGTCGCGGACAACTCATTCGATCGAACGCCCCGCGCATTCGCGGGCCCGTTTTCACTTCCGCAGGCGCGGGCGCGATTATCCCATGTGAATCGCGGACCGACCCACGGCTTCGGTGGTTCGAGATCGATTAGGCTTGTCAGATTCTTCGGGTGTTGCCGGTGCGTATCCTCGTCGTTGAAGACGATCCCCTCATCGGCGAGTTCGTCGTCGAGTCCTTTGCGAGGAAGGCTTTGACGTGATCCATGCGGCGAACGGCGAGCAGGCGCTGTCCTGGTGCGGGCGCCAAGCTGCGGATGTGCTGGTCACGGACATAAAGCTGCCTGGCGGAATCGACCGCTGGGAGATCGCCGAGCGCCGCCGCGAGCAGCATCCTGGTCTGCCCGTCATCTATACGACGGGCTTTTCGCCCGTCACGCCCCGCCCGGTCCCCGGCAGCCTCACGCTGCAGAAGCCGTACCATCCGGAGCAGATCGTGGAAGCCCTAGCGAGGTGACGACCGGACGGACGCCGCCCAAGGCCTAGCTCTTGCGATTGGTGAAGCTGGCGTCGCCGGGTTCGGCGCCGATGGTCAGAACGCGGAGGAACCGAACGGGGTCTCACTTTCATGAGTGCTGCCGAGGGCGCCCTTGCGGGCCGCGGTCGCCGATTGTCGCGGACGGGAACCGCGAAACGGCGCGCGCGTTCCATTGCCATCATTGCGAGAGGAAAAGTCGATTATCAAAACCATGGACGACCTGCTGACCCACGGTCTGCAGGACATCTACTACGCCGAACAGCAGATCGTCAAAGCGCTGCCGAAGATGATCGACAAGGCTACCAACCGCGACCTCGTCACCGGCCTGAAGAACCATCTCGAGGAGACCAACAAGCAGGTGGGACGACTCGAAAAGGCCTTCGCCAAGCTCGGCAAGGAGCCCAGCGGCACCAAGTGCCCCGCCATCGACGGGATCATCAGTGAGGCCGACGAGACGGCCGGCGAGATCGAGGACAAGGCCGTTCTGGACGCAGCCATTGTCGCCAACGCGCAGGCCGTCGAGCACTACGAAATGTGCCGCTACGGCACGCTGATTGCCTGGGCCGAAGAGCTCGGCCACGACGAGATCGTGCGCTTCCTCACCACCAATCTGAACGAGGAAAAGGCGGCGAACACCAAGCTCAACACGGTCGCTCTGCGCAAGGGCGTCAACGCGAGAGCCTTCACCGCGGCCTGACGATTAGACCAGCATCAGAAGGGTCGGCTACGCGGCATGGCGGGCCGGCCCTTCTCGCGAGCAGCCGCCCGTCGGTCCGACCTCATCTTGCGTCGCACGTGCCAGCTCGCGACCGAGACCGCCAACCAGGCCAGCGAGGCGCCGACGAAAGCGCCGGCAATACTCCGTTCGACCAAGAGCCAGAACACCACAGCGAACGCGAACATGCTCACCGACCCCAAGGCGGCGCCGGCGGAATCGAGCGCGGCCGCCATCTGTCCCCGTCGCTCCCCGGAAAGGCCGGCTTCGCGCTTGCGACGGATTTCATGCTTTTCGATCAAGGTGGCGCTGGCGCAGAAGATTGCCGGCAGCGCGAGCAAGAGACCGCCGATCGAAGCGCCGTATCGGCTGCTGATGAGGCCCGTGAAAACCGTCGCGGCGCCGCCGAGCGCGAAACGAATGACGTACTCATACCAGCGTCCCTCCCGCAGTGACGAGGGCGAGACGCGGATGGGCGTGGTCATGTTTGACCTCCGGCTACGACCCACAAGCCGAAGGCCGCGGCGAGCCAGACAACGATCGACATCAGGCTCGCGGGCAGCGCCCTCACCCGCGCTCGAACGAGAAGCTGCCAGACAACCACGCTGTAGACGGCGAGCGCGACGGCGCCAGCCGTCATCGATCCCGTCTGGACGGCGGCATAGCCGGCGCCGTGCTGATAGATCGCGATCCCGAGCGTTGCGAGGGCAACGGATGGCGCGGCCCCGAACAAGCCGGCAAAGCTCTTCGGCCTCAGGACGTCGCCCAGCATCGCGAAGGCGGAGACGACCGCGCCGCCGATCAGAAAGCGGAGCACGTACTCGCTCACTTCGGCCTCCTCCAAAGCTTCGCAAGCGGCCCGGCGGCGCCATATACCGGATCCTTGCGTGGGACCGGCACCTTCGAAATTGTCTTCAACGCGCGCGGACGGTCCTCGACCGCCGTACATTCATCGTAAGTCCCCGTTGCCGGATAGGCGCCCACGACGAGAAAATCGTCCTCTGCCGACAAGCACTGGTGGCCGGTCCCCGCCGGCAGGATAGCGACATCGCCGGCTTTCAGAGTGTAGATCCGACCCTTGTTGCCGCCGAAACGTACCCGCCCCTTGCCACGCGCGATGCCGAGCACCTCGTGAATCCGGGAGTGATAGTGCACATAGTCATAGATACCGTCGCGCCAGCTATCGGCCCCGCCGTTCGCCTCGAAGAGATCTTCCATCACCGCAGCGGGGTCATTCTTCCCGTCAAGGTCGATCGCCTTTCGGTAGATGATCAGCGGCCATCTGGGATGATTGGGAATAAGACCGTCGTCCTTGAAGCGAACGGTCTCAGGCTTCCGCTCCCGCACAAGATCGGGGGCTCCTTTTTTTCCGGGACGGCGCAGGCCAGTCGCGCGCTCTGCATACTCCTTCAGGTCCTCAAGTATCGGCATGGCCGTTCTCCATCGATTCGTCGGCGGCATATCCGGTCCAGAGGCGAAGGATTCGCTCCAGCACGGCGCCGAACACGAATCCGGTTACGACGTCGCTTGCCCAGTGCGCCAGCACAGCTACGCGCGTGAGCGACAGGCCGATGGCGAGCGCGCGGATCGCCCGGCGAGTTCCAGGCGGCAAAGGTCCGACCGCGGACGCCAGCGCACCCATATGCTGCGCGTGCCCGGAGGGGAACGCGTTCTTGCGCTTCCCGGAGAACGAGATGCCGTGGACATGTCCGAGCACCGTTCTACGATCGGGGCGGGTCTGGTCGAACAGAGACTTCATGCCGTGGGGCAGAAGCGAAGCGGCGACGGTGACCAGTAAAGCGTGGTTGCCCGCCCGGCGTAGCGCCTCGCCTTGCGTCCGGGTCGCGAGCCAGCCCGCCGCTGCGAGCGCCAGCAGAATCTTCTCATCGGCTCCCCACGTAAGCCCACGTGCAATGATCTCCGCTCGATGATTGGTGCTGCGAGCCACCGTGCGGGCAATCCGCACGTCTGCTTTCGAGGGCTTGACGGTCGCAAGAGCCATTGCTTCGTCCGGTTGATCTACCGGAGTTTAACGCTGGAGACAGTTCCCGGTTCGCTTCGGAGCAACCATACTTTCAAGCCGTTGTTGAAAAAACGAATTGGCGGTCCGATGAAGAAGCGGATGGCGCGAAAATCCTTGCTGACATTGGCCGCCATGCTGGCGCTGGCTGTTCCTGATCGGAGGACAAGATTCCGGTGCGGTGCATGCGGATTCCGGCGCCATTACGGAGAGCGCCGCGGCGGCGGCCGGCGCCAGGGTCTAGCCGACCGATCCTCCGCTAAAGGTCGAACCCAAGTAATCCAGAACCCTTGTTCTCGTTCGCTCCCTACATCGGTCGCCGCGCTCCTCGCCTCGCTCTCCTACCTGACGCAGGTCCGGAAGGCATGGCCGCGCGGATCCACCGGCGACCTATCGCTCGGCATGCTGTCTGCGCTCACGGTGGGACTTGGGCTCTGGGTCATCTATGGAGCTATCGAGGGCGACTGGGTCATCGTGCTGGCCAATATCGCCGGCGCGACGCTGTCGGGCGTCGTCCTGGGCTGCAAAGTTCGGGATATGCTGGCCCAAAGCAGACCCTCCGCAGGAGGTTAGGCCACCAGGAACTCCTCCCGACTTTCAGCGATTTCTGATCCGAAGGAACGCTTGAGCACAGGTCGTAAAGCGGATCGCCGCAGTGACGGATGGAATCTCGCGACAGCGCTGGGACTGCTGGCCGTGGCGTTTCTGTGGGATCGCATCGCGCCGCCCGAAAAAGCGCCTAGAACGAAGGATGACGCTGCCTTCTCCACGAAGGAAGATAACGATCGGCATGCCTCGCCGGCCGAGCTTGCGACGGAGTCCGAGGCCGCGGACGCCACGCCACGTCGCCCGCGGAATTCCCGCGCGGGGATGAAAGGACATTCTCTGGCGGTCTACGGCAACATCGGCGAGCCCCGCGTTCTCGCGCTCGCCGCCGGCATGACCTACTACAGCCTTCTGGCGATCTTCCCCGCCATCGCCCCGCGCGTTGCAATCTACGGCATCTTCTCCGATCCCGGCAGCATCGCAACTCGCCCGGCTTTGGCGTGGACCCTACACTACCTCTGTCGCGGCCAAGCAACGGCCACCGCGCCGCGAGTTCCACGGCTTGCCTGTCACCCGCGAGGCCGTGAAGCAAGCATTGGCCCAATCCCGCGCGCCGTATCGAGAACGACTCCCGTCGACCTTCTGCGGAGAGATCCGCACGGCAGCCGTCCTTAAAGGTCCGTAGGACGCGAGGAACGATCAAATACTGCGCGAGTTCGTCATTAAATCAAAGAATCAAAGGAGGGTGTCGCGATGACGCGATCCGTGGAGGAGTTGAGACGTGAGTCCGAGCGCAGCCGCGCAGAGTTGGCGGCGACGGTGGGGCGATTGAGGGAGCAGATATCGGGCACCGCCGACGACATTCGCCAAAAAGTCTCGCCGCAGCACATCAAATCCGAAGTCACCGAATACATCGACCAAAAGACCCAGAGTTGGATCGACGGGCTCAAGCAACAGATCATGGACAACCCGATGCGCGCTGTGGCCGCGGGGGCCGCAGTCGGTGTCCCGCTGCTCCGCTTGATGCGAGGTACGCCGCTGCCGCTTCTCATGATTGGAGCCGGGCTGGCCCTGACGTCGAAGACAGTACGGGACCGCGCTGCAGAGGTCACCGGTCCGGTCATGGATAAAGCGGAGCGCATGCTTGGGGACGTAACGGAGGGCGCCCGAGCGATGCAGGGTGACGCCAGTGAGACGCTCTCCGCCGCCCAAAATCGAGCCGCGGGGCTGGCAGGTGACGCGCAGGGCAAGGCCGCTGGTCTCGCCTCTGATCTGCGGCAGGCTGCAGGTTTCGCAAGCGAAAAGTTCAAGAGCGGCATGGACGCAGCCCAGGATGCCGCTGCGAACGCACCTGACCAGGCCCGACAGACCATCGGCGACAATGCCGCGCTGATCGGAGGCTTGGGCATCGCGATCGGCGCCATCCTTGCTGCCGCTCTTCCCGAGACCAAGACTGAAGCCGAGGTGATGGGCCGGGCGAGTGACGGAGTGAAGCAGGCTGCGGCCGCCGCCGCGCAATCTGGATTCGAGGCGGCGAAAGAGGCGACCACATCCGCGGCAGATGCGGCGACGCAAAAAGTCGCCGAGGCCGATCTGGGCAGCCACACTAGCCGTATGACGCAAAACATGGCCGACACATTGAAAGAGGCTGCCGACGACGTGGTCAAAGCCGCCTTTAGTCCCTCTCAAACCAACACTTAAAGGATCACCATCATGAGCGATTTGGACCCGCACAACGTGACGCAGTTCGGGAAGAACCAGGGCAAGGGCACCGCCAAAGACATCAAGGAACAAATAAGTGATGCCGGAGCGGAAGTGAAACAGCGCGCTGGCGACGCCTTCCGGGCATCGGCCGACGCCGCACGCGACAAGTTCGGCGAGGCCGCGGATGCGGCAAAGGAGGTTGCGGAAGGAACCGTGGACCAGATCCAGAGCCAGGCGCGCGAGCAGCAACGTTCGGGCGCAGATTTCATCGAGCGTCTGGCAGGCAACATCCGCGACGCGGGCCGCGCGTTTGAGGCCGACGTGCCGTTCGCCGCGCGTGGCATCGATTCCGCCGCCGACTACGTCGCGGACGCCGCACAGAAGATCCGGGATGGAAGCTTCAAAGACCTCGTTGAAGGCGCGACCGATTTTGCCAAACGTCAACCCGCGGCCTTTCTCGGGATATCGGTGCTGGCAGGTTTCGCGGCCGTGCGCTTCCTCAAGGCGTCGGGAGGGCAGTCGTCCTCCGCGGCGCAGCGCGACATGACTGATAGAACAGCGTCGGAGGGCGGCTGGAAGCCGAGCGCGAGCTCGTTCTCGCCGGGCCAACAAACCCGGCCTCAGGACTCCATGCATCGCAGCTCCGATACGAAGCAAACCTCGTCGGCACAGGGCAGCACGGTACCATGAGCATCGAGCGCGATATCAAGACCAGCCAGAGCGAATTTAGGGCCATCTCGACGCTGCTCGGCGATGCCATGGCGCAGTTCGCCAAGCTCTTCCAGAACGAGATTGACTTGGCAAAAGCTGAGCTTGGCGACAAGCTGCAGAAGATCGGCGGGGCGCTGGGCCTGATTGTAGGTGGCGCCGTTCTGGTGATCCCGGCGATCGTCATGGCCCTTTTTGCCCTGTCGGCCGCATTGATCTCGGCGGGATGGTCGCCGCCGGTCTCCTATCTGACCTCGGCAGTCATCGCGGCGGTCATCGCCGCCGTCCTGATAGCCATCGGCATCAGCCGACTTGATGCGCGTCATCTAGCCCCCCAGGAAACGATCAGCCAGCTCGAAAAGGATAAGGATACCGTGAAGGAAATGGTGCGATGAGCAGCACAAACATCAGCTTTATGGACAGTTTGGTCACCGCCGCCCGGGAAAACCCCCTCGCCGCAGCGCTGATTGGGGGCGGCGCGCTCTGGTTGCTTGCCGGCGACCAGAGGCTGAAGAGTGCGGCGCGATCGGCGACGGAGGCCGTTGCATCCGCCGCCGACGTCGGAACGAGTGGTCTCAAGTCGGCGGCATCCGCCGTCAAGCAGACCGTAGCGCCTCCGACAGCACCTGAAATGGACGACGATCGGGCAATGGGCGTTAGAGACACGTTTGAGGGCACGACCACTGCCGCTTCCGATGCGGTGTCGGGAGCAGCCAACAACGTCCGCGACCGCTTCGACGAGGGGGTCGCCTTCGCACAGGACCAGTTCAACAAGCTTGGTCGCCCGTTTCCAGATAAAGAAACCATCAACAGCGCGAGGTCGTCACTTGCCGATATGCTTGAACGGCAACCCCTCGTGCTTGGAGTCGTGGGTATCGCGATCGGTGCAGCGGTGGCAGGTGCGTTTCGTGCGTCCGATATGGAGAACAAGTATATCGGCGACGTCAGCGACGATGTGAAGGCGGATCTCAATCGACGCGCGGGTGCGGTGTCGCAGGCGCTGCGGGAAGCTTCGGACACCGTCGTCGCAGAGATCAGCGACACCGGGGCTGAACTTGTGGACCGCCTCAAGCAAACTGGCTCGGATGCCGCCGCAGCTGCGCGTTCCGAGGTGAAGTCGCCTTCATGAGTTCATGAGTTATCGCGGGAGCGCGCCGGCGGCACGCTCCCCGCGACCTGATCGGGCAAGATACAAGCCTGGCTTTCTACTGTTCAAATCACGCGCCTTTGGCGCCCGGCGAAGAGACCATACACAAAGAGTACGATGATGGCGCCGACCACGGCACCGATGAGTCCAGCGCCTTCTCCGGGACGGTACCAGCCAAGAGCCTGACCGAGGTAGGTCGCAACGAAGGCGCCGACAATGCCGAGAATGGTCGTCAGGATGAACCCGGAGGGTTCGTTGTCGCCTGGCATGATGAATTTTGCGATGACTCCCGCGATAAAGCCGATGATAATCGTCCAGATAATGCTCATGGTCCGCTCCTTCGAATAAACAACGGCAACCGTTCAAGGGCCATCCGACAACTAAGAGGTTGGTATCCGCCCCTCGGGTGTGTACCTGTCGATGGCCTGCGGCAGTTCACGCGAGAGCCTTGCGAGGATTTCGTCGTGAGACAGCCCGGTCTCTTTCTCGAGCTTGTCCAACACGTCGGGCCCGATTGCTTCCCGCAGTTGCGGAGGCGAGATCTCCTTATTCGGCTCAGAGCTGACCCAAGACTTCGCCACGTCGCCATGGCCGTTTTGGTTGAATTTCTCCAAGAGCTCGCCGATTCCTCCCTGAAGCAGTCCTCCGACACCCGCTCCGCTCAGCATGCCAGTGAGGTTGCTGAGCAGGCCGCCAAGCGGCTGTTGGGCATTGGAGGGCGCGAGAGATCCGGATCCCGGGCCTTTGAGAAACTCCGCCAGCTTGTCTCGATTCTGGTAGCCGGCGATCGCCAGCATCCCGAGAAGTGCAGTCATGGACGGCATTCCGCGACTCATTTGCGGGTCCTTTCAGGTTGAGACAGCTCGAACTCGGAAAGCCCCAGCTCTGTTCCTATGCGCCGACACTCGAAGGGTCGCGCTGATCGCAAGGGCAGATAGGAGCAAGAAGGGCTCGGCTTGGACTCACGAATGACGAGTGCTTGCCTCAGGCAACCGCATGCCTGCGTTTATCAGAAGGTATCTGCGCAATCTTCGTGGGAACGTTTGGCAGAATGACGGGTTCGGCTAGGCGCTGCGCCCCTTCGAGGGGCCTGCTTCATAGGGCTGCCATGGCTAACGCGGATCGCTTCGAACCCTGGGAAGAGGAGCGTGTTCCCGCGGCGTCCGGCCCGGCCTCAACCCTCTTATCGCTGCAGGTCGGCGTCGCTATCGTAGCTGCGCTTTACCTCGCACGAGAGGTACTCGTCCCGATTACGGTCGCGGTTCTTCTGTCGTTCGTCCTGTCCCCTTTGGTGAACTTTCTTCGGCGGTTGCGGCTCGGTCGGATCCCGTCAGTGCTTATCGCCGTGCTTTTTGCGATCGGAATTATTGGCATCATCGGCACGATCATCGGCTCGCAAGTTGCACAATTGACGCGCCATGCTCCCGAATATGCGGAAACCATCGAAAAGAAGATTTCGACCGTGCGTGAGTTGGCGCTGGACAAGATGTCCGGCGTACTTGAGCATTTTGGATATGATGCGAAGCCTAGGCAACCTATCGTGCCGCCGTCGGCGCCCAAGATCGACCGGTCGGCCGGCGAGCAACAAACGCTCGGAAACCAGCCGACAAACCCATTAGCTCTGCTTGAGAAATACCTGTCTCCCGTCCTGTCACCATTTGCCACGTTCGGCATCATCGTGGTGGTCGCCATCTTCGTGCTACTGCAGAAGGAAGATCTGCGGGATCGTATGATCAGATTGTTCGGCTCGACGGATTTACATCGAACCACCGTGGCGATGGACGACGCTGCGAAGCGATTGAGCCGCTACTTCCTTGCCCAACTCGGGCTCAATTCCGCATTTGGTGTCGTCATCGGGGTAGGCCTCTATTTCATCGGCGTGCCCAACCCCCTTCTCTGGGGGATCCTTTCCGCGTTGCTCCGATTTGTGCCCTACATCGGATCATTCATCTCGGCGGGCCTGCCCATCATACTTGCAACGGCAGTTGACACGGGCTGGTCTATGGCGATCTGGACGGCTGCACTTTACGTCGTCATCGAACTGCTCGTGAGCCAAGGCGTTGAGCCCATCCTCTATGGCCATAGCACCGGTCTATCTCCGTTTGCGGTCGTGGTTTCGGCCATATTCTGGAGCTGGCTCTGGGGATCGGTCGGGCTTGTCCTTTCGATGCCACTGACACTGTGCCTGGTCGTTCTCGGCAGGCACGTGGACCGACTTGAATTTCTTGATATCCTGCTTGGCGACAGGCCCCCGCTGACGCCGGTCGAGAGCTTCTATCAACGTATCTTGGCAGGAGATGCCGATGAGGCCCAAGACCATGCAGAACTCCTGCTGGACGAGCGCTCCTTGTCCTCCTATTACGACGAGGTCGCGCTCAAGGGTTTGCAGCTTGCCGCCAACGACGCCGAGCGCGGTGTGATCGGTCATCGGCAATTGGAAAAAGTCAGGAATACGATTTTCGGCCTGATACGGGAGCTGGCGACCTATGATGATAGCCATCCGTCTCGGTCCGGAGAGCCGCCGGCTGGCACTCCGAAAGACCAGCGGCCCGTTGCGGAAGCGCCTCCGCCAGATACGATGTTGAACTCTCAATCGCTATCGGCGCAATGGCGGGGCGAGAGTCCGGTGTTGTGCCTTGCTGGCAAGGGCCCTCTCGATGAATCCGCAGCTGCGATGCTGGCGCAGCTCCTTGAGAAACACGGACTGGGAGCAAGGGTTGCGAGCTATCATGAAGCCTCGCGTGAAGGGATCGGCTCTTTGGAGGTGACGGGAGTCGCTATGGTCTGCATTTCTTACCTCGACATACGGGGCAATCCTTCGCATTTGCGCTACCTGCTTCAGCGCCTGAGACGAAGGCTTAGGGGTGTTCCCATCCTCGTCGGTTTATGGCCCGCAGAAGACGAGGTTCTCAAAGACAGAGCGGTGCAGACAGCGGTGGGTGCGGATCACTACGTCACATCGCTGCGAGCAGCCGTAGATGCGTGTGTAGCTGAAGCCCGCCGGGGATCCCGCCCAGCATCTTTGTCCTCAATGTAATCCTCAAAGCTACCCGGCTCGACGAGCTGCGCCACCTGCTCATTCACGAACCTTGTGCCGCACCTACCGTGTCCGCGACTCGGGCCCCGCGCGCGCCGATGCGGTCTGGGGGACCCGTGGTGGTGTCGCGGGCGGTCTGATGCTCCATCTCGGCGTCGATCTCGGCGCCTAGGAGAACAACGATGGCTGAGATCCATAGCCAAGTCATGAAGCCGACGATTGCCCCAAGCGATCCGTACGTCTCGTTGAACTTGCCAAAGCTGGCGGCGTACCAGGAAAACAAGCCGGATACGGCGAGCCAAAGGAGCGCCGCGATCGCGCTGCCCCACGTGACCCAGCGCCATTGCGCTGCCTCTCGGCTGGGGCCATAGCGGTAAATCACGGCCAGGGCCAACGTGAGTACCACGAACATCGCAGGCCATCTGCCGATGCGCAGCAGTAGGTCACCGCTATTGGACAAACCTACATAGTTGAGGAGCACCGGAACAGCGACGATAGAGCCGAGAGCCGCTATGATGAATAAGATGCCTCCGAGCGTAAACGCCAGTGAAACAGCGTTCAGCTTGAAGAACCCACGCTTCTCGTCCTCCCCATGGACGATGTTCATGGTGTCGAACAGCGACTTCATGGCGGCATTCGCACTCCAGAGAGACGTTGCTAGTCCAATCAGGAAGGTGACGCCGAGCGTGTTGGAGCCCTTGGAAGCCACCCGGGTCATCTGCTCTCTCGCAACATCCAACGCTCCACCCGGCAAGAATCCACCAAGCTGATCGAGGTGTTTGCTGATGGTCATGGGATCAGAGAAGAGCCCGTAAACCGCAACCAGCGCGGCGATCGCGGGAAATATGGCAAGGATGCTGTAGTAGGTCATCCCTGCGGCAAGAGCCATGATGCGATGTTCAGAGATGTTGTTGTAGACCCGGAGCAGGATATCCTTCCATCCCTTCGCCGGGATCTCGGATGGCGAGGCGGCGTGCCGACCTCGGCCGTCTTCCCCAACTCGCGCGTCGGCTCTCGCAGGAGGGGCGGGTGACCTTCTCGAAAGTTGCGCCGCGTCCTCGGGCGGAGCCATTCGTTCAACGACAAAAGCTACTGCAAGCAGGCCGATAGCCGTAGCCAATCCCCATTTGCCAAGCTGTTCTTGCTCACCCGATTTTGTCAAAATATCTCTCATGTTGCTCTCCGAACATCCAATCAAATCCGGTCGAGAGCGTTCCTTTTTCAGTTTCTGCGCAAGCGATAGGGCGAGGACTTCTTTGCAGTGAGGCGTAGGCGGCAGGCGAGCTGGTGGCTGTATAGATTTGGGCTCTGCATTCCCAATTCCGCCGAAGCTCTCCCTTGTCGGGCGGAACCCACGATGCTTCCCGCTCGTTCGTATCCATTTCCGGCTTTTATCGTCCATGCCTCGAAAATCGCGCTTGCCTCTTCGCCTGCAGCCCATGCTGGCCACGCTGACGGATGCGCCGTTCGACGATCCGGATTGGGTCTTCGAAGACAAATTCGATGGTTTCCGCATGGTCGCGGAGATCCGGAGCGGTCAGGTCGCGCTCTACAGCCGCAACGGGAAGATCATCAGCCACTCCTATGTCGAGGTCGCGAAAGCACTTGAGGGCGTGAAGGCGGGCGCCGCAATCGACGGCGAACTCGTCGCGATCGGGAAGGACGGCGTATCCCATTTCCAGTTGCTTCAAAACGCCCTGCGCCACGAGGCTAAGCTTTTGTACTGCGCGTTCGACCTCATGTTCGCAGACGGCGAGGACCTGCGTGCGCTGCCGCTCCTCGAGCGCAAGAAGCGGCTCAAGGCCATCCTGCCGCGCCACAAGCTGATCGCGTTCAGCAACCACCGCAAAGGCAGCGGCACAAAGTTCTTCGCAGAAGCAGAGCGGAGACATCTCGAAGGCATCGTGGCCAAGCGCGCCGATAGCCCGTATAACTCTGGACGCCGGACCGCGGACTGGCTGAAGGTGAAGACCGCGCAGCGGCAGGAGGTCGTGATCGCCGGCTTCACGGCGCCGAGGCGAACCCGGCCCTTCTTCGGCGCGCTCGTGCTGGCGGTACGCGAAGGGGGCGCATGGCGGTACATCGGCCACGTAGGCACCGGCTTCAGCCACCAGGTTCTCGAAGAGCTTCACGGCAAGCTCGTGAGGCTCAAGACAGGCAAGTCGCCGTTCTCCGCCAAGGTGAAGGACGAGCGGGTCACGACCTGGGTGCGTCCTTCGTTGGTCGCGGAAGTGAAGTTCGCCGAGTGAACCAGCAAGGGAGAGCTGCGCCAGCCGATCTATCTCGGCCTGCGGTCCGACAAAAAGGCCAAGGACGTCGTTCGCGAAAAGAGTGGGTCGCGAAAATAGCGCCGCCGAACAGAGACGTCCGACCCGGTCAGCCGGCTTCGCGTTCGGCTGCTGAAGGCCACGGCGGCAGGGGCGGCAACCCCCAAGAGCCTTGCGTACGGGTCCGAACACCGACGGTGAGCTGCGCATGCACCAAGCCTGGCGAGCGCTTCGTGGTGAGCCGGCACGGGGTAGCCCTTGTGATCCGTGAAGCCGTAGCCGGGGTGACGAATGTCGAGTGCCCGCATGACCGTGTCGCGCTCGACTTTCGCGAGGATGGAGGCGGCCGCAATGCTGGCGGACTTGGCGTCGCCCTTGATGATCGCCTGCTGAGGGATGTCGACTTCCTTCAACCGCTTCGCGTCGATCAGCAAATGCTGCGGCGTCAATCCTAGTCCCCTGACCGCGCGCTGCATGGCCTGGATGCCCGCCCAATAGATGTTGATCGTGTCGATCTCCTCGACCTCCACGAACGCCACACACCAACTCTCTGCCTTTGCCTTGATCTCCTTCGCGAGCTCTTCGCGAGCCGCGGAGTCGAGTTTCTTCGAGTCGTCGATCCCAACTATTCGCGTGCCGGGTTTCAGGATGACGGCGCCAGCGGAGACTGGCCCGGCGAGAGGACTCAACCCGGCCTCGTCCACGCCTGCCACGGCATGAACGCCGCTCTCCCAGAGAGAGGTTTCAAAACTGAGGATCTTGCGTAGGCGCTGTCCTTCGGACCTGTTTTCGTAACGCCGCTTATCTATAGAAGCCAGGATGGCACGGGCTCCCGCGCCCGTGTCGGCCCGCAAGATCTGCTCGACACTGGCTTCGAGCGGTCTTTTCTCGACGACATAACGACGACGCAACTCATCGAGTGAATACCGGGACATGTAGGCCTTCGTGAAGACTGATTGTGCAGGTGTGTCCGTGAAATTTGTGACGATTGTCTGAAGTTGTCTTCACCGCCATCGTCGCCTGCACAGCGTCCCTTGGAAAGGGACCGCCGGCTCCAGCTGAGGTCCCGGTATGGAATCCACACCTAGTACCCGCCGACCTCGGAACGGAACCAACTGCTTGTTTTCAGTCCTTTAGAAAGAGCGGAGCCTCGATCCCAGGGTGCTTCCGAGGGGCAAAGCATGCTCCGACAGACCGGCAACGAAGAACAGGTTCTGGACCGCACCGCTGAAGTGGCAGCCACCATCGCGGAAGAAGGGCTCCGGTACGTCAGTGACTCCGCGCCCGGCTACACGCGCAAGCGGACCGGTGCGACCTTCAGCTACTACGAAAAGGATGGAAAGCGCATCACCGATGCCGCCGTCAGCCGACATCCCATGATCCCCACAGGAATCGACGGAGAAAGGGGCCGCTGGGAGCGGCCCCCTTTCCTAGTTCACCAGCTCCGGGTGCCGAAGCTGAAACCGATGCTCGGACCACCGCCGTAGCCCCGATCGTAGTAGCCGGGACCGCCGCCATAGTAGCCATAGCTCCGGCGGACCACGTAGCCGTCGTCCCCGCCATAGTAGCGCTGGACGTAGCGGGGGCCGCGGGCCCGGTAGCAGCGGCCATACTCGCTGCAGACGAGACGGACCTGCTCGGTGCCGCTAAGCTCGGTCGACGCTATGGCCGAAGGCGCGAGCGGCGCGGCATTCGCCGACGCCGCCATCAAGGTTGCCGTGAGCGCTCCCAGCACGATTGTCTTCATGGATATTCTCCTTCGCTTTTGGATTAGTCGATCTCTTCGATGATGCGACGCTCATGGGGTTCGACGATGTAGGTGCGGCTGTCCCGGTTGATGTAGCGGTACTCGCGAAGTGTCGGAGCATCCCGATAGACCTCCTCGGGGAAGGCCTCGATCTCCACGCCCTCCGGCACGCGCTCGCCGGCCCGAATCTCGGTCCGGACCGAGCTGCCGGTGGTCACCCGCTTCTCGCGCTCGACCGGGCGCGCCTTGGCGTGCTTGCGCACGACCTCGCGATCGCGGTCGCTGAACGTCATCTTGCGCTGCTCGGTGCGCGCCGGTGCCGCCGCCGTCGAACGGCCGGAATACGGCAGGACCGTCACGATCTTGTAGGTCGAGGGCTCGATGATCACGATCTCGTCCTTCACCAGCACGAAGTTGTAGCCCCGATACTGCGGCACGATCTCGACGACCTCTGCCGGCAACGGCTGCAGGCGGATGTCGCGGGGGACGACGGCGCCCACCGACAGGGAGAAGTTCACGTTGGTGAGCGGCTGCACGTTCAGGTGTGATATTGACGCGCTGATGCGGGTCCGCTGCTGGTCGTTGATGTTCACCGACGCGTTCACGTTGGTGTTCGACGAACGATCCGCCGTGTTCTGCTGATTGATCGGCTGCTGGACGGTGCTGGTCGAGCCGCTACCAGAGGGCGACTGCGCCTGGTTGGTGGTCGAGGACGGCGGATTGGCGTTCTGCGTCTGGTTGTTCGTGTTTGAAGTAGTATCGGTCTGCGCCTGGTTGGACGGCGTCGTGGACTGGTTCGACGGCTGATTGGTCTGGGCCTGGTTCGTCGAATTGCCCGAGGCGGGTGCCTGCGTGGTGTTGGTGCCCGTCCCGGAATTGGACGGCTGGCTACCGGCGGTTTGGCCGGTCGACGACGGAGACTGGGTTTGAGCCGAGTTGCTCGAAGGATTGGTCTGAGCCGAGCCCGACGAATTCGACGGCGTCGACGTCGAAGAGGACGGCGTCGATGTGGAGTCCTTCTGCTGCTGCGTTGCGGACGGACTGGAGCTCGACGTGCTCGGCGAAGATTGAGCGAAAGCCGAAGTCGCGATCGCGACGGCAGCGGTCGTGGCCAAGAATAAACGCTTGTTCATCTCTGAAACCTCCTAAATGCGGACCTCGGTTAACCCGAAGGGTCGGCTTCGGTTCCGTTTCGGGAAAACTCGGCAATCAGGGATCCGATTTCTTCTGCGAGCCGCATAATTGGTGCTGTAGCGAAATGGGACGACGGGCTAGTCGGCGGGAACAACCGGAAATTCGACGAAGAATCTCCGTTGGCAGTGACTACTTGCTAACACTGAGGAGGACATCATGAAGAAGCTGATCGTGTACGGCGCGCTCGCCGCTTTCGCCCTCGGCACCCAGGCCGCCAGCGCCGCCGAGTTCTACATCGTCCGCGATGCGACCACCAAGAAGCACACCGTGGTCGACAGCAAGCCGACCACGACCACCACCACGGTTGTCGGCAACGGCGTCTGCAAGACCAAGGTCGAGGCAGAATCGGCGGTCAAGACCACGAAGGTCTGCACCGAGCAGTAAGCGACCATTCGTGGGCCGACAGGCCCGCGACCTACTGACAGCGATTGGAATGCCCATATTGATTCTTTGGCCCGTTCCTGCCGTGCTCGTTGTTGGCGGCGTCGGCTATTTCCTGGTTCATATGCACTAAACTACTAGCTTTCGCACCAACGGCCCGTCCGGCTCCCCGGATGGGCCGTTTCTGTTTGGCGAGCGTCATCGAACCTCAAAGAAAAAGGGGCCTCCGATGGAGGCCCCTCAATCCGAGAACGCTTGGTCCCGTCAGTTGTAGTCCGAATACTTGAACTGCGGGAGCGCTTTCAGCTGCTCCTTGTTGCCGCTCATGACGGCGTGGTCCGGCACCCAATCGTTCGTGTTGCGGTTTGTCGTGGTCGTCGAAGCCGCACCGGTGGTGGTCTCGCGCGTAGTGGTCGTGTTGCTCGTCGAGCTTGTCCGGACCGGCTCTTCAACGAACTTCAGCTTGTCCATCGAGACCGCGATGTCGTGCTCGCCCATCCCGAGAAAACCGCCGATGCCGATCACCACGGCGTTGATCTTGCCGTTCTTGTCGACCAGCAGTTCGTTAATGTCGCCAAGCTTTTCGTTGGCCTCGTTATAGACGTTCAGGCCCATGAGCTTCGAAGCGCGCCAATTGTCCTTTAGCATCATCTTGTCGGCGGGCTGGGTAGCCGCCGGCGCGGCGCGGTCGGCCGGCTGAGCGGATTGCGCGAACGCGGCGCCCCCGACAACGGCGGTGCTCAGCAAAGCGACAGCAAGAAAGCTTTTCATGGAATTTCTCCTCCAGCGTGAGTGCAGCACCCGTTCGGATGCCCGCCCCAACGCCCATGACTGCCGGTTGTTCCCGGGAACGGGGGCCACGCCCCGCGCCTTGGAATCCTTCGCGCGAGAAACGCTCCTCAGGCGTGGCGTGCTCCGCGAGCGACCAGTCCCCGATAGCTCTCTTCATACTGCCTGGCCATGCGACTGGCGACGAAACGCTCCTCGAAGCGGGCGCGGATTGTGCTGCGGTCCAGCCGGGCGGCTTTCTTGACCGCTTCGATCGCTTGCTCCTCGTCGTCCACGATGAAGCCGGTGACGCCGTCTTCGACGACTTCCGGCACCGATCCTGAACGGTAGGCGATCACGGGCGTGCCGCACGCCATCGCCTCGATCATGACGAGACCGAACGGCTCCGGCCAATCGATAGGAAACAAGAGAGCTGCGGCGCCGGCGAGGAACGGCTGCTTGCGGACGTCGTCCACTTCGCCGACGAGTTTGATCGTCTGGCCGTCGATCTCCGGCTCCAGCTTCTTCTTGAAATAGGCCGTCTCCGCTCGAGGTATCTTGGCCGCGATCCGGAGCGGCATCCGGACGGCGCGAGCTATGCGCATCGCAGCTTCCGGCCCCTTCTCCGCCGTCAGCCGCCCGAGAAAGGCCAGGTACGCACCGGCTTCGAAGGAGGGACGAAACAGGTCCTTGGGCAGCCCGTGCGGAATCGTCGCGATCCAAGTCGCGTCCGGAAGGGGACGGCGCTGGTTGTCCGATATCGAGACGAAGGGAGCCTTTGCGAAAGTCCCGATCACATCGGGCAAGCCCGGAAGGTCGAGCCGACCGTGCATGGTCGTCAGAAACGGCACTCCGGCGCGACTCAGGGTCGGCAGAGGCAACCAGTCCACGTGGGAATGGATGATGTCGAATTCGTGCGCACGTTCGGAGATGGCCTCGATCAGTAGCGCGCAAGCGGCGTTCGGATCGACGCCCTTCCGACCCAGACGCAGTGCGCGCGGCCACACCGCGTGAAGCTTGGCCTTCGTGCTGGAGTCGCCGCTCGCGAACAGTGTAACGTCGTGTCCGAGTGCGACCAGCTCGTCCACCAGCCAAGCGATCACCCGCTCTGTGCCGCCGTACAGCTTCGGAGGAACGCTCTCGGCCAAGGGGGCAAGCTGGGCGATCCTCATCGAGCTAGGCTCCTAGCGCGATGCGCAAGCCGACCACTAGGAAAGCGGAAATAAGAAAGGAAATCGCGAGCAGCGTCCAGCCGGGTCTTGTGCTTCCGATGGCTACGTATGCGACGAGCATTCTCATCCACGTCAACATTCGTCAATGGGAAGCCGGTGCAGGTAGGCTAGTCCGAAGGTCGCGAGGTCTTCAGCATCGCTCTGTCGCTCTTCGCATCTCCGATGTAGATGGCGCTCCATGAGGCAGCGCCGGCTATCAGAAGCGTCGACATGGGGGTGCCGTGCCCGATACAACGTCCACGCGGTCTCTGCGGCATTTTTCAAGACGACTTCGTCGACCATCTGTACGCTCCCGGCGACCGATCCGATCGCTGGCAACTCGACACGGTCAGCAAAGTTTCTGGTTTTTCCCGGTTAACCTCGTGAACCGGACAAGTGCGCGTTCAGCAAGCTTTTGCGCGGGCCCGCTCGCGTGCCGCACGACGGCGCTGCAGGCGCTGGCTTCGGCCAGAGCGCCTAGCGGCGACAGGTGGGGACGCCGCTGGACTTGAAGCCGGCGGCGCCGCGGCGGGCGCAGCGCTCTCCGTCCTCGTGTCGGCAGGCCTTGCTTCCATGAACTCGAGCACGGAACGGCCCTTCTCCGTTATTCGCCATCCGCCATTCAGACGCTCGACCAGTCCTTGCGAGAAGATGTCGAGCTCCGGCACGCGAGCGGCAAGGCGTTTGGTGCGGTCGGCCCAATCACGCCCGCTCGTCGCCAGGATCGCCATGTCGCGCTTGAGATCGGCCATAACAGCGAACCCGTCGGGATAGCTCACCAGGATCTTGAGCACGGTGACCTGGAAGTTCACCCCGCTTTCCTCGACCTATCGCCACATCGTCGGCGCGTCGTGGAGGGCCGTGCGTCCGATCTGCTTCAGTTTCTCGGGCGAAGTGTCGCCGTCGGTAGCCGCTTCTAGGATTCTCGAGGCTACATGGGTGCGCGCCGCGGTTTCGTGGCGCGAGACGTCTTCGCAGACCTCATCGAAGACGGCGCGCAAGAGCGCGGTCGTGGCACGATCGAACATGGGACCCCCCAACGCAAGAAGAGTTAGTTTACTGCGGAAACGCTGTGCGGTGAATTCAACAAAGTTAATGCGGTTGGATCAAGCGAAGGTCCCTCGAGAGCTTCCGCAACGCAACATGAACTGAACCCAACCTAGACCTTGCTGTTGTGGTCAAGCTCGATGCTTTCGAGTCAAGCTGCTCCAGACCGAGCATCCATTGCCCGCTCGCCGCCGGGGCCAGCGAAACCATTGCCATTTTTTCCCGTTGTGGTCGGGGCGCTCGAACAAAGTGAGAGGATCCTCGATGAAGAAGATGCAATGTCGGCGCTGATGGTCGGCGCCCTCGGTTTGGCCTCGGTGGCCACGACGTCTCCTGCCGAAGCCCACTGGCGAGGCGGGTGGGGCGGATGGGGGCCGGGCATCGCCGGCGGCCTGGTTGCCAGCGCCGTCATCGGCGGGATTGCCTCCTCGGCATATGGCTGGGGACCGGGCTATGGCTACTACGGTAGCCCCCGCTACTATGGAGCCGGCTACTATGGCGGTCCCTACGCCTACGACTACGGGTACGACGAGCCCTATCGCTGGGGCGGCGGCTACACCACGACCTACTACACAGCGCCGGTGTCCTACGGTTACCGCTATCGCCGCGTCGTCCGCCCGGCCTACGCCTACTATCGCGGGTCTTATCCGGTCGTTCGTCATCACTGGCATCGGCATCACCGCCACTGGTGAGAGCGGGCGCACGTGGAACCTACGAAGGCCGCCCCTCGAGGGAGCGGCCTTTTCCTTTGAACCGCGGTCGCGCTTCCGCTCACCACCATCTGCCCGCAAATGGATCAGTCCGTTTGAAGGCGAGGCGCCGGTCGGGCGTCCGCTTCTGCAGCTTTGCCGACCGCTTCGGATGCGTGACGACCGCCGCAGCGCGGGCCCGCCCTTCCTTCCGGGCCTCGCCGGAAGGTGCTGCAGGCACGGCGGCCATGGCTTCTCGCACTTCTTGCAGCGGCTCTTCCGGGACCGGATCGGCCTGCGCGATCATCGGCGCTTCGGCCCGCTGGCTGGTGTCGAAGACGATCTTCTCCGGGAGGCTCCTCGCCGATTTTATGCGGATGATGGTCCTGTCGGGGTCGGCCACGGCGGCGGCTTCGACGGGAGCGGGCATGTACCGATCCGCAACGAAGAGCAGCGCCAGCAAGAACCCGCCGACCAAGACGAAATAACGAATGATCGGCATGGACGGCCGCTCGCAAATGGAATTCAAGGTACGGCGGGGGCCGGATGGGGGGCGGGCCGCTGCGATCAGCGACCCGCCGGGAAGGCTTAGTCGATCTCCTGGACGACCGTGCGGGTCGACGGATCGACCAGCATCACGCGCTCGCCCGAGTAGACATAGCGATATTTGGTGAGCGAGGGACCCCAGTCGGCGGGCACCGCCTCAAGTTCGACTTCGCGCGGCACGGGCTGGCCGACTACTATCTTCTGCTGCACCGGACGGACCTTGTGCTCTGTGACGTAGGTGCGGATCTTGGTGCGGTATTCTGGCTCGATCTGCACGGCGGCCGCGTGACCGGTGCCGGTGGTGGTGACGACCGTCGACTGCGCCATCGCGCCCGTCGAGATCAGCGCGGCCAGGGCCGTCGTCAGTAGAAGCTTGTTCATGTTGTTCTCCTCGCCGCCAGATGCGGCATGCGAGAACCCGCTAATGATGGCAAGGTTCCGGAAAGCAGCAGAGCCACTGCCTATTTTTCCCGAGAGCGTGGCGGCCAGGCGGAGTCGGTCTCGCCAAGACTGCGCCGAACAAATTCGACTGCATCGACGTTATGAGTTCCGGAATCAGATCCACGGCAGCGAGGACGACGAGTGGCGAGGAGGAAAACGCGCAAGAAGCCGGTCGAGAATAAAGATCAAGATAGCTTCTTGCGGCGTCTTGGTCCCGGCCTCATCACGGGCGCTTCCGACGACGATCCATCCGGGATCGGCACCTACAGCCAGGCGGGCGCCCAACTAGGATTCGGCATCGGCTGGACCATGCTGATCACCTATCCGCTGATGGCCGCGATCCAGGAGATCTCGGGTCGCATCGGACGCGTCACTGGGCACGGCATCGCCGGAAACGTCTGCCGGAATTTCCCCGCGCCCGTCATCTGGTCCATGATCGTGCTGCTCTTCGTCGCCAACACGATCAACGTCGCCGCCGACCTTGGGGCGATGGGCGATGCCCTCAAGCTTCTGATCGGGGGATCGGGCACACTTTACGTCGTGCTCTTCGGTGCTGTGTCCGTCATCGCGCAGATCTTCTTCAAGTATGAGCGTTATGTGGCGATCCTGAAATGGCTGACGCTCGTTTTGCTCGCTTATGTCATCGCCCTTTTTCTCGCAAAGGTGCCCTGGGGCGAGGCCCTGAAGGGGCTTCTCATCCCGAAGATCGAATGGAATGGACCCTTCCTGACGACCCTGGTCGCGATCCTCGGGACGACAATCTCGCCCTATCTCTTCATCTGGCAGTCCTCCCAGGAGGCAGAGGAGCAGCGGATCGATCCCGACAAGAAGCCGCTCAAGCGCGAGCCGGAGAAGGAGGACGAAGAGGTCAAGCGGATCCGGATCGATACACTTGTCGGCATGGCAGTGTCGAACGTCATCGCGATCGCGATCATCATGACGACGGCGGCAACGTTGCACGCGTCCGGCAAGACCGACATCGAATCGTCCGCCCAGGCGGCCGAAGCCCTGAGGCCCGTCGCGGGGGCGATGGCCGAGTTGATCTTCGCCCTCGGCATCATCGGGACGGGCCTTCTTGCGATCCCAGTGCTGGCCGGCTCGACGGCCTACGCTATCGGAGAAGGTCGCAAGTGGCCGGTCGGCCTGTCGCGAAAGCCGAAGGAGGCCGTCGCGTTCTATGGTGTACTCGCGCTTTCGGTCGCGCTCGGCGTTGGGCTTAACTTCACGGCGCTGGACCCGATCAAAGCGCTCTATTGGAGCGCGGTCATCAACGGTATACTGGCCGCTCCGATCATGACCGTGATGATGCTGCTGGTTCGGCGAAAGTCGGTCATGGGCGATCTGATGATTTCGGGGCCAGTCTATTGGTTAGGCTGGACCGCGACCGTAGCGATGTTCATGTGCATCATCGGCATGGCTTGCTCGATGATGTGGTCATAATCCCGCACGGAGGCGACCGCAAAGCCCTACCCCGTCAAAAAGGTCTGCCGATGTCGGCTTCTGCTCCGATCAATAGTCCCGCTGATCGACGCCAACGACGGCTCCTGATCTTGTTGGCTGCGGGTTTCGTCGCCTTCGGTGCTGCAGCGGCCGGCCTTTTCTACCTCCTGCAGCCCGAGACCCTTCGGATCGCCGTCGGCCCTTCAGGCAGTGAAGACCACCAGGTTGTTCAGGGGATGGCCGAGGCCATCGAGGAGGAAAGCAGGACGGTCAGGATCTTGCCGATCACCACCGCAGGAGCAGCGGAATCCCTCGCGGTCCCCTCGACAGCAAAATCACGAGTGCAGCTATCGTCGCGACATCCCGATCGCGCGGAGCGCCGAAATTTCTTCCGGTCGAAGCATCCGAAGCGATCGCCCTGCGGCACCCCCGCTACGAAGCCGAGGAGATCCCCGGCAGTGTCTTCAACGCCAACCCGGCCTGGCCAGAGGACAAGATCGACACCATCAGCGTCAACCATCTCGTCCTAGCCAGGAAAGAGCTGTCGGAAGCCAAAGCGGCGGCATTCTACCGGCAGCTTTTCGCCGTACGCGATACGGTCACGCAACGCGTCGCCGGCACCGGGCGCATCACAAAGCCGGATACGGAAAAGGAGGCGGAGCCCTCGGTGCACAGGGGAGCTGCGGCGGTCATCAACGGCACGGAGCGGACATTTCTGGACAAGTATAGCGACTACTTCTGGTTCGCACTGCTTCTGCTTTCTGGCATCGGCTCGGCCGCCGCCTGGCTCCGGCGCTATCTGAACCGGGACGAACGCGATGACAACACCAGCTACCGCGACCGAATTCTCGCGGTTGTAACCGAGATCCGCGATGCCGGATCCGAGCAGGATCTGCTGGCTTCGCAGCGGGAAGTCGACGCGATCATCGCGGAAACCATCAAGTGCTACGACGAGGGAGCCATCGAACAGGAGGACATGGCCGCGTTCGGCCTCGTCCTTGAGCTGTTCGATCATGCGGTCGCGGAAAGGCGGGCGGCGTTGCAAGGCGGCCCCGTCGAGACAAAGGGCGCGGGACCAACCATCGCCTCTCGCCGATAGTCGCAGCGCGGGCACACTTCATCGCTTCTGCAGTATGGTCGAGAGCGCCGAGCCGTCGTTCAAGATTGAGAAAACCTCTCGCGAGGACAGATGCGGGGCGGCTTCCTCGAACGTATCGCTGGCATCGATCTTGGCGCGCCCGACCGCAAGGCAACAGGCGGGGAAAGTCGGGGGAATTTGTTCTCGCCGCGTTCCGGTGTCAGAGCAGCTTCGCCGCTACTCCTTCGTCCCACTCCAGTTCGCATAACACCTCGGCTTCGACTGAGGTTTCCGCGGTGAAGTATTTGGCATTCTCAGTCAGAAGCCTCCGAGCGGCCTCCTCTGCCTTTACCTTTGAGTCGCAGCGCTCACTGAAGCTTGCAATCGCTTCTCCAGTTCGCTGAACTGCGTCCCATCGCAGTATCTCGACGTGCGCGTACCAGACACCGCGACCGGTACGTCGGCGAACCTGGATCTCTCGATAGCGTTCGGCCGCTTCGGAAACACCGAGCCATAAGGGTCCATCTGCTTCGATCTTGGCATTCTCGCGCGCCTCGAACGCGACACCCTTCAGAGTAAGGCTCGCTAAGCCACCTAAGCTTGTTATCGATGACGAGCAGGCCTCTCCTGATTTCTTGGATCGCGTCCTTGGCCTCGTAGGTGATCTTAGGAGGCCTAGGAACGCTTCCCTTACCGCCTGCGCTCGGAAGAAGATAAACGGTGAAAGATCATTTAACTTCAGCGCCCTAGTGCCTAGTGATGGGCTCGAACCGGGCAATTCTCGTTGCGCCGTCCCATAGCTCGACGGCATGTCCGTCGACGAGCAGTTCTGCCTTTTCGCGCGCGGTGGCTTCGTCCGGCACCTCAAGGTCAACCCGCTGTTCAATGTGCCCATCGGCACCGATTAGGTAGGCTCGATAATTGCCCATTTGGAAAAGCTCGCTCATTCCGAAGATGGAACAAGTTTAGAGGCGATCTAAATCCGCGTCATTAAGAAATGAGGCCGCCCCAAAATTGCTCGTGGGGGCAAACGTGGAGGCCCGGCTCATGCCCCTTTTGGGCCGGGGCCTTTTTCTAGTACTGTCTGTTTCCGACCTCGGTGGACTAGGTTCATTTTAAGAGCGGCCTAATCGATTTTGAACTTAAGTTACCAGCTGTAGTTGTAGGTCTGAGGAGGAACAGCCTATGGCAGATAAGCTCCCTGCCTATCGCCCCGGCGAATTTGCGCGCGACGTGGAGAAGGCCCGCAAACAATTTGAGAAAGCCGAACGGCTGGCACATGAAATGCTGCAGCGCCCTGTGCCCGACACCTTCCTAGGCCGCAAGACGCATGAGCCATTTCCCGTCGAGGAAGAGTAAGGTCCCTCAGTTGGCGGCCTAGGGCCTTTTTCGGCCAGCACCCTTTTTTTCGAGACCTGTTGACCAACCTGTTGGGCTTGGTGTCATCCACCCCTCGAAATCCAGCGACTGGCCTAGAAGCCTGCACTTTCCTAATCTCTGGATATGACCGCCCTCACCCGACGCCGCAGCGACAATCCACACCAGAAGACGTGGCATATCTATTTCGGTGACGTGCGTGTCGGCACGATTGGCACCCGCGCCGGCGTGCCGACCACCGCCGATCAGTGGGGCTGGTCCTGTGGATTCTATCGCGGCCGCGCGAAAACTGGTCGAGATCGCTAAAAGCATCACGCCGGTTCAGGACGGCCGCATCTATATCGAACGGATCAACGCCCCGTTTCTGTTCAGTCTGAAAGCTAGCGGCCCGGAGTTCGGAGCCGGGCTGCGCTATGCGATCGAGCAAGGCTGGCTTGAGTTACACGAAAGCGGCACCTTCGTGCGGCTGATGGCACTTAGCGAGGGCCTGCTGCCGCGCCGGTAGAGCGGGCCGCGTGTAACGGCCAGGTGGAGCTTGCCGTTGCCCGAGCGCGGGCCTTACTCCGTAGATGGCAAGACGGCTACACGGCGATCGCGGTCCCAGACTTCAATCGCGACGCCATCCACATACTGCTTGGCTTCGGCGATGGCCGCGTCGTCAACTTCGCAACTGACGATCACGGCCGCTTCTAGGATATGGCCCTCTTTGTCCACCCGGTAGAGGCGATATTCCGCCATTGTCGACTCGTCGGCCCCGTTTCGATAGGTGAATTTTTTACTCACCGCTCGCTCTTTGGCAATGACATTTCTCAAACGAGGAAGTCTGCCGAACCGGCACGAGAACGGCACCTATGTGCGACTCAAGACGACGGACCAAAAGCTGCTGGAGAACGGCTAGGAACTGCGGGAGCGATCGGCGTTTATTACTTCGCTGGCTCGCCGCCGAGTTGGCAAGCGGCCCCGGCCTCCCCCTTGACCCCACCTGTAGCCGGGGCCGCTCACTTACCGGCTGGCACGGGCCACCTTTATAATCCGACAATTAACGGAGCGCCTTTCGCGGTCGCGGTGTAGGCGATGCACGAAGCTGATATTGCGAGATACCTGCAGCAAGCGCGGAATTGCCTCGAGGAAGCTGAAAAGGCGGTTCTGGAGGCGGATAGAGAGGCTTGGCTGGAGCTCGGGCAAGAGTGGATGGAGATGGCCCGCAAAGCTCGTGGACAAGGGCCCTCCGAGCACTAGGGCAACGATCCCGACTTGGGGTGCTGTCCGTATTTGACCTCAAGTGTCCTAAGTTGAATTTGAGGGTGTCCTAATCTGCCGGTAGCCTGCCCCTCACGGGGAAAGCTCCATGAAAGACATGTTGGAACATCTTGCGATCCTTGGCGACAGTTCAGCCGGTGCGAAGAGATGAGAGACGAAGCTAAGTCGGAGAAAAAGCGCGCCTTCTTTGACAGGATCGTTGTTCGCTACAGGGACCTTATCACCGAGCTGGAAGCCATGATCTAGGAAGCCGAGAAGCACTAAGGCCGCCTCAGTTGGCGGCCTCTTTCAAAGATCCATTTGGCGCTGGCCTGTTTCCGAGCGATGGCCTAGTTTCGCTTTTGGAACTGAATAGAGGTGCTGCGGTTGCGGAGTCGTCGTTGACGGCTCAAGGAGGCGTCATGTCCAAGCACCGCAATAGGGCGAAGCAAACCCGCTCCCTTGAAGATCGAATGGCCGAACAGGCTGCCAAGCTTAAAGATCAAGCAGCCGAACGCGATGCGCTTCTTAAGCAAGCTAGGATTGCCGAGACCGGCGCACATCTGAGTGACTGGCTGCGTTCGCCAGGCCTGCAGCCGCCCAAATAAGCCTAACTCCAAACAACAAAACGGCCTCGCGCATCACCGGGGCTGGCACCGGATGCTGAGGCCGTTCGGCGCGGCCGAATCATAGCGCGCGTTGCCATTTATTCCCGGCCTGCCAATAGGCGCAACAAATTGCGTCCCAACCGCCAGCGGAACAATTGTGCACTTTGGCACTTATTGAGTCACCTCTGGCAGGGTGATCCCAATGAACTTTTTCAGTAGCGACAAATTTTCCGGATCGAAGACTCGGGAAGAGCAGCGGTGTAAGTGCGGTGCGCAACCCCGACTGGCTCACAAGATGATGGACCCATTGCGCGGCCTCACCGTGCATATGTTCGAGTGTCAGTGCGGCGAGCGCAGTTGGACCGAGGACAAAGAGTAAGGCCGCCTCACCCGCGGCCTTTACCGAAGACCCCGCGCGGTAACGCCAACCGTCACCCTAGCGGGCTCGCTTGGTGGCCTTCTTAGCTCTCCTCTCAACCCGCACACCTTTGAATTTCTTAGCGGCTTTCTTCGCTGTTTTCGGCTTCTTCACAGCCATGAACTCGCCGGACGTCCTGTCGCGCTTCGTGTAGCCAGTAGCGCCCCCGATCGTCGTTTTGGTCTGCGAACGTTTCTTCACCGCGCCCTTGCGAGCGTTGTCGCCGGTCGGTTTGTTGACTGCCATGTTTCCTCCGTTGGCTGCCCTTCGGTATAAGGCGCAGCAGTAACAAACAGTTCCAAGGGCTGGAACGAATTAGCCCAGTTCAAATTGAATCCCGGTTCTGTTGCGTTGAGTTGCGTATGCGTCAGTCCCGATGGACCCCTTCCATCGTGCCGGCCGATGAGCCGACCGTGTATCTGGTGGCGGATGATATTGGGCGCGCAGGCAGCGCCTGGCGCGAAACCGACATGGAAGCGGCAACCTCGAGACCGTCATTCAAGATCTTCTCGCCGGCGAGTATCGGCGGCCTATCAAAGTCATCGCTTTCAACACGGCAGAGCGCTGGTCTGAAGACGTCTCTGAGGACATTGCCCGCGAAATCCAGCATCGCTGTAACCTGCAACTCAGCGACGTCCCGTCTCACCTGCAGGAATTCGTCGATCGCTACGCTGCCCAAGACACTCGGCAGTACAGCTTGCGCCTGGTCTAAGATCGTGGCGTTTCAGCGAAAAAAACCGGAAGCGCTCGGCGTCAAGGCGCCCTTCCCGGGCTTCATCGAGCCGGCCCTGGCATCCTCAATCGACCGCGTGCCGTCGGGCAAACGCTGGATTCACGAGATCAAGTTCGACGGCTATCGCGTCCAGGTGCATCTCGCCAACGAAGCCGTCACCGTTTTCACCCGCCGCGGACACGACTGGACCAAACGCTTCAAGAAGGTCGCCAACGACGCCTGGCACATTAAGGCGAGCTCGGCCATCGTTGACGGCGAGGTCGTGGTGCCAGCCGCAGATGGCAGCACCGATTTCTCCGTCTTGCAGAACGAGCTAAAGGGCACCTCGACTAAGATCGTGCTCGTCGCGTTCGACCTGCTTTATCTCAATGGCAGGGACGTCCGGAAGATGCCGCTATTCGAGCGCAAGGCCACGCTGAAGAAGATCATCACCGGCAGCGATCTACAGTTCAGCGAGAGCTTCGAGATCGAAGGCCGCGAGATGTTCACGCACGCCTGCAAGGTCGGGCTCGAAGGCGTGGTCTCGAAAGTGCGCGACAGCATCTATGCGAGCGGGAGGGGCAACAACTGGGTCAAGAAGACCTGCGGGCAACGCGAGACGCTCGCCATCGCCGGCTTCGCCCTCGATGAGGGTAGGTGGGACGGCATTTATCTAGGTCGGCGCAGGGGCGAGGATCTGGTTTATGAAGGCAAGGTCGATCACGGCTTCGACAAGACATCGGCCGCCGAACTCCGTAACAAGCTTCAACCGCTCGTCCGGAAGACACAACCCTACGCGAAGCGGATAGCGCACAAAGGCATCTGGGTCGAACCGAAGCTGCTGGCAGAGATCGAGTACCGCGCCAAATCAGCTGAGGGAAAGGTGAGGCATCCGTTCTTCAAGGGGCTGCGCGAGGACCTGTAATGGCGGCGATCTGTGGCAAAATTTTTTCAGCGCCCTCTTGAAACGAAAATCGGCTTTGCTAATTTTTTTGTCGCCATCTGACGATGGCGTCCGGGCGCCTGACGGGCCCGGCCAAGAGACGGGCACCGGTTGTGTCCGGTGCCGCTCGTAGACATCTTGCTCTTAGGAGGATTTGGCTATGCGCACCTACGATTTTGCCCCGCTCTGGCGCTCGACCATTGGTTTCGACCGCCTCTTCGACCTCGCGGAGACCGCTCAGCGGGCGAGTGAGGACAACTACCCGCCCTACAACATCGAACGTCTCGCCGACGATCGCTACCAAATTTCGCTGGCGGTTGCGGGTTTTGCGCCCAAAGACATCGAGATCACTGCCGAGCAGAACGTCGTTACCGTCGAGGGCAGTAAATCCGACCAGACCGAGCGTGATTTCCTCTACCGGGGTATCTCAGCCCGCGCCTTCAGGCGCCAGTTCAGTCTGGCCGAATATGTCCAGGTGAAAAGCGCTGCGTTCGACAACGGCTTACTGACCATCGAACTCGTCCGCGAGATTCCGGAGGCCATGAAGCCCCGCCGGATTGCGATCGGCGACGCCTTGGCCGGCAACGTGCCGAAGCTGGAGGCTAAGGCAGCCGCCTAGCGCAGACGCCATTGGAGCTGCGCGGCACGTCGCGCGGCTCCTATTTCCTCGTCATTGAAAGGAGCAGGACCATGCGGCCGACGACCGCCCATGACAACGTCTTCGATTTTAACGCGCTTCGTCATCCCGGGACTATGTTTGGAACGCCCGGAGACGTCGTGAAACATCCCTACCTGACAATAGCCGAGAAACGCGCCATTCTTGCCTCATGGGCGTCAGACGCTTCCACAATCGCGTCACGTCCCTCCATGCGCGCGCCGATCGGACTCGGGGCACCGGTCTCGATCGACGACATTCTCGCCGCGTTGCGCGCGCTCGATGAAGATTCCGGCAGGCCGCCCGGCGGCAAACCCTATCGCCTGCGCTCTACTGAACGCGTCATGGCCGCCTGAATTATTATCGTGAGGTATCAATGGTGATTGACGAAAAACTGGCGCGGCTTCGCTGCCATCGCGACAATCTCCACCGCTATCGCCGCCTGCTGAGCACCCGGCTCTCAGTTCTCGAGCGCGAGTTCTTGATTAAGCGACTCTCGGAGGAGCAAATCGCTATTGATGCGCTATCGACGACGACTTTCCCACTTTCCTCGAATCTCAACGGTCCACCCCCCGGTGCAGCATGCAGGGTACCTTAGCTTCAATGCTGGAGATTATGTTGATCGATCGCAATCGTCGTGGTTGGGAATGGCGAGTTTGCGACCAGTCTGGCAATGTCCTGGATAAGGGCCGCGAAAGGACGCGAATGGCCGCGAGATATCGCGACTATCAGGGGATGTTTGTATTGCTCGCAAGCGGAGCCCGATTAATCGATCCGGGGCCGTTGGCGCCATAAGATCAGCTCACGATAACCCAAATAGACCTTCAGGTAGCCGCCCGGCAATGGCGGAAAGCGGCGGGCTTTGCAAAAATGTCCTTCCTGACCGGCCCGGGCCCCCAGGTAAGCGCGACTCCTGAGGGCAGTCGCGGTTTCCGTAACTCGCCGGTGCAGGCATTTTGGTGCTCGTGCAGCGATCTCTGCAAGTGACCCTAAGCACTCACCCTTAATGACAGGCCAGCCGGTTTGCTCGTGAGGTCCGACAACCGCCTCCTAGACTCCTGATGCGCGCCGCCTGATGAACGAACCTTAAGCTCGCGGTTCATCGGGAAAGTCAAAGCGGACAATGATAAACCCGACCGCACCAAACACCAACAGCGCCAGAAACAGTGCCGCAACAGCAAAGGACCACACAAAAGGCTCCAGCAGCTGAGTGCCACGTAATCGAGCCAACGAATTACCAGCTGATCCGAGGCACACCCGGACGTGGTTAAAGGGCAGTTGTCCGGGGTAAGATGACCTTGCTCAGTCAAGCCGCGCCTCGCAAGCGAACTATCGAGTTAGCCCTTTCGAGCATTGGAAGATTATCTGCCGCGGTTTATGGTAGGAGGTCCCGGCAACCCGCTCGGCGCGCGGGCGATGTGCCGAAACACTTCGGGCCGACATAGCGCTCAAGCTTGTTAGTCGCGCTTGTCCGCTCTGACGTCAAAACCTTCCACCTTTCGGACGTTCTGCCGGTGGGTTGTTCATTCAATGTGGAACCGCGCGGTGCGTTCTGCGGGGGACTCATACACCGTCCATGATCCCGCTATTCCGCCTCATTGCATCCGAAAGGATAACCGCCAGCCTTAGCCGGGCGGCAAGTTGCTAGAAATGGTTCGACGTGGCGGATCGGACGGGGGCCGGTGATTCTGAGAAAGAGCGCCGGGCCTTTTATTTGCGCGGCTTGCACAATATTTTGGCGAGCCAACTAAGCGGTTGTTTGCTTCAGTGATACGGGTCCTTGGAGCGACACCTCATCCGCGAGCCTCGCGCCATCCATCCGCGAGCCCCTGTTTGGTTATTCCAGCAGGGGCTTTGCTTTTCGCATTATCGCGGGCAACCCCGATGCCTCTTTTTACCTACAAGCTCATTGATGCGCATTTCGTTTCGGACTTCGGAGCGCATGATTTACCAAGCGAAACGGAAGCCCAAATCGAAGCCATCAAGCTCGCTCGTTCGTTACGCGAGACCCGACCCGAACTCGTTGGGAAAGGATACTCCATCTTTGTAATCGATGATGCCGACGCCGCCATTTGCGTCATTCCGCTCAACGCTGCTCGGTGACGGTGGTACGCGCCACTAGCGGAACGAGTTGCTTGGCAGGTCAGCCGTAATCATCTTTGGCCTCCACCGCGCCCGCACGATCGGCGCGGCACGGCCCATCGGCTAGCACAGGAACCACAAGTGCATATTGGAGTCGTCGCCAGCTCTGCGGCAGAGTTGGCAAGCGGCCCCGGCCTCCCCCTTGACCCCACCTGTAGCCGGGGCCGCTCACTTACCGGCTGTGCTGTCCGTATTTTGAGCGCTGCATTAGGGCGTGTACTCATAAATCTATCTTGCAGCTTCCAGCATAGCTTCGTCCGCACCGCCCAAGTAAGCGGACATTGGATGCGCAGATCGACAGGTCCGCTAAGGGCCATGACCTGACTCATGCACGGCAGCAAACAGCACCTCTATTCGATCACCTCGTCAGCGCGGACGAGCAGTGAGGGCGGCACGGTGAGGCCGAGCGCCTTGGCGGTCTTCATGTTGATGATGAGCTCGAATTTCGTCGGCTGCTCTACCGGCAGGTCGGCAGGCTTGGTGCCCTTGAGTATCCTATCGACGAAACTGCCTGCACGGCGGAATAGATCGGCTGTATCCGCGCCGTACACCGACAATCCGCCATTGGCGTAGACTCGAAACAAGTAGTTTGCAGGCAGTCGATGCTTCGCCGCGAGTGCGATTATTCGCGGAGCCTCGACATAGGTGAGCGGATCACCGAAATCAATTATTGCATCGGCGTTTTGGGCAGAGGCCGAAGCAAAGGCGAAGTCCAGGTCCTCGGCCGTGGCCGCTTCAACTGTCAGCAGCATTATGCCAAGCTTCCGCGCCTTGCTGCGTGTCTCTTCCACCAAGTAAAGCATTGGGTTCTTCGGATTGACCAAGATCGCGATTTTTGAGGCGCCCGGAACGAGTTCGCGAAGGATTTCGACGCGTTTTCCGAAAAAATCTTCAGGTACGTTGGTCGTAATACCCGTTATGTTGCCACCTGGTCGCGATAGACTTTGCACGAGGCCAAGGCGGACGGGATCAGCCACGGCCACGAATACAATTGGAATGGTGGCAGTTGCCGATTTCAGGGCCATGGCCGCTAGAGGTCCCGCAGCGATTAGCACATTGGGATTGAGAGCGATCAGGTCGGCGACTGAAGCTGACAATTGATCGGGTGGATGAGAAAAGCGGGATTCGATAATCAGGTTTCCATCTACCCAGCCGTGGTGTCGCAGCCCATCAAGGAATGAACGCTCGGATTGATTAAGGGCCTGCCCGCTCCCATCACCTACAGCAAGAAAGCCGATGCGCCGAGGCTTCCTCTGGGCCCACAAACGCTGGGGCGAAATGAGGAACATGGCAGCAGCCGCTATGAACTCGCGCCGCTTCATTCGATCCTCATTGCAGCCTGAGGACGACTGCGCACAGATTATCACATCTCTATGATCGTCGCGCTGGCTGTGGCTGCAAAATATTGCGTCGCCAAGCAGTACAATGGCGCATGCCCGCAGTGGCTCATTCGCGTCCAATTAGCTGCGCTTCGACCAGCGGAAATGAGAGAAGCGACCCGCCCCATTAGTCGTTCACGCACAGCTCGCCGCGACCTTGCGCATCAAATCCACCACCTTGACGACCGATTCCGGTAAGAAAAATAAGCCGGCCGGCCGAGTTGCTGAAGCGATCGGTCCCCTTCACGATTTTGTCCAGTTGGCTGAAAGCCTGCGCCTCGGTGTCGTACATGCCAGCGGTGGTGGTGGTTAATGTCCCCCCTTTTGCCGTGACTAGCACCGTTCCCGCGTAAGATTGCAGTGTTTTTGGCAACGAAGGCAGTCCTGCGGTTTCGGCCATCCCGTGCGCCGTGAAAAGCCACGTTGCGCCGCTTAGAGCGGGCTCGTCGCTCATGACTGTTCCGACAGTGCAAAGGTCGATCTGGCTTAAGCAACCTTCCTTGGTCATCTGAAGCGCAATTGTAGCCTCGAAGTTTCGGCACTGCGCGGGCTGTTGTGCGAAGCCGGCGCTTGTCGAAAGTGCAAGGATCAGGGTTGAAAGAAAGGTTGCTTTCATCATGCCCTCCCTCTCAGATAGTAGTGCACTCTACAGTTGATTGAACGGCAAAAATAGAGCGCAGCTGCTGCCAGATCGAAAGCCCGCTTAGCGTCAGTTGCCCCCCTTAAGCCCGCCCTCCATCAGGCCCGGTTAGCCCCCAATAGCAGACATAAGCGATTTATGAGTACACGCCCCCAGTGGCCTGATTTGATTTACCTCAAGGGTCGTGGATGACTTGGTTCGACGTTGGAGAGCATGAAGCCTCCACCCGAAGAGCCCCGCCCGGAAGATTCGCCATCGGAGCCAACGCGCGTTGAGCAGGCGCGCCGTATCATCGAGGAGTACGCGAACGACCTGCGGGAGATCATCGAAAAGCTCCGCCAGAAGATGAACTGAGTCTGCGGCTTGTTCCGCGCAAGGTGAGCCTCGCTTCCGGCGGCGAACATGTCGGATGCCCATGACGACAGGATGATCCGCTTCTCCGGCGTGGGTGCGCAGGCCGCGTTCCGCCGTTGAGCGTCGATCCGGCGTCAGGCCGCCTTCTTCTGCTCGATCTGCGGGCCGGGAAAGACGCCGTTCCCGATCTGGATCCGGCGCGGCTTCATGGCTCCCGGCACCTTGCGGACAAGATCGATGATCAAAAGGCCGTCGCGGAGGGCGGCCTCCTTCACCTGAACGTAGTCGGCCAGGTTGAACACACGCCGGAACGGCCTTGCGGCAATGCCCTGGTACAGGTACTCGCCAGCCGCCGTCTCGGGCTTCCTACCCTCGATGGTCAGCGCGTTGTGCTCGGCCGTCACAGCGATGTCATCGGGGCCGAAACCCGCGAGGGCGAGCGAGATCCGGTAGTGGTCTTCACCGGAGCGTTCGATGTTGTAGGGCGGATAGTGGTTTTCTGCTTGGCGCAGCGTGGTGTCGACGAGGTCGGCCAGGTGGTCGAAGCCGATGGTGGAGCGCCACAGGGGTGCAAAGTCGAAGGTAGTCCTCATGTCCAAGTCCTCCTAGGAGCAAGATGGATACAAGGAGCGCAAGGCAGGAGTCAGAGCGGGTCTGTTACCCGGCCCGGCGCCCGCGCCGGACCCACTAAGGCGTCCGGCACACCGCTCTCGCGGCAAGCAACGAATTAGAAGAGGGTAAAGGCGTTTCAAGAGGCCTTGAGCAAAAAAATCGAGATCCGTAGGCGGCCAGCCCGTAGTCCTCTGGCCGCTGCGGATCGCTCTTGACAGCCGTTCGCCTCTGAATATTTTTCCGCGTGGAAGATACGATCTTCCGAAACCCATGAACTCGAAAGGACAAAATTCCGTCGGAGTGACGATGATGCTTGCTGTAGATATTGCCCGCATCCAAGCCCACCGCAACAATATCCGCCGCTATCAGAGACTGCTGGAGACGAAGCTCACCGAGGTCGAACGGAGCTTCATCGAGCGGCGCCTTGATGAGGAGCGGGCCTCTGTAGAGACCATTGCAGCGGGGGCTTTTCCCGTCCCCATAGCTCCTTCGCCCCTCATGGCGGGCGCTGCCGGGGCGACGCCATGAGCGATGTGCGCGATCTTCTCATCCGTGGAAGCGAAAAGTTGATAGGACATTACAGCGTCCTCCTGGCCAGTCTACGGGCTTCACCAGGCATGGCGGCAACTTCTGGAAAAACGCCAAGACGTGTCGGCACCTTAACTGACGGCGTACGACCACTTGGCCGGCTGCATCAACGCCGTGCCTTGGAAGACCGACTTCGCAATATCAGACCAATCGCCGAAACTGACTGCATAGGCTGCTTTTCCAAATCGTGTGAGCCTCAAAATGGCACCCACTCCTTGGCGCTCTCGTGCCGGTGTAGAAAGTCCACAGCATCATTAGTGGAAGCACGCTGGAGCGCGGGACCCACCAGCCGACAGCGTCATACCATTCTCTGACGAGTAAGGCGTGATCATAACCAGTCGAAACCGGTTGTGACCACCCATGCATTACAACAGCAAGTAATCAGAGCGGGGCGCCAATCATTCGGAAAACCTTAGCGTCAGTAAACCTGGGGACGTCGTTCATAATTGCGTCTGTTTCGGCGGATGCAAGCGCAGCATGAAGAGCAGACTCATTGCGAAATCGATAAATTCCAACGGAGACATCTACGGCATCGGCGTCTCGCGGGAAGAAGGCGGTGGCACCTTCGAGGCCATGCTTCTGCCAACTTGCGAGGGCCAACGGCAGGTGAACATCGACATAGTAGTCGCGATCGAAATACGTGCCGCCGCTGCAGGTCACTATCATTGTTGCACTTGTCATAGGCCGACCTTCTAACTTGTTAAGAATGATTGTACACTCATAGAACGCTGCGCCATCTTCGAACTTGGCGCGCGGCGCTGTTATGATCGCGATCGCCATGTCGGCCGCTCCACCGCGCCGCTGGCGGGCGCATATCCCGGATGAGACAGTGGCCCGATGGCCGCTATTTCGAAAAGGTACATGGTGGCTCCAGCGCGAGCCGCGTGCATCCGGCATGTCGTTGTTCAAAGCCGGTAGCTCAATCCTCGTCTTGCCACCGCCGCAGGTTCGTTTGATCGTGGTAGGCCATGCGGTCAGGCGTGGTGATGAACTCGATCGTCGCGCCCCATGGCATGCGGCAATAGCAGACCCTGTTTCCGGGACCTTTTTCGGTTGCGTAGGGAATAGCGCGGGGCGCGGTAAGGACTGTGCCACCAGCCTTCTCGAAGCGCTCAACCGAAGCGTCGATGTCGTCAGTGTAGACGCCGAAGTGCGTAATGCCGAAGTCGCTGGCCCGAACCGGCTGGGCTTGTTCGGGGCCGTGCATTTCAAAGAGCTCGATGTCCGGTCCGGTTCCGATCTTGACCATCGCCTGCGCCCGCACGACCGTTCCAGGGAAAGCACCAGTGGCCCGCTCGAATTCGGCCCCCTGTCGCGGAGGGTCCTGCGGTCCGAAGGACTGATAAATCACCTGACCGCCGAAAGCTTCCACCAGGAACGATTTGGCTGCTTCGATGTCGGCCACCGTGATGCCGATATGATTGACGCCGCGAATGACAGGTGCGGTCATGATAGTGTTCCTTTCTCGTTTGATTGATCGAACGCGATGTGTGCGGGCGCAACTCTCCCGCAATGTCGTGATCCGCCCGGCCTACGACGGCGCGGGCGCAGAGCTTCAATTGGCCTTGAGGAAATCGATCAGAGCGGCTGCGACTTCATTCGGCCGCTCGTCAGCGACATAGTGGCTGCATCGCGCGATCGAGCCGCCCGTCACGTTGGTGGCAAACTCCTTGAGCATCGGCACCATCTGCGCACCGAAGCGCTGGTCGCCACCTATGCCAAGCACGGGTATCGCGAGAGGTTGCTTCTTATACTCGAGCGCGGCGGCGTGGTCGGCCGCGAGGGCTCGATACCATTCCATGCCCCCGCGCGTGCGGCCAGGAAGGGCCATCGCTTTCGCGTAGATCTCGATGTCCGCGGGAGTGAACGTGCTGTGATCGTAGAACCGCTCAGCCATGAAGGTCGAAACATAGTCATATTCACGGCCGTAAATCAGGCGCTCGGGCAGGTCCCGGTTCATATGGAAGCTGAAATGCCAGAGCTTTGCGGTCGTCGCCTCCCATCCAGTCCAGCCGGGAAGCGGAACGTCGAGGACGGCCAGGTGGGTAACAGCCTCCCGATAGGTGGCAACCTGCGGCAAGGCGACCATTCCACCGATGTCATGTCCGCACACGGCGTAGCGTTCATGCCCAAGGGCAAGCATTACTTCATGCGCGTCGCGCGCCATCGTCGCCTTGTCATAGCCGTCGAGCGGGCAGTCGGAAAAGCCCGCACCGCGCAGATCTATGGCCACCACGCTGAAATGGCCGGCCAGCAGCGGCATCACCTTGTGCCATTCCCACCATGTTTCTGGCCAGCCGTGAAGCAGAAGGATCGGCGGGCCTGAGCCTCCCGTCACGGCGTTGATCTTGATGCCGTTCACCGGCACCAGTTGCTGGGTAAACCCGTTCAAAGCTGCGATCATGATCGCTTCCGGTCAAATGGAGGTGTCAGATAGAGCGTGTACAAGCTCAGGGCTGGTCGAAATCGGTAGCGATCGTGATGTCACGCCAGGCGTCGATGTCGCTGCGGAAGGCCGCCAGCTTTCTCTCGGCGATCGCGTGCGCGGCCGGGCCGAGCGGCAGATGGAGCGGAGGGTCCTCGGCGTCGACCGCCTGCAGGATCACTGCGATCGCCTTGTCGGGATCGCCCGCCTGATTGCCGTCGCTGGTTTCGCGATAGTGTTTGCGTGAGCTTGCGGCATATTCGGGCATCTCGTTGGCCGCCATCATGATCGATCGGCCAAGGAAATCGGTGCGAAACGGCCCGGGTTCGACGACCAGCACGCGAACTCCGAACGGCTTCAGCTCGCCGGCGAGCGCTTCGGAAATTCCTTCAACAGCAAACTTGGCGGCGTGGTAATAGCCTCCGCCGCCGCGGCCCTCGATACCCGCACCGGACGACATGTTGACGATCGTTCCGCCCGAACGTCGTAGGACGGGTAGCGCGGCTCTGGTGGTTTCGATCAGACCGAAGACGTTTACATCGAACATCGGCCGATATTCTTCGGGCGTACCTTCCTCGATCGCGCCGAACAGTGCGTAGCCGGCGTTGTTCACGAGCACGTCAAACCCGCCAAATGTCTCGACCGCCTTCACGACCGCTGCCTTGGCTGCCGCCGCATCGGTCACGTCGAGTGGCAAGGTGATCATGCGGCCGCCGAAAGGCTCAGCCATTGCCTCGATCGATCTGACATTGCGGGCCGTCGCTATAACCCGATCGCCGCGCTGTGCCGAAGCGAACGCGAGCCGCTGGCCGAAGCCGCTCGAACAGCCTGTTATAAGCCAGGTTTTCATAACTTCTTCTCCAAGTTGTTTCACCCACGCAGCCGCCCTCATGGGGTGGCGGAATCCCAGAAGGACGCGCCTCAGACGATGGCGGGAAACTAGGTGCTTATATTTGTTCGTTAAGTGATGTTCCTGTACTCTCGGCGTTCAGTTTTGTGCGGGGGTCGCGATGGAATGGAGTGACGTAAGGATCTTCCTCGCTGTTGTGCGATCCGGCACGCTCGGCGGTGCCGCGCGTTCGCTTCGGACGAGCCATCCGACCGTCGGCAGGCGCCTACGCGCACTCGAGCAGGCAATCGGTCACACGCTCTTCCAGCGCACAGCGGACGGTCTTGTTCTGACCGAAGAGGGCCACGGAATCATCGCCCTGGCCGAGCAAATGGAAGAAGGCGCGCTGGCCATGGAGCGCCGGCTTGCGGGGCGGGAGCAGAATCTCAAAGGCAATCTTCGCATTTCATCAACGGACTGGTTCGGGGCCTATGTCCTGCCTCCCATCCTGGCGGATTTCTCGAACGCATACCCCAATGTCGACGTTGAGATCCTGACCGGCACGCGCCGGTTCAGCCTCGCCCAGCGGGAGGCCGAAGTCGCTTTTCGTGCCGCTCCGTTCGACACTGCCGATGTCATTCAGCGGCGGCTCTTCAGGCTCGAATACGGCGTCTACATCGCGCAGGAGGCGGCTGATCCCAAATATGGCGATGGGACTGGTTTCCGGCTGATCGCGCCATCCACGCCCCACTTCCCCGACATCGCGTGGCTCATCGAGAGTTTCCCCAACGCGAGACCGGTCCTGCGATCGAACAACCGCAACGTCCAAGGGCGCATGTGCAGGGAAGGCGTCGGCATCGCCGTCCTGCCTTGCGTGGTCGGCAATCAGATCCCCGGTATCCGTAGACTGGACCTGCCGACGCTGCCGCTAGCGCGAGACATTTGGATGGGATACCACCGAGACCTACGGCGCCTTGGGCGGCTTCGCGCGTTCATTTCGACGGTATCGGACCATCTCGTGAACGCGACTGCCTGATGTGCGGCCTGGAATGACTCAAGGCTCCTGAAGAGAACCAGGGTCGCTGCAGTCGTCTCGGCCGGTCGCTCCTCGACCGTCCAGTGCGCAATTTGCTTGCATTCGATCAACGTCGCATCCTGCGCAGCTATCGAGGAAGGCCCTGAAAACGCTGTGTGCTTATCCCGCTCAGGTTAGGTAATCCTCTAGACTTCCTCAGTGGGTCACAAGCGGAAATCACCACAGCCGACGCGGAAGTCGGCTATGAGCCAGAGGCGATCATCGAGGTGAATAATTATCACCTCGCCACGATTACAGTGCATCGGGCTCCTCTCTTCATTGCGTGAGCCGCCGGTTTCTGAGATCAACTCAAAACCATGCCTCTCGTAGAAGCTAGATCTCACTCTAAATCATCTTTCGGACGTTCGAGTCGGGAGAGCACTACCGCCTTTCCCCACACGACCCAATCCTACTCTATTTCCTTCGATCCTTCGCATGAGGCAGGTCATTCGCCTGCGCGATAAACGTCACCCCGACACGCTTTTCCAAATACGCGGTTTCCCAACAAGCACCGAAGCCAACCGACGAACCTCAATTTCTCCGGCGCCAACAGTCGGCGCCGGAGAGATCGAGAACAGCGGAATCAAAACCTGCCTGAGTAGTAAGTGATTTCAGGGCGCATTTGGAAAAAACGTCGGAATTCGCCTCTAGCAATATCAATTGCTTAGCTAGCATTTCCAAACAGGGAAGCGCTTCGCCCCAGTGCAGATTGTACGCCAACACGGCGCAACGTCGGAAGTTCGGCCATGCCTGCCGATCGATCTAAATCGATAGGTTACAGGCGAATTGTAGTTTGCCCAGGACCTGCGATCCACGAGTTTTCGGCGGTCAATCGGTGGTCAGACGTTTCCCAGGTGCTTGGGTGGGATCGCACGGTCGAACGCTCCTTTGGAGAGGTGGACAGTTTAAGCCTGCCTGGCAGCTGCTCTGCCCAAGTCAACTGTTGCCCCACGCCAAACATTGACCAATGTCAGGTATCGGTACTTTCCCCATCCCCTACCCTAGCGACTTTCCCGAGGTTGGATTCGGCGCGATTATGACTGAATGTCCCCGCGCATCATTCCTATCCCACTCTCCGGCGATCTGAGGAAAGCTCAGGCCAAGGGCGTCCGTCATGCTGACGGACTCCACGACACCTACTTCGAGAAGTCGAAGCTGATCCGCAGTGCGGCAGAAACCAAGATCCGTGAAGCCGACAAGCTCGAATGTGAGGCGTGGAACGCATTGATCTGGGCGTGGGCCACTGGGGAGATGCGCCCAATCGTCGACGACCGGCAAGCCGATCCGACGATTGGAACTAATGGGCAGCGGCTTCTTCGGCGGCGGCTCGCAGGGCCAAAGGCTATCAACGGGGGATATGATCTGCTTGAGGCGAAGTGCAAACGTTGCCGGCGCCTTTCACTGGTTTCATTGCGTGACATTATCTATGCCGGCAAGGTCGATCACGGGTTCGATAAAACTTCAGCCGCCGAGCTGCGGCGCAAACTGACACCACTCATCCGCAGGACGCAGCCTTACAGCAAGCGGATAGCCCATAAGGGTGTATGGGTCGAACCTGAGCTCCTCGCGGAGATCGAATACCGCGCGAAGTCGGCCGAAGGGAAAGTACGGCATCCTGTTTATCGCGGCATCAGGGAGGATCTGTAAATGGTAACCTCTTCCCTAAGACCCATGTCGGGCTTCGATCCGGCAGAACCCGCGATCCTTCACGATCGCATCGCGGATACGATTGAAACCTGGACGGGCGAGGACGAAGCTGACTTTCGCGCGACCTCCCGCAACCTCCCGGACGGCGCTGTCGCCTGGCGCGGTTTTGAATTCGACGGCTGGGGCAATGTGCTCGGCGGCTGATGGGCTTAGCCGGCTGCGGAGAATGGCCGGGAAGACTGAGCCGCCTGTTCTTCTTCGAATGCTGCTTCGGCGAGGCCGCGCCAGTCCCGGGCGGCCTCTTCCCATTCGCTCCGCCCCTGGGAGCACGCTTCAGTGCGCGCGAAATCATCGCAGAGATGCGCGTAAGCACGGAAGGTCATCGAGCGCCGAATCACAAAATCAGAATGCCAAGACAGGGCTGCGTTTTCCGTGCAAAAGTGTACACAGCGAAAATGGCGGTCGCGAATATGCTTTGTAGGAACGCGGCATATCAAAAACGATTGCCAATATGTGCCGGCCAAGCCTGCCGGCACGTTGCCTGTTAGGCGAGCGGCCCCGGCCTCCTCCTCTCGGCCGGGGCCGTGCAGCATTTACTGCGTCGTCGGCGTCAGGAACTTTGCTTGCGAAAGCCGGTTGCATGCGCATTCCAACTTCCAGGGGAAACAAATCCATGAAACAGACAATCCTCGCATTCGCTCTGCTGACCGTTATCGGCGCGCCCGCCCTGGCTCAGTCGGTCGGCGAGAAGACAGGCGTGAACTCTACCCTCGGGATCGCTCCCAGGACGAAAGACTTCATCAAGGAAGCCGCCATGAGCGACATGACGGAGATCGAGGCGGCCAAGATCGCGGAGCAGAAGGGCAACGCCGACGAAAAGAAGTTCGCCGAAATGATGGTAACGGATCATACGAAAACCAGCAGCGAGCTGAAGTCCATGGTGCCTGACAACCTGAAGGCTGCCATTCCCGCGTCGCTGGATGACTCGTCGCAGAAGGAGATCGCGAAGCTCCGCGATGCGAAGCCGGACGACTTTGCGTCAACCTACGACCCGATGCAGGTCAGCGCGCACAAGGACGCGGTGTCGCTGTTCGAGCGCTACGCGAACGGTGGTGAAGATCCCAAGCTGAAGGACTGGGCGGGCAAGACGCTGCCGGCTCTGAAGCATCACCTCGAAATGGCGCAGAACCTCGACAAGAACCGAAAGTAATCGCAGCCGGAGCCCGGCTTCGGGCGGGCTCGTCCTCTTGTGTCGATGTCGCGGCGCTGCGTCCTTTCGCAGGGTTGTGCTCGCCTCCCCATCTCCGGACGAGCTGGCAGTTTGATCGGCATCGACCTGTCCATTCGATCGTTTGGCCAGGAGCTGACGTTCGGCTTCGTACCAGAAATCGTCCATTTTTCCGAAGGGCTCGCCCGCGTCTTTCCAGAGCACGTACGCACGCGTCCTGATATCCTCCTCGCTCAAGCCCGTCATGCCACTTACTCCCTGTTGCTCAGCTACAAATCAGCATTTTGACCGCAAGTTCCTCCGCCGGCCGGGGCGTGCGCTGCGCGGCCGCGGCGCCCTCCTCACGAAATTAACTTTCGATTCACATAAGTTGACGCCGGGCGTGTCCGGGCCGGTATAGTGGCGGGACCGGGGCTGGCTCCATATTTCACTTAGGAGATTTTTACCCGGCTATTTTTGACCATCGCGTGGGCCGTAGCCGGGAATGGCTGCGGCCTTCCGCGTCGGGGCGCAACCGACGCGCCAGTGGCGATCAGCGTCAAGACCTGTGACGGCGCGCGGCTGGCTTTTTCTCACGCTCCAGCACAACGTCTTTCGCGTTTTTGTCAGCGCGCAGGCCGAGATAAACGGGATGGCGCATCTCTCCGGAAGCGGTCCATTCCGTAAACTTCACCTCGGCAACGAGCAGCGGCTTGACCCAGGTAGTGACGGCCTCGTCCTTCACTTTTTCGCCGAAGGGCGATTTGTCTGACTTCAACTTCACCAGTTTTTTGTGCAGCTCTTCGAGCGTCTCGTGGCTGAAACCCGTGCCGACATGTCCGATGTAGCGCCAGCCGTTTCCCTCGCGCAGGGCCAGGGTCAGCGCGCCGAAAAAAGGCCGCGTGCGCCGCGGCGCGGTGAAGCCAGCAATGACGACTTCCTGCCGCCGGGAAGTCTTGATCTTGAGCCAGGCATCCGTCCGCGCGCCGGAGAGGTATTTGCTATCGGTGCGCTTCGCCATGATCCCTTCGAGGCCTTTGCGTTCGGCCTCCGCGAAACACTTCGTGCCGGATGCCGCGCGGTGACGGCTGAACGCGATCAGCTTATGTTTTGGCAGGATGGCTTTAAGCTTCTTTTTGCGCGCGAGAAGCGTTAATCCACGAAGGTCTTCCCCGTCCTGAAACATGAGATCGAACGCGCAATATTGCAGCTTCGCCTGGTGGCGGAACGCATTTTGCAGTAGCTGAAAATGCGAGACGCCGTCTTTGCCGATCGCGACCAGCTCGCCGTCGATAACGACATCCCCTTTTACGGCTTCGAGCGCCTGCGCGACCTCGACATAGCTGTGGCTGATGATCTTGCCGTTGCGGCTGTATAAGGTGACACTGCCATTTTCGATCTTCGCGACCATGCGAAAGCCGTCGTACTTGTCCTCGAAGATCCAGCCCTTGTCGTCGAACGGCGCGTCGGTCAGCCTCGCGAGCATCGGTTGCAACTTTTTTGGCAGGGTGGAGACGCGGGCCACTATGAAAGCCTTCCTTCGCGGAGGTTACGAAACGTAATCGAATAGCGGAGGCTTTCGACGCCCGGGATGCTGTGCTGCCATTCGCTTCTTGAAGGGCCGCGCAGGAGATAGATGGAGCGCGGCTCGGCAAGAAGATTTGCGCGCTCAAATCCGATGTCTTTTCGCCTGCGAAGCCGGAAAATGCAGGCGGACAGAAGAGAGATGCCGGCGACATCGCCAAAGACGGAACGGTCTTTGTGCCAGCCGATTCCGGCCCCGCTTGCATACTCGGTGACAAGAACCTGCTGAAAGCTGCCGGGAGCGTTTCCGGAGAACGCTTCGGCGCGGCCGCGAAGCCCCATGAGAAACTCCGGCATATCGTCCGTCTTCGTCAGCCCGCCGCCGTTGAAATCGTAACGCCAGCCGAACGAGACCGTCCGGCGCTTGCCTGTGAAGCCTCGGAATTCAAATTCCCTGAACGGGAGGGCCTTGATATGGGTCAGAAGCCGCTCTTCTTCCTCAGCCGTCAGAAAGTCGCGCTGATACCTCATGCCTTCCGGGAGACTCGCGTCCCCAAAAAGATCTAATGTGCCGCTACTTTCGCGCACGCGCCTTTTTCCGTCCCTTGGCCTTTGCCGGCTTGCGGTCGCCGCGGTCGCCCTCATCCGCTTTCGCGGCTTTTTTGGCTTTGGTGCGTTTGTCCTGCGAGAGCGAGCGACCAACGTCATCGCTCTCTTTGATCCGGCCTCCCGCGTCGCGCCTGATGTAACGCTTATCGCCTTTGGGTTCGATCAGTTCGCGTCTTGCGGCGGCCCGCCATTTTGTAATGCGCTTCATTTCGTTCCTCAGCTTGTTTTCCCACCCAACTTTCCGCGAGGCCGCGCGGTTCCGTTTTTACGAGGGCGCGCCGCCCGCTGCGCGGCCGGCCAGGCTCTAGCGCGTACCGCGCCCGGGTCTTCGTCCCGGCCATCCGGTGACGATCCTTCGCGCTTTAAAGGCGGGGCTTGCGCCCCCTTCGGCCGTCAAGGGCGCGGCTCGCTCGCTCGTGCGAAGGCACACCCTTGACCGCCGATCCCCGCTCATTGCCGCAGGGCTAGCCGGGTTGCACGCCGCAACCCTTTTAAGGACAGGAACCAGCATCCGCGCCGCTCCGTTGGAGCTGGCGGTTGAGGATAAAGGCATGGCAAAGAACGACGACCTTCGCTGGGGAAGTCCGGGAGAGAACGCGGTCCATATCTGTGTCGATATGCAGAGGATGTTCGCCGAAACCACTGAATGGAAGATGCCGTGGCTGCCGCGCGTGCTGCCGAATGTCGTCCGGATCGCAGAGGCGCACCAGGACCGGACCATCTTTACCCGCTTTATTCCGGCGAGAAAGCCCGGCCAGGGCGCCGGCATGTGGCGGCATTATTACGAGCGCTGGGAAGCGATGACCATCGACCGGCTCGGCGCGGAGATGATCGACATCGTCGCGGACCTCGCGCGATTCGTCCCGCCAGCGCGAATTTTCGACAGGCACATCTACTCTCCCTGGACCGGTAGCGACTTGCACCTCCAGCTGCGCGGCGCGGGCGTCGATACGCTCATCGTCACCGGAGGAGAAACCGATGTCTGCGTGCTCGCGACCGTGCTCGGCGCGATCGATTGGGGCTTCCGCGTCATTCTGGTGACGGATGCGGTTTGCGGTTCGGCCGACGAGACGCATGATTCCATGATGAACGTCTATATGAACCGCTTCGGGCAGCAGGTCGAATGCGTCACGACCGAGACGCTTCTGAACAGCTGGCCCGGGAGCGCGCGGGCGAGGCTTGTGTCGTGAACAACTCCTATCTAATCCAGATTCTCCTGCCGAAGGCGAAAGGCGACGGCCAGCCGGTCCCGCAGCGCTGGTTCGAAGAGTTTCTGGAAGAGCTCAGCGGAAAATTCGGCGGCGCGACGAGCTTCGTCAGGGCACCCGGCCAGGGCCTCTGGCGCAGCGGCGAGGAAACCGAGCGGGACAATATCGTCGTCATCGAGGTCATGGCGGCAAAACTCGCGCCCGAGTTCTGGCGGACCCTGCGCGAGCGCCTTGAACGTGAGCTTATACAGGAAGAGATTGTTATCCGCGCACAGGAAATCATCGTCCTGTGAACATGGAGGAACGGTGGCCGGCGGAATGTTTTTCCGAGCCAATACACCAAGGATCAAAACACTCAACGGTCAACGCGGGAAACCATGGATCTCGAAATACTGAGGGCGGCGGCAGCAGGCATCACGATCATCGCGGCAGCCATGGTCGCAGCGAACATCAACGCGCGCGTCACGGTATGGGGCTTCGCTATCTTCATAGCGGCTTCCATGGCCTGGATTGCGGATGGCGTGCTGGAGGCGAAAACCTCGCTCGTCGTCCAGAACGCGGTCCTGCTTCTGATCAACGTTCTTGGGGTCTGGCGCTGGCTGCCGCGCGCCGGCAAGGAAGCCTCCGCGGCGTAAAATTCGTCAGGCCTGTCTCCTGTCCGCGATCGAGCGGCCGGCGAGCGCGGCCTCTCCTGCTTCCGTCAAAGCGCCGATGGAGGTCTTGCCCTGTTTCGCGCAGCGCACAAGGTTCTCCGCAATAAACGATCTAAGCTCATGGTCCTCGCGGTCCGGCCTTCCCTCGCAAATCCGGTCGAGGGCAGCTTCCATATTCGCGAGTGTGCGGCGATCAAAGCTTTCAAGGATCATCGGGATCTTCCCTGCGTCGGAGGACGGCAAGCTACAACCATCGCCGCCAATAATGTTTCCAATAGTGGAACAGAAACGTTCCCATGGCGGAACAAAAATACAGGACGATCCATTGGACCGGAATGCCGCGCAAACTCAAGGTCTATCAGACCTCGCAGGGATTTTTTGATCTCGCCATCGCAGCCCCCTCGATGAAGGCTGCGCTCGAAGCATGGGGCGCGGCCAGCAACCTTTTCCATCAGAGTTTCGCGAAGGAAGCCGAGGACGAGAAGGTCATCGCCGCCGCCATGGCAAAGCCCGGCGTCGTGCTGCAAAGACCCGTTGGCTCGAACTCCGCCTTCAGAGAGCACGCGGAATTGCCGTCCGCCGCGTCACTCGATGCACGGCCGCGGACGAAGAAAGAAAGTGCCGGCAGAAAGCGTCCTCCGAAGACGCGTGACGAGAAAACTGAGCGCAAGGCCGCGGCCAGATACGAGAAGGAGGAGCGCGAGCGGAAAGCGCGGCTCGCGAAGGAAGAGGCGCAAGCCGCCAAGGCACGCGAGAAACGCAACCAGGCAATCGAGAAGGCCCAGGAGGCACTGCTTGAGGCAGAAGCCGATCACGAGGACAGAGCCGACGCCATAGCGAAGGATCTTGAGGCCGTGCAGCGCCGCGCCGACGCAGAGGACGAACGCTGGGGGGAGCTTAAAAAGCGCCTCGAAGGCAATTTGCGAAAAGCGAAGGACTGACACGTGCCTTCACCGGCTCCCGGCCCCATCACACAACTGACGCTGGAAGAAAGACGCGAACGGCGCCGGCTTCGCCGTGAAAAACAGCGCGAGAACAACATTCTGCGCGCAGCGAAAATGCACCGTGTGAGGCTCAAGATGAAGGCGGACGGCCTTCCGCCACCGCCTGATTTAAAGAAAACAATCTTCGTAGGCTGTTCCGGCTGGCGGTACTGGAAATGGCGGGATTCCTTTTACGCGTCCGTGCCGCAGCCGAACTGGTTCCCGCACTACACATCAACGTTCGACACCGTCGAGATCAACGCGTCATTTTACTCATGGCCGACCGTCGCGAATGTCCACGCCTGGCGCCGCCAGCCGGGTGGCAAGGGCGTCGTCTACACTGTCAAGGTCTGCGAACTCATCACCCATGTCAAAAAGTTCAAGGGCACGAAGACGCTGATCCGGGACTTCGGGGTCGTCGCGGATATTCTTGGCGAACAGATGGGCTGCTTTCTGTTCCAGCTCCCGCCAAGCTACCGATACACGAAGGCCCGCCTTGCTGCGATCGTCAGCCAGCTCGATTCCGCACGCCGCAACGTCGTAGAGTTCAGGCACAAGAGCTGGTGGAATGAGGCAGTCTACCGCGCCTTCCGCGACGCCGGGATCATCTTCTGCTCCTGCAGCGGCCCGCGCCTTCCTGACGAGCTTGTCCGGACGGCGGACGAGGTCTACGTCCGCCTCCATGGGCCGGAGCGCTGGTATCGCCATAATTATTCGGATGAAGAACTTCTGAAGTGGGCGAACCGGATCAGGGAGAGCGGCGCGACGCGGGCCTGGGTTTATTTCAACAACGACAATGATGCCCATGCGCCGGCGAACGCGAAGACGCTGCATCGCATGCTGTCCGCTCCCCGGCCGAAACGGCGGACCGCCCGCCCTCTTTTGGAACCCCGCCGGGACGGAATGCGTGGATAAGCGATAGTTGAAGCCGGCAAAAGCCGGGGCGGAGTAAAACATGCTTTTCTGGTTTTCAGCGCTGACACTCATGGCCGACGCGCTAGAGGTCATGGAGATGCGACTCCGGCAGATGGCCGCGGGAGACGGCACATCTGACGAGATGTTTCTCATGGTGACAGAGAAGTTCGACGCCGCCTCAGAGGCCGGCTCGATTTTCATCCGCGGCGGCGACTGCGGTCACGTCCTCGATCATTACAGGAAAATAGTCGCGGCGAATGCCGAGCGGCTGTCCGCGGGGCGATAGGAACGCTGCCGGGGGAGCAACGTTTTTGCTCTTATGAAACAGTTCTTCTTCGATCTCGCGGGCTGTTTCCGCCCATGACCGGGTTGGACATCCATGCGTATCCCGCCGCGAGGCGCAGGAGCACGCGAAGTTCATCGCGCATCGGATCGGCGCCGATCCATTTCGAGCCTTATTCCCGCTCCAGGTTCGCGGCTTAATGCCGGGCAGTCTTCTTCTTTTTGTTCTTTTTGGCGGTCTTCTTTGCCGCACGTTTTCTCGCGGGCTTCTTCTTCTCGACGCGCACGCCTTTGAATTTCTTGGCGGTCTTTTTCTTCTTGCCGGGACGCTTCACCGCCATGAACTCGCCCGAACTCCTTTCGCGCTTGGTCCATGCGCTCGCGCCGCCAATGGTGCTCTTCGTCTGCGAGCGCTTCTTCACAGCGCCCTTGCGGGCATTGTCGCCCGTCGGCTTGTTGACCGCCATGTTTCCTCCGTGAACAGAATTTCCGCACAATCAATGCGCGCGATTCCGCGAAGTTCCACAAACGGAAACGCTGTAGCATAGCAGACGGCCACTGCACGGTAGTGCCCGGGAAACGCTACCTCGGCCGCGATGTCACGATTTGCCTTGCTGCTTTTCCTCCGCGGTTTTTCCATCGGAGCTTTTCGAACGTTCCTCGAAGCGATCAGCGCCTTTAGGTAAATCGTGCCCCGTCCTGCTCTCTGTTTTTGCTTCATCCCTGGCAGCTGCCTCGCGCAAGTCTTTGGCGGCCTGTTCGCCCGCCTCTGATGACCTTCGTTTGTCGTCCATTGTCGCCTCCTTGGTCAAAACGACGCTTGTCCGAAATGCTCGGCCCACCGCATGGTTCAGCCGCAGCGATCCAATCAGATCGCCAAGGCGTTGTTCCCTGGCCCCGCGACTCTCCAGCCGGGAAATTCCTCGTCATCGTGCCCGGCGCGCAATAACCGCGTGGCGCTCTGCGAACAGTTGCGCCATGGTTCTGTTTGCTGCCGGGGACGGATCCAAGCGGATGCAGTCGGCAACTGGCGCAGTAATTAGATAACCCATTCGGGATAAGCTGGACGCGCAAAGGCGCCTGCGCATCGAAAGCCTGCCTGACAATTCTTCGAGGTCGTTTGCCTCTGGCGAGGCTGCTGGCGCCTCTTTGTCGGAGCCGTCTGACTCCTTGTTTTGTCGGGGCGCATACACTCCCCTCATGGCCGCCAAGAATTTCATGTCTGAGAACGTGACCGCCTGAAGAGCTTTGCCGAATATGTCGCGCCCGGCGAGGTCGGCTCCGTTGAGGCATTGACACCGGGGCAAGGTGCAATCGTTCGGCGCGGTCTGGAGAAGCTCGCGGCCTATCGCGACGATCAGGGAACGCTCCACCTCAATTCCGCAGCATGTAGTCACGTCGGCTGTTACCTGCACTGGAATGGTTTCGAAGTCTGTTGGGACTGCCCATGCCACGGTTCGATGTTCGAAATCGACGGAAATCCGATCAATGCGGAAAGCCAAGGCAACGTAGCCCGCCTTCCGAACAGAATGCGACCCGCCCTAACAAATGATAAGGCGGCTCCTGGCGACTGAGGATTCCATATACCGCATAATCTCCCGATGGGGCTTTCGTGCGGCAATCCAAAGACCAACAATCCGTGACGTTCGAAACCGCGATCCCGGCCCAGATGACGGCGATCGACGGCACGTGGCGGCGTCCCTGCGCGGTCAAGACGATTTCGGAAGCCGGAGCGACGCTTTGGCTGGACGTGTCGATCGAAGGCCTGTCGCTGACCGAATTCTTCCTGGTTCTCTCCTCGACCGGCCTAGCCTATCGCAGGTGCGAGCTGGACGGCGTGAACGGGGCCGACATCGCCGTCAAGTTTCTGCGCGCCAAAGATACACAAAAGGAGCGCCTGAAAAGCTCGGCACGCTGACGTTCATAAGTGCGCGCGTCGGGATCAAGGCGCGAGCTGCAACTCCAGCAGCGCCATTCGCTGGAGTGCGGCGACGTCCCGTTCGCCTGTATCCGCGCCCCGCAGGATCGACTCTGCAAGCAAATGGACATGCCGGGCGTGCACAGGTTCCGGGAGCGTAGCCACGGCCGCCTCCAGCGCTGTCGTCATGAGCTGGACGACGTCGGGCGTGAAAGCAGCGTGGGCAAAGTCCTTCATGATTCCCGCTTGGCGAAGCCGAGGATGCACAATGGCAATGGCGTTCGAGCCTTTCTGGAACGGAAACGCCGACGTTCCATTGACGTTCCCGGAGAAGGTTAGGCCTCATGGGAAAGCTGATCATCGGAATTGTGGTCGTCGGCCTAGCGATGACGATCGCCTTCGCGGTCTATGTCATTACGCTCTGAGCACGTGAAGGCTGTAATTTTCCGTCGGCCTCGCCGAATAATAAAAGTCCGCCCGATCGCTTGGCGCCGTCCTTAGATGAACGGGTTTCCCCCCGTCACGGCCAATGTCGCTCCCGATTTGTAGCTCGACAGCGGATCGGCGAGCATGACATAGGCTGTCGCCAGTTCGGCCGGCTGTCCAGCGCGCTGCATGGGAACCTGCTTGCCGAAATTCTTGACGGTGTCCTCCGGCATGGTCGAAGGAATGAGCGGCGTCCAGATCGGCCCAGGCGCCACTGCGTTGACGCGGATGCCCTTGCCTGCGAGCATCTGCGCGAGCCCGCCTGTAAAATTCTGAATGGCTCCCTTGGTCGTGGCATAGGCGAGCAGGCTCGGGTTCGGCATATCCGAGTTCACTGAGGCGGTGTTCACGATTGCGGCTCCCGGCCGCATGTGCGGGACAGCGGCCTTCGTCAGATAGAACATGGCGTGGATGTTGACCGCGAATGTCCGTTCCCACTCCTCGTCGCTGATGTCTCCGATGTCTTTGAATGTCGCCTGATGGGCCGCGTTGTTGACCAGGATGTCGATGCCGCCTAGCTCTGACACCGCGCGCTGGACGACCGTCCGGCAATGGTCGGGATGACTGATGTCGCCCGGGATCAAGAGAGCCTTGCGCCCTTCTCGCTCGATCAGCGCCTTCACCTCGGCTGCATCCTCATCCTCGTTCAACTAGGCATGACGATATCAGCTCCTTCGCGCGTGTAGGCGATCGCGACGGCACGGCCGATGCCGCTATCGCCACCGGTGATGATCGCCTTCTTGCCGACGAGACGCCCCGCGCCTTTGTAGCTTTCCTCGCCATGATCAGGCCGAGGGTTCATCGCGCGCGTTGAGCCGGGCATCGGTTGCTGCTGGGCGGCGAAGGGAGGCTTGGGATATTCGGGCATGGGACGACTCCTGGATCAGCTCCGCTAACGGAGCCTTGCCGGAAGTGTTCCTAGGAGCAGTCGGTACGTCAGCACTTCCGCCCCAGCCGCACGATGATATCGCTCGGCAATACCACCCCCGCATTGCCCGGTCGCAACTGCCATAATGTCTCACCGTCGATCAGCGTCGGCATGGGAAGTTCCTGCTCGGCGAAATTCGCGACGATCTGCAGCATGTCGCCGCCCCCCGTTCGCCAGCCGACGTTCAATCCGCCCATGCGCGGGTTATCTCCCAGCAAGCTCCGCTCGGCCGAGACGATCCCCGCTTTGATCAGCGGCACGATTTTTTCACGCCGGATCCGCAGCAGCTGAGCCGTCAGGCCCCGGAATTTAAGGCTGACCGGGGAACGATCGATATTTGCCCAATCGAGCTTCGACGCGCGAAAGGTTTGCTCATCGCAGGGGTCCGGTATGCCCGCGCGTGTTTCAGGGGTTGAGAAAGCCTTGAAATGCGCGAACTCCTTGCGCCGCCCCTCGCGCGTCAATTCGGCGGCCTCACCGGACCAATCCGCGAAGAACAGAAACGGTGTTTCGGCCGCGGCCTCCTCCCCCATGAACAGCATGGGAATGTGCGGATTGAGCAGGACCAGTGCGAGCGCCTGCCCGAGCTTTTCGGGGCTGACCAGCCGTGACAACCGCTCCCCGTAGGCGCGATTGCCGATCTGATCGTGGTTCTGCGCGAAGAAAATGGTGGCCTCGGGCGGAAGATGCGCGCTCGGCTCGCCTCGCGGCGCCTCGTGAAGCGGAAAAGTCTCTCCCTGGTAGGCAAATCCCTCCGTCAGCGAACGTGCGAGATGTTCCAGCGGCTTGTCGGCGAACGCGCGATAATAGCCCTCGTCCTCTCCCGTCAACAGGACGTGTAGCGCATTGTGAAAGTCGTCGCCCCATTGCGCGTCGTAATGGCTCGAGAGCCCTTGCCGGCGATCGAGAAGACGGGCCTGGTTTGCCTCGTTCTCGAGCATCAGATGGACGCGCCTGCCCGGCAGTTCGTGACGCACCGTCTCAGCGAGCTCGACGAGAAAATGCCGCTCGGAATCGTCTTTGAGCGCGTGGACCGCGTCGAAGCGCAGCCCGTCGAAGCCATAATCGCGCAGCCACATCAGCGCGTTCTCGATGAGGAATTCACGGACGAACGCGCCGTCGTGCCCCTCGAGATTGACCGCAGGCCCCCAGCCGGTGGTATGCCGCGCGGTGAAGAAGCTCTCGGCATAGCTGTGCAGATAGTTCAGCTGCGGGCCAAAATGGTTATAGACCACGTCCAGATAGACCATGATGTCGAGAGCGTGGGCCGCCCGCAAAAGCCGCTTGAGATCCTGCGGCTTACCGTAACGCGCGTTCGGCGCGTTCAGAAGCACGCCGTCATAACCCCAATTGTGCCGGCCGGGGACATCGTTCAGCGGCATCAGCTCGATGGCGGTGATGCCAAGCTCGCGCAGATAGTGCAGCCTGCTCTCGACGCCGGCATAAGTCCCCTCTTCGCTGAAGGTGCCGACGTGCAGCTCATAGATCACGGTCTCCGCCCAGGGACGGCCCGGATACAGCATGGAATCCCTCAGCGTCGCCGTATCGATGACTTCGCTCGCAGCTCCCACATCGTCGGGCTGGAAGAAGGAGGCAGGGTCGGGGACGACCAAATCCTCATTGATCCTAAATTGGTAGCGGGTGCCAGCGTGAGCGGTTGGGCTCAGCATCTGGTACCAGCCGTCCTCGTCGTGCGGCATGCGTCGTGGCGGACGACCGCTCTCAAGCAGTTCGACCGATCGGGCGGTAGGAGCCCAGAGGTTGAAGGTGACCCCATGATCGACGATTTGAGGGCCATGACGTCGGGGTTGGCCGGCAATTCCCATTCTCTGACTCAAATTCTGATCGCCCCTTTTATAGATGCCCGAAATTTCGCCGAGGCGTCGCGAAGACGCTTTACGGTCGCTTAAGCATGACGTGAAAGCTGGCATGCACTCATTCGTTCCTCGTTTGCAGCGTACAGAACAGACAGATCAGTCGGAGCGCTGAGCTTGTGGCAGCTCGGTTCTGTACACTTTTGTACCGAAGGCCAAAAAGTGGCTTCTTTCGAGCGAGACCAGGAACCTTTGCTGCGACGCGGAATTCCTGGATGGCGCTTCATTGGGGAAGCGCATTGGAATTCAAAAAGATGGTTGGCGTTGACCACCGCGGCCGGGCCTAGCGAATGCGTATTCTGTTCGCGACGCCCGAAGTCTCAGATTTCATTCAAGTTGGCGGCCTTGCCGCCGTGTCAGCCGCTCTTCCCCGCGCCTTGCGGGAGTTTGCAGACGTCCGGGTCATCATCCCAGGGTACCCCGCGGTCCTCCTGGGTTTAAAGGATCTCAAAACCGTAGGCCGATGCCAGGCTTTTGCCGGCCTTCCGGCTTTCGAAGTCGATCTCGGCCACACCGCCGACGGTCTGGCTTACTACGTCGTCCGATGTCCGGAGCTCTACGAGCGCGAGGGCACGCCCTACGCCGACGGACGTGGGGCCGATTGGCACGACAATAACGTCCGGTTCGCGGCATTCTCCTACGCCGCCGCGCAGCTCGCGAGAGGGCTGATCGACAAGGATTGGTCGGCCGATCTGGTGCACGCCAACGATTGGCAATGCGCATTGATCCCCGGCTATCTGAAATGGCATTACGCGCACATCCCCACCGTCTTCACGATCCACAATCTGGCCTATCAAGGCGTCTTCGACCGAAGCTCGCTTGCGCAGCTGGGTATCCCCGAGGCCAGCTTCAACATCGAAGGCGTCGAGTTCTACAATCGCCTCTCCTTTATCAAGGCCGGCCTGGTCTACGCCTCTCACCTGACGACGGTCAGCCAGACCTATGCCCGGGAAATCACCACCGCCGAGTTCGGCTGCGGTCTCGACGGACTGTTGAAGCAGCGAGCCGATCGTCATCAATTGTCGGGTATCCTGAACGGGATCGACGAGACTTGGGATCCCCGCACCTGCTCGTCCCTGTTGCAGCCGTTCGGCGCCGGTGACTGGACCGAACGCGCGCTGAATGCCGACGATGTCAGGGATCAGTTCGGCCTGGCCGTCTCTCGAGGACCGCTATTCGCTCTCGTCGCCCGTCTGGTGCATCAGAAAGGCGTCGACCTCGTGATCGAAAGCGCCCAGGCGATCGTCGATGCCGGCGGCCAGATGGTCGTCACCGGCAAGGGCGAGCCTCGATTCGAGGAAGCACTCCTCCAGGCACAGGCCCGCGCACCGCGGTCCGTTGCCGTGAAGATCGGCTTCGATGATGCCGAGGCGCGCAGGATCTTCGCGGGCAGCGATTTTACGTTGATGCCATCTCGCTTCGAGCCTTGTGGGCTTAGCCAGATGTACGCTCAACGCTTCGGGTCACTGCCGATCGGCCATCGCACCGGCGGTCTCGCCGAAACCATCGTGGATGGTGAGACCGGATTTTTGTTCGACCAGCCATCCGCTCCCGGCTTCCTCGGCAGCCTCTGCCGCGCCTTCTCGACCTTCGGCATGAAGGATCGCCTCGACCACATGCGCCGCGCTGCGATGGCTCAAGCGTTCAGTTGGAACCAATCGGCCAAGTCATACGCGGATCTCTATCGGGCATCGATTTAGAAGGGCATTGGGGGCACACAACATGAAAATCGCTCAAATTGCTCCACTTGCGGAAAGCTGCCCTCCGCGTCTCTACGGCGGCACCGAGCGTATCGTCTCATATCTGACCGAAGAGCTGGTGCGTCAGGGACACGAGGTCACGCTATTCGCGAGCGGAGACTCGGTCACGTCGGCAGAACTCGTGCCGTGCTCGAAAATGGCGTTGCGACTTGATCATTCAGTCAAGGACATGACGCCGTATCATGTCATGATGCTGGATCAAGTTGCGAGGCGTGCCGACGAATTCGACGTGCTGCACTTCCACATAGACCATCTGCACTGTCCCCTGATGCGGCCCTACGCGGATCGGATCCTGACGACCTTGCACGGCCGGTTCGATCTTCCCGATCTGATGTCGTTCTATTCGGCCTTCCCAGAGCCGCCGCTCGTCTCAATTTCAGACGCGCAACGCCGCCCGATGCCGCCTGTAAATTGGCTTGGAACGGTGCTTCACGGACTGCCTAACAACGTTCTGCCATACAGAAATCCACCGCCAGGCGATTATTTGGCGTTCCTCGGCCGCATCTCGCCTGAAAAGGGACCGGACAAGGTGATCGAAATCGCGACCAGGGCGGGAGTGCCGCTCAGGATGGCGGCCAAAATCGACGCCGCCGATCAGCGCTACTGGGATCAGGTGATCGCACCCATGGTCGCCGCGCACCCGCGCGTAGAGTTCGTGGGCGAGATCAACGAAGTCCAGAAAGCTGAATTCCTTGGCAATGCCCGCGCTCTGCTGTTTCCAATCTGTTGGCCCGAGCCGTTTGGCCTCGTCATGATAGAAGCAATGGCGTGCGGGATGCCCGTGATCGCCCTTGCGCACGGCTCCGTACCTGAGGTCATCGATCACGGCGTTAGTGGCTTTGTGGTCAACTCCGTCGATGAGGCGGTCGAGGCGGCAAAATCGATCGGAACGTTGGACCGACAGATGATCCGCAAGCGGTTCGAGGAGCGCTTTACGGCGGAGCGGATGGCGCGGGATTATCTGGCGGCGTATCGCCGGCTGCCAGCATTGCGACAGAAGGCGCAGCTCGACGTGTTCGCGATCCCCTCGTGCGACGGCGTGATCCGGATGCCGCCACCTGCTGCCGGCCTCGAACTGGGCGTACCAACGGCTGGCTGACCGCCTGCGGTGCTGCGACCAGGAACGGAATCGTCGAGCGACTGTTACGACGATAGACCAGGAGTTGCCGCCATGCGCCGCGCAAAGCCCCAGCCGATCCGTAACAAGCTCGATCTGACCGACCGTACCCAGGTGCGACTGATCAAGAAGCGCCTCAAATTATCCGACGCCGAGCTGACGACCATCGTCGAGCGAATCGGCAATTCGCTATCCGCAATCAGCAAGGAAGCCGCGCTGCAAAAGGCGACCGCGCCGTCAACGCCGACTGACGTCCCGCCAGCCGCGGTGATCGCTTCCGCAAATTGCGCTGAGCCAACGACATCGGAAACCGTGGCGGCCGCGCCGGCTTCATGACGGCTTTCCTTGGGGGACAAAATGGATCGACCATCACTTTCCGACGACGCCTTGACGCGAGCCGCGTCGAGCCTGCGCCGCTCCCGGATCACGGAAGGTAGGCCGTTTCCGCTCGGCGCCACCTGGGACGGGCTTGGCGTCAACTTCGCCTTGTTCTCCGCACATGCCACCAAGGTCGAGCTTTGCCTGTTCGACGATACCGGCGAGACCGAGCTCGAGCGGATCGAGCTTCCCGAATATACCGATGAAGTCTGGCACGGCTATTTGCCCTCGGCCCGTCCGGGCACTGTTTACGGTTACCGCGTTCATGGTCCTTATCAACCCGAAGCTGGGCACCGTTTCAACCCCAACAAGCTCGTTCTCGATCCCTATGCCAAGCAGCTGGTTGGCCAATTGCGCTGGGGACCGGAGTTGTTTGGTTATCAGCTCGATCACGCCGACAAGGATCTGTCATACGACGAACGTGACAGTGCCCCCTTGATGCAGAAATGCCGCGTGATCGATCCAGCGTTCACCTGGGGAACGGCCCGCAAGCCAGAAACACCGTGGGAGCGGACGATCGTCTACGAGATGCACGTCAAGGGCTTCACCCAACTGCATCCCCTCGTTCCCGAGGCGGACCGCGGAACTTTTTCAGGCCTCGCACATTCCGAGGTGCCGGCCTATCTGCGCTCGCTCGGCATCACCAGCGCGGAGCTTTTGCCGATACATGCCTTCATCGACGACAGCTACCTAGTCGAGAAAGGCCTACGCAACTATTGGGGCTACAACTCCATCGCCTTCTTTGCACCCGAGCCACGCTACCTGAAGACGCCGTTTGCGAACGAATTCAAAGCCATGGTGAACCAGTTCCATGCCCATGGCATCGAAATCATCCTCGACGTCGTCTACAACCACACCGCGGAAGGCAACGAGCTTGGGCCGACTCTGTCATTCAAGGGCATCGACAATGCCAGCTATTATCGCCTGCTGTCCGATCAGAAGCGCTACTACATCAACGACACCGGCACCGGGAATACGGTGAACCTCTCACACCCGCGCGTACTCCAGCTGGTTGCCGATTCCCTGCGTTACTGGGCAACCGACATGCGCGTTGACGGCTTCCGCTTCGACCTCGCCACGATCCTGGCGCGGGAGCCGTACGGGTTCGACGAAGGCGGCGGCTTTCTCGACGCGTGCCGCCAGGACCCCGTACTCTCCAGCGTCAAGCTGATCGCCGAACCATGGGACATCGGCCCGGGCGGCTACCAGGTCGGCCGCTTTCCACCCGGATGGGCCGAGTGGAACGATAAATTCAGGGATACAGCACGCGCCTTCTGGAAGGGCGATCCAGGCACCCTCGCTGACTTTGCCAAACGCATCTCCGGATCCGGCGACCTCTTCAACAAGCGCGGCCGCCGGCCCTGGGCCAGCGTCAACTTCGTCACCGCCCACGACGGCTTCAATCTCAACGATCTGGTCTCCTATAACGACAAGCATAACGAAGCGAATGGCGAGGACAATCGCGACGGCCACAGTAACAACCATTCATGGAATTGCGGTGCCGAAGGACCGACGGACGATTCGGAGATCACGGCGCTGCGCGAGCGCCAGAAGCGAAACCTGCTGGCGACGATGCTCCTGTCTCATGGTACGCCGATGCTGCTGGCCGGCGATGAGTTCGGTCAAACCCAGCAAGGCAACAACAATGCTTATGCACAGGACAACGAGACCAGCTGGCTCGACTGGATGAACATCACCGCGAACGGCCGGAGTCTTCGCGAGTTCACACGCAAGCTGATCGCCACGCGCAAAGCGTTTCCCATTCTGTTTCGCAGCCGCTTCCTTGTCGGATCCCACAACGAAGAGCTCGACGTGAAGGACGTCGCATGGCTATCCCCATCGGGGGAAGAGATGACAACCGACCAATGGCAGGACGGTAATGCCAAATGTTTCGGCATGCTCCTCGACGGACGCGCACAGGAGACCGGCATCAAGCGTCGCGGATCGGACGCGACCATGCTGCTGGTCTACAACGCTTATTATGACGTCGTGAACTTCACCTTGCCAGACGTCACCGACGGGAGCAGCTGGCTGGGCCTGATCGACACCAATCAACCCGACGTTCAAATGCCGGCGTTCGAATTTGGGCACGCTTACGCGGTGACGGGGCGATCTCTCGTGGTGTTCGGCTTGGCTACCGAGAACATCGCGACGCACCGCCTGCGGCAAGGTCTTGGCGCGCTGCTCGATATCGCCGAGGCACCCCTGCGCGACTAGAGGCCAGCAGCACTGGCCGTCTCCGGCCAAAAAGGGGACGATCAAGCGTCATAGATCATCCTACCAAGGTTGCCCCTTGCCCGCAGCGCGGCTTTGCATGATCCCCGACGAGGTCTCTAAGCACCAAGCGGTGCCCCACGCAACAATGGGGCGACAGAGGCGTTGTTGGAGCGGTTGCGGCTTTACCCGTTGCGCAACCCACGATGGCTTCGAAATGACTCGCACCCTGATCGGCACATCTGGTTGGCACTACGACTCCTGGCGGGGCCCGTTCTTCCCGGAAGGGTTACCGCTCAAGCAGCAGCTTCACTATTATGCCAATCAATTCGATAGCACCGAGCTCAATGGTGTGTTCTATCGCACACCCACGCCGGAGTCGGTCAAGGCCTGGCGGGAGCAGACTGGCAAGGACTTCGTCTTCGCCTGGAAGGCGTCCAAGTTCATCACTCACTGGAAACGTCTGTCTGACGCCTGCGAAAACAGCCTGGACCTATTGGAAGATCGCGCTAAATTTCTCCGTGGCAAGCTTGGTCCGATCTTGTTCCAGCTACCACCCCAATTCGAAGCGAACGCCGACCGGCTCCTTCGTTCTTCAAGCTGCTATCGAAGAGGCGTCGCTACAGCTTCGAATTTCGTCATCCCAGCTGGTTATCAGCCTCGCATTCTGCGGGTGCTCGCCGACAATAACGCCTCGCTATGCCTTTCCGACCATCACGATGCCCCGGCACCATGGGAGCGCACGGCGGACTTCGTTTACGTGCGCGGCCACGGCCCAGGTGGGCGCTATCACGGCCATTATACCCGCCCTGCTCTCGCGCAGTGGCCCGGCGCATCCGATCCTGGAAACGGCAAGGTTGTGACGTCTATGTCTATTTCGACAACGACCAGAAAAGCGCAGCCCCCGCGGATGCGGCCAAGCTGAAAGCGATGCTCTAGCGGTCGCAGCCGCAGCGGCTCTGGTCGATTTACGTAGCTAAGACTTTGCCGTGCCCGGTTCGGCCATCTTGCGGTGCTGTTTGGCCAAGACCTCATTTGGTGTCACATTGGCGATCGTAGTCTGAATTTTGTTCTTTATCCCTGTGACGATATCGGACTCTCCCCGCAGCATCGCATCGAAGCCCGCTTTGGCCACATCGTGCGCGTCGTCCTTCTTCTCGGTACCGACCTTCGTGTCCATCATGTCCGCTCGACGGAAGAACTCCGTCTCGGTCGCACCCGGCATCAGACAGGTGACCGTGACGCCGCTGTCGCGCAGCTCCTCGCGGAGAGCAAAGGAGAACGAATCCAGGAACGCCTTGCTGGCGTTGTAGACGGCCTGGAAGCTGCCGGGCGTGAAACCGGCAATCGAGCCGGTGATCAGGATGCGTCCCGCATTCCGACGAAGCATCCCGTTTCCGGCGCGATGGATCAGATAGAGCGTGCCGGTGATATTGGTGTCGACAAGCCGCCTTATCTTGGCGAAGTCCTGATCTAGGAAGGCTTTGCCAAGTCCGACACCCGCATTGGCAAGCAGAGCATCGATCGGACGGTCGCCGACAGCGGCGCAGAGCTTGTCGACGCCATCGATCGTGGACAGGTCGGCCTGGACCGCCTCGACAGTCGAACCGAGCCGGCGGAGATCGGTTGCCGCTTGCTCATCGCGGGCTCGTCTGAGGCAATGATCAGATTGAAGCCATCCTCGGCAGCGCAGCGTGCGAGTTCCAGGCCGATTCCGGTGGAAGCGCCGGTGACGACGGCGAGTTGGTTGGCGGGCATGGGCGTATCCTCGGGATTGAGACGATGACGCCCAATCACTTCGTTATCATCTCGTTCCTATCGCTCTGAAGCTGGTGCGGTGCAGAGATTTGCACCATGCAATAGCAACCATCGTCCGTTGTTGGACTTAGATGCGACATATCGAGCGGAGAAGTGGAATGAAAGCGCTGGTCTGGCACGGCAAGGAAGACATCCGGTGCGACACCGTCACCGATCCGGAAATCCAGGATCCACGCGACGCCATCATCAAGGTGACCAGTTGCGCGATCTGCGGCTCAGACCTCCATCTCTTCCACAATTTCATTCCGGGCATGATGCCCGGCGATATCATGGGCCACGAGACCATGGGCGAAGTGGTCGAGGTCGGCTCGGGCGTTGACGGCAAGCTGAAGAAGGGCGATCGCATCGTCGTCCCCTTCACGATCATTTGCGGCGAATGCGATCAGTGCAAGCGCGGCAACTTCTCGGTCTGCGAAACCACCAATCGCAAGAAACACTTGGCAGACAAGGTGTTCGGGCATTCGACCGCCGGCCTATTCGGCTATACACATCTGACCGGTGGCTATCCCGGCGGCCAAGCCGAGTATCTGCGCGTTCCCTTTGCCGATGCCACGCACATCAAGGTGCCCGCCGGCATTCCGGACGAACAGCTGCTGTTTCTCAGCGACATCTTTCCGACCGGCTGGCAAGCTGCCGTGCAATGCGACATCGTGCCGACCGACACTGTCACGATCTGGGGCTGCGGCCCTGTCGGGCAGATGGCGATCCGCAGCGCCATCCTGCTTGGCGCCAACCAGGTGATTGCGATCGACTGCCTGCCCGAGCGGCTCAGCATGGCGGAAGCCGCCGGCGCGACTACGATCAATTTCGAGAACGAGAGCGTGTTGGAACGGCTCAAGGAATTGACCGACGGCAAGGGCCCCGAAAAATGCATTGATTGCGTCGGCATGGAATCGCACGTGATGGCGTCGCTGCCCGACACCATCCTGGACCGCGCCAAGCAAATGGTCATGCTCGAAAGCGACCGGCCCCATGTGTTGCGCGAGATGATTTATGTCTGCCGGCCCGGAGGCATCATCTCGGTGCCGGGCGTCTACAGTGGCTTCTCCGACAAGCTGCCGATGGGGGCTTTCATGAACAAGGGACTGACGATGCGGACCGGGCAAACCCACGTCAACCGCTGGACGGACGATCTGCTCCACCGCATCGAGGAAGGCGAGATCGATCCCTCCTTCGTCATCACCCACACGGTCCCGCTTAGCAAGGGACCCGAGATGTACCAGGTGTTCCGCGACAAGCGGGATTCCTGTGTCAAGGTCGTGCTGAAGCCCTGAGGAGCATTCCGACATGTTTCACGTCTCCAACATCGTACGCACCAAGGGCGATCCCAAGATCGTCGAAGGCGGCCCAAGCTTGAAGCAGCCGGAAGACCAACTCGCACGCGCTCTCGGCTGGTTCAGTATCTGCCTGGGGGTCGTAGAGCTTTTCGCTCCCCGACGTGTCACGGAAACGCTGGGGATGGAAGGCAACGAGACAATGGTCCGCGCCTTCGGCATGCGGGAAATCATGGCCGGGATCATGTCCCTCTCGGTGGACAAGAATAAAGGCTTGTGGGCGCGAGTGGGCGGCGATGGCGTCGATGCGGCTGCCCTGCTTTCCGGCCTGACATCTGATAACCCCAAGAAGGGCAACGTGGCGCTGGCGTTGCTGATGGTGGGCGGCATTGCCATGCTCGACTATCGCGCAGCCCAGGAGACCAAGCCGCGCCGTCCGCCGCGCGATGAACGACGTAAGCTCTACCCGAATCGCAGCGGCTTTCCCAAGGGCGTCGAGGCTGTGAAAGGCCGGGCAAAGCAAGCTGTCCAGCACGCGACGGCCGGTGTCACCTCCTGATCTGGCCGAGACCGAGGACAAGCCGCGACGGCGTTCGCGCTGGATTGCGGCCGCCGCGCTTGGACTGATCAGCAGCAGCTTCTCAACCATCGTCAGCCAGCTCTTCGCGGCGCGGATAGGACGCGACGCCGCGGTCGACTGGATGACCGTCGCTGCCATTCCCGTGCGCGACTGGGCGCTCAGTGCGGAGCCCTCATGGAGCGCCATCGTCACCGGCATCGCCTTCCATCAATGGGCGGATTTTTCCTGGGCCTTGGTGTTCTTCGGCGTGCTCGGGCGCTGGACGGCCGATCTGCGGCCGTGGACGATTCTGCTGCTCGCGCTGCCTTGGGCAATTCTCACATCGGGAATGGAATGGTTCGTCCTCGTGCCGTTGTTCCCGTTCTCGCAGCCGCTGTTCACCCTCCAGCAGCCTTACTGGATTGGCTTTCTCGTCCACGCTTCGTCGGCCCTGATGTATCCCCTGTTCGTCCGGTTGCGCTGGATCCACGATGCCGCGCCCGCGTGGGATGTCTCATTCTCGAATGCCTGGAGCGCCGGGGCGCTGGCCGTAATCGCGGCGCTCGGCGCAATCGCGCTTTTCGGCGCTCGCGGCTACGAACTGCCGTGGGTGGGGCGCGACAAGGACATGGACCAGGCCTATATCCGCCACATGACCGCTCATCACGCGCAGGGCATCGAGCTGGCTCAATTGGCGGTTCGGCGGGCGCGGGACGCCCATCTCCGGAAGCTCGCCATGTTGATGGTTTCGAGCCAGATCGGCGAGACCCGGATCTTCGCAAGTTGGTGGCGAAGCTGGTTCGCCACCGAGATGCCCGACTGCAGTTCCGCGGAGCGCGCGGCCATGCCCGGCCTTCTGACCACGAACGAGATCCAGCAAGCCAGGAATGCGCCGCCCGACGGATTCGATGGGCTGTTCATCGCACTGATGAGCCAACACCACCGCGGCGCGGTCAAGATGGCCGACCAGATGTGGCATAGCTCCGGTGACCCGCGCCTACGCGTGATGGCTCACGCCATTCGCCATGAGCAGCAGGGCGAAATCGCGCTGATGCAGAGCGCGAGCGGCGCTGCCGCTGTCGGCACGGCATTCCGCAACATGCTGCGTGATAATGTGAATTGAACCTGAGGATGTGCATGGCACACGCGGCTGCTGGCGCGATCTCGCGACCTAGTTATGAGCGCGCTACTTTTTGGTGCAGCTGGTCCAGGTGGCACTGGGACGGCTTCTTGTCCAGGCGCCAGCGAAGGATCCTGGTGCCATGGCGAAATCGGTCACCGGACACATGGTCGTAGCAGACCTCGACAACCTGAACCGGGCGCACCGGCTGCCACTCGGCCGATCGCTTCGTCGACCACCGGCTCGGACCGCCGGGCGCCTTGCCGCTGAAGCTGCTCCCGCTGATAATCTTCTCGAACCGTTTGGTGAGGCCAGGTTTGTCCGAGGCCTTGAGCGCGGAGGTGAACCCGACGTGATGCAGGAGCCCGGATTTATCATAGAGCCCGAGCAGCAGCGAACCGATCACCCTCCGGCCGGCCTGCTTCTTCTCGGCATATCTGAAACCGCCGACCACACAATCGGCCGATCGCATCAGCTTGATCTTCTGCATTCCGTCGCGCGTGCCGCTGCAATAGGCAAGATCCCGCCGCTTCGCGACGACGCCGTCGTGGCCGTCCTCAATACGTTGAAGCCATCGCTTGGCTTCGGCGTAGCTGCGGCTCGCCGGCGAAAGCACGAACACATCGTTGTTGCGAAACTGGCGGCGGGCGAAGGCCTCCAGCGCGGGCCGTCGCTTGGCGAGCGGAAGCGCCGCAAGATCTTGATCCGCCGATCGCAGCAAGTCGAAGGCCATGAAGCTCGCAGGCGTCTCTCCAGCCAGACGCTTGATCCGGCTTGGCGCCGGGTGGATGCGCTGAAGCAGTGCGTCGAAGGAGTATCCCTCACCCAGCCGAATGATCAGCTCACCGTCCAAGATGAACGATTCCGCATCGATGGCGGACGCAGCGACAACGACTTCAGGGAAATAGCGAACGAGGTCTCGCCCGCCTTTCGACTGCATCCTGACGCGCTGACCCTCACGGATGAGCCCAGGAAAGCTAACCGGAATTTCTGGCGCCGATCGAATTGGCGCTCTCAGGCTCGGTCACGCGAACGGAATGCCCCTGTCGCATCGCAAGCGATGCTGCCGCAACGGCCGCCTCAAATGCAGCCTCCTTGGTCTGATAGGTATTCCGGATCGAGCCGTCATGTTCGACGTGCCAGGCGCCGTCCCTGCCGACGATGTCGTAAGCTGCAAGTCCCATGTTCTTCCCCTTCAATCAACCGTCCGGCGTCGCCTTGGACGCTTGTGTACTGCTCACCGGATCGGATGCCGGAAAGCTGTCTTTCAAACCTTTCTCGAGCTCATCATCCTTTGCCTTATCGCGGCGTATCGCTTGTCTGGGATCGTCCGCATTCTTGTCCGGTGGAGCAGGATCGAATTTCTCATTCATGCGTACCATCCTTTCATCGTCCGAACTCCGCAACGCGACACATGTTCCTCGGCGATGAACTGAGCCGCCAGCCTCACGTCTTTGGGTGCGTCGATCCGGAAGGTGTCGTGTGCCTCACCCTGTTCACCCGCTAAGCTGGTCCGTCCGGCCTCGGTCACTTAGGATTTCTTCCACCATCCGGCGATCGCAGCAGAAAGATCATACCACAATCCGGTCGGCAGGTCGGGCACTGCGACCCGCACGCTGAACTGGGCCGTGGTCGCATCGCGGACCCACTCGGCTGTCGCGAAGTCAAATCCGAAGCTGCCGGCATGACGAATGGCGTGGCCGTCCCGGCTGAGATCGCGGCACATCGCCTCTGCGGTCTGGCGTGCGCTTTCTTCATCGAGAGGATTCTTCGCTCGCAGGGTGACGTAAAGGCCGTGGGTGAAGTGAAGCTGGGCCGATTGCGACGCGAGCATGCGGCTAAACATCCGCGCGGTACGACGGCCATTGCGCAAGATGGCTGCGACGCGCTTCTTCGTCAGCATCCAATAGGCTTCACGGCCCACATAGGGCGGAAAATGAGCCGGGAGCGCAGCCCCGCCGAACAGCCGGATTGCATTGCGGACCTCCGCCGTCAGGCGTTCGATGATGACGCTCCTGCCCTCATCGCCTGCATTCTTCCATCTGACAAAAACCACCGACCCCAGGCGCCCATACTCCGCCCCGAGTGAATCCAACTTGTTGTGGCTTCGTACCATGACAACGGGAACCTGTTGGCGCTGCGCCCAGCGCAGGACCCGGCGGATGCGGCCGGAACGGACTGCAAAGCATGTTGTATCGAATACCAATAGGTCGAGTTCAGAGCTGCTGGAGCGCAGAATGGCTTCGAACGCCGTCGCAGGCAGACATGAATCCAGCAGAAGGACCCTTGGCAAGCCGGTCGATGTGGCGGCAAGCGGCAGCTCTGGAGAGACGATTTGCAGGCTGGGCGTAAAGCGTTCGATTAACTCCAGCGTCTCTGCGTACGACCCCGTCATTGCCAGGATTTCGCCACTGCCAAGAACTTGCACGGCCGAGAGCATCACGGCCGAGATCGCGGCCATGCCGGACGCACTGTAATAGAGTTCGCTGCTGCAGCCGGCGCCAAGTTCATAGAACATCGGTCCGCTGACGCTGAGGTCCGCGCGCTGATAGTCGTAACTGAATACGAATGGCCCGCTTGCAGGACACGCCGTCGTGGACCACGCCGTCTCGGTCGCCTTCCAATCCTGAAGTTCGTGCTCCGCACGCAGAGCGGCAGTCAGTTGGAATTTCATCCTGATAATCTCGTCTACGGAGCGTGGACGAGACAGGTTTTGCGGACGACACAGGCTGGCATTCAACAGCATGATTTCCTGGTACTTCCGCTCCAGATAAGTCTCAAACGTCTCCATGTGTGTCGTCAGATAAATTCCTTACACATTTTTTCTAAACGTCCATCACAAGCTGGAGGTCCAAACAAGGATTGCGGTAATTCAGATATCAAGCCGGCGGGTCAATTACGACGGCAGCACTCGCGGTTGATTAGCAGCAAGCGTCCGATCTTAACGTGCGGGAGACGACCTTCCGGCCGCCGATCGACAACCGCGTCCCTCCGGAGCCGCCGGCCATATGGGCGTCGCGTCCCAATCGAGCCAGCGGTCCTTTGGGCAACGCCTTCACGACGTTGCAGTCACCAAAACCGAAGGTTACCGGAAGTTCCCATTGACGAACTCCCCTTCCTCTCAGGCACAATGATGGCCTTCATCACCGGGCTTCCTGAGCTGCTCCTAACATATGTGGAAGTAGGAACCGCAGATTGATGCTGTCTCCCCCGAGGGGAGAGAGTCGCATATGACGCCCATGGATGACGATGAGGTTCGATTGCACTTGGCCGATCGGGCCTGTCCACATTGCGGGACCCGACCGTGCCTCCTGACGCCTATGCTTGATACGGAATCCGGCAAGCTGATAGATCTTTACCGATGCAGCAGGTGCGGCGAACGATTCCGCGACGAATAATTGACGCTACAATCGCGCCAGACGCATTCCAAGACGCTGATCGCCTACCCAACGGCCGACCATCAAACCTAGAATCGCGCAAAAATTCGCGCCCTTACGATAGGCTCACGCCGGACGAAGTCATGGCCCAGGCGTTTCTGCGCAAGCCGCGGGACCTTCCGAATATCCCCGCCTGATCCGCGTGTACCAGGCCGCGTAGGGACTGTTCTTGACCGCATGCCTGTTGAGGTCGGGCGCGCCGTCCTTCCACCAGACCGGTCCGCGTTCGCCCAAACCGCGCTTCGTCGCGTCAACCAGATCGCGTGCGGCAGACTCAGCCGCCGAGCTTCGCGCCGCCTTGGCGGCCTTCACGGCACGGCGCGCATCCATCAGATGCTTCACCAGCCGCGACTTCTCATCGGGATCAAGACCTGGATTGCTCATCCGCCACAGCTTGCCCCGGACGACGAAGTAGCGACCGTCGGGGGTCACGGGATGCTTGAGCCCAGCCATCCGATGAAGGCTCTATTTGGTGCGAACCATCGTTGCACCGGTGCCTTTCAGCGCCTCGACGATCTTCTCGGGTTCATCGCCATGGAAGTCGACTGACACCTCGATCTCGCCCTCCAACTTTTGCTGGCCCTCCGGCGCGGGCGCGGTCTTGACGTCCGCGCCTGCGGCCCGCGTGCCGGACGAATTCGCAGCCCCCGCGGGCTGAATGAAGACGTCACCCCGCGCCACGCCAAACTCCTGGACCACGCGCTCCACTGCCAGCTCGGCTTCACGCCGCGTGGCGAATTCTCCGACGATCGTGCTTTCCAACGTTGTTCTCCGCTTCAAGGGTCCAGCGGCGGACAACCGGCCATTGACGTCCAGAGTTCCTAAAGCCAGTCCGGATGTTTCCCTTTGGCGGAATCCGCCCGGGACGCGCCGGCGCAGAGCAGGAGAAACAGCGCCCGCTCTGCCTTGTATCTAGCGCCTGCGCGGCTGCATTCCGAGCCGGACATCAAGGCTTCTCCTCCAACCTCGCAGACGGTCCACTTCCAACGGCCGCGCCCGCGCTGCTTCAATACGATGTCGTAGCCGGCAAAGCGATCTTCCTCGTTTTCGCAACTCATGCGGCGAACCGTCCGGGCGAACCATCGCGGAGTTGGTCCAGAAGCCGTTGCTCGCGCGCGATCCTGGCGCGGTAAAGCTCGCGCTCCTTCTCCGTGTTTGCGCCGGCGAGCAGGAGCCGATAATGCGCGATGACCTTCTCGCTGCCACGGATCAACAGGTCCTTGACGCCAGTCATGAGGCAGCTCCCACTGTCGCGGGCACTTTCGGCATATCGAATGCGAGGGGAAAGGACCCGGTCGTCAGTCGCTGGAGCGCCGAGCTCTCTTCGGAGAGACGCCGTTCGATGAACTGGCGTTCGAGGTCCGATAGTCGCGTCTTCAGCAGACTGCGATAGCGATGGATATTGTTGCGGTGCGCACGGATACGGGCAAGGTTTTCGTCGAGCATCGTCGCCACTCCTGACGGTCTTCCAAAATCCTTCATGGTTCGAGACGTGGGAAGCGGATTCCCAAGCGGAAAAATATTCGGCGCGAAACGGCTGTCAAGATGGCAAAGCGGTGCGGTACGCGAATGTTCGTCCCTTGCGCGTTAACCAATCACATGAGCCGAAAAAAATCTGGCCGCCCCCTCTTGAAACGCCCTTCCGTTTTTCTATTTCGTTTTTCGCCGCGAGAGCGGTGTGCCTGACGCCTTCCAGGGTCGGGCACGGGCGCGGCCGGAGGTCTCAGGACCGCCGTCTTGCGTTCCTTCGTAACCATCTTGCTCTTTGGAGGACTTGGATATGAGGACCACCTTCGACTTCGCGCCGCTGTGGCGCTCCACCATCGGCTTCGACCATCTGGCCGGCCTCGTCGACAGCGCCCTGCGCCAGACCAGCGAGGACAGCTACCCGCCCTATAACATCGAGCGCTTCGGCGAGGACCACTACCGGATCACGCTGGCGGTAGCTGGCTTCGGCGCCGACGACATTACCGCGACCGCCGAGCAGAACGCGCTCATCATCGAGGGCCGCAAGCCCGAGAAGCCCGCGGGCGAGTTCCTGTTCCAGGGCATCGCCGCGCGCCCCTTCCGCCGCGTCTTCAACCTGGCCGATTACGTCCAGGTGAAGGAAGCCGCCTTCCGCGACGGCCTGCTGATCATCGATCTGGTCCGCGAGGTGCCCGAAGCGATGAAGCCGCGCCGAATCCAGATCGCCGGTGCGACCGCCTCGCCCCGGATCGAGCAGAAGAAGGCCGCCTGACGGCCTGCCGGGCGGCGGCACGTCCGCCGCCCGGATCTTGTAACGCTCCCTAGGAAGGAGTGCATAAGGGAGACGACCATGACCAACGCAAAGACGAATGCCACCAATCTCAATGCCATCTTTCACCCCGCCGCTCATTACGGATCTGCCGACGAGGTGTTGAACGACAGCGGACTTACCACGCCGGAGAAGCGAGTCATCCTGTCGTCCTGGGCGTCCGACATGTTCGCCGTGGAATCCCGTCCTGCCTTGCGCGCGATCCCGGGCATGGACCAACCAATCCGTCTCGCGGACATTCTCGCCGCCTTGCGCAAGCTGGACGACGACCATGATGATCCGCCTCGCGGCGGCGCGTCGATGCGGTTGCGGCGGCCTTGGGCCGCCGCCTCGGGGCGGCAACCGATGTCCTGACTCGGTCCGTCCTAACGATGCGACCAGGAGGCGCGGCGGACATATGAGCCGCGCCCGTTCGGGCGCCGGCGGGTAGGCCTTCGGATTTCTCAGGCTCCTAGGTATCGGAAGCTCTACGACCACCGCATCGTCATGGCGCACAACCGACGCCAGCACCGATCGCGTTGACTAACGCAGCAGCATGATCAGAATGATCAGCGGGATCGGTATTCCGACGAGCCATAGAAGGATCGGCATGGGCTTTCCTTTCGGTTAGTGACGGCGTTTCCAGGTGCCGTCACGGAGCGCTCCACCTTCGGTCGTGGCCAGGCTGGCGCAGAACGCACCCAGCAGCAGCGAAGCGGTCAGCCAGAACGCCAGGGATGCGGTGGCTTTGCGCGCAGCATCCATGTCGGCCTTGACCTGCGTGATCACGTCGTTCACGCGCTTCTCTGCCTCGGGTTGCGCAAGACCAGTGCGCGCCGCGACGACTTTCGCGACATACTCTCGATCCGGTCCCTTCAATTCGCCGCCATCACGAAAACTGCGGGTAAAGAGCCGGACAACCTCGCCGCGGACTTCCTACGGATTGACCGACGAAGCTTGAGAGGCTGGGTCACCGCGCAGCAGCGTATCTACATAATTATCCATCGGACCTCCGGATTGCCCGGCGCTCGTCGCCACGCCCTGGGCCGCTCCGGTCGTCGCGCTTCCGAGAATACTTGTCGCAGGGGTCGCGAGCACAGCAGCGCCGAGAACCGAAGCCAGCGCCCAAGCCACGAAGCCGTGCGCTGTGTCGCGGAAATAGACTTCGTCGCCGTGGACGCCTGCCCACCCGGAACGAAGCCGGCCCGCGAGATATCCACCGATCGAAGAGGCAATCATGGCGATGACAATCAGGTAGAGGCCGGTGGTGATCTTGAACGTTGTCGCTGAAACGCCCGACCCTGACCAGGGGGACACCATGCTCAGTCCGAGGCCCGTGCCAAAGGCCAGCAGCAGCAGCGTTATCGCGCAGGCGGCAACGGCGCCGGCAACGATGGCAGCCCACGATACGCCGGCCAGCGATGAATTGGGCGAATCCCCGGGGACGACGACGATATCGATCATGCGAGTGCTCCTCGGAACGACGCTCGGCGCGCCACCTGCTGCGACAATGTGCTGCCGAGGTTCCAACGGAGGTCGCGATGCAAGAGGCGTTGGCCGCCCTAACCAAGAGGAGGCATTGAAGGTCCAGCGGCGAGACCGCGCGGATCGGACCGTTCTCCTTCAGGAACAGTCTCACCTTGCTGACATTGATATTCCGCGAGGCCACGCATCCGAAAGGGCGAGCCCAAGATTCCCAAGCACTTCGGAGGCTCCGATGAGCGATCGTACAGGCAATGAGCCATCACCTTTGGTCCTTTTCGCCGTGGCCATCATCCCCATTTTCGCGGTCCTGGGATGGTTCGCGCTCAGATAGCGCTCGTCCAGCCGCCTTCCATGCTTCCTTTGCGTTCACTTAGCGCCTCGCCTGACCAAGCGCGCCGTGTTCAGCTGGCAATCCTACCCTTAACATTTGGTGCGGCGCTCACCCGGCTTCTCCGATAAACCTCGAACGACACCCGGCAAACATGGGTCATGAGATGCGCAGTAAGCGCATCTGAAGAAATAGCCGGACGAGCCGTTGGGAAAGCAGAAGCACGACAATGACACCACCAGGATGGGCAACGGCCGAAGGCCCCGGAAGCGAGTTGAGCGACAAATTGAAGAGAAGAATGGAGCTCGTCCTGGAAGAAACATTCCGGGATGCGCTTCCCAATGGCGGAGATCACAAAACCCGGAAGCTCGTTGCCGCGCGACTTTTAGCGGCCGCAGTGGAGGGCAGGACCACGTTGGGAGAACTAGGTCTCCTTGCCCGGAAGGCGATGGCAGAGCTCAAGAGCAAACCACGGTAGAGCCTTTACTGCCCGAAACATCCAAGCACCTCTCAGGGAACAAAAACAACATAGATTAAGTTGCTTTTCCGAAGTCGGGCAGAGCAATGACGCGGTATTTTTATCAGATCACGAACGGCGCCCCTCACAATGACGATGTCGGTGAGGAATTGGCCAACGATCACGCGGCCTGGATAGCCGCCAAACGGCTGGCGCGCGACATCGAGGACTCTCTCGAATTGGATGGGCGGTGGAGCCTCGAAGTTCGCGACGGGATCGGACCGGTCTGCTCGATCACGATCGAAAGCAAGAAGCTTCGTTGAGCCGAAAGTTGTACCTTCGAGGCAAGGGGCGACTTTCGATCCTTCACCGCGGGACGGACGGGCTCGACGTGGTGTCCACCCGCGCGGTGAAACGGCCCCGGTTGGGAAAACACCGGGGCCGCCTGGCTAAGAATTAGCCTCCGTTGAGCGCTATTGTGCCAAGCTCGTTCGACTTCTCGCGTTCCTAATCCGGCTTCCGGATTTGCAGAGGTGATCGTCGAATCAAAAGGCCCAGCTGTTCGCCGGGCGTCACCAGTACCCGTAGGGCCGGTAATGAGTGTGATAATATCGCGGGCCGTAATACCGCGGGCGATAGTATCGGGGACCGTAATAGCGTGGGCCATAATACGCGTACGGGCCGGGGCGATAATACCCATACGGCCCCGGGTAGTATCCCGCGCCGTAATAGTAAGGCGATGCGGCCGCCGCAGCGCCGAACGCCAAGGCACCGGCGGCAAGGCCAAAGCCCAGACCCGGGCCGCCCCAACCGCCATGCCAGCCTCCTCCCCGCCAATGTGCTTCGGCCGGGGCAAGTGTCGCGGTCGATATCGCGCCGACCGCCAGCGCTGCAAGGGCAACTTTTCGCATGCCTATTCTCCTCGGGTTGCGTCAAGCAACAATGCAGATTGTGTCCGCCACGTTCCTGTTGCGAACCGGCGCCGCTCCCCGCCCCGCGCCACTGGGTCGCTGTTGATCTGAGCATAATAACGGACGATGACCGAAGTCGCGACCGCCGATGGCGTGCCCGCAGATCCACCGAACTGACGCCGATCAGGCCGCAACGGCTCGGAGCGTTACCGGACATTCATTGCAGATGGACTGACGTCCTCACCACAGTGGATGCGATCCTCGCGTTCATCGAGGTATTGCTGATATTCGTTGATGGCCCGGTTGGCCATGCGGATGCGGTTTGTGTGCCCTTGGTCCACCATCGCGGCCATTCGCTGAGCAAGAAACACGCAAGTCTCGAACTCATCCCGGATCGCGCCGGCACGTGCCAGGAAGTCCCACGCGATTTCGTAAGCCTGCTCCGCGGCCGGATTGCGATAATCGCTGAAGATGATAATCGCTGAAGATAATGTGTGTCATCGATTGCCTCAGGGCGGCGGCACACCGGCGCGTCAAGCGAGCCGCCGCGCCTGCCGGCGGTTACGCCGATTGCCGCTGGTGCGCCAGATATGCCATCGTCACCTTCTCGACGTTGGACTCGATCCAGGCCGCCATACGTTGCTCCTCCTTCAAAGACGCTTCGAGCGGCTCCTTCGCTTCGGCGACCCCGGCGGCGCCGCAGAGCGCGAGAAGCGATTTATAGGCTGCAATCTCGAAATTCTCGAACGCGTTGTTGGCAAAAGTATTCTTGAGGATCTCGTCATCGGCAACCGAATGCGCCATGGCCTGCATGTTGGCCATCACGGACTGTGTCGTGTCCTTGAGACTGGAGGTGGTCTCGCCGCAAGATTCCAGACATCGCTCCAGCCGTTGCAGCTGCTCGTTGGTCTCCTGAAGGTGAGCGATTACTTTGGCCTTCACCTCCGGATATTCGTCCAGCCGCTCCGACTGACGTTCCATCAACTCCCTCGCCTGCACTTCCATCGCATGTGCATTGCGTAGTCCAACAACGAAAGTGTCGCGCGCAGTGTTCGCCATTTCCTGTCCTCCGTTCGACTGGCTTCGTTGCCGCAACCGCCATCCCGAGCGGTCGTTCCTAGCGCAAACGGGAGTCTGCAAAAGCCACGCGAGTTCCGGACCGGGACCCAACCTGACCTGCGATAGCAAATCTTCGATACGCCATGACCGGAGCCGTGCACATAGCCCGGCCTCTGACCGCCGCACCGTGACTGGTGATGACAAATCCGGCTTGCCGAGCGTTTCGACGAAATTGCCGTCCTGTGACAAGCGCGCGTCCGGCTCCGGCGGGACCCTCCCTCGCGCCGGGGCCACGCCATTTTTGCGGAATGAGGTGGCGGCAATTTCAGAGCATGTCCAGAACACGCGAGAAATGTTTTAGGAACGCAACCTGACAGCTTTTCATTGCGCCCATGTGCCAGGACACAAAAAGGAGCTGTGCATGTACTATTTCGACAAGCGACTGCAATATCCCGTACGGGTCGAGAAGCCCGATCCCCTCTTCGCCCGTCAGCTGCAGCAGGCCATCGGCGGCGTCGAAGGCGAGATCCGCGTCTGCCTCCAATATTTCTTCCAGGCGTGGGGCGCTCGCGGCCCCGCAAAGTATCGGGACGTGCTTCTCAACACCGCGACCGAAGAAATCAGCCTTATCGAAATGCTTGCGACGGCGGTTGCGCTGAACCTCGAGGAGGCGCCGGCAACGACGCAGGAGACGACGCTGCAGGCCAACCCGGTCGTCGGCGCCGTCATGAACGGCGGCGAACGGCCGCGACATGTGATCGAGGGCATGCTGCATCAGCACATCCTCTCGAGCGGCCTGTCGGCATTTCCCGGCAATTGCGACGGCGTACCGTTCAACTGCTCGCACATCTACGCCAGCGGTAACCTTGCGGCCGACATGTATTGTAACGTCGCGGCAGAGTCCACGGGACGAACGCTCGCGGTGCGCCTCTACAACTCCACGAACGATCCCGGCATGCAGGACATGCTGAGCTACCTCATCGCCCGCGATACGATGCATCAGCAGCAATGGCTCGCGGTCATTGAGGAAATGGGGGCGGACGCATCGCTGCCGATCCCGAACAGCTTCGATCGCAGCAAGGAGGCGACCGAGTTCAGCTACATGTTCATGGGCACGGAGCGCGGTGGCGACTCCCTGCAGCCCGGTCGATATTGCGAGGGTCCGTCCATCGACGGTCAGGGGACGTTCACCTTCCGCGGCGGGTTCGAGCCGCTCGGTCAGGAGCCGGTGCTGGGACCGGCGCGGCCCGACAGTGGGGCGCAGGTCGAGCAGATGAACGAAGCGCCCGTGACGAATGCACTGACCTGAGGTCATAAACAAACGGGCCGCCCATCACCGGGCGGCCCGTCTCGGAATACTTACTTGTTGGCCGAACCGGATCCGCTCGAGCCGGTGGTCACGCTCGGAGCGTTGGTCGGACTTGTCGTGGTTGCCTGATGACCGACGTCCCGTCCGTCGTAGAAAAAGACGGCCGCAATGACGGCTATGACGAAGATGGCGCCGACGGCCCAGCCGAGGGAGCTGCTCTGTCGCGACCTGGACGTCGTGTTGTCGTTTTCATTCATACCAATCTCTCCGTGGGATCGTTCGAGAACCTGTGGTCGGAAGAGACGTTCCAACGTCACGCCGCATCGATTGCGCCGCTACGATCGCAACGTCCGCGGTCCCGCCTCAACGCCGCCGGGCCACGAGGACCCCAATGATGAAGGCCGCGACCAGTGACCGCAACGGCGCGGTCATGGCGATGTCTCGCAATTGCTGCGCGACCTGCGCTGTAGCGGTCTTGCCCGGCGGTTCATGCGGCCTGCTGGCTCCATTGCCGCTTGCTGTGGAGACCTTTCCAGTACCGGTGTTATCGGCAAGGCCAGATGCTTCGGTCATTGCGGACGCGTCTTTGAAGTCCATGGTAGTTCTCTCATGGTTGATCGGGTCTAATCGCTGTTCTTTCCGACTGTTCCTGGCTGAGCTCACCGGCGCGCAACAGTCCTTCACCTCTCTTCCGGCAAGGATCTTGTCCTCATCTATACCGTTTGCGCTGCGAAGCGAACGATCAGGCGCCGCAGTTCATCTTTGTGCACGAGCTGGGCCGCTCGCTTGGGCGAGACCCAGATCGCCTCTCGCTCGCCCTTCTCCGGCCACCAGCGCTCGCGGCCATGCACCTTCATCGGAAAGACATCGACGTCCATGGTCCGCTTGCGCTCGCCCTTCCGCTTGCGATGCTTGAAGCTGCCCAACGCACGTTTCGCGATGACCCCGATCAGCCCCGCTTCCTCATAGGCTTCGAGCGCAGCGGTGCGATGAGGCTCCGTGTTGCGAATCAACGAGCCTTTCGGGACGCTCCATTTGCGCTTGCGCCTGGTCGTGATCAGCATCACGCGCAGCTCGGAATTTTCCAGACGAAACGGTAAAGCGGCGTATTGTTTTTTTGCCCATGCCCTGCCTCCAATAGGATGATAAGCGAGGGCTATCGCCACGGTTCCTCCGAGGCTCTTGCCGACGCGTCTCTTGCGGAAATGCCCCTCGATAGGAACGCACGATATGGCGAGCGCGTCTGTCGCCGACATGTTGGAGAGGATGCTGAAAAAGCGTCTTGGCTCGATCAGGGAGGCTAGAAGAACATGCCATACGCCGTGTTCAAGGATGGAGAGAAGCTCAGCCGGGCGTTTTCGACGAAGAAGGAGACGCTCGAGAAGGCAGATCAGGCAGGGCTGGTCGAGCACGACGGCAGAAAGCCGGTGCTGGAAGATCAGCTGAAGATCGAACCGTGCGCGCCCGATCCCGAACCGCACGATAACACGGATCTCGATTGGACGCCGGACAAGCCGGCGCCCTGATTTTCAGTCAGCGCCATTAGCAGCCCTTGCAGATGCTCTTGACCGTACGATCGACGCTGGAGTTTGGCGCATTCTCGGATCGGATCCGATCGTCGCCCTGCAGCGAGGGACCCGGCGTGGTTGTTCCGTCGATGCGTCCACTGCTGGTGCCGCCCGCCAGATTGCCAGGTCGTCCCACCGTGGTCGATCCTTTTGGGCCACTCCCGCCGCCCGACTGGGCGGTGCCTGCGCCGTTCGTTCCGAGGGTCGTCGTACCTCGCGCAGCATCGGCAGGGTTCGAGGAGTTGGCGGTGCCTGACGTGGCTGTGCTGCCTGACGTGGCTGCGCTGCCCTGGCTCCCAGCGCCCGATACTGCACCGCCGCTTGCGCCGGCAGAACCGCCCGCACCTCCGCCACCGGACCCACCCGAACCTCCGCCACCCCCCTGCGCCAAGGCGGGGGCGATGGACGCTGTCGCGAGGGCGGCGATCAGCAGAATCCCTAACTTTGTCATGCGCATCTCGTCTCTCCGTTCCATTGCTCCCAGCTTGTGGTTCCGCGTCAGCTCCTGTGGCGATCGTCGTGCGTATGGTGTTGATCGCGTTCGCCACCGCCGCCCGAGACTTGGGATTTCGGGCTGTTGGTCGGCGCTCCCGGCGCCGGTGCATCGTGCTCGCGCCCTCCCTTTTCAGGATGTTTCCGATCCTGGCGGGAGGAACCGGGTCCGCCGAAACGTTCCGCGTCTGGGTTCTTGTGCGGCATCATCGATCCTGCTGATAGCCTTGATTGGTAGTGTTCTGTTTGATGTTTCCCTGGCGCCCCTGAGTGTCGAAGTTCTCACGCTCAGGAATCTTATCTTCCGGCTCCGTCGCGGGATCCGAACCGGGTCCCTTGTTGCTGCGTTGCTCTGCCGGCACGGGAGGCATTTCGGACATCGTGGTCTCCTCATTTCTCCATCCTCACAGGGCAATCGGCATCCACAGCCGTCGTTCCTGTATCGATCGCCGCAGCCTGCGCCGACCGGAACGACTGATCGAACCGACGATTGGTCGCAGCATTCGATAGTCGGCGGCCTGCGCACGATGAGCCGCATGACGCCCTGCTCTCTGCAGCGCCTGCATTGCACCCAATGGCGTCCTCCTAAATCTAGGAACCACCACGTAGCGCCTGCATTGCCCGCATATCCAACGGGAGCACACAAATGGGCAATACCGGCGTCGGCATGCTTTTGGGAGACGTCTCGGCCACAGCTTTGTGGTTGTGGTTCATCGGCGCCTTCGTCCTTGGCGCGGTGATCTGGTACGGCGTCCGGCGGTCCGGACACTTGCGCCGCAGCGAGCGCGCGCAGCTGGACCGAAACACGGAAGCCGCGCAGCGCCGCGACGACCCACAAAAGCCGATGGCAAGGTAAAACGTACGGCATCATCAGCGGAACGACACATGCTTGAAGATCTGCGTGGGATCACTCAACCCGGAGCGGTCATTGCAGTCCTCGCCGTCCTGCTGTTGATGGCTGGCGCCGACCTGGCCATCGTGATCGCCACGAAAGGATGGCCTTTCTAATCCCGCGGTGGCACGCTGGATTGGCCTGCGGATCGTCGTCCACCTGACGTTCGCGTGTCGACGCTCGCGGATGTGCCGGAACGGGTAGCTCCAACGCCGCCGTTCCGAGGCCGAATAGGAACCTTCATACAAGCGATCGGTTCGCCCTGGGGCAAGGGGAGCTCGGCGACATCGATGCCTGTTCGGATACGTACGGCCTTGGTGCCATTTGCGTTGCTGCCGTTGGCCGCCTGTGCCGGACGGCAGTCTGCGCTTGCGCCGCAAGGGCTGCAATCCGACGAGATCCTGCGAACCTTCTTCATATTCCTGGCGATCGCCTCAGTCGTCTGGGTCGCAGTGGTGATCGTTCTGATCATCGGGATGTTGCGCAGGAAGCGTACCACGGACCAGCCGCTCGCGCTGCATATCCCATTCGAGCGCGTCACCGGGCGCGTCGTGCTTGGGCTAGGACTGGCGACGCTCGTGATCGTTCTGGGCCTCTCCATCGTCAGCTATGCCGGGCAGCGCACCGTGTTCGCGAGGGACGAGCATGCCCTCACGCTCAAGATCATCGGCCATCAATGGTGGTGGGAAGTTCGTTACGAGGACGGCAATCCCGACAGGAGCTTCGTGACCGCCAACGAGATCCGGATTCCGACTGGTCAGCCGGTCAAGGTCGAGCTGGAATCCGCCGATGTGATCCACAGCTTCTGGGTCCCGAGCCTGACCGGCAAGATGGACCTCATCACTGGACAAAAGAATGAGCTGCAGTTCACGGCGAAGAGCGCCGGCATCTATCGCGGCCAGTGCGCCGAGTTCTGCGGCCTTCAGCATGCACACATGGCTTTTGCCGTGCTCGCGCTGCCGCCGGATGAATTCGGCCGCTGGCGCGATCGAGAGAATCAAAGCGCGCATAGCCCGTCCGACCAGCTCGGCAAGCAGGGCGAGCAGCTGTTCCGCGCGCGAGGATGCGCGCTGTGCCACACCATTCGCGGCACGCTCGCCGGTGGACAGTTGGGCCCCGACCTGACCCATGTCGGTAGCCGGACGACGATCGCTGCGGGAACGCTGCCGATGACGACTGCCTCGCTCGGCGCCTGGATCGCCGATCCGCAGCACATCAAGCCCGGCAATTACATGCCGAAGATGCCGCTGCAATCGGGTGAGCTCATCGCGATCCTTCATTATCTGGAGCAGCTCAAGTGAGTGTCACCGCCGACCAGCGCGAGTTGCGCGACGATGCACTGAACGGCCTGCAGCTTTCGACACGGCTCGATAGCCTCTGGCGAACTCCATCCGGTTTTCTCGGCGCTCTTATGTCTGTTGACCACAAGGTGGTGGGACGGCGCTACATCGTCACCGCCTTCGTCTTCCTGCTGCTCGGCGGCGTTCTTGCGATCCTAATGCGTATTCAGCTCGCCGGCCCCGAACAGACATTCCTGTCGCCCGATAAGTACAACCAGATCTTCACGATGCACGGCTCGACGATGATGTTCCTTTTCGCCGTGCCGGTCATGGAGGCGTTCGCCGTCTACCTCGTGCCGCTGATGGTCGGAACGCGCAACATCGCGTTCCCGCGGCTGAACGCGTTCAGCTACTGGATGTTTCTGTTCGGAGGCTGCTTTCTCTGGATTTCTTTTGCGCTCAACGTCGGTCCGGATGTCGGTTGGTTCGCCTACGTCCCGCTGTCATCGTTGCAATACACGCCGACCAAGCGCCCGGACGTCTGGGCGCAAATGATCACCTTCACCGAAGTCGCCGCCCTCGCTGTTGCCGTTGAGATCGTCGTGACAGTTTTCAAGCTGCGCGCGCCCGGGATGACTCTCGACCGCATTCCCCTCTTCGTTTGGGCGATGCTGGTCACGGCTTTCCTGGTGATGTTCGCGATGCCCTCGATCATGGTCGCGTCGACGTCGCTGATCTTGGACCGTCTCGTCAACACGCGCTTCTACGACTCCTCGTCAGGCGGCCATCCTTTGCTCTGGCAGCACCTGTTCTGGTTCTTTGGCCATCCCGAGGTCTACATCATCTTCATACCCGGAACGGGCATGGTGTCGGCGATCCTGGCGACTTTCGCCCGCCGCCCCGTGGTCGGCTATCCCGTCGTTATCTTGTCCCTTATCGCGACCGGCTTTCTGTCGTTCGGCCTCTGGGTCCACCACATGTTCGTGACAGGCCTGCCTCAGCTCGGCGCCGGCCTGTTCACGGCATCCAGCATGCTGATCGCAGTGCCGAGCGGACTGCAGATCTTCTGCTGGCTGGCGACACTCTGGGATGGCCGGCCGGTCTACCGCACGCCGCTCCTGTTCGTGATCGGTTTCATCGTGATCTTCGTGATGGGCGGCCTGTCCGGCGTGATGGTCGCCTCGGTCCCGATCGATACCCAGGTACATGACACCTACTTCGTCGTCGCGCACTTCCATTACGTCCTGATCGGCGGGGCGATCTTCCCGCTCATCGGTGCGGTCTACTACTGGTTTCCCAAGATCACCGGCCGGATGCTCGGCGAGCGGCTTGGGCGCTGGAATTTCTGGCTGGCCTTTGTCGGCTTCAATATCGCGTTCTTCCCGATGCACATCCTCGGGCTGATCGGGATGCCGCGCCGGGTCTACACTTACACCGCCGACATGGATTGGGCGCATCTCAACCTGCTGTCCAGCGGCGGCGCTCTCATCTTCGCTCTCAGTTTTGCGTTGCTGCTGGTCAACGTGATCCGCAGTCTGCGGAGCGGCGCGCTCGCCGGCGACAATCCCTGGGATGCCTCGACGCTGGAGTGGGCGACGTCCTCGCCGCCGCCGCCGCAGAACTTCGACCGCATTCCCGTTGTTAAACACCGGGAGCCGCTATGGCTCGACGGTGAGAGCCTGCCGGTCGCCGCGGGCCTCAGCGTCGATCGGCGGGAAGTCCTTTTGACGTCGCTTGCCGAAGCCGAGCCACAGACCCGCGAGGCATCTCCCGAGCCGAGCATCTGGCCATTGCTGACGGCGCTCGCGACGACAGTGTTCTTCATCGGCTCGATCTTCACGCCGTGGGCCGTCCTGTGGGGCACCCCGCCGATGGCGGTCGCCTTGATCGGCTGGTTCTGGCCGGCCGGCAGCAGGGAGGACGAGGAGTGAGACAAACCATCGTCCGTAACGTTGGCGACTTGCCGACCTATGGCTACGGCCCGCGAAGCGGTCCGTGGTGGGGTGCCATGGGATTCATGGCGCTGGAGGGCATGGGATTCGCCATCGCGATCGGCGCCTATCTGTATCTTTATGCCGTCAACTCCAGCTGGCCGATTGGAGCATCACCACCCGATCTCTGGCCCGGTACCGCAGAGGTCGTGATCTATCTGCTGAGCATCATCCCTAACGAGTTCACAAATCGCGCTGCACACCGGCAGGATCTTCCTAAAGTGCGGGTCGGCCTCATCGTGATGTCGCTGATCGGCATTGTGTTGCTGGTCCTGCGCGGCTTCGAGTTCGCCCACCTCAATACGCGCTGGGACAATTCGGCCTACGGATCGATCGTGTGGCTGATCCTCGGGCTTCACACGACCCACCTCGCCACGGATCTCGGCGATACCGTGGTGCTGACCGTGCTGATGTTCACGCGCCACGCCAAACCGCGCCGGTTCAGCGATGTCACCGACAATGTCTTCTACTGGAATTTCGTCGTGCTGGCCTGGCTGCCGCTCTATGCCCTGCTCGATTGGGTGCCACGCCTATGACCGAGACTGAAGAACATACAAGGCTGCTCTATTGGGCCGGCGTCGCTCTCGGGCCGCTGGCCTGGGGTATCAACCTGCAGGGCGTCTACGCGCTCGCTCATTTCTCATGCGAGACGACCCGGCTAAGCGGCACCATCATGAGTTCCGTGCTGGCCGTCGTGGCTCTTGCGGGAACGGCGATCTCGGCCCGTGCGGTTCGTCGGGGCGTTGCCGCGCAATGGAGCGACACGCAAGGCGGCGGTCCCAGGACATTCATGGCCTGGCTCGGCGTTGGCTCCGGCGTGCTGTTCGCACTGGTGATCGCGAACCAGCTTGCCGCTTCGCTGATGATCAGTCCATGCTTGCGCTGACCCTGCTAACATTGTTGCTGAGCCTATTCGCCGGGCCGGCCCGGGCGCATGGACTCTCCGAGGTCGATACGGGATCGCTCTGGAGCTCGGATCGCTGGCTCCTCACTCCGCTCTATGTGGTCGGCATCGGATTCTACATCGGTACCCAGCGGCTCTGGCATCATGCCGGTGGAGGCCGCGGCGTCAGTTTTCGTCAGGTTGGTGCATTCTGGACGGGTTGGCTGATCGTCGCGCTCGCCCTCACCTCGCCGATTCACTGGCTCGGCGAGCGCCTGTTCACCGCCCATATGATCGAGCACGAGCTGCTCATGGTCGTCGGCGCCCCGCTGATGGCCTTTGCACGGATCAACGGGCCTATGTTGTGGGGTCTGCCCGCAACGCTTCGCCCGACAGCTGGCCGATGGCTCAACCTTCCGATTGTGGCGCGGCCATGGGCTGTCATCAGCCATCCGTTGAGCGCGACTGGCCTGCATGGCCTTGCGCTCTGGGTCTGGCATGCCCCACCGCTTTACACCTGGGCTTTGCAGAACACGACCGTCCACCGCTTCCAGCACATCAGCTTCTTCACCACGGCTCTGCTGTTCTGGTGGGTGCTGCTTCATGGCCGCGGCGTGGGCCGCAGCATACGGCTTCGCGACGGCATTGCGATCGTCTGTCTGTTCGTCACCGTGCTGCATTCCGGCGTGCTCGGGGCATTGTTGACGCTGTCGACACGGGTGTGGATTCCGGGCCAAGGCGCGCTCGCCGGCGAATTCGGCCTGTCGCAGCTCGAGGATCAGCAACTTGCAGGCATCTTGATGTGGGTTCCGATGGGGCTGCTCTACACCGGCGCCGCGCTATTCTTCGCCTATCGCTGGCTGACGGCATTCGACGCGCCCGCCCGCCGGACGGCGCTTGGACCCGCGGGCTGAGTGATGATACGAGATCGCGATGCATAGGAACCGCCGGTTTGATGCAACGTTCGCCTGCTGACTTCGACCATCCGTGGAGGGCAAATGGGTAAACGATCCGTCCTGGTGGCTACCGTTCTCACGGCGGCTCTCGCGATGCCGCAAGTCGCAACTGCGCAGGATCAATCGCGCGCGGGAATGTCTTGTCCGGTAGATCACGATCAGCTCGCCGACATTCTCAAGAAGAGCGTCAAGCCCGGCGGCGGTCCGAGCAACGGTGGCCTCGACAATAACGAATGGGCTGCGGTGGTAAACCGGCAGGGTGTTGTCTGTGCTGTCGCCTACAGTGGCAGCAAAGTCGATGACCAATGGCTCGGCAGCCGTGCCATCGCCGCGGAGAAAGCCAACACGGCGAATGCATTCAGCCTGAAGACCAAGGCCATGGCGACCGCGAATCTGTACGCTGGCACGCAGCCCGGAGGGTACCTGTTCGGTGCCGCGCTCAGCAATCCGCCATCCCCGGAAGTCATCTACGCAGGCACACCGGATGATTTCGGAACGGCGCATGATCCCATGGTCGGAAAGCCCGTCGGCGGGGTGATCGTCTTCGGCGGAGGCCTCGCTCTCTATGACGGCAACGGCATCGCCGGTGCACTCGGCGTCAGCGGCGACAGCTCCTGCGCGGATCACAATGTTGCGTGGCGCGTGCGTCACTTCCTCGGTCTCGATCACGTGCCGGCCGGCGTCAGCCCCAACATGAAGGATGCGATCATCTACGATATCGGCCCGGACGGCAAAAGCCCGTCGGGTTTTGGTCATCCCAAATGCGACGGCAAGGAGGATCAGATTGCGGTCGATCTCGGTGCGGGCGTGTCGGGAAACGTCGTGCGATAGCGGCACTCGCACCGCTCCCGCGGATAGGAACCATGCGCGGCAGCAACGTTTGTATGTTCGCAAACCGGCCTGCAGCACGGCACGGCCTCGTCAACGCCGTGGGGAAGTTCACCTATGTTAAAGTTTGGCGTCGGACGCCTGCTGGCCGGAATGATCGGCATGGTCTGCGCGTACGGCGCATCGGTAGCGCCGGTCTCCGCTCAAGGCGATCTTACAAACCGCATGAAGGATCCCGGCCAGTGGCCGATGGCGGCGCGTGACTACGCCAACACCCGCTACAGCGATCTCGACCAAATCAACGCCAAAAACGCATCCCGCCTGCAACTCGCCTGGACGTTTTCGGTCGGCGTCGATCGCGGGCAAGAGGCAGCTCCGCTCGTCATCGATGGGACCATGTATGTGGTCAGTCCTTATGCCCGACCTTACCCGAACCGCGTGTTCGCGCTGGATGCGACAACGGGCGAGCTGAAATGGTCGTATGCGCCGAAGCCGGAGCCTGCCGCGGCCGGCGTTGCCTGTTGCGACGTGGTCAACCGCGGACTGGCTTTCGACAACGGCAAGGTCTTCCTCAATACGCTCGACAACCACTCGGTCGCCATTGACGCCAAGACCGGGAAGGAACTCTGGCATACGAAGCTCGGCGAGATCAACAAGGGCGAGACCATCACGATGGCGCCCGTCGTCGTGAAGGGCAAGGTGCTCATCGGCAACAGCGGCGGCGAGCTCGGCGTGCGCGGCTGGGTCACCGCATTGGACGAGAACACGGGTGCAATCGCCTGGCGCGCCTACGCGACGGGACCCGACAAGGACGTATTGATCGGCGACGACTTCAAGCCCTTCTATGACAACCTCAAAGGCAAGGATCTTGGTGTCAAGAGCTGGCCCGCCGACCGATGGCAGGTTGGCGGCGGCACGATGTGGGGATGGATCTCCTACGACCCGGATCTCAACCTAATCTATTATGGCACCGCAAATCCAAGTCCATGGAATGCCAACCAGCGCAGCGGCGACAATCTCTGGAGCACGACCATTTTCGCGCGCGATCCTGACAGTGGGCGCGCGAAATGGGCGTACCAGGTGAACCCGCACGATCTGTTCGACCATGACGAGATCAACGAAAACGTGCTGGTCGATCTCGAACTCAACGGTCAGCGTCGCAAGGTGCTGATCCATCCTGGCCGCAACGGGTACATGTACGTCATGGATCGCGCCACCGGCGAAGTGATCTCGGCGGACGCATATGAGTTCGTGAACGCCTACAAGGGCGTCGATCTCAAGACCGGCAAGATCATTCCCAATGAGGAGAAGACCCCGCTGGTCGGCAAGACGGTCGAGAACATCTGCCCGACTGCGCCGGGCGCGAAGGACTGGCAGCCATCAGCTTGGTCGCCGCGCACAAAGCTGCTCTACGTGCCGCATCAGCATCTCTGCATGAACTTCAAGGCCTCGCAGGTGGGCTACATCGCGGGCACGCCCTATGTCGGAGCGGAGGTCGACATGTACGCCGGTCCCGGCGGACATCGCGGCGAGTTCATGGCGTGGGATCCGGTCGCGCGCAAGAAGGTGTGGGAGATCCACGAGAAGCTGCCTGTCTGGAGCGGCGCACTGGTGACCGCCGGCGATGTCGCATTCTACGGAACGATGGACCGCATGTTCAAGGCGGTGGACGCCAGGACAGGCAATGTCCTCTGGCAGTTCCGCGCCGGCTCGGGGTTCATCGGCCAGCCGATCTCCTATCGCGGCGCGGATGGACAACAATACATAGCGATCCTCTCCGGCGTAGGCGGCTGGCCCGGAGCGGTTGCCAATGCAGAGGTCGACCAGCGGGTGCGCAACGGAGCCCTCGGCTTCACTGGAGCGATGCAGGATCTGCCGTTCTACACCGCCGGCGGCAGCGAACTCTTGGTGTTCAAACTTGGCAGCGCCAGCTCTCAGGACGGCAGCCATGCGCCTCCGCGATAATTGCGCCGCCCTTGCCATCGGCGCCCTGACCGGCCTCGCGTCAGCCGTTCCTGCAAGTGCGGATGGCGAGCTTCGTGTCTGCGCCGACCCGAACAATCTGCCGTTCTCCAACAGCGCCGAGGCTGGCTTCGAGAACAAGCTGGCGACGATGGTGGCTGCGAAGCTGGGACGGCAGACCACCTACACCTGGTGGGCGCAGCGCCGCGGCTTCATCCGTAACACCCTCAAGGCCGAGAAATGCGACGTCGTGATGGGCGTGCCGGCCGGCTACGATCGGGTGGAAACCACAAAGCCATATTATCGCTCCAGCTATGTGTTCGTAAGCCGTCAAAGCCAGCATCTCGATCTCTCGTCCCTGCTCGACCCGCGCCTGCATCGTCTGATAATCGGCGTGCACCTCGTGGGTGACGACGGCAACAATCCGCCGCCGGCGCAGGCGCTCGGTGAGCTCGGCATCGTCGACAATGTCCGCGGCTACTCGATCTACGGTGACTATCGTCAGGCCGATCCGCCCGCACGCCTGATCGAGGCTGTCGAACACGGCGAGATCGACATCGCCGCAGCATGGGGGCCGCTGGGCGGCTATTTCGCTGCGCAATCCGAGGTGCCGCTGACGGTCGCTCCGATTCAGGACGGCGCGCGCTTCGCGCCTCAACAGTTCCAGTTCGCCATCTCGATGGGCGTCCGCAAAGGCGACCACGCTCTACGAGATCAGCTGAATGTGTTCATCGACGAACATCGATCCGAGATCGCCGCTCTGCTGCGAAGCTACGGCGTTCCTCTGGTCGACGGTTCAGCCGCGGGCTCGGGAGGACACGAGTGATGTCTGCCATGGCGTTGCGCGCAAGTGCTCTATCCTTGCTCTTGGCGGCTGCTCCCGACGGCGCAACGCTCGCGCAGCAAACCCTGCCTCAATCCCAGGAGGTACACGCACCGGTACTGGCGCCCCGTCCAAATTTCGGCGGCCGCGTTGGCAATGGCCGTCCCGGCGTGTTCATGCAGGTTCCCGTGACCACGCTGTTCCCGGGCGCGCAGCCCGATCCGCCGCAGATCAAGAACCCGGTCCAGGGCGATCCCAACGCTCAGCAACGCGGCATGACCTACTATGTCAGCTTCAATTGCATCGGCTGTCACGCGCCGAACGGCGGCGGCGGCATGGGACCGGCGCTGAGCAACAATCTCTTCACTTACGGCTCGCAACCCGAAAACATCTATCTGTCGATCTACCAGGGACGGCCGAACGGCATGCCGGCCTGGGGCGGCGTGCTGCCGGACAGCGTGATCTGGGACCTCGTCTCCTATATCGGCAAGATCAGCAACGATCCCAACCGACAATGGGGCCGAACCTTCTCCGCCAATCCCTTGTCGCCCGAAGTCGAGCAAGTCCCGAGCGAGCAGGTTTCGACGACGGATCCCTGGTCGGCCACCAAGACATTCAACTTCGGCCAAAAGCCCTGATCGGCGGAGCGGAGCAGCCGGATGATCCATCCAACGACACGATTACTGATCGTCTCGCTGCTGGCCGTGACGGCGGGCGCTTGCAAGCCGGGTAAGGCGGCCGGCGCGGACAATTTCATGGGTGATGCGCGCCGCGGCACCGACCTCGTCAAGCAATACCAGTGCGGCACTTGCCACGACATTCCTGGCGTCGCTGGCGCCGACGGAAATGTTGGTCCCCCGCTCCAGCGGATTGGGACTCGCACTTATATTGCCGGCTATATCCAGAACTCGCCGGACAACATGGCTGCCTGGATCGAGGATCCGCAGCGGGCGTTGCCAGGGAATGCCATGCCGAGAATGGGCATCCCGCAAAAGGACGCGCGCGATATAGCCGCTTTTCTTTATACGTTGAAGTAAATCCAATGACCTCGATCCATCGATCGCCAAGCCTGTTTCGAGACGCGCCGTTGTTGGCCGTCACCGTCTTGGTCGTCGCCGTCATGGGATTGTTTCTTACCGCCGGCGGCATTTGGCTCGCGGCGCTGGGGGGCTCCGTCTACTATCTCGTCGCCGGCATCATGCTTCTCGTCACAAGCTGGCTGCTCGCGCGCCGTCGCGCGGAGGCGCTCTGGGTTTACGCGGCGTTGCTGCTCGGCACGGTGGTGTGGGCGGTCTGGGAAGCGGGCTTCGATTTCTGGTCGCTGGCGCCACGCGGCGATGTGCTTGCGCCACTGGGCGTCTGGCTTCTCCTCCCCTTCATCGCGCGCCGGCTCGTGCCCCGCTCGCGCGCAGCGCGATGGGCTCTCGGCCTCGTGCTGATCGGAGCCGCCATCGTGCTCGGCGTCTCGCTGACGCATGACCGCCACGATCTCGCAGGTATCCTGCGAGAAAGCGACGTGACGGACGCAACTGCCTCGTCCGGGCAGGCCCCGCCCGCCGCCGGCGAAAACTGGACGGCTTATGGCGGCACCGGCCTTGGCACGCGCTATTCCTCGCTCACCCAGATCAGCAACGCCAATGTGAAGGACCTCAAGCTCGCCTGGGAATTCCGAACCGGCGATTACAAAGGACCTGATGATCCCGACGAGATCACCAACCAGGCAACGCCGCTCAAGATCGGCGATCTGCTCTACACTTGCTCGCCGCATCAGATCGTGTTCGCACTTGACGCGGCGACCGGCAAGCTGCGCTGGAAGTTCGACCCGCAGGTTCAGCACAACAAGACCTTTCAGCACATGACCTGCCGCGGCGTGTCCTATCATGCGACCAAACCGGGCGGCGTCACCACTGACGCTGCGGCGGCTCCAAGCGATTGCCCGGAGCGCATTTTCGTGCCGACCAATGACGGACGGATGTTCGCCCTGGACGCCAGGAGCGGCACGCCTTGCGAAAGTTTCGGGGATCACGGCCAGATCGACCTGAAGGAAGGAAGCGAGATCCAGACGCCCGGTTTCTACGAGGGCACCTCGCCGCCCGTGGTCACGGACAAGGTTCTGATCGTCGGGGGCGCCGTGATCGACAATTACTCCGATCGCGTGCCATCGGGCGTGATCCGCGGCTTCGACATCTATTCCGGACGCCTGATCTGGGCGTTCGACGCCGGCAACCCCAATCCGAACGAGATGCCGTCTGCCTCGCATCATTTCACGGCGGGCTCGCCAAACTCCTGGAGCATTTCGGCCGTCGACGAGAAGCTCGGGCTTGTCTATGTGCCGCTCGGATCGAGCTCTCCCGATATCTGGGGCGGCGGCCGATCGGCGGAGAAGGAGCGTTACGATTCGGCGCTGATCGCGCTCGACATCGGCACCGGAAAGCTGCGTTGGTCCTTTCAGAACGTACACCATGATCTCTGGGACATGGACATGCCCTCGCAGCCGAGCCTGGTCGATCTTCGCACGAACGGCGCGGTGACACCCGCGATTTACATTCCGGCGAAGACGGGCGACATCTTCGTGCTCGACCGCCGCGACGGACATCAACTGGTGCCTGCGCCGGAGAAACCGGTACCGCAGGCTTCCGCGCCCGGCGACCGGCTGTCACCCACTCAGCCGTTCTCGGAATTGAGCTTCCGTCCACCCGGCATGCTCACGGGCGCGCAGATGTGGGGCAGCACGATGTTCGATCAGCTCGTCTGCCGCATCAAGTTCAAGCGCCTGCGCTACGAGGGACCGTTCACGCCGCCCTCGGAGCAAGGCACATTGGTCTTCCCGGGCGATTTCGGCATGTTCGAGTGGGGCGGCATCGCGGTGGATTCGCAGCGACAGATCGCGATCGCGAACCCGCAATCCATCCCCTTCGTGTCCCGCCTGGTGCCGCGTGGGCAAGACAATCCGGCGGCCCCGAACTCCGCGCATCCGCCGGGCACCGAACTCGGAGTGCAGCCGATGTACGGCGCGCCCTACGGCGTCGATCTCGGCATCTTCCTGTCGCCACTCGGCATCCCCTGTCTTGCCCCACCCTGGGGCAATATCGCTGCCATCGATCTCAGGACGCACAAAGTGGTCTGGCAGCATCGTATCGGTACGATCCGCGATCAGGCGCCGTTGCCGCTGCCGTTCAAGCTCGGCGTTCCCATGCTGGGCGGGCCGATCGTGACAGCCGGCGGCGTTATCTTCATCACGGGAACGATGGACGATTACATCAGGGCATTCGATGCCCGTGACGGTAGACAGCTTTGGCAGGATCGGCTTCCCGCTGGCGGCCAGTCGACGCCGATGACGTATGAGGTGGGCGGCAAGCAATATGTCGTGACCGTTGACGGCGGCCACGGCTCGTTCGGCACTAAATTAGGCGACTATGTGCGCGCTTATGCGCTGCCATGACGACGGCGACGGACCGTGCCCGCCTGCGCCCGTCCGTGCCTCGTCCTGCTCTGAGGGCGGCTGGCGGCCGAGGCGACGAGCGCCACGCAAGCAGCTAGTCCCAACACTGCAAGACCCTTGCTGATCACGCCGGCCGGCGGAAGCTGTTTTCGCGCCAGCCAGCAGCCATCTACCGACGCGCCCGGCGGAGACGCCTCGATCATGCTGCCCTCGCTAACCGGCGCGCGGCGCGCGCGCGACAGCAAGAAACGGAAAGCACCTCCAAGCAATTGCTCGGTCAATTTCGGAGCGACGGCGTAGGCCATCTGGCCGGCGCGCGCCGGCCACCCGACGGCCACTTCATCGCGAGGCATGCGGACCAGGTCCAAGAACGTCTGTGCGACATCCTCGGACTGATACAACAGCGGTCCCGGATCGAGTCTCTTGCCCGACACGTTGGCACCGTGGACGAAGCCGGGCGTGTCCACCATCGCCGGGAAAACGCCGCAGACGTGGATATTCGCATGCGTACCGAGCTCCTGGCGCAAGCTCGCCGTGAAGCCGCGCAGGCCGAACTTGCTTGCGGTATAGGCCGCGGCAAACGGCGTCGGCGCCCAGCCCCCGAGTGAGATGTTATTGATCAGGATCCCCCGCTTCTGTCGGAGAAAGACCGGGAGCACCGCGAAGGCGCCGTGCATGGTCCCCAGCAGGTTGACCTCAATGGTCCGGCGATGCAGCGCGATGTCGGCATCCTGATAGGCGCCGAACACACCCGTGCCGGCATTATTGATCCAGACGTCGACGCCACCGAAGGCATCGTCGGCCTGCGCCGCCAACCGCCGGACCGCCTCGGCATCGGTGACATCGGTCGGGACCGCCAGCGCACGGCCGCCGAGTGCCTCGCACTCGGCCGCGAGGCCCTCGAGAATGTCTCCACGCCGCGCTGCGAGAGTGAGGCTCGCTCCTTCCCGTGCAAAGGCCAGCGCAGCGGCGCGGCCAATCCCACTCGACGCTCCCGTGATGACAACACGCGTACCCGCCAATGGGCGCGCGGCAACTTCGGACTTTCCCGGGAGCAGCCATCGCAGCGACCGCCGAAGATGTTCGGTCGCACCGGCCTCGAACCAGTCGCCGTGTGCGAAGATGACGCGCTCGGGCGCCAGGCTTACCAATCGCTGCGCGGCCGCCTGAACCGAACGGCCGCCGAGACGCAACAAAAGCCGCAGATAAACCGGCGCTTTGCCATCAGGCTTGGCGATGCCAAGCAGGTTAGCGGCCGCCTGATTTGAGGGCGGTAGATGAGAAGGATCGAGATTCTGCACGAGATCCGTCAAGATCAACGTGCGGCTCCGCTTATCGAATATCTCCACTTCCGAAAACATCGGTGCGGTCACGGCGATGGTCTCAAGCTCCGCAGCCCATTCTCTCGGGGTGAAATCGCTGAGTTCGCGGTCGACGCGAAGCTCGGCCGCTCGCACCTGTTTCCGGGCCGAAAGCCCCCTCGCCGCGAAGGTCTGAGCTTGCGGCAACTGCTTTTGCCAGTCGGGCAGAAACATCCAGTGCGCAACATTGGGCGCGAGCAGATATCTGATCGGGCCCAAACGTTCGAGCTCGCTGCGGAGAAGCGGCGAATACCGCACCGGCGAGTGCAATACGAGATCGCCATTCGACAGCCGGATGACCGTCATGCGAACAGGCAGGACCAGACCCGCAGCACTGATGGGCGCATCGTCAGCGATCCAGATGTCGTCGGTCACCCTCGTGAGGCCGGCGGACGACGAGGTAGCGTCAAACTTGTTCATGAGCGTATTCCGGTCAGGACCTTGCTCAAGTCCCCCGCGTGACGCTCGTTCCTAGCCCTCGCATCCAGGGTGCAGCCACGCCAACATCAGGACGCGCGCGCCCGAGGCGGCCTTCGCGCTTCGCGCAAACGCCGCCGTCGCGCCAACTGGTGTCCACGCCTTTCCCGGACCTGGGGGATCGCCCTTTCAACGGCCGTCAATTCAGGCGACAGGTCATCTTCGGCAGGCAGCGGATCCACGGAAGGCTGCTCCATGAGGCCCAGGACGGCGCGCCCCTTGTCGGTGATCCGCCAGCCTCCGCTGACGCGTTCGACCAGCACTTGCGAAAAAATGTCGAGCCCCGACACACGCGCGCCGAGTCTCTTGGTCCGATCCGTCCAATCGCTTCCGCTGGTCGCCAATATCGCCATATCCCGCTTGAGATCCTCCATCATGGCAAACCCATCCGGATAGCTCACCAGGATCTTCAGGACCGTAAACTTGAAAATTCACCGCCTCCCTCGCATGGCTACGGTCATGGCCGGCGCTTCCCTCAGCGCCTTGGAACCGGCTTGCCGGAAATCGTCGAGAGACGTCTGGACGGCGCGCGCGGTGGTGGCGGTATCGAACATGGCCGCGGGACCTCCAGTGAAAGAAATTCAGCCTACGAGAATCGCGGGGCGTGAGACTTAACAATGTCAATTATTGGTGACCTAGAGGCTCTTTAGCCCTGCTGAATTCGTTGTCCCGAGATTCGAATTGCGCAATGCGCTTGTCGAGCCGCCATAGTTCGATACGGCGAATTGATACCAGAGCAACTGCTTCGCGCTTGGCCTGCTCGTCGTCACCGCAGACAAGGTCGATGCAGCCGCAGAGTGACCCGTCCGGGTCGACCTGGTAAGCGCGATAGTGTTTCACGTTCAACCTCGCAGATCGTCCGGCCGTTGGTGCTTCTGCACCTTGCACGGTCACCGACATAGCCCCCGCCTACAAAGCTGACGTTGATGGTTCGCACCACTTTTGCATTATCATATGTTAATCCAACCGTCGGACGCAGCGGCCGCAAGCCCATAGCAACCATCGTTCCGCCTCGGATTTGTCAGCCATGGTCGAGCGGTATCCCGGCCTTTCAACCGAGGCAATGCCGCGAGCAATTCGTCTGGCAAGCAGAGGCAAATCGGAAGAATGACGTCGGAGAATTTGGTTAGAGAGGCGTGGTGGCGAACTGCAGTTATCTACGAAATCGCGCTGATCTCCTTTCAAGACTCCGGCGGAGATGGCAAGGGTGACCTGACCGGCCTCATGTCGCGCATCGACTACTTGAAATGGCTGGGCGTCGATGCGGTCTGGCTCACGCCGATCTACAAGAGCCCCTTCCGCGACCTCGGCTATGATATCTCCGACTATTGCTCCATCGACCCCGCATTCGGCGACCTCGACGGGTTCGACAGGGCGCTCGGCGCCCTTCACGCGCACGGCATCCGCCTCATTCTCGATCTCGTGCCCAATCACACCGCCAACGATCATGAATGGTTCGTCGAGAGCCGCAGTTCGTCCGACAATCCGAAGGCCGACTGGTACATCTGGGCTGATGCGGCCGAAAATGGCGGCCCGCCGAACAATTGGCTGAGCCGATTCGGCGGCAGCGCGGGGGAATGGTGTGAGACGCGACGGCAATACTACTATCACTCGTTCCTGGTCGAGCAACCAGACCTCAACTGGCGCAACCCGGGTGTCCAGCAAGCCGTGGCCGATGTCATGCGCTTCTGGCTCGATCGGGGCGTCGACGGTTTCCGTGTCGATGCCAGCGCGGTCCTGATCAAGGACGCGCTTCTGCGCGACAATCCGCCGAACCCGAACGCCAAAGGTAAACCGCCGCCACAGCGCCAGACGCCGGTCTTCACCGACGACCGGCCGGAGACAATGGAGTGCATCGAGTTCATCCGAAGCGTGATCGATGAATATTTCGGGCGGCTGCTGTGCGGTGAGGTCCAGGGCAAGACAGATCGCATTGGCCACTTCTACGGCACGGAGCGGCCGCGCCTGCACCTTCCACTCAACTTCGCGCTGCTCGATACGCCATGGGATGCGCTGTCGCTGCAGGCGACGGTGGATGCCTATTTCAACGCACTTCCCGAGGATGCATGGCCGGTGTGGGTGATCGGAGGTCATGACAAGCCGCGGATCGCGAGCAAGATCGGCGAAACGCAGATGCGCATCTTGGCGATGCTCCTGATGACCTTGAAGGGAACACCGTTCCTTTTCATGGGGGACGAGATCGGCCGCAAGCGGGTGTCGATCCCGCCCGATCGCGTTCGCGACCCCTTCGAGAAGCTCGTGCCAGGTTATGGCTTGTGTCGAGATCCCGAGCGCGCGCCGCTCCGTTGGGACGCCAGTGCCGGGGGCGGCTTCTCGAGCGGCTGCCCCTGGTTGCCGCTTGACCCGGAAGGCTCGGCCAATGTGATCGGGCAGCGGAGCGATGAACGGTCCATGTTGTCGCTGTTTCGCGCCCTGATGGCATTGCGCCGCGAACAGGCCTGCCTTCGCGAAGGCCGCTACGAGCCGCTGCGGGCTCAGCACGATGTGCTCGCCTTCAAGCGCGTCGTGCGCGGCGATGAGATGCTGATCGTCCTCAACATCGCTGCCGAGCCGAGACGATGGACGTGGCAAGGAAGCGGCCGATTGCTGTTGTCGACCCATCTCGACCAGACCTCGAGATCGTTGCCGGACGGTTCGATCCTGCTTCGCGGCAATGAAGGCGTGATCATCGCGATCGAACCGCGATGATGGTCACAGGAACGATGCGCCCGGCACGGCGTCTCATCCCTGCGTCCTACATGACCCACAGCCGGACGCATCTCGCATCAAAGCGGCGCCCCGGCGTGCTCTCCTTCAGGCGCCGGGGCCGCAGCGACGTTGGAGTTCGACGATGGGCAAAGCGGAAGAGATCAAGCAACGGATCGTCGGCAAGACCAAACAAGCCGTCGGCGAGATCATTGGCGATCAGTCGCTGCATGACGACGGCAAGGCCCAGGCACGCGGCGGCGATGGGCCCCGACACATCGGGAAGGCCGATCGACTCAAAAGACACAACCGCTCTCAACAAAACTCGGCAGAGATATCCGAACACTTTCTTACAAGCATATCGATAATACAACGCATTCACGGTGATCAGAGGACGCCAGGTCGCGCAGTTCGCTGCGAGTGTCGACGTGACGGTCACGTGAAATATATGAGGGCTTGATGTTCCGGGATTGCCTGATCGTCGGCGGAGGGCCTGCAGGACTGATGGCAGCGATCTACCTGGCGCGCTTTCGCCGCGATGTTTGCGTGATCGACGCGGGAGCAAGTCGCGCAACCCTGATTCCCCGCAGTCACAATCTGCCTGGTTTTACCGGTGGCTTGCCCGGAACGGAGCTTCTGGCCCGGATGTCCGCGCAACTCTCGGAGCTCAGAGTGCCCGTGCTCCACGCAGAGGTCACGGCTCTTGAGATGACCAAGCATGGATTTCATGCAACCTGGTCCGGCGGAGATGCCGACGCTGCGACCGTGGTGCTCGCATGCGGCCTGGTCGATATCCATCCCCCATGCGACGAATGGCAGCTTGCCGTCGCCGAGGGCACGTTGCGGTACTGTCCGATCTGTGACGCCTATGAAGCGAAGGGCCTCCGTATCGCGGTCGTCGGGCCGCTGCAGCATGCGGCGTCCAAAGCGATGTTTCTGCGCGGCTTCTCCCAGGACGTCACCCTGCTCGCCACCGAAATGGGCGCGGCTGAACAGATCTCTGCCATGACCGAAGCCGGCATTCATCTCGTCGACGCGCCGGACCTACGCTTCCGGCGCGCGGATCATAAGCTTGAGACAATTGGTCTCGAAACAAATTTGCAATTCGATGTCGTATACCCCGCCATGGGCGCCGAGGTGCGGTCCCAGCTCGCGCTATCGCTGGGTGCTGCGCATACGGATCAAGGCTGCCTCAAGGTGGACGATCATCAGCGGACATCGGTGGCCGGTCTTTACGGCATCGGAGACGTCGTCCGCGACCTGAATCAGATCAGCGTCGCCTTTGGGCATGCCGCTCTCGCCGCCTGCACCATTCACAACAGTCTTCCTCGACGTCTTGCGTAGGAGGGAGGGAGCACCGCTTGTGATGCTCCCGCCGTGCTCGCCTACTTGCCGTTGCCCTGGCTCGACGGCCCGGTCGTGGTATTGCTCGTCGCCGGCTGGCCGGTGCGATCGTGGCCAGAACTCACGCCACCGGCGGCGTTGTTGCCGTAGCTGTTGCCCTGGTTGGTGTTGACCGTGCCGCTGGCATTGGTGCCTGCGGTGCCCTGCACGCTCGAGGAGCTGGTGGTCGTTTGCCCGGACGCGGAGCCGCCTGAATTACTCTGCGCGAGAGCGAACGACAGGCTGCCGAACATGAGGCTCAGGAACGTCGCGAGATACTTCATCATCTATTCTTTCTCCTTGTTTCGAAACGGATCGGCGGCCTCGTCATAGCCACGTCGGCTGCTGAAGAACATCAAGGTCATCAGGCCGCAGCCGATCAGCAGCGAGAAGAACGAGCCGAGACCGAGCGCGATCCAGCCGTGCTCGTCCATGGCGACGTCGTCCACGCCGTTGGTCGCATCCCACGCCCAGGCGATGCCGAACGCGGCAAGGCCGAGCATGACGAGCAATGCCGCGACGAGAAGAACCTGACCGAGATTGGTGCTGCGCATGGCTGCTCCCTTCGGCGGCAACCGGAAGCTCATGGAGCCGTTCCTAATGCCAAGTATGATTTGGCACTTTCGGCGACCGCGGCGGTTAGCTCCGGAACACGGCCGCAACCGATCCCGCTTCGATGATGAAGCTCGCGCGCCGCCTCATCCCTGCCCCACAGCCGGAGGAATTGACATGAAGCTCATCGCGATGGCCGCAATTGGCACCGCACTTGGTGCGGGCCTGTTCACGACATCCACGGCCGGCGCGCAAAGCGGATCGGGCGCCTCCGGCACGGGATCGAGCATCAGCTCATCCGGCACCGGTGGCACGACCGGCGCCGGCGCCTCGAGCCTGAACACGCCGGCCGACAACAATGGCGGCGGGTCGAGCGCGCCGGCGAAATCCGCGCCGACGTCCCCGAACGCCACGGGTGCCGTTAAGGCGCACGGAGGCGCGAACTCGAACGCCGGCGCCTCGGCATCGGGCCGGAACTGAACGCGAGCGGATTGGCCGACTTGGTTGTGCGGTGTGTGCTTTCGGTCACAACAGAATCAGCAAGCTGCAAGCTTGCCTCGACAGTCCGGGCATGGCCGCAAGCTGCTTGGTCTACTGGATCCTACACTAAGGGTGGCGAGCGAGGAACCGATATTTCGGATTTGCGTTATAGTCAAATGACAGAGCGCATTCACACGTTTCGACTTCAAGTCCTCATGGCCAAAGAAGATATGCAAGCTATCGACGACTTTTGGTTCGCGGAGCGACTTCCTAGCCGTGCTGAGGCAGTCAGGGAGCTGCTGCGTCCGGGCATAAGTGTTCACAAATGCACTGCCAATGTGGCGTACTGAGGCAGCGTGGTTAGGATCCTCTCTCGACATGGACCCGCGATGAAGTGCTTGACGCGTGGTGACACAGATGGGTCTGGGAGAACGATCTGAACTGCGTTGGGCGGACAGCGCGCTTGCAGTTGCGGCGGCGCCGGCGTGACCTGCCCGGTCTGCAACGTCCAGCAGCGGGCGACACACCGCGCCAGAAGGCTTCCGCGTCGAGATCCAACACGGACCGCGGCCGTCACTGAGCGCTGGCCAGTCTCCGAGCCTCCGTGGTCTAGCTTTAACAACCGCAGTGGCTGCTCTCAATTTGTGCTATTTCAGCGTGCGAATGGAACTCATGGACGACATGTCCATTAATAACATGAACGGACCGGTCCGGGATTGGCGTCATGGGTATCGAGCGTATGCACTCCCCCAAATATTGGCGGGATCGCGCGGAGGAGTTCCGAACTAAGGCCGATGCTTGCGAGAACGCTGGCACGCGGGCCTCTCTCCGTAAGGTCGCGGCAAACTACGAAGAGTTGGCGCGGCGCGCTCAGCAGATTGTCAGCCTCGCGGACCTGGATCGGCAAGACCGGAAAGCCGTGCTTCAAGACTATGTCGACGATCAACGGGCGGTTATTAGAGACCTATCCCACAAGCTACATTGATGCCCGCTGCTCTCCCACCGAGAGCAAAGCTCACGGTGTGGTGAGGACGGTTGGCAGCCTCTTTCGTTTCAGCCATCAACGAAGTTGGGCGGCGCGGGTAGACGCGGCGGCGTAGCTCGGCGAGTCCCGGCACTGAAAGGAAGGCCCGCTACGCGATCGCCGTGAGCTGAACCAACACCTGTCATAGGAACGAGCGCTTGAGCCGACGCTTGTTTTTGTGCCGGCATCGCGGCCCGGTCGATCTCCTTCGGATCGCCGATGACTAGCTTGCCTCTGGCGTTCTTGGCGACGAAGATCGCATCGCTCATCTTCCGCCCCGACCGCTTGTTTTTCGCCGTGATCTCCTTCCAGAGGCTTACGCGTCCAAGCTTGAGTTTTGGCAGCTCCTCTTTGATTTCTCGGCGCAAGCATTCCTTTTCGGATTCGTTCGGGCGACGGCGGCCGCCCGGAGACATCCAGCGGCCGTCCGACCGACGCCTTACGAGGAGCACCTTGCCACGCTTCGCAGCAACCAGCTTCGATGATTTCGTCATAGCCAGCCGCAACGACCAAGAATCAGCGAAATGGTAACTTGTCTCTTCGGCTAGACAAGTTTGGCGGCTCGCCTAATGCCGCCAGGGTGGCTCGTTCACGTCTGCTAGTGGGATGGTCCGGCCGTGCTCCCGCCCAGCCAGCGATGGAAGCTGGTAAGGGGCGCCAAAGACGAGGAGCACGTCATGTCCCAACAGATCAATGCTCGAACTGCCATTGTTGGTATCGATATCGGCAAAAACTCCTTCCACATTGTCGGTCAGGACACGCGCGGGGAGATTGTCCTGCGGCAAAAGTGGTCGCGTGGCCAGGTGGCAGCACGGTTCGCGAATATGCCGCCCTACCTGATTGGCATGGAGGCCTGCGTCGGTGCGCATCATCTCAGTCGCAAGCTCCAAATACTTGGCCACGACGCCCGCCTGATGCCGGCGAAATACGTACGCCCCTATTCGAAGGGACAGAAGAATGGCTTCCGAGATGCGGAAGCCATCGCCGAGGCGGCTCAACGCCCGACCATGAAGTTCGTCGCGACCAAGACCGACGATCAGCTCGACCTTCAGGCGCTGCTCCGGGCTGAAAATGACCAGCCTCACTAGCTGAGGAGGTCAACATGACCGTTACCCCAACCACCATCCCCGCTGTCTCGAAGCATGTTCCTTGGAACAAGGGGAAGATCGTCGGCGCAAAGCCGCCGCTCCGTCCGAAGCACGTCTGGTCGATCCGAACCAAGCTCCAGGTCGAAGGCCGAATGCGCGATCTCGCACTGTTCAACGTCGCCATCGACAGCAAGCTGCGCGGCTGCGACGTCGTAGCCTTGAAAGTTGATGACCTTGCGCCAAGCGGATATTCAGCCGACCGCGCGACCGTCCGACAGAAGAAGACCGGCCGGCCAGTCAAATTTGAACTGACCGAATCGGCCCGGCAGGCAATCGACGACTACCTGCGGGTTACGGGCAAGAAGTCAGGAGAATACCTTTTCACTGGCCGGCGGCTGAGTGGCTATATGACGACCCGCCAGTATGCCCGCCTCCTATCCCATTGGGCCGACATCGGATTGGACCCGCATCTGTTCGGGACGCATTCCCTTCGCCGGACAAAGGCGACCTTGATCTATCGCCGAACCGGCAACCTGCGAGCCGTACAACTCCTTCTGGGGCATACTAAGATCGAGAGCACAGTTCGATATCACGGCATCGAGGTCGACGATGCCCTCGTGATAGCAGAACAAGTCGACATCTGACTTCTGAGGCGGAGCAGACACCCTCTGCGCTGCCGTCACAGACGGCTCCGGGCCAGATGCGGACGTTCAGATTAAGAGACAACCGAGCGGGGCCTATTCCTCAAGCTCCCGCAGGATACGGGTCAAAAAGCAGACTGTGAAGTTAACTCCCTTCATGAGAGTTTTCTGCTTCCCCAATCGGTGTTGCTGCCGCCACTTCAATCGTAGCCGAGACGGTCATAATCGGGACCTCTTTCGTTCTTACGAGGACGGACAGCTTATCGGTTAAGGTTGAAGGGCTGTGGTCTCGTATCCCCTCAGCCAAATATCTCATCGCGGCGTCCCGCGCGGCCGCGAAGTCCGGGAGTTCCTCGCCTTGGTCGTCAAGGATGACACCGGCCGCATCCTGATAGTCAAAATAGAACCGCATGTGGGCTCAACGCTGCGTTGGTCTCGACGTTCCTGCCTAGCAACTCCAACCGTCAGCACTTAAACACCCTCTTCTTGGCCGTTAGCTTTCTTTTCGAGATCGTCAATTCTATCGAGCGCGTTGCTCGGGAGTTCTCCCATGACGAGCAACGTAGAGTAGAGTTGCTGCGACATTCCTGGCGTTGCAGCCTTAGATACTCGTTTGATTTCGTCTCTCTTCCCATCGTCCTTCCGTCCAATTCTCGGTTGGTATCACTGGGGGTTGCAGATGCTAGCGAGGAAACTCGTCAAATGGCGAGCTGCTGACTTCACTTACTCAAAGTTAGCCGTTCGCTCTAAACGGACACGACGGACCGCGACCGTCAAGCCAAGGCGGATCAATCCGGGTCCGGAGCACCCGTCAACGCAACCATCGTACAACGCCCGGTTTCAGACAGCCGAAATAGCGGCGGCCCTTTCGTTGTTCAGCTGAGGGCCAGAGGGCCGTTTCGACGGCGAGCCCGGGTGGGGCACGGAAAGCACCGTCGGGCGGCGCTCCCTGCGGGTATCTTGCCGCCGAAAAGTTCTTGCAATACTCGAAAGGGCTAACCTGAGAGTTCGCTTGCGAGGCAGCAGCTTGACTGAGCAAGGTCTGCCCCCAGATCAGCCGGCGAGGATGATATTCCGCTCGTTGCTCGATTGGATGGCACTCAGCTGCTCGGAGCCTTCTGTGTGGTCCTTTTCTGTTGCGGCACTGTTCCTGGCCCTGTTGCTGTTTAGTGCGGTCGGGTTTATTCTCTTCAGCTTTGACTTTCCGCGAGCTTAAGCTTCGCTCATTCACGCGGCGGGCATTAGGAGTGGAGTCCGCTAAGGGTCAAACTGAGAAGAACTGACGTTGAGCACAACGAGTCCGCTCTTGCCTTGAGTGCTGACGCCGCGGCATAAATCGTCGCATGACAGTGCCCGCCCTCAGCCGCAAGCCTAGCGACAACCCGCACCAAGAGGGCTGGAACGTCTACTACGGCGATGTCCGCATCGGACACATCGGGACACGTGCCGGCGTCCCGAAGACGTAGACCGGTGGGGCTCGTCGCTCGCCTTCTACCCCGGCACCGACGTCCGGCAAGGCGGGAAAGGCATCGGCGCCACCGAGGAATGCCGGGGCGCGATTGAGCGAGCTTAAACCGAAGATCGCCGAGGCGGATTACGACCGCTGGCGAGACGACCGCGACTGGACGGCGTGGAAATATCGCATGTGGACCGAGAAGCTTTCCCTGCCGACGCAGACCCGCGAGGATCGATCGCGCTGCTTCTGCGGCATCGAGATTACCAGCGTCAGCATTCCGAGCCACATCTGCACCGCACACCGCGGGACAGGAGCGAAATGAGCAAACTCACCGAAGAACGGCCCTACGCAAATCCCGAGACAGCCGCGCGCAAGCTGGTCGAGATCGCCGCCGCCACGCCCGCCGCCCAGGACGGGCGGGTCTACATCGAGCGCGTCAACACGCAGTTCAAGGCCCTCCTGAAGGGAAGCCGAGGCCATCCGGAGTTCGGCGCCGGTATCTGCTACGCGATCGAGCGCGGCTTGCTCTGGATGCATGAAAGCGGCACCTACCTGAAGCTGATGCCGCCGGGCCATGACCTACTGGCGCCGCGATAGATGCGCCTCTAGTCTTCCTCGCGGGGAAACGGCTCCTGCGTCTTGCGACCCAGGAAGGTGTCGGGCGACGGCAGCTTAAGCACTTCGGCCGATCTTGCCACCAACTCCTTCATGACAGCGTTTTGTTCCGCGATCTCGAAAGCTAAATCGTGCACGCGATAGACAGACCGATCTTGCATGGCGATGCTTCGCTTTAATGCAGGCGGGAGCGCGCTTGGTCTCTCAGCCACCGACGCCCACGGACTAAGCCTTGGCCGGTGATAGCGAGTAAACTACCCCAGGTGGCTTTGGTTCGAAATTGAACTTTACAGCCACCCGGCGCATGTGGATTACCGGGGGCACCATTGGACGGTATAGGAACTTCGTCAACTGAGGCGGCTTGTTTCCCGCTGGCTCGCCGTCGAGCCGGCGGCGCGGCCCCGGCCTACCCCCGTTGACCCCTGCAGCCGGGGCCGCCCACTTTCCCATTTATCTCGCACTGAAAAGACCGCACGCTCATTTCAGCCGTACCTGGCTCCTCGGTGTTTTCGCGAGCTGTTGAGACCTAAGATCGCCCGCCGCGCGTGCCTACGATAATCGACAACTTCTCTTCCGTTGCTTTCGCAAGTACGGCTCCCCGAGTGCGGTTTAACTCTTGGGCGATCAGCGTAAGTGGCATCGTACCTGCGAAAGACTTCAACTTCTCGACTTCTTCTTTCGTCCAATTCTCTTTCCAGCGCGGCATCTTTTGTCTCGCAGCGGCGTTCCTTGCCACTCACTATGGTTGAAAACTCAGGGGCTTTCGCCTGCCAAATTCAATTTCGGCAAAAGGCGTTGCGTGGGCGGCAACTCTGCGGCCGAACGGCCCATCCCGCGAGGCCCAGGGAAAGCAACGGGCCTCTCGCTGACGGCCCTCAAGAAATGGGCCCGGTGTGCCTAGGAGACCGAGCCCTAGCCTCAGCAGCGGCGATGGCCGTCGTTCGGCTATGATGCTCATAAGCGAATGAGTGGCTGCAAGTTCCTGACGGGGAGCCCAGCCTGCCGCCCAGCTCCGTTGACCACGATTTCTCGGGAGCAGGCCTGTACTCAGGAACAAGTGGCAGATGACCGGTTTGTTGCTGTGCTTCGGATGTTGGGTACCAGCCCGAGCGAACCCAACGGCTCCAGCCGCCCGGCAGCAGCTGGGGCCGCGGCTTTTCTGCCGGTAAAGGAAAAAAGGCCGCCCTGGGGGCGGCCTTAGTTTTGAGCGCTGATCTAAACTCTCTGCTGAAAATGCCCGCCGCCAAACCTGTAGCTGCGAGCCGCCCGGGTAGGCAATAAATCCGAAATCAAAGAACGAGCCCGGCTTCCGAAGGCTATCAAGGCGCCGCGCGGCCACTAGTAACATATGTAAACGGAACCGGGAAAAAACGGCAATATTTTGGCTCCGCAATGTTCTCAAACGAACAGAAACGCTGTGAGGGCAGAGTAATCTGAAGATCGCTTGGTCTTGCCAAGGGCCAAGCTTCCCCAAGCGGCCCCGGCCCCCCCAAAAGCCCCTTGCCGGGGCCGTCTTGGCAACTGACCTGTTCCCGACCTCGGTGGCCTATTTTGATTTTCACAGTGGGCCAATTTGGATGGTGCGCGCGTAATCGCAGCCGGCGGCGATGGCCAAGCAGTCCTTCGAGAACTGCGGGTCCCCTCGCCCGAAATGTTGGCTGTTGCGGCAGCGCTGCCGCGAACCGCAACACATCAAGAGCTATGGGAAACGATGGTGGATGCGGCATGATCGCCGCACCTATCCACACCCTGAGCGGCAGTAGCTCGCGCTCGTGCTTCCGTCGAAGTCAAAGGTGCAGTCCGATGATAAACCGGATGGCCGAGTAGGCGCCGCCGGCGACAATAGTCGTCGCACCAATTGCGAAAGCCACTCTCCAAGTCTCGACCAATCGACGCCTCGCACAAAAATTGGCCCCAGCATCGGCCGGGGGGCATGATGATGCTGGGGTTTCCAGACAGGCTCTTGTCTTGTGGGACCGAGACCGTCACCGCGGAATACAAGCCGAGCACCGACCAGCCGTTCCAAAGACAAATCTAAATCACTGTTGCTGTGGCTGAATCCCCACATCTCTTGCCCGAGGGAGTGCGGGATCTAAGCCGCGCTGCCCTCGGGTGCAACTGTCCGGTCCCCGCCGAATTCCGTCGACGTAGGCAACCTACGCGATTCCGACATTCGGCAGACCAAAGCGATACCTTTTCCACACCCACGACCCGCGGTGGCTCACGCTCGTTGTTGCAGGTCGCAAAAAACGGCCCCAGCACAACTAGATGCCGGAGCCGTTGGAAGCCTTGGCGGTTAAGGGTGGCGCCAAGGTCTACTAAGCTATAGGAACATTCGGCAATCGGGTCTGTATGCCGTCCGACATAGGCGGAGGAAATCGATAATTGACGCAGGTTGTGCTTCGGAACGTTCGGTGGTGGCGTTGCTTGGAGAGCAATGACGAGCACGACCGTAGTTCTCCTTCCTGCCATGGTGAAAGCGCTTCGCCTGGTCCGCGTCTACGGCTTTATGGTCGAGCGCAGAGACGGCCTGTATTACCCCGGCAGCAACCGGCCGGCATGCTCGAAGGCTTTGGCAGAGAAGATGGTTGAAGGCGGCTGGCTGGTGAAACACGGAGAGCGTTATCAGCCTACAGAGAAGGGCTGGCAGGCAGGAGATGCCGGTTCGGACGTGGGGTAAACTGGGTGTATCCCAGGCCGCCAGTGAAGATCACATTCGGCGAGATGCGCCAGATGGGCGGGATCAATGAAGGAGGCCGCCAACCCAGGCGACCTTACTTCATCTTCCTAGATCCAATGTTGATGAAGAAGATTGGCTTTCCGGCTTCATCCGACACCTCTAGCGACCACTCCTGCCCGGCACGAAACCTTCCGTCGATGCCCTCCAAGACTTCGGCAGCAAAGAGCGTAGCGTCATGCCACGCCGCTTCGTCGTCGGGCAAATCCTCTCCCGTGTCATCGGTGCTCGGCTCTACGCTATGACGTTGAAGAAGTATCTCGGCATGACTGGGGAAATGTGCGGGAAGCTGCCGAGTTCCTACACCCTTAACCGCCGTTCCGCGTCCTGTGCCATCTTGAGCCATTCATTGCCCGTGCGCAGCCAAGCTTCTTTGTCCGTCGCTCTAATCGAGCGATCTGCTTGGACTTGGCACTCTAGTGCTTGCGGGCGGAACCGGGCGACGTCTAGTTACCAACAGCACTTTCTTCGCCCGACGAAACACGGCAGAAACAATGCAATGATTTAGTTACGTTACCGGGGCTGGCTCATATTTCACTTAGATCGTTTTCACCTGGAATTTTCCGAGAATGAGGCCGCAGCAACCCTACCTGCTGCGGCCTTCTTCGTTCAGTGCTCAACAAAAATCCCGCCGACTTTGTGAGCCGGCGGGAGTTCAGACTTGGAGATTAAAGCGACCGGGCTACGATCGCTCCTGAGACCCTGCCGGCTCAGTTAGGCTTCACCGTGGCAAGCCCCCGCTCCGCGCGTCGGCGCGCCCATGCGGCTCGGATCAGACGCATTCGGTCAACAACGGCTCGCTGTCCTCCCGGTCGCAGTCCTGCTCGCGGTCGTTGAGCCTTCAGCACGCCGCTGGTCCGTCCAGCAGAGCGACGGCTCGCTATCCCCGCCGTCCCCCTCGTCCCCCGCCATCTCCCTGGTGCTGAACGCAGCCCGGCAAGGCAGTTTAGCGGGAGTTCAGCGCTGTAGCTCGCGAAGCTCTTGCCGAGATCCAGCGGCTCAATCAGATGGTCAATCGGACATGCACGCTGGCCGACGCCAGCATGCACGACAACGGTTGCGTCGACGTAGCCAAGGCCATTCGAAAGCGAGGCGAGGCATGAGTGACTGGCATCCGCCTGAAACCGCGCCTCAAGACGGGTCGGTCTTTCTAATCACGACCGCTGGCGCTGGCGTCGACCTATGCAGTTCGGTTCAGGAGCGCAATCGTTCGAGGATTACTTCTTCAAACAGAAGATCGAACAGAAGTGGCCATACATGGTCGGATGGAAAGCGGTCGGTCGACCCGCTCGGGTCTGCAATTCCAAGGCCGATCCCGCGTACAGAACGGATGGACTGGAGACGAGGTCTACCGGTCTTCGTTCATCGGCCGCCGAGGAAGCGCGCATGAACTTCACGAGGGCTATTGGTCGGCTGAGCGCGGCGATCCGGAACCAGGACCCTACGCATCATCCAGATCCTGCCTCCGGCGGCGACCGCAAGGCCCAGGCCAAAAGGCATCCGCCAGGCACACGGGCTGCACGCGAGCTATTACCGGGAGTCCCCGCTGATCCGGGAAGCCGCTGAGGCCAAGCTGCTCGAGGCCCACCGGCTGGAATGCGACGCCTGGAACGCGATCATGTGAGCCGGCGGCCCCGAGATGCCGTCGCCGGGCGAGCCGCAAGCCAACCCCACCATTGGCAAGGCGCTCAATGCCGGCTACGACCCGGTCGAGGCCAAGTGCAACCGCTGCCGGCGCATCTCCCTGGTCCCGATACGGACGATCAGGCGGCCCGCCGACACGCTGTGGAAGCTGGAGCCGGCGCTCTATTGCGAGCCGTGCACCGAGATCCGCGGCCGGCGCCAGCGCGCCCACATCCTGCGGGCCCGCGCTCGCTGCGACGGCTGCAAATGACCGTGGCTGTGTGAAAACGCTGCGCTTGATGTGATTCGCGCGATATGATTCCCGCACGATTTGCGGGGGCTCGGATGAAGCGCTTCATTGAGGGTGCGGATCGTGGGCAGAGCACGCTGTTTCCTGAATGCGTGGAAGACTGGATTGGCGAAGACAATCCAGTTCGCGTCATCGACGCCCTCGTCGACGACCTCGATCTGGCCGAGCTTGGGTTCGGCGGGGTCGATCCCGAGGCAACCGGCCGGCCATCGTACCATCCCTCGATTCTCCTCAAGCTGTACATCTACGGCTACCTGAACCAGGTGCAGTCGAGCCGGCGTCTGGAACGAGAAGCCGGACGCAATGTCGAGGCGATGTGGCTGCTGGGTCGGCTCGCACCTGATGGAGGTGTGAACACCTCGCTGGATCTGCTTTCTGGTGAGTTCAGCGAACCAACGCTCGACCTAATTGATCCATGACGCGGAAGTTGGTGTGAAGTGGACATGAAAGTGCGGCCGGCGAGCGAGCCACGCTTTGATCCTGGGTGTCTTGTGGGTGGCGTAGTTGTCCATGACGATATGGACATGGAAGGAAAAGCTCAACCATTTCCCGGAGGACAAGTCCCACGCGCGCAACACCCATTCGGCCGTTTTTGCCGAGGTCAAGGTGGACGAGGAGATCGGCATTCAGGGCGAGCAGGAACTGATTGTCGCGCTCAACATCGCCGCCGAGCCGCGAAAATGGACATTGCCGGGGCATGGCCGCCTACTGCTCTCGACACATCTTGACCGCCCTTCCCAACTCCTCGCACATGGCTCGATCCTGCTCCGTGGCAACGAGGGCGTGATCATCGTCGTCGACGACTATGAATGAGCGAACGTAGGAACGAACCGCGGCCCCGCGTTCGTCCTGCTTCAGGCGCTGGAGAGCGGCGAGCAGCGGAGAATCGGCGAAGTCCGGCGTCTTTATCTCCTCATCGCATGTATCGACGTTCACGGCATGAATTGATGCGAACGTATCAAGGGTTAATGTCGCGCCCCGCCTTCGATGTCACAGTGCACATGGGCCGCGGGCGATCGGACGATAAATGCAGGCAGGCTTTTCCTTCTCCAAGCTCGCCGACCGCCTGGTGAGTCTGTGTGACCTGAGCAGCGATGACCTCGCTCTGCTGGCGGAGATGCCGAGCACAATCGCGCATTTCAACTCACATCAGGCAGTTCTGCGCCACGGCGACGACCCGACACATTGCTGCCTGCTGCTTCAGGGCTACCTCTCGTGGCAAGACAGCGGCAGTGCCGACGGGCAAATTACCTCGATCGCCGTCCCCGGCGATATTGCCGATCTTCACTCGCTTCACCAGTCCCCTGTCATCGGAAATCTGATCGCCCTGGGGCCAGCCATCGTTACCTTCGTGCCGCATCGATTCCTGAGGACTCTTGCTGAGCGCTCATCTGCCATGTCGCGCGCGCTTCTACTGATGCTGCTGGCCGACCATGCCATGCAGCGCAACTGGGCAGTCAACCTCGGCAGCCGCGATGCCCTGACCCGCGTCGCACATTTGATCTGCGAGATCACCGTGCGCTTGCAAAATGTCGGACTCGCGAAGGATCTGAAGTTGTCGTCGCCATTCACCCAGTCAGATCTGGCTGCCGCCTGCAGCATCTCTCCCGTTCATGCAAACCGCACCCTTCAGGAGCTGCGTCGCGCGCGGCTGCTGCAATGGCAGGGCAAGACCTTGATCATAACCGATTGGCCGGGGCTGGTTCGTCTTGCCGGATTCGATCCGACCTATCTTCGTATTCGCCGCCGCGACCAGCCATCCACCCAATCGAGGCTGACACCTGCCGAGGTCGAAATGGCTTGAGTACTCACGCAGTAGCAGCTGATTGCCTGGCCCGATGTTCCAGGCGCTCTGCCACCTTCTGGACGACAGATTCCCACTCGCCAGGCTTAGTCTGATGAAACAGACGCAGGCTTGGATACCAAAGCGACCGAGAGCCAGACAAGGGCCACCTCCAATCGCAATCCGAATGCAGCAAGACCCAGGCTTCGCACCCGGTTGCTCCAGCAAGATGTGCGAGCATGGTGTCGACGCAGACGACGAGATCGAGCTGCCGAAGACGGTCACAAAGCGAGGCAATATCGGGCGCACTGATGTCGCGAGCACCAATCTTGGCTAGATCGCTCTGCTGCGTCCCCAGTTGAAGTGAGTAAAGCGTCACCCCAGCGACGGCGAGGCGATGCAACAATGCGGGCGGAATGGATCGCCGCTTGTCCCAAGCGCCGACCTCCCAGACCAGACCCACCGATAGGCCGTTACCTGCGATGAACTGCGGCATCTCACCTAGAGGAAGGGCCACATAGGGCGCCATCGTCGCGACATGTTCGCTTGTCGCCTTGATCGCATGCGGCACTTCCATGATTTCGATATCGACTTCGAAGTCCACCTCCGGCGCGCCGTCATGAAGTGCAATTGCCCGATCAACGCCAGCACTGCGCTCGACGAGGGGCAGCAGGTCTCGCTGGCACCAGACCGTTACTTGGCGCGCGACATTGCGCAAGGGACGCATGAACCGGAGAAACTGGATCGTGTCGCCAAGCCCATGGTAACAACGAACAAGGACACGCTTGCCGGCGAGCGGCTCCCCCCGCCAGATCCGCTGCAAATGGCGCGGGCCCGTGTGCTTCGGTGGAAAAGCAAGCATCGCGAGATCTCGGTCGTTGACGGCCCAAGCCCGCGCGAATTCGCCGGCCCGCATCGCCTCGACCCAACTATTCGTCACGTCCGTCCGCCCGCGATCAGGGGCGAACAAATTTGTGAAAGCGGCTCAGCTTGCCGTCCTTGGTGCGGTCCTGATGAAGGAACGCGATACCACTCTCGTCGAACTTGGCGAAGAACTCTTCCCAATCGATGCGGTCGAGCCCCTCGTCTGGCGGATCGAAGTCGATGCGCAGGATGCCGGCGTGTCCGTCCTCCTCGGTTGCTTTGACGGTTGCGGGCTTGCCCCCGCGCTCCTCGGTCCACTTTCTGATGATGTCATGATCGGTGGTCTGCTGTGCTTCGCTGTTCTGCGTCCTCGACGTCATCTCGAACCTCGCTTGCTAAGGACCCGGGCGATGATCGCCATCGCATCAGTCATCCGCCAGAACGCAGAGGACCGGGATTTGTTCTTCAGGGCTTCAGCCTTCGGCGAACGAACCAACCAGCATCTTCTTTATCTTCATCCAAGAAGAAGATCGTTCCGGCTTTGCAGCCCGGGATTCTATCGCAGGTTAAGCCTATCGAATTATTCCTCAGGGATTTGCGCGGCGCGAGCTGCGGTCGTGTCCACTGCTGGAACGAACATACCTCACACACGTTCGCCGACCTACTTACCTGCACACGGCTTCCGGAGGCTTCAACTATGCATTCCCCTCTTGCGGAAAAAAGGCGCGTGCGCGTCGGTATCGTCGGCGTCGGTAATTGCGCAAGCTCATTCGTCCAGGGGCTCACCTACTATCGCAACGCCAAGTCCAACGAACCGGTGCCGGGGCTGATGAACGTCGATCTCGGCGGTTATCACATCAGCGACATTCAGATCGCATCCGCCTTTGACGTCAACGCCGACAAGGTGGGACACGACGTGGCCGATGCGATCTTCACGAGACCAAACAACACGCATCGCTTTGCTGAGGTCGCGCCGACCGGCGTGACCGTGCAGCGCGGCCCTGTCCTCGACGGCATCGGCCGTTACCTCAAAGATGACGTGCCAATCGCCGCGGTTCCGGAAGCCGACGTCTCGGAGGCGCTCGCATCGTCCAGAACGGACGTGCTCGTGTCCTACCTGCCCGTCGGCGCCCAGCAGGCCAGCGAATGGTATGCGGCGCGCGCGCTCGAAGCTGGATGCGGCTACGTCAACTGCATTCCCGTGTTCATCGCCTCCAATCCGGCATGGCGACAGCGCTTCGAGGATGCCGGCTTACCCATCATTGGTGACGACATCAAAAGCCAGGTTGGAGCAACCATCTTGCATCGCGTGCTCGCGAACCTGTTCCGCGATCGCGGCGTCCGGCTCGACCGTACCTATCAGCTCAATGTCGGCGGCAACACCGATTTCAAGAACATGCTTGAGCGCGAGCGGCTCGCATCGAAGAAGATTTCCAAAACGCAGGCCGTGACCAGCCAGTTCGACGTCCCCATGGACCCCGACAACATCCATGTCGGGCCAAGCGACCATGTGCCCTGGCTCACCGACCGCAAATTCGCCTTCATCCGGCTCGAGGGCACGACCTTCGGCGGCGTTCCCCTCAGCGCTGAGGTCAAGCTCGAAGTCTGGGATTCCCCGAACTCGGCCGGGGTTGTCATTGATGCCGTTCGCTGCGCCAAGCTGGCAATGGATCGCGGGCTTGCCGGTGCGCTCACCGGCCCGTCGAGTTACTTTATGAAGTCGCCGCCTCAGCAATTCACCGATGCAGAGGCTGCCCGCCGCACCCGCGCCTTCATCGACGACAAGGCGCACGTCTGATGGCTAGTGTCGTTCATCTTGTCCGCCACGGCCACCACGCATTGCTCGGCCGCACCCTGTGCGGCCGAATGGACGGTGTCACGCTCTCCAAGACCGGTTCCGAAGAGATCGCACGTTGCGCACGCAACATCAGCCCGCGACCGTCCCTGATTCAATCCAGCCCGCGGCGACGCTGCGTGCAGTCCGCCTCCATACTGTCGGCTCACTTTCGGTTACCGATCGAGATCGTCCCTGCACTCGACGAGCTCAACTATGGCGAATGGACCGACCGCTCTTTCGCCGATTTGCACAATGATCGGCAATGGTCACACTGGAACACATGTCGTGGCAGCGCGCGTCCGCCAGGCGGCGAAAGCATGCGGTCTCTGCAACGTCGCGTTGTCAATCATCTGGAGCAGCTGCGCAATGATCCTCTCGCCGGCATCGTGATAGCCGTCAGTCATGCCGAGCCGATCCGCGCGGCGCTGCTGCATTACGCATGCATGCGGCTTGACGACTTTCTGTCCATAGAGATCGACCCGGCCAGCATCAGTACCCTCAGCGCCGAAGACCGCGGATTTAGCGTCACGACGATCAATCAGCGGGTGCCGGCGTGAAGATCGTCATATTCGGGCTCACGATCTCCTCTTCCTGGGGAAACGGCCACGCCACCCTCTGGCGTGGCCTTTGCAAGCATCTCGCGCGGCTCGGACATACGATCGTGTTCTTCGAGCGTGACGTGCCCTATTATGCCGACACAAGAGACTTGCTCGAGCTTCCTTCAGGTCGCCTCGAACTGTTCGCGTGCTGGGATGAGATAGCCCTTTCGGCACGCCGGCACGTTCGCGAGGCCGATGCCGCCATCGTCACGTCCTACTGCCCTGATGCCGTCGCAGCCACGGACCTCATCTGGTCGGAAAAGCGCGCTGTTTCCATCTTCTACGACCTCGATACCTCCGTGACGCTCGCCCGGGTGAAGGCTGGTGATCCAGTCCCCTATATCGGCTCGCGCGGTCTCTCAGACTTTGACCTGGTCCTGAGCTTCTCGGGTGGCCCCAGGATCCAGGACGACTTCCGACGCATCCTTGGCGCCCGCGAGGTCCGGCCGCTCTACAATCACGTCGACACTGACATTCACCGGCCAGCGGCTTCTCAGCCGCAGTATCGCGCCGATCTCTCCTACCTCGGCACGTATTCGAGAGATCGCCAGGCCGCACTCGAGGCTCTCCTCGTAGACGCGGCGGATACCCGGCAGGATCTGCGCTTCCTGATCGCCGGAGCGCAATATCCGGACGATTTCCCCTGGTCTTCCAATATCTACTTTGTCCGCCACCTGCCCCCATCAGAGCATGCATCGTTCTTCGCTTCGTCCCGCATGACGCTGAACGTAACGCGCCAGGCGATGGCCGACGCAGGATGGTGTCCCTCGGGCCGGCTGTTTGAAGCTGCGGCTTGCGGAGCTCCACTTCTGACCGACGATTGGCCCGGAATCAGCGACTTTTTTACGCCAGGCGAGGAAATCATGCTCGCGCACGACGCCGGCGATACGCTCTCCGCGCTGACGCTGACCGACGCTGAGCTCCAGCGCATGGCAAGACGCGCGCGTGAGCGAACTCTCAGTCAGCATACCTCCGACAGACGCGCCTCGGAACTCGTCAGCCTGATCGAACAGGCACGGCCGCGCGCACTCACGAGCGATGGAGCGACTGCGTGAATCAAAGACTTATTTCGAAGGACGAAATCCGCCGGCGCGTCGACGATCTGGGACCCTGGTTCCACAATCTTGATCTCGATGGTGTTCGGACTGCTCCATCGCATTTCCTTGGCGACTATCCCATGGTGAAATGGCGCCACTTCGCCAGCGTGGTTCCGGAACGGCTTGAGGGCAAGTCCGTGCTCGACATCGGCTGCAACGCGGGTTTCTACGCCATGGAGATGAAGCGGCGCGGCGCCGAGCGCGTCCTGGGCCTGGATACCGACGAAGCCTATCTCGCCCAAGCGCGCTTTGCCGCCGAAGTGAACGGGCTCCGCATCGAGTTTCGCAAAATGTCCACATACGATATCGGACAGCTCGGAGAGACATTCGACCTCGTGATATTTATGGGCGTGCTCTACCATCTGCGACACCCGCTACTTGCACTCGACCTCATCCACGAGCATGTCGCCCGTGATCTCCTGCTGTTTCAATCCATGCAGCGAGGCGGCGCTCACATCGACGCCGTTGACGAAAACTACGACTTTTGGACCACGGACCAGTTCGACTCCGCCGGGTATCCAAAGCTTCATTTCATCGAGAATGAATATGCTGACGATCCCACCAATTGGTGGGTCCCCAACCGGGCCTGCGTCGAGGCTATGTTGCGGAGTGCCGGTTTTTCCATCGCGGCGCACCCGGAAGATGAAGTCTATCTCTGCAAGCGATCGGAACGTCCGCAGTCCAACGGTTCAGCCCATCTGTTCCGGGGGATCGAGCGATGATCGAGGCAGCAAAGATCTGGAACGAACCGAACAACAAATCGCATTGGGATATCGTGCTCGATCCGGATTGGGCCCAATTTGCGAGCCTCGCCATCGCGGCGGGTAAGGCGATCTGCGGCGCACGGGCGGCGTTGCCGCGCGTGCTCGGCGGCCTCTCGCCGATCGATCCGTCCTTCATACGCAATATGAAGGCACGGGGCGTCCTCGATCATTTCGATGCAGTCGCCGTTCATGGATTCCCGCTCGACTGGAACCTCTGGCAGATCGGTGAGTGGCCGGCCAAGATCGAGGACATCAAGGCTGTAACCTCGCTGCCGGTCTGGGTCACAGAGGTCGGCGTCTCATCCTTCGGCGCCGAAGAAGTGCAAGCCTGGGGCCTAAGACGGACTGCCGAGCTCCTGATCGACCGCGCACCGCGCATCTATTGGTACAGCCTCTACGATCTGCCCTCGACCTGGGAAGCCACGACGCGGCACAAGGAGGCCGAGGGATCGTCCTATTACCGGCATTTCCATATGGGCCTGCTGCGCGAGGACGGCTCGCCGAAGGCCGCAGCGGCACTTTTCGAGGAGTACGCCCATGCCATGGGGCTCTGTCAGTGGTTTCACTTTGAAGATCGTCGCCTCGATAGCGCCGTACAGTGGATGCGTCGTTTAGGCGTCACTCATCTCAGGACCGGCCTGTCATGGGCCGACAGTTTTCGTCCCAACGCACTCGACTGGTTCGACCGTCAGATGGACGCTCTGGCGGAGTTTCGGGTGACCGTTACTTTCTGCTTTACACCCGAGCATCGCGGCATGGAGCCACATCACACCAGCCCGCCCCGCGACGTGAATGAGTTTGCCGATTTTTGTGCGCAGATGGTCGACCGTTACTGCGCGCAGACTGGCATAGCCGTTCCCCAACGCCTCGTCGCGCCAGTTGTGACAAGCGATTAGACGATCCAATCTTCTGAGTGACTCTCGAACCGCGCCTACGACGAGTCGCGGATTCACCCACGTTATTGATCCAGGTTAGCGAAATTATTGTTTGTACAATGCGGGGGAACGAACATTCCTCGCATCGCTTCTGACTCCAAACCCGGCCGGCGCGCGTCTCTCGACCCCATCAACTGCACGCCTCAGCTCCTATTATCGACCGATCCTCTGGATCGGTCCTGCAACGTTACGGATGTCGGAATGGCGCGAGTATTGATTACAGGCGGCGCAGGATTCATCGGCTCACACGCAACAGACGTACTGCTCGCTGCCGGCTATGATGTGAGAATTCTCGACAATCTTTCTCCGCAGGTCCATGGCAGCGGCCGCCCACGTCCAGCCTACCTCGCAAGGGAAGCCGAACTCCTCGTCGGCGACGTCACGGAGGCCAGCATCGTCGAACAGGCGCTGCGGGGCACGGATATGGTCCTGCATCTCGCCTCCGCTGTCGGCGTCGGCCAGAGCATGTACGACATCGAACCGTATGTTAGGACGAATGAGCTTGGCACCGCCGTACTATTGCAGGCCCTTTCGAGGCATCCGGTTGAGCGGCTGGTGGTCGCATCGTCCATGAGCATATACGGCGAAGGTCTTTACCGCACGCACGATCAGAGTGTTGTCAACGGCGGAGAACGGTCCGTAGAGCGGCTCCGCAGAGGCGAATGGGAGCTGCGCGATGCAAGTGGTGGGTTGCTTGAGCCCGCACCTACGCCGGAGACCAAGAACCCATCGCTTAGCTCGGTCTACGCGCTCAATAAGTTTGCGCAGGAACGCATGTGCCTCATCACGGGCAAGGCTTACGGCATTCCGACCCTCGCGCTACGTTTTTTCAACGTGTTTGGTCCACGACAGGCCCTATCCAATCCTTACACCGGGGTGCTCGCGATCTTTGCTGCCCGACTGCTCAACGGACGCCCTCCGCTCGTCTTTGAAGACGGCGAGCAGCGGCGCGATTTCGTCCATGTACACGACGTCGCCCGTGCCTGCCGCATCGCGCTGGAGACAGAGCATGCGCAGAACGTGTTCAATGTAGGCTCGGGTCAAAGCCGGACGATTCTATCGGTCGCACAGGACCTGGCTGATGTGATGGGGCGCCGCGACATCGCACCCGAGATCACGAGGAAATTTCGCGCCGGTGACATCAGGCACTGCTTCGCGGACATCGGCAAGTCGCGTGACCTGCTCGCCTTCGAACCACACGTCGCGTTCAAAGATGGGCTTGAAGAGCTCGCCGCATATCTCGCCGACCAGATCGCCGACGATCAAGCCGAACGAGCGACCAACGAACTGCTGCAGCGAGGATTGGTCGCGTGATGGAACAGCGAGACAACAGGCCCGTCCTGATCACCGGCGGCTGCGGGTTCATCGGTTGCAATCTTGCCGATCGCCTGGCGGCACGCGGTGAGCGCGTGCTGGTGCTGGACAACCTGGCCCGCGCCGGCGTGCGCGAGAACGCACAATGGCTCAAATCCAGGCATGGTGATCTCATCACCATCACGGTGGCGGATATCCGTGAGCCGATCCCGGTCATCGACGCCGTGCGTGACGCCCGGGCCGTGCTGCATCTGGCGGCCCAAGTCGCCGTCACGGACAGCGTGAGCGACCCGGCTGCCGACTTCGAGATCAACGCACGTGGCACCCTGAACGTGCTGGAAGCCGTTCGCCTGCACAACAGTACCGCGCCCGTCATGTTTGCCTCCACCAACAAGGTCTATGGCCGCCTCATCGAAGATAGCGAGATCGCGCTCGCCGGCCGCCGTTACACGCCGACCAGCGCCCTGCTGGTGGATGGAATCTCCGAGAACGCGCCGCTCGATTTCTATAGCCCTTACGGCTGTTCCAAGGGCACTGCTGACCAATATGTCCATGACTATGCGCGCGTGTTTGGGCTGCGTACGGTGGTGATGCGCATGAGCTGCATTTATGGGCCGCGGCAGTTCGGCACCGAAGACCAGGGGTGGGTCGCGCATTTCCTGCTGAGCGCTATCCGCGGCAAGCCCCTGACGATCTACGGTGACGGCTACCAGGTTCGCGACGCCTTGCATGTGTCAGATGCCGTTGCAGCCTGGCTCGCGGCGCTCGACCGGATCGGGCTCGCATGTGGACGGGTGTTCAATCTCGGCGGCGGACCGGCCAACGCCGTCAGCCTTCGCGAGTTGATCGACCAAATCTCCGAGCTCACTGGCCGCGAGATTGCATACTGCTTTGCCGATTGGCGTCCTGGCGATCAGCCGTGGTACGTCACTGATACGCGCGCCCTGTCCACAGCGCTGGGCTGGACCCCGCAAATCCCACTCGCAGAGGGTCTTCGCTCGCTTCACGCCTGGATGAGCGGCCGCTTCGCCGCAGCTCATGACAGCCGCGAGGCTCTAGCATGAAGCGCGTCGCCCTTATCAACCCGAATTGGGATTATGCCGGCAGCATCTATTTCGGCTGCCGGTCCCCTCACCTGCCGCTTGAGCTCGGGATCACCGAACACCACCTTAAAGCAGCCGGGCACCCGACGCTACTGCTCGATGCCCACATGTTCGACCTGTCGCCGCGCGACATCGAAGCAGAGCTGCAGAGCTTCGGGCCCGACATGATCGTCATCACCACGGCACCGACCTATCTGTTTTGGCGCTGCGCCCCCCCGGAGCTCCGCGTTCCGCAGGCGCTTGCTTTGGCAGTGCGGGATCTTGCGCCTGTGCTGATTGCAGTTGGCCCGCATGGATCGACGACCCCGCGGGCTGCACTCAGGAAACTCGGCGTTGACGTCGTCGTCATGGGTGAGTGTGAGGCGTCCTTGCTGCGCCTGGCCAACGGCGAGCGGGATTTTCCCGGCCTGTGCCTTGCGGACGAGGCTTCCATTCGGGTCAATGCTGGCCCGCAGGCCGCGCAGTTCAAAGATCAGCCCGCTCTCGATTGGTCGGCCGAGATGATCCGGCGCCATCATCACCACCATCACCGCTTTGAGGCAGCCCCTGTCGGCCCCGGCGCGGAAGTCGAAGCGTCGCGGGGATGCCCCTACAACTGCACGTTCTGCGCCAAGGAGAACTTCCGCAACGCCTACCGCAGGCGGCCGCCTGCGATCATTCTCGACGAGATCGATCGCCTGCATCGGCAGAACATCGAATATGTCTACTTCATCGACGAGATCTTTCTTCCCAATCACGAGCTGCTGGAAGGGCTAAGCCAGCGCGGTCTTAAATTCGGCGTGCAGACGAGGATCGATCTGTGGAACCCGGACATGCTCGCCCTGCTCGGGCGCGCCGGCTGTGTGTCGATCGAGGCGGGAATTGAAAGCCTCACGGTCGAAGGCCGCGCTGCGCTGGCGAAGAACTGCAAGCTGAGCACCGATCAGCTCGCTGACCGGCTTGTCGAGGCCCGCCGTCACGTTCCGTTCGTGCAAGCCAACCTGATCGAGGTGCCTGAAGACGACGATCCTGTCGTGCAGCGCTGGCGCGCAAAGATGCAGGATGCCGGCATCTGGGCCAACGATCCAGTCCCGCTTTATCCCTATCCGGGATCGCCGGACTATCGAAAGCTATGGGGCGAGCCCGATGATTTCGCCTGGGAGCGCGCACATCGGCACTATCTCACGATGTTTGACCAGTTCAGTGACGTGCAGAACGAACGCCCGGTACCGCTCGACGCACTCGAGCTTCAGGTGGCCTCATGAGCCTCGCATCGAGAATCAGACTCCTGATGACGACCGATACGGTTGGCGGCGTATGGACCTACTCATGCGCGCTGGCCACAAATCTTGCCGGCTCCGGTGTCGACGTCACCCTGGTGACGATGGGCCCTCGGGCGCATCCCGAGCAGCGGGCGATACTCAAGGGCTCGCCGGTGCGCCTGATGGAGACTGACCTCGCGCTTGAATGGCAGGATCCGGAAGGCCGAGATATCGACGAAGCGCGACGCGTCCTCGCCGCCGTCGAGGCGCGGGTCAGGCCCAATATCATTCATCTCAACAGCTTCCGGGAAGCGACCTTTCTCTGGCACGCACCGACGATTGTCGTGGCGCATTCCTGTGTGAACTCCTGGGCGCTGGCCTGTCGCGATACGGCCTGGCTGAGTGAACCCAGGTGGACGCGTTACACGGAACGGGTGGCCACAGCGCTCGATAGGACCCAGGTCTGGGTCACCCCCAGTCAGTCCTTTCACGACGACATCACCGATATCTATCGCCCTCACACGCCGGGTGTCGTGATCTGGAACGGGATCGTATCGCGGGCTCTCGGCGGCCGAAAGCGCGACCAGATCCTTGCGGCCGGTCGGCTGTGGGATCGCGGCAAGAACATCGAGACCCTGACATCAGCCGCACCAGGGCTGCAATGGCCGGTCCGCGTGGCAGGCGCCGGCGGCGCGAACATGCCGAACAGTGTCGAATGGCTTGGGCAAATCTCGCACGATGATCTGCGCGCACGTCTCCAGCGTGCGGCGATCTTTGTCAGCTCGGCGCTGTATGAACCGTTCGGCCTTTCGGTTCTCGAGGCGGCTGCAGCCGGCTGCGCACTTGTGCTGTCCGACATCCCGACATTCCGGGAATTATGGAGCGGCGCCGCGGTGTTTTTCGATCCGCAAGACAGCCAGGCATTGCATCAGATTCTGGACGGTCTCTGCGCCGATACTGCCGCGAGGGTACGCCTGCAAGGCGCAGCCTATGAGCATTCGCTCTCCTACGCGTTGGCGCGGACGACGGAAGCGTATCTGAACCTCTACAAAGACCTTCTGCAGTCCCGCCGGACGAATGCGCCGGCCATGCCGATCGAGGTGCGCGCATGAAATGCGTCCTGTTTTACCATGCGTTCACCTCCTGCTGGAACAACGGCAACGCGCATTTCCTTCGCGGCTATGCGCGCGAGCTCAGCGCACTCGGCCATGAGGTCATCGTGTTCGAGCCGATCGACGGCTGGAGCCGGCTGAACGCCATCCGAGAGGGAGGCGCCGCAATCCAGGACGTCGGCGATCTCTTCCCGGGCATCGCCATTTGCCGCTATGACAGCTGCCTTGACTTCGACGAGGCACTGGATGGAGCCGATCTCGTCATCGTGCACGAGTGGAATTCGCCTGACGTGATCGAGCAGGTCGGATACCGGCGTGCACACGGCTCGCGGTTTACGTTGCTGTTCCACGATACCCACCACCGCGCGATCACCGCACCGGACGAACTCGCCCAATTCGACCTGGACGCCTTCGACGGCGTGCTCGCCTTTGGCGAAGTGCTTCGCCAGATCTATGTCAAACTCGGCTGGGGTGACCGAGCCTATACGTGGCACGAGGGCGCCGACATCGCGATGTATCATCCCTTGCCAAGCGTCGAACGCACCGACGATCTGGTCTGGATCGGCAATTGGGGTGATGGCGAGCGCAGCGCCGAGCTCAACGAATTTCTGGTCAAGCCTGTTGCCGAGATGAATTTGCGCACGAGCGTGTACGGCGTTCGCTATTCGGAGCCGGCTCTCCATGCCATTCGGGGAGCGGGCATCCGATATGGCGGTTGGCTCCCGGCGCACTGGGCTCCGGTCGCCTTTGCCGGGGCGCGCGCCACTGTCCACGTGCCCCGGGGGCCCTATGTTCGATCACTCCCAGGCATACCGACCATCCGTGTGTTCGAGGCGCTCGCCTGCGGCATTCCCCTGGTTTCGGCGCCCTGGTCCGATGCCGAAGGCCTGTTTCCCGAAGACACTTATCTCAAGGCTGCGGACGGCACGGAAATGAAGCTGGCACTTCGCGCCGTTCTCGATGACCGGGCATTGTCGTCCGCGATGGTCGAGGCCGGCCTTAAGACGATCCGGGAGCGTCATACCTGCCGTCATCGCGCGCAGCAGCTCGTGGACATTGTCGAGGACATTCGCGCCTCCGATACCTCGTCACGGCCCCTGCGATACATTGGAGCCTCTGCATGAAGATCTGCTTCTTCGGGTCCAGCCTCGTCTCGTCCTACTGGAACGGTGCCGCTACCTATTATCGCGGCATGCTCAAACAGATCGCTGCGCTCGGCCACCACATCACCTTCTTCGAGCCCGATGCTTTCGAGCGCCAAGCCCATCGCGACATCGCCGATCCCGATTGGGCCAGAGTCGTTGTGTATCCGGCAACGGAAGATGGCTGGCGCGGCTCGCTCGAGGCAGCGGCGCGATCCGGCGACATGCTGATTAAAGCCAGCGGCGTCGGTGTCTTCGATCAGGACCTGGAGGAGGCGGTCGCCGCCATGTCCTCCCGAACCATGCGTGTTTATTGGGATGTCGATGCCCCGGCCACGCTCGAAGCCATGATGAGCGATGCCGGGCACCATTTGCGACGCGCAATTCCCTCCTACGATATGGTCCTGACTTACGGCGGAGGCGAGCCCGTCATCTCGGCCTATCGCGCCCTGGGCTCTCGAGACTGCGTTCCGATCTACAACGCTCTCGATCCCGAGACGCATTTTCCTTCGCCACCAAAACCTGGCTTTTCCTGCGATCTCAGCCTGCTGGCCAATCGCCTGCCGGATCGCGAGCAGCGCGTTGAACGCTTCTTCCTCGATGTCGCACGCGAGTTGCCGAACAAGACATTCACTCTCGGCGGTTCCGGCTGGGAGACCAAGGACACCGCCCGCAACATCCGCAAGGTGGGTCATGTCGGCACCGGCGAGCACAATGCCTTCTTCAGCTCCGGTCTTGCGACGCTCAACGTCAACCGCGACAGCATGGCGCGTTTCGGCTTCTCGCCACCGACACGGGTGTTCGAGGCAGTCGGCGCAGGCGCCTGCCTGATCACGGATCAATGGGACGGAATCGAAAATTTCCTGGATCCCGGTCGTGAGGTTCTGGTGGCCTCGGACGGAGCGGAGGTTGCCTACCATCTCAGCCAACTCAGCGCCGATCGCGCCGCGGCGATCGCTGCCCGCGCCCGCGCCCGCATTCTCAGCGAACACACCTATAGGCACCGGGCCCGCCAATTCAACGAACTCTTTGTCGGAAGCAGCTCGCGTATCGAGGCAGCAGAATGAATCTCAGCATCGTCGTCGTCGGTCTCTCGGTCACGTCGTCATGGGGCAATGGTCACGCCACGACCTATCGCGCCCTGATCGAGGCCCTCGCACGGCGGGGCCACCAGATCACCTTCCTGGAGCGCGACGTTCCGTGGTATCGTACGCACCGCGATCTCGACAAGCCATCGTCCTGGCGCGTGGAGCTTTATCAATCGCTGAGGGATATCCCCCAGCGTTTCGGCCAGCTTATCCGCGATGCCAATCTGGTGATCGTAGGCTCCTACGTACCCGACGGCATTGCAATTTCAGATTGGATTACCTCTTACGCACGAGGCATCAAGGCGTTTTACGATATCGACACGCCAGTCACGCTCGCGAAGCTCGACGGCGGCCTCGATTATCTCTCCGCGGCGATGATTCCTCGCTTCGACCTTTATCTGTCCTTTAGCGGCGGCCCTGTTCCCGCAATGCTTGAGGAACGTTACGGCAGCCCCCTGGCACGCGTGCTCTATTGCAGCGCCGACAACGAGACCTACAAGCCGCAACAGGCGCAGGCGAGATGGCTGCTCGGCTATCTCGGGACCTACAGCGAGGATCGACAACCGACCCTCGAACAGCTGCTGATCGCCCCAGCAAGGGAACTCGTCCCGGAACAATTCATCGTCGCCGGAGCGCAATACCCCGGGCAGATCCGCTGGCCTGACAACGTCCAGCGGATCGAACACCTAACGCCTCAACAGCACGCGAAATTCTATGCCGAACAACGGTTCACCCTCAATGCAACTCGCGCCGATATGCGCTCGCTGGGATTCTCGCCGAGCGTTCGCCTGTTCGAAGCAGCTGCCTGCGGCACCCCCGTGATTTCCGATCGATGGCCGGGCATCGAGACGATCTTCGAACCGTCGCGGGAGATCCTGCTGGCATCTACCCCCCGGGACGTCATCCAAATTCTGCGGGACATGCCAGAAGAACGACGACGCGCAATCGCCGAGAGAGCACGGCAGCGCGTCCTCGCAAATCACACCTCGGATCATCGGGCACGCCAGTTGGAGATATACTATGCCGAGGCTACTGCGCGGCCGCGCCGCAACCCGATGGGCGTCCCCGCTGCGCGCTCCGCGCAGGTCGCCGAACTCTGAAAGAAACGCATCATGACATTACAAACCCGCATCCACGCCTCCCGCCACTCTCCGACTGTCCTGATCGCCGGCGGCGCAGGCTTCATAGGCTCGCATCTCTGCGACGCGCTTTTGCAACGTGGAAACAACGTCATCTGCCTCGACAATCTATTTACAGGGACGATCGACAATGTCAGGCCGCTCCTGAACCACCCAAACTTCCGCTTCGTCGAGCATGACGTGCGCGACACTATCAAAGTCGACGACAACATCGATCGGATCTACAGCCTAGCCTGTCCTGCTTCCCCCAGGCATTACCAAAGAGATCCGGTCGGAACGATGAAGACATGCGTGCTCGGCACCATCAACATCCTCGAGCTTGCACGCCAAAAGGGCGCCCGCGTCCTTCAAGCGTCCACAAGCGAGGTCTACGGCGACCCCGAGGTCCATCCGCAGCCGGAATCCTATCTCGGCCACGTCGATCCGATCGGCCCACGGGCCTGCTATGACGAGGGCAAACGCGCTGCTGAAACCCTGATGTTCGACTACCATCGCATGCACCAAACGGAGATCAAGATCGCCCGCATCTTCAACACTTACGGCCCGCGCATGCTGGAGAACGACGGCCGCGTCGTCTCCAACTTCATCGTACAGGCTCTTCGCGGCGAACCGATCACGATCTATGGCGCCGGCACGCAGACGCGGAGTTTCTGTTTTGTCGACGATCTCGTGCGGGGTCTCCAACTCCTGATGGAAAGCCCGTGCTCGGTGACCGGCCCCTGCAATCTCGGTAATCCGCACGAAGTCACCATAGAGGCCATCGCCCGTGAAGTCCTGAGGCATACGGCCTCGATCTCGCCGTTGCGTTTCCAGGCGCTCCCGAAGGATGATCCGAGGCGACGCAAGCCGGTCATCGACACCGCCACAAAAGCACTCGGATGGCGGCCGCGTGTGGCGCTGGAGGATGGTCTTCGGGCGACGGTTGCTTATTTCGCGTTACGGATCGCCGGCGATAGACCCCCACTGGTGCCCGCAATCGCGCCACGCCGGGCTGGACGACGCGCCAGCCAGTTGCGAATTGCCGATCCCAGGCAATGAGGTCCTAGAGGTCCTTTCCTAAGGGAGTCACGCGACCAAATCCCGGCTTCGTCGTGTTGTCGTGATTGCGTCTAGCGATCAGAGGGCTGCCATGGATGCGACGAATTCCCCCGATTCCAGCGACAAACCAAGGGATTTCTCCCGAGCCCTCGGTCTCGGACTCATAACCGGCGCGGCGGACGATGACTGCTCGGCGATCGGGACCTACGCGAGCTCAGGCGCGCAATTTGGCTATGGATTTCTCTGGATGGCGCCCGTGACGTTCCCGATGATGTTCGCCGTCGTCTATCTGTCGGCCAAGCTCGGGCGCGTCGCCGGTAAGGGATTGTTTGCCGTTCTCCGCGAACACTTCACGCCATGGCTGATGTGGCCGGCGCTGATCGGCGTTTTGATCGGGAACGTCATCGAGGCCGGGGCGAACATCGGCGCGATGGCTGCAACGATCAACCTGTTCGTGGCCATCCCGCATGGCATCGTGGTCCCGGCGATTGCGGGCATCATCCTCGTGCTACAGGTCTGTGGCTCGTATGCGCTCATCCGCAACGTCTTCCGCTGGCTGGCTCTGTCGCTGTTCGCCTATGTCGGATCGGCGGCCCTTGCATCGCCGGATCCATGGGCCGTGCTGCGAGGCACGTTCGTTCCGGAGATCCAGTTTTCCAAGGAATTCCTGTCGATGTTGGTCGCGGTGATCGGCACGACGCTATCGGCTTATCTCTATACCTGGCAGTCCAATGTCGAAGTCGAGGAGCTTATTGCCGCTGGTCGGATGAGCGCGCAGGCGCGACGCGCCGGCATGGGCACGGAGCTTGCACAATCGCGCCGCGACATTTTGGTCGGCATGGCGTTCTCGAATGTCATCATGTACTTCATTATTCTTTCGACCGGGGCGACGCTGCACAAGGCAGGGCAGAGCGACATCAGCACCGCGGCACAAGCCGCTGAGGCATTGAAACCCTTGGCCGGCAATGCCGCCTCCGCGCTCTTCAGCATCGGAATTATCGCGGTCGGGTTCCTCGCGGTCCCCGTCATGACCACGGGCGCGGCCTATGATCTCTGCCAGACCCTCGGTTGGAAGAGCTCGCTCAACGTACGCCCCAAGGAAGCCCACCAATTCTACCTCGCCATCGCCGGCTTCACGGCTGCGGCCGTCCTGCTCAATTTCCTTGGCTTCAATCCCATGAAGGCGCTGATTTATTCGGGCATCGTGCAGGGCTTCTCGACGCCGCCATTGTTGCTTCTAATCCTCCTGATGACGAGCGATCACCGACTGATGGGCAGCGAAGTCAACAGCGCCGGAATGAAGGCGCTTGGCTGGTTGACCGTCTCGGCGATATTCGCGGCAACGGCCGGCTTGGTCGCGAGCTGGATCATCGGTTGACTGCCTTCGCGAGGCGCTCGCGCACATCAGAAGGAACAAGGCGCGTTCCGCCTTGTACCGCGCGCCCGCGCGCGTGCATTCCGAGCCGGATATTACGGGCTCGCCACTAGCCGCGGAGACGGACCACTTCCATCTGCCGCGCCCACGACGCTTCAGCAAGAGGTCGAAATTGGCGAATTGATCGTTGTCCTTCTGACAGGTCATGCCAAGGAACGCTCCGAGAAACTGCACTGAAGCTGATCGAGAACGCGATGTTCTCGCTCGATGCGGCCCAGATAGAGTTCGCGCTCCTCGTCAGTTTTTGCGCGAGCCAGCAGCAGATGGTAGTGATGGATGACCTTCTCGCTGCCGCGGATCAGAAGGGCTCGGATCCCTATCATGAGGCGGCCCCCATGTTCGACGGCCTGGTCGATCCTCTCGGCATGGACAATGTAACGGGAAATGTCCTGGACGTCAGCGCCTCGAGGGCGGCTTGCTCCTCGGCAAGGCGCCGTTCGACGAACTGACGCTCGAGATCAGACAGCATCGTTCGCTCAAGCCGTCGATAGCGGTGAATGTTGTTGCGATGCGCGCGGATGCGGGCAAGCTCTTCGTCAAGCATCGTCGTCACTCCTGACGGTCTTCCATGTCCTTTTAGTTTCGTGAAATCTCAGCCAACAACCGAAGCCAGTTTGCGGCGGAGAATCTCGGAGGCGTCGCCGCGTCGCCCGAACCGCCGCTCGACCCGCACGCCCCGGTCATGCGCATCGTCGGAGCGGGAGCCGCTTTTCCAACACGCCTCAACATTTGTCTCGGATAGTCCAGAAAACTGAGATCCAGATCAGCGAGGAAGGCACAGAGGCGGCCGCCGCGACGGCAGCCATGACAACCCGCTCAATTTAAGCCATTGTGGTGCATCATGCGTGAGAAAAACGCTCGATCGTGGGCAACAACTTTGCCCTCACCAACAAGGCCGAAGTGCTCGCAGCAAAAACAGCTTCCCCGAAGCTCGACGCCGCCTCCATCCCGATGAAGCCGACGCATGTCGTGGTCAGCGCCAGCGCAGCGCACGTCTTTGAGAGCGCAAATTCCGCTGGAGTCATCGTCCAGAAGCTTCCTGCCGGAACACTGGTTTCGATGGTCAAAAACAGTGACGGGTGGGCGCTCGTAGCGAGAGATGGCAAAGAGATCGGCTACGTCGCGTTCTCATTACTCGCACCTATTCAGTAGTGGGCGGATCCACACCGAGTATGTTTTGGCCATGAAGGGAGGCTCACAATGGCAAGCAGGAGAGCCCACGGAGATTGTCACAAAGCTTCGGCAGGGTAACATCTGCGCGGACCGGGGCATGCCGATGGTGGTTGCTGTTCGCCAGAGTTCGGTCGTTACCCATAGCCGTTGGCGCCTCACGCTTCAGCCGCCGCGCTGATAAGTTTCCGCTCTGACTCGGCCTCAGTCGCGCGCTACTCAGGCAGGACGCATGTTGATAAGGCGGCCCCATTCCGGCGCCGCAGCCCACATCCGGCCATGTTGAAAGGCGCGCCAACACAGTGGAATCCGCTTGTACGGTTATGGTACTCTTCAGAGACTAAGCGCCACGCAAGAGTGCCACACAAAAACAGATCGTCGGGCCGAAATTACCAATAAAATCAATAGCAAGCAGGATTGCAGCCTTAGTTCAATCCTGTCTGGCAGCACCATCTTTCCCCTTGGAAAGACGGCGCGTTGGGCGTCGTTGAGTATAAATGCAGAAACATGCATGAGAATGCGCCGATAGCGGCACGTTTTTGACACGCAGATTCGGTTTTCGTTCTCTCTCCTCGCGGCGGTAGGCGCGGACAACAGCCGAGCTCGGCATCGCATCGAGGACGCAAAGGCTTGCGAGCAGGAACCCCCTCTTGATCTCTCGCGAAAGTTGCGAAACGCTCCCGTCGTGGAGGGGGGCTCGGAGATGCGCGGATACGCGTTTTTAGCGATTGCGATTGGGCTGCTGGCATACGTCGTCAGCCGTCCCGCCGCTCCGCCGTCCGCGCCTGCTACGTTCGCCCAACTGCCCGCCACCGCTCAGGTGCCACCAAGACCAGAACCGCGCCCAGAACCTTCCAGGACGCCGTTGGTGAAGGCGCCAGCTCCGCTCGACGTTAGACCGCAGATCCAGCAGCCGGCGCCACGCCAAGCCGCGCCAGTGCCGCCAACGCCATCTGCAACACCAAACGAGTCCAAAGTTAGAGAGACGGCGGCCGTACTTACAGCGGCCGCGATCGCAGCGGTGATCGTGGCGGAGAGTCGGCGCGCCTATCATGCCCGCGGGAAATCATGCGCTTGCCCCGATGACAGGATGCGCAACGGTCGCGCCTGCGGTAGTCGAAGCGCGTACAGCCGGCCGGGTGGCGCAGCTCCGCTCTGCTACCCGACCGATGTGAGCGAAGCGACGATCAAAGCCTATCGGGCTCGTCAACTGGCGGAGCGCTAGCTGCTATCCGATCTCGGTATTCATTTTCCGCTTAATAAGGTTGGGGCGAAGCGCCCCGCCGCGCATGGAAGGTCACTTTTGACCCTCAGTGACAGGCCGAGCCAATCCCCATCGATTGTTGCACTGCGTTTCTCTTGCCCTCGCGCAATGGTTGCGGTTGGATGGGTCTGGGAGTGGGGGACTTATGCATAGGTTAGCGATAGTTTTAATGGGCGCCGCATTGGCTGGTTGCGCGTTCCAACGAGCGGAAGTCGCGCAGGATGCGCGCACGCAAATGGTGGGCATGTCAAAGGAACGAGTGCTTGCATGCATGGGTGCACCATTAAACAAGGCGGCTGAAGGCAGCACCGAAGTCTGGGGCTATGATTCCGGGAACGGCATGCAGGTCGCTAACATCAGCGGCGATCGTTACAGTGCCACCGCGGTCAGCTCGAGGCGCTTTTGCAAGATCAATATCGTCTTCGCAGGCGGCGTAGTTTCATCCGTGAATTACTCCGGCCCAACCGGGGGTGTTCTAACGGCAGGTGAGCAGTGCGCTTATGCGGTGGATGCCTGTGTGGTTAAACGGCAATAGCCCGTTCTGTGGGCCGGTTTCGGCGCTCCAATTGAGAAGCATGAAAATTACCGCCATTCAGGACCAAGCGATACAGCCACGAATGGCACTCATCGTTCGCGGTAAGCCCGTTCAGCGAAGTTGATGGTTATCTCCTGTATGTCTTTGCGAAGGACGAGGAGCGCGCAGCTGAAATTGAGGACAATTATGCGCTCACATCTCAATCATCGCCTCGTAGATATTGAAGGGCGAGTCAAGAACCGATAGCCATACTCCTCAACTGCCCGGACCTACCGCCGGCCGCCTTAGCGATGGTCCAATGGCGTCGCTGGCACGGCCCGCCACCATTTCAACTATTGTCCGCGTATCGGTTACGGCTTAAACCTCCGCAACCTTCGAGCGAAGACGTAGCATGTCACTTCGCCCATCCGAAACCTGGAAATCTTGAAGATAATGGCGCATCAGTTTCGAGCACCCGCCTCGGCGATGGCCTGGCTCTCGGCTACCTCGCTGTTTTTGAGTGGATGTGTGACTTCCAGCGAAGCTCCCTCGCCCGTCAAAGCGAAGTCGCCGCTCAGTCAAGCGATAGTCTCCAGCCCGCGCGAGCAACAAATAACTCGACTGGAACCACCGGATTAGAGCCTGTAAGTCCCGAGATCTTGCAACGTCGAAGGCAGGCCATTGCCACCTTAGCCGCAACACCCCTGCTCGGAGACACTACTTCGTGGACGTTTTTGCAGGCGTGGCTGTCGCGGGCCTTGCAATTGTCTTGGCTTCATCGATCGAGAGACGTCCGTTATCGGCTCTCCCGAAAACAAGGATCTCGCTGCCAACAGCGAGCGCATGACTGCCCAGTTTCGCCCATTTTTGCTAGCACCGCGCTAAGGGCAGAACGCGACAATCGGAGGGCGGCGCAAGTCGGTCCATTTTGGGCCATAAGCCGACCTGTGGGGCGGAAGGCGCAATAAGTCGGCCGCAAGCATGTCCTCCACCGCTGAGGCCTTCGTCTGCATGCGCCGGAACGCCGATCCGATGTCGTTGGCTACGACGGTGCCCACTGCCTTAAAGCGGCGCTCAATCAAAGCGGCGTTGATCGCGTAGCCGCCGCCCGCGCAGATGCCAAGTAGACCGATCGCCTCCTCGGCGACGAAGGGCAGCGTCACGAGGAAGTCGATCGCGCAGCGGATATCCTCGACGCGCACTGCCGGGTTCTCGGTGTCTCGGGGTTGGCCTTCGCTCTCGCCCTGGAACGAGGGATCGAAGACAGTCAGATAGCCCTTGGCAGCCAGCTTCTCTGCGTAAACGGCACCCGCCTGTTCCTGTACGCTGCTGCCAGGGCCAACGATCACCACGGCCGGATGGCCTTTTTGCTCGGAGAAGCGATCTGGTAAGCGGAGGTGCGCGACGATCGTTCGAACATCGTTCTTGAAAGTGACGCGCCGCCTTTCGATGCTCATCCAGCCTCCTTGCGCCTGCAAATTGGCAAGTGCGCTCCGGCTCGATAGTGCCCTTCGGGCACGGGTGACGATAGCGTCGTTTGCTGTCGGTCTGTGTCGCAGTTTTCGCAACACTAACAGGTGTGTTCGCTTGCTACCGCGCTTGTTGAGCTTCCCTCAGCATGATTCCCCTGCAGAGGCTCTCGCAGCATTCAACCATCATTTCAGTCAGCACCCGCACCTTTCGGGCTGGATGATGGCCGGCCGGACGCACCACGTAGATGCCCAAGGTTGGGGGCGGATACTTCTTCATCACCGGAACCAAGGCGCCGGACTCAAGATGCCCGATGATAAGTTCCTTCGGAATACCTGCAAGCCCGATTCCCGCAAGAGCGGCGGCGACGAGAGCGACGGCGTTGTCCGCTTTAAAGCGCCCTTTCGGCCTAAGTGTAATCAGCTTGTCGCCATCAAGTGCCAGCCAGGTCTCAGTCCCTTGCATGACAACGTCGTGAGTTTCGAATTCTACTGGCGTTTCTGGAGCACCATGACGCTCGATGTATTCAGGCGTTGCCACATATACGGCTGGCGTGTATCCAACTTTCCTGGCAAGCAGGTTCGAATCGACGAGGTGACCGATCCTGATGGCGCAATCAAACCCTTCCGCGATCAGATCAACGAAACGGTCCGTGTAGGAAGCGCGAACCTGCAGCTCAGGATTGAGGCGCGCCAGTTCCGCGACCACGGGCGCGAAGTGTGTCGGGCCGAAGGTCAGCGGAGCGGCGATCCGCAAGTTGCCACGTAGTTTGCCCGCTGGCAGGATCGTTTCTCGAGCATTGTCGATCTCTGCGCAAACCTTCGCGGCGTGTTCGCGAAACGGTATTCCAGCTTCCGTCAGGCCAGCACCTCGAGTGGTACGTGCGAGCAATTGGATACCTAGGTCCGCCTCCAGCCTGGCCAAACGCCGACTGACGATCGACTTGGAAACGCCAAGACGAAGCGCAGCTGCCGTGACGCTTCCAGCATCGGCGACCTCGACAAATGTCCGAAGTTCCTCAATATCCACGTGCGTTCCCCGATCCGCAACTCAGCACAGCACTTCTTGAAACTATACGCATGAGAAATGCAATGGCATTCGAACATGCGCGGTGCGCTGCAAATCGCGACAAATGAGCGCTTCTGCAGGAAAGGAATTGCCATGAGTTTTCGCCAAGGTCTCGGTTCCCTCCTTCGACCGGAGGATTCGGTATTGGTTCTGATCGACCATCAGCCCTACCAGCTCGCCAACCTGAACAGCCATGATCCTCAGGCAGTAGTGAATAACACAACTGCACTAGCCAAGACCGCCAAGGTCTTCGGCGTCCCAACGATCCTGACGAGCGTCATTGCGGGGCGGGGCGGACTGATCTTCAAGCATGTCACCGACGTCTTCCCGGACCAGAAGGTGATCGACCGCACCTTCATCAACACTTGGGAAGACAAGGCCGTCGTAGAAGCTGTGAAAGCGACGGGACGGAAGCAGCTGATCATAGCGGGCCTCTGGACAGAAGTCTGCGTCGCCATGCCGGCGATCCAGGCCGCGGGCGAAGGCTGGGATGTGACAGTGATCACCGACGCATCAGGAGGCACCTCGGTTGAGGCCCACGAGGTCGCCATTCAGCGCATGATCGGGGCCGGCATCAACATGATGACTTGGTTGGCCCTCGCGGCCGAATGGCAGCGCGACTGGGCGCGTCTCAAGACGGCCGGTCCGCTGACGCAGGTCATGATCGATCACGTTGGCGGCAGCGGCGTCGCCTACCTGTGGGAGCAGCAGTTGCTGAACACACCAGTGCCTAACGAACAGTCGGCAGGCGTCTGATCGGAATGAATGGGGGAGCCGGGATGCGCCTTGCGCGACCCGCTCCCTGCGCCGCCGAAGAAACCGGCGAGCTAAAGGTGCAGCTCGCTGCGCAGGAGTGGCGGCCTGCGGCGCCTTCTTCCCGGCTGGGCCCACCTCACCGAGACAGTCGGGCGCGCGCGGGGCTAGGGACCTCCGACGCGCACGCAGTTCGACAGCATGGCCGGGCCTGAAGGCGCGTTCCTAGTAGGTGATCCGACGACAGTTGCGGCCAAGATCCAGGAGGCTAGTGCGGTCCTGGGCGGGCTCTCACGTATCACTTTTCAAATGAGCACCGCCTCGCAGGACTCCGCTGCAACGAGGCGCTCGATCGAGCCCCTTGGCAATGAAGTCGCTCTCGTCGCCAGGAGCATCGTCGGAAAGCTGGCGCTGCAATTCAGGAGGGTAGTTATGGCATCCCGCCCGCGACGTCACCGGTATTCGGTCGTGATCACCGGAGCCGGTACCGGTCTCGGTCGCGAGCTCGCGTTGGGCTACGCCGCCCGAGGCTGTATCGTCTTCGGAACTGCAGCGTCTGCTGCCGAGGTGCAGGAGCTCAGAACTGGGGCGGGCGGGCGCGTCAGCCTCGCGGTGAGCGATGTCACCAAATTCACCAAAGGCAGAATTTGGGCGGAAGGCGTGTCGGACGCGCTCGACGGGGCCGGGCTCGACCTCCTGATCAACAATTCTCACGTCATCCCCCCGAGCCCGCTCGAAGCGGTCTCAATCGATACCGCACGGCATGCTCTTGAGGAGAGCGTCATTGGTGCGATGAGCGTGATCAACGCCTTTCTGCCGGCTCTTCGCCGATCGCGCGGCCAGATCGTCCAAATCATCGACGCGAGAAGCAGTACCCCAGCTACCTTTTGTGGGCTTGCAGCAGCATCTAACGCGGCGCTCGAGGCGCTCGTGTCCGCTTACCGGGCCGACCTCAAGCCGTTCGGCGTGCACGTCACGACGGTATCGATGGGCCGCATCCAAGGCGGTGATGTATTGACGACGTCCGATGCTCTAATGAGCGCCGCCAATAACATGGGCCCTGAGCAGCGCAAACTGTACGGCAGGCGGCTTGCAGAATATTCCAAGAGTAACGAAGAGACGGGCGCGAACGCTTTGGACCCCTGTGAAGCTGCTGCGCGCCTGATCGAGATTCTCGACCAGGAACCCGCCCCAAGCCGGGTCGCCGTCGGGTCCGGTGCGGAGCCACATTGATCCACCCCGTTCTGCTGAAGCAGCGGTATCAGGTCGTCGATCACCCGCTGTTCCTCAAGCGTCCGATCGCGGCGTTCCATCCCCTGCAACACAGCTCGGCAGGTTTCGCCACTAAGCAAGGCGAAGGCCCCTCCCCAAAATAAGTTGAACATGTGCTCCCGTCGCGGCTTCACGCGCTCCGGAGCGGCCGACTTTAGGATGGAGAAAGGAAATAGAATGATCGATCTGAGTGGAAAGCGAGCCCTCGTGGCCGGTGGATCGCGGGGAATCGGTGCCGCGATCGCGCTGGCGCTCGCCGAGAACGGCGCCGACGTCGCGTTCACCTATCAGAACTCCGCCAAGAAGGCCCAGGCAGTAGCTGCGTCGATCAGGGCGACCGGACGTCGTGCCGTCGCCATCCAGGCCGACAGCGCCGACCCCGAGGCGATCACGCGCGCCGTCGACAACGCGGTGACCGAGCATGGCGGCATCGACATCCTCATCAACAGCGCGGCGATCGGCTATTATGGGTCGATTGCGGAGCTGGACCTCGGCGAGTACCAGAAGCTGATGGACGTCAACGTCCGCGCGCCGATGCTGTTCGCCAAGACTGTCATCCCGCACCTTCGCGCAGGGGGCCGCATCGTCACCATCGGCTCTGGTCTCGCCGAGCGCGTTCCATTTCCGGGCGTGACGGCCTACGCCGTCTCGAAGGCAGCGCTGACCTCGTTCACCCGCGGCCTGTCCCGCGAGCTCGGGCCGAGCGGCATCACTGTCAACCTGGTGCAGCCCGGCTCGACCGACACGGATGCGAATCCCGCAGACGGCAACACAGCCGACTTCCAGCGGGGCATGACGTCGCTGGGGCGCTACGCTGAGCCGCGCGAGATCGCCAATGCGGTCGTGTTCTTGGCAAGCCCGGCTGCGAGCGTGATCACCGGCACGATCCTCAACGCCGACGCGGGCGCGCTCGCCTAGGATTCAACACGCCGACGGGTCGGCCAAGTGCAGCTTGCCGGCACCATCGCCTCAGTCATAAAGGGCAGACAGATGTCGAGCGTTCGCTATCGCACCCAACGGGTCGGGGCCGTCGAGGTCTTCTATCGGGAATCCGGCCCCGTCGATGCCCCGGCCCTGCTGTTACTCCATGGTTTCCCGACGGCAAGCCACATGTTCCGGGACTTGATTCCTCTGCTGGCGGACCGTTACCGCATCATCGCGCCCGACCTGCCCGGATTCGGCCAGACGCGGGCACCCGAGCGCGGCGCATTCAACTACAGCTTCGACGACCTGGCCGTGGTGATCGAGGCGTTCATCGATGCGATCGGGCTAGACCGTTTCGCCATCTACATATTCGACTATGGAGCGCCGATCGGCCTGCGGCTCGCCATGAAGAACCCGGATCGCATCACCGCAATCATCTCTCAGAACGGAAACGCCTACGAGGAGGGCTTTAGTGACGAATGGGGCGCGTGGCAGGCCTACTGGCGCGAGCCTACCGAAGCAAATCGCGAGGCCTGTCGCGCATCGCTGTCGCCTGAGACGATCCGCAGCTGGCAATACGGGACAGGCGCGGATCCGGATCCGCTCGGCCCTGACGGATACGAGCTCGACATCGCGTACATGGCGCGTCATGGCGCGGAGGACATACAGCTTGATCTCATCCTGGACTATCGCAGCAACGTCGCGCTCTACCCGGCCTTCCAGGCGTACTTTCGCCAACACCATCCGCCGCTTCTGGCGGCATGGGGTCGTCACGATCCTGCGTTCGTTCCCGCAGGAGCACTCGCCTACAAGCGAGACCTGCCGAACGCCGAGGTGCACCTGCTTGACGCTGGCCACTTTGCACTGGAGACGCACCATCGAGCGATAGCCGTCATCATCCGCGACTTTCTTCAACGCTCACTCGGAAAGTGACGCCACCTCCCACCACACATAGGAGATACCGATGTCCACACGCGAGCCGATCTTCCCGGCCCAGCGCCACGCCCTCTATGACGAGCATCGCTACTCGGCGGCGATCAGGTCCGGCGACCTGCTGTTCGTGTCCGGGCAGGTTGGTAGTCGCGAAGACGGCTCGCCCGAACCGGTGTTCGAGAAACAGGTGCGCCGCGCATTCGCCAATCTCAGATCTGTTCTGGCCGCGGCCGGTTGCACCCTCGACGACGTGGTCGACGTCATCACCTTTCACACCGATCCTGAAGCGCAGTTCGAAACCGTTATGAAGGTCCGATCTGCCGAGATCGGCGATCCGCCTTTCCCCAACTGGACGGCGGTCGGCGTGACCTGGCTCGCCGGCTTCGATTTTGAAATCAAGGCGATTGCCCGCATCCCAAGTCAGCCTTGAGCGGCTGCCGGTTTCAGGCGTTTGGCGAGCACCAATGTCCTGGGGCCTCACTACCGGAAATGCTGCAGATCTAGACCGGCATGGCAATGGAATGGTGCGCAGGTCCTGGTCGGTAACGAGCTTCGGAGCTGGCCTTTGAGAGCCAACTCGGCCTTGCAGCTCCTCGCGGAGGTCAGGGTGGCTCCAACTAGGCCAGACGGCTCAAAGTCGGCCGGACGTGGCCTAGTCCCTTGATGCAAATGTAATGGCTTATCGCGGCCGGATCTTAACCTTGCTTTCAGACGCTGGTTTCCGATCCGTCTGGATTTGCTTTGATGAGATACTCGCCGCTTTCTCTAAAACTGCGGACGGTCGCGAAGGTATCTTCCATAAACTGCACGTATGACAGCTTGCCGTTCTCGCCGCGCGCCAGTACCGCGAAGGGTGATGTCACCTTTTTTCCCAAAATGTTTGATGTGTAAGTAAAGGAGCCAAAGATCGCTGCGCCATTCTTATTCTCAAAGCTGTCCTGAATTTGGAAGTCATCTGTCGTCCAATAACGGCTGACGTCCATAAAGGTCTGAACCAGTCCTTTGGTGCCTTCGTTGGTTCCGGCCCAAGGCATGATCTGCTTCAGTTCCGGGTGCTCATAATTGAGCGATACATATATGAAGTCATCAGTCGTAAATTGTTTGACGAAATCCAGATCGGTTGGGTTCGACAAGATCAACCGCAGAATGGCCAAAGGGGATGCCGCAGACGCGGGTTCGGCGGTAGACAACTTTTTGACAGCTTGCGCACTGGTAGACATTGTGAGCTCCTTCTTCTGGAAAATCTAGGAATTGAGGTGTCAGGTAGCCGCCCTTGGCTATCTCTTTACAGGTCAGTTATTGCTGCTAGCTCTGACCTTATCGAAGGAGAGCTTTCTAGAACGCGTTGAACTGGGCACTTGGAGGCAACATCGAACAGTCGTGAGCGCTGCTCGTCCGTAAGCTTGGCACCCCGAATGAAGATGTTTTTCTCGAACACATCAACGGGACTAGAAGCGCCGGCAGGCAGTCTTTTCGCGTAATCGAGCACCACCGACACATGTTCCAACGGCCAGCGCTGTTGGCGGGCGTACCAACGCACAGTCATCGCCGTGCATTCTGCCAGTGCAGTCGACAGAAGTTCAAAAGGGCTGGGACCAAGTCCGCCACCGCCGGCATCCACGGGTTCGTCGCCGGTAAGCACATGACTGCTCGTTTCGATCCGAACAGCGAAAGTGCTTCTTCCGGTCTCTGACACTGTTACATGTGCGCGCGGCGCAGCCATCATCATCTCCATCAGACAAGAGCGACAAAACCGATTTCTTGTAATCTCGCCGCTTAGGAACTGGCCGAGGCAGCCGGCTTGGGCTGGTCCGGTAGTGGGATGAACTCCGCGTTGTCCGCATCCGGCAGCTTCATCCGTCCCGCCCTCCAGTCTGAGGCCGCCTGAGCGAGCCGCTCCTTGGAAGATGACACGAAGTTCCAGTAGATGAAGCGCTCACCAATGGGCTCGCCCCCGAGCACCATCACAGCCGACTTTTCGAACGCTTTTACGCGCGAGATTCCCGCACCGAGCACCAGCATCCTACCTGCCTCATAGCGGCGACTATCCACCTCAACTGCGCCCGTAGCGACGTATAGGGCACGCTCCTTGTGGCCGACCGGAACCTCTGCCGTTGACCCCGCCGACATGTCGAGATGTGCGTAGAACAGCGGCGAGTGCGTTACGGAGCCGGCCACCAAGCCGTAGGCGCTGCCGGCGATGAGATGCCCAATGACCCCCGACTCGTTCCACTGCGGCAGGTCGACTCCGGAATGGTGTGAAAAGGAAGGGGCGGCCTCCTCCTGGTCGACTGGCAGTGCAACCCAGGCCTGGATGCCGTGCACGCGATCACCATGCGCGCGGGCATGCTCGAAGCGCTCACTATGAGTGATGCCGCTGCCTGCTGTCATCCAATTGACTTCCAGCGGACGGATCGGCTGCTCGTAGCCGAGACTGTCGCGATGCATGATCTCGCCAGCGAACAGATAGCTCACAGTCGAGAGGCCTATATGCGGATGCGGGCGAACGTCTAAACCGCGATCATCGCTGGGCGCGATATCAATCGGTCCAATGTGATCGAAAAAGATGAACGGGCCCACCATGCGCCGCTTGGCGAATGGCAGCACACGTCCCACCTCGAAGCCACCCCCGAGATCTCGCCGCCGCTGTTCGATGACCATCTCAATCATAATCTTTTCTCCTGTTGAGCCGTGTCATCGACAACGTCCGAATATTCCGGGTGACGTGCGTAGAAGGCAGTCATGAAAGGACAAACGAGGATGGCCTTGCGCCCGGCGCGCCGAAGCGCTTCGAACACGCCGCGCGCCAACTCCGAGGCGACGCCGTGGCCCGCAAATCGCTCGGGCACCTCGGTGTGGGTGAGGACAATCCGGTCACCTTTAGGGCGGTAATATGCAGCAGCAAGTTCACCGCTGCCATCAATAGCCAGTTCGAAACGATGTTCGGCAACGTTATCCCTTACGGAGTTCATGATGTGGTCCGATCCTCGATGAACGCTAATAGATCGGCATTGATGACATCGGGATGAGTGGCGAACAGGCCGTGCGACAGGCCAGGATACGTCTTCAGTGTGCCTCTGGTTAACAACTGGATCGCCGTGCGGGCCGACGCGTCGACAGGCACAACTTGGTCATCCTCGCCATGCATCAGCAACACCGGAAGGGACACGGCCTTCAGATCCTCTGTGAAGTCGGTCTCCGAGAAGGCAGCGATGCAGTCGTAATGTGCCTTGGCAGCGCCCATCATGCCCTGCCGCCACCAGTTGCGGACAAGTCCCTCGCTCACTTCGGCGCCCTCGCGGTTGAAGCCGTAGAACGGTCCGTTGGGGACATCGAGGAAGAATTGCGCGCGGTTACGGAGGAGAGCTTTGCGAAATCCGTCGAAGACCTCCATTGGCAGACCACGAGGGTATCGTGGCGTCGCCAACATGATCGGAGTCACGGCGCCGATCAGCACTGCCTTGGCAACCCGACCGGGTTCACTATGGGCAACGTAACGTATCACCTCGCCGCCGCCGGTCGAGTGACCAACGTGCACTACATCCTTCAGATCAAGGTCACGTACTAGTTCGGCGACATCGGCCGCGTAAGTATCCATTTCGTTTCCGGTATCGGTCTGATCGGAACGGCCGTGACCACGCCTGTCGTGCGCTATGACGCGGTAACCTCTGTTGCGGAAGAACAGCATCTGATTCTCCCAATCGTCCGCGCTCAATGGCCAACCATGATGGAACATGATGGGTTGGGCGTCTCTCGAGCCCCAGTCCTTGTAATAGATTCTAGTGCCGTCCCGCGTTGTTAGCTTTGCCATTGTGTCGCTTTTTCCTAAGAAGCATCTCTCAGAAGATCAGTCCGACGAGGTTCAACGGTCGCCGCCTTGCTAGTAGGTCAATGATCGCGGGCAGCGGTCTTCTCTGGATCGAGCCCGTCAAAGCTTTCAAAGAACTTCATGAGGCCGGGCACTCGGCTATTAAACTGTACGCCTGCCTGCTCAATGCGGTGGCCCGCCGCCTGGTGAGCTGCAAACAAGGTACGACGGGCCGCGTCGAACGGCACATAGGCCTCATAGCCTGGCCCAGAAGGTAGGCAATATGAGGCACGTCTCTGTCCAGAGCGCGGCTATGACTGCTTCCGTCGACCGATTGCTGACGGCGTGCTTGAACTCGCTGTCCCCCTGGCTGTTGGCCGATGTGCGATCGGAGGTCGCAGGTGGCAGACATTCGTTACTGAGGATCTTCGGCACTTAACGCTCCGCTTGTTCAACGAGGTAACATTGTGGCGTGTGCTTACGGTAGGTTCGGAAAGTGAGCAGCTGTGTCTCACAAAGCGGAACGCAAATAGGTAGGCTTGTCGACCAACTCGCGCGCGCCCGATCTAAGTCTAATGACGAGCTTTGCATCTGCCGCCGTTGAAGCGCATAAAGAGTTTCTCGAGGTCCGTCATACAAACCGCTTTACCGTTATCTCTTCCAGATCAAGTTCTTGCTCTATTGCATGGAGCACGCTGTCATGGATCAGGTCTTCACGGTGCATCCGCAGCAATTCTTTACGACCAGCAGAAAGCGCGGCCAAAACGGCTGCGAAGTGATCCGCGCGATGTGAAGTATGAGCTTCGGGCTCTTCGGAGAACCGCACAGACGCTCGAACGCGGTAAGAGTATTGCTCCATTAAGCGAGGATGCCGGTGACTTCCGTCGGAATTCAGCGACTCTTTTTCAACCGCCGATAGCTGAGCCGCAGCGATGCGAGCGCGGGCCTCAGCCTCAGACAGCTTTGCGGCGGTTAATGAATTAAGTCCAATCCCGGAAAGCAAACGCACGAGGGGCGCCAACGTTGTGCCTTGGAGCAGGACCGTCACGAGAATGACCGCGAACGTTACCGCGAGAATGAGGTCGCGACCGGGAAACGCCTCAGGAAGCGAGAGCGCAGCGGCTAGGCTGACCACGCCCCGAATGCCGGCCCAGCTCATGATGAAGGGTACGGATAGGGGAGGATAAGGATCGCGCGCGCGCAGCGTCGAGAACAACGCGCGGGGAATGTACGTTGTCGGAAAGATCCACACAAACCTCGCGACGATCACGGCTGCGATCATCGCCATCATCGATGGCAGCAGTTGGAGCAAAGTTTCCAGTCCACCGAGCCGGGTCAATATGCCGCGCAGCGACAGGCCGATAAGAATGAAAATCATCGATTCCAGCAAGAACACGGCAACGCCCCAGACGGCCGCCGACCGCGTGCGTGTAACGGCTGAAAGAAGTTCATGCTGGTGCCAACCCATAACCATTCCGCACGCTACGGTGGACAAAACTCCGGAGACGCCCAATTTTTCCGCCGCAATGTACGAAATCCAAGCAGTCAGGAAACCCCAGGCGACGGTAAGATCGGCATCGGGAATGCGTTTAATGACGAAAATGGACCCGTAGGCGGCTGCCACCCCGAACGCCACGCCGCCAAATGCAACCCAGGAAAACTGGAATACCGCATAGGTCGTGCTGAATGCACCGGTAAGTGTTGCGCCGACGGCTAGTCGAAAAAGTACTAGCCCGGATGCGTCGTTGACTAAGCTTTCTCCTTCTAGCAGCGCGATAATTCTCTGCGGCAAAGGTAGTTTCTGCAGCACCGCCTTCGCAGCGACCGCGTCTGGCGGCGAGACAATCGCACCCAGAGCAAAGCAGGCTCCCCACGGAAGGGCCGGTTGTACCAAGTGTGTTACGACGCCGACGACCAACGTAGTGAATGCAACAGCTCCAACGGCTAGTTGCATTATGATCCTTATGTCGGCGCGAAATTCCCGCCAGGCAGTGAACCATGCGCTGGCCATCAACAATGGTGGCAAGAACAGAATTAGGACCAGCTCGGGATCGAGTTCGATGTTCGGGCTTTCCGGGATCATCGCGAGCCCAATTCCGCCCACGATAAGTGCCGCGGCACGAGGAAGCTGAAGCTTTCGCGCGAGTATCTCGAGGATGACGATCATGGCCAACAGCAGGAGCATGATCTCAAAGCGCGCTACAGGAGTCATGTCTTCCTACTCTCGTCTTAGCGATCAAGGCATGATCGAGCGGCTCAGCTCGATGAATGAGGACTTTAGGTTTCTGTCATCCGGATAGATGCGGTGTTGGCGCACCCTGTACGCGGTCGCGACTGAACATAGCGGGGCCTGCAGTGGAAAGAGGCGGAACGCCACCGACCGGCATCCGCCTCTGTCAACTACCGGTCTAAGGTGACTTCGCGCGAAGGTCCGACTTTTTCGCCTCCCGAGCGTTCTCGAAAGGATATATCAGTTGCCCTGATGCCAGCTCCCGTGGAGCGACGACAACCTGCCGCGAGCCATCCCTGTACTGCTCCACATCGGAACCGTCGACATTTTGGAATTGCACCTGCAGCACACGTGGGTGCGCCCACTCGCCACGGACACCGAATTTGATTTTGCCCATCACCGTCGAGAACTCTGTGTTGCGTGTGAACTCTGAGAGTGCACTGTCGTTAAGGCTGCGCGTACCTTCGATAGCTTGTTCGATAACTTGCATCTGCGAGTACGCGAGCGGTGCCATATAATGTCCAAGCGGATCAACGGCTGACCCTGCTGCCCGCGAGCTGTAGGTTTTCAGGAGCTTATCTACGCCCTCGAACGCCAATGAGGGTGCCGGCACCCAATATTCGTAGTTCACGATCCCGTTCAAAAGCGGCCCGAGCTGGCTCCGGACTCCAGCGTTCTGAGGACCAATCATGCTTGCTCCAACCATCTTTGGCCGGAACGAATGCCTGTCGAGAGATCGAAGGAGGTCGACCGAATCCTGAAGATACGAGCACAGAAAGAGAAGGTCGCATTCGCTTCGTGCGGCGGCGTCAAGAAAGGGTGCGAAGTCAGTGGTCGTTAACGGGTAAGTCGCCTCATGAACGATTTCGAACTTGTACTTTGTTGCATTTGCCTTTGCACCGAGGATCGGATTGCGCGAGAAGACTGCATCCGCGGAGAGCAACGCAACAGTGGTAGGACGAGGATTTTGTAACGAAGCAGTTTCGAAGAACCCTTCAGTGAGCGACGCGTTGGGGTCCGGACCTGTTGGAATCATCGCGAAGTAGTCAGAGTATTGCAGCTCGATGTTGGCACCAAGCGCCATAAGCCCTACAAAAAAGCGCCGCCGCGCGGTTATTTCCGGCAGAGCGGCAAGGTTGGTGTTGGTCCCGTATCCGCCCATCACGAGATCCACACGATCATCCTCGATAAGGCGCGCGTATAGCGACGCCACGCGCGACCCGTCCCCCTGATCGTCGTAGCGCACCAACTCGACCGGACGTCCAAGAAGACCGCCGCGGATGTTCACTTGGTCTCGCCAGATGTCGTGCGTAAGCTGGGCGGATCTGCTGTTTCCGGATACGGGCCCGGTAAGCGACAGACAGTATCCAATCCTGATCGGGGCCGAGATTGATTTCATTGCTCTGAGCCCGGTTGATCGAGGAACACATGCAGTGATCGGATTACGTTATCTTCGATATGGGCAACATCAATGCCGGTTACGGCGGCGGGACCTTCCGGTGGCCCCGACCACCACTGGAGTCGACCAAGACCGTTGTGACCGAGCGCCGGTCGGATCGGCTTGAAAACGAAACCTGACGGCAGTCGCTCAAATAGTTCTGTCACCGCTTGCGAAATCGCTTCATGACCTTGCACCGAATCTTGAGGCTCATGAAGCACAGCATCCTTATCGTAAAGCTCGCGGATCGCCTGGATTCTGCGGGATAGATCTCGTTCTCCGAAAACGCGTCGGAGATTTCCCTGCATGATTGCATCGTAGTCGATGGCCAAGATCCGTCGCACATTGCACTCCATCACATGGTACGTCCGCGAGGGTACACGCTTGGAATGGTCCGCTATAGCGTTGCCATGTGATTAGCTGTGTCGCAGAAAGTGGAACATCCGGTCCGAAAGTTCGCCGAACGCTACTGGCCCTTGTTCGAGCACAAGGCCTGGGGCCGCAGCATGAACGAGATCGACTGGCGCAAATATGGCTTCGCGGGCTTGCAGCTTGGCTATCTCCTGAACGGAGCCGGCTACTTCCATCAGGCGCACCGGCCGGTCGACGATTGCCACGCCTTGCTGGAGGTGCTCGCGTTCGAATTGCCGACGAAGGCCTCATCCGCCCTTGTGCTCCTGCTTGAAATCGCCCGCAGGCCGACGATGCGAATCTGGGCGGAGCAGACCGCTTTCGAGCTCAAGGACTCGTTGAAACGCAGGGTTATCGCTGGAATGACGGCAGCGACGGCAGCCGAAATCCTGGTTCAGGGACGTCGATGAGACCGCGCTCGACGATGAGATCGCGTTCCTCCGGACCGAGATTTACATGCAGAACGTCGAGCCAACTGTGCAGAGGCTGACCGCATTCACACGGTTATCCGGCCGGATCTGACGCCGCCTAGCGGCCGAGACGCTTCTCGACCCGATTGCGGTTAGGGCTGAGGGCAACGAGTTTGGTGCATTTCGCGCGCAAAAGGCGCCTTTTGGCCGAACCGCTGAAGAAAAAGCTGCCCTATGCGAGGGTAACGCTAGCCGCACCGCTCATAACGGTCTGGTTGCAGGTTCGAGTCCTGCCGGGCCCACCAATGAGATCAAGTACTTGGCAGAACAGCCATTTTTGTAGCGGACCGCTTCGCGGACCGGTTAACCATTGCGCTCGGCAAAGCAAGCGCGCCCATCATCCGTCTCGCAATTTCTCAACGACGGCGAGAGCCCTGCTTCGAGAGGTACGGTGCGCAACCCGATCAGTACGCGGCTGGAAGATCATGCAAGGCCAAGTGCCGCGTCAATTCTGCTTGCGTTCTTACAAACACTTCCGGATCGGGACCTACGCTAACCCCCAACTCTCGGCACTCATTGTAGAAATTTTGAACGGCCTCATGCGAGAGACGCCTCGTGCCGGTCTGGACAACGAGCGTCGTGAGAATCGGCAGATTGTTCGTGACGCAATAATGCACCACACGCCCCAGGCTTGACGCTACGACTGCGAGCGTCTTGTGCCCCTCCCAGGGAGTGTTCGGTCGAAACTCAGACCAGATTTGACCATAGGTGCACAATCCATCCTCGGATGTTGCGCCAATTCGCTGATCTTTGCGGCGACCTGGCGGGTACCAAACACTGACGGTTTCCGTCGCAGCCTCTCTAGTAAGATTTCGCTGCGTGAATACTTTCCACCCTCCGTCTTCTTCGCCTTCCGATAGTTCGACTCGAAGGCATCGAGCTGTTCGTCACTAAGTTGCTCTAGGAACATCGCTGTAACTCCGTGCGATCTTGATGGCGCTATCCCTTTTGTATTGGTCGCGATACATTGAGGGCCTCACGCAGCATTCTCGTCCTCAACCTCCGGCGGAATTTGAGCTTCTGCCGCGAGAACGGCCTTGATGTCTATGACGTGATGCTTGCTGAGATATATCGTCCTATCTTTTTGCCCGAGAGTTACCTCAAGCTCGTTACCCGTGAGATTCTGGACCATCTCACAGATAACTTCCCTGGATCCGTTCGCGTGTCGGTACATCGCCGAATGATTGGGGCAAAGCGCGAGATAGTTCTGGAAGTGGCGCTTTCTCAGATCGGGAAGGAACTCGACCACCTCAAAGAATTTGGCCCCGTCCTCCAGCTTGAACGGTAACGGACCTTTGCATATCTGGCATGTCATCTCGCCGTCAGCATTCCGATAGTGGTTCCGCAAATACTGCTCCGCCTCCACTTTCTTTTCCTCCCGACCGATGGATATTGACCGGCTCCGTATCTCGCTCTCCTTATCAGCAGCGTTCTCAGCCTGTTCGGCGACATTCCGAGCGCGTCGCTGGGGATTAGCAAGGTCTCGATCCGGAATAGCCGCCTTCGCGGCGTTCTCACGTTCAACGAAAAACTTTTCCTGCTCTTCCACAGGAAGGGCGGCGAAACGCCTCGCGCGCTCCAGCTCGGCTGCATCGGCAAAACCTGCTCTCTTGGCTATGCCGTCCATTCTATCTTCCTCCGCTGTTCGGCAGTATGCGTCGTAGCCAAATTCGATTGCACTTAGGCCCTTATTACCCGAGTCAAAAGGAAACCCTTCCGGCAACAATTCGCGCGATGCCGCTCCCGGACGAACAAACGCGCCATTGCCTTGTGGAACCCATTTGGTAGCCCGAAGCTCATGCACCAGACGCGAGGCCGCAGTATGCGTACCCCCGACAAGTTACGACGATAGGCAGCCTTCCAATAATTGGACTCGACAGGAAGTGATGTGATCGTTCGCCAGATTAACCGCGAAAGTTCAAGGGATGGCGCCTTCAAGAGTTTCTGGATGTGCGGAATGTAATAGTCTCAATCAATCGGCGACGTGGGTCTGTCGCCACCGACCAAACTCAGATACGCCCACTCCGGATTATGTCGGCAATATCCGTGCTCAATCTTCAATTGCACCGTAGCGCCTACGGATTCAGCAATGCTGCGACCCGCTTTATCGAGATTGCACAGTCCTTGTAGCGCGCCTGAAGCGCCACGCAGTCAGCATCTTCTCCGATACCGGTGTAATGGGCGGAGAGATCGGTTTGTTTATAGGGCTCATCGAGATAGATGCCATTTGGCGCCACAAACTGACTTTCGACCTCTGACGTTGGTAGCGCGGGCGACGTGTCGTGATCTTACACAACCTGCATCAGCACCAAGGACGTGGCAGCTTTGGACAGCTCGTTGCGCCACATACGAAGCGAACTGCTAGACCTTCCGAGATTAATTAGCTCCCACATCCACGCCGTTGACTTGGAGCGCTCCGCAGCGACGCCCGAAATTGCACGCATTGGTGCCTTCCGTCCCAGACTTACAAGAGCATGCAATTTGCTGAAATGCCGGGCTACCGCTGCTGACCAATTCGCGAAGTCGCCGTTCTGCAGCATCGCCCTTGTGGCGCTCTGCGTCGCATAGAGCCCGGTCTCCGGTTTCGGGCGCGTTAAAACCGACTAGCCGAACGTTCTGCTGACTATCGCCAGTGCCATCGTCGAGCCGATCCACCCGAAGGCGATGCCGGTGACCTTAATTTCGGGTGAGGAGCTCGACGTCTGAAGGCGCGCCGTGGGGCGAGGCGAAGGCGCTCCAGCGCGCCGCTGCCGGATGAGACGTTGAGATTGCGCGGCATGAAACACACCGCCGCTTGGCCCGATGGCCCCTGGCATCCGCATGAACATTTGTTTCAAGAACAGTTGAGCCTCGTGTTGTGAACGCGATCCGCCGGATCGGCGATGAGGTGCATCTCCATCTGTTGCAAGCCCCGACCCACGCCACCAGCTCACTCAATTCGGCGGAGGGAACCCCTTGATGAATCGGAATTTCGTAGCGTCATTGTCCGTATCGACAGTGATGTTCGCTGTTCTCAACCTCCCGTCTTTCACCCCAACGAACATGATGTCGGACGGATCGTCAGCCTTCAGCGGCATTTTGACAACGCAAAAGTGGTTTTCAAAAACATAGGTTTTCCGGCCGAGTGGTCCTTTGAGATCACGAACGGAAGCATGCATGGCGATGACACCTTGAGAACGGATCGCGTACTGTTGTTCCCACGACGGAATGATCGATTCGCCGATGTTTCCGGGGTCCGTCCAGAACGTGTACCACTTCTTATCCATGTAAGCATCCTTCTTAATATTCTTGATCGGGCTGCTTGTGACCTGCACAAGACGAATGACGAACTGAGCGTTGCCCTTCATCATTTCATTCATATCGGCGCCCCAGGCGTAGCGTCCGGTCACCACAGAGCCATGGTGAACGTCACCCGAAAAAACAACTAGCGCCTTGAGATTGGTTTCATTCTTAAGCCAGTCCATGAGTTCCGAGCGTTGAACCGTGTTGTTAGCGTAAAGCTCGTAATCCCCTTCATAGCGATCCGAGGGATATTTAAAGAGCTTACTTTGGATATAGAGCATGCTTCGATGGGGTAAAAACGGCGTCGGCAAAACCAAAAGCAGCAGCCCGGCTCTAGGCAAACCCTGTTGATCCATCTCTTCTTTGATCGCTGGCCACACTTTTTTTCCGCTCAACACGACCGACTCACCCCTCCGGTATTCGCGCCGAGTCCGCGTGTCGACGCAAATTGCCTTCGGGTTCGACGCTGCCGTAAAGGTCCAATGAAAGTTCATTAGCTGTTTGTCGTAAAAGTACGACGTCGGGCCCGGCATCCCCTTGCCTGTTCGAAGTCTCTCGAAATGCTTGAAGAGAGTGTCGCGAAAGTCCTTGTTGAATTTGCCGGGCTCGTTTCCCCACGCCTGAAAAGCCCAGTAGGCTGCCAAACCGTTCGAGATGATTCTTGTCGCAAGCGGGCTCGCCTTTGTCGCCGTCTCCCAGGGTTCATCGAGGTTCCAGTCGTCCGTGACTTCATGATCATCGCAGAGCATGTAGACCGCGATATTTGCCATGACTCGGCGGCTGGACTGCACAGCCGTCGGGAAATCCTCCAAATTCGGGACCGAGCCGTCGTCGACCCCATAGAGCTTGCAAAGCTCGGGGCTCCACACTGCTAAATACATCGAAGCATACTCCGCAAATGAGAGAAGATGAGCTTCTCCATCTTCTGTGCTGAATCCGATTGGACTCGTGATCCTATGGCTTAACTGCTTACGACCCGACCAAAGCTCCTCGGGGCCGGGAGCCCATTTCGATCCGCGACCTGCGCCGGGCTCTTCCGTCCACTTGGGGTTCTCGTGGGTAAAGTAATCAACTGACGTGTAGCCCGACCCGTCTGCTTTCGGAATTTTTTCGACATAGCCAAAGACGTTTTTCGCGATTTTCTGAACCGCCTTAAAGAGCGGAACAGCCACATCGTCGCCGTAAATTTGGTCGCCGCTGAGAAGAAGACTTGAGGGCCTTTTCTCGGGATCCGCGGCGTTCGTGGCCATGAATTCATCAAAGACATTGTGAGCATCTTCGCCGTGCGCCCCAGGGCGGCGACACGATCCGGTCGCAAGCGTCGAGTTTTTCTTTTCACCGATAATGAACGTCGGCAAATCAAACGGGGGATAATTGATTCTGAGTTTCAGATCACTGATCTTCGTCGTTTTCGGTTCACCGTTTTCTTCGGTGTTCAGGATTAAGTCATAGCCCAAGATCAAATCCGTCGGAAACAATCCCGATTTCGGCACGGCCGAGCAAAGGACAATCCAGATATTCTCGCCGATCCTCATTCGGTATTCGTCGCTGATCCTTAAAATAATTTCCTTGAAGGCTTTGTCGACAAGCCTTGTAGCGATCGACCCGTCGTTGTTGTAGGGAACAACGCGAGCCTGAGACCCTTTGATCTCTTTACTGCACGCCACCCAAAACCAGACGATTTCGCGCGTCGCTTTGCGCACGATCGGTCCTGCCAACACAAAAGGATGTGCAGCCATTTATTCCGGAACCCACTCTCCCGCGGCGTTCTTGATCCAAACGGGAAGCCTGTCGTCGGCGCGGAGATGCACGAGTGTTGTCGGGACACGGACGAGCCACGGATCCCCTTGCGGAACCTCTTCTCCTGGTCTCGCCAATCGTTCGGCGATTTCGTCGGCGATCGGAAGATAGAGTGGAGACGAGATCGGCGGCAGTCCCTTTCCCTTCCACGGCTCGCCAAAATGCATAAAGTGATCGATAGCGCCCTCAAATCCGGGACGCGCGGGAACTACGACCCGGCAATATCCGGCCTTTAAGAACTGGTTGAACTCGGGATCATTTTCTTCATAAGAGACTTTGGACTCCCACTGGCTTTTACGTCCCCAGAAATACGGATACGTGACCCATGTCATATGCTCCCATTCGAACGCCTGCTCGATGAAGCGCACGTACGGTCCTTCGGCCTCGTTCTCGTAAAGGTCCGATTCCGGAAGTCCGTGGGACCCTGTCGCCACCGCACCAAATCGTTCAAAGTGCTGATCAGTGAGAATTGCCACGCAGTTCTTTCGCAGTTCATCCTTCATTAACTGCAGATTGAGCGCTGGGCTTTTTCCTTTGATCGCAACACCTACCTGCATTTCGAGGTTCGCCAGTTTCTCCTCGTAGTCGGCCTGAAGCACCTTGTAGGCTTGGGTGAGCTTCGCGTGAGTTTCATGCCTCCACTTTCTCATCGCGCGCTCGGTGCGTTGGCATTTCACTTCACCGGCAATTGCCACATGACTGATCTTGTACGTGTTTAGAGCAAACGGAATCGAATCTGTCTCCAGATCCAAGTCCGTGCTCCACATCCAATCGCCCTTGGGAAAACGGTGTGTCCGCTTCCCGAGAACCACGTCGACCGTGGCGGCGTCTTCCCAGATGTTCGCTACTTTGCCGACACTGCCATGAACGGCTTGGTATCCTTCGTCGATGACGATTTGGCCGGAATGATCGTAATCCGTGCTGTCGTCTCCGCCGCCCGCCTTGAAATCAAATGATTTCGTTTTGTACTCATCCGGCGGAGGCGTGACATCCGTTGCACGGTAGAGCGACACGTAAGTGTGATAATTAATTTCGTCGATCTCATTAGGTCGAAGAGTGAAAGGCAACGGCCTTTCGAGCTCCATGGCGTGGGCATGGCTTTTCTCAAGGGCCGCGATCAAGAAAGCACCGGGCTCTGGCACCGTGAAGTCAAACATCGTGCGCAAGCCATAGTTAAACATTTGCGCTTCGTAGACTTTGTTAACCCATTGGTAAACGCCGCTGATGTTCGCGGGGCCGTCGGTGTTATCCAAAGTGTGCAGGTTCTTTTCGATGACTTCGTTGGTGACCCGGAGCGAGGCTCGCTGAAGAACGCGCTCCGTGATTTTTCTGGAACTGCGCTCCGTTACTTCTTGCGAAAATTTCGCCGCGGTTTTCGTCGCCTCTTCCTTGGTGCGATCGAGAGACCCCTCTGCACTCGCGGAAAAATCAACCGTGGGCCCGTACCTTCCTGACAGAGTGAGGCCTGCTTTAAGGGAGGCGTCCTCTCTCAAAGTGTTTTCCGTCTCGCGGGACATCTCGAAGCGGTTAGTCGATTCGAGCTCGCGTTCTTCGGTCGTGGTGGTCTCGCTTTCGCGGAATGTGACCTCTTCGGTCTCTCGGCGGCGCGAGTGCTCGCGATCCTTTTTCTCGCCTTTTAAGATGGATTCGATGTGAGCCACATCCGCCGCTTCATATTTGATCAGCTGCTGTTTGATGATCAAGAGATCGGCCATTCCCGAAGGAGCCACTTTGCCGTGGGAGTGAGGGACCCGGGGATCTAAGGGCAAGGGCGGCCCGGTCAGTGTTCCAACGCCAGAGCCTAAGACCAGAGTCGTCCAGTCTGACGCAAGAGGAGTCGCAACTTTGACGAGCGTGTTTCCGATTCGCTTGAGGCTTGTCCGCGTTGGCCTGCCAAAAAGAGATTCAAGTTCCTTCGCTAACGCTGTCTGCTCGCTTCGAAGAGACTCTACAATTTGATCAAGTGGGCGCTCGGAAACCGCAAGCCCTCGTTCTTTTAACGACGCGCGAGAGGCTTCGGGCATTTGAAGTTCGACCGCTGGTTTCAGCCGAAAGCTTGCCTCACCAGGCAAGAGGGGTGTGAATTCGCCTGTTCCGTTTTGCAGTTTTAGCGCCGGAAAAGCGCTCCCTTCAACTTTGGGGCCGAGTTCGACATTCGGAATTGTTCTCGTCGCGGGAGTTGGAGTTCCAGTTGCTCCCGCAGCGCCAGACTCATTCCTGATGTTGAGCTCAGTGCGCAAGAGATTCAGCTGCGAGAGGTGCTGGCGCTGACCCATTTCGGTTGAAAAAACCTGCACCGGTCGCCACTGAGGGGCGACCATGAATCCCACAGCCGGTCGTTGCGGCGTTGATTGGATATTGTCTCGGACGGTTCCGAGCCTCTTTAAGACCTCGACTGTTGTTCCCAGGTGCTTATAGAGATCGAATTTCTTTTGAGCGTTCTCTCGTCTTTTCTTCTCTTCTTCTTCACGTCTTTTCTGCTCCTCTTTCTCTTGCTCGGAGTTGGACAGCGCGGAAGGAGGAAGCAAGATATCTGGAAGGCGAAACGATCGACGCCGATACCGCCAGAGCACAGCCCCTTTTGCGGGAAAGTCGTCGACTTTGGAAATTTGAAGAATTGTTTCTAAGTCGCGAAGCTGGCGCGAGAGCTGTTCAATGGGCCTTTCATGCTCTTCAGGAAGAAGTTTGATCGCAATCAAACTATCCTTCAAAGAAGAGATCGGCTGATTGAGCGACCCTCGTAGCGCGAGAGTGTCCGGGCGTGCTCCGAAAGCGTCATCAACGGCTTGGGTCGCTTCCGAATTCGTCACCGCCTCTTTCTTTTCTAACGTGTCGAATGCAGTTGCGAGCGCCTTCAATTCTTTGGCGATAGAGAAGAGTTTCGGATCACCAATAAAAGCTGATGATTTAACGAAGTCACGTGCGGCGACCTTGTAGGCCTCCCGGCGATTACGACTTGTCTCGGCCGCTTTGAGCGCTGCTTGGAAAGGAGATTCTTGCGCCAGTAAAATGCTAGGAGCGTCTTCGCTCTGAGCTACCGCCGGCCGGGTGAGCATGAATCGGAAAAGAATTTCCACGGCGAACGCTCCCTTCTTTTGCAGAAGCTGACCTGCCCGGCTTGTTCCTCCGGGCGAGACTGGAGTCAGGGATGAGATTGGCGCGTGTTCGGGGGGAAAGCAATGGGTGATCGGCGGAGCTGATGATGTGGACGGCCCCACCGATGCGCTTCAGGGTCTGGCTTGGGGCCGCCATTTTGGGACCGACAGCCGGGTGCCACGTCACATGGCTGCTCTGATTTGCTCCAGTAAATCGTGCTTGCGCGGCCATGCTTTGTAAATAGAATCGCCTGAAGATTCAAAAGCGTGCGCTTTATGCCGGGCAAGCAGGCGAAGATTTTAGCTGCTGACCAGATCGACAATCTTCTTCTGTTTGCCGAAACGACTCGGTATCCGCTTCGAGACCGCGTGATCGTCTTGCTCTCTGTGAAAGCTGGCCTTCGAGCCGCTGAGATTGCGAACCTCACGTGGGAGATGGTTCTCGATCCGAACGGTGCCATTAGCCCAGCCTTGGAGGGCGCTGCAAAGAAGGGCCATGGCCGAATTCCCTCTCCATGCAGCCCTTCGAGAGGCGCTCTCCCCGCTCCGAGGGAAATCCGAACCTTCACAGCCCGTCGTGCTTTCGGAGCGGGGCGGCAAGATGAAAGCGCGTAACATCGTCATCTGGTTTAGCCGCGCCTACCGAGCTATCGGTCTTGACGGCTGCTCCTCGCATTCGGGCCGCCGAACATTCATCACGCGTGCGGCCCGGCTTGTACATAAAGCCGGTGGCTCCTTGCGCGATGTTCAGTTGTTGGCTGGCATCGCTCGATCCAGACCACGCAAGGTACATCGATGGCGACAGTGACGCCCAGCGGAGGCTGGTATCACTGATCTAGGACGCCGCTCACATCCCCCACGACCGCTGCGGAAGAAGGCAGCAAGGCTGGCCCCCTTCAACCTTCCTAAACTACACAAAGACGCTGACGCTTTGATCCGCGCCGTCTGTGCAGTCGTGGAATCCCTGTCATTCCTCGATGAGATCGACGAAGAAATTCGTTACGCGGGTTTGGATCAAGCTGTCGCGTCGGGCAATACACCGCCCATTTTTGATTGGCTCCTTACGTCAGGGTATCTCTGACCGGGTTGCGCGGAGCTACGTGGAGAAGCATGACACCGCGTCCTAGTCCAGGATGAAGGCAAAGCCTCGAAAGGTCGCGCTCCTGCCGGAAACTTCAAACTTACTGGGACTACGCGGGCTGCCGGTATGACAATGGAAGCTTCACTTGTGCCGAGCCCGATCATATCGACGCCTGCCCGGTACCTCGTCCACGCCTGCTGCTGGCGTTACTTGTGATCGCCGCGGCGGGCTGACTGTGGGACAAGCTCGATGAATGGGTGCGTGGCCGTTCGTGCTTTTGGCAGGGATAATCTGTTTCGGCTGGCTCATGAGCTAGCCCCTGCGCTGAGCGGGTCTAGGGCTGAGAGTAGAGCGATGATCCTCAATCGGAAAGACTTGCGGGAAGCCATTTTCACATCTGTGGGCGGCGGCATTCTGATCGCCATCGCCTTTTGGCTGCGTGGTCTAATCGAAGCCTACATGGGTGAAACAGCCGCAAGTTGGCTCCTCAATATTTTCCTGCTCGTCTATTTGCTGTCGCTGATCCCGGTTTTGAGTGGCTGGCTGGAAATTCGAAACTGGGAACGCATGGAGCGCAAGCAGAAGAGGACGAGCGCGAGCGGGTCAAAATGGAGAGGCAGGCAAGACAGCAGCAGGATGAATATGATCCTTCCTGAACTGGGTTCGGTAAAACCGACGGACGGCCAACCGTCTGATGTGCATCGCCGAAGAGGAGCAGATTGAGGACCCGGAACGTCGCAGTTGGATCATCGAACGACGTGAGCGCGAAAGCCCCAATGCGTTGACTGACCTTCCCCGGCTGTTTGATTTGATGAAGGCCAATCGCGATCTCAAAAAATTCGGGATCGAGCCCCCCCGCTAGGTGGTAGCAACCGCTGGTAGCCGAAGACCATCAAAAGAAGATAACCCTCGCGAGGAAGCTTGAATCCTGCGCAGTGGGGCATCGACACCTTGCGGCCCAGGGTGTAAATTCCTCGTGCCGCTGGTGAGAAACAGCATGGCCAGGATCTTACCTCTCTCACGAAAGGCCGCGACGATCCTTGCTGGGGTCGCTATCGGAGCTGCAGTAGCGTGGGAGGCAGAGGCACAGCCCAGAACGTTGCCCGATCTTACCGTATCCATGAGCGCGGCGCCGGTCGACGTGCTTGTCGGCAGGGCCTACGAAATCCAGATCATAATTGCCAATACGTCACCCGGATCACGCCGACCATCTCTGCTCAGAGACGCGCCGCCGATTGTACCCACCCCTCCAGTTGGAGGACTTGAAGTACCTCGATCCGGCGCACCTACAATCGCCGAAGGCGGGGCCGATGTGCAGAAAGCGCTTCTGAAGCTCACAACGACTTTCGCGGGTCATCGGCCAGTCTCAATTCAAACGCAACCGCTTATTTCCACCATAAGGTGCGATCCAGCAGCTGGTGTTGGGATGGAGCCTGATCCGACGACCGATATCTGTCGGTTTGGCCCCCTCAACAAAGGCGGACGCTGGACGATCACCCTGGTCTACCCCGCCGTGGGCTATATGCGGGGACCTCGGGGCGTGACCCTGCTTCCTGGCAATATGGCACCCGTCAGGTATGAGGCGCACATCGACTATCCTAATCAGATTGTCGAACGAGACGAGACGAACAATAAAGCCCAAGTTTCAATAAAGGTTCAAATCCCCACACAGGGGCCAGCGGGTGGGCCAGTTACAGGAGGTAATACCGAGCCCGCAGGATCCACAAGACAGTCGTTTTATTTTGACGGGTATCGTACCTGTAAAACGGGAGTCTCGTGCACCGAAAAGCTCTGCTCATGGGGTCAGGGGGTGGATATGAGTCTAGCTGGCACGAGAACTTTCTTTTGCCCCCTCTGCGGCAACGTTCCGATTTGTGGCCAGTTGAGGGAATGGGGTGAACTGAAGAACCGGGCGACTTTTAGGGGGCGTGAAAATTGTCCGTATCCGATGCCCGTGGGCTTCTGCTGAGGCTTAATCGAGGCGCTGCTGATAGAGGACTGGCTTTCGGTCGACTGTCGTGCAGCGTTCGAACAGCAGGCGCTCAGGAACGTGCTTGATAGAGACGCAGCAATCAGTCCATCTCATGTAAGGTTAAGAGCCTGTGGAGAGGAAGGATGGCCGGAGATCATTTCTATACGATTTCTGCCGCTGAACGCGACGCCGCCGTTCAGAATTCCAACTACAAGTCGGAAGGGACGGCGTGCTGGGTAATCGCACCTGATTCCCCTCTCGTTAACCCTAGAGGCCTTGGTGAACATTTCTACACAACCTCCGCGTCCGAACGCGACAATGCGGTCGCGAACGTGGGTTATCTTAGCGAGGGTGTAAGCTGTTTCGTCTTAGAGAGTCAGCTCTTTGGAAGCGTACCGCTATATCGCATGGTGAGCGGGATTAATGGCGACCACTTCTACACAATATCCGCGGCGGAACGCGATAATGCGATTGCCAACCTCAACTATACTAGTGAGGGCGTCGCATGCTATGTTTTCGATATTAAGACCGCGGAGAACTCCCCGCTGTTTCGCCTCCTAAGCAAGAATACCGGGGAGCATTTTTATACTACTTCGGTGCTCGAGCGAGACAACGCCATCGCAAATCTTAACTATGCGGATGAAGGCACTAAATGCTTCGTCTATACGGCGCCTCGACCGAATGCCGTCGCCTTCCACAGACTTGTCCGAGCAAGCGACCCTCAAGCGCCCGTCCCATTATTTCGCGCCTACAACCCGAACAATGGGGATCATTTTTACACCACGTCCGCTGTGGAGGCGGATTTCGCCGTCCAAAGATACGGCTACAGGGGCGAAGGCAAGGCCTGCTACGTCTATGACAAACCTCGAGGTGGAGTAACTCCATTCTACCGTTGCGTCAGCACAAAGATCGGAGACCATTTCTATACAACAGATCTCGCTGAACGGGATAATGCTGTTGCAGCGTTGGGCTATCGTGACGAAGGAGTTGCCTGCTACGTCTACGCAAATCAGACGCAAGGGTTCGTACCTCTATACCGCCTCGTGCAGACAGCCGCCGCCGCTGCTCGTATTCCTGACGGCCGTCCACAGGTTCAACGCGCAGAACTCACGTGGCTAAATACATGGATTCAACCAACGCAATTCCCGAAACCGGGACAAGCTTTTGTCGTCTATTTCAGCCTTGCGAACATTGGCAACAAGGCGTCGGGGCCATTCAAGATTCGCCTCGAGCTTGATGGGGGCGCGTCAAGAACAGACATAGCAGCCCCAGGGTACAATCCAGGACAAGGCGACTACGTGTATTGGCAGTTTCCGTATGGTTTGGGGGTGGGCCATCACTATGTTTATGCCTATCTCGATATTTTGAATCAGGTCCCAGAGAGCAGCAAAGCAAACAACATCAGTTACAGTGGATTCGGAGTTTCATAGAAAGCTTCCTCGGCACGAGCAGCCCGGATGAGCATCAACGCGCAGATCCGGACTTCGCCGAGGATTCCGCCGGCTCCCCCTAGCTCTCTATTCGGCGGTCAGAGAGTTATCACGAAGCTCCGCTTTGGACTGGGCCGAAATAAGAGTACGAGCGAAGCTGCGGCTCGCGCGGAAGGGCACAACAAGGCTCTGGGCTACCTTCTTGCTCAATTCATCAAGGATGCTCAATATAGGTCGCTCCACACTTGTGTGCTACTTACGGACAATGGTTCCCGCTGTTTGATCACCGCGGCGGCTCGGGAGCGTAAGCATCTTCTTCAGTGCCTTGCTCGCATCACCGCGTCCTTGATAAGTGCCGAGCAAAACGCTTGTCGCTATTAGAAGTCACCTAAACCTCCGGCCTCAGTCGCTCACCTACGTAGTGCTCAACGACGCCGAGTTTGAGTGAGGCGCCAATCCTAAGGAATAGGCTGCCCCCAAAAAAGCGAGAGCTTTCCTTTTCGGAAACCAACACGTTCAGAAATCTGCCGATCAGCGGTCCTTCATCAATGCCGGCTCGGGGACTTTTTAGCATCGACGATTGCAACAAACCTGGCACAGACTCGCCGATTTTGATGCTACATCGATACCACTTCGCGAAACTAGAATAAGGAGTCGTTGCGGATCGTCAAATCGAGCGCGCGACAAGTGTCACAGTTTGACGCCAGCGCAGGCCCAACGATCGTATCGGCAAAACTGTATCGACGGACTTCCGCTTTGCTTATCAGCGGGAATATCGCCTCTTGTTTCCGAGCTTTTGGGAAATGCCCAATATCCGTAGCTCGGTCCGCTTAATGATATCGTCGAGGTCCGTCTGCGGCCGTAGCGAAACCAGAAACTAAAACGGCCTCCTGCCCGAAGCGAATCGCTGTGGCCGGCGGCCCCTCGCCACAAAGCGTTGGGGCAGGTCCTTGAAAGTGTTCCTGATTTGAGCACGCTTGCGGCGGCCGGGCTACAACCTAAATTCGTCGCTCATGGCAAAGGGCAAGATGCGAGCTGCGCCGCGCAAGCAGACGACGCTCAAAAAAAAGAAGGCATCCGAGGGGCCTGTCAAGAAGACCACCGGAAAGTCAGGCAAGGGACGGACCTTGCCGGGCGGCAAATCTGCGTCCAAAGCAAGTGCCAAGAAAAAAAGCTCCGCCGACCTACTGGCACGGGCTGGCGGTAGTGCAACGACTGCCGGCGTGACCTTCCAAGCCTCCGTCGGCGCCGTTTTCGCAGTCCAGATGCTCGCAGAGACCGTCATGGATGACCGCCTTGGTCTAGGTGGCGCAAAGCCTTGCGGGATACGGTTTGAAAGTGAAGCCGCTGTCGACGATTGCGGGATCGAGACCGATGCCGGCGGTTGGATCTTCATTCAGGCCAAGACCGGGGTCACGCTATCCGGCAAGGCCGACAGCGACTTGCGGAAAACCGCTGGGCAAATGATCCGACTCTGGCATAGCGCCAGAAGGGGCCACGGGAGGAAGGGATGGGATCGGCCGTTGGATCCATCCAAAGATCGCCTGCTGCTGGCGGCAGGCCCGACATCGAGTGGCAGCGTGACCCGCGACCTCGCGCGCGCGTTGAACACCTGCCGCGCGCAATACGCGGCCCCCTTGCCCAAGGCACAGAAGGACGCCTTAACGACATTCGTCCAAGCCCTGAAAGCGGAGTGGAAGTCCCTTACCAAGGCGCCCGCCCGCGAGAGCGACATTCGTGCACTCCTTCCCCTACTTTTCGTAATTCCATTCGATATGGCGGGCGCCGACCGTGCTGCGGCCGTCGCGGGAGCCGGCCATCTCGTCACTCGACCGAGCACCGGAGCCAATGCCTTCGTGGCGATCGAAAAGCATTGTCAGCACCTGATGGAAGCTAGGCTCGGCGATGGCCCCCTGCAATTTCGTAGCGCTTTGTCCGCTCTTGGCATCTCACTCAAAGCGCCACCGCGTTACGAGGCGGATGTGGCGCAACTTGCCCGATATAGCGTGGAGATGGGCCGCCGGTTGGCGGAATTTGAGAAAACGACTGTCTCCGGCGTCGATATCACCGTCCCGCGGCACGTCACTCAAGCGGTGATGGAAGCCGCACAAAGCGGGTCTTTCCTTGTTATCGGCGAGCCCGGTTCAGGTAAAAGTGCCGTCATCAGCGCTGCGGCAACCGCGCTCCGCGAACAAAAATACGATGTCATTGAGCTGGCGGTCGATCAGTTGCCGGTTGCCTCGGTGGAGGGCTTGCGCCTGGAGCTTGGGCTCGAACACCGCGTCGTCGACGTCCTCCAAAATTGGCCGGGGGCAACACCTGCGTTTCTGTTCATCGATGCGCTGGATGCCACGCGGGGCGGTGCGGGCGAGCAAGTCTTTCGTAGCCTGATCGACGCCGCCGTCAAGTATCCCTCCGCTCGCTGGAGGGTGATTGCCTCCATTCGCTCGTTCGATTTGCGGATGGGCGAACAGTTCCGTTCGTTGTTCAAAGGGACACCGCCATCGGCGGCTTATGCGAGCAAGGACTTTCTCGATATCCGTCACATCACAGTGCCGCCGTGGACGGATGCCGAGTTTTCGGCGTTGCGCGCTAACGCGCCACCTCTGGACCAGGCAATCACGCGCGGCGGCGAGAAGTTGCACGATCTAGCGCGCGTTCCCTTTAACACACGGCTACTTGCTGAACTTATCACGAATGGCGCCACGCCCGAGGCGTTCAACAGCCTCGCATCGCAAGTCGCACTACTTGCGCTCTATTGGCGCAAGCGCGTCGAACAACACGGCAGTGGCGCTGAGCTCTGCCTCCGCGAGGCGGTCGGCGAAATGGTCGCCAATCGAAGCTTGCGGGCGCGGCGCACAACGGCGGCGGCTCCGGATCCTGCCGCCTTCGACGCCGTTCAAAAAGACGGCGTCGTGATGCTGTTGTCCGATGTGCGACTGATCGGCTTCCGGCACCACATCTTGTTCGATTACGCGGCGAGCCGCCTCTTCATCGATCCGTTGAATATTGCGGCGACCGTGGATCGTCTGCGCAATGACCGCAGCTTGTCGCTGATGTTGGCGCCTGCGATTGGTTTTGCGTTGCAAGCACTTTGGGAGAATGACGACCCTGCCCGCGAGGCCTTCTGGGTAGCCGTCTCGCTATTCGCTGGCGGCACCGGCGTCGACCCCGTGGCGCGCAGCATTGCGGCCCGCATCGCATCGGAGCAGCCGCGGCAGAAAGATGACCTGGAAGGTTTTCTTTCTCTTTTGCAGAACCATGCCAGCCGGAAAGCCGCCAGCGGCGCCTTTGCACACGTGGTGGGCTCGATAGTTGTGCGCGTTGATGACGGGCTTCCAGTCGTGGATGCCGCATGGTGCCATCTTGCCGCGCGCGTCAGCACCGAGCTGGAGGGACTGGCCTGGCCGTTCCGCACGCTTCTGACGCGGTTCAGCGATCGTCTCACGAATCCCGCCATTCTGGCCGATTTTGGCCTTGCGGCACGCGCGCTGTTTTCCTACGCGTTCGATCGCCCCCCTGCCCTGTCCTTGCTGCCTATCGCGATCGAACTGGTCGCACAGAGCTACCGTTCGGATGCGGTTGCCTCGCGCACCCTCTTGGCGAAGGCGCTCGCGGCCGCGCGCCTTGAAACCCACGCGCATGAAGACATCCCGGCGCTCGCACGTCAGGCAAAGCTGCTTCTGGATGCCGATCCCGATTTCCTTGTTGAGATCTTTGGGGTGGTCTTCGGCTACAGCGTCAGCGACGACAGCAAGACGTCTATGGGCTCTAGCCAGATCCTCGCTTTAACGAGCAACCGGCGGCAGGACTATGATCACGCAAAATGGGAATTGAAGGAGATCGTACCGCGCTTCCTGGAAGCGCAGCCGGAAACGGCCATCCGTGCCATCAGCGCCGCGCTAGCAGGCTATGTCCGACGCAAATACGGAGAGGTTCGCACCATTGATCTCCCAACTGCCGGTGCCACGCTGACGCTAATCGAGGATGACAGTCACATCTGGGCATCCAATCCCGATGATCGCCATGCGCATGCGGACAATGCGGCCGGCATGCTCTTGGCTTTCAAGACTCGCCTTGAAACTGCGAGCGACGATGACGCCCGGGCGCTTGCACAATATGTCATTCGCCATGCGAAGCCGCTGGTGCTCTGGGCGCGGTTATTTCTCGTCGGCGCCAAGCGCGCGGCGGTTCTTGGCAAACTTCTGTGGCCATATGCGAGCGCAACGCCGATCCTACGATCATCGGATACGGCAAAAGAGGCCATTGATCTCGTCGCTGCCGTCTATCCCCTGGTCGATCCATCGGAACGGCAGCGGCTCGAGAATAGCGCCTGCACCATCACCTACCCGGACTTCAAGAATCCGGAACGCACGCAACTGGCGTTTTTAGGCCGTCTGTTTGGCGCCATTGGCCCAACCAATCTCACCACCGAACAAGCGCGCGGGTTTGTGACGGCGGCCACGACCCAGGAAATTTCGACCGACAATCGCAGAACCTACGAGTTCGAAGTGAGGAGCCTGCCGGTCGAACCGTATTACTGGCTTCCCAAGGAGGTTGACGCCAAAGCGCCCGCCAACGCGAAGCTGCTCCGCCTCATCGAAATCGTCGATGAGGCTGGCGGCGACTTCCCAAGCCGGCTTGCGGCAGCCGAAGCCGTGGCCTCAGCCATCCAGAGCGCCAGCGTCGACGGGGTTGCGCCGCGCATCACCGCGTATGCCGAAGATCAGCTGGGTTATGCGCTGCCGAAGCTTGCGCGCGAGCAGAGCGACTTGAGAAAAGATTCCGCGATGGCGGTGCGTCTCTGGACGCTGGTGTCACCAATGCTGACGAATTGTCGTCCGGAAGGAGTCCCGGGCAAAGCCACCGATCGCGGGCCGCGCGCATCGGCAACCGATGCGGCGTTGCGCCTTTGTACAATCTCTCAATCGTTGGCGGATCGCATACTTCCCACGATCGACCCCCTGCGCGACGACCCGAACGCGGGTGTTCGGTACGCGTTCGCCAACCATTTCGGATGCCTTTGGGAATTTAGGCGAGCGGATCTCTGGCGGATTGCTGAGCAATACGTCGCGAGCGCGACCGACAAGGCTGTGCTGACGGCCCTTACCGGCTTCCTCTGCTGGGCAATCCATCACGACGTGGAGCGCGTCGAAGATCTCGCATTGAAGCTGCACCCGCGCGCCAGCGACGAGGAGGATGTACATGGCGATAGCATGGTGGAGGGGATTGCCAGCGTGGTCACGTTTCTGTGGACCCGGTATGACCGGCCGCGTGCCCACAGCCTGATCCAAGCCTGGCTTGCCGAACCGGAGACCTATGACGCCGAGCTCGGGCGCGTCGTTGCAAGCATGCGCGGCCACATCACCGGCGGCTATCGACTGCACAAGACCATCGAGGTCAAGCTTCGCACGCATTTCCAGTCGCTGGCGGCCGAAATGGTGGCGCGCGCAGCGTCTTGCCTCGATGCGTTTTATGCCAAGGGCGACGCCGAACTCACGGAAACAGAGCGCAACCGCGTTCGCGCCTGTGCGCGTCTTGCCGATCAGATTGGCGACCAGCTCTATTTCTCATCGGGCGCAGCGGCGCAGGGCAGCGAGGACGTCCCCTTGGCCGGCATCGATTCAAAACGTGCATTTCTGCGGGATGCGACGCCGATCATCCGACGTCTTGGCGATGTCGCCGTCCCGCATACAATTTACTACCTCATCGAGCTGCTAGATTTCCTGCGCCCTGCCGATCCCGAGACCGTCTTTGACCTCATCGTGCACGCAGTTCTCACCGGCGGTCCACGACACGGTTACGAGTTCGAGCCTATGGCGATCAATCGGTTTGTGACGATCGTGGGGGTGTATCTGGCCGACCACCGCGGCATCTTTGCCAGCCCCGATCGGCGCGAGAAGCTGATTGCCTGCCTCGATATCTTTGTCAACGCAGGCTGGCCAACGGCGCGGCGCCTACTCTATCGATTGCCCGAGCTTCTCTGAGGCCGTTGAAGTTCAGATCGCCGGTTGGCTCCCAACGAGTTGCCCAGCAGCTTTATCCCAGGCAGTGGCGCTTTATTTCTCGCTCAAAGGCGCCTTTCGCCCGTCGTAAATTAATCGAGCAGGATTGGATCATGCAACTGCTGCGCGGGAGTGCGTGGCGGTAATGCGTAAGCTCGGTGCTAAAATGAGCGGCGGGAAGGTTGCCGCTGGAATGCTAGCGCTCTTGACGCCGCGAGCTCTTCTTAACTCACCAAAACGATTGTGACACCGCGCGGTCGAAACATCTCTATACGCGAAGGATGCGCTCAAGACCCTCGAAAAGGTATCCGTCGCTGGTCTTTCGGTAAGGAACGTAGCTGATGTCGAATTTCCTTAAAACGCGCGCGATACCCTTGCCGGCATATCGCGACAAGTCTGGCTTTTCACTGACAATGACCATGCGGTCCGCCTTGGCATGTTCATTGTAGACCAGCACCTGCCCGCACGCCAAGATCAGGTCGTGGGTTCGAGCCGCTGGCTTGACCTCAAAAAGAGCCGATTTCCCATTTTTTTCGACGAGTAGATCGGGCGTCACGCCTTCACAGGCGCGGAGCGCATAACCAAGCGCTTCGACCTGCTTCCACAAGGCGGTCGTGAGTGGATTGTGCTGCGCGAGAAAGACAGCGCTTGACCGCACACCGCCCTTCGGGGGTCCCGCATCCAGGCCGCTTCCGCCCTTCTTGCCTCCCCGACCACCACCGGACCTCAGATCGGGGTTGAGGCGACTGTAGTGATACTTTAGGACACGATCAAAGAAGCGATCATCATCGACGTCGGCAATCCGGAAGTAGAGCCGCCCATTGATCTTAATCTTTGCCTCATCTCGATGCGGCCGAGCTCGCCCATCCCGAGCGTAAACGCGACCGTCATGGTAGAGCGCAATTCTACCCTTGTCGCTCGCAAGGAGCGCGGCCGTTTTGCCAATCCCCGATTCTGCGCTGTAAGTCGCGAAGCCAAGGATATTTCTGTTGTCCTGTGATCCATCGAGGGGCGGCCCCCACAAATTGATCCCCATCCATTTAAACCCGATCCAGAAATCGAGCCCGAAGCCGGCAATATCCTCGGAGCCCTTGTAGCCGCGCAAGAAATATTCGTTGCCAGGTTCATGACCCGTGAATTGCCTCTTCATGCGATTGTGTAACCGCTCGAATATCTCGGTTTGCTGCTTCTTCGAGTTGATAACGATCGGCCCCATAGTGCCCCCCGGACTGGCGAACATGGCTTTAGAAGCCTCCCTTTGCGGACGCCGCCCAGTGGCGGGCAGGATATGCTAACGTAAGTCTGCTTGGCTCAATGGCATGGTTGGCAGACATGACGCCTTGTCCGCAATCTACCTCAACGGCCTTGCTGCAAACCATTTCCGCAGCCCCGACGAGGCCGCGAAATCGGTGCGCCGGCTCGAGCGAGTCGGCAAACGATAACTTCCATCAACCGCGACGGTGAAATCTATGCCAGCGGCAAATCACTCCGCGAACTCTCTGGCGAAAACGAAACCGATACTTTGCGCCGTAACGAGCGGCTAGGCAGACGCGCTTCAGCCGGCGGGCTCAGAACCACCCCACTTTGCTTTTAGCATCCCAGCTAGCTCAACAGATTCCGATAGGGTCAGGTTGGATAACTCTTCAGCCAGCTTGGGAACATCGATCGCCGGTCGACTGCCAGGGTACTCGTCCTCTGTGAAGCGCGTGAGGGTCATATTCCCTGCTTTGAAGAACCCAAGTTCATCCCGGATTTTCTGAGCGTTCTGCATCCTATCGGCCGTCCATTCGGCCGTGTCCATGAAAATGAAATCCTCCGAAGAGCCTTCAACGCCGCTCGCATCCATCGCGATGCCAACGATGAAACGCTTTTCCGGCATGGCCGCCTTTGCGGCTTCGCAGCGCAGGCGCAGAATCTTGGCTCGCTCTTCACGATATGCTGCGTGATCTCCGCCCTGATCGCCCTGGCCAACATAAAGGACATACCCGACGTCGGCCTGATTGGATGGCAGCAGCGTGCCAATGGCGTTCTTTTTGGCCGCCTCCATCCGTCCCACGATGAGCTTTGACAGCACCCGCCGATGAAACCTGGTTTCCCCAGCCAAGATACGTGCCCCACGTTCATAGTCCGACATGTCCAGTTCGTTGCCGAACTCGAGGGTCTCGTCGAGGTAGTTGTCGGTGATGTACTCGATGATCCCGTCCCAGAACTCGCTGGCCTTGTTCGCCTCGCGGCCGGCGAGAAACTCCTGCGACGCCTCGACCGTTGCCCACAGCCCCCCCGGGACGGCGAAGTCGCCTTCGATGACCGGAAACGATCTGTTATTGCAAAGGTAGCACGCCAGCAGATCAGTTTCCGCCTCGGCATATTTGAAGTTGGGTCTCTCCATCAGCGCGACTTTGCTGTTGAGATAGTCGATGAAGTCCTTGATCGTCGATAGCTCGTTAAGAACCGTTGTCAGGCTTTCCTCGTCGAATACGTGTACCCAGCCCTTGGCCTTGTCCGTTATCCCCACGGTGAATCGGACGGCGTCATTCAGAACGGCGGGTTCAATCCTCAGTGCGCGCTTCCCCGTTTCCGCTTCGGCCCGGTCAAGAGCGCAAAGGGCAATGCAAATGCGGTGCACGCGGATGTCGTTTGCATTGGGCAGATTGATCGGCAGCCGTTCCTGGCACTTCACATCCAGAAAGACTTTCTCCGGGAAGGCTCGGATGCAGCGCTCTGCCTGGGCGATCTGCCTCGCTGAATCATCGATCGATTTGCCGTACCAAAGCTTCCAGTCCAGGTCGGCGTTGCCGGTGCTGGGATAGCCGCAAGACTTGTCCGAAAAGATAACCACATCATTGCCGAACACCACGAGTAGATCGGTCAGCTCCTTGCCCGGCTTTCTGAACAGGTTCGGGTAAGTCCAGAGCTGAAGGAAGGATTTGTCGCACAGCTCTGCCAGCATCTTCTCAGACGCAGTCTGCCCCTCCGACTTCTTGAACCGCATCTCATCCCTCGCCCTGCTTGTTAGTCCCTCGGTTTCCTAAGCCGGACATCATGCCTGCAGCGCATTTACGATGCGGAGAGTTCGCCGCACGTAGCCTGTCAGCTCTACCGGGTCGATCTGGTCTGGCGTGATATCACCCATATTTTCCCCGTGGTGATATTGGCTGGTGTAGCCGTTGATCTGGTCGAGTTCATCATAAAGCGCTTGGGCCGGATGTGAGGCTCCGCCTGTCCTAATCTTACCGACCATGTCGCCCAGCCATTCAGTTGCAAGGAAGCTCGACGGGTAAGTGGTTCGGCAATAGGTCTCAAGCACCACTCGCATCTTTCTGATTACATCGACAAGTGTGCCGGCGCCGTTGATCAGATAGGTTTGGAGGTCATCAATATCGGTTGCCGTTCTGCCCTGAGTGGCCCTTTCAAGATCAATCTCCGAAAGCTTCGAACCCTGGGACCGCTGATCTGATATGCCAAGGCAGGCCCGCTCTGAGTGCGGTGCCTTATCCCACAACTGCTTCAAAAACGTTGCATCGTGCGACAGGACGACGAGTTGGCGACAACTAGCGGCCAGCTTCATGATCTCGTGCACGGTCTGGCGGCGCCGGAATGCGTCCTGGCTGTTGAACGGATCGTCGAACATCACGATCGTATTGGCCGCCTCGGGGTCGCGTTCTAGGTGGGCCAGAAAGAACGCCAGCGCCAACGTGGTCCGGTCACCGGCGCTAAGGGTATTCTTGAAGCTCGGCTCGCCGGCAGAAGTCTTCCCGTCGCCGATGTCGACCGGGACGTTGTTGATCACCAGCTGGTAGCTCGAGGTGGCGATACCGCCAGGATACCCGTGCTTGGTCTCTGTGATTGTAAAACCTGCATTGAAGGCGTCGAGAAAAGCATTGATGCGGTTCTCATACGGTTTGACGACGCCTTTGGTGTGTGCGTCCAGCGCCGCGCGTGCTGTGTCCTTCTGCGCATCGACGGCCTCCTTGGCGGCCACGAGGGCTGTATGGGCGTCGCAGAGCACCTTCACGTCCGGCATGTGCCTGGTCTTAACCGCTCTGAGGCGTGTCAACTCGGCTTCAGCGGCCTTCAAATCAGCGGCACCGGTCTCCGTCTTTTTTGCCACGATTGTAGCGTTCGCCGCCTTGATCGCGTTATTCACGCCTCCCAAAGCCGCTTGAGCCGCCTCATAGGCGGCTAATGCAGAATTGAATTTGGCGTCCAGTTCAATCGCTTCCAACGGGGCGCTTGCCTTTCGGCGAAGGAGTTCGGCCGCTACCTTGGCAAGGTCCCGCGCGGCTGCCGAAGTAGCGGCCGGCAGGTCGAGGGAGGTTGCCCCTAAATCGCAATACTGGCTCCAGAAGATAACGGCCGCACTGTTTTGTTCGGCGAGCGTCTCCAGACGCGCCAAGGCGGTCTCACCGAACAGTTGGGTAATCGATGCCGCAGCGGACGCAATCTCATCAGCCAATGCCTTGTAACGCTCGCTGAAAACCGACCGGTAAGCGGCCACCAGGGGTAACCCGGCGATGTCCTGGCCGCAGAAAGGACAACTCTCGGAGGCGTGTTCAAGCCCGCGGGCGACCCAGTTGGCTCCCCCGTCCGACATGCCGTGGCTCGCAAGGTGGCTTTTCAGCAGCTGTTCTGCATCGGCGGCGATGTCGTCGATGGTGCGCCCCAGGAGACCCACGAAGGTCGAGGGCATGTCCGGACAGGGAAATTCCACCAAAGGCTTGCGTTCCCTGATGGCACTCGCCTGCTTGGCAGCGTCTACGTTTTGCTGCTGTTTGATAATCTGAGCAGCGATATCGGCAGCTTCTGGCAGCGCGACAAAGCTCTCCAGCTTCATACCAGCTGGTACGTGAGGGTTGATAGCTTTGGCAGCCCCAGTGATCTCGGCCGTCTTCGCGCGGCTGTCTTGAGCCAGCCTCGCGTCTTCCTGCGCCAGCCTGACGCCCTGCTCGCCGACAATGACGCGGTAGAGGTTTCGCTTCTGCTCAATGTCGACAACATCGCCGGAGTGGACGTTTTCAGCGACAAACACCCCGTCAAAGATCGCGATCGCGGGCTTGGTTGTTGTCCAGGCCGCGCCGTCGAAACGAACCGCACCGGTATCGAAAAGAAGCTCCACACCTGACGGTACACTCACGCCCAGCGTCTTGCGGCCGGTAATATGGGATGCGTCCCCCGTTTTGAGCGAACGCATGATCGCGCAGATCGTCGTTTTACCGTACCCGTTAGCCCCGACGATGAACGAGTGCCGAGCGAGCTCCCGGTTTCCTGAAGCTGCTGAATTCCGAAAGCGGCCGACATTCTTGATCGCAATGATCTTTTTGAGCATACGCGTTTCCCCCAGCAGCATCTAACCCGCTGCCGAGAAACAGGGAAAGTGTATTTTCGCGATTATCCAACACTCGGTTGAGCGCCGGCAGTCTGCCCGATTATGCGGGCGCCTTGTCGCGCAGGCGATCAGCCAGCCGGCGTGAGACCTTCAGCAGAAGCGGCAGGTTCTCTTGAGTTAACTCCAGATTACCTCTGCATCAATGTCGCGGTACTCGTGGCGCAGGAAGTTGCCCAGCGTCTCGATTTTCGCCAGGCAAGCTCAGGTGCAGAAGGCAGAATTGCGTGGGAGGAGCAACTGGCCGTCACCCGAACTCATTGCAGCTTACGTCAGCGATCATCACGGGACCGCGCGCGAGCTGCATAGCTACACGGCCCACCATCTCACGATCTTGAAAAGCGACTCTGCAACATCCACGGCGCGATTTCAAAGGGCGATGGATGCGCTGCTGGCGGAAACATCGAGCCGCGCCTCGCGCGAGCGGCTGGCCAAACTGTAGGTCCAGCGCGACGTGATCGAGGCGACCATCGCCGAGGTCGCCTGCCCGCGGTCGAATTTCATCCCAAAGCCGCAAACGCGCATCACGAGAAGGTGTGGGACCTCAAAAGGACCTGGCTGGCTCGGATGAGAACAGCTGCCTCGCAGCCTGCGAGGCCATCAGGAGGATTGTTGAGAAAGTCGTCATCCGTCCGCAGGGTCGGTACAAACCCGTTGAGATCGACGTTCACGGCTAACTCCTGCTCAGGATTTCCGAGAGGGCGGCAGACCCCCAATCTAGGAGGGCGTTGGTAGCGCCGATAGGAGTTGAACCTATGACCTTCAAATTATTAGCCTGACGAAGAGTATGCGCACCGCGATCCTCAATTTGGCCGGAAGGCCCACTTCTCGAAGACAGTCTGCTAGCCACGCCGGTCCACGGCTCAAGCTGCGATGGCTTGGCACCCCCAGTTTAGGACCGCCCGATTTGAGGACAGACTAACCGAAGCTACTCGTCCTTCAACAACTTCCAAGGCTCCACATTAAGGCCCCTGGCAATCCTTGCCACATTGTCAATTGACACGTTTCGTTCCGAGCGCTCCACGCCGCTAAGGTAAGTGCGGTTTATACCGCTCTCAAGCGCAAGCGCTTCCTGGCTCAGGCCGCGCGCAGCTCTGAGGCGGCGCATGTTCTTCGCCAGAGTATCGCGCAGGGGGCCCTTGTGCGTCCGTTTCACGAGGATAGAAGGGCCCCGCTGACGCCTTTAAGGCGACCGCTTTTAAGTTACAATCGACGCGGCTCCGTGCTATCTTCCGACAATTGGTTGGACTCGTGCGGCTAGCGCCATGGTTCTTGTGAACGATGCAGTGGAAGCTTTCCTTGAATTGGGATGCGAAAACGGGACCCCCCTCGACCCGCTCTGGTACAGCGCTGGTTACCGACTGATCAGGACCGGCGAGATTGTCTGCTCCGTCAAGTTGCCTTGGTCGGTCGCAGAAGCCGCAATACTCGGCCGGTCGAAGGTCTCGGTTAGCCTCAGCCCAAGCGGGCAAATCGAGGTGTCCGCAGGAGGAGTCCTAGTAAACGAACAAATCGATCGACTTGTCGCCCGCGCTGTCAGCGAAGAGAATCTCGATCTGGAGGAGGCCACAGCTTTGGACCTGAGATCGCTTCTGCATTGTCTCGAACACTCGATGGACCTGGTCAAGGGAGCGATCGAGCGAATGCCAACGGCCCCTGCGGCCGCAATTGATTGACAAAGCTTCCTATGGCACGAGGGGCTTACGACAACCCGAGCCATCGTTCGATCGGCCTCGCGCGGTTCGGTCGAGCACGATCTGTGCTCCCGAAATCGATTCCCGTGTGGATGGCTCTTCGAGCCGCCCCCAACAAGGGCCTTCACTCCAAAGCAAAGATCAAGAAATCGCCGGCCGGCCACAAAAATCAGCCACAATTGCTCGGCTCGCTGAGGCGCCTGAATTGCTAGGTCGTGACCGATTCCGGCGGCCTCCGAGTGATCTCGATATGGCCTCAAATTCACTTGTGACCAGATTTTTCCGCGCCATAGTCATCACTTCTGCTCAACACGACGTAACTACCGGCCACCCGTGTTGAAAGGATCAGCGGTTACCAATCGAACCCGGTGCCGAGAGCCTGCTCTCTATGTTGAGTCGCGGACGAGCGACGTCAGGTCAACAACGCGCATTGGCCCTTGCTTGCTACTCCGCCCATCAGCATCGCGCCCAGGGCCAGCTACGATCGATGCGGGCCTCGTCAATGATGATCGATAGTCGCGGATTGCTCCTCTTCTGCTATTTCCGAGGGACGATGCCGGAGATAACTCTGTCTTCCGCTCTTTTCGGTCACGCTCGGCCAAACGTCGAATTCGTTGCCAAACTCCTGCATCGCCTCGTGGTACGCGCTGTTGTGCGGAGCCAATCAGTGCACACATCAAGATACAGACGCAACCATTCAACATCGCCATTGCATTAGGGAAGGTTTAGCGACATCACTTACATCGATAGAGCCAAATCCTGGATGTGCAGACAACCACTTAGTCGCTCTCAGGCGCCAGTGCTTTTATCTTGCACTCACTCCCCTCCTCTTTGTTACTCGCTAACCCTTCCTCATCTTGCCGCACCAGCATCTGGCGATCCAAACGACACGCAAAAAAATCGACGGCTCCGCACGTGTCCAAGCTATCAATTGTAGCCTCTCGGCGGCCTATAGAGCGGCGCAAATTCTAGTGGCATTGGAGCGAGCTTCCTCATCGGAATGGAGCGAAAAAGCCATCGAGCGACCTTCAATTCCGGGCAAAATTACACCCCGCGCAAGTGCATTTCTCCGATCGAAACGGGACGTTTGGCCAGTTGCTCTACCGCGCGCGCCTCTACTGAGAGTTCGGTCGAGGGCGCTGCCGTCTGCTGGCCAATTCATTGAGCAAGAGCTGCGACGATCTAGCAGTTAGCTTGCGGGGCTCCACTGTTTGCGAGCGTTTGCGATAGCGATCGTTACCCGAAGGGCCGAGACACCCGTAGGGTGGCTCGGTGAGGAGCGAAGCGACGAGTAGAGCGCGGGCCAAAGGCATCGCCCATATGCCATCTGCAGCAGCCGGACACTTAATTGGTCTTCTGGCGCGCTTGATCTCAGCCATGGTCGTTTCCTCAGTCTGCCATGGCGAGGTGCTGGCATCGACGCAAGACAACGTCGCTAACCGCAAAATTTGAAAGCCCGTCGAGCGTTGTGGAGAGACATAAGTGGGCCGAAACACAAGAATTCCAAGCTCGGAAGATCGCCTATTGGAGCCTTGAAACGCTCACAAACCGACAAGGATTCTCACGTCGGCGGACTGAATTTTTGACGCCGGAGCCGCTTAAATCGCTCAAAAAAACTGGCGTCCAGGAGACAAAAAAAGCTCCCGCACAATGCGCGGGAGCCCACTTTTTTGACTTAGTCGGCATGATTCCAGACGAGAAAGAAGCCGCCGTCACCGCCTAGGCCAACCGTTCGACCAAGGCTGGCGCAGAGCCTACGGCCCCCAAAGCCAGGTGCTGCGAGCGACAGGCTGACGTAGTCCGTTGCGCGGCTCTCGCCGCTCAGAATTCGACCGGATCCGACCTCGATCCCTTGAGTAAAGATGCGGAAGTCTGCAGGAGTATCGCCGGATTTATCGCGGTTGGGTACGATGTCGATGTGGGCGCAGATGGGCAGCAATTTGAGCTCGCCGCTGAAGCCGCCGTCCATTGTGCGGGTGACGAATCCGATCGCGGTCATGGTCTGTCTCCTTCGTTGCCGCAGGGGCCGATGCCCTGCGATGGCGAGACCGTCATGGCGGACGGCACCCATCCGAACCCTTGGGGGCGAAGCGCAGCGGCGCACCTGAGCTCGCTCCTTTTTTGCAGCGAAGCGGGCGCGAGGAGCCGGCTTGCCGGCGGGGAAAAAAGGCAGCGTGCGAGGGTTTCGGATAGGGGACGGCTGCCATAGGTCGTAGCGCCAAAAGCAGGGCATCGTGCCCCTTCAGACGGGGGAGACGGGCCTTGCCGCAGAACGTCATTCGCCCACGTAAACGGCGCGTGGGCAGCGACTCGACGTGCGCTTCACATCTCGATCTTCTCGCGATTCAGACCAGGTCATTTGGCTCGACGAGCGGCTCGGCTGCGCATCCGAGACGTGATGCCGGAGCCGCCAATCAGTCGAATCCGGTGCCATCGAGCTGATGCGCAGACGGCGATTGAACTCGCGAACCGCCATAAAATGCGTCCAAAAGCTCGATTTTATTCGCAACTCGGCGCCTCGAACCCGCTTCAAGGAGTGCCGCGAATCCGTGGCTGCGCGCCTCCCTTTTCTAGAGAAAAATGCCCTTCCATCTTCCTTCAAAGCGGCGCAGGAACCGCAAAATAGCCCCGCCTCCGAGGAGACGGGGCCGATGATCCCCGGCGTCAGTCGCCGCTGCGGCGCGACCAGATCAGGCTGAAACCTTCTTCGCCTTCGACCTTGACCAGCGAGGCGTAGATCGGAGCGGGGAAGCTCGGATCGTCGAGTTTGACCGAGAGATATTCGCGGTCGCTGTCGCGGACGGTCTTCTTCCAGGCGGCGCCGAATTCGGTCGCTCCGGCGAAAATCCTGAAGTCGGGAGCCTTGTCGTTGTCCTTCTCTGAGGCCGCGAACTTGGCCTTGATGTTCAGCGTCAGCGTCTTGATCGAGCCGGTGTAGCCGTTGTCCGAAGCGGTGAAAGTGCCGATGGTCGCCATGGTGATCTCCGTCTGTCTGTTGCTCGGGCCACGCCCATCGCAGCCTCGATGGCGATCTTTGGCCCGGGGAGCGATCGGCCCGCAGCCCTTGGGCCCGAAGCGCAGCGGAGGACGGCGAAAGCCTGCTTTTTTGTCTTGCGCGAGGAATGCCGCCTCTCGGCGGCAGGGGAAAAAAGCAGGCGTGAGCTGTTGCGGGAAGGCGATCGAGGCTCTTGCCGTCCCTCGGGCCTGATCAGCCAATCGAGGGTGCGTTGGACGCGAGCCCATGACCGGACTGACGGAGATGGCCGTGGCTGCCAGAGCCCACCACAGCATTGGAAAACGGCGGGATCGATCAGAGAAAAATCGACGTCTGCGCATCAAGCGCGAGCAAGATGCACCGGATAAAGCAAACGAGCTCGACCGCATTTTCGAATTAGGAAACGACGGCGGGCGCCCAGGATTATTCGCGCGACTACGCGGCGGATACGCGAGATCCAGATACGATCAGAACCCCAACCTGATCGCCTGGCCGCCGCCAAAAGGGAGGCGCCGCAAAAGCTCACCGGTTCGCTGCAAATGGCGCAGATCAGAGGGATCGTGACCCGCATTTGGAGACGGGCTAACGGGCTTAGCCGCCGCATCACCTCAACCAAACCGGCCGCGCACCGTTAGGTACGCGGCCGGAATTTGAAAGTGAGCCGGGGCATGCTCGCCGTCCCGGCTCACCTCTTACTCAGCAGCTTGCGAGCAGAATTCACGCCCTTGCGCCTCGTCTGACGTGCGGGCCTGATCCTCCGTTTTCACCGTACGGAGGACAGACGGCAACCAGTCCGTTGCTGCCAAAAGCTGCTCAGCGGCCGCTGCCATCTCGACCTTTTTCATTCCTGACAAACGTTCGGCGGCCTCCTCGCCGACGCCTTCGCGGACGGCCTCCAGAATGCCCGCCTTGGTGACCCGGCAGAGATAAGATTGCACCGTCGGCCGCCAATATCCGGTCATGTCGAGGCCCACGGCCCCGGCCATACGGCTGGCCACGGCCAACGCGCGAGGTCGCAGATCAAATGGCAATTTGACCGCATTGACCGTTGACGCCGTGCAATGGGCGAACAGCGCCATTCGGCTATCGTAGTCGAGTTCGGCCACGAATTCCCACAGCGCGGCGACGTCCCGGGGCATCTGCCTCGCCCAGTTCGCATGACCATCCGACCACGCCTTTCCGGCCGGCGTGTCTTCGATTCCGGCCGCATGCGTCGACAAATCCGCCTTTACGGGCTGAATACCGACCACATGGGCATTGGCGCCGATGTAGAAGATTTGCGCAGCAAGCGCGTGGGTGACGGCCACGATGGCGACCTCGGGCTGCTCGCTCAAATTGAGACGCAGCCCGAGGGTACGGTGCGCGGTGAGGTCACGAATGAGCGTGTCAGACAGCTTCTGCTCCTCGTCTTCCTCTTCATTCTCTCCGTCCTCTCCTTCACCATCGCGCGTGGCTTGATCGTCCCCGTCGCCTTCCTCGTCCTGCCCCTGAGCGTCGCCATTCCGCCCGGCCCCGGGTTGGGATTTGTCGTCCTCGGGACGGATGAAACCGCGTTCGATCCTGACGGTGCCGTCGTGATTAAGGATCACGAACGCGCCGCCGCGCGCGACATCGCCGGGATCGTAGGCCTGCCTTTTCGCTTCGAGTTGCTCGATTTGGCTCTCCAATTGACCGAACCGTGCATCCACCTCATCAGGCAATTCCTCGGCCGTTTGATGCTCTTCCGTCAGCCAATCGAACTCGGTTTGAAGCGCTTGAAGAGCGGCCTGATCTTCCGCCGAAAGCTCGACCGGATGCGGGTAAGCGCGCTTCATCCCGTGAGCATGCGGGAAGTCGAGGTGGGGCTCCGTCCACTTCCATCCCTCGGCCATCCGCAAGGCATCCGCCTCCCGGCCAAGCCGTGCGGTCACGAGCAAGTCGAGCAGCGCCAAATCTTCCAGATAGCCGCCACGGTCCTCGGTGAAGAGGTCACGCAAGACCGTACCGCCCGCCTCGACATAGGCTTCGAGCCCGACAAAACGCGCACGGCGATCCGTTGCGGCCACGTGTGTTTCGGTGAGGAGCCGGCGGATCGTACCGGCTTCACGGTCGTAGGACAGGCACTCATAGACACTCTCCTGCCGGGCCTGATCGTCGGTAATGGCAAAGGCCATCAACTGCTCAAGGGTCAGATCGCCCTCGCGATAGAGCTGGATCAATTTCGGGGAAACGGCACCCAACCGGAGCCGTTGCCGCACCACATGCGGCGTCACACCGAACCGGGCAGCGATCTCCTCCGCACCAAAACCACGCTCGTCCGCAAGCTTCCTGAACGCCTCGAACTGGTCGGCGGGATGCATGTTTTCCCGGGTAACGTTCTCGTCCAGGCTGATTTCGTGGGGGTCATTCGCGGTGTCGATGACGCAACGGATCGGCTCGGTCTTTTTGATCTCCTTCCGCTTCACCCGCAAAAGCTGGGCAAGCCGCCTGCCCTCGCCGATTGTCACGAGATAGTACCCTGTGGCGGCTCCCTCTCCGTCCAACTCCGGTTCGACCACCAGATTCTGCAGGATACCCTTGGCGGCGATACTCGCGCATAACCCTCGATCGCCGCTTCACTGTGCGGCGTCTTGCGCGCATTGTTTGGGGATTTCTTGAGCTTGTTGAGCGGAATCAAAACCTCCGTCCCGCTCGCCGGAATGATTTCAACTGACTTGGCCGACATGATCGTATTTTCCTTTGCTTCCATGGGTGCAAGGCGCACCACGCGCCTGCGCCCCTGCCCGTCGGCGAGACCGGGGTAGCAAGTGCCAGGGCGACCCGACCGGAGGGGGATCACCCGCCCGTAGGGGCCGCTCGATAGAAGCGGGTCTGCACAAGCGTGGGCCATGCAGTCCGGAGTTGGCGGATTGAAACAAGCGCGGAAGACCGGGGAGACCGCTCGGGGCGGCGCCGGCACCAGCCGGCGCTTCACCCTGGCGCGCGCGAGGGGCGGAGCCCCATAGATTTCAAGCATTAGAATGTTGAGCAAGTCACCGCGGGTGAAAGCAGGACGTCGGAAATAAGAGCAAAAGTGAGCAAATCAAAAGAGGCACCCGCAAGAGGGTCAGCATAGCGCCGACGCGAAAGCGGCGGGACCCGGGACCGAGTGCAGTCGCGAGATGAAGTAACCGGGCACCAACCTCTCGGGCGCATAATACGTCGATCGATTCGCCCAACAAGATGAGCTGGAGATCCTGATGAATTACTTCGCTGGACTCGACGTCTCTCTCAAGCGCACCGCGATCTGCATCGTTGATCAAGATGGAAATATCGTCCGGGAAGGAGTGACGGACACTGAGCCCGAGGCGCTAATTTCCTGGCTGAAAAATACCCGCTTCGCTTTGCGGCGCGTTGGGCTGGAGGCCGGTCAATGTTCCTCGTGGCTGTCCAAGGGGCTTTCGGAAGGTGGATTACCGGTCATTTGTGTTGAGACCCGACACGCAAAGAGCGTGATGCAGGCTCAAACTGTCAAGACGGACCGCAACGATGCTCGCGCGCTCGCGCAAATGATGCGAACAGGATGGTTTAAGGCGGTTCACATCAAATCAGAAGACAGCCAAAAGCTACGAGCATTGATGGGCAGTCGTCGGTGCCTGCTCGACAAGCAACGCGACCTCAACAATCATATTCGGGCAGCACTTCGAACCTTTGGATTCAAAGTGGGCCTTATCGGCCAAAGCCGCTTTGAAGAACGTGTACGCGAGCTGATCGTAGCTGATGGAGATTTACAGGCCCTCGTCGTTCCATTGCTAGAGGCCCGGCGCATGCTCGGCGAACAGGCGCACGTGTTGACGCGCTTGATTGGGCGCCTGGTTCGGAGCGATGCTATTTGCCGCCGGTTCATGACGGTTCCTGGCGTTGGCCCCCTGACAGCTTTGGCATTCAAGACGACCATCGACAATCCAAGCCGCTTCCGAAAATCACGGCATGTTGGCGTCCATCTTGGACTGACCCCGGGCAAATACGCATCCGGAGAGGTCGATTACAACGGGCGCATCACCCGGTGCGGCGATGCCTTTGCTCGAGAGCATCTCTTTGAAGCAGCGCACTCATTGATGGTCAACACCAGACGTTGGTGCTCGCTAAAGGCATGGGGCATCCGCATTGCCAAGCGCAGCTCCATGAAAAATGCACTGGTTGCGGTGGCTCGCAAGATATCCGTCATCCTGCACCGCATGTGGTGCGACGGCAGCGACTTCCGGTGGGAGAGATCGGAGGCCACAGCGGCGGCCTGACACCCGAGTGCACTGATCAGCGGAACACGGCCGAAAGGCTGTCAAGGAGTCCGGCAGGACGAGGAATGGCGAGGGTGATGACCGGTCTGCAGCGCGAGCCGATCGCTCCGTGACTGCGCTCCCGAGATGGTCCCGCCACTTCTTCACGAACATCATCATGAGGCGGGGATCCCGACCTCGAAGAGAAGCGCGATCGCCGGATAGCTTTGACGCCATGGTAGGTTCGGAAGGGACAGCCACAATGCGGCAATTAGATCAGATTTGGTACTTGACGCCCCAACCCCGGTTAGAGAAGACCGGTTAACAAGGCACCCGCGCGACGGGCAGTGATAGCGGTGCCGCGAAGCGGCAGCCCTTCGCGCGAGTGCCTCCGGCGAGCGACACATTATATATCTGCTGCCTGCGCGAGGAATCGAAGCCGAAGGCCAAGACGCAACGCGGCTCGGTTCACGAGAGCCCGGTGCGGCGATAGCCGCACGCACGCCATTTGCGCGCACCCGATATCAACGACGAGATCCTCGGAGTCCAAAGGATGGCTACGATTTGCATTGGCGCCGGTTGGGATAACGCGAAGATGATCGATTTGACGAAATAGCGATCAGCCTGATCGAGATGACGCCAGCAGTCTGATCTGGGCGTAGCATGCGGCAACGTTGTTTAGCTTGGAATTGCCGGATTGACCGAATGATGTTTGCTCTGCTGCATGGCGATCGATGGATCCGCAGCCCAACCGAGCAGTGATAGCAAGTCGCGCGAGGCCAGATCGCGGCATTCCACACGATTGCCGCGCTATCCCGAGCACGGGGCGTGGCCAGCCGAGATGCGAATTGACATGCTCGCCGCGTATCTTGATTTCCGGAGCGTGGACGAGCTCGTGCGCTCTATTTCCAAGGGACACGCGCCGGCGCCGACCGGCTATCGAGTCCGCGGCCGATCGCGAGAGCCTATTTGGTCTAAGTTGGTCGTAGACGAATATGTTGCGCGGGACTCCGCTATTCGGCAGAATCGGCAGTCAACCGATCTGGCAGCGCTGGTATGAAGCCTCCGAAGACCGCTTTGAAATTGCCTCGGTATTGCAGAAGGAAGCCTTTAAGGAGTGGCCGGTGGGCTATTTCTTTGAGCCTCCGACCTGGGCACGTGATCAGGGATGCCATGTCAAGGCAGAGCCTTTGGGCGAGGATTACGCGGCCGCCGTCGAACGCGCCGAGTACGTTCTTCTGCCGGCTTTCGATAGTTGGCGTTCTCGTGGTCTTACGGATTTGGTGCCGCTCGGCGTCGCGCCTGGATCATTCGACTGGCTCGCCGGGGTGTTCAAGGCTCATCAGAAGTGGAAGGAAATCGACCACAAGACGCAGCGTCTCTATGAGCAGGGCCTGACGCTATTCGCTGATCACTTATTGAAAGACGGTACGCGGGCGGGGTCGAAGCAGATCGCCGACTTTACAAAAGGCTTCGTCGACGCCGTCTATGCGAAGCTCCTCTTTGTTGAAGAGAAGGATGCCGACGGCAACATTGTGCAACGGGAACGCCGGCGCTTCGCGAACGCTGCGATGACGGCCTGCCGTCGTGCCTGGTTCGTCGGACAGCGCGCGGAAGAGAAGAAAGTGCCTGCCGTCAATCCGTTCTCCAAAATGGGACTGAAGGCGCGCGCCCCGGGGCAGCCAGCGCGAGAGACGCCGACTGCAACCTGGGACGAACTCGTTGCCTTTCGCGCCAAGGCGAACGAACTTGGCTATCGATCCGTGGCGACGGCGGCACTTGTCGCATGGGAATGGCTCCAGAGAGAAGAGCACGTCTTCGGTGCTCTCGAGATCGGCCACTACAGACCGAAAGAGCGCCCGAACAGTGTGCGTATCGTCCATCCGAAGAATGGCGAGGAGGCCTGGTGGCCCCTGTTCGACGAGACTGGCGCGACCTTGTTTCCCGAGCTGATGGCAGAGCTGGACGCAATCAAACAGACGACACTGTCTGGCCTAGTTTTTCGGCGCGACCATATGCACCGGAGGTCAGCCACCCCGCTGCCATGGATCACAGCAAAGCAGGACCTTCGCTACCTGCGGGAGGTCGTGAAGAAGATCATTCGCGCAGCCGGTCTTCGGGAGGAACTGTCCTTCACGTCATTCCGCCACGGCGGCTTCACCGAGGGTGCTGACAGCGATTTGACAGACGCTGAGCTCAGAGCCGCGGGCCGGCACCGCTCATCGCGGCAGTTGCCGACCTATGCAAAGCGCACACGGAAACAGCTAATTTCCGGCACCAAGAAGCGACGAGAGGAAAGAACAAAGGCAGCCGGTTTGTCGGAATAGCCATCGACCGTCTGTCGGAATGACGACCGCGACAAACCCCTAAGCTATTGAAAAGCTTGGTGGGCGCACCAGGGCTCGAACCTGGGACCCGCTGATTAAGAGTCAGCTGCTCTACCAACTGAGCTATGCGCCCGAAAGGCGGTCAATGCCTTGCGAGGCCGGTCGTTTAGCAAAGCGATCCGGGGATGGCAAGCGATGCGGCGAAGGTTTTTCCACAGTCCCCAAAAAGCGAAAAGCCGCTGGATTCCAGCGGCTTCCCCAGGGTTAATCTCGGGGTTAATCCCCGCAAAATCCCGCACTGGCTCAGAGCCGGCCCTCGCGATCCCGGTCCGGGCCGCCATCGCGGTCGAAACGGTCGCGGTGGAAGTGCTCCATGCCGCGCTCCATCATGCGGTCCATGCCCCGTTCCATGAAGTGCCGGGGCGGGCCGTCCCCACCGCCCCCGAACGGGCCGCGGTGGCGGGTCAGCACGGCAAGGCGCCTCTTCTGGCCCTCGTCGAGCGTCTTGTAGAGCGGATCGGCGGCATCGGCGATCTTCTTCAGGGCGGCAGAGCTGGCGCCCATGTCCTCGGCGCGCTGGCGCAGGCGGGCGATCGGATCATCAAGCCTGTCGGCATCCCTCGATGCGTCACCCGGGCCGGCATTCATCCGCGCGTTGGCGCGGTCGATGCGCAGCTTGGCGAAGTCGCGCACGGCGGCCTCGACCGGCGGCCACAGCTTCTCCTGATCGGCATTGAGCTTCAGCCCGGCATGGACGGCGGCGATCCGCGCGTCGACGAAAGCGGCGCGGTCCTCCGGGTTCATGCGCATGTGGCGGATGTGCTCCATCCACGGGCGATGATATTGGGCATAGACCGCGCCCGAGCCGGCGATGCTGAGCACGGCGATGGCGGCGATGGTGAACTTCCTCATACGAACCTCCTCTGGAAGGATGCCCGCGAGGATGAGCGCGATGCAGCTGACGCGCAACTTACAACTTGGACAGGGAAGCCGTTCTTACAGAGATGTAACTACCGTGAATGCCTGTTCAGATGCAGACTGAAATGATTTGCAACAAAAAGGGCTTCCATGCAGTGCACGGAAGCCCTTTGCGCATGCATTATTTTGCCATGCACGTTAGTTCGTCGCGCTCTTCGCTTCCTTCTGGAACTCGTCGATCAGCGGCTGACCGACGCGGCCTGCGGCGTCCTTGTAGACCGGCTCCATCGCCTTGCGCATCGCCGCATCCTGCTCCGGCGTGAGCTTGATGATCTCGCTCTTGCCGCTCTTCTTGATCTCGGCCAGCGCGTCGTCGTTCTCCTTCTGCGACTGCGCGTTGTTGAAGTCGGTCGCCTCCTTCATCGCCTTGGACAGCTGGTCGCGGATGTCGGCCGGCAGATCGTCCCAGAACTTCTTGTTCACGATCACGACGTAGCCGATGTAGCCGTGGTTGGTCTCGGTGATGTACTTCTGCACCTCGTGCATCTTCTGGGTGTAGATGTTCGACCAGGTGTTCTCCTGCCCGTCGACGACGCCGGTCTGGAGCGCCTGGTAGACCTCCGAGAACGCCATCACCTGCGGCAGCGAGCTGAGCGCCTTGAACTGGGCCTGGAGCACGCGCGATGACTGGATGCGGAACTTGATGCCCTGGTAGTCGGCGGGCGTGACCAGCTTCTTGTTGGCGCTCATTTCCTTGAAGCCGTTGTCCCAATAGGCAAGGCCGGTGATGCCCTTGGGCTCTAGCAGCTTGAGCAGCCGCAGGCCGAGCGGGCCTTCCGTCACCTTCCGCAGCGTCTTCAGGTCGGGAAGGATGTAGGGCAGATCGAACACCTCGAACTCGCGGATTCCGAGCGGGCCGAACTTGGAGTTCGAGGGCGCCAGCATCTGCACGCTGCCGAGCTGAAGCGCCTCGAGCTCTTCCTTGTCCTTGTAGAGCGTCGAGTTCGGGTAGATTTCAACCTTGACCTTGCCGCCGGTGTACTTCTCGGCAAGTTCCTTGAATTTCTCGGCCCCCTTGCCCTTCGGCGTGTCGGTGGCCACGACGTGGCTGAATTTGATGATGATCGGCGACTGGGCCGATGCCGGCCCGGCCAGCGCCAGCGATCCGGTGAAGACCGCCACCGATACCGCAGCCAAAATGAGTTTCCGCATGCTTCCTCCCGCACGTTTTTCGTGGGGCACGGACCGCCGGCCCCAGGCCTTAGTTTCAAGACTTGAGGCAGCTTTATAGGGAAGCAGGCAGGGGCGCCATTGCCCCTTAGCAGGGGTCTCCTTGCAAAAATGCGGTATCGAACATCCGCGCGGCCATTCAACGAAAAACGCGGCGCCGGGGGCGCCGCGTTTCCGTAGCTTCATCCGGAGCGTAAGCGTCAGCTCGCTGCCGCCGTCGTCACCGTGTCGCGCTGGCGCTTCATGACGATCTTGTTGAGCGCGCCGAGATAGGCCTTGGCCGAGGCCACCAGCGTGTCCGGATCCGCCGCGCGCGCCGTCATGGAACGGCCGTCATGCGACAGCCGCACCGAGACTTCGGCCTGCGCGTCGGTGCCTTCGGTCACGGCGTGGACCTGGTACAGCTCGAGCTTGGCCTCGTGCGGCACCAGGCGCTTGATGCAGTTGAACACCGCGTCCACCGGCCCGTTGCCCTCGGCCTCCTCGATCTTGATCTGGCCGTCGACGTCGAGCTTCATGGTCGCGCGCTGCGGGCCATGGGTGCCGGCGATCACGGTCAGCGAGGTCAGCTTGATGCGGTCGTGCGAGGCCGCCATCTCCTCGTCGACCAGCGCCTCGATGTCCTCGTCGTAGATGTCCTTCTTGCGGTCGGCGAGCGCCTTCATCCGCGTGAACGCATCTTCCAACTGGTTCGGGCCGAGCTTGTAGCCCATCTCTTCCAGCTTGTGCACGAAGGCGTGGCGGCCGGAATGCTTGCCCAGCACCAGCGAGGACTGCTTCAGGCCGACCATCTCGGGCCGCATGATCTCGTAGGTGGAGGCGTCCTTCAGCACGCCGTCCTGATGGATGCCGCTCTCATGCGCGAACGCGTTCCGGCCGACGATCGCCTTGTTGTACTGCACCGGGAACGAGGTTGCCGCCGACACCACCTTCGAGGCGCGGGTCAGCTGCGTGGTGTCGATCTTGTTCCAGTACGGAAATTTGTCGTTGCGCACGTTGATCGCCATCACGATCTCTTCCAGCGCGGCGTTGCCGGCGCGCTCGCCGATACCGTTCACGGTGCACTCGACCTGACGCGCGCCGCCGACGATGCCGGCCAGCGAGTTCGCCACCGCCATGCCGAGGTCGTTATGGCAATGGACCGAGAACACGGCCTTGTCCGAGTTCGGCACGCGCTCGATCAGCGTCTTCATGAAGTGAGTGTATTCCTCCGGCACCGTGTAGCCGACCGTGTCCGGGATGTTCACTGTGGTGGCGCCGGCCTTGATGACGGCTTCCACGATGCGGCACAGATACTCCATCTCGCTGCGGGTGCCGTCCTCGGCCGACCATTCGACGTCGTCGATCTGGTTGCGGGCGCGCGCGACCATGGCGACCGAGGTCTCGAGCACTTCTTCCGGCGTCTTGTTCAACTTCACCCGCATGTGCAACGGCGAGGTCGCGATCACGGTGTGGACGCGGCCGCGCTTGGCGAACTTCACGGCTTCAGCGCAGCGGTCGATGTCGGCCGGATGAGCGCGCGACAGGCCGGCGATGACGGAATTCTTGGAGCGGCGGGCGATCTCGCTCACGGCTTCGAAGTCACCCTGCGAGGTGATCGGAAAGCCGGCCTCGATGACGTCGACGCCCATATCATCCAGCAGCTCGGCGACCTCGAGCTTCTCCTCGAAGGTCATGGTGGCGCCGGGGCACTGCTCGCCGTCGCGCAGCGTGGTGTCGAAAATAATGACGCGGTCCTTGTCGGACTTGTTCGCGGTGGCCATTTCAAATTTCCTTTTGAGCTTTCGCGCCGTCAGTCTTCTGGGCGCTTGAGGTGTCCGGTGATCTCGACCAACCCCTGAGCGCCCAGGCGCGTGGCGCCCAGCCGGCCCTCAGGGGCAAGTAAGAAGAAGCCCGCCAATAAGGAGGGTGGGCAGCAGCGCGGCCGGGATCGTGGCGGCGGCCAGAGCCACCTCCCCCGAAATCCCATCGATTTGGCCGCGAATCAGCATTGCCAGACCCTTTTGAGCCCTCAAATCCTCGGTCAAAACCGTTGACGGTTGGTTGCCGGGAGGCTCAATGCCGCGTTTCTAGACGAGAAATGGCGGCAACTGCAACGCCAAAAGATGGTCAGTAGAGATGACCTAATAGAACCGCGAAGCGTCCGCGACGGCGCCCCCCGCAACCCGATCCACGGCTCGTGACGACGTACGACCGCCCCTCTTCGGGGATCCCGATGGGCGGTTAATGCGGTTAACCAGAAATTCTGCGAAGGCAGGCGCATGCGCGAAGCGATGCGTGGGGACGCCGGCCACGGATTGCGCTTCGCCTACGGTCGTCTGGCTAGCTCGCGCGGCGACTGCGGGCCCGGCTTTCCCAACGGTCCAGCATCTGACCGAGCTCGCCGGTGGCGACGGGGGCGGCCTCGTTGGTGTTGGCGGGCGCGGCGGCGCGAAGCCAGCCCGGCTCGGTATATTCACGCCAGCGGCGCGCCTCCGCCCGACGTTTGCGGGAGACGAGATCGCGGGTGACATAGCCGGCAGTGAACGCGATGGCGAGCGCAATGACCAATGCAACAACGGCTAACACAATGAACTCCGGCTGATGCCCCGGCAACGTTCTGCCAACATCGCGCGCGAGGTCAAGGCTTGACACGCCCTAAAAACGGTCCCGGTTAACCGCCAGGGTGCGAAGACAAGCACCGAACGACAAGAGCGGGACGAATTGTCGCTTTTGCCCTCGCGGAGCCGCAATGCGGCCGCCTTTCAGCCCCTGCCAAGCCGGCGTCGCGCAGAGGCTGCGAGCCTGCCCCTCGCAACCGGCCGCGGACCGGACTAACCTTCGCCCCGCTCGGCCGGATCAACCGGCCAGCCGAACATGATCGGGAGGACGCGATGACACGCCAAGAGGCTCGTGACCACGAGCAGCGTGACCAGGATGCTGCGCTTTCACGACGAACACTTGTCCGGGGACTTGCGCTCGGCGCCGCCGCCACGATGGCCGGCCCCGCGCTGGCCCAGACCGGACCTGCCGCACCGCCGACGACCATCACCACCCCACCGCGTGATTTCGGCCCCAACGGCGCACCGACCACCTATTTCTGGGACCCCGATATCATTGCGGTCGATCCCTCCTTCAACGATCTCGCGCAGCCCAACACCGCGATCAAGCGGCTGCACACCGGCCTGTTGTGGGCCGAGGGCCCGGCCTGGAGCGCGCAGGGCCGGTACCTCTTGTGGAGCGACATTCCCAACAACCGGCAGATGCGCTGGACCGAGGACGACGGCCGCGTCAGCGTGTTCCGCTCGCCCTCGAACAATTCCAACGGCAACTCGTTCGACTTCCAGGGCCGCCAGCTCTCCTGCGAACATTTGTCCCGGCGCGTGACGCGCTACGAGCACGACGGCACCGCCACGGTGCTCGCGGACGCCTATCAGGGCAAGCGGCTGAACTCGCCAAACGACATCGCCGCGCATCCCGACGGCAGCTACTGGTTCACCGACCCGCCCTATGGCGGCCAGCTCTATGAAGGCGAGCCCGACGTCGCGGGCGGCCCGAGCAATGCAGGCGGCAAGCTCAATCCGCGGATCGGACAGCCGGCCGGCTTCGTCCCGGGCAAGCGCGAGTTGCCCACCAATTGCTATCGCATCGACCCCTCGGGTCGCATCGACCTCATCGTCACCGAAGAGCAGGTGCCGGATCCCAACGGCCTGTGCTTCTCCCCCGACTACAAGAAGCTCTACGTCGCCTCGACCGGCAAGGGACCGGGCGACACCGGGCCCGGCGGCAAGGGCGAGATCTTCGTGTTCGACGTCGGCAGCGACAACAAGCTCTCGGGTCTCAAGAAGTTCAGCGACTGCGTGATCGACGGCGTGAAGTGCGGGCCCGACGGCCTGCGCTGCGACGTCAACGGCAATCTCTGGGCGTCCAGCAATGCCGGCCGCGCGGTCGGCTACAGCGGCGTGACGGTGTGGTCGCCGGAGGGCAAGCTGCTCGGCCGCATCCGCCTGCCGGAAGTCTGCGGTAACGTCTGCTTCGGCGGCCCCAAGCGCAACCGCCTGTTCATGGCCGCGAGCCAGTCGCTCTACGCCGTCTACACCGCGACGCAGGGCGCAGGGCCGGGCTGAGGCGGCACGGAGCGGATCACGACACGGCGCCGGCGTACCTCGCCGGCGCCGAATGATGCTGCATCGCTCGTTTGAGGCGACCCGGCATTATGTCCATTCGTGATGATGCATCTCATACTGCTTTACGCCCAGCAGGTCGATGGTCTCGGAGCCGACCTGCAACAGTGTTCCGCCATGATGATCAGATGATTTTGTGACGTGAACGTCGTTTGAAAATTGCAGTTTGTCCTGTTTGGGATCGAAGTCGGTGATGACCGCGGTGTTGTGCTTACCTGCGAGTTCAGCAAGGTCGAATACGAATGTGTCGACACCGGCACCTCCGGTCATGGTCATGCGGCCGGGCGCGGCGACCAGCGTGTCATCGAGATCTCCGCCAGTCAGGATATCCATGCCGGGAGATCCGACCACAAGCTGCGCCATGCCTGATGCGGCCTCTTCTCCGGTCGGGTCTACGCCGCCCAGCGTGCCGCTGTGCCGCTCGGTGGCGACGAAGGCATCGCTCTGCATCGCAGTGGTATCGGTGTCGCGCAGAATGAGGTCCGACAGCGTGGTGTTCTTTATCTCGTTCAGGGTCTGCTTGTCGAAGCCCTGGTTCTCGAAGTAGTAGCGATCGCCGTCGCGCAAAGCGGTGAACTGGTCGGCGATGATTTTTCCGAAGGTGGGCCCGATGACGGCTCCTGCCGCATGATCCTCAGCCAGTCCACCGGCCCACAAATCGACGGCATCGATCGAACCATAGGCTTCCTCGAACGCTGCTGCCGTCGCCGGGTCAGAGCTGAACTGATCGAAGCTGGTGTAAGGCGCAAGCCCCAGCGCCTCCCGGGTTTGGTTCAGTGTACCTAGCCCAAGATCATGGCCGCGTTGGATGTTGATCGCTGCCAGATCCATGCTGTCCGGAGGATCGAACAGGAGGTTTCGCAAGCCATCAACAATGTGAGCGTCCAGCGGGTTGGCCAGATCCCCCGACAGATGCCGCAGCAGGCCATCCGCACCAGTCGCCTTGAACGTCGCCGTGTCTTCGAAGAACGATTGCGCCAGCGTCTGCTCCGACGTGAAGGCACCCAGATTGCTGGTCGCACTGATTTCGTCGGAGACGATGGAGTGACCGAAGCGAAAGGCCGCACCGGCAAACTCTTCGGTGATCCGCGCGTCCGCCGTGCGATCATAGCCGTGGTATGGCTTGATGGCGTCCTCGCCCAACAGATGCGGCAGGAACTCGTTGTAGGTGATGTTGACCATCTCGGCCGTGGTGATGGCCTTGGCTGTCTCGTAGAGCTTGTCGCCGCTCCAGTTCGGATGGTCCTCCTGCAGTCGATCGACCTGGTAATTGTGCTCGCGCACAAACAAGACTTGCAAGGCGGTCAGGTCGGGATTCTCCTGCGCCCGCACGTCACCGGCCGCAAAGACATTCCCGTGCTCGGTCTCGACGATCGGGAGATTGTCTCCCGCCGACACCTTCATATGGCCGTCGGCCGTTCGCAGGCTCGCTGCGGTGGCCGCGTCGGAACCGTAGATCTGCGATCCGTCCAGCCAACCCGTCACCGTGTTGATCGCGGCCGCCGGATGCCCGGTGCCCCCCGTCGCAGGATCGATCGCCACCCGCGTCAACGGGATCATGCTGCCGGGCGGCAGAAATTCATCATCAGCAGGGACCTTGATCGAGATATCATCCGTGCCTATGCCCTCCTTCTGCAGATCCAGATCGTGATCGATGAACTGGCCCCACGCATACATCATGCCTGACAGCGCGACGCCGGCATCATCCACCAGATGTGGGCCTTCCTCGTCATCGCCAACTTCCGTCTGCGCCACGACAATGTTGCTGATCTCGCGCGGATTCGGCCCCGGCGTCATTTCATTGACCCCATCGACGAAATTTGCCGGCCCCAGCCGAGCAAAGTCGGTGTCGGCCTGGTTCAAGGTGGGATCCGCACGATTGTTGTTGGAGCCGTCGATGCTGCGGAATCTGAGCGCCATGGTTTACCCTCCCCGTAGAGTGTTCCCCCCAGCGCCCGCTCAATTGGCCGCTTGCGGCATGACGCTTTTGTGATTCTTTGTGACGCTCGCATGATCGTTGAGTGACGACATCCGATATACGACAGAATTGCACCTCTAGCGGCGCAGCGGCAATCTCGGCCTGAACGATCGCGCCGAACAGGCGATGTTGCGCAAATCAGCGCAGCACTATCCAAGGAACAATCCATGCGCGTCATCATCTGCGGCGGCGGCGTGATCGGGGCCTGCACCGCGCTATATCTCCGCCGGCTCGGCGCTGACGTCATCATCGTGGAGCGGACCGAGGTCGCGGCCGCCGCGTCCGGCAAGGCCGGCGGCTTCCTGGCGCGCGACTGGTGCGCAGGCTCGCCGCTCGATGCGCTGGCGCGGCACAGCTTTGCGCTTCATAAGCAACTCCGCGATGAGATCGCAGGCGATTGGGACTATCGTCCGATGAACGCTTATAGCGGCTTTGTTGCTTCCGATGGCGATGCGCGGCGGGATGCACCATCCGCGCTCGGCTGGCTCAGCGACGGCGTCGCCATTGCCCAGCGCATCGGAACAGTGGAGACGACCGCGATCGTTCATCCCCGCAAGTTCACGTCGGCCGTGATGAACGCAGCACTCGCGCAAGGCGCCGAGCTTCGTGCAGGCCGCGTCACCGGCATCGCGCGCGATGCGAATGGCACGACCGCGACGGGTGTCGAGGTCGAAGGCAGCGTCGTCAAGGCCGATGCCGTCGTGATCGCGATGGGGCCATGGTCGCTGCTCGCGGCACAATGGATGAACCTGCCCGCGGTCTATGGCCAGCGCAGCCCGAGCATCGTGTACGACATCGGCCCCAACGTGCCGGCCGATGCGTTGTTCCTGGAGTATGACGAGGACGGCAGCGCCGTGTCGATCGAAGTCTTTCCACGCGCCGACGGCAGCACGCATATCACGGCACTCTCAGACATCGCGCCGCTGCCGCTCGATCCGGCTGCGGTGACGCCGGATCAGGACGCGATTGCGCGCCTGCAAACCATGTCCGAGCGGCTGTCGCCGCTGTTCGATCCTGCGAAGATCATCGCACGGCAGGCCTGCTTCCGTCCGGTGACACAGGACGGCTTGCCGCTGATCGGCAAGGTCCCGCAAAGTGAAGGCCTCTATGTTGCGACCGGACACAATGTGTGGGGCATCCTGAATGCGCCCGCCACCGGCGAGGCCATGGCGCAACTGATCGCCGAGGGTGCAACGCGCGAGGTCGCTCTCTCGCCATTCGATCCAGCCCGGCTTCAGCCGCTCGATCCTGCGCTGCTGCAAGCACGCTGAGCTGATTGAGTTGCTCTTTCTTGTAGCCCGGATGGAGCGAAGCGAAATCCGGGGACTTCGTTGCCGCTTGGCGCGAACCCCGGATTGCGCTTCGCTCCATCCGGGCTACGAGCTGATCAGCAACATGGACGCATGCCCACCGACGAAATCTGCATGCCTGCGCGCGAAACGGGTCCAGCAGCTCTCCTGCCCGCAATTTGCGCAGCGCTAGACTTTAGTCCGTCTCTCACAATCCTGAACGCGGTTTCACTTGCCGAGAATGTCGTCGCCGTTATAGTTGCGACACAATGGCTCACAAGAGGCCTGTTCAAAGGGAGAGAACAACATGAAAAAACGACTCTCTGTTGCATTGCGAATAGCGCTCGGTGCGGCCGCGGCCGGTGCGCTAATGGGAGCACCAGGCGCGGCACTTGCGGCTGATCCGCTTCGGATCGGCGTGATCGCGGAAGCGCAGGCGATTGCCGGCGCCTCGATTCCGCAGGCAGCGCAGCTCGCCGCGGACGAGATCAACGCCAATGGCGGCGTCGACGGTCGCAAGATCGAGATCATCTCCTACGACAATCATTCCTCCTCGGCGGATTCCGTGCGTGCGTTCCAGCGCGCGGTGAACGAGGACAAGGTCAACGCGGTCATCGCCAGCTATATCAGCGAGGTCGTGCTGGCGCTGGAGCCCTGGGCCTCGCGGCTGAAGACGCCGTTCGTGACGCCGGGCGCCGCCTCCAACGAGATCAGCAAGAGCGTTCATGCCGACTACGAGAAGAACAAATACACCTTCCACGGCTATCTGACCTCGGCCGCGCTGGCACTCTCGGTCTGCGACGGCGCCAAGGACCTCCTCGTCGACAAGATGCACATGAAGACGGCAGTCATCATGAGCGAGGACGCCGCCTGGACCAAGCCGCTCGACGTCGGCTACGAGGAATGCCTGCCCAAGATCGGGCTGAAGGTCCTCGACCACATCCGCTTCTCGCCTGACACCACCGACTTCACGCCGATCTTCAATAAGATCGAGGGCTCCAAGCCCGACGTGATCATCACGGGCATCTCCCATGTCGGCGTGCAGCCGACGGTGCAGTGGAAGAACCAGCAGGTGCCGATCCCGATGTTCGGCATCTCTTCGCAGGCGACCAACGAGACCTTCGGCAAGGACACCAACCAGGCGGCCGAAGGCGTGCTCTACCAGGGCGTCTCCGGGCCCGGCGTCGCGGTGACGCCGAAATCGGTGCCGTTCGCGGAAGCCTTCAAGAAGAAGTTCGGCAATTATCCGTCCTATGCCGGCTACACCGCCTATGACGAGGTCTACTACATCGCCGATGCCGTGAAGCGCGCCGGCGCGACCGACGCCGACAAGCTCGTCGCCGCACTCGAGAAGACCGACTGGGAAGGCACGATCGGCCGCGTCCAGTTCTACGGCAAGGACGATCCCTTCACCCACTCGATCAAATACGGCAAGGGCCTGATCACCGGGCTGATGCTGCAATGGCAGGACGGCAAGCAGAGCGCGGTCTGGCCCAAGGACGTCGCCAAGGTCGACGTCAAGTTCCCGAGCTTCATCAAGCTCAGCAACTAGCAGGAACAGCTCCCGGGACCACCTCCCGGGAGCTTCCACATGCGGCTCTCCGCAGCACCTTCCCTCAAAGCGGCAGTTTGACTGCCACGCGGCCAATCATCAATGCGAGCTTTCCAGATCTTGATCGATGGCTTTGCCATCAGCGCCCTCTACGCTCTCGGTGCCACCGGCTTCACCCTCATCTTCGGCGTCTCCGGCGTGCTCAACCTCTCCCATGGTGCCATCATGGTGGCCGCAGCGGTGGCGGCCTGGGCCGCGGCCAGCGTGCTCAATGTCGGCACCTATGCCGGTGCACTGATCGGCGTCGGGGTCGCCCTCCTCACCGCCTTCGCGACCTATTTCGCGGTGGTGAAGCCGATCCAGGATTCCCGGCGTATCCCCAATGAGGAGAAGGAGATCTTCGTCCTCACCGGCACGTTGCTCTGGGGCATCATGATCCAGGAGCTGATCGCCTACTTCTTCACCAACAACGCCAAGACCGTGCTGCCGATCGTCGAGGGCGTCGTCGAGATCCTCGGCGTCCGCACGCCGAAGAACGAGATTTTTACGGCGATCGTGTGCTGCCTCGTCATCGCGCTGCTGTGGCTCCTGGTGAACCGCACCCGCACCGGCAAGGCGGTGCTGGCGGCCTCGATGAACCCGCGCGGCGTCACCCTGCTCGGGCTCGAGCTCACCAACATCTACATCGTGGTCTGGGGAATCTACGGCATCCTCGCCGGCATCGCCGGTGTGCTGCTCGGCATGTTCTTGGGGGTCAGCTCCTACAGCGTCGGACCGCTGACGGCGAGCGCGTTCTCGATCGTCGTGCTCGGCGGTCTCGGCAGCGTCTCCGGTTCGCTGATCGCCGCCTTCGTGGTCGGCTATCTCGAGACGCTGACGGCCTATCTGGTCTCGCCGGCCTATCGCACCATTCCCGCACTGCTGCTGCTCGTGTTCGTCATGTATATCCGGCCCCAGGGCCTTCTGGGGAGGCGCTGAGATGTCCACCTTCTTTACCTCGCGCCTGTTCTTCATCTCGCTCGCGCTCGTCGTCATCGCGGCAACGCTGCCGCTCTACGTCTCCGGCTATGTGCTGGGCCTGCTCACCGTCGCGTTTTACTTCGGCGTGTTCGCAATGGCCTGGGACCTGTTGTTCGGCTTCGCCGGCGAAGTGAATTTCGGCCCGACCTTCCTGATCGGCGTCGGCGCCTACACCGCCGGCATCCTCAACGCCCAATTCGGCTGGTCGGTTTATCCCTGCATCGTGCTGGGAGCACTCGCCTCCGTCATCGCCGGCCTGGTGCTGGCGCTGCCGGCGCTGCGGGTGCGCGGGCCCTATTTCGGCCTGACCACGCTGGTCGCGGTCTTGATGCTGCAAAACTTCATCGTCGTGTTCGCCGATCTCACCGGCGGCGAGATCGGCCTCACCATCCCCGATGTCATCACGATCAATGCCGGCGCCAATTACTGGATCGCACTCGGATTCATGACGATCTCGGCGGCGATCCTGTACGGCCTGTCGCAATCGCCGATTGGCCTCGTGCTCCAGGCCAGCGGCCAGGACCCGGTGCAGGCCGGCGCGCTCGGCTTCAACATCATCAAGCACAAGCTTGCCGCGTTCATCGTCAGCGCGTTCTTCTCGGGGCTATCAGGCGCGCTGCTGGTGTTCTACTTCGGTACCGCCTCGGTCGGCACCGTCGTCGACGTCGCGGTCGGCGTGAACGTCATCGTCTCGGCCGTGCTCGGCGGCCGGCGCACCGTGCTCGGCGCGGCGCTGGGCGCGATCTTCCTGATCGTCGCCGGCGAATTCCTGCGGCCGACCGGCGAGCTCGCGACCTTCATCGTCTCGGCGGTCGCCCTGCTCGTCGTGCTGTTCTTCCCCGGCGGCTTCCTCGGAGCGGCCCTCTCGCGTGAGGCACGCTCGTGATGGATATGATTGCAAACCGGGCCGTGCTCGAAGTCCGCGGCCTGACCAAGCGTTTCGGCGGATTGACGGCGGTGAAGAACCTCGGCTTCGAGGTCAACGGCGGCGAGATTTTCGGCCTCATCGGGCCGAACGGCTCGGGCAAGTCGACCGCGATGAAGAGCGTGATGGGGATCGAACGCCCGACATCAGGCGAAGTCATCTTCGAGGGCGACAACGTCGCCGGCCTGCCCGCGCACAAGATCGCGCGCAAGGGCTTTGGCATGGTGTTCCAGCACTCGCGGCCGCTGAACCGGCAGACCGTGCTGGAAAACATCCTGGTGGCACTGCTGCCGGACAGCCTGTTCATGCTGTTCCCGGACAAGGCGCTGGTCGAGCGCGCCAAGTGGATTGCTGACCGCGTCGGGCTCGGCAACGTCATGAACCGCCGCCCGCCGACGCTGCCCTTCGCCGATCTGCGCCGGCTCGAGCTTGCGAAAGCAATCGCGCGTGACCCGAAAGTCGTGCTGGTGGACGAGCCCTTCGCCGGGCTGACGCGGGCGGAAGTCGACGTCTTCTCCGATCTGATCCGCAGCTTTCGCGACGAGGGCCGCGCCGTGATGCTGGTCGACCACAACGTCAAGAGCGTCGCCGCGCTCGTCGACCGCGTGCTCGCGATGTATCTCGGCGAGGAGATCGTCACCGGCAAGGCCGAGGACGTCATGAAGAACGAGACCGTGCGCCGGGTCTATCTCGGCGGCGCCATCGGGACCCATGCGCGGCCCGAGACCAGCTTCAAGGACAAGGTGCCGCTGCTCCAGGTCGAGAATGTCAGCGTGTTCTACGGCAAGGCGCAGGCGCTGGAGAACGTCTCGATCCACGTTCACGAGGGCGAGTTCGTCTCGGTCGTCGGCCTCAACGGCGCCGGCAAGACCACGCTGTTCAACACCATCTCGGGCTTCCTGCCCTACAGCGGCGAGATCGTGCGCGGCGGCGAGAAGCTGCGCGGCACCAGCCCGGCGAAGATCGCCCGCAGCGGCCTCGTGCAATGCCCGGAATCGCGCGAGCTGTTCGGCGAGATGAGCGTGCGCGAAAACCTCGATCTCGGCGGGCAGCATCTCGCCGACGACAAGCGCGCCGCGCAGCTCGCCTGGCTGTTCGAGCTGTTCCCGATCCTCAAGGAACGTCAGGGCCAGATGGCGCAGACGCTCTCCGGCGGCGAGCAGCAGATGCTGGCAATCGGTCGCGCCTTGATGATGCAGCCGCAGATCCTGATCCTCGACGAGCCGACGCTGGGCCTTGCCCCCGTCATCCTCGAGCAATTGTCCAAGGCGCTGGAGAAGCTGCGGCAGACCACGGCGATCACGGTGCTGCTCGGCGAGCAGAACGTCACCTTCGCGCTGCCCCATGCCGACCGCGTCTATGTGCTCGAGCACGCGCGGATCGTCTGGGAGGGCGATCCCGGCCGCTTCGCCGCGGAAGCCGGCGCTGATTTCCTTTAGTCCGTCAACATCAACAAAAAGCATAGAAAGGGAAATGACCATGAAACGATCGACGCTTCTTAGCAGCAGCCTCCTGACCTCCGCGCTGGCCCTGTGCCTCGCCGCGCCCGCCTACGCGCAGTCGAACGATCCGATCAAGATCGGCGTCATCGCCGAGGTGCAATCGATTGCCGGTGCTGCGACCCCCGGCGGTGCGCAGATCGCCGCCGACGAGATCAACGCCAAGGGCGGCATTCTCGGCCGCAAGATCGAGATCGTCACCTACGACAACAAGAGCTCCTCGGCCGACTCGGTGCGCGCGTTCCAGCGCGCGGTGAGCGAGGACAAGGTCTCCGCCGTGATCGCGAGCTACATCTCCGAGGTCGTGCTGGCGCTCGAGCCCTGGGCGGCGCGGCTGAAGATGCCGCTGATCACGCCCGGCGCCGCCTCGAACGAGATCACCAAGGCGATCCACAACGACTACGAGAAGAACAAGTACACTTTCCACGGCTACCTGACCTCGGCCGCGCAGGCGCAGCTCGTCTGTGACGCCGCCAAGGATCTCCTGGTCGACAAGCTCAAGTTCAAGACCGTCGCGATCATGAGCGAGGACGCCGCCTGGACCAAGCCGCTCGACGTCGGCTACGAAGCCTGCCTGCCCAAGGCCGGCCTCAAGGTCGTCGAGCATGTCCGCTTCTCGCCTGACACCACCGACTTCACGCCGATCTTCAACAACATCGAGAGCAAGAAGCCTGACGTGATCGTCACCGGCATCTCCCATGTCGGCGTGCAGCCGACGGTTCAGTGGAAGAACCAGCAGGTGCCGATCCCGATGTTCGGCATCAGCGCGCAGGCGCTGAGCCCGACCTTCTGGAAGGACACCAACGGGGCCGCCGACGGCGTGCCATCGCTGGCAGTGGCGACGCCCGACGTCGCGGTGACCTCGAAGACAAAGCCGTTCGCAGCCGCCTTCAAGGCCAAGTTCGGCACGCCGCCGGCCTATACCGGCTACACCGCCTATGACGAGGTCTACTTCATCACCGAGGCCATCAAGCGCGCCGGCTCGACCGATCCCGACAAGATGGTCACCGAGCTCGAAAAGACCGACTACGAAGGCACGATTGGCCGTATCCAGTTCTACGGCAAGGACGACGAGTTCACCCATGGCATCAAGTCCGGCCCCACGACGGTGTCCGGCCTGGTCTTCCAGTGGCAGGACTCCAAGCAGGTCGTGGTCTGGCCCGAGAAGATCGCCGAGGGCAAGATGAAGTTTCCGAGCTTCGTGAAGCTGTCGCAGTAACCGGCTCGCAGCGGCTATCTCCGCCCATCGCTCGTTCGCGAGCGGTGGGCTTTTTCTTTGCCTTTCGCAGATGCGTTCAGTCCGGCCGCTGCCTCGTATCGACCTTGTGCGATGTTGACTTTCCGCCTCCCCGCTCCCCATACTTCGCAAAAAAATAACAAGACCAATCAACAAACGGTTTTGAGGGAGGATAGGATGCCGACTTCACGCAGGCAGCTGCTGAAGAACTCGGCGGCTGCCGCCGCTGCACTCAGCCTCGATTGGACACGGGCCCAGGCGCAAGCCGAGAATTTGCGCATCGGCCTGATCTACGACCTCACCGGCCCGTTCGCCGCCGGCGGCTCGGTCGCCTCCTCGATCGGTGCACAGATCGCCATCGATCTCGTCAACGAGAAGGGCGGGATTGGCGGCAAGACCAGGATCGTGCCGGTCGCCGCCGACTCCCAGAGCAAGCCGGATGTCGCGATCAACGAGGCCGAGCGCCTGATCAGCCAGGAAAAGATCGACATCATCAATGGCGTCTATGCGAGCTCACACGCCGTGCCGCTCGCCGCCAAGGTCGAGCAGCAGAAGAAGATCCTCTGGATCACGACCGCGGTCTCGACCGCCGTGTTCAAGGACAAGAACCTGCAATACGTGTTTCGCGCGCAGATCCATTCCGATCAGTACGGCCAGGCGTTTGCCGGCTTCCTCGCCGAGCACGCGCAGGGCAAGCTCGGCTTGGATCCCAAGGACGTCAAGGTCGCGCTGATCCACGAAGACGGCCCCTATGGCGTCGGCGTTGCCACGGCCGACGAGGCCTATGCCAAGCAGGCCGGCATCCAGGTGGTGCTGCGCGAGGGCTATTCGGCCTCGGCGCCCGATCTCTCGGTGCTCGTCACAAAAATCAAGCGCGCCAAGGCCGACGTGATCTCGCATGCCGGCTACAACCCCGACATCACCCTGTTCCTGCGCCAGGCCCGCGAGAGCGGCCTGCGCTTCAAGATGCTGTTCGGCGCGGGCGCGGGCTACAGCCAGCTCGACAAGCTGCGTGCCACCTTCGGCCCCGACATCGACAATTTCTGCAACATCGATCCGGTGCCGGCGCAATTGCTTGACCCGGCCAAGCTTGCGCCGGGCATCGGCGACCTGACCAACGCCATGGTCACGCGCTACAAGGCCAAGACCGGCGCAACCGACGTGCCGCCGCACTGCTCGATGGGCTTCAACCAGACCTGGCTGCTGCTCAACAACGTGCTGCCGGTCGCCAAGGAGAAGTACGGCAGCTTCGAGCCCGAGGCCGTTCGCAAGGCCGCGCTCGACGTCGATATCCCCGCCGGCGGCACCATCCAGGGCTACGGCGTCAAGTTCTTCCCGCCGGGTACGCCGATGTCAGGCCAGAACGAGCGCTCGACCCCGGTGGTGATGCAGAATGCCGGCGAGCACATCTCGGTGGTGTGGCCGACAAACATCCGCACACAGGATCCGGTATTCCCGCTGCCGAAGGGATCGACCTACGGGGCGTAGTGAAGCACCGCGGCGCGGACAGTGCGCTCCCTCGCCCCGCTTGCGGGGAGAGGGTTGGGGTGAAGGGGAGTCTCCGCGGGGGCGGTGACAGTTAGGCTCGCGGAGAGTCCCCCTCACCCGGAATTCAAGCTGCGCTTGAATTCCGACCTCTCCCCGCAAGCGGGGCGAGGTGAGGCTGCGGCTCCGCCGGTGCCTACAACACCACCCTTCTTCCCTCCTCCGCCGCCCAATACCCCGCATAGTTCACCTTGATCGTCTCGTACGCCAGCGCGAGGTCCGACAGCGGCTGCCGTCCCGTGGCCGCGCATTCCATGAAATCCTGGATCTCCTGGAGATAGCCGCGCGTCCATTCCTCCTCGAGGCAGACATATTGCCAGCCGGTTTTGCGGTCGACCTTCTCGGTGATGTAGACGCTGGCGAGCTTCTCCTCGGAGGTCTGGTAGCTCATCAGGTGCGTGTTCGGGGTAATGTTGGCGAACAGCGACCCGCCGCTCGTGTAGGTCTCGATCAGGTTGCGCACGCCGCCCATGATCATGTCGCCGGAGAACACGGTCGCCTTGGTGCCGTCGGAAAAGGTCGCCGTCAGCGTGCCCCAATCCTCGACGTCGACCGGATTGGCCTTGATGTAGGTCCGCTCTTCGGGCTTCAGGATCGCCGTGACGTTGCCGACATCGCCGGTGACGCTGGCGACATGAATGCTTTCGCCGCGCGCCCTGGCTTCGACCTGCTTGAGATAAAGCACGGCCGAGAGCGGATGGCAGCCCATGCGGATCAGCGAGCCGCCGCCGGTCATTGCCCATTGCGCAGCATGGGCGGCGTGCGAGCCGGAATGGCTCTCCTCGCCCTTCATGAACAGGATCTTGTCCCTGGTCGCCTTGATGATCTCCGCGGTCTTGGTCACGGCCGGTGCATAGATCCAGTCCTCGGCATACATGAAGAGTTTTCCGGTGCGCTCGATCGCCGTGCGCGTCGCGTCCATCTCCTCCAGCACGCGCTCGTACATCAGCGCCTTCGGCACATGCTTGCCGATCGGCTGCCGGTCACCCTCACGGCCGAAATAGCCGGCGAACGGTTTTTCGCAGATCACATGCTTGCCGGCCTGCATGGCGGCGATGATCATTTCGGCATGGAGGTTGGGCGGGGTGCAGATGTCGATGACATCGAGCTCGCGGTCCGCGATCAGCTCGGCAAAGCTGCGATAGACCCGCGGGATGCCGTGATGCCCCGCGAATGCGACGACGCGATCGCCGCGCGCGGCGACCGCTGCCACCTCGACGTCCACGCCATAGACGCGCCGGAACGCATACATGTGCAGCTCCGACACAAAGCCGCAGCCGACGAGTCCCACCCTGATCCTGCTCATAGCGCCCCCCTGCTTTGGGCAGCACTATAGCGCGACGGCCGGCCTATTCCACCGAGACCCGCACCACACCGGCGCTCATCATGCCCAGCGCGCGGGCGGCCGGCACCGAGAGATCGACGATGCGGCCGCGAATGAAGGGGCCGCGATCGTTGACACGACATTGAATCGAGCGAGCGCCATAGGACACCCGCAGCACGGTGCCGAACGGACGCGTGCGGTGGGCACAGGTCAGCTCGCCGCCCTTACCGGCCTTTCCGTAGCCGTAGTATGAGGCAAGCCCGCTTTCGGCTTGCGCGGCAGAAAATGCAGAAAGCGAAAAAGTGGCCAGACAGAAGAATAGCGTCTGCGTTCGCACGGCACCGCTCCCGGTTCGCCCTGCCCGGCGCTGCAAACGTCGATTTGTTCCGTTAAGTTCCAGGAACACTGCCGGGCGCGCCCGGCAGTGCCATCACACATTGTTACTGTTTGTGGAACACCAGCGTGCGGACCTCGATGCTCTCGCGGGGCGCCGCATCGGCCGGCGTGGTCGGATCGACGAAGGCGGTGTGCGGCCCAAAGCGGGTGCGGCCGTCGGTTGCGGAATCGTAGCACTTGAGCAGTAGCGCCTCGTCCGGCGTCATCTCCGGGAAATAGAACCAGCGATGGCTCGGATTGTATTTCACCGAATAGGTCTCGCCGCGACGGTTGGGATAGATCAGGTCGGAGGCGACGAGGTCGTCGGGCGCGACTGTGGTGCCGTCGGCCATCGCCAGCGGTGAATCCCGCAGCGGTCCGCGGATCGGCCGCCAGAGATTGATCACCTGCACGCGGCCTTTCAAAAGCTCGTCGGCCTCGTCGGGCAGATGCTCGCGCACACGGTTGGCGCCCGAGACGGCGGTCTGGTCGACATGGACGCGCGTCGCAGGCTGGCGCGGCCCGCCGCCGCGGATATCGGCGGCGCCGTCGACGCGCTTGCGTACGGTATGATCGAAGATGACGACGCGATCGGCCTTCAGCGTCGCGCGCAGGAACGCCTCGACGGCGGGATAGTAGACCGCCAGTATTTCCTCGTCGTTGTAAAAATCCTTCACCTGCGTCGGGTGACGCACCAGCGCAAAGCCCTCGCGATCGAGCGAGAAATTTTGCGCGATCAGGCGCGCATCGAAGATCGGTACCTGGTGCGGCTCCGGCAACGACGTGCTCCTGGGCTCGCCCGGCGGCGGATCGAAAGCATAGGTGCGCGGCTTGCCCGAAACCGGCGCGAGATAGTTGAGTTCGGCAGTGACGAAGGGAAGCGATTCGATTTTTGTTTCTTGCAGGCCCATGGCCGGTCTCCCGATGTGGTCGTCTGAATGATTTTTGACGGGGAACAGCGAGGTGCAAGGGAGGCGCTGCAAATAGCAATGCGGATGTCGCCGCCAGCCGGCAGTGCAGAAGAAATGTCTCGAGGAATGTAGGTGAGCGCTGGTCCCCTTCTCCCCTTGCGGGAGAAGGTGGCGCGTAGCGCCGGATGAGGGGTATCTATCCGCGAGTTCAAGATGCCAGAGATGTGATCGCGGAGAGAGACCCCTCACCCGTCTCGCCGCTATCGCGGCGAGCCACCCTCTCCCACAAGGGGAGAGGGAAGACGCCGCGTCCGGGACACGAGAGGGTCGCTTACAACCCCGCCTTCGCAATCGCATCGGCAAAAGACCGATCCACGATCTCCGCCGCATCCAGCTTCTGCTTGATCAGGCCCCAGCGGAAATAGAGATCGATCGTGCCCTGCTCGTCCGCGACCACGCCGTCATCGATCGGCGCGATGCGGATTTTTGCGCGCGACAGCCAGTTCTGCGGCACGGCGGTCGGGATGTTCATCAGCCGGCCCCAGGTCGCGGCGTAGCTGTCGACGTTGTTCAGCGACCAAGCCCGCGCCGCGGTGAGGCGGCGGATGAAGTCGGTCAACTCCACGCGCTTGTCGCGGATCGCGTCGGGCCGCGCGACCTGAAAGCTCAGCCCCGGCGTCAGCCCTTCCGAGGTGATGACGCGGCGCGACTTGAACAGCACCTCCTCCTGGCTGACATAGGGCTCCCAGGTCGACCAGGCATCGACCGATCCTTGCGTGTAGGCGATCTTGGCATCGGAGGGCGCGAGGAACACGATCTGCACGTCGCTCGCGCTCCAGCCGTTCTTCTCGAGCGCGGCGAGGATCAGCTGGTGGCCGATCGAGCCACGGCCGGTCGCGATCTTCTTAGCCTTCAGGTCGGCAAAGCTCTTGATCGGCGAAGTCTCGGGCACGAGGATGGCGAGCCCCTCGCGCGTCTGCCGGATCGCGGCAATCGCCCTCACCGGTGCGCCGGAAGCGGCGGCGAAGGTGAAGGGCGCATCGCCCACGAGCCCGGTCTCGATCGCGCCGGCGCTCAGCGCCTCCAGCAGCGGTGCCGCCGCCGGAAACTCCTTCCACTCGATCTTGTAGGGCACATCCTTGAGCACGCCTGCGGCTTCCATCACGGCCTGCGAATTGCCCTTCTGGTCGCCGACACGCAACGTGGTTTGCGCCGCCGCCAGCTCGAACGAGCCGAACAGCAGCGCGCCGGCCAGCATGAGGCGGATCATTCCGCCGCCTCGCCGCGAACGGCCTGACGCTTGGCGATCAGCTCGCGCGTCAGCGGGATCAGTTCGCGGCCATACTCGATAGCGTCGATCAGGGGATCGAAGCCGCGGATCAGGAAGTGGCTGATGCCGAGATCGTAATAGTCGCCGAAGACTTCGGCGACCTGCTCGGGCGTACCGACCAGCGCGGTGGTATTGCTGTTGGCGCCGGTGAGCGCTGCGATCTCGGTCCAGAGCCGCTTGTCGATGCGGCTGCCCTGGTCGGCAAGCGCGAGCAGGCGCCGCGCACCCGCGGTGGCGTGGCCGTCGGCGGGCTTGCGATAGCCGGTCTTGTCCTGGAGCGCGGTGGCGCGGGCCAGGATTTCTTCCGCCTTCTCCCACGCCTGCTTCTCGGTCGGGGCGATGATCGGACGCACCGACAGGCTGAAGCGTGGCGTCGGCCGGCCCTGCCGGATCGCCGCGTTATGCACGCGGGAGGTGACATCGCGCACCTGCGCGTAGGATTCGCCCCACAGCGCAAACGTGTCGGCGTGCCTGCCGGCGACGTCGATCGCCGCATCCGAGGCGCCGCCGAAATAGACCCGGATCCCCTCGGGGCGGAACGGCTTCACCTGCGAGAAGGCGTTCTCGACCTGGTAGTACTTGCCCTTGTAGGTGAACGGCTTGTCGCTGGTCCATTCCAGCTTGAGGACGTCGAGGAATTCCGAGGTGCGGGCGTAGCGCTCGTCCTTGTCGTCGAGCGTGTTGCCGTCCTGCCTGAGCTCGGTGGCGTTGCCGCCGGTGATGACGTGAAGCGCGACCCTGCCGCGGGAAAACTGGTCGAGCACGGCGAACTGCCGTGCCAGCAGCGTCGGCGCGGTAAAGCCCGGCCGCTGCGCGATCAACACGTTGAGGCGAGAGGTGACGCCCAGAACGTGCTGGGCGACCTGGAGCGCGTCTGGCGTCGTCGAATGAAACGCCAGCAGCGCGCGGCCGAAGCCGGCATTCTCGTGTGCTTTTGCCACCGTCTCGATGTGCGTGGGGTTGAGGATCGGTCCTTCGCGGACGACGGTCTCGGATGAATTGTTGTTGCTGATGAAGCCGATGAACTCGATCGACATGATCGTCTCCCTGTTTGTTTCTAAAGACCGAGCGCGGCGCGGCCGCGCCCGGTGCGCGTGGAATCGTCTTGCGGCGTGTGCACACGGCCGCACAGGACATCGCGATAGTGCCGCTCCAGCGGATTGGCGCGGGACAGGCCGTGATTGCCGGTCAACGACAAGGCATCCTCGACCACGGCAACGGCGTTGTTGGTGACCGTCAGCTTGATGACGTTGGATTCGCCACTGGAGAGATCGACACCGTCATCGAAGTCGCGGGCGAAAGTGTCGATCAGCCGCGCATTGACCGCGAGCCGGGCCTCGATGGCGCCGACGATCTCCTGCGCGCGCGGCAGGGTCGCCAGCGGCGCGCCGAGGCTGGCGGGAACACGCTGCTTCAGGAACGAGACGAACCAGTCGCGCGCGGCGCGAGCGACGCCATCGTAGATCGCCGCGACGAAGACGGTGTGGACAGTCGCCTGCGCGACGTCGGGCGCGCGCCACTCGGCCGGCTTGCGGACATCGACCTCGGCATCGAGGGGGATCACGACGTCGTCGAAGATGACGTCATGGCTGCCGCTGGCACGCAGGCCGTGATGATCCCAGGTCTCGACGATGCTTGTGCCCGGCAGTCCTGCCGGCACCAGGAACTGACCGACGCGCGTCTCGGCTTCGTCGGTCCGGGCCCAGACCAGATACCATTTCAGGATCGGCGATCCCGTCGAATAGATCTTGTGACCGGTCAGGCGCCAGCCTGTTTCGGTGCGCCGCGCGATCGTCGCCGGCAGGCCGCCGCGCGCAGGCGAGCCGAGCTCAGGCTCGACGCGGAGCGCGTTGATGAGCGCAAGACCCTCGACGCTCTCGCGCGCAAGCTTGCGCGACAGCCGCGCCGGCCAGGTCGGACTGCGCGCCATCACGAGATGATTGATGTAGTGCATCGACAGCACCAGCGCGGTCGACGGATCGGCCTTGCCGATGATCCCGATGACGCGTGCAGCGTAACGCGCGCCCGCTCCGGCGCCGCCATGAATGGCCGGCACCGTCAGCGACAGCAGACCTGCTTCCGACAGCTCGCGGAAATTCTCGAAAGGAAAGCTGCCGGTGCGGTCATGGTCGGCCGCACGCGCGGCGAAACGCTCTGCCAACGCTTCGGCGCGTGCGATGTAGTCGGGCTCGCTCTGGGCCGTGCGGCCCCTGGCTATCGAGGTTACCATGTGGCATCCAACCCCAGCAGGCCAAGGATCTGGCGGCGCAGATCGGCGAGATACGGATCGCCGCGATGGCGCGGATAGGGCCGGTCGACACGGATGTCGGCCTTCACGCGCGCGGGGCGGTCGCTGAACACGATGACGCGGTTGGCCAGCACCAGGGCTTCCTCGGCGTCATGCGTTACCAGCAGCGTGGTAAAGCCCTTGCGCTGCCAAAGCGAGACGAGCTCGGCCTGCATGGTGATCCGGGTCAGCGAGTCGAGCTTGCCCAGCGGCTCGTCGAGGATCAGGATTTTGGGATCGTTGACCAGCGCCCGTGCCAGCGCAACGCGCTGCGCCATGCCGCCGGAGAGCTGATGCGGATAGGCATTGCGGAACGCAGCAAGTCCAACGAGATCGAGCGCGTCATCGACGCGCTGCCGCTGGCTCCTGAGAATGCCCTGGGCCTCGAGGCCCAGGGCGACGTTGTCCCAGACCGACCGCCAGGGAAACAGGGTCGGGTCCTGGAACACGACCACGCGTGAAGGATGCGGCCGGGTGATGCGCGCCTCGTCCTCGCGCAGCGTACCAAGCTTGGGCTTGTCGAGGCCGGCGACGAGCCGCAGCAGGGTCGACTTGCCGCAGCCGGAGGGGCCGAGCAGCGCGACGAACTCGCCCGGCTCCACGGAGATGCTGACGTCGCTGAGGACAGGCAGCTCAGCGCCGTCGATATCGAAGGCGTGGCTGACCTGCTCGATGTCGAGCGCGGCGCCCGCGGCTGGCGGTATCGCGACTTCGGCCAAACCGGCTGCGGCTACCATTTCACGGTCCCCTTCTGCCAGACCAGCAAGCGGTCACGGATTGCAAACAAGAGCGTGATCGCACCGGAGCAGAGCAGCGACATCACGATCAGCGCCGCATACATGTTGGCGTAGGCGGCCCAGCCCTGCGCCCATTGCAGGTACCAGCCGAGCCCGGCCTTGACGCCGATCATCTCGGCGACGACGAGCACGGCAAAGGACGAGCCGAGCCCCATGAACAGGCCGACAAAGACGTGCGGGAGCGCCGCGGGGATCGCGACCTTCAGCACCAGGAAGGACGGCTTGGCGCCCAGCGTGCGTGCGACGTCGTAATAGGCATTGCTGACGCTCGCGACACCCGACCAGGTCAGCACGGTGACGGGGAAGCCGGTCGCCAGCGCGATCAGAAAGGTCGAGGCGCTCCAGCTCGACGGGAATGTGAAGAAGGCGATGGGCAGCCAGGCCGTCGCCGGCAGCGGACCGATGAAGCGCAGCACCGGATGCACCCAATAACCGACCGCGCGCGACCAGCCGATCGAGACGCCGGTCAGGAAGCCGACCGTGGCGCCGATCAGGTAGCCGCCGAGCTGAAGCTTGACGGAGGCGAAGACACTGTCGAGCAGTTTTGGCAGATCGTCGGTATAGACTTCGATGATCGACTGCGGCGGCGGGAAGAACGGCAGCGGCAGCCAGGCGAATTTTGCGGTGGCGACTTCCCACAAGGTCAGGAAGGCGCCGAGCGCGATGAGCCAGGGCGCGCGCTGGCGCAGGGCCTTGCCCGCGGAGCCCAGATAATCGGCACCGACGGTCCCGAACAACGCGACCGCGGCGACGATGAAGGCGGCAATGCCGAGCGAATGCGTGCGCGACCAGTCGCCGACATCCTGCCACCACAGGCAGGACAGGCCGAAGACAATCCAGGCGACGCTGGCGAACACGCCGACGCCGGATTCCCGCAACCAATCCGCGAGCAGCGGCGCGCGCGAGGCGCGCGGCGCGCCGGAGGCGAGGCCGTCAGACAGCGAATACGTCGACATAGATGCGCTCCGCGAACTTCGTGGTATCCGTGCTCTGCTTGAAGACCTGCACGCTCTTGAGATCGTCGGCATAGGCCTTGAGCTCACGCTTCAGGATCTCGCCGACGGGATGATGATGGTGGGTGTGGTAGCGCACCATGCCCTCGATATCGGCGAGAGTCGCCGTCTTGGGCGCATAGGGCTGGAACGACTTCGCCGCCACCACAGGGTTCTGAGAGGTGAACATGGCGGCATCGAGCAGCGCCTGCGTGATCGCGCGGGCGACCTGCGGCTCCTCGCGCACAAGGCTGCCACGGAGGCCCACGATGCAGCAGCTCTTGTCGCGGTATTCGCCGTCGAGGTTGGAGGCGACCTCCTTGTACTGGGTGTCCTTCAGCCAGAGATAGGCGAGCGGATCGGACGACAGGAAGGCCTGCACTTCGCCCTTCTCCACGGCGACGTTGAGCAGGTTGCCGGGATAGGCGCGCCAGTCGACGTCCTTGTTGGGATCGATCCCGAGCTTGGCGAGCTGGATCGAGAAGAAGTTCTTGTCCGGACCGCCGAGATCGCCGACCGCGACGATCTTGCCCTTGAGGTCGGCGAGCTTGCTCACGTTGGAATCGGTACGCGTCAGCACGCGCATGCAGCCGCCATGGGTGCCCGCGGCGATCTTGACGTCAAAGCCCTGCTCCAGCGGCTTCAGCCAGCGCAGCGCCATGCCGAGGCCAGCATCGCTCTTTCCCGTCGCGATCGCCTCGAGCAGTTGATCCGTCGAGCCGGAATAATTGACGAGCTCGACGTCGAGATTCTGCTTCTGGAAGAAGCCGTGCTCGATCGCGACAGGCAGCGGCGCGAGGCAGACCGCGCCGGCGTTCCACGACAGCTTCAGCTTGCGCGGCGCGCCTGTGAGCGCGGGGCCATCCGCAGCCGTCCGGCACAGCGGAAACTCCGAGAAATCGACACCGGGCGCAATCCCGCGCGGCGCAAAGGCCTGCGCTGCACCAAGGGCACCAAGCGGCGCGGCGAATGCCGCCGCAAGGCCGGCCTGTAGCAGATGGCGCCGGTCGAGCCCCGAACCGCTGCGCTTGTTGTCGTTGTTCATCAGTCCCCGCTCCTGCGCTGGCACAGCTCCGCCATGCGCGCAACGGTTCAGGTTGCGCATGTTCCGTGCGGAGCTGCGTTGAGAGAATAATTTTCGCCGACGCTTCTCGCGCCGCGTTGATGCGATGCGCAAATCATGCGGCGCGTTCGCCGCATCGTCAATGAAATGGAATTTCGAATGTGGCGCGAAGCGAAGTCATTCTCTCCATCAGCGCGTGCGGGGACGATGAAACGATTTTTGCCGCTGCATTGGTTGGCAGGGCGCGACGCGGCTCCCTCTCCTGCTTCATTCTTGCGCAGCTTCGGTCGCGAACATCGCACGTTCTCGAAACCAGCGCCGCGCTGAAACGTCCTTGCTCATCGCGCACGCAATACGGTTGGCCATTTCATTGACTGCGCATCGCGCAATCATAGACTTGATCGTCCCGCTGCATCGTTCGCTCACGCGTCGTGAGCAAAGCAACAAGACAGGCCACATGAGCATCAACTCCCACGACCGTCCCATCACACGCCGCCTCGCCGCATCGCTGCTTGCCGCCGCCATCACGTTGTCCACGGCCGCCGCGTCGTTCGCTGCCGACACCGTCGTGCTGCGCGTCGGCGACCAGAAGGGCGGCAACCGTTCGCTGCTCGAAATCTCCGGCTATGCAAAGGACCTGCCCTACAGGATCGAATGGTCGGAATTCCCGGCGGCCGCGCCGATCCTGGAAGCGCTCAACGCCGGCGCGCTCGACGTCGGCTACACCGGCGATCTCTCCTTCCTCTCGGTCTACGCAGCGGGCGCGCCGATCAAGGCGATCGGCGGCACCAGGTCGGATGCAAAGACGCAAGCGATCCTTGTGCGCCAGGATTCGCCGATCAAGTCAGCCGCCGACCTCAAGGGCAAACGCCTCGCCGGCACGCGCGGCGGCTGGGGCCAGTTCCTGATCGACGCGACGCTGGAGAAGGCGCAGATCAAGCTGGAGGACGCGACCTTCGCGCCGCTCGGCCCGGTCGACGCCAAGATTGCGCTCGTTGCCGGCTCGATCGACGCCTGGGCGGTGTGGGAGCCCTACGTCTCGTTCGCGACGTTGAAGGACAAGGCCCGCGTGGTCGCCGACGGCGAGGGCCTGACGCCGACCATCACCTTCATCGTCGCCTCCGACAGCGCCATCGCCACCAAGCGCGCGGCGGTGCAGGACCTCGTGCAGCGGCTGAACAAGGCGCGGCTATGGTCGCTCGATCACATCAGTGAATACGCCAGGAGCACGGCCGAGCTGACCAGGCTGCCCGAGGACGTGCTGCTGTCGGCCTACACCGCGCAGCGCACCAGCCCGATCGTGATCGACGAGAACGTCGTGAAGGAAGTTCAGGAAGCGTCCGACCGCTCGACCCGCTACGGCATCCTGCCGAAGACACTCGACGTCAGCAAAGCCGTCGACCGCAGCTTCACCGCTGCGGCCGCGGGATCGAACTAGACGGAGGCGGCGGGATGCGCAGGCTTCGCCTCGAGGCCGGCCCGTTGCATCTCGCCGCGATCGTGCTCGCGCATTTCGCCTGCATGAGCCTGATCGTGTGGCTGTCGCTCTAGCCGCGCAAGATCACCAATAGCCGTAGTAAGGCCGGTAATACGCCCGGGGCCGGTAGTAGCCATAGCTGTAGCCGTAATAGGGACGGGGTCGGTAGTAGGATCGATAGCCATAACCGTAACCCGGTCCATAGGCGTAACTCGATCCATAGCCGCCATAGTAGGCCGGCGCATAACCATAGCCGTAGCCCGGGTATCCATAGCCGCCGTAGTACGGTCCGCCGCCATAGTAGCCATAGCTGCTGCTGGCGATGGCGCCGCCGATGATCGCGCCGGCTGCGAGGCCGCCAAGACCCCAGCCCCAGCCCCCGCCCCAGCCTCGGCCGCGCCAATACACCGGCGTGACATCATCGCCGGCCGCGGCTTTCATGGCCGCAACGTTGGTCGGCAGCGGCGCCGCCGCCGCCTGCTCGATTTGGCCGGCCATCACGGCACCCGCCAGCGAACAGGCAATTGCAGTTTTCCAGATACTCATCGTCTTGCTCCCTGTCTGACGTTTCGTATGGAAGGGGATCGCAAGGCCATGATCGGGCATCCTTGCGCCAAATCAAAGCCTCCGAAAGTCAAAGCCTCCGAAAGTTAAGACCTCCAGTTTCGTGCACCGCACAAGAAGCTCGCGCCTGCCTCAATTCTGGTCAGGCCCGGCGCCGGCATCCCCCGCACGGATATGACACCGGTACGACGGAGCCCAAGGCAGCAGACCACGGCAAAGCATTAAGCTTCCCGCGCGTTCGCAACCAACAAGCACCTTCCCGATTTACTATTCGTACCGCTACTATCGGTTCCAATGGTGCGCGGCCGAGAGGCGTCTCGCGAAGGTCTTGCTTGACGCCAGAATCTGGCATGCGCCGGAGTGTGGGAGGATGACATGAGTGCCGTCGGTAATGAGCCGCTCGCCCGTCAGGCGTTGGCATTCGTCCTGGCTGGCGGACGCGGCAGCCGGCTTCTGGAGTTGACCGACCGGCGCGCCAAGCCCGCGGTCTATTTCGGCGGCAAGTCCCGCATCATCGATTTCGCGCTATCGAACGCCGTGAACTCCGGCATCCGCCGCATCGCGGTCGCGACCCAATACAAGGCGCACAGCCTGATCCGGCATCTTCAGATGGGCTGGAACTTCTTCCGCCCGGAGCGCAACGAGAGCTTCGACATCCTCCCGGCCAGCCAGCGCGTTTCCGAGAACATGTGGTATGTCGGCACGGCCGACGCGATCTACCAGAACATCGACATCATCGAGTCGCACAACGCCCGCTTCATCGTGGTGCTCGCCGGCGACCACATCTACAAGATGGATTACGAGGTGATGCTGCGCCAGCACGTCGAGAGCGGCGCCGACGTCACCGTCGGCTGTCTCGAAATGCCGCGCCAGGAATCATCCGGCTTCGGCATCATGCATATCGACGAGAACGGCTTGATCCAGGAGTTCCTGGAGAAGCCCGCCGACCCGCCGCCGATGCCGGGCAAGCCGGACGTCTCGCTCGCCAGCATGGGCATCTACGTGTTCGATGCGAAATTCCTCTACGAGGAGCTGAAGCGCGACGCCGCGGATCCGAACTCCAATCACGATTTCGGCAAGGACATCATCCCCTACATCGTCAAGAACGGCCGTGCGATCGCGCACCAGTTCTCGACCTCCTGCGTCCGTTCCGGCAGCGACCCACGCTCCTACTGGCGCGACGTCGGCACCGTCGATGCCTATTGGGCCGCCAATATCGATCTCACCGACGTGGTGCCGGAGCTCGACCTGTTCGACCGCGCCTGGCCGATCTGGTCCTATGCGGAGATCACGCCGCCCGCGAAATTCGTCCATGACGAGGAGGGCCGCCGCGGCCAGGCCGTGAGCTCGCTGGTCTCGGGCGGCTGCATCATTTCCGGCGCCTCGCTGCGCCGCTCGCTGCTGTTCACCGGCGTACGCATCAACTCCTATGCCAATGTCGAGAACGCCGTGATCATGCCCTACGTGAATGTAGGCCGCGGCGCTCGCTTGAAGAACGTCGTGATCGACCGCGGCGTCGAGATTCCGGAAGGACTCGTCGTCGGCGAGGATCCCGAGTTCGACGCGAAGCGCTTCCGCACCACCGAGCAGGGCATTTCGCTCATCACCCAGCCGATGCTCGACAGGCTCAATACATGACGCCTGTTCGCGTCCTCGCGGTCGCCTCTGAGGTCTACCCCATCGTCAAGACCGGCGGCCTTGCGGATGTCGCCGGCGCGCTGCCGCTTGCGCTGAAGGCGCATGGCGTCGAGATGCGCACGCTGATGCCGGGCTATCCCGACGTGATGCGGATGCTGGGGGGCGCCGACGAAATCCGGCGCTGGCCGGATTATTTCGGCGGACCCGGACGCCTGCTCGCGGGCTCACATGACGGGCTCGATCTGTTCGTGCTCGACGTGCCGCATCTCTATGCGCGGCCGGGCAATCCTTACGTGACAGCCGATGGCGTCGATTGGCCGGACAATGGCGTGCGCTTTGCGGCATTGTCGCGTATCGCCGCCGACATCGGCCACGGCCTCGTGCCGGCGTTCGTGCCCGATGTCGTGCACGCCCATGACTGGCAGGCCGGGCTCGCGCCGGCCTATCTGCACTATGACAACCGACCGCGCCCCGCCACCGTGATGACCATTCACAACATGGCCTATCAGGGCAAGTTCGCGCGCGAGCTGATCGGCTCGATTGGCCTGCCCTGGCACGCCTTCAATGTCGACGCCCTCGAATATTTTGGCGGCATCAGCTTTCTGAAGGCCGGCCTGCAATTCGCCGATCGCATCACCACGGTCTCGCCGACCTACGCGCGGGAGATCCAGAGCGACGAGGGCGGCATGGGGATGGGCGGCTTGCTGCGCGAACGCGCTGACGTGCTCAGCGGCATCCTCAACGGCATCGATATCGAGGTGTGGAATCCGCAACAAGATCCGCACATCGCCTACCGCTTCGGCGCGCAGGACCTGACGTTCCGGGCCGCGAACAAGGCGGTGCTTCAGCAGCAGTTCAATCTCGATTCTTCGGACGAGGCGCCCCTGCTCGGCGTCATCAGCCGCCTGTCCTGGCAGAAGGGGCTCGATCTCCTGCTCGAGGCCATTCCAACCATTTTGGGCGAGGGCATGCAGCTCGCGCTGCTCGGCAGCGGCGACCGCGATCTCCAGGATCGCTATCAGGCCGCCGCCCGCGCGAACCCCGGCCGGATCGGGGTCGTGATCGGCTACGACGAGATCCTTGCGCATCTGATCCAGGCCGGCTCGGACGCGCTCATCGTGCCCTCGCGCTTCGAGCCATGCGGTCTCACCCAGCTCTACGCGCTGCGCTATGGCGCCGTGCCCATCGTGTCCCGGGTCGGCGGCCTCGAGGATACCATCGTCGATATCGGCGAGGCCGACAGATCGGGCTTTGATGCCACCGGCTTCAAGTTCGCCCCCGTGACCGCGGATGCCCTCGCCGGCACGCTGCGCAAGGCCAACACCGTCTTCCACGACAAGCTGACCTGGCGCCGGCTGCAACTGAACGGCCTTGCGACCGACGTGTCCTGGCGCAACCGCGCCGGCGACTATGCCGCGCTCTATCGCGATCTCATGGCAGCGCGCCGGACGTAGGCACAGATCCGTCGAATCCATGTTATAGAGCCGGCATGGACCCCTCCGCGATCAAGCTGATCGGCTTTGCCGCCGCAACCTGCACCACCGTCGCCTACGCGCCGCAGTTCATCAAGGTCTGGAAGACCCGTTCGGCCCGCGACATCTCGCTCGGCATGTTCCTGGTCATGGTGCTGGGCCTGGCGCTCTGGCTGGTCTACGGCCTGCTCTCAGGCGACGCCCCTTTGGTCGCCGCCAACGCCGTCACCATGGTGCTCGCCGCCGGCATCCTGTTCATGAAGCTGAAGTACGGCTGAGCCTGAAGCTGCGAGGACGGATTGGGGTGTCCCCATAAAACCCGGTCTGTCTGCTTTCGAGGGACCCCGGAGCCGACATGGACAATCGACCATCGTGTGGTCAGTGCGGTACCTGAAAGGTAGCGGCCCTTGATCCAGATCAAGTCAGATTGTTTGTAGCCCGTTGTTTGATTGCCAACATTGCCAGGCCGCAGAAGCCGCCTCCGGTGCGGCGCCGGAAACATTCGTCGTCGCTCCAGCGCGGCCGTAATTTGAAGGGGGCATTCTCAACACCGATCTCGCGTTCCCGAGGGACCGCCCATGAGTAGATCAGAAGCTGACGCTCAAGATATGCGAATGATGGAAAGATGCCTCGACCTCGCTCGGCAAGGGGTGAAGCAAGGAGAGCTGCCATTCGGCGCCGTGATCGCGTCTCGAGGACGGATCATCGCAGAAGCGACCAACCACGTTTCATCGGAATGCGACGTGACCCGGCACGCGGAACTCGTCGCTCTTTCAGCGGCGCAGAAGATTCTAGGGCAAAAGCGTTTGCCGGATTGCACCTTGTATTCCATCGTCGAACCTTGCCCAATGTGTTCTTTCCCGACACGGGAGGCGCGGATTGGTCGCGTGGTGTTCGCCATTTCATCTCCGGTCATGGGCGGATTTTCGAGATGGGACGTTCTGTCGGACAACAATTTGTCGAGCAGGCTGCCTGAGGTCTTCGGACCTGCGCCGGAAATCGTCTCTGGCTTGCTATCTCAAAGGGCCGAGCAGGTCTGGCGCGACTGGAACCCGCTCGCCTGGCGATTTATGAGACGACGAGGCTGCATCGGACGAGCGGTCGAGCAGACTTCGTGCCATGCGGGCGCGCCTCGGGTAACGTTTTCCTGGAATGCGCTGGCGGATATTTTGGCCGCGCCGGCTCTTTCGGTGAGTAGCGTCTTCCGGCGCCGGCGTGCAGATTCAATCACCATCTCGGACCTGGACAAACCTGGAGTCTAGGATCGGGAGGCGCTGCTGCAGGATCAGGCGCGTGTGGCCATCGTTTCAAGTGTGCGTGTCGGAATGGGCACCGGGTTTCGTGAACACAGGTGCGGGAAACCAAAGTGAGCTCCAAGCCGTTGCTTGGCGCTGCGCAAAGCCATCACCGCCATGACAGAGTCAACGGCGAGCCGGCTAAGACCAGGAAGTTGCCCCGGGTCTTGAACAAGCGAACGTCCAATTTTGCGCAGTTCAGGCTTACCTGCGGGCCCGATATCTATGAGCGCGGCCCTCGGAAGTTTTCGATGCGCGGGGTTTAGAACAACACGACAGACGGCAAAGGGAATTCTGAATTCGGAAGCAATTCGAGCGACGACCTGCGACTCCATGTCGGCGGCGACCGCCCCGGTGATGCCATGGAAGTCCCGTCTCTCTTCAAGACTTGTCATCGGGGAAGCGACACCAGCTATCGCAGAGTACCTGGCATCCGGGATCATCCGAAGGAGCTCCTCGGCCCAGGGCAAGTCAGCTGGATAAGCTTCATCTTTCGCGGCAAATACCGACGAGGCGATGACAACGTGACCTGGTCGGAGCTTCGGATCTAGCCCGCCGCAGACCCCAAAACTTATAATGCCGCGCGCGCCGTGTCTGATGGCGTCACGCAAGCAAGAGGCGGTTCGGTCACCGTCAGCGATCATCGCTGACGCCCCGGCTATCCTGGCCTCAATCGCAAGTCCAACGACGGCGATGACCGCCTTCACGTCACGGCGGGGGGCGCCAATCTGAGCGTCGTCGACCGTAACATGCAGCGTCATCAGAGGCGTCGATATCCTGAAACCGAAGTATCTCCAGACTCGGGCGATCAAGAGTAAGCCGGCACGAGCACTGCCCGTCTAGACAAAATCGACCGGCCTCCCGGTTGGAAGCCAGTTGTTGGAGAACTGTGCCTCGGACGCCACAGCTGCCGCCTGATCGCGGCGGAGACTCGCACCTTCAGAGGCGCAAGCAAGCTCAGCCGCCGAACACATACGACGCCATCGCAACGTTCGCGACCTCGTCGACGAAGACGCGTTTGCCGACGTCGCTGCCGGCGGCACCGGCGGCCACCATCAGCGGCAGCAGATGATCTTCGCGCGGATGAGCGAGGCGCGCGCTGGGCGCGTTCTCCCAGTCGACCAGCATCGCGTTGCGGCGCGCCGGATCCGGATTGCCGATCGCCTCGTTCAGATAGGCTTCGAAATCATACGAGACCGGTTTCGACTCTGCCCGGCCGAACCCGCGCATGTTGTGATAGGTCAGCCCGCTGCCGACGATCAAAATCCCTTCGTCGCGCAGCGATGCGATCGCCTGCCCGACCTTGATGTGCTCGGCCGCGTCGTAAGCAGACTTCAGCGACAGCAGCACGATCGGCATGTCCGCGTTCGGATACATCAGGCCGAGCGGCACGAAGGTGCCGTGATCGAAACCCTGATTGGGATCCTCCCGGCAATCCAGGCCCGCGTGCTCGAGCAGCGCCCTCACCCTGGCTGCGAGCTCGGGCTTGCCCGGCGCCGGATATTTGAGGTGATAGGTATGCTCGGGGAAACCGTAATAGTCGTACACCATCGGCGGATGCGCCGAGGTGGAGACGGTGAAGGCGTCGGCTTCCCAATGACCGGTGATGACGAGCACGGCCTTGGGCTTCTCTGGGAGAAGCTGCGGCAGCCGGCCGAACTCCGCGGCGGTCCTGGCGTATTGCACGCGCCGGTCCTCCATGAAGGGCCATGGGCCGCCGCCATGCGACAGGAAGAGGGTCGGCAATCGCGTCATGAGGCTGGTCTCGTTGACAAGATGCGGGGTGCGAACTGCCCGCGAACGGCGGCGAGCATAGGCAAACCGGTATGGTTAGCAAGTCGTTAACGATTTGCCGCCCACAATCCGGCCGTGGCCGAAGGAATCGGCCAGAAGACAGGGTCGTGAGATGAAGAAGTTTGCGCTGGGGGACGTCGTCAACAGTGACAAGGGCCGCCGCGGCGTCGTTCGCGCCGCCTACAGGTCGAAGGATGGCCAGCAGTTCTACGCCGTCGAGAAGGACGGCACGATGGACTACCTCGAAGAAGACCGGCTGAGCCCGGCGCCGCGGGTCGAACTCGCGGCATAAATCCAACTCATCTTCCTAGCGCGCAAGCCGGTCGAGACGCCTCGTCAAGGGGTCGTCTCCGCTCGCGATGCGTTCGTTCGTGATCAGCAGCAGGCGATCGCGGTCTGCGGCCGCATCCCAATGCGGCAGATCCGGGCCGTTGGGATCGCCGCTCCTCGCAAAGTTGATCCAGTAACCGCGCATGCGGTTCGCGACCTCGCGATCCCCTCGTGTGAGCAGTCCCGCGCCGGGCATGCCTTGCGCGCCGAAGATGAATTGCAGCTCGCGCCCGTGCCCTTCGTCGGGATTCGTGCGCCGGGCCTCGGCCACGTAAGCGAAGCGATAGCGAAACGTAGGCGCACCGATTGCCGCATGGAGGCGGGCAAGCAGTCTGACCGGCTCGGTGAAGACCTTGTCGGTATAGAATTTGGCTGCGCGCTCCGATGGCCTGGCGATATCCGGGTAGAGTTTGCGCAGCTCATCGCTGCTCTCGCCCGAGGACGCCAGCGTCGCCCTGATCTCCGGCTCGCCATCGAAGCGCGTCTCGTCATCGTTCGAGCCGATGATGAGAGGAATGCGGCTTTCATGCCCCGCCGTAAATCCCGCGGCCACGTCTTCGCTCACCAGGGTTCCGTCCATCGCGGGCGCGAAGCTGCGTCCGGAGCCTGTGAGCAGGTTTTGCTCGGCAGCAAGCAGCCGCGCCGGCGCGACGACGCGCAAATCCGCCTCCTGCCCAAGCGCCGCCACGAATTGCCGGCCCATGGCCTCCGCCTCCTGTGCCGAGCGCAAACGCGCACGGCCGGGCAGCGATTGCAGAATGGCCTTCTGGAACAGATCGCGCGATTGCGCACACAGCATCAGAAGCGCGATCGACGTCGCGCCTGCGCCGCTGCCGAACAGGGTGACGTTGCCCGGATCGCCGCCGAAGGCCGCGATGTTGTCGTGCACCCAATGCAGCGCCGCGATCTGGTCCATCAGGCCGTAATTGCCGGAGCCGCCTTCCGACAGCGCGGGATGAGCGAGCCAGCCGAGCACGCCGAGACGATAATTCACGGTGACCACGATGAGGCCGGCCTGCGCGAGCTTTGCACCGTCGAACAGCGGATCGTTCGCGGTGCCGCTGCCGAATCCGCCGCCATGGATGAACACCATCACCGGCAGCGGACCGTCGACCCCGAAGGGACGGAATACGTTGAGCGTGAGGCAATCCTCGCTCGTATCAGGCAGCGACGGCTGCAGGCATGGCGCGCCGTACTCATAGGCGGTGCGCATCTCGGGGTTCTCGGCCGTTGCCTGCGGCGGCCGCCAGCGCAGCGGCCCGGTCGGAGCGGCCGCATAGGCCAGCCCCTTGAAGGACGCCACCTCGCCCTCGACGGCGCCAAGCATCTGTCCTTCACGCGTCAGCGCGAACGGAAACTGTCCGACCGCCTGAGCGACGGCCGCACCGTCGCAGCAAAGCAGCGAAGAGGCCACAACGAGCGCAAACAACGACCGCATCTTGAGGGATCTCGGGGCGCGGAAGGGTTCCCCGGCAGGTTACGTCTGCGGTGCGCGAGGAGGCAAGCTCCGCGGCTACTCTTAGTTGCCCTTGGCGATAATGTCCGCCAGCGCGCGGCGGGCGACGATGCCGAGCTCGCCAAGCGTGGAGTGACCTGACTGAGCCGCCTCGATCAGGCGTTCGGCGATGAACCTGCGGCTGTCGTGATCGCCGCCATGCGGCAATTGGCGACACGTCTGCTCAAGGACGACGTCCATGTTCGCTTTCGTGCGCTCGCTCAACTCTGTCATGACGCCCTGGGCACGCGTGGCTTGTAACCGCAAGCATACACAGAAGGATGTGATCTGATTAGACCGGACTATCCCGGCGATTGTGCATCGCGGTGCGTGTATCGCCGTAACTTTCGCGCGGCCACGATGAGGCCGCAAACGACTACCGAAGATTGCATCTGCTCTGATGACAAGCCGGGCCTGCAACGATAGCCTGCCGGCAAAACAAGATACACGGGAGGAATACCATGCCTGACGCAATGGTCGCCGCACGTGAGTCCAAGGCGACGAGTGGAACAGCCCACCAGGTCGACGTCGCCGTGGTCGGCGCCGGATTTGCCGGCCTCTATCTTCTGCACCGCCTGCGCAAGGCCGGCCTCACGGCGGTCGCCCTCGAGGAAGCCGGCGATGTCGGCGGCACCTGGTACTGGAACCGCTATCCCGGTGCGCGCTGCGATATCCAGACCATCGACTACAGCTACACCTTCGATCCGGAGCTCGACGAGGCATGGACCTGGTCGGAGAAATACGCGACCCAGCCCGAGATCCTGCGCTATCTCGGCTTCGTCGCCGACCGCTACGATCTGCGCCGCGACATCCGTTTCAAGACCAAGGTTACCGAAGCCAGGTGGGACGAGAAGGCCGAGCGCTGGCAGCTCACCACCGACAACGGCACGCCGGTCTCCTGCCGCCACTACATCATGGCCACCGGCTGCCTTTCGGCGCCGAAGCCGCCGGAGATCGACGGCGTCAAGGATTTTGAGGGCAAGGTCTATTTCACCGGCCGCTGGCCGCATGACGGCGTCGATCTCGCGGGAAAACGCGTCGCCGTGATCGGCACGGGCTCATCGGCGATCCAGTCGATCCCGCTGATCGCCGAGCAAGCCGCGCAACTGACCGTGTTCCAGCGCACGCCGAACTTCGCGCTGCCTGCGGGTAACGGGCCGGCGCCGGAGGATCGCAGGACCTACTTTGAAAGCGACCGCGCCGCCTATCGCGAGCATGCGCGCCAGTCGATGACGGGCGTGCCGTATCCGCAGCAGACGGTGGTGAGCTGGCAGTTGAGCGATGCCGAGCGTCGCGAACGCTTCGAACGCGCCTGGGCTGCCGGCGATCTCGTTCATATCCTGACCCAGCTCTGGGCCGACCAGGGCGTCGACTTCGACGGCAATGCGCTGATCGGCGAGCTGATCCGCGAGAAGATTTCCGCGGCCGTGAAGGATCCGGAAACGGCGGCGGCGCTGATGCCGCACGACCATCCCTTCGGCGCCAAGCGCCCCTGCCTCGATACCAATTACTACGCGACCTACAACCGGCCGAACGTCACGCTGGTCAATCTGCGCCAGGAGCCGATCAAGGCGATCACGGCAAGCGGCATCACCACCGGCAAGCGCAACTTTGATGTCGACGTCATCGTGTTCGCGACCGGCTTCGACGCCATGACCGGCGCGATCCGCGCCGTGCATCCGATCACCGGGCGCGGCGGCAAATCGCTCACCGATGTCTGGGCGCAGGGGCCGCAGACCTATCTCGGACTCACGGTCGAAGGCTTCCCGAACTTCTTCATGATCACAGGGCCCGGCAGCCCGTCGGTGCTGTCGAACATGGCGGTGTCGATCGAGCAGCATGTCGACTGGGTGGTCGACCGGCTTGCGGCGCTACGCGACGCCGGCTTCACCACGATGGAGCCGACCGAAACGGCGCAGGCCGGCTGGGGCCGGCACATGACCGACTGCTCGATGGTGACGCTGCACCGGCTCGCCAACACCTGGTACACGGGCGCCAACGTGCCGGGCAAGGTGCAGGGCCTGATGCCCTATACCGGCGGCGTCGGCCCCTATCGCAGCATCTGCGACGAAGTCACGAGCCGCGGCATGCTCGGTTTCAAGCTGACCGGCCCGAACGGCGCGGCGCAATGCAATGACGGCGAGGTCGTGCGCCTGCAACCCGACGTGCGGCTGGTGCTGAACCTGCTCGCGTCACTGAATCTGCCGCCGATCGAGTCGATGGGCGCGATCGGTGCCCGCGCCTTCGTCAATGAGTTCAACAAGGGCCGCCCTGCGGGACGGCTGATCGGCGACATCGTCGATGGCACCCTGCCCGGCGCCGACGGTCCGCTGCCCTACCGCGTCTACAAGCCGGCGACGGCGGGGCCGCATCCCGTCGTGGTCTATTTCCACGGCGGCGGCTGGGTGCTCGGCGACGAGCAGTCGGATGAACCGTTCTGCCGCGACATGGTGCGGCGGACCGGCATGATGTTCGTCAGCGTCGGCTATCGCCACGCGCCGGAGCATCGCTTCCCGACGGCGGCCGAGGACGGCTATGCGGCAACGCGCTGGATCGCTGAACACGCGGCCGAGCTTGGCGGCAAGCCGGGTCCGGTGCTGGTCGCGGGCTGGAGCGCCGGCGGCAATATCGCCGCCGTCACCTGCCAGCTTGCGCGCGATCGCGGCGGGCCTGAGATCGCGGGGCAGCTGCTGGTGTGCCCGGTCACCGACTGCACCTTCGACCGACCCTCCTACAACGACAATGCGACCGGCTACTTCCTGACGCGGTCGCTGATGTACTGGTTCTGGGACCTCTACTGCTCGCCGGCCGACCACACCGATCCGCGCGTCTCGCCGCTGCGCGGCAAGGTCTCGGGCCTGCCGCCGGCCTTCGTCGTCACCTGCGAGTTCGACCCGTTGCGCGACGAGGGCATCGCCTACGCCGACGCGATGGCCGCCGCCGGCGTCCCGGTCGAGCAGCTCAAGGCAAACGGCCATTTCCACTCGTCCTTTGCGATGGTCGACGTGGTGATCACCGGGGTCGCCGGCCGGGTGCAGATGGCCGAAGCACTGCGGCGCTTCGCCGGGCTTCCGCCAAAGGCCAGTCGCGGTGACGAGAACCGCCACGGCCAGACCAGTCCGGGGCACAAGATCGCGGCGGCCGCGAGCTGATGGCGACGAGGCGGCCGGGAACCTTTTCCCGGCTGCTGCGTTGTGTGTGAGGCATTGAGATGCAGCGATAGGTGTGGGCCCCGGCGCGCAGATCCGCGTGCTGGGGCAGTTTTGCGTGAGGCGATGATGGGGGACGTGGTTGCGCATTCAAAGGTCGATTTCGGAGCGCTTGCGGCCCTGCATAAATGGCCCTCGCTCGCGAACCAGCGCCGACCGGACAGAACCTCGTACCAGGTGAGCGAGGGGACACTCGACGAGTGCATCTCGGCGTTCATGGAAAAGCCGGCCGCGACCAGGCATCTCTATGATATTCACACGATGGCGCAGCCGCCGCTGGTCACGGATATCCTTTCGCCCGAGCACATCGCCGAACTCTCGCGGCTGAGAGAATTTCTCTGATTGCGTGCAGACGCGGAAGCTGCACGCGCACCACAAGCTTTTCACCAAGGCAGGAACCTTCTTCCGGATTTTCCCGTTAACCGGGATCGGAAGTCAAGACGAGTGCCCTGAGATGCTTGAAGCCGGTGTACCATCCGAGGTCGTGCCCTACGGCGCAGACCAGACCCTGTTCGTGGTGATCGATCGCCGCGACAAGGCGACTGAAATCCGCATCGAGCGGAGCGATCTCGAAACCACGATCGGCGAGCTCGTCGCCGGCTGCTTCAACGATCCGATCAAGGTGATCTCGTTCAACACGCTCGAACACTGGATGAAGGACATCTCGACGGACGTCGCCGGCGAGATCAAGGCGCGCTGCGAGATCGATGGTGTCACGCTGCCCGACTATCTCAGCGACTTCGTCGAGAGCCATACCTGACCGCGCCTCGTTCTCATTGATACGCTTCGAATCGCAGGCAATAAAAAAGCGCCGCTCCCGCGGCGCTTTTCGTGTGGCAGCATTTTTGTTCGAGCATGATCCTGTCGGAAAACCGCTACACGCTTTTCCGGATCATGCTCAGTGGTGCCAGAACAATGCCAGCAGCAGAACGATCGGCAGCGGCACGCCAAGCAGCCAAAGCAAAGCACCTCGTCCAAAGCCCATGACTTCCTCCTCCTCTTGCACTGCCCAGATGACGCAGGACACGAAGAGAAGTTCCGCGCTTCGAGGCGAGGGCGAATGCGTTCAGTGCATGGTTTATGGGAGTTATACGCGCCGGTACTTGCCGGCGATGACCTCGATCTCGCGGCGGCGTTCGCCGGCGAAGGTCAGGAGCTTTTCGATCGTCAGTGTATCCGTGATCCGTTTGGCGAGGCGCTCGGCGCGCGCGGCCTGATCTTCGAGATACTGGATCGTGTTCAAGCGCCGCCTCCCCCAGGACCTCCGATTTGAAGGCCCGACTTGTTTGGGCACCCATGGTGCGCCAGGGCGACTAACAGCCGGTTAAGCGCGAGCGCTCAAGTCGATGAATCGCGCTCTATCGCACCACGTCGAGCCGGACATTGGTGATGCCCTTGTCGACCATGCCGAGCTCCTCGGCCGCGGAAGGCGAGATGTCGACCACGCGTCCGCGAACATAAGGCCCACGATCGTTGACCCGGACGGTCACGAAGCGGCCGGAGGAGACGTCGGTGACGCGCAGCTTGGTGCCGAACGGCAGGCTGGGATGCGCCGCGGTCAATTCGTTCTTGTCGAACTTCTCGCCGCTCGCAGTTTTCGTATCCGAATAGAAGCTGGCAACGCCGTGCGAGGCGGTTTGCTTGGCGTCGGGCACGCGCGCCCGGCGGATCGGCCGTGGATGCAGCGCCGCCACCCGGTGCGGCCGCTCGACTGCGGCGTGCCGGCTGATGCCGAGATCAGCCTTCTGCCGGCCGACCGGCGACTGCGCGCAGGCGGCGAGCGAAGCGGCACCGATGATGGCGAGCAGCAATCGGCACGAGGTTGCGAGGGAAATCCGGGCACTTGCGGCACGTGCAATGTGAGACATGGTACGCCCCTCCGAACTGCCGAGAGTTTCGGTCGGGAATGAGGGCAGAACCTTGTCGGAACAAAAGCAGGCCTGAGGCCGCCGCCGTTTCACATCAGCTGTGATGATTCCACCACAGTGGCATCCCCTGAATCGGGGCAGAGATGGCCTCTTAGAGGCGATGGCCCAGCTCAGGCCGGAGGCGGGATCGCGCGCAACACGTCCCTGAATACGCCGAACTGCAATCGAAACGCTTGTGGGCTGTAGTCCTGATAGTAACCCGCGGTCACCGCGACAACGAGATCGAGCTCCGGGACGATGCGGATCGACTGCCCGCCGCGCCCCAGCGCGCCGATCCAGTTGATCTTCCGGTCATTGATTCGCGTTTGGCCGCGCCACCACAGATATCCGTAGGACTGACCGTCGGTCCCCTTGATCTTCTCTGCCGTCGAGGCGTCGATCCATGCCTTGGAAACGATCTGGCGATCGTTCCAGCGGCCGCCCGCAAGGACCAGCTGGCCGATCTTGGCCATGTCGCGTGGTCGCAATCGCAATCCCGCTCCGGCATCGGTATCCCCCCTGTACCGATCCCACGCTGTGCAGGTGATCCCCAGAGGCTCGAACAACGTCTCGCGCGCAAATTCATCGAGGGGGCGTCCGGTCGCCTTGCGGATGATGGCCGACACGAGCGTAAGCGCGCCGGTGTTATAGAAGAACTCCTGCCCCGCCGCGGTAGTCACCGGAAGACCGAGAACGTAGCGGCACGGGTCCCATGCCATATGCATGCGCGTCTCGTCGTTGTCGTAGTCTCCCGTTGCGGGCGTCGCTTCGATCCACTTCAGGCCCATCGACATGGTGAGCACATGCACGAGCCGGATGCGGTCCTTTTCAGGGGAACGCAAGTCGGCCAGCTCGGGAAAGAAGCTGAAGATCGGTTCGTCCACGCTGCGTATCAGACCGCGATCGATCGCGATCCCGACCGCGAGTGACGCAACGCTCTTCGACACCGATTTCATGTCGTGCAACGTATCGGCATCAAAGGCGACGGTTTCCACCCGGCGGCCGTAAATGCGGCCGGGTATCTCGTCGGCTCCCTTGAAGTAGCGCTCGAACGCCAGCTTGCCATCGCGGGCGACGAGGACGGCATGGATATTGGCATCGCTCGAGGCGAGCCGATCGGCCATCCCGCACAGCGCCTCGCGATCGGCGAGACCGTTGCCATTGACGGAGCCGACCGGCCAGCCGTCGTTCCGCTCGAGCGGGACACCGCAGCCGTCGGCTGCATTCACCGGCAACGCGGAGAGCGGCGCCAGTGCGGCTCCGCCGAGAAGTGAAATGAATTGGCGCCGCCTCATTCGAACCGTCACCGTCACCCCTGTTGGGGCGCAGAGCAAGCTTCGGCGCATCCGGGCTGCGCATGCTCTCCGAGGATGCGCGCGAGTTCACGCCAATAGAGCCTTCGCCAGTTCGTCTTCAAGCTGGCGAGAAAATCGAGCTCTCGTTGCGTCAGTGTGCACATCGCGCTTCAGGCCACGAGGCCCCCCATCGGTTTGACGTCGGCGCTGCCGGGGAAAACCGTTTCCGCCAGCACGTTCTCCTCGACGCGCAGATGATCTCTCAGCAGACCCTTCAGCACGGCGCGCAGATCCGTGGTCGGCTTGAGGTCGCGATCCTCCAACAGCTGCGCCGGCTTCAGGCCGGGCCAGTCCGCGATCACGCGGCCGCCGGCGAGCCCGCCGCCGATGAGGAAAGCGACCGTGCCGGTGCCGTGATCCGTTCCTTGCGTGCCGTTGATGCGCGCGGTGCGACCGAATTCGGTGACGACGGCGACCACGGTCTCCTTCCACGCCTCGCCCATGTTGGTCTCGATCGCGGCGAACGCGCCGTCGAGCGCGCCGAGCAGATTGTAGAGCTGGCCCGAGGCCGCGCCTTCGGCGATATGCGTATCCCAACCAACGAAGCCCATCGCGCCGACGCGCGGGCCGTCGGGCTTGGCGAGATAGCGCGCGGCGGTGCCGGCCGCTTCGGCAAAATAGGCGCGCACGCGCGCGATGCCCGGAGGCGCCAGCGTCGGATCGTCCGACATCGCATCGCCCTTGCCTGGTGAGCCGCCGAGCGAGGCGAGCTTCATGCGCGCCTGGAGCACGGTCGCAAGTTTTGGATCGGTGTGCTGGTAGAGATCGAGCAGGCGGTTCTGCGTGTCCTCGCTCGCCGGCAGCAATTTCTGCGGCACCCATGTCATGACGGGCGCCGAGCCGCGCACCACCAGCGGCGTCACCGAGCCGATGCCAAGCGCGCGGCTGCCGCGCGGATCGACGCGGCCGCCGGATTCCATCGCGAGCAGCGCGCGGTTGAGCCAGCCGGAGCTGGTCATGCCGGGCTTGACGAGCCCGCTCTCCAGCACGTCCTGGCCGTCGAAATGCGAGCGCTCGCGATAGGGCGTCGCGGCGGCATGGACGATCGCCGCCTTGCCGCTCTTGTAGAGCCGGTGCAGGTTCGGCATCGCCGGATTGAGCGCGAAGAAGGTATCGAGCGGCAGCGCCGGCGGCTTGCCGTCCAGCAGCAGCGCGCGATCGCCGCGCAACGAAACCCAGTCGGGATCGCCGACCGGCGCGACTGCACCGAGGCCGTCGAGCGCCCCGCGCAGGACGATCACGAGCAGGCGCGGATCGCGCCCTTCGGCACGTGCGATCCGCGGCATCTGGCTCCACGCGAACAGCGCCCCGGAGCCGACCAGAAGCTCGCGCCGCGTGGGCAAATGATTGACCAAGCCCATGCTCACCTCCTCTGAAAATCCGCCGACATGAACAGCAGCGCCAATGCCTGCTGCCGGCTCTCGGCGCGGCCGACCGCCTGCTTCACCTCGGGCGCGATCTGCGATGCGAAGACGTCCTCGATGATGACTTGCGGATCGGCCATGCCGGTGATGCGCTCGGCAAAATAGTTGGCGACGTCGAGCCGGCGGCCGACACCGTCGATCCAGCTCGCCTCCTCATCCGGATAACCCTTCGGCGCGGACGGACGCCATAGCGCTTCCCCAAGCAGCTCCTGGCCGCCGGTGAAGCGGACGGGATCGACGACGGTGATGCCGGTCGCGCGCACCATGCCGACGACCCATTCGCCGGGACGCCTGAGCTTTGACGGCGGCCCGCGCCACGCGTCGTCCGACGACACCATGGTGATGGCGACCTGCTTGAGATCGCCTTCGGTGTCGCGAAAGGTCTTGGCCATCTGCTCGACCAGCGCCGGCGGCGGCTCATCGGCGACGAAATGGCGCGCGAGCTTGGTTGCCACATGCGTGGCGGTCGCCGGATTTGCGGCGAGATCGCGCAGCACGGCGCGTCCCTGCTCGGCATCCTCCTGCTCGTAACGCCTGCCGAGCACGGTCTGCCCGCCGGGCTCGTGCAGCCGTGGATTGAAGGTGAACTCGCCGCCATGCTGGGGATCGGCGCCCGGCGGCACCAGCGTCCACCCGGTCAGCACGTTGGCGAAGCTGATGACATCGTCCTGGGTGTAGCCGGTGCGTACGCCGAGCGTATGCAGCTCCATGATCTCGCGCGCAAAGTTCTCGTTGAGGCCGCGGCTGCGGTTGATGCCGGCGGTCGAGTTCGCGCCCATCGACTCCAGATTGTCGAGATAGAACAGCATCGCCGGATGGCCTTCGACGGCCAGCAAGAGATCGACGAAACGGCAGAGCGCGTTGGCGCGAACCGCTTCGCGCTCATAGGCGCCGGACATGCTCTGGATCCGGTTGGCCGAGACGCAGAAATGGTTGGACCAGAACCACACCAGCCGCTCGGCAAAGCCGATATCGGCGGCGAGCGCGGCTTCCGTGCGCAGCTTGGCTTCCTGCAAGTAGATCGGACGGCCGGGATCGGGAATGGCGTCGGCGGCCTGCTTGGCCGCCATCTCGGCAGCGTCCTTCTCCTGGCTGTAGCCCTGCGCTTGCCCCTCCGGCTGTGCCGGAGCCTGACCTTGGTCGCCCGCAGCAACGGGAGCAGCAGCCATCTGCTGCTTCTTGGCCTGCTGCTGCGCCTGCTTGGCACGCGCCGTTCGCCGCGCATTGGCGTCGGCCACGGTGCGGTAGGCTTTCGCACTCGAAGGGAGGCTCGCCGCCGCGCTCAATACCAGCGGGCGGTCGAGCTCTGCGATCAAAGCGCCACGCGGATCGGTCCCGATGGCGGCGATCGATCCCGGCCGTGGTCCCATCCCGAAGCGATGGAGCGCCAGCACAACCTCGGCCTTTGCAGCATTGCTCATGGCGGTCGCTCAATCTTTCGAGACTGCCCGACGGCGTGCCGTCTGCGGCTACGAACGGTAATGCTACAGATCGTAGCATTCGTATCTGAGCCTGCAAGCGGAGATTGAGTCGCCGCCGTCACGACATCGGGAGCCGCCGGTCTTGGCAGACCGGCAGCAAAGCCGTCCTAGAAATTGGGCCCGAGCGCGATCTTCGTGATCGTGCCGTTCCTGACGCCGATGCGCCATTCCGCAGAGCCGTTGGCGAACTGGGCGACGTAGATGTCGCTGTCGAGCGCGGTGACGCCGCGGAACGAAACCGCGCGCAACGCGCCGAGCCGCGCCAGGATCGCCTGGTCGAACGGAAGCTGCTGGCGCGTGATGTCGGCGACCTCCGGCGTCATGCGCTCGTAGTCCGGCTGGCCCTTGCCGACGCCCTCGATGTAGCGCCGCAGCATCTCCTCGCCATTGGCGATCGGAACTGCGCGGCGCGCCGCGCGTCCCGGCCGCGCGCCAAGGCTCGACGCCTCGACATTATGGAAGCGCGTCTGCCGGCCCGGCATCAGGACCTCGAGGCACCGTCCCGACTTGTCGGCGATTACCCAGGGACTGTTCACGGTGGTCGTGGAAGCCCAGGACGCGTTGGACCGGACGACGCTCTGCATCCTGCGGCTGCCGTCGGCGGCGAGATTGAAGACCTGGATGTCGTCGCCCATCTCGTTATAGACCATGATCCTGATCGGCGAGGTGCCGGCACGGCCGCGCACGCTCGCCTCCTCGGAGCAAGGCACGATGCCGCCGAGCTCGTCGTTGCCGTCGGCCCGGAAGATCACGTCGCCGGCCTTGCCGTCGGGCTCGAGCATCAGGCGGAATTCGGCCGTGCCGTTCTCGAACTTCGCGCCATAGATGTCGTAGCCGCCGGGGCCGACGCCGCGGAAGAAGATCGACTCGACCGCGCCGAGCGCCACGAACGTCGCGCGCGTTTCATCGAGCTGCCGGTGGATCTTGGCCGCCAGCGGCGCACTCATGCGATCGTAGTTCGGCGTGCCGCGGCGCAAGTCCTCGATCCCGCGCAGGATCACCTCCTTGCCGCCGGCGGCCGGGACCTGCTCCCTGAATCTGTCGGGAACCTCCGCGAGGCGGCGCGCGAAATCGGCCTCGACCGCCTGCGCCACCGCCGCATCGATCCGCGGCGCGAGGCGCGCACCGAAGACAGCGTTCTGCACCAGCACACGCGAGACTTTGGCCTGCTCGTCGCGCAGGAAGATCAGCAGATTCTCGCCATGGATCGAGAAGACGTCGGCACCTTCGGCGAGGAGCGTCGCCGGGCCCTGCACGGTTTCCTGCACCCGGAGCCGATCACCGTCACGCAGGACCGTCAGCACGCGGTTCGGCGCAATCCTGTACCAGCCGACATACTGGTCGAGCCGCGCCGGTTCGGCTGCCGCGGTCGGCATCTCGGCAACGCGAACCGCGCGCACATCGCGGCCGCTCATGCGCAACATCAGCTCGGAGGAGCGACGCTCCGCATCGAGCGCGAACGTGATCTCGCCGGACGAGGCCGCGTAGGACGCGGTGCCGTCAGCACCAACGGTCAGGCGCAGCCTGCGCTGCCCGGTGAGCTGCCCGTAGAGCTCGTCGCCCTCGCGGAAGATGGCGAACACCGAGGCCGGGCCCATGGCGTAGAAATTGACGAACGGGCGATAATGCCGGGCCGGCACCTCGCCGGTATCGGCTGCGACGGGCGCGGCATCCGGGGTGCGATAGGCGATCATCCCGGCGGACACGATCACGGCCGGCACGATCGCAGCCGCGATCCACAGCCGCTTGCGCCAGCCGACCGCGACGGGCATCGCCGCGGCCGCGATGATGCGCTCGACGCGGGCGCGCACGGTCGAGGCCCGTGCCATCGCAAGCTCGACCGGCCGCGGTTTCACGCTGCTGGCAAAATCGAGCAGGATTTCCGCATAGGACAGCCGGTCGTCGATCACCTCGATCGCCTCTGCGTCGCTGATGATCTCGGCGAGCTCGGCAAGACGCGCGAGCTGCCACCACGAGAACGGGCTGAACCAGAACACCGCGCGATTGAGGGTGGCGAGCAAGAGGACGTAGAAATCGCAGTTGGCGACATGGGCGCCCTCATGCGCGAGCACCGCAAGGCGCTTCTTCGCGTCCCAGCCGGCAAATTGCGGCGGCACCAGAATGGTCGAGCCGAAGGTGACGGGACCACCGACGTCGCGGCTGACGCGCACGTCGGCATCGATCATCTGCGGGCCGCTCATCGGCCTTGCCGCGCGTGCCAGACGCCAGGTCAGGCAAAGACCGATGGCCAGCCGCAACAGCAACAGGCCGGCGACGCCGGCATAGATCATGGTGGCGACCAGCCACCAATCGACCGGGAGCCCGCTCTTCACCGGCGGCGCGACGGGCACGACCGGCAGCGCGGGCTGCGGCGTCTCCAGCATCGAGATGTCGGCCGGAAGGAAATCGTCCGGCACAGGCGCCGGCAAAGGCAGCCGGGTGATGGTGAGCGTCGGCCAATGCATCACGAAGGGCATCGCGAGCGAGGCAAACAGCACGACGACCCACGCCGTCATGTGGACGTGCGGATTGCGCACGCGAAACAGATTGAGACCGAACCAGACGACGCCTCCCAGCACAAAGGAGCGCAGCGCCGCCTCCGCCAGAGTTGCGATCATTCTTTCTTCACTCCCCTCGCCTTCTTCGCCTTGGCCACCTGGTCGGCCAGCGTGCGCAATTGCTGCTGGTCGAGCATCGCATTGTCCACCATGCCGACGAGGACCTCCTCGATCGAGCCGTTGCAGAACCAGTCGACGATGCGCTGCACCGCCTTGGCCGCGACCTTCGCGCGCGCTTCGGCGGCGTGGTAGACATAAGTGCGCCCGTCCACGGTGTGCCGAGCATAGCCCTTTTCTTCCAGCCGGCGCAGCACCGTGCGCACCGTCGATTCCTTCAGACGCCGCGACAGCCGCTCGCGCACGACTTCGGCCGTGACAGGACCATGGGCCCAAACCAATTGCATGACCTCGTGCTCGAGGTCGCCCAGTTCGGGCAAACGATCGTCCATGGTGTCTGAACCTTGCGGTTTGAGTTTCTTGTAGCGCTACAGACTGTCGCATATGCCGCCAGGCGGCACAATGGCGATTCCACTGGGAATGGTGGTAGTTGGCTGACCTAACGGGAGCTCTGCTCGTCCGATGGACTTTGGATCTGGCCAGGACGCGGACTCGCTAAGGCGCGGCCATAGCCCGATTGACGCAAGTGTCGAACGTGAGGGAATGGGCAAGCAACTCAACCTATGATAGCGTACGCGCCTTTAGGCGAGTCAAGGGACCTCCCGCGACTGGAATGCGCGGGCATCTGCTGGCAGCGCCAACATTTCACACCGTGATCAGGATACATTTCGGGAGGAAGGAATGTTCATACGCACCACTATCCTCATGGCGTTTTTAACGTTGGGTTGCACGGTGGCCCTTGGTGCCGACCCTCGATGCGTCACCACTTCGTATAACCCATCCTTCGGGGTGCCTCCCGGACACACCGAGGACCAGGGCTTCAAGGGGCGCTTCGACTATCCCAGCACCGCAAGCGAAGCGGTACCGGATTTCGTGTCGACGATTGATTTCCGGACCGATTGGCGCGCCTACATGAATGCGGTTCTGGATTACGCGTTCGACGGCAACGAGGACGGCACAGAGGCGGGGGTTTCCAATGCGTTCCGCATTCAAGACAACCACAAGCGCAATTGGTACCACGGCCTCTGGATGGATCGGACAGCGACAGGACGAGAATTTCTGCATGGGCTCACGGCCGAGCGGCCCACCCTCAAAGATCAACTTAAAGAAGGCGTCGATGGCGGCGATCAGACGTGGGCAATCGGATTTTACAATCAGATCGGAGCAACAACATTCGCAAAGGTCTTCAAGGAACCATGCCAACCGGATCTGACCAACGTCTTGTTTCCGGTGGGCACCGTCTCATTCAAGCTCTTGTTCAGCACCGTGTCCGACGACAAGGTGCCATATCTAAAAGGCGCGCCGACTTGGAATGCCGACATTGATCGGGTGCCCGAGCATAAGACGACCCGCGTGCCTCAGGCAGTTCATCTCATCCAGCTCGATATTGCCGTTCGAGACCCGCGGGCGGGCGCCAGCGGATGGGTATTTGGAACGTTCGTCTACAGCACGGATGTCATATCCAAGGACCCCTGGCGCAGGCTGACACCCGTTGGACTGATGTGGGGTAACGATGCCCACGCCGAAGCCGATCAGCCCGTCACGCAGAGCATGATCAATGCTGACCTGAGGGGCGTCACCTACGGTTGGCAGAACCGTTTGGAGATGGGGTGGCATGGGCGCGTGAACGGGCCGCTCGACAACCTGAACTCTTCCTGCCTGAGCTGCCATGGTAGCGCACAGTTCCCGCGTAGCTTCCTTCTCGGAAATGTTCCAAGCAGGGCTGTCGATCCCGATCCGAAGAACAAGACCGCTTATGGGGAGCGGCTAAGGACCTATTTCAGAGACATCGCGCCTGGCGAGGTGTTCGATTCCCTTACGCGATTTTTCAACGACAACACGAACAGAACATTAGTCCGCGCGATCAGCCTCGACTACTCGTTGCAAATTCAGACGGGGCTGGAACATCTATGCCAAACGGCGAAAGATCGCGAGAAGCCGTTCGACGTCGTCGACGTGCCAGCCGTGTGTGTTCCCTCATCGTGGGCAGCAACACCCTTGTTCAGGAACGTCGCGGATCAGGCGACACAGCGCAAGGAACTGGAGAGCGTCGATTGGCATGCGCTCAACGCTGCCATTAGGTGATAGGACGCGTAGGGCACACATACGTTCACAAAGGCAGTTCCTATCGGAGCGAAGCAGACATCGCCGACGACTTATGAGTACGCGCCTGGTGAGGTGCCCCTGCCCCTCACCCGGATCGCCGGACGATGCTTCGCATCGCCGGGGCAATCCGAACTCTCCCCGCGGAAGAGCGGAGCGGTTAGGGAGGCAACCTCTCTCGCCCTCCCCCCAGTTCTTACGGGGCCGCGACGAGCTGCGCTCGCGCTGAGAGTAGTGGACCGAGGGCTGCATCCGCAGGCTCGATCCCAATTGTAGGTGTCAGTAATGCGGCTCGTACATCTGGGACTGGACCAGGTCATTCACGTTGTTCGGCGCAGGTCCATCCGCGAGCCCGCGCTGATAGGCAACGTCCGCGACGGCGGCCGCAATGCGGGCCGAGACCTCGCGGATGCGAGGGAGCGCCGGATAGAGGCTACCCTGCGCGAGGTCGTCCTTGCCGACGCAATCGGCAAGCGTATGGGCGGCGGCCATGAACATCTCGTCCGTGACGAGGCGCGAACGGCTGGCGATGACGCCGAGGCCGACGCCCGGGAAGATGTAGGAGTTGTTGCCCTGACGCGGCACGAAGGTGCGGCCGTTGAGCTTCACCGGGTCGTACGGACTGCCGCAGGCGAACAGTGCCCGGCCCCCGGTATAGCGGTAGGCATCCTCGGCCGAGCATTCGGCCTTCGAGGTCGGGTTGGAGAGCGCGAACACGATCGGCTGCTCGTTGAGCTCGGCCATCGCCTTGAGCACGTCGGGCGTGAAGGCGCCGCCGACCGCGGCAACACCGATGATCGCCGTCGGCTTCAGCGTCTTGATCGCGGTGAGGAAGTCGGCGATCGGCGCCTGATCGGCATGGGCATAGCGCAGCTTATGACCTGAGAGGCCGTCACGGCCGCCGACGACGAGGCCGCGGGAATCCACCAGCCAGTTGCGCCGGAGCGCTTCGGCTTCCGACGCGCCCTCCGCCATCATGGCGGAGACGACGAGATCGGCGATGCCGGTCGCCGCCTCGCCCGCGCCGAGGAACAGGATGCGCTGGTCCTTCAGCTTGCCGCCGTTGACGCGGAGTGCCGAGAACAGGCCGGCGAGCGCCACGGCCGCGGTGCCCTGGATGTCGTCGTTGAAGACGCAGGCGTCGTCGCGATATTTGTGCAGCAGCTTGAACGCCGAATGATTGGCGAAATCCTCGAACTGGATCAGCACATCCGGGAAGGTTTTTCGCGCGGCAACCATGAATTCGTCGACGAAGCTGTCATAGGCCTCGCCCGTGAGCCGCCGCTCGCGCAGGCCGAGATAATAGGGATCGTTCAACAGCTCCTCGTTGTTGGTGCCGACGTCGAGCACGATCGGCAGGCAGTGCTCGGGATGCACACCGGCGCAGGCCGAATAGAGCGAGAGTTTTCCGACCGGAATGCCCATGCCGTTGGCGCCGAGATCGCCGAGGCCGAGGATGCGTTCGCCGTCGGTCACGACGATCAGCTTGGCCGGATAGGGCCAGTTCTTCAGGATCTCGGCTATCTGGCCGCGATCGCGCGAGGAGATGAACATGCCGCGCGGCCGCTGGAAGATCAGACCGTATTTCTGGCAGGCCAGCCCGACCGTCGGCGTGTAGATGATCGGCTGGATCTCGTCGATATTGTCGACGACGACGCGGAAGAACAGCGCCTCGTTGCGGTCGTGCAGCGCGTTGAGCGCGACGTATTTTTCCAGGTCCGTCGGCAGCGTGCGCAGATTGGTGAGCACGCGCTCGGCCTGCGTCTCCATCGTCAGCACGCAAGGCGGCAGCAGGCCGCGGAGGCCGAGCGCCTCGCGCTCCTGCGCGGTGAAGGCGGTGCCCTTGTTCAGCAAGGGATCGCGCAGCAGCGTCATGCCGTGGGCGGTGTCGGATGATGTCGAATGGGCGCTGACCCGAGCCGGTCTATTCACGAATTCCCCCGAGGAGTTTCTTATTGAAGGGCACGTATTGTCGGCCAGCGCTCACCTGAGATCAAGGACGTAGAAACTCAGGCAGCGATTGTGATCTCGCACCGCAGCGAGATTTTCGCGTGCGATAACAGGTTAACGCTACTCGGGCTTGATGTCGGCGGCCTTCACGATCGGCCACCATTTTTCGGTCTCAGCCTTCTGGAATGCGCCGAGTGCCGCAGGGGATTGCTGGTCCGGCGGCGGAATTTCCTGCCCCAGTTCGGCGAAGCGCTGCTTGACGGAGGGATCGGCAAGCACGACGGCGATGGCGGCGTTGAGCCTTGCGACGATCTCCTTCGGCGTGTTCTTCGGTGCCCAGATGCCGTGCCAGTAGGAGATGTAGAGGCCGGGCAGGCCCGCCTCGTCGACGGTCGGGATATCGGGCGCGGAGGCGAGCCGCGTCGGCGAGGTCACCGCGAACGCCTTGATCGCGCCGTTCCTGTATTGCGGCAGCGAGTTCGAGGCCTGGTCGAACATGATGTCGATCTGGCCGGCGACGAGATCGATCATGGCTGGTCCGGCGCCGCGATAAGGCACGAACTGGAAATCGGTGCCGGTCCTCTCCTTGAAGAAGACGCCGGCGACATGCGCGCCCGTGCCGGCACCAGCCGTGCCGGCCGTCGCCTTGCCGGGGCTGGCCTTCAGCCACGCAATCATCTCTTTCAGATTGTTGGCCTCGAGCGACTTCCGCCCGACGATCAGCTGCGTGCCCATCGCGATCGTCGCCACCGGCTCGAAATCGGCGATCACATCATAGGGCAGCTTGAAGATCGCGCCGTTGAGCACGTGCGTGCCCCAATGGCCGATCGTGATGGTGGTGCCGTCGGGCGTCGCGCGCGCGACGCGGGCGCCGGCGATGCTGCCGGAGGCGCCGGCCACGTTCTCGACCACGACAGTCGTGTGCAGCTCGGCCGCGATCCGCTCCGACAGGATCCGCGCCAGCGTATCGGTCGGGCCACCCGCCGCGAACGGGACGACGAGGGTAATGGGGCGCGATGGAAATGGCTGGGCGCTTGCGGAAGCCGTCCACGCGGCACATCCAATCAACGCGCAGACGACAATCACGTGACCGCGTAGTCCGGCCCACAGCCCCCGCATCAGTCTCTCCCACCCTTTTTGCCGCCCGCATGTTGTCAGCGGACTGGAGCCGGAGTGAACGCTGCCGGGTGGACAGAGGCAAGCGGTAAGTTTACCGAGCGGTTATCCAGCCGCCCGCCTTGGCGTCAAATTCGCGGCAGCTTCGGTCGGCGGCGCGATCTGCATCAAAATGGTCTGGACCGGGGATGCGACCTCGATGCCGTTCTGCTGGAAGCGCAGCTTCATGCGGCGGTTGAATTCGCGCTGGACCGGCCAGCGGCCGGCCTCGGTGCAGCGGATCTGGCCGACGATCGACACCATGGCGCCGTCGACCTTGTCGATGCCCCACAGATCGAGGTCGCCGCGGATCGCCGCGCGAAACTCCGGCTCACGGCGCATCTCGTCGACGATGTCCTTGAGGATCTGGCCGGCGCGGTCGGTGTCTTCCTTGTAGGCGACATTGACGCTGACGGACGCATTGCCGGCGCCGCGGCTGGCGTTGGTGATGGTGGTGACCGCGCTGAACGGCACGATGTGCACCGCGCCGTCGCCTGCGCGCAGACGAATGGTGCGGATCGAAACGTTCTCGACCACGCCGGAGAGCCCGGAGACGCTGACGCTATCGCCGACCTGCACCGTGTTCTCCAGCAGCAAGAACAGCCCGGTGATGAGATCCTGCACCAGCTTCTGCGAGCCGAAGCCGATGGCGATGCCGACAATGCCGGCGCCCGCGAGCAGCGGGGCGACATTGACGCCGATCTCGCTCAGCGCCGTGAGGCCGACGACGGTGGCGATCAGGCAGAGCAGCGCCGTCCGCAGCATCGGCTGGAAGGTGCGCAGGCGCGCGGCGCGGGCATAGTGCCCGTCCCGCGACAGCGTGTTGATCTGGCGATCCAGCAGCGCGTTGCTGGCTTCCCAGATCACGGCAGCAATGATCACGGCGATGCCGATCGTCGCCACCGCCGAGATCAGCCGGCTGCCGATCTGGCCACCATAGAACCACACAATGGCATCGACGCCCCAGACTTCGAGCACGGCGACGAAGCCGATGAACGCGATCACGCCTGAAACGATCTTGCGCAGCAGCGGCAGATAGCGGTTGGCGCGGGTCTCCAGCCCCGGAAAGCGCTGGAGGATCTCCGGCTTGATGCGGAAGCCGCGGTCGATCAGGCTCAGCGTCAGCATGATGGCGACGCGCGTGATCAGGGCCACCACGACGGTGCCGACGAAATATTGCAGCAGCAGCGAATAGCCGTTGCGGATGTTGAGCGCCCAGACCGCCCACAGCGCAAGGTCGAGCGCGATGGCGAGATAGTGCCAGCCGCCGGCAATCCGATTGCGCAGGCGCGCCGCGATGCCCTGCCTTTCAGCCGGCGCACGAATGGCTTCGGCGACCTGGCGGCGGCATTGCAGGATGATGACGACGATGAAGAGATGCACGACCAGCATCACCATGCGCAGCAGCGCCGCGTAGCCGGCGCGGTGCAGCCCGAGCAGCAGCGCCACATTGGCAAAGGCAATGCCGGTGACGCCGACGCCGACGATGCGGCGCGCCCAGATCTCGATATAGGCGGCGGTCTCGGCCCGAACCGGAACGAGGCCGAACGGGCCCGCCAGCGCACGAACGACGCAGATGAGCCCGCGCGAGAACGCATAGGCATTGACGACGGCGAGGATCACGAGGCGGACGGTTGCGGGGTCACCGATTTCCGTTCCAAGCAATGCGGTTGCCGCGCCGATGAAGACGAACACCGGGAGCAGCTCGAGGATGAGACGACCGAGAACGAACGGCAGCCGCAGCAGCGACTGCCAGACACGCGCCAGGCTGTGGCGGCGCTTGTGCAGTTCGGGCGCGGGCGTGACATCGGCGACCGACGATGGCGGATCGGCAATCGGCAGCACCTGCGCCGGCAGGCGCGCGGTTTGCGGCACGCGTCCCTCCAGGAACGCGACCGGACGCCGGATCAGACGGAAGATCACCCACTCCGCCGCGAGGGCGCAGCCGAGCACCAGCGCCAGCTTCCAGGCGATCTCGATCAGGAGGTTGTAGGCGGCGGGGTCGTTGGCGGTCCGCACGATCCAGTAATAGAAGGCGGGGAAATGCGTCAGCGTCCGCGCCACGCTGGCGATCTCGCGCGAGATCTCGCCGATCTCTTCGGACACCGTCAGCAGGAGCTGCGCGCCGAGGCCGTCGGCCGAGAGCGGGATCGGCGATTTCTGCTCGGGCGCGGCGGGCTGCTGCTGACCGCTCGCATTCGCGATCGCGCGCAGCGTGTCGATCATCTGCGCGCGCTTCTTGTCGTCCTGGAGCGTATCCAGCGCACGCCTGGCGTCCTCCGGCGACAATGCGGCAGCATTGTTGGCGGCCGCCGGCGCGGCACTGACGCTGGAGAGAGATGAGATCGCGAGGAAGAGAGCGGCGAGAAGCGCCGGAACAAACTTGTGCGACACGAGGATTCCCTGGAAAAATGAATGCGCCGGCGGAATCGGGACAGTCACCGCCGAAGCACTGCGTCATGTCGGATCGCCGCTATTCGCCCCGGCGCTGTGTCGGAAGTTGGCCAGCGAGGCGACATTCTCTTGGCATTTGCCGCAGCGAAGGAATGGGAACCGCGGATTCAGCGGCGCCGAAACAGCATTTCGATGCAATGTGCGAAAAAACTCTCCCGTCATTCCGGGAGTCGGCCCGGAATGACGGCGAGGAGGAGGAGAGTAAGCAGGATGTCAAAGCGCCTGTCGCGGCGGCCTCATCACGGCCATCCGACTCGATCGGTGTGATGCAAATTACAGCGCCGGGAAGGTAGGGGCTTTGCCTCACTGATGCAGCCCGCTAAACCTTGACCCGGCGTGCCGTTCGCGGTTTCCGCCGCTATGCGATAGTCCGAACGAGCTCCATCGCACTTAACGCGGCTGGATTTGCGGAGGTGGTGTCATAGACCTCCCCTTGCTCATGAGGTGGACGTTGCGCGTCGCTTGTTTGCGACCACCGGCATGCTCCTCCCGTGACACAAAACTGTCAAGCAGGATCAATGGTTTTGAGATCACAATTGAGGGCGCATCCACGCCGGTTCCGCGACGGATTGGCCGCGTGAAACGACGAAATAAGCGCGTTGTGTCGAAGGCAATATTCGCGTCGGCCGCCTTTCATAATTTTGAGAAAGCCAGAGCACCGGCAGAGCACTGCTATGGACCACAACATGAATTGTGCTGGTCAACCCATCACGCAAAAAATGGGTGGGGCGCATCCCCGGTACCCTTCGCTTTCATGACCGCGATGCACCGGTCAATATCTTCATTGGATAAATTCAGTCCGAATTCGCCGCAGAGAACGTCTCGGAATTCACCATCAGCGGCCAGCCATCGCTTTCTTGCCTGGCCTTCTGCATCGCGTACGGTAACGCGCGCATTGTACATCGTGATCCGCGTCCCATTGGGACCAGGCTTGGCGACAATGATGTTGCCTTGATACGGTGTCTCCGGATGCGTGCCGGTGTACCAATTGGTGATTTCGTATTCACCGTCGTAGCGCGGATAGGGGATGACCCGGTAAATGTGCTGCCAGCCATGGTTGAGCCGCGCCTGCAGCGTCAGCTCTCCATCGACGTCGATGAAGCGCATCAATTCATGCGGCGTTTCCTGCTCCACCTGCGGCGCGAGCAAGAGCGCAGAGGTGGGCGCGAGATTTCCAAAGCCCACATCCGCCAGATAAGGGCCTTCAGGCAACTCTACCTGCAACAGCATATGAATAGCAGGACGCGGTGCATCAATCGCGAGCCCTCGGACAACACGCCCCTGAAGGCTGGTGATCCGATAGCCGAGCGACCGAAGCCCCGCCCGAAAGAGCATATTTTGTTCGAAGCAGTAGCCGCCACGCTTATTGGTGATCATCTTGCTCTGCAGCGAAGCCAGATCGAGTTTCGGCGGGCGCCCGAGCATAATGTCGAGCGTCTCGTAGGAAATGGCATGTGAGTGGGCCACAATCAGGCGGTTCAAGGTCTCGAGCGTGGGTGCAATGGAGCCGGAATAGCCGATGCGCTTCAACCAAGCGCTCTGATCAAAGTGTGCGTCGGTCATTGCGAGCCCCGACCTTTGCCACGTTGGACCTACTCTGGAAGATCATCCACGTCGTAACGATCGTAGCGCGTCGCCGCCATTCGGTCTATCGCACGAATGTTCGCGGGGCTCGGGCGATGGTGACATCATGCTCCTGTTTTGCCCGACGGGTCAAAGGGGCTTCGCAAAATCCGCAGACATTCACGGCGACCGCCAAGCCATTGATTTCGCTATCCCCGGCTACTGTGCATGGGGTTGTTTTCGCGGTTTTTGTCCGCGGCCACGCGCATGCGGGCCAGGACGCCTAGAGAAACAGGACGCCTAGAGAAACATGTCCGTCACATCGACCGTCGAGGACTCTCCGACCCGGTCGAAGTTTCGCGCCAGCCAGCTTCGCGCCGCCTCGCGGCCCTCGTCGCGCAAGCGGCATAGCAGGCTCCATTCCGGATGGAATTGCGTGGCCGTGCCGAGCTGCGACATCAGCTGGTCGTTGCCGATCCAGTGTATGTACATGCGGCTATGCCTGTCGCTGTCGAGCTCGCCATTGTCGATCAGCCGCGTGGCGAAGGCGATCGCGCGCATCTCGCGCATCAGGGACGAATTGAAGCTGATCTCGTTGATGCGATGGAGCACGTCGGCTGCACTGGCCGGCAGTTCGTCGCGCCGGATCGCCGTCACCTGCACGATGATGACGTCGTGACTGCCCCTGCGGTAGATCAGCGGATAGATCGCGGGATTGCCGAGATAGCCGCCATCCCAATAATGCTCGCCGTCAATCTCGACGGCCTGGAAATAGGGCGGCAGGCAGGCCGAGGCGAGCACGGCTTCCGGTGTGAGAAGCGGGCTCTGGAACACCTTGATCTTGCCGGTGCGGACGTTGGTGGCGTTGAGAAACAGCTGCGGCGCGTCCGGCGAGGAATTGAGCCGGTCGAAATCGACCACGCGCTGCAGCACCTCCCTAAGCGGATTGAACTGGAAGGGATTGAGCAGGTTCGGCGGCAGCGTGTGCGTCAGCGTGTGGATGAAGGCGTGGACCGGATGATATTCCGGCGGCAGCTTCAGGGCCTGGATCCACTGGTTGAGCGGCGAGAACAGGTCGTACGCCATGTCCATCCGCGACACTTCGTACCAGAAGGCGTGCAGGTTCTGCCGCGCGGCCTCCGCGCCTCCGTTCGCCATGCCGGAGGCCATCGCCACCGCATTCATCGCACCGGCGCTGGTGGCGCTGATCGCCTCGATCGCGAGCCTGCCGTCCTCGAGCACCTTGTCGAGCACGCCCCAGACGAAGGCGCCGTGCGCGCCGCCGCCTTGGAGGGCGAAGTTGACGTTCTTCCGGTTCGCGGTCTCGCTGACTGTCACTTCGCTCGCTTCCTGCCTCCCTTCCCCTCTTTCTCCAGCGCCTTGCGCACCTCGTCGAATTCGCCCAGCGAAGCCTTGTCGGCGCGGGGAAAGCGCAGGTCCAGCTTTTCGAGCGCAGCATTGATCACGGAGCCGATCACGACGCGGGCGAACCATTTGTGGTCGGCGGGCACGACGTACCACGGCGCATGAGCCGTGGCCGTGTGCCGGACGATGTCCTGATAGACGGCCTGGTAGCGCGGCCACAACGCGCGCTCCTTGATGTCGTCCATGGAGAACTTCCACTGCTTGGCCGGATCCTCCAGCCGGTCGAGGAAGCGTTCGCGCTGCTCATCCTTCGAGAGGTTGAGGAAGAATTTCAGCACGACGGTGCCGTTGCGGCAGAGATAGCGCTCGAAGGCGGAGATGTCCTCGAAGCGCTCCTTCCAGATGTTCTTGGTGACGAGCTTTGGCGGCAGCTTCTCCTTGGCGAGGATTTCCGGGTGCACGCGCGTCACCAGGCATTCCTCGTAATGCGAGCGGTTGAAGATGCCGATATGACCGCGCTCGGGCAGCGCGACGACGTGGCGCCAGAGGAAATCGTGGTCGAGCTCCTTGCTGCTCGGCGCCTTGAAGGCACTGACTTCGCAGCCTTGCGGATTGATGCCCTCGAAGATCGCCTTGATCGCACTATCCTTGCCGGCGGCGTCCATGGCCTGGAACACGATCAGCAGCGACCAGCGGTCCTGGGCGTAGAGCTTCTCCTGAAACTCGATCAGCCGCTTCTTGTTGGCGTCGAGAAGCTCCTGCGCCGCCTCCTTGTCGAGATCGCCCTTCTCGTTGGTCTTGTGGTCCTTGAGATGAAACTTGCCCGATCCGTCGTAACGGAACGGCGTGATGTAGCGATCAAGTTCCTGGGCGAGCGATTTGGACGGCTTCTTGTTCATGAGCGCGGGGTACCTTGCGTTGCGGCTTCAATCGGTCGAGCAAGCTACCAAGGATGCCCTTGGGAAGGAATATGATGAAAAGCACGAGCAGCACGCCGTAGACGAGGTTGTCCCAGCCGACCGCCTTGGTGCCGAAGCCGATGCGCAGGGTTTCCGCCAGCAGAATGGTGATGATGGCGCCGAAGGTCGGGCCCAGCGAAACGAACAGGCCGCCGACGATGGCCGCGAACACCATCTGGAGCGAGACCGCGATGCCGCTGACGGTGTCCGGTGTGATGAACATCTGGTACTGGCAGTAGATCGCGCCGGCGAGCGCCGTCATCACCGCGCTGAGCAGCGTGATCTTCAGCTTCTCCGCGGTGACGTCGACGCCGGCGGCAGCCGCCGCGTCCTCGTCCTCCGAGATCGCCTCCAGCGCGTAGCGGGCCATGCTGCGGTCCACCCAGTGCCAGACCACGATGCCGAAAAGCCAGACCCCGAGCGCGATCAGGTACCAGGTGGTCTTGTCGTCGAATTGCAGCGCCAGCAGCTTGTTGCCCGACGCGCGGTTCGGGGTGTAGCCGAGCGAGCCGCCGGTATAGTCGCGCGTCGCCGTGATGACCTGGAGCACGATGCCCGACAGCGCCAGCGTCACCAGCACGAAATAATGCCCGGTGATGCGGAAGCGGAAACAGGGATAGCCGACGATCAGCGCCAGCGCGCCGGCCCCGACCATGCTGACGGGAATCCCGATCCAGGGCGACCAGCCAAGATGATTCCATAGCAGCGCGGTGACATAAGCGCCGATCCCCATGAAGCCGCCGTGCCCGAGCGAAACCAGGCCGAACCGCCCCATCATCGACCAGGAGGTGTAGGCGAACGACCAGATCAGGATCAGCACCAGGATGTGCAGATGATAGGGATCGCGATACACGAACGGCAGCGCGACCAGCGCCGCGAGGCCCACCGCCCAAGCCGCAAGCCGGCCCTGCCCCATCATCGGCGCCTCGCAAGCAGGCCCGCGGGCCGGATGAACATCATGACGATGAAGAAGGCGAAGGCGAGCACGTAGCCCCATTCGAGATCGGAGAACAGGCCGCCGAGCGAGATGATCTCGGCGAACACGAAGGCGGCGATGAAGCCGCCGATGAAATTACCGAGGCCCCCGAGGACGCAGATCAGGAAGGTGATCGGCCCGAAGGACAGGCCGACGAAGGGATGCACGTCATATTGCAGCACAAGGAGACAAGCCGCGAGCCCGGCCAGCGCGCCGCCAAGCGCCGAGGTGACGAGATAGATTCGCCTCGTATCGACGCCCATCAGCGCCATGATCTGCCGGTCCTGCGAGATGGCGCGGATCGCGGTGCCGGTGAAGGTCCGCGTCATGAACAGATAGACCGCGACCATGCCGACCAGCGCCGCCAGGAACGAGAGCAGCCGGGCGTAGCTGAAATTCATGTCGCCGAAGGCGAGCACCGGCAGGCGGATGCCGAGATTGCGGAAGTCGATGCCGAAGGCGACGGTGGCAAAGCTCTGGAGCACGAACAGCACCCCGCCGGTGGCGAGCAGCTGGTTGATCGGCGGCGCGGTGAGCAGCGGCGCGATGACGAGGTAATGCAGCGCCGCGCCGAGCACCGCGACCAGCAGGATGGTTAGTGGCGCGGCGACGAAATAGCTGACGCCGTAATACTGCACCATGAAGTACATGGCGTACATGCCGATCATCACCAGCTCGGCGTAGCAGATCCAGGTCACGTCGATGACGCCGAAGATCAGGTTCAGCCCGAGCGCGAGCAGCGCCAGCACGCCGCCGAGCAGGATGCCGTTGATCACGGCCTCCAGCAAATAGATATCGAAAACATCCAGGAACGCCTGCATGAACCTCACACCCCGAGATACGCTTCCTTGACCGTGTCGCTCGCCAGCATCTCGGCCGACGTGCCGGATGCCCTGATTGTGCCCGCCTCGATCAGATAGGCGCGATCGACCACCTTCAGCACCTGCTGCACGTTCTGCTCGACGATCAGCACGGTCAGGCCACTGGCGCGGATCCGCTTCACCAGCTCGAACACCTGCTGCACCACGACCGGCGCCAGCCCCGCCGACGGCTCGTCGAGCAGCAGGAGCTTTGGATTGGACATCAGCGCGCGGCCGATCGCGCACATCTGCTGCTCGCCGCCGGACATGGTGCCGGCCATCTGGTGGCGGCGCTCCTTCAGGCGCGGAAACAGGTCGAACACGACGTCCAGCCGCTCGGCATAGTGGCCACGCGCCTCCTTCATGAAGGCGCCCATCTTGAGATTGTCGTCGACCGAGAGCTGCGGAAACAGCCGCCGGTTCTCCGGCACATGCGCGATGCCGAGGCTGACAATCTTGTGCGGCGGCGTCGCCACCACGTCGACGCCTTCCATCCTGATCGAGCCGCGCGAAGGCCGGATCAGGCCGGAGATGACGCGCATCAGGGTGGTCTTGCCGGCGCCGTTCGGGCCGATGACGCCGACGGCCTCGCCCGCCTTCACATCGAGATTGACGTCGAACAGCGCCTGGAACGTGCCGTAACCCGCGTTGACCGAACGAAGCTCCAGCATCGCAACTAGCCTCCCGCGCGGCGGCGCGCTTCCGCCGCCGCGGCCTGCGTGGTCTCGGCGTCGGTGCCGAGATAGACCTCGATGACGCGCGGGTCGCCGGCGACGGCGCTCGGCAGCCCCTCCGAGATCTTCTCACCGTGATCGAGCACCATGACGCGATCGACGACGCGCATCAGCACGCCCATGATGTGCTCGACCCAGATGATGGTGATGCCGAGCTCGTCGCGGATGTTGCGCAGCATGTCGGCCGCCTGGTCCATTTCGGCCTCGTCGAGACCGCCGAGGCTCTCGTCGGCGAGCAGTAGCTTTGGCGCGGTGGCGAGCGCCTTGGCCAGTTCGAGCTTCTTCAGGCCGGCGGCGCCCAGGCCATCGACGCTGGCATGGCGATCGGTCGGCAGCCCGACCATGGCCAGCGACCGCTCGGCCGCCTCCTCCGACTTGATACGGCTGTGCCGGCCCTGGCCGTAGAAGCCGGCCAGCGCCACGTTCTCGAAGATCGTCAGGCGTCGGAACGGCCGCGGAATCTGGAAGGTGCGGCCGATGCCGCTGTTGATGATCCGGTGCGGCGCGAGGCCCGCGATCTCATGCCCGCCGAACAGGATCGAACCTGACGTCGGCGCCAGCGTGCCGGAGAGCATGTTGAAGATCGTGCTCTTGCCCGAGCCGTTGGGGCCGATCAGGCCGAGGATCTCGCCCTGGTCGACCCTGAACGACACGTTGTTGACGGCGGTGAAGCCGCCGAAGCGCTTCACCAGCCCGCTGACTTCCAGCACCGCTTCGCTCCGCCGCTACTGGTTGCTGTAGGTGGTGCCCTTGGGCAGCGGCAGCACGGCCTCGCGCTGCGCCTGGCTCTTGGGCCACACCACAGAGGACTTGTCGTCGATATACTGGATCACGACCGGGAATGACCGCTCGTTCTGCCCGGCCATCGGCGTGCCCTCGCCGTAGAACTTCACGCCGAAGCCGAGCATCGTGCCGCCCTCGGGGATGTCGGTGTCGAGCGCCGCCTTGCGCAGCGCGTCGGGATCGACGCCGCCGTACTTCTTGATCGCGCGCGGCAGCACGTCGGACATGAAGACGTACGTGTTGGACGCGCCGATGCCGACATGGGCGGAGCGGATGGCGACGCCCGGCCTGATCTTGTCGAACTCTTCGCCGACCATCTTGATCACAGGCGGAAGCTTCGGATCCATGGTCTTCTGGTTGGCGAGCCAGATCGAGATCGGGTCGGTGTTGAAGATGTAGGTGGCGTCAGCCCCCATGCCTTCCTTCAGCTTCTCATAGACGCCGTAGCCCGCGCCATGCCCCATCAGCGCGCCGAACTTCAGTCCCTGCTCGCGGGCCTGACGCAGCAGCAGCGTGATATCGGGGTTGTAGCCGGTGTGGAAAATGACATCGGGCTTGGCGCGCTTCAGCTTGGTCACCAGCGCGGACAGATCGGGCGCGGTGGCTGAATAGCCTTCCTTCATCACGACGTTGAAGCCGGCCTTCTTTGCGCCGGCCTCGTTGCCCCTGGAGACGTCGACGCCATAGGCGCCATCCTCGTGGATGATGGCGACGCGCAGATCCTTCGGCTCCTTGTCGAACTTCGCCTTGGCATTCTGTGCGATGAAATCCATCGTCATCATGCCGAACTGGTCGCCGCTCGCCTGCGGGCGGAAGACGTATTTGTAGCCCTTCTCGTTGAACACGGCCGACGAGATGCAGGTCGTCATCCACATGAACTTCTTGAGCTGCTCGACACGCGCGGCCACCGGCACGCATTGCGCCGAGGAGAAGAAGCCGAGCACCATGTCCACTTTTTCCTGCTCGAGCAGGCGGACGGATTCGTTGATGGCGATGTCGGGTTTGCTCTGCGCGTCGGCGTAGACCGCCTCGATCTTGTAGCCCTCGACGCCGGTCTTGGCGAAATGGTCGAGGATGATCTTTGCGCCGATATAGCCGAGCTCGGAGCCACCGCCGGCGAGAGGTCCGGTCAAATCAAAAACGACGCCGATCTTGATCTTCTTCTCCTGGGCCTGGGCGGACACCGCCAAGCCCGTCGCGGCAACCGCGACCAACAGCCCACGTACCAAGCGGGCAGCCATGCGCAGACGCATCAAAACCTCCCTGGACGATTGTGCATTGCATTCTTTTTGCTTTTGCTTTTTTGCCCATCACATGGGCTGAGCGCAGCGATGTCAAGCCTCGCGCGTCAGCGCGGCGCGAACTGCTGCTCGACAAAGGCCGTGACAAATCGCGGCATGGACGGCGTGAGATCGCTCACTCCGCGCACGAGATGAATGGCCGAAAGCTCGGGCTCGGCCTCGCGGGCGAGATTGGCTTCGATCCGGGCGCGCGCCACGCCGCCCGACATGTCCAGGTCGAGAATTTGGATCAGTGCAATCGACGGGCCGGTCACGACGCAATGCCAGTCCGGCTCGGCCCGGTAATCGGCCTCGGTCAGGCCGGTCTCTTCCCCGACCTCGCGGATGACACTCCCGGGAATGTCGAGCGCGCCGTCCCTGACGTCGTCGAGGTCGGGCGTGCCCGAGGGGAAATAGATCCGGCCGGCATTGGCGGTGTGCTGCGCCATCTCGCCCATGATGAAGGCGCCGTCGGAGGCGCGCAGCGCGCCCATGCCGAAGCCGTTGAACACCGCCTTGTCGGGAAAGCCCCAGTCGCGCCAGGCAAGGAAGCTCGCGAAATCGGTCTCGAAATAGGTCGCCGAGAGATGGCCGTCCTTGAACAGGGCATCGCGCCCGAGCAGGACGCGGCCGTTCCAGAGCTTCGGCCGCTCGCGCTGCTTCTCGGCGAAATGCGACGCGATCTCGGCACGCTGCTCTTCCGCGAACGGCCAAACGATCGGCCGCACGGTAAGGGCAAGCGTCGTGACGCGATGAATGACCGGTGACGTCATGACGCCTGTTTACATTGCCTTCGCGTCAGTTATTTGGCGCTCCCGGTGGTCTTCTTGGCCTGGTCGACGAATTTGTTGGTGAAGGTCTTGCTGACGTCGATCTTGGCGTTCGCGACCTCCGGCGAGCCGACGCTGAACACCGCGAGCACGGCGTCCGCGCCCTTCGGGTCCATCTTGCCGGTTTCCGAGAACATCGGGATCGTGTTCTTCAGCGCGGCGAGATAGAGGTCCTTGTTCTTGCCGACCATCTCGTCGGGCATCTTCGCCATGATCTCCTCGGGCGAATGCGAATGAATCCAGGCGATCGTGGCAAGCATCGCGTTGGTGAGCGCCTGCGTCTCCTTCTCGTGGCCGTTGATCCAGGCCACGGTCGAGTACAGCGCGCCGCCCGGATATTCGCCGCCGAACGTCTCGAGCGTATCTTTCTGCGTCCGGGTGTCGCTGAGGATGCGCAGATCCTTGTGGCTGCCCTGGAGCACGGTGACGGAGGGATCGAGCATCACGGCGGCATCGAGCTGGCCCTGCTCCATGGCGGCGACCGCGGTCGCGCCAAGGCCGACGCCGATCACGGCGGTGCCGGCGGGATCGAGCCCGTTCTTCTTCAGGAGATATTTCAGGAAGAAGTCGGTGGAGGAGCCGGGTGCGCTGACGCCCACCTTCTTGCCGGCGAGGTCCTTGATCGACTTGATGTCATTGGTGCGGGAGGGCGCGACCACCAGCACGAGGCCGGGATAGCGATCATAGACCACGAAGGCCTGAAGCTCCTGCTTCTTGGCGGCGAGATTGACGCAATGGTCGAAATAGCCGGAGACGACGTCGGCGCTGCCGCCGAGCACGGCCTTGAGCGCGTCCGAACCGCCCTTGAGGTCGACCAGCTCGACATTGAGGCCGGCCTTCTCGTATTCGCCGAGCTGCTTTGCCAGCACCGTCGGCAGATAGCACAGGCAGGCGCCCCCGCCGACCGCGACGGTGACCTTGCTTTGCGCCGCGGCAAGCGATGTGGTGAGCGTCAGCGCGAGCAGCGCACCGGCGAGCCTGGCAATCGTGTTCTTCATTGGTTTCCTCCGTTCGGCTGGCGGCACCATAGAGCAGCAGGACTGGCTTGAGAAGCGCGCCTTAAGGCACTGGCCATCGGCCTTTCGGCGCAATAGCATGGGTGCACAACAACAAACTTGTGATGGGGAGGATCATCCATGAATCGCCTTGCAATCGGGCTATCGATCGCCACCGCTTTTGCCGCCGGATGCGGCGCGAACCAGCTGCTCCGACCGGCGCTGGCCGCCGAAAACATCACCGCGCAAGTCATCCACACCGGCGAGATGGAAGGCGACGCGCTCGGGAACGCCAACAATGTCGGCTACCGCTCAAAAATGTTCGCGAGCGCGGACGGCGCCACCATCTCGATCCAGGTCGGCAATGTGCCCAAGCACATGCACCCCAACACCAACGAGATCCAGTACATCCTGGACGGGACCGGGACGATCTGGCTCGGCGACAAGGAGGTGACGGTGAAGCCCGGCGACCTCGTCATCATTCCGAAGGGCACACCGCATGGCGGCACCAAGCCGATCAGCGGCCAGGTCAAGGCGATCGCGATCAAGACCCCGCCGCAGGCGCCCGACGACACCAAGCTGCTGGATTGAGCCTTCCCGCTTCCGGGCTCGCGCCGGGGCGCGGGCCCGTTTCCTACCCGCGCCCGTCCACGGTCGGTCGCCAGACCAGCAGCCTGCGCTCAACCAGCGTCACCCCGAAGTCGATCAGGATGACGAAGGCCGACAACACGAACATGCCGGCGAACACGCCGGCGACGTCGAATATGCCTTCGGCCTGCTGGATCAGATAGCCGAGCCCCGCCGCCGATCCCAGATATTCGCCGACGACCGCGCCGACCACGGCGAAGCCGACCGAGGTGTGCAGCGACGAGAACATCCACGAAAGTGCCGACGGCCAATAGACGTGCTGCATCAACTGCCGCTCGCTCATGCCGAGCATGCGGCCATTGTCGAGCACGGTGCGGCTGACCTCCTTGACGCCCTGATAGACGTTGAAGAACACGATGAAGAACACCAGCGTCACGCCGAGCGCGACCTTGGACCAGATGCCGAGACCAAGCCACAGCGCGAAGATCGGCGCGAGCACGACGCGCGGCAGCGCGTTGACCATCTTGACGTAAGGGTCGAACACCGCCGCAACCAGCGGCTGGCGCGCGAACCAGAAGCCGATGAGCACGCCACCGGCCGATCCGATCACGAAGGCCAGGACCGATTCCGTCAGCGTGATGCCGAGATGTTTCCAGATCACGCCGGACGAGAACCACTTCACGATCTGGGCAAAGACGTCGACGGGATTGGAGAAGAAGAACGGCGGCAGCAGGATCTTGCCGAACACCGGCACGGTCGAAAAGAGTTGCCACAGCACGAGGCAGACGACGGCGACCAGGACTTGCAGTGCGAGCAGCGTCACGCGCGACATCAGACCGCCTCCGCCGCTTGGGTGGATTGCGCGTAACCCTTCATCACCTCGTCCTTCAGCACGCTCCAGATCTCGCGGTGGAGTGCATGGAACTCCTTGTCGAGCCGCACCTCGAAAATGTCGCGCGGGCGCGGCAGCGTGACCCGCCAGTCGCCGATGATGCGCGAGGACGGCCCGGCCGACATGATCACGACGCGGTCGGCGAGCGCGATCGCCTCCTCGAGATCATGGGTCACGAACAGCACGGCCTTGCGGTCGGCATTCCAGAGGTCGAGCAGCAGATTGCCCATCACCTGCCGGGTCTGCGCATCGAGCGGCCCGAACGGCTCGTCCATCAGCAGGATTTTTGGATCGCGGATCAGCACCTGCGCCAGCGCCACGCGCTTGCGCTGGCCGCCCGAGAGCATGTGCGGATAGCGATTGGCGAAAGCACCGAGGCCCACGGACGTCAGCCATTTCTGCGCGCGCGGCAGCGCCTCGGCGCGCGGCGTGCCCTTGATCTCGAGCCCGATCGCGACATTGTCGAGCGCGGTCTTCCAGGGGAACAGCGCATCGGCCTGGAACAGGTAGCCGGCGTCCCGGTTGAGCCCCGACAGCGGCCGGTCGAAGATCTTGACGCTGCCGGCGGCCGGCTTGAGCAGACCCGCGGCAACGTTGAGCAGCGTCGATTTCCCGCAGCCGGTGGGCCCGACGATGGCGACGAACTCGCCCTGCGCGACCGCCAGATGCGCCTTCTCCACCGCCGTATAGACCCGCCCGTCCCCGAGTTGGAACGCGACCTTGGCATCTTCCAGCGCCACTGCCGTGGGCATTGTCATGTGTTCCCTCCGAACATGGCCCGATGCCTTAGCCGCTCGCGCGGCCAAGTTCAATCGAGCCGCCAAGCGTGCTACGCATGGGCCTTGTCATCCCCTCCCTCCATGGGCGGGGCACCGAAGCGAGCCCCCGCCCGATGCCGTCCAGGCCGATGATTGGCTATGCCCACGTCACCAAAAGCTTCGGCTCGCTCAAGGCCGTCGACGATTTGTCGCTGGACGTTGCCGAGGGTGAGTTTGTGGCCATCGTGGGCGGCTCGGGCTCGGGCAAGACGACGCTGCTGCGGCTCGCCAACCGGTTGATCGAGGCGGACGGCGGCACGATCACCGTCGAGAGCGACAACGTGCAGGACATCGATCCGGTCGAGCTCCGGCGGCGGATCGGCTACGTCTTCCAGAGCGGCGGACTGTTCCCGCATTTGAGTGTCGCCGACAATATCGGGATCACGCCAAAACTACTCGGCACGCCCGCAGCCAAGATCGCAGCGCGCGTCGACGAGCTGCTCGAGCTCGTCCAGCTCGACCGCCGCGCGCACCGCGACCGCCTGCCCGAGGCGCTCTCGGGCGGCCAGCGCCAGCGGGTCGGTGTGGCGCGGGCACTCGCGGCAAGGCCTCGCATCGTGCTGATGGACGAGCCGTTCGGCGCGCTCGATCCCCTCACCCGCGATGCGCTCGGTGAGGATTTTCGCGAGCTGCATCGCAAGCTCGGCCTGACCACGGTCATGATCACCCACGACATGACGGAAGCGATCCTGCTCGCCGACCGCATCGCGGTGATGCGCGGTGGAAAGCTGCTGGCGCAGGGCACGCCCGCGGAGCTCTCGAACAGCAGCGACGCCTATGTGCTGGAGCTGCTGCGCACCCCGCGGCGCCAGGTCGAGCGGTTGAACGCGCTGCTGCCAACGAGCGGTGCGGCATGAACCTCCTCGCCGATCCGCGCTGGGGCGAGGCGCTGTCGCATCTGCCCGACTATCTCGGCAATCACGTGCGGGTCAGCCTTGCCGCGCTCGCGCTTGGCCTCGCCGTCAGCCTGCCGCTGGCGATCCTGACGCGCAACCGCCCGGCGCCGCGCGCCGTCCTCCTCGCGCTCGCCAGTATCGTACAGACGGTGCCGGGGCTGGCGCTGCTCGCGCTGTTCTATCCGCTGCTGCTGCTGATTGCCTCCGTGACGCTCGCCTGGTTTGGCGTCTCCTTCTCGGCCTTCGGTTTCCTGCCGGCGATGCTGGCGCTTGCGCTCTATTCCATGCTGCCGGTGCTGCGCAACGGCATCACCGGGCTGAACGGCATCGATCCCGCGCTGATCGAAGCCGCGAAAGGCGTCGGCATGACCGCGCGGCAGTCGCTCGTCATGGTCGAGCTGCCGCTGGCGCTGCCGGTGATGATGGCGGGCATCCGCACTGCCGCGGTATGGGTGATCGGCACCGCCACGCTGTCCACCCCGATCGGACAGACCAGCCTCGGCAATTACATCTTCGCCGGGCTGCAAACCCAGAACTGGGTGTTCGTGCTGTTCGGCTGCTTTGCCTCGGCCCTGCTCGCGCTCGCCGTCGATCAGCTGCTCGGCCTGATCGAGAGCGGCTTGCGCCACCGCAGTCGCGTGCGTCCCGCGCTCGGCGGCATCGGAATCGCGGCGCTGGTCCTCGCAACGCTGGTGCCGGCGATGGGACGCTCGTCGCAGAGCTACGTCGTCGGCGCCAAGACTTTTGCCGAGCAATATGTGCTGTCGGCCCTGCTGAGGGACCGCCTCCAGGCCGCCGGTCTCTCCGCGACCGCTCGATCGGGTCTCGGCTCCAGCGTGATCTTCGAGGCGCTCAAGGCCGGCGACATCGATCTCTATGTCGACTATTCCGGCACGCTCTGGGCCAACCAGCTGCATCGCACCGACATCAAGCCGCGCGCGGAACTGTTGGCGGAGTTGAAGTCCTCGCTCGCGAAGGACAACATCACCCTGCTCGGCGAGCTCGGCTTCGAGAATGCCTATGCGCTGGTGATGCCGAAGAAGCGCGCCGAGGCGCTCGGCATCCGCACTATCGCCGATCTCGCCGCGCATGCGTCGACGATGTCGATTGCCGGCGACTACGAGTTCTTCTCGCGCCCGGAATGGGCAGCGCTGCAAAAGGCCTACGGCCTCTCGTTCCGCGCCCAGCGGCAGATGCAGCCGGACTTCATGTATGCGGCGGTCGCCAGCGGCGAGGTCGACGTGATCGCCGGCTACACCAGCGATGGGCTGATTGCAAAATACGATCTCGTCGCGCTCGACGATCCCAGGCACGCGATCCCGCCCTATGATGCGATCCTGCTGCTGGCACCGAAGCGGTCCGGTGACGAGAAATTGCAGGCAGCCCTCAAGCCGCTGCTCGGCAAGATCGACATCGCCACGATGCGCGAAGCGAACCTGCGCGCCAGCGGCAACGACGCGAATTCGTCGCCCGATGCGGTGGCGAAGTGGCTGTGGGAGAAGGTGGGCAGGCGCTAGGGGAATGCCTCCCCGCGCCGCCGCCTTTGCTTAAGCCTCCTCGGTCGCCTCTCCGGCATCGACCCAGTCCTTGAAGCCGCCGACGTTGTAGACGTGGCCATAGCCCATGTCCTGAAGCAGCTTGCCGGCGAGCGCGGAGCGGCCGCCGGAGGCGCAATAGAGGATCACGGTCTTGTCCCTGGCGAGGGTCTTGTCGTGATAGGGCGAGTCCGGGTCGGCCCGAAACTCCAGCATGCCGCGAGAGATATTCAGTGCGCCCGGGATCTTTCCGCTCTTCTCGATCTCAGGCGCATCGCGCACGTCGAGCACGAGCGCGCCCTTCCCGATCATCTCCTTGGCCTGGGCCGGCGTGATTTTCGGCACGGCCGCGTTAGCGGCCTCGAGCATCTGTTTCACGGAAATTGGCAAATTGCTTCTCCTGTGGTTCGCAATTGATTGAGCGCCCCATTACCCGGCATCGCCCTTCATCGCGTCCCTCGTTCGGAGGAGGACGCCGGGGCCAAAATATCGATCGATGCCGTGGCGAATGAATGGCCGCGATGGAAACTACAGCCCCCGGATCATCCCCGCATTGATCAGCAGCCGGTTCAGCCGCCGCGCCTCGGCGCCGTCCTTGCAGCCGTAGAAGATGCCCTTGCAGCGGAGCATGATCTCCTTCTGCTCGGCAAAGGACGGATCGAGCGGAATGCCGGCCGCTTCCTGGATCACCAGCGGCAGATAGGGGCCGTCGACCGTGTCCATCACTGCGGCGCTCTTCACCGGCTCGAAATTAATGGCGTCGATCGCGTAATAGGTCGCGTAGAGACGCGGATCGTAAGCGTCGAGCTTCTTGCCGAGGGCGCCCTCGTCGAGCCCGGGCTCGAGGATAGCAGGCGCAAACTCAGGCTGATGGTCACCGTAGCGCACGATCAGGAACGGCTCGCCCGGAAAGTTCTTCTTCAGCCCCGCAACGAAAGCCTTGTACTGCTCCGCGCTCATTGCCTGCCGGCGCAGATATTCGTCGATGGAGGCCACATTGCCCGGCGCACGCCAGTTCGGCAGCAGATCGGGGCGGAAGCGCGTCTCCCAGGGGAAATGATTGGCGCCGAGATAGATGAAGGTGAACAGCGGCTTGTTCGGCGGCTGCTGGCCCATCAACTGGAGCGCCTTGTCGTAGAAGAAAGAGTCCGGCTCGACGTCCTTGGCGCCGAGATCCTTGGAATCGAGGAAGCGTTCGACGCCGGTCGTCGTCTGGAAGCTGCGCGCAGCCATGAAGCCGCCATAGGCGGGATAGAGCGACATCGTGTCATAGCCGCAGCGGCGCAGCGCCAGCGGCAGGCCGCGCTCGACGCGGCTCGATGCGATGCGCGTCACGAAATAGGCGAAGCGGCCGAACGAGCGCGAGGAGAGGCCTGCGAGCACGTTGTATTCGGTGAACCAGCTCGGACCGCCATTGCTCTCGGCGAGGAACGTGCGCTGCTTGCCGTCCCAGGATTTGAAATGATCGCCGTAGCCCGGCGGCACCTTGATGCCTTGCGCGGCGCGAATGTCGAAGCTCGATTCATCATGGACCATGATGATGTTCGGCCGGCGGCCCGCGGGGTGGCAGGCATCCACCAGCGGCATGTTGAGCCGTTCGTTGGTCGAGGCCGCCGACTCCATGAAGCCGTATTGCGCGAAGTCGGAGACCGCGCTGACGCCGGAGCGGAAGAACTTCGAGAGATAGCCGTCGTCGTAATAGCCGCGCCAGGCCTCATCCGGATGATAGAGCGAATAGCCGACCAGTGCGGCAAGACAGGCGAGCTTGCAGGCGAGCGCCGGCAGGCGGCGGATGCGGAACGGGTCGAGCCACCACAGCGCATACATCAGCGGCAGGGTGACGAGGCCGGCCAGGATCACCGACCAGCGCAGATTCGGGAAGATCGTGAACAGGAACGCGACGGTGTCGCGGTCGATCATCATCAGGTCGATGAAGTTGACCGTCATCTGCGCAACGTCGTGCTTGAGCCGCGACAGCAGCACCAGCACGACGACCATGGTCAGCGACAGCGCGCCCGACAGCGCCGGCCGGCGCAGCAGCGTGATCCAGAAGAAGTTGAGGATGCCCCAGGCGAGTGCGAAGGAGAGGCGCGAGCCGAAATCGGTCTCGGTCTCGTACATCAGCGCGAGTGCCGCCAGATGCGGAGCCGCGACCGCGAGCAGCCGCCAGATACCGAGCGCGGCGACGCTCGCCAGTGCGGCGGTCGTGGCAGAAGGGCCTGGATTGGGCGCGGACGCCATCGACGACACGCAACAGCTGGTCCGGCGCAATGATACCTAGCCGTCTGGCCGGCCTGACGACGGCAAGGGCATCCGGCGCAGCCGGAAGCCTGCACCGTGTCATAAAACTGTAACGGAACAGTCAAGGACAGGCAACGCGCGCCGCGATCCGACTTTGGCTTTATGGAGGTGGGCGGCGAGGTGCCGCACACCTGGCTCTATCCCCTCACCCTGAGGAGCCCGCGAAGCGGGCGTCTCGAAGGGCGAGGCCCGGGGTGGGGCCTGCATGGTTCGAGACGGCGCTGCGCGCCTCCTCACCATGAGGGTTGGGCAGAGCTACCCGCCGCTTCAGGGCTTGGCGATCCCCGCGATGAAAAGGTCGATCACCCCTTCCGCCATCCGCTCGATCTCGCCCTCCTCCACGCCCCAGCGCGGAAAGTGGCCGTCGAGATTCATCCGGGCGAAACCGTAGACCAGGGCGCGGCCGGCGATCTCGATGCGCTTGAGGTCGTCCGACCGCAGCAGGCCCTGCGCCGCCGCGTCAGCCAGCATCTGCTCGGTCAGAGCGATCAGCTCGGCATTGTCACGGGTCAGCTCGGTGGAGCTGCCATGGGCGAAATAGCGCCCGGTGGAGATGATCTCGAAATGCGCGGGGTTGCGCATCGCCCAGCGCAGATAGGCCAGCCCGAAGGCGCGGAAGCGGCCGAGCGGGTCGGTCGCCGGCGCCCGGCCCAGCGCCACCTCGATCTCGGCACGGAAGCGCCGCTGCGCCTCCTCGGCCACCGCCGCCATCAGCGCGTCGCGGTTGGGGAAGTGCCGGAACGGCGCTCCAGGCGACACCGCCGCCCGCCTGGCAGCCTCGCGCACCGAGATCTCGGCCCCCTCTGCCGCCAGTTGCATCGCAGCATCGATCAACACGCGGCGGAGGTCCCCGTGATGATAGGGCCGGGCCGAGGAGGCTTGGCGGCGGGCGCGCGGCTTGGACGTCTGACGGGAGGGCATGGGATTTCCTAGCATCACTCGAACGTGAATGTAAGCAGCGATTACACCGTTGCCGTCACGCCGCCTGAGAATGTAATCGTCGATTACATAACGAGGGAGGTCCATCGTGACGGAACGTCAAAACTGGTTCGAGGGCTGGCGGCTGCTCGCCGTCCTCTCCCTGATCCTGGTCGCCCTCAGCTTGTGGATCGCCTCGATGCGGCAGTTCGAGGTCGAGGGCGTGCGGATGGTGATCCGCTTCACGGCACGAAGCTCGCTGCTGCTGTTCTGCCTCGCCTTCAGCGCCGGGGCACTGGCGCGGCTATGGCCCAATGCCTGGACCCGCTGGCAGCGCCGCAACCGCCGCTATCTGGGCCTGAGCTTTGCGGCCTCCCACGCCATCCATGCGGTTGCGATCCTTGCCTTCGCCAATATGGATCCGGCCGGGTTTGCGGAGGCAACCTCGGCCGCCTCCTACGTCTTTGGCGGTATCGGCTATGCCGTCATCATCGCCATGAGCGCGACCTCGTTCGACCGCACCGCCGCGTTGCTCGGGCCGCAAGCCTGGCGCGTGGTGCACCTCGCCTGCGGCTACTATCTCTGGTTCCAGTTCATGGTCTCGTTCGGCAAGCGCGTGCCGGCAATGCCGCTCTACGCCGCGTTCCTCATTCCGCTGCTCGCCGTGCTGGCACTGCGGCTGATCGCGATGGCCGTCCATCCCCGCGGACGGACCATCGCGGCGCGCTAGGGTTTCAGCCCTGCGGCAGCAGCCCCAGCCGCTTGGCAATGATGCGGTCGAGTGTCCGTTTCGGCAGCACGGCGCCGATCAGATGACGCAGCGGGTCCGGCGTGATCTGGTAGCGTACCTTGGGGCTTGCCGCGGTCAGCGCCTCGAACACGATTTCGGCGATCCGCTCGGCCGGCAGCCCGGTCTCGCCGAGCTTCATCATGAACGCCATGACCTTGTTCAGCGCCGGGAGATAGGGCGAGTTCTGGTAGACCGAGAGATCGGTCTGCTCGGCCTTGCTCCAGATCGGCGTCTTCACCGCGCCGGGCGCGACAATGATGACGTCGATGCCGAACAGCATCAATTCGCGGCGCAGGCTCTCCGACAGCCCTTCGATGGCGTGCTTGGAGGTGCAGTAGGGTGCCGACAGCGGATTACCGTTCTTGCCGGCGACGGAGCTGATCATCACGATGCGGCCCTTCGGCCCCTTCAGCGAGGGATCTGCCCCGAGCAGCGGCCCGAAGGCTTGCGTCGCGATCACCGGGCCGATGACGTTGATGTCCATCTGGCGGCGGAAATCATCCGCCGACAATTCGAGCACGGGGCCGGCAACCGCGATGCCGGCATTGTTGACGAGACCCGCCAGCGTCTCGCCGCCCAGCGCCTCACGCACCTGGCGGGCGGCGGCCAGCACGGCGGCCTCGTCGGTGACGTCGAACAGCAGCGGGATGAAATTGGCGCCGAACTCGCCCTTGAGCCGGTCGGCATCCACCTGCTTGCGGACACTGCCGAAGACGCGATAGCCGCGCCCGATCAGGAATTTCGCAATGGCCCAGCCGATGCCGGTGGACGCGCCGGTCACCACAACAGATCGCATGGTCCCCTCCCCTTGAGTTCCCGCGATCATGCAGGAGGAACGCGCCAGTGCGCAATGCCGCCCAACGCTCAAAGGGCGACGCAGGTTTCAATTCTTAAGATGAAGCGGCGCGCGAACGTCGCGACATGAGGTTGATCGCGCGCTGAAAATGCAGATGAAGAGCCGAATCCTTGACTCTGAAGACACTCGGCTTTTGGTGATCGCGAGCTTCTGAAAAAGCCCTGACAAACGACGCGAGATCAAGAATGTGGTTTAAGCGTCAGTTCTTCATGCTCAGAGTGCATGTCAGCTCGCGAAGAATTTGAATGAAGCAGCAATGCTTCGCGCGAGATAAAACGCGAGATGAAAAGAGCGAGACCGCTGGTTGCGATCTCGCTCCAAGATACTCGTGAAGGTTTAAGAATTGGTTGGGCGAGCGAAGCTTGTGTTTTCGCTCCCGCGTCCCGGACGTAGCGCGGCATGCCGCGCCACGTCCGAAGATCAACGGGCTTAGTTCTTCGACTTGTCGACCAGCGCGCCCTTCTTGATCCAGGGCATCATGTCGCGCAGCTTCGCGCCGACTTCCTCGATCGGGTGAGCGGCGAGCTTGGCGCGGGTCGCCTTGAACGAGGTCTGGTTGACCTTGTTCTCGAGCATCCAGTCGCGGGCGAACTTGCCGCCCTGGATGTCGGCGAGAACGCGCTTCATCTCGGCCTTGGTCTCGGCGGTCACGATGCGCGGACCGGTGACGTACTCGCCGTACTCGGCCGTGTTGGAGATCGAGTAGTTCATGTTGGCGATGCCGCCTTCATAGATCAGGTCGACGATCAGCTTCACTTCGTGCAGGCACTCGAAATAGGCCATCTCGGGCGCGTAGCCGGCCTCGACCAGGGTCTCGTAGCCGCCCTTGATCAGCTCGACCAGGCCGCCGCAGAGCACGACCTGCTCGCCGAACAGGTCGGTCTCGCACTCTTCCTTGAAGGTGGTCTCGATGATGCCGGCACGACCACCGCCGACGGCGGAGGCGTAGGACAGGCCGAGGTCATGGGCGTTGCCCGAGACGTCCTTGGCGATCGCGATCAGGCAGGGCACGCCGCCGCCGCGCTGATACTCCGAGCGCACGGTGTGACCGGGGCCCTTCGGCGCGATCATGAGCACGTCGAGGTCGGCGCGCGGGTCGAGCAGGTTGAAGTGGACGTTGAGGCCGTGCGCGAACACGAGGGCGGCGCCCTTCTTCATGTTGTCGTGCAGGTGCTCGCGGTAGATGTCGCCCTGGAGCTCGTCCGGGGTCAGCATCATGACGAGGTCGGCCCATTTGGCGGCTTCGGCGACTTCCATCACCTTGAAGCCGGCGGCTTCCGCCTTCTTGACCGAACCCGAGTCCTTGCGCAGCGCAATCGCCACCTCCTTGACGCCGGAGTCCTTGAGGTTGAGCGCATGGGCGTGGCCCTGGCTGCCGTAGCCGACGATGGCGACCTTCTTGCCCTTGATCAGGTTCAGGTCGGCGTCGCGATCGTAATAAACACGCATAGTCGTTTCCTCGGTTCAGGTGGCCAGAATCGGCCGTTGGTCAGGTCTCAGGCGGTGAAATTTGCGGATTTCCGGGGCTGTCTAGAGCATTTCGCAGCCCGAAGGAAACCCGTTTCTGCATGGAAAACTGCGGCATCATGCATCCATGAAGACAGGGTAGAGCGATGCCAGCAGCAGGATCGCCATCAGAATGTTGAAGGCGCGGACCAGCCGCTCGGAGGTCAGGACCGGCCGCAGTGCGGTACCAAACAGCGCCCAGACCACGGTCGAGACGGTGCCCACGAGCAGGCTGATCAGGGTCTGGATCGCGATGTTGATCGGGAATTGGGCGATGGCCGCATAGGCGGTGATGGTGCCGATCACGATGACCCAGCCCTTGGCGTTGATCCACTGGAACATGGCTGCGCCCCAGAAGGTCATCGGCCGGCCGGCGCTCTCCTCGCCCGGCTTGGCGGGGCCGGAGAGGGCAATCATGCCGGCCAGGTAAATCAGGTAGGCGGCGCCGGCATATTTCAGGATGGTCTGGAGGACCGGATAGGCCAGGAACACGGTGCCGAGCCCGAGGCCCACCGCGGCGACCATGAAGGCAAAGCCGAGGACGATGCCGGCGATGTGCGGGATGGTGCGCCGGAAGCCATAGGTCAGGCCCGAGGCCAGCAGCATGATGTTGTTCGGCCCGGGGGTGAAATACATCACCACCATGAAGGCGAGAAATGCATAGAACAACGAGTGGGCCATCGTCACCTCACGCGGTCTTCGGCAGGATTTGCGGACGCTTCGCCAGCACCATCACGGCGATGCCGCCGATCACGGTCAGCATGCCGGTCAGCCTCAAGGGTCCGAATTTTTCACCGAACACGATGCTCGAGGCAGCCGAGCCGACGAAAGGCACCAGCAGCGCGAACGGCACCACCTGCGCCGCCGGATAGTCGCGCAGCAGCCGGCCCCACAGCCAGTAGGCAATGCTGGTCGAGATGGCGCCGATCGTCAGCAAGCAGACTAGGCCCGTGAGCGACATGTGGATCAGCGACTGGAAGGTCGGCACCGGCCCGTTGACGACCAGCGCCAGCGCGAACAGCGGCACCGCCGCTGTAAGGCAGAGCCAGGCGAACAGATCGAACATCGGCGCGCCGCGGGCACCGCGCAACAGGAGATTGCCGACGGCGAAGCAAATCGGGGCGATCATCAGCACCGCGAAGGCACCGACGCTGAAATCATAACCGACGGTGCCGCAGATCATCAGAAGACCGACTGCTGCGATGACGATTCCGAGCGCCTGCACCGGCGTCGGCCGCTCCCCGAATGCGACCGCGGCGAAGCCGATGGTGAACAGTGCCTGGCTCTGCACGACGACGCTGGTCAACCCCACCGGCACGCCGTGGGCGATGCCATAGGCCTGACTCAGGAACTGGCCGAGGAACAGCGCGAAGCTGATCGCGATCAGCAGCGACCAGGCGACCTTCGGCTTGGGAATGAACAGGCACGGCACCGCGGCAATGGTGAAGCGCATCGCCGTCATCAGCTCCGGCGAAAACTCGTCGAGCGCGATCCGGCTCGCCACGAAGGCAAACCCCCAGATGACCGCCACCAGAATGGCGATGAGGATATCGGCCGGCTTCATTGTTGTTCTCGGTTCTGCTTTGTCGTGCAGCCCTGTTTGTTGTTCTGTTCTAGCCTTGCTCGCCGGCTTTTGGTTTCCGCAGCAGATAGGTGCCGTGCATGGGCGCGTGGTAGTCGGCCGAGACCAGCGTGAAGCCGACATCGGTCAGCATCCGCTCCATCACCCAGCCGAAGGTGGAATATTCGTCGCGCATGTGCGTGACGACGCCTTCGCGCGAAAAATCGTGGTTCTTGATCTGGAAGTCGGCCCATTGCTCGACGTCGCGCTCGACGGCGTCGGGCATCGAGGCGTAGACGATGTCGCGCAGATAGAAGCTCGCGCCCGGCTTCAGTGCACGGTAGATTCGCGACATCGCCACCACCTTCCAGAAATCCGGCAGATGGTGCAGCGTGAACTCGCTGACGATCAGATCATAGGATTCCGGCCGGTAGGCGAAGCTGAGCAGGCCGGCGGACTGCGTGCGCACGGGCGCCTTGCGGTCGCGGGCGTAGATCTCGGCGAGTGCCAGCATCGCCGGCGAGATGTCGATGGCGTCCACCTCGGCACCCATCAGCGCCGCTTCGGTGGCGAGCACGCCGTTGCCGCAGCCGATATCGGCGATGCGCCAGCCGCGCTGCACCCCGAGCATTTTGAGCGCGGCGCGCGCCCGCAGATCGGCATCGTCATGGGCGTCGTAGATCGAAGCCACTGCGGGCTCGATCCCCATCCGGTTCCGCTCGTTGTAGTACCAGTCGCGCGCCAGCATGGTTCACATTCCTTCAGGTCCGCGGCCGATCGCGGCAACGCCGGTACGCGACACCTCGACAAGGCCGAGCGGGCGCATCAGGTCGATAAACTGGTTGATCTTGTCCGTATTGCCTGTGATCTCGAACACAAAGCTCTCGGTGGTGGCGTCGATCACGCGGGCGCGGAACGCATCCGCCAGCCGCAGCGCCTCGACCCGGTGCTCGCCCTGCCCGCGCACCTTGACCATCGCCAGCTCGCGCTCGATCGAGCGCTTGGTCTGGGTCATGTCGACGACGCGATAGACCGGGATCATGCGGTCGAGCTGGTGCTTGATCTGCTCGATCACCATCGGCGTGCCCGTGGTGACGATGGTGATGCGCGACAGGTGCTTCTGCGCTTCGGTCTCCGAGACCGTAAGGCTCTCGATGTTGTAGCCACGGCCGGAGAAGAGGCCGATGACGCGCGCGAGCACGCCGGGCTCGTTCTGCACGAGCACCGAGAGCGTATGCGTCTCGTTGGGATCGTGGCGGTCCTCGATGAAGTAGGCGGATGCGGGCTGGTTCATGGTCGTCCCCTCTTGTCTCTCCGTCACGCCATCGCTGGCGCCTCTGCCCCGACCCAACTGCGGAACAGATCGAAATCGATATTGCCGCCGGACAGCACGAGACCGACGCGTTTGCCTGACAGCTTGTTCTTTTCCTGAAGCGCCGCGGCCAGCGCGGCGGCTCCCGCGCCTTCAGCGAGATTATGCGTGTCGGTCCAGTAGGCGCGGATCGCGGCGGCGACTTCGTCGTCGGAAACCTGCACGATGCGCGCGGCCCCCTTCCGGATCAGCGCGAACGCGTCTGCGTCGGGAATGCGCGTGGCCATGCCGTCGGCCAGCGTGTTGCTGGTCTCGGTGGTCACGATGTTGCCGGCGGCGAACGACAGCGCATAGGACGGCGCCTCGGTCGATTGCACGCCGACGATCTCGGTCTTCAGGCCCAGAAGATCGCGCGCCATGATACAGCCACAGATCCCGGAGCCCTGTCCGATCGGCACATAGAGAATGTCGAGATCGGGCGAAGACCGAAACAGCTCGAGCGCGTAAGTCGCCACGCCCAGCACGAGGTCCGGGTGGAACGACGGCACCATGTGGAGGCCGGCGAACTGCGCGCGGCGCTCGGCTTCCTCGCGGGCGGCCTGAAAGTCCTCGCCGTGCTCGACCAGCTCGGCGCCAAAGGCCTTCATCGCGCGGTTCTTCTCGACCGAGTTGCCGCGGGGCACGTAGATCACTGCCGGCACGCCATGGCGGCCCGCGGCGAATGCCAGGCTCTGGCCGTGATTGCCGCGCGTCGCAGAGATGATGCCCGGAATGTCCGGCCGCTCGCGCTTCAGCCGTTCGAGATAGACGAGACCGCCGCGCACCTTGAAGGCGCCGATCGGCGTGTGGTTCTCGTGCTTGACGATGACCTGCGTCCCGAGGCGCTCGGCGAGCAGCGGCCAGCCGCGTGCCGGCGTCGCCGGCACCGCCTGCCCCACGATCGCATGTGCGCGCTCGAGCTCCGTCAGGTCGAACATGGGCTCACACCAGCGCCTTGCCGCCGGCGAACGCCTTGGCGGTGGCCTCATCGTTCGCCTGCTCGGGCAACAGCATCTCGTTGTGCGCCTTGCCGGAGGGGATCATCGGGAAGCAGTTTTCGAGCGCCGCGACGCGGCAGTCGAACAACACCGGGCGCTTGACCGAGATCATTTCCTGGATGGCACCTTCGAGATCGGAAGGCTTGTGCACCTGGAGGCCGACGCCGCCATAGGCTTCCGCGAGCTTGACGAAATCCGGCAGCGCCTCCGAATAGGAATGCGACAGTCGGTTGCCGTGCAGCAGCTGCTGCCACTGCCGCACCATGCCCATGTACTGGTTGTTCAGGATGAAGATCTTGATCGGCAATTCGTACTGCACCGCCGTCGACATCTCCTGCATCGTCATCTGCACCGAGGCATCGCCCGCGATGTCGATGACGAGGCTGTCGGGATGCGCGACCTGCACGCCGATCGCGGCCGGCAGGCCGTAGCCCATGGTGCCGAGACCGCCCGACGTCATCCAGCGATGCGGCTCCTCGAAGCCGAAGAACTGCGCCGCCCACATCTGGTGCTGGCCGACCTCCGTCGTGATGTAGGTGTCCTTGCCGCGCGTCGCATCGAACAGGCTCTGGATCGCGTGTTGCGGCAGGATGACGTCGTTGCTCTTCTTGTAATAGAGCGAGTTGCGGGCACGCCACTGCGCGATCTGCTGCCACCACGCCTTGATGTCGGGCTTCTTCGCCTCCGCCTTGAACACCTGGAGGATGTCGCCGAGGACGTTGCCGCAGTCGCCGATGATCGGCACGTCGACGCGGATGTTCTTGTTGATCGAGGACGGGTCGATGTCGATGTGGATCTTCTTCGAGCCCGGCGAGAACGCATCGACGCGGCCGGTGATGCGGTCGTCGAAGCGCGCGCCGACGCACAGCATGACGTCGCAATCATGCATGGTCATGTTGGCTTCGTAGGTGCCGTGCATGCCCAGCATGCCGAGCCAGTTCTTGCCCGACGCGGGGTACGCACCCAGGCCCATTAGCGTGGAGGTGATCGGGAAACCCGTGACCTCGACCAGCTCGCGCAGGAGCTTGGTCGCCTCGGGGCCGGAATTGATGACGCCGCCGCCACTGTAGATCACCGGGCGCTTGGCATTGGCGAGCAGCGACACCGCCTTGCGGATCTGCGTCGCGTCGCCCTTCACGCGCGGCGCGTAGGAGCGGTGCACGTCCGACTTGCGCGGCGGATGATACGTGCCGGTCGCGAACTGCACGTCCTTGGGCACGTCGACGAGCACCGGGCCGGGACGGCCGGAGGTCGCGACATAGAAGGCCTCGTGCAGCACCTTTGCGAGATCGTTGACGTCGCGCACCAGCCAATTGTGCTTGGTGCAGGGCCGCGTGATGCCGACCGTGTCGCACTCCTGGAACGCGTCGTTGCCGATCAGATGCGTCGGCACCTGGCCGGAGATGCAGACCAGCGGGATCGAGTCCATCAGCGCGTCGGTCAGCGGCGTCACCATGTTGGTGGCGCCGGGTCCGGAGGTCACCAGCGCAACACCCGGCTTGCCCGTCGAGCGCGCATAGCCCTCCGCGGCATGGCCCGCGCCCTGCTCGTGGCGGACCAGAATGTGCTGGACCTCGCTCTGCTGGAAGATCTCGTCATAGATCGGAAGCACGGCGCCGCCGGGATAGCCGAAAATGTCGGTCACGCCATGATCGATGAGCGCGCGGACGATCATCGCGGCGCCGGTCATCTGGTTCGGATCGTGGCTTTTGTCGCTCATTGTCTTGCTCCGGATGCGCTGTTGTCAGCGGCTTCGTTCGTGTCGGTTTCGGGAAATAAAAAAGGCCCCGAAGAGGGACCCTGCACACCGCCTGTCATGTGGATGGCAGCTAGCCACCCCCGGCGGTGTGCCTGGGTACGACGGCGATAAGGAGTTTGGTAATAATGTTGCGCATGACGGACGCTCGGCTTCCCAAAGGTTGCGCGAAACATAGCGGCCAAAGCCTGGATGTCAAGGCGATGCGGCCGTTCCCGCGCGATTTTGGCAGTGTAGCGGTGTTCCCGGGGTTCGGCGAGGGGTAAATTCGGGAACCCGGGTACAAAAACGCGTCAGCCGGGGTCCCGGGCCGCGCTAACGGCTGCGGCCAGCCAGCCCCTCGCCTCCTCCAGCTTCACCCATTCGAAATCGGGCAATTGATGCCGGAACCAGGTGAATTGGCGCTTGGCATAGTGGCGGGTATCGGCCCGGCCGATCATGGCGGCGTCCTCCAGACTGAGTTCGCCCCGCAGGTGCCGGATCAGCGCCGGCACGCCATGGGCCTTCATGGCCGGCAGCAGCGGATCGAGCTGACGGGCGGCAAGCCGCTCGACCTCCTTCAGCGCCCCGCCACCGAGCATGGCGTCGAAACGCGCATCAATGCGGGCATAGAGCTCGTCACGTTCGGGCGCGAGAAACACCGCGCGAAAACTGTCTTTCGGCAGCAGCGGAGGCTGGCCTTCGTGGTGCCAGTCGAGCAGCGAACGGCCCGTCGCTTCGATCACTTCGAGCGCGCGCGCGATCCGGGTGCGGTCACGCAGGTTCAATCGTTCGGCGGCGCGCGGATCGCGGCGCGCGAGTTCCTCGTGCAGCGCCTCGACGCCATTCCGCTCCAGCCGCGCGCGCACGCCCTCGCGTATTTCCGCAGGAATTGGCGGTACCACGCTGAGGCCCGCCGTCAGCGCCTTGAAATAAAGCCCCGTGCCGCCGATGAAGATCGGCAAGCGGCCTTCGGCTTTCGCCTCTTCCAGCGCCTTCGCCGCGTCGGCCACCCAGGCGCCGGCCGAGAAGTTCACGGCCGCATCGACGTGGCCGTAGAGACGGTGCGGCGCGCGCGCTTCCTCGCCATGTGTGGGGCGCGCGGTGATGATGCGGAGGTCACGATAGACCTGCATGGAATCGGCATTGATGACGATTCCGCCCGCGCTCAGCGCAAGCTCCAGCGCCAGCGCCGACTTGCCGCTGGCGGTCGGGCCTGCGATAAGCACGGCCTTGATCGGATGCCCCTCGTTCACGAAAACCTCAAATGTCCCTCGTCGCCACGCTGATCTGTAATCCTGACAATCCCGCGCTCGACTCTACCATTGTCGACGGCGCCCGCGCCGTGCTGCCCCACGCAGCGCCGGCGCACTGGCTGTTCGACGGCGTTGCGGTCGACATCCCCTTCGGCGCGCAGGATAACCTCGAAGGCGACCGTCACGCCATCGAACAGCGGTTGCGCGAGCTTCGCGGCGATCTCCCCATCGACATCGTGGTGCAGCCAGTCGGATTCCGGCGCAAGAAGCTCTTTCTCGCCGACATGGATTCCACCATGATCGGCCAGGAATGCATCGACGAGCTCGCCGATCTCGTCGGGATGAAGGCCCACGTGGCCGCCATCACCGAACGCGCGATGCGCGGCGAGATCGAGTTCGAGCCGGCGCTGCGCGAGCGCGTCGCACTTCTGAAGGACCTTCCTGCCGGCGTGGTCGACGAGGTGCTGGCCAAGCGCATCACATTGACCCCGGGCGGCCGCGAGCTGGTCGCGACCATGCGCGCGCACGGCGCCTATACCTGTCTGGTCTCCGGCGGCTTCACCCTGTTCACGAGCGCGGTCGCGGCCAGGATCGGCTTCCAGGAGAATCGCGCCAACGAGCTCGTCGTGCGCGACGGCAAATTCACCGGCGAGGTGAAGGAGCCGATTTTGGGGCGCGCGGCCAAGCTCGCGACGCTGGTGGATTTGATGGAGTCGTTCGATCTCGACGACATCGACTCCGTCGTGGTCGGCGATGGCGCCAACGATCTCGCGATGATCCAGGCGGCGGGGCTGGGCGTGGCGTATCACGCCAAGCCTGCGGTCGCGGCCGCGGCTGCCGCGCGGATCGACCATGGCGATCTCACCGCGCTGCTCTATGCCCAAGGGTATCGGCGCGACGAGTTCGTGGAGGCGTAGAGCCTCCCCTCCGCTGTCATCACCCGCGAAAGCGGGTGATCCAGTATTCCAGAGACAAAGCGAGGATACGGAGAAGCCGCGGCGTATTGGATGCCCCGGTCAAGCCGGGGCATGACAGTTGAGTGTGGGGCCAAGACCGCCCCTTATTGCACGCTCAGCGCCACGAAGCGCAGCTCGCCGTCGGCGTTGGAGACCAGCAGCAGCACGGACTTCTTGCCGTCCTTCTTGAGCTGGTCGACCCGCTTCTGGATGTCGGCGCCGCTGGAGACGGACTCCTGCGCCACCTCGACGATGACGTCGCCGGCGGAGAGGCGCTTCTCGGCAGCGTCCGAATTGGCGTCGACATTGGTGACGACCACGCCCTTGACGCTGTCCTTGATCTTGTAGCGCGTGCGCAAATCCTTGCTGAGCGCCGCAAGATCGAGACCGAGCGCCTTCTGCGTCACCGGCTTCTCGGGCGCGGGCTCGTCGGTCTTCACCGCGGCCTGCACCTTGTCGGGATCCTGGAGACGGCCAAGCGTGACCTTCTTGGTCTCCTCCTGGCCCTTGCGGATGATGACGACGTCGACTTCCTTGCCGACCGCCGTGTCGGCGACGACGCGGGAGAGATCCTTGGGGTCCTTGACGTCCTTGCCGTCGAATTTGACGACGACGTCGCCGGGCTCGATGCCGGCGGGCTTGGCCGGGCCCTTGTCGTCGACGCCGGCGACCAGCGCGCCGCGCGCGGGCTTGATGTTGAGGCTCTCGGCGATCTCGTCGGTGACGCTCTGGATGCGTACGCCCAGCCAGCCGCGGCGCAGTTCGCCGAACTGGCGGAGCTGGTCGACCACGGCGACAACCGTCTTTGAGGGCACGGCAAAGCCGATGCCGATCGAACCGCCGGAGGGAGAGATGATCAGCGTGTTGACGCCGATGACGTCGCCATCGAGGTTGAACAGCGGACCGCCGGAATTGCCGCGGTTGATGGAGGCGTCGGTCTGGATATAGCTGTCATACGGCCCCGAGGAGATGTCGCGGTTCTTGGCCGAGACGATACCGGCCGTCACCGTGCCGCCGAGGCTGAAAGGATTGCCGATCGCGACCACCCAGTCGCCGAGGCGCAGCTTGTCGGAGTCGCCGAACTTGACGGCGACCAGCGGCTTCGGCGGCTTGAACTTCAGCACGGCAAGGTCGGTCTTCTTGTCGACGCCGACCAGCTCGGCCTTGATCTTGGTGCCGTCGTTGAGGATGACGTTGATCTCGTCGGCATCCGCGATGACGTGGTTGTTGGTGACGACGACACCCGCGGTGTCGATGATGAAGCCGGAGCCGAGCGAGTTGGTCTTGCGCGGCGGGTTGTCGCCACGCTCGCCGCCCTTGCTGCCGCCGCCGGGACCCCTGCGGTTCTTGAAGAAGTCGTCGAAGAACTCCTCGAAGGGCGAACCGGGCGCCAGTTGCGGCATGGTGTTGCTGCCGCCGCCCTTGGCTTCGACGGTCTGCGAGGTCGAGATGTTGACGACAGCGTCGATCACCTTCTCGGCGACGTCGGCGATGCCGTCAGGTCCGCGCGCAAAGGCCGGTGTGGCGAACGCGCTGAATGCACTGACGGCGAGCGCGGCCAGCCCTAAGCGCAAGCGGGTCGGGGCAATGGTGGCAGCGGTCATTGGTATCTCCAGAGAAAAGGATAAGGCGCCAAGGATTCGCCTCCAAGACTGCGCTCGAACGGGGGGACGGCGCAAGCGCGGAGCTTCACGGGGCTCAAGACCCGGACAATACGGCGAAAACCAGTCTCTCGCCTTCACTTTGGCGTTGGCGCGATGCCTAAATCGGACGGCGCATAACCCAGATCAGGACCAGGCCGGCCACGGCCGAACCGATCCCAACGGCCCGCAGGATATTGTCCGGCGTGGCGATAGCGCTCTTCATGGCCTTGCGCATCCAGTTGGGACTTGCCGCGAACATCAAGCCTTCCAGCACGAACAGGATGCCTAAGCCGATGAGGAAGTCGGCGAACGCAATGGACCTCATCGGATTGGAACCTCCCGTTGTACTGTTCTTGTCTGGACGAAGGGCGGCCAGACCGGCCGCCCTTGTCTAGCTTACGGCTTCGCCGGCGTCGCGGTCGTCGTCTTGCCGGACGGGCTACCAAAATACCGGAAGAAATCCGACTCCGGCCGCAGCAGGAAGCGGGTGTCGTTCGACTTCAGCCCGTTCTCATAGGCCGTCATCGACCGGTAGAAGGCGAAGAAGTCAGCATCCTTGCCGTAGGCCTCGGCGAACAGGCGGTTGCGCTCGGCATCGCCCGCGCCGCGGGTCTGATCGGCCTGCGAGTTGGCTTCCGCGATGATCACGGTCGCCTCGCGGTCGGCCTTGGAGCGGATCTCCTGCGCCTTCTGGCCGCCCTGTGCGCGGAACTCGGCGGCTTCGCGCTCGCGCTCCGTCTTCATCCGCAGGTAGACCGCCTGGCTGTTCTGCTCGGGCAGGTCGGCGCGCCGGATCCGGACGTCGACGACCTGGATGCCGTAGCCGTCGGCCTCGCGATCGAGCTGGTCGCGGATGCGCAACATCAGCTTCTCGCGGTCGTCACGCACCACGTTGATGAAGGTGACCTCGCCGAGCACGCGGCGCAGCGCCGCATTCAGGAGCGTGGTGAGCTGGATGTTGGCGGCCTGGATCGAGCCGACGCTCTGATAGAAGCGCAGCGCGTCCTTGATGCGGTAGCGCGCGAAGGCGTCGACCACGAGACGCTTCTGGTCGGACGCGATCGCTTCCTGCGACGGGTTCTCCAGATCGAGGATCCGCTTGTCGATGTTGATCACCGAATTCCACGGCGCCTTGAAGTGCAGGCCGGGCGCGGTGACGACGTCGACGGGGCGGCCGAACTGCAGCACGATGGTCTGCTCGGTCTGCTGCACCGTGAACAGCGACATGTAGCCGACGATCACGACCAGCAGGAGGGCGAGCAGCGTGACGATACCTGTGACCGGAGACCTCATCGGGTGGCTCCGCTCGATTGCTGACCGGTGGTAGGCGGCCGCTTGGTGGTCAATTCGTTGAGCGGCAGGAAGGGCACGACGCCCTGGCCCGAGGAGCCGCCGTCATAGACGAGCTTGTCGGCACCGCCGAGCACGCGCTCCATCGTCTCCAGATAGATCCGTTCACGCGTCACGTCGGGCGCCTTCTTGTATTCCTCGTAAACCTTCAGGAAGCGCGCGCTCTGGCCCTTGGCCTCGGCGATCGCCTGCTCCCTGTAACCTTCGGCGTCCTGCTGAATCTTGGCCGCACGGCCGCGCGCCTGAGGAACGACCTGGTTGGCGTAGGTCTGCGCTTCGTTCTGCAGCTGCTCGAGATTGGCGCGTGCCGCCTGGACGTCGCGGAACGCATCGATCACCTGCGCGGGCGGATCGACCTTCTGCATCTGCACCTGCGTGATCTGAATGCCCGCGCCGTAGCTGTCGAGGGTGCGCTGGATCAGTTCCTGCACGCCCTGCTCAGTGACGTTGCGCGCGCCGGTCAGGATCGGCTGGATCTGCGAGCGGCCGATCACCTCGCGCATCGCGCTCTCGGCGACCGCCTTCACGGTGCCTTCGGGGTTCTGGATATTGAAGAGGAAGTCGCCGACGCCGTCCGGCTTGATGCGCCAGAGCACGGTGAAGTCGACATCGACGATGTTCTCGTCGCCGGTCAGCATCAGGCTCTCTTCCGGCACGTCACGAATGGAACGGCCGCGCCGCGCCGGATCGTCGATCAGCGTCATGCCGATGGAGATGGTGTTGACGCGCAGCGCCTTCGGCAGCAGCACGGTCTCGATCGGATAGGGCAGGTGATAGTTCAGGCCCGGCTGCACGGTGCGGACATGCTTGCCGAAGCGCAGCACGACGCCGAGCTCTTCGGACTGCACCCGGAAGAAGCCCGACAGCAGCCAGAACGCGATGATGAGCAGGATGATCAGCGTGATGCCGATACCTGAAAAATAACCGCCCGGCATGATCTGCTGGAGGCGGTCCTGGCCGCGCCGCAGAAGGTCTTCCAGATCCGGCGGCCTTGGCCCGACCGGTTGCGGGCCGTTGCCCCAAGGTCCCTTCGGACCCGAGCCCCATGGGCCACCGCCCTGATTCTTCCACGGCATTCGACGCTCTCCTCGGCAGGGTGGAATTGCCCCCGCCCGCATTGTCCGGTCCGGCTTTATAGGGGACAGGCAAGTCCCTTACAACGCGGCCTGGGCCGCCTTCCGAGCTAAGCTCGGGCACGAAAAAGTCAATGTTAACATTGGCGAATGCGGTTAATGGCCCGCCCGCCGACGATATGTCACATAGGAGTAGTCAGCGCTGTCGTTGGGTCCGGCGGGATGACGGATGCGCTCGACCTCATCCCACTCGGCCTTGTCGATGTCGAAATGCGTGTCGCCTTCGGGGCGCGCATGCACTTCCGTGATTTCGAGGCGATCGGCGCGGTCCAGCCATTGCCGAAAGATCTCGGCGCCGCCGATCACCGCGATCTCGGCGACCGAACGCCGCAGGGCATCGCCGCGCGCGACTGCGCATGCATCGGCAGCCGACGTCGTGACGATGGCACCATTGGCGCGATAATCCGCATCGCGCGTGATGACGATGTTGGTACGGCCCGGAAGCGCCCGCGGCAGGGATTCGAAGGTCTTGCGGCCCATGATCACGGGCTTGCCGATCGTCAGCGCCTTGAAGCGCGCCATGTCGGACTTCAAGCGCCATGGCATCGCGTTGCTCGCGCCGATGACGCCGTTCTCCGCAATCGCGACGACGAAGACGATCTCCATCAGGACGCGCTCCCGGCAAGCCGTGTCAGCGCGGGGCCGGTGACGCGGCACAGCGTCCAGTCGTCCATCATGACGGCGCCGAGCGATTTGTAGAACGCGATCGACGGCGCGTTCCAGTCGAGCACCGACCATTGCAGGCGCGACCAGCCGTTGTCGACGCACTCCTTCGCGAGGTAGGCCAGCAGCGCCTTGCCGAGGCCCCTGCCCCGATGCGACGGCCGCACGAAGAGATCTTCGAGATAGATGCCGTGGCGGCCACTGAAGGTGGAGAAATTCGCAAACCACACCGCAAAGCCGACCGCCTCGCCGTCCCACTCGGCGATCGCGCAATGGAGTTGCGGTCGTTCGCCGAACAGCGCTTCCGCAATCATCGCCTCGGTCGCCTCGACCTCGTGCGAGAGCTTTTCGTATTCGGCGAGCTCCCGGATGAAAGCAAGGACGAGCCCGGCTTCGCCGGCGCGCACGCGGCGGATGTTGAGCGACATCTGCGCTAGACCGCGACTTCCGCCTTGATGTGCGGATGCGGGTCGTAGCCGACGAGCTCGAAATCCTCGTAGCGGAAGGAGAAAATGTCCTTCACATCGGGATTGATCCGCATCACCGGCAACGCGCGCGGCGCGCGCGTCAATTGGAGCCGCGCCTGCTCCAGATGGTTGGAATAGAGATGGGTGTCGCCGAGCGAATGCACGAAGTCGCCGGGCTTCAGGCCCGTGACCTGCGCCACCATCAGGGTGAGCAGCGCGTAGGAGGCGATGTTGAAGGGCACGCCGAGGAACACGTCGGCCGAGCGCTGATAGAGCTGGCACGACAGTTTGCCGTTCGCGACATAGAACTGGAACAGCAGGTGGCAGGGCGGCAGCGCCATCTTCTCGACATCGGCCGGATTCCAGGCAGTGACGATCAGCCGGCGCGAATCCGGGGTGCGCTTGATCATGTCGATGACGTTGGCGATCTGGTCGATGCTACGCCCGTCGGCCGTAGGCCAGGAGCGCCACTGATGGCCGTAGACCGGCCCGAGATCGCCGTTGGCGTCGGCCCACTCGTCCCAGATGGTGACACCGTTGTCGCGCAGATATTTGATGTTGGTGTCGCCCTTCAGGAACCAGAGCAGCTCGTGCACGATCGCCTTGAGCGGCAGCCGCTTCGTGGTCAGCATCGGAAAGCCGGCGGACAGATTGAACCGCATCTGATGGCCAAACACGGACAGCGTGCCGGTGCCGGTCCGGTCGGTCTTCTCGGCGCCGTCTGAAAGAATCCGCTCGAGCAGGTCATGATACTGGTGCATGTGCCAATGAGCCTTTGGGGAGGCGGCGAACTTAACGGCGCCCCCCGCGCTGCGACAGCGGCGATTCGCTATCCTCCCTGATTATACCCGGAAAAGTGAGCGTTCCCGGCACAAACGACAAGGGGCGGAACTGACGTCCCGCCGCTCGCCTATCGGCTTGAAAGTGCTGGTTAAGTTGCCGGCTTGAGCACCGGGGTCCACTTCGCAATCTCGTTCTTGACCAGGGTCGCCAGCGCCTCCGGCGTCCGGTCCTTGGGCGCCGGGATGACGCTGCCGAGCTCAAGCAGGCGCTTCTTCACGGTCTCGTCGTCGAGCGCCTTGACGGCGGCGGCGTTCAGGCTCGCGATGATCGCAGGCGAGGTTCCCTTCGGCGCGAACATCGCATTCCAGGCCTGGGCCTGGAAAGTCGGAAGGCCGGCCTCCGCCGTCGTCGGCACGTTCGGCAGCGACGGATTGCGCTCGGGCGTTGCGATCGCATAGGCCTTGATGGTGCCGGCATTGATCTGCGGCACGGCATTGACGATCTGGTCGCACATGTAATCGACCTGGCCGGCCACCAGCGCGTTCATCGCCGGACCCGTGCCGTTGAAGGGCACGCCGACCGGCTTGACGTCGAGGATGGAGTGCAGCAGCTCGCAAGAGACGTGCGAGACCGAGCCGACGCCGGCATGCGCGGCATTGACCTTCTCCGCGTTGGCCTTCACGTAGGCGACGAACTCCTTGAGGTCCTTCGGCGGAAAGTCCTTGCGCGCCAGGATCAGGATCGGCGTGCCCGCCAGCAGCGCGACCGGCTCAAAATCCTTTTCCGGGTGGTAGGCGAGCTTCGGGTAGAGCGGCACGGAGGCGGCATGCGTGCCCATATGCCCGGTGATCAGCGTATAGCCGTCATTGGCCGCGCGCGCGGCACGCGTGGTCGCGGTGGTGCCGCCGGCGCCGACCACGTTTTCGATGATGATGCTCTGTCCCAGCGTCTGCGCCATATGCCCTGTGACGATGCGCGAGATCACGTCGGTCGGACCACCGGCCGCGAACGGCACGATCATGGTGATGCTGCGCGTCGGATAGGTCTGCGCCTCCGCCGGTGCGGCAAAGGCGCACAATGATGCGAACGCCGCGGCGCATGCGCCTGCAAGTGCGCGAATGGAAGTCATGTCGATCCCCTCTGACATAAGGCAAAATGCCGGCCACAGGGCCGGCATTTTCATTTCACCAAGCCGTCGCACAAGTCGATTCGACTTCCGAATGCGGCGCGCCGACGCAGGGCGCGGCGACGACGCAGGGCGCGGCGCGGTCAGTTCTCGGATTCGGTGAACACCTCGTCGCGCTTGGCACGCAGCACGGGCAGGACCGTGAGGATCAGCAGAAACGCCGCGATCGCCAGCAGCACCGCCGACAACGGACGCGTCAGGAACACGCTCCAGTCGCCGCGCGAGATCAGAAGCGCACGACGCAGGTTCTCTTCCATCAGCGGTCCGAGCACCATGCCGAGCAGCAGCGGTGCCGGCTCGAAATCGTGCTTGATCAGCCAGTAGCCGACCAGACCGAAGACGCCCGCGAGGATGACGTCGACCGGCGCGTTGTTCACCGAGTAGATGCCGATCGCGCAGAAGATCACGATCGAGGGGAACATCAGCCGGTAAGGCACGCGCAGCAGCCGCACCCAGATTCCGACGAGCGGCAGGTTGATGATGATCAGCATCAGATTGCCAATCCACATCGAGGCGATCATGCCCCAGACCAGATCCGGCTGCTTCTGCATCACCTGCGGGCCCGGTACGATGCCGTGGATCGTCATCGCGCCGACCATCAGCGCCATCACCGCGTTCGGCGGGATGCCGAGCGTCAGCAGCGGGATGAAGGAGGTTTGTGCCGCGGCGTTGTTGGCACTTTCCGGCGCCGCCACGCCCTCGATCGCGCCGCGGCCGAACCGCCTCGGATCCTTCGCGATCTTCTTCTCCAGCGTATAGGCAGCGAAGGACGCGATGACCGCGCCGCCGCCCGGCAGGATGCCGAGGATCGAGCCGAGCACGGTGCCGCGCAGGATTGGCGGCGTCGAGTCGATCAGATCCTTCTTCGTCGGCATCAGGCCGGTGATCTTCTGCTGCACGAGGTCGCGGTTCATCTCGGCGCCGGCGTCGAGATTGCGGATGATCTCGGCGAAGCCGAACACACCCATCGCCACCGTCGCAAAGCCGAGACCGTCGGCAAGCTCCGGAATGTTGAAGGCCATGCGCGAGGCGCCGGTCTCGATGTCCGAGCCGACCATCGACAGCAGCAGGCCGAACACGATCATCGCGATCGCCTTCAGCACCGAGCCCTTGGCGAGCACCACCGCGAAGATCAGGCCGAGCACCATCAGCGAGAAATACTCGGCCGGACCGAACGCCAGCGCGAGTTTCGTGAGCGGCGCGCCGAGGACAGCGATCAAGATGGTCGCGACGCAGCCGGCAAAGAACGAGCCGATCGCGGCGATCGCCAGCGCCGGGCCGGCGCGGCCCTGCTTGGCCATCTGGTGGCCGTCGATGGCAGTGACGACCGATGTCGCCTCACCTGGTATGTTGACCAGGATCGACGTGGTCGAGCCACCATACTGGGCGCCGTAATAGATGCCGGCGAGCATGATCAGCGCGCCGACCGGCGGCAGGCCGAAAGTGATCGGCAGCAGCATCGCGACCGTTGCGATGGTGCCGATGCCCGGCAACACGCCGACCAGCGTGCCCACGAGGGCGCCGATCAGGCACATCAGGAGATTGATCGGGGAGAACGCGACGGCGAAGCCGTGAGCGAGGTTGGCAAAAATATCCATCACGCCCTCACTGGATCAGGAAACGCGGAAACATCGGCATCGGCAGCCCGAGCACGTATGGAAACAGGATTGCGCAGCCGAGCGTCAGGCATGCGCCGACGATGGCCGCTTCCAGCCAGCGCGTCTCGTGCGAGCCCACCGCCGCGATCATGAAGCTGACGAAGGCCGTGACCACGAGGCCGAGCGGTCGGATCGCCAGCGCGAAGAAGAGGATCGCGGCCATCACGAACAGCGGTCCCCGCCAGGAGTAGTGGGCTAGCGCCGCCCCCTCCGTCAGGAGGCCCGTCAGGGCGATGCCGGCGGACAAGGCGACCAGCAGCCCGCCGAACATCCGCGGCGCGGTCCCTGCGCCGAAAGAGAAGCCTCGCATGCCCTGCAGATCACTCGATGCCCACAGCGCGAACAGGGCGACCGCCATCAGGACGACGCCGCCGATATAGTCCTGCGCGGACCGGATCTTCATGAACAGCGTGAGGATCGCGACTGCAAACAGCGGGTAGGAATAGATCAGCGCCAGCAGCACCTCAGCCGACGCCTTCTTGGTACCGCCACCGAACGATCCGAATAAGGCACTGGGCGCGCCGACGAGCAGCGCCGTCGCATGGCTGGTCACGACCGTCGCCGGGCCGCGCCCGGCGCCCCAGCCGAAGATTGTCCCGATTGACCAGATGAATTCGAAAATCTGCGGCGCAATCGCCAGCAGGCAGAAGCCGAGCGCCACCGACGTATTTCGGGTGGCAGTCGCTGAGTGGCCCATCGTGTCGGCCATGCTTGTCTCCTCCGCGACTTCTAAGTCACGAGCACTGTTGTTCTAATCGGCTGGAATGGATCCCCCACCCGGATCACTGCCTAGCGATTTTCATCACACAATGCCAGCAAAACCCAACAGGCCCCCGGCGAGCAAAAGCCATAGTGGATTGATGCGCGAGATGGATGCGACCACCGCAACCACCGCGGTCAGAAGCAGCGCAGCAATGGTGCGATCGGTCGACTGGGCCAGGATCAAGGCGCTGGCTGCCATCAATCCGATCGACAGCGGAACCAGTGCAGCCTGAATCAGGCCGGGCCAGCGCGACTGGCTGGGCCGGTTCAGGAGCCGGCTGACATAATAGGCAAGCAGCGCCGTCGGCAGGCACATCGCCAATGTCGCCGCCAGCGCGCCGGGGATGCCGGCGACGGCATAGCCGATTAACGTGACGATAAGGACGTTCGGACCTGGCGAGAGCTGCGCGATCGCATAGGCGTCGGCGAACTGCTTGTCGGTCATCCAGTGATGCACGTCGACGGCGATGCGGTGCATCTCGGGCACGGCCGCCGCGGCACCGCCGACGGCGAACAGCGACATTAGACCAAAGGTGGAGATCAGCGCCCAGATCGGGTTCTCGCTGTTCATGCTGCTACCTTCCGCCGCATCAGGAAGGTCGCGCCGATGCTGACGGGGATCGCGACCAGCAGCACCGCCTGGAGCGGCAGGCGGAGCACGCCGATCGCAACGAACACGCCGAGCATCAGAATGAGCACGACGACGTCCATCCGCTTGATCAATGGCATCATCATGCGGAAGACCACCGCGATCAGGAGGCCGACCGCCGCGCAGGAGATGCCCGCGAGGATGCGGCGCAGCACCTCCACATCGCCGAACCGGGCGTAGACGATCGCGAGCACGGTCATGATCACCGTCGGCGGCAGCAACAGCCCCGTAAAGGCGGCAACGCCGCCGGCGATCCCGCGCAGCCGCGACCCGAACACCATCGACAGGTTGACGATGTTGGGCCCGGGCAGGAAATGGCAGAGCGCAAAGGTCTCGTTGAACTCCTCCGCCGTCATCCAGCGGTGCTGATCGACGATGGCGTGGCGGGCAAACACCAAAACCCCGCCGAAGCCGGCCAGCGACATCCGGGCGAAGGCCAGGAACAGCGCAACGAGGCCGGGTGGAGGGGCGTGGGTAGCTGGACGATCCGGCTCTTGGGCGGCCGGTGCTGAATCCGGGGACATGTCAGGAGCTTAGAACGCAGTCCGCCATGCGGCCAAGATCATACCGAAGGCCGGCCGGAACCTATCCAAAGAGAACCGTGGGGTCTCCACTCGAAACCTCTGTTTTTTGAAACCTTTGCCCCCTATATTGGGGGTGCCGGTTCGCCGGCTATGGAAATAAACGGTCGTCGCAATAAACCATTCGGACCCGGGGGCGGTACCCGGCGCCTCCACCAAAGCCCACCAGCGGGCTAGCCCTGTAAGCGGGCTTTGGCGGGGGCGAAATAGGATCGACGAGGGCGTAAAGGGCGTGCTTTTTCCCGGTATTGTTCCGCCGTTATCGGGCTACTGCAATAGTTGCCAACGACAACTTTGCTCCGGTTGCTCAGGCTGCGTAACGCAGTTTGAAAGACCATCTTAAAGTCCTAACGGGTTAAGCTCCGTTAGGCGGGGTTCGGAGGCACCTGGCAACAGAAGCCTCCACTTACCTCTTATTTCCTTCCCGGCGGGGACTCCTGCTGACCCGTCAGGCGCGGTAATATCGCGGCTTGGCGAGTCGGGCCGGCGGGGCCGGCTCCGGGAATGCGACAGGACCATCATGGCGACCGATCATATCCGATACGATGTGCTGGCCCGCGACGCGCTGCGCGGCGTGCTGCGGAAGGTGCTGACCGATGCCGCGTCCCATGGACTGCCGGGCGAGCACCATTTCTTCATCACCTTCGTGTCGAAGGCCGAGGGCGTGAAGCTGTCGTCGCGGCTGCTGGCGCAATATCCGGAAGAGATGACGATCATCCTCCAGCACCAGTTCTGGGACCTGACCGTGCTCGAGGACCGTTTCGAGGTCGGCCTGTCCTTCGGCGGCATTCCGGAGCGGCTGATCGTGCCGTTCAGTGCGATCAAGAGCTTCCTCGATCCGTCCGTGAAGTTCGGCCTCCAGTTCGACACCTCCGATGTCGCCGAGGTCTCGCCCGAGACATTGCCGGCCGCTCCCGCACCGTCGGCCGTCGCGGTGCCCGCGCCTGCCATCGAGCCGGCAGAGAGCACAGACGAGCCGACCGCTCCGAACCAGGGCGGCGCCGAGGTGGTGCGGCTCGATCGTTTCCGCAAGAAATGATCTAGGTTGGGCGCGAAACGGTCGCGCCGGCCAAACTGCCTCTATAGAAGAGCACATGAAGAGGCCGCGCGGCGTTCGTGCGGCAGGATGGATGTGCTCATGGCCAAGGCTGCCCGCTCGAAGACCTCGTCTCCCGCCACCCGCATCGAGACCGACAGTTTCGGTCCCATCGAGGTCCCCGCCGATCGCTATTGGGGCGCGCAGACCGAGCGCTCGCGCCAGAATTTCCGCATCGGCATCGACCGCATGCCGATTTCGCTCGTGCATGCGCTCGGCATCGTCAAGCTCGCCGCCGCACAATCCAACCTCGCGCTCGGCCTGCTCGACCAGCGCCGCGCCAACGCCATCATTCGCGCCGCGCGCGAGGTGATCGAGGGCAAGCTGGACGATCATTTCCCGCTTGTCGTGTGGCAGACCGGCTCGGGCACCCAGAGCAACATGAACCTCAACGAGGTGATCGCCAACCGCGCCAATGAGCTGCTCGGCGGCAAGCTCGGCGCCAAGGAGCCGGTGCATCCCAACGACCACGTCAACATGAGCCAGTCGTCGAACGACTCGTTCCCGACCGCGATGCATATTGCGGCCGCAAGCCGCATCAATGCCGATCTCGTCCCTGCCCTCGGCGAGCTGCTCCGCGCGCTCCGCAAGAAGGAGAAGGAGTTCGGCAAGATCGTGAAGATCGGCCGCACCCACACCCAGGATGCGACGCCCCTGACGCTCGGCCAGGAATTTTCCGGCTACGCCGCCCAGGTCGAAAGCGGCATCGCCCGCCTCAAGGTCGCGGTGAAGGACCTCTATCCGCTGGCACAGGGCGGCACCGCCGTCGGCACCGGCCTCAACTCGAAGCCGCGCTTTGCAAGACTGTTCGCAAAGCACGCCGCCGGGATCACCAAGCTTCCCTTCACCAGCGCCGCCAACAAATTCGAGGCGCTGGCCTCGAACGACGCCTATGTGCTGGTGCATGGCGCCATCAATTCCGTCGCGACGGGCCTGTTCAAGATCGCCAACGACATCCGCCTGCTCGGATCGGGCCCGCGCTCGGGCCTGGGCGAACTGATCCTGCCGGAGAACGAGCCGGGCTCCTCGATCATGCCCGGCAAGGTCAACCCGACGCAGTGCGAGGCGATGACGATGGTGTGCTGCCAGGTGTTCGGCAATCACACTGCGATCACGGTCGCCGGCAGCCAGGGCCATTTCGAGCTCAACGTCTACAAGCCCGTGCTCGCCTACAACATGCTGCACTCGATCCGCCTGATGGCGGACGCCGCGCGCTCCTTCACCGAACATTGCGTCAGCGGCATCCGCGCCGACGAAAAGCGCATCGGCGATCTGATGCAGCGCTCGCTGATGCTGGTGACCGCGCTCGCGCCGAAGATCGGCTACGACAACGCCGCCAAGGTGGCGAAGACGGCGCATGCCAACGGTACTACCCTGAAGGAGGAGGCGCTGCGGCTCGGCTTCGTCTCGGCGGCCGAGTTCGACCGCCTGGTGCAGCCGGAGAAAATGACGCAGCCCGGATGAATTCCGAATTCCGATAGTCATCCGTAATGATACGGAGCCCCGGGAAGCATAAATATAAGGCTTAAAGGACAGGATTTGATTACCGTCAATGTTGCGGGGAGGCGGCGTGCTACGCCGGCCTCTCTGCCCTTGACGGGGCTAATTCATCGTTTGATGGCCCAGAGGCCGATTGACGAGGACGAGCGAATGGCGATCAAGTCTTGTGGGGCGCAACGCGCCACCCTGTTTCTGAATGTTTCATCTTGTCTGAGGAGGATCGGATGATGGAGACGCGGCATGGGGAACGTCATCAACCTGAATCGTTTCAGGAAGCGCGCCGAGCGGGAAGCCTCGGCGAAGCGGGCGGACGCCAATCGGGCGAAGTTCGGCCGCACGAAGGCGGAGCGGTCGGCGGAGGAGACGCACGCGGACAAGGCGAAGGCGCATCTGGACCAGCATCAGATCGATCGCGAGGATCAGTCATGAAGTCGCCCGTCGTGAAACGATCGATCGTGGTCGCCGGCCACAAGACCAGCGTCAGCCTGGAAGAGGCGTTCTGGAACGGCATGAAGGAGATCTCGGGCCTGCGTAACATGACGCTGTCCGAGCTCGTCGGCGAGATCGACGGCGCCCGCCAGCAGGGCAATCTGTCCTCGGCGATCCGCCTGTTCGTGCTCGACTACTTCAAGAGCCGCGCCATGGCCGCCATCCAGCCGGAAAAGGTCCCGGCTCAGTAGGCGTCAGGGGCGCTTTTCCGGGCGTCCCCCGATCTGCACTTTAAAATCACTCTAAGGTGCAGTTTCGACCGACCCGCGCGCTTGACCTCAATGCCCTGCGTTGAAAATACAGGGCATGACCGACACCAATGACACGCGTTCGCGGATGCCGCTGGGCTTGGCCCAGCGCGGCTATATCGGCGTCATCCAGCACCTTTCCGCCAAGGACGCGGGCTCGGCCCTCTCCGACATCGAGCTCGAGAGCCGGCTGATCGAGCTCGGCTTCGTCGAGGGCGCCCGGATCGAGGTCCTGCACGAGGGGCTGGTCGGGCGCGACCCGATCGCCGTCCGTGTCGACAACATCACGATCGCGGTCCGCCGTCGTGAAGCCATGGCCATCATCGTCGCTTAGATGCCGACCGGACCCCGATCCAAGGCCTGATCCCATGGAATTACCCCTGCTGCATCTCGCCCTGGTCGGCACGCCAAACAGCGGCAAGACCTCGCTGTTCAACGCGCTGACCGGCAGCCGGCAGAAGGTCGCGAACTATCCGGGCGTCACCGTCGAGCGCAAGGAAGGCTTCTTCGTCACGCCCCTGGGCCGCCAGGTCTCCGTGGTCGACCTGCCCGGCACCTATTCGCTGCGCGGCCGCAGCCCGGACGAGGAGATCACCCGCGACTTCGTGCTCGGCAAGGCCTCCGGCGAGACCGTGCCCGACCTCGTGCTGTGCGTGGCCGACTCCACCAATCTGCGCCTGACCATCCGCTTGCTGCTGGAGCTGAAGCGCACCGGCCGGCCGATGATCCTCGTCCTCAACATGTTCGACATCGCGAGCCGCCGCGGCATCACCGTCGACGTCGCGCGGCTCGCCAAGGAGCTCGGCGTGCCCGTGGTCACCTCGATCGCGGTCCGCAAGAGCGGCACGGCCGATCTGCTGGCGCTGACGGACGAAATCTCGGCAAAACTTGCCGAAGAGCCGCAGGAGAACAACTGGCGCGCGCTCAGCGTCGCCGAGCTGCGCGCCACCCAGCGCGAGGCCGACCGCATCATTGCCGACTGCGTCAGCCTGCCTGCCAGACCCGACACCTGGACCGCGCGGATCGATGCCGTGGTGCTGCACCCGGTCGGCGGACTGATCGTGCTCGCGCTGATCCTGTTCGTGATGTTCCAGGCGGTGTTCGCCTGGGCACAGCCGGCGATGGACCTGCTCAAGTCCGGCTTCGACGCGCTCGGGGAGCTCGTGCAGGCCACCCTCCCCGACGGCCTGTTGCAGAGCTTCCTCCAGAACGGCGTGATCTCGGGCGTCGGCAGCGTCATCGTGTTCCTGCCGCAGATCATCCTCATCTTCCTGTTCATCCTGCTGCTGGAAGATTTCGGCTACATGGCGCGCGCGGCGTTCCTGATGGACCGCATCATGGGCGGCGCGGGACTGCACGGCCGCGCCTTCATTCCGCTGCTGTCGAGCTTTGCCTGTGCCATTCCCGGCATCATGGCGACGCGCGTCATCGACGACAAGCGCGACCGGCTGACCACGATCCTGATCGCGCCGCTGATGACCTGCTCGGCGCGCATTCCCGTCTATACGCTGATCATCTCGGCCTTCATTCCGGCGAGAGACGTCTGGGGCTTCATCAACCTCCAGGGCCTCGTGATGTTCGGCCTCTATGCGGCCGGCATCGCCAGCGCGCTGCTGGTCTCGTTCCTGATCAAGTTCTTCATGCTGCGCGACTATGCGCCGGCGCCGTTCATGCTGGAGCTGCCGGACTACAAGATGCCGCGGCTGAAATCGATCGTGATCGGCATCTTCACCCGCGCCAAGATGTTCCTCTATCGCGCCGGCACCACGATCTTCTCGATGATGGTGCTGATCTGGTTCCTGGCCTCGTTCCCGCAGCCGCCCGCGGGCGCGACCGAGCCCGCCATCGACTTCAGCCTCGCCGCGATCATCGGCAAGGCGCTCGAGCCGCTGCTCGCCCCCGTCGGCTTCAACTGGCAGATCGCGGTCGCGCTGATCCCCGGCATGGCGGCGCGCGAGGTCGCGGTGGCCGCGCTCGGCACCGTCTATGCGATCGAAGGCGGCAAGGAGGCCGCCGAGCAGATCGGTCAGGTGCTGGCGACGAAATGGTCGCTCGCGACCGCGCTGTCGATGCTGGCCTGGTACATCTTCGCCCCGCAATGCGCATCCACGCTCGCCGTGATCCGGCGCGAGACCGGAAGCTGGACCTGGATGGCCGTGACCTTCCTCTACATGCTGGTGCTGGCCTATGCCGCGAGCCTCGTGACCTACAACGCCGCGGTCGCGTTAGGGGCGGGATAGCCCCCTCAAAACAAAAGCTGAGAAAACAACCCCATGCACAGTAGACGGGGGTTGTGAAATCAATGGCTTAGGCGGTGCGAGAATTGTCCACTAGCCCGGGTGGAGCGAAGCGTAATCCTCGCTACAGACTGCCCCGGTTGCACCGTCGGGCAAAACACTGGCACAATGACATCATCGCTCTCTGCGCTGGCCGCTAGCGCAGGGGAATCGCATATGGGAGCGATTCCCCTGTGGCCATCCTTCGAGACGCCCGCCGTTGGCGGGCCCTCAGGATGAGGGCCGAGTGCGCGGCCGCTGTTTCGACCGGCACTGATGCCGCTTAGCCTCATCCTGAGGAGACCGCGAAGCGGTCGTCTCGAAGGACGAGGCGTGCGCTGTGATCGCGCAAACCGCCATATGCGATTACCCTAGCCGCTAGCGCGGACCGCTCTGTCCATCCTCCGCCTCGCTCTCCGGCTCCTGTATCAGCACCGCGGGCTCGTCATAGCCTTTGCGGCTGCTGTAGAACACCAGCGCCATCAAGCCGATGCCGACGACCAGCGAGAACGCGACGCCGAGCACCAGCGCGACATAGCCGGACGCCGGCACGCTCGTGTCCGTGCTGGTCCAGCCGAGATAGCCCAGAACGCACGCGGCCACGAGCATCGCGCATAACACCGCGACGACCAGCCATCTCGCGAGCTTGCCGCCTTGGGGAGTGGATGGCGCCTGTTGCCCGTCGGTGCTGTTCATGGACTCTCCTCAAGCGCTTGCTACGGCGCAGTCGCCTTGGTCGCGATCGCATGCAGGGCGCCGGTCATCGCGGTAACCGCAGCCTTGGCCGGCTCGCCGACACCGTGACGCCCGGCGAGCCAGGCGGGATCGTTGTAGGACAGCCAGGTCGCGCCTTGTTCGTCCTGCCAGACCAGCGCTTTCAGCGGCAGGTCGATGCCGATGGTCTGAGCCTGCTGCATCAACGGCGTGCCACCCTTGGCGTTGCCGAAGATGATGAGATCAGTCGGCCGCAACGTCAGACCCACGGCGGCGGCGCCCGCGGCATGATCGACATGGGCGAACACGGTGAGGCCCTTGGCGTTCACTTCGGCCTCCAGTCGCTTCATCGTGTCTTCGGGCCCGAAGTTGCTCTTGATGGTGATGAGTCCGTCTGCGGCCATTGCCTGTGTCTCCCATGAGCATATCGCTGCGACCAGAGCGAGGATCCTGATCAGTGCCGAAAGCCTCATCGCCCGCTCACTTCTTGCGGAACAGTTTGGCCGGATCGAATTCCGGCTCCGGAACGAAGCCGTCGCGATTGGGCATTTTGATTTTCGGCAGGCTGTCCTTGTCGACCTTGCCGTCCGCAGCAACGATGCCGTTGAGGCTCAGGATGTAGGCGGTGACGGCGTAGGTTTCGTCGGTGCTGAGCGAGCCCGGCGTCGGATAGGGCATCGCGCGATGAATGTAGTCGAACAAGGTCGTCGCATAGGGCCAGAAGCTGCCGACGGTCTTGACCGGCATGTTGGAGGCGAGCGTCCCCTGCCCGCCGGCAAGCCGATCCTTGATGCCGCCCTGGCCGTTGTCACCATGACAGGCTGCGCAATTGTCGGAAAACACCTGCTTGCCCTGCGCGACCGTACCGCTGCCGTCAGGCAGGCCTTTGCCGTCGGGGCCGATATCGATATCCCACAGCTTGATCTCGGCCGGCGTTGCGGGACGGCCGAAATCGAACGCCAACGCGGGGGCTGCGAGCAAACCAGTCGCGAGGATGCCGGCGAGAAACAGCTTGCTATGCGAGGACATTGCGGACCCTCCCGGCCTCATCGATGCTCCAGGTCTGCTGGGCGTTGTAGTGAAACAGCGCATTGCTCCCCATCGCGGCGATGAAGGACTGCCGGTCCGGCTGAACGTTGCCCTTCTCGTCGGTCGAGCGGCTCACGATCTTGGTCGACTTGCCGTCCCAGACCCAATCCATCTGGAAGCGTACCTGCGCCTTCGACAGCACCGGCAGGCTCAGTTGCGCCTGCTTCCACGTCTTCGCGCCGTCGGTCGAGATCTCGACCTTGGCGATCTTGCCATGGCCGCTCCAGGCAAGGCCGGAGATGCGGTTGTAGCCCGGCTGAATCTGCATCATGCCCGAGGGCTGCGTGATGACCGAATTGGTTTCCATCCTGAGCTGGAATTGCCGCGCCTTGCCGTCCGCCAGCAGCTGCGTGTAGCGCGCCGTCTCCCAGCGCGTCATCCAGGGCGCGTTGCCGAATTTGAGGCGGCGCAGCCATTTGATGTTGAGGTTGCCCTCGAAGCCCGGCATCACGAGCCGCATCGGAAAGCCGTGTGCAGGCCGCAGCGGCTCGCCGTTCTGCCCATAGGCGACGAAGGCTTCGTTGACGATCTCGTCGGTGAGCGGGATGCTGCGATCGACGCCTGCGCCGTCGCCGCCCTCGGCCAGCATCCAGTTCGAGCCCTTGTCCTTGGCGACGAGGTCGATCAGGAATTTCAGCGGCACGCCGGTCCATTCATTGGTGCTGACGAGACCATGCGTGTTCTGCACCGTGATGTCGGGATCGGCCTTTTTCCAGTTTTCCCAGCCGTTGCCGGTGCATTCGATGAACACGACGCGCGTCACCGACGGCATCCGCTTCAGGTCCTCGACACTGAACACCAGCGGCTTTTGCACAAGGCCATGGATGAGGAGCCGGTGCTGCGCCGGATCGATATCGGGCACGCCGGAATGACTGCGCTCGTAATGCAGATCGGTCGGCGTGATGTTGCCGACGAGCTTATGGTGCGGCGTCTTGGAATTGATGGCATCGCCGGGGTCGACGTTGCGCTTGCCCGGTGTGGACTCCGGAATGCGATCGAGCTTTGCGAAACGGGAGCGCTCGCTGTGTGCGCTGAGATCGGCGCCGGGGCCGCGATCGGGAATGTCGGCCAGTATCTCGGCGCCGGCCGCCTCGGTCGCGACCGCGCCCAAAATGCCCGCCGAGAGGCCTCCCACGAAGCCGCGGCGTGACACATTCGCAGGTCGTGGCAATATCTCAGTCGGAGTCTTGGACGACATATTCGCCTCCGTTTACCAATCGTGCTTTTGGGAAATTACGTCCGCCTTCATGTCCCCAAATCTAGCGGACGCTGCGAAGATGGCTCGTTAGGTGATGTTAGAAGGAATGAGCGTCGGTGAATTCACGCGTCCCTGAAAGCCTCGTGCGCGCGGGTCGAATAGACCAACGCCGCACCGGCATTGACCGAGATTGCGGTGCCGAGCGCCTCCGCAATCTCGCCCTCACTCGCGCCATGTTTTTTCGCTTCAGCGGCGTGAACAGTGATGCAGCCGTCGCAGCGCAGACTGATGGCGACGGCGAGCGCGATCAGCTCGCGCGTCTTCGCATCGAGATGACCGGTCTTGGCGCCTGCGCCGCTCAGGGTCGCGTAACCCTTGACCGTATCCGGCGCCAGCTTCCCGATCTCGCCGACGCCCGCGACGACCTGACGGCGGTAGTTGTTCCAGTCGAGCATTGCCATGTTATGCTTCCTCGCTGCCTTGACGCGCACAGGTTAGATGCGCTTTGCCGCTCCGTGGATGGCCAGGCGGCTCGGAGACATGTCCGGGCGGATCAAGGGGAGAGAAATGTCCGAGACGGACGCGGCGGAGCTGTTGAAGGCGATGGTGCCGCTGTTCAGGATCCGTCCCGTGTTCGAGGACTCCTGCAAGTTCGGCGGCGGCTGGGAGTCGCTGCACGCGCCAAACGGCAGAGGATGGGCGCAATTCCACATGGTCACACGCGGCTCTTGTGTGGTCGAGCGCCCGGGCCTTGACCCGCTGAGGCTGGAGGCTGGTGACATTCTGCTGCTGCCGCACGGCGACAGTCACGCGGTCCGCAGTCGAACGGGGCGCGCTGCCGGGCGGATCAAGACCGAGGTCCGAAATGGCGTCCGCCAGCGCGCGACGGTTGATGCCGAGGTCGATACAGAGCTGCTGTGTGGCCGGTTTCTGTTCGAGACGACGGACGAGAACCCGCTGATTGCCGCCCTTCCCGACGAGATCATCCTGCGCACAGCGGGCGAGCCGTTGCTGGAGAGGTTTCGGCGCCTGTTGACCGATATCCGCGAAGAGCTGGATGCCGGGAGGGTCGGGTCGGAGGTGGTTGCGGCCGATCTCGCGAGGGCGCTGTTCGTCATGATGCTGCGCGACCATCTCGCAGACGACGCAACCGGCAATGGGACGGTGTCGCTCTTGCGCGACCGCACCACGGCCCGTGTCGTGTCCGCGATCCTCGGCGATCTCGCCCGGGACTGGACGCTCGATGAGATGGCGGCCGTTGCGATCACCTCGCGCGCGACATTGGTGCGGGCATTTCAAAAGCGTGCGGGGATCGCACCGATGGCGTTCTTGTCCGATTTGAGATTGACGATCGCTCGCAAGCGGCTGGCCGGTACCTCCGATCCGATCGCGAAAATCGCGGGCGAGGTCGGCTATGCGTCCGAAGGCGCCTTGAGCAAGGCCGTCATGCGCAGATACGGCATACGACCCGGCGCCCTGCGCATGGCGAAGCCGCAGCAGTAGCGACCGTCAGGACAGCGGTTCCCACAGGGGCCCATTTCCCGCAAAGGAACTTGGGGCCGTCCTTCGAGTTCCTTATCGACATTCCCTTTTCGGTGGAAGCCTTTGGCTGCCAGCCGCGGGACTCAACACCCATGACGCCCTTTCCGGGGTAAAAGCGTCAGGACGTTCGATGATCACCACAGCCAGCGCCGCTCAGGACGGTGAGCCGGATTTGCCGAGGGTTTCGACCGGCAGCGAGGGGCTCGACGACATCCTCGGAGGCGGCTTCGACGCCAATCGGATGTATCTCTACGAGGGACGGCCCGGCACCGGCAAGACCACCATAGCGCTGCAATTCCTGCTGAAGGGCGCCCGTAACGGCGAACGCGTGCTTTACATCTCGCTATCCGAAACCAGGCCCGAGCTGGACCTCGTGGCGCAGCGGCACGGCTGGTCGCTCGAAGGGGTCGACATCTTCGAACTGGTGCCGGCGGAGACGACCCTCGATCCCGACCGCGAGCTCACGGTGTTTCATCCGGCCGAGATGGAGCTGAACGAAACGACCGGCCTGATCTTCAGGGAGGTCGAACGGATCAATCCGACCCGCGTGGTGCTCGACAGCCTCTCCGAACTGCGCCTGCTTGCCCAGAACCCGCTCCGTTACAGGCGCCAGGTACTGGCGCTGAAGCATTTCTTCACCAACCGCAACTGCACGGTCGTGCTGCTCGACGATCTTTCGTCATCCCAGGACGACCTCCAGCTCCACTCCATTGCGCACGGCGTGGTGATGCTCGAACAACTTGCCCTCGACTACGGCGCAGAACGGCGGCGGCTTCGTGTGATCAAGATGCGCGGTATTCGTTTTCGCGGCGGCTTCCACGATTTCACGATCGAGCGGGGAGGCTTGCGGATTTTTCCCCGCCTGGTCGCGGCCGAGCATCATAAGGCCTTCCTGGGCGAGTTCACGCCGAGCGGCAACGCGGAGATCGACCAGCTTCTGGGCGGCGGTCTCGAGCGCGGCACGAACGCGCTTCTCATCGGCTCCGCCGGCGTCGGTAAATCGTCCCTTGCGCTGACCTATGCGATCGCGGCGGCCGAGCGAGGCGAGCACGCGGTATTCTTCGCGTTCGATGAGGGCCGAGGCACCGTCGAGGCTCGCGCGAAGTCGCTTGGCTTGCCCGTCGAAAAGCACTTCGCATCGGGACTGATCCGGTTTCAACAGATCGATCCGGCCGAGCAGTCCCCGGGCGAGTTCGCCGCAAACGTGCGGAAAAGCGTCGAAGCCGACAATGCCCGCATTGTCATCATCGACAGCCTGAACGGCTATCTGAACGCCATGCCCGACGAGCGATTTCTCGTCCTCCAGATGCACGAGCTCCTGACCTATCTGGGGCAGCAAGGCGTGATGACCATTCTGATCCT